>NZ_JBEXMY010000007.1:0-659120 GCF_040610805.1 Kribbella sp. NPDC003557
CCGCCGAAGCCGAGGCCGACTACTATGCACAAACCCGAGACGACCGACCGGTCGTCCACACATAACCGAGGGTGCACCAAACCCGGGACGGTTCATCTCGACACCGCGGGCGCGGAGACCGAAGGCCACGTTCTCCAAGCAGCTCAGGTGGTTGAAGAGCAGGTAGTCCTGGAACACGACGCCGATCGGCCGACGGTCCGGCGTACGAAAGGTGCTCGGCGGCTCGTCCCAGACCGCGGCGTCCAGCGCGATCCGCCCGCTGTCCACTGCGAGCAGTCCGGCGATCGCACGCAGCGCTGTGGTCTTGCCGGCGCCGTTGGGCCCGAGAAGCGCGACGACCTCGCCCGGCTCGACAGTGAGGTCCAGTGCGAGCTCGAAGGAGCCACGGCTCACGCGCAGGTCGGCGTACAGGGTCAACGGAGCCCACCGATCCAGCGCTCGCGGAGAGAGGCCAGTACGACGACAGACACGAGCAGAAGCACCAGACTCAGTACGACGGCCACGTCGGGATCCGTCTCCAGCGCCAGGTAGACGGCCAGTGGCATGGTCGTCGTACGGCCCGGGAAGTTGCCCGCGAACGTGATCGTGGCGCCGAACTCGCCCAGTGCGCGCGCCCAGCAGAGCACTGTCCCGGCGACGATCCCTGGTGCGATCGAAGGGAGCGTCACGCGCCGGAACGTCGTCCAGCGTCCCGCGCCGAGCGTTGCGGCCGCCTCCTCGTAGCGCGGGTCCGCGGCACGCAGTGCGCCTTCGACGGAGATGACCAGGAACGGCATGGCCACGAACGCCTCGGCGACGATCACGCCGGCGGTCGTGAACGGCAGCGAGATGCCGAACCACGCGTCGAGGTGCTGACCGATCAGACCGCGTCGCCCGAGCACCAACAGCAACGCCACACCGCCGACTACCGGCGGCAGTACCAGCGGGACCGTCACGAACGCCCGGATCAGACTCCGGCCGGGCAGGCCGCCGCGAGCGAGCAGCCAGGCAAGCGGGACGCCCAGCAGCAAGCACACAGCAGTAGCAGCAGTGGCGCACACCAACGAGAGCCTCAGCGCCTGCCACACCTCAGCACTGAACAGCCGGCCCGGCAAGGTCGACCACGGGGCTTTGGCAAGCAGTCCGACCAACGGGACGAGCAGGAACGCCAGCCCGAGCAGAGCAGGCAGCAGGAGCACAAGTGGGACGCGCCCGCTCGTACTCCTGCCCCGACGGCTCATGGCGCGTCGAAGCCCGCCGCGGTCAGCACGGCCTTGCCCTTGTCGGACAGCACGTAGTCGACGAACGCCTTGGCTCCATCAGGATTCGGGCCTTTGGTCAGCGTGGCGATGGGGTACTCGTTGACGGCCTTGGCCGACTCCGGGAACTCGATGCCCTCGACCTTGTCCTTGGCGGCCAGCACGTCGGTCTTGTAGACGAGCGCCGCGTCGACCTCGCCGAGGCCGACCTTGGTGAGTGCCGCCTTCACGTCCTGCTCGAGGCTGTCGGGCTGGGCGGTGATCCCGACGGCCTTGAACACCTTCTCGGCGGCCGCGCCGCACGGCACCTGCGCGGCGCAGATCGCGATCTTCTTGTCCTTGTCCGCGAAGTCCTTGATCCCGGTGATCCTGCCCGGGTTGCCCTTCGGCACGGCGATCTCCAGCGTGTTCTTCACGAAGGTCGTCGGCGTGCCCTTGTCCTTGACGTCGTCCATGTTCTTGGGCGCCGCCGAGGCGAAGACGTCCGCGGGCGCGCCCTCGTTGATCTGCTTCGCGAGCGCCGAGCTGCCGGCGAAGTTGAGGTGCACCTTCACGCCGGGGTGCGCGGCCTCGAAGTCCTTGCCGAGCTGGGTGAACGTCCCGGTCAGCGAGGCCGCCGCGAACACGTTGACCTCACCGGACAGCGTCGGCGCACCCGAACTGCCGGACGAGGCCGCCGGGGTGTCGTCCCCGCAGCCGGCGACGGCGAGCACGGCGACCGCGGCGAGGGCGGCGAACGTGGCACGGCGGAACATCAGGCCTCCGGGATCTCGACGACGACATGGGTGGACTTGATCGAGGCGACGGCCACCACCCCGGGCTCCAGGCCGAGCTCGTCCGCGGCCTCACGGCTCATCAGCGAGACGACGCGGAACGGCCCGGCCTGCATCTCGACCTGGGCCATCACGCCGTCCTTGAGGACCCGGGTGACGATGCCGCGCATCCGGTTCCGCGCCGAGGCCGCGGCGGTGTGACCCGGCTCGGGGGAGTCGGCCAGCTCCTGGGCGAACGCGGCGAGCGCCTGCCCGTCGACGGCCATCCGCCCGCTCTCCTGTTTCGACGGCAACCGGCCCTGATCGATCCAGCGCCGAACCGTGTCGTCGCTGACCCCCAGGAGCGCGGCCGCTTCGCTGATCCGCAAGTTCGGCACGAGAGAAAGCGTACCGCCGCAGATGCGGATTGATGCCAGCTTTTCCACAGTCAGAGAACGGTGACGGAAAGTAGTGGCGAGAACTCGTAAGTTAGAGGGCATGAGCACATCGGCGATGCGGGACTACTTGGACGGGCCGCACAAGGCGGCGCGGGACGTCGTGCGGGCCGGCCTGGCCGCGCACGCCGACTTCGGTGACCTGGCGGTGCGGCTGCCCCGCGACGAGTATCGGGACCGGATCCTGGACCTGTTGCTGGAGTCGGCCGCGGACGGCCTGCCCGCGCGGGGCTATCCGAAGGAGTACGGCGGCGAGGCGGACCTGGGCGGGTTCATCGCGGCCTTCGAGACGCTGGCCTTCGGTGACCTGTCGCTGATGGTCAAGGCCGGTGTGCAGTTCGGCCTGTTCGCCGGCGCGATCCTGCATCTCGGGACCGAGCGGCATCACGAGCGTTACCTGGCGGACGCGGTCAGCGGGCGGCTGCTCGGCTGCTTCGCGATGACCGAGACCGGCCACGGGTCGAACGTGCAGGCCCTCGGCACGACGGCGACGTACGACGAGGCGGCGGGAGAGTTCGTCGTGCACACGCCGACCGCGGCGGCGCGCAAGGACTACATCGGCAACGCGGCACGTCATGGGCGGATGGCGGCCGTGTTCGCGCAGTTGGTCGTCGGCGGCGAGAGCCACGGTGTGCACTGCCTGCTGGTGCCGATCCGTGCGGCGGACGGGTCGGCGTTGCCGGGTGTGACGCTGTCGGACTGCGGGCCGAAGCTCGGGCTGAACGGCGTCGACAACGGGCGGATCGTGTTCGACCAGGTCCGGGTGCCGCGCGACGCGCTGCTCGACCGCTACGCCCAGGTCGATGCAGCCGGCAACTACAGCAGCGCGATCGAGAATCCGGACCGCCGGTTCTTCACCATGCTCGGCACGTTGGTGCAGGGCCGGGTGTCGGTCGGCGGCGCGGCGATCAATGCGAGCAAGGTCGCCCTCGCGATCGCGATCCGGTATGCGGTCCAGCGGCGCCAGTTCGGCGCACCGGGCAGCGACGAGGAGGCGCTGCTGCTCGACTATCGGATGCATCAGCGCAGACTCCTGCCGTTGCTCGCCCGGACGTATGCGCTGCACTTCGCGCAGGCGGACCTGGTCGAGGAGTTCGTCCGGGTGTTCAACGACGACCGGGACGAGCACGACCGGCGCGCGCTGGAGGCGCAGGCCGCGGGGACGAAGGCGCTCGGGACGTGGCATGCGACCGAGACGATCCAGATGTGCCGGGAGGCGTGCGGCGGCGCGGGCTACCTCGCCGAGAACCGGTTGGCGACGCTGAAGGCGGACACCGACGTATTCACCACCTTCGAGGGCGACAACACGGTCCTGCTGCAGCTGGTGGCGAAGGGTCTGCTGACTGACTACCGCGAGTCGTTCGGCAAGCTGGACCCGTTGGGCACGGCCCGGTTCGTCGCGGCGCAGGCCGTGGAGATCGCGGTCGAGAAGGCGGCGCTGCGGCCGTTGATCGAGCGGCTGCGCGACGCCGTGCCGAATCGCAGCGACGCCGCCGACCCCGACGCGGGGCTGCGCGACGACGCGTACCACTCGGGTCTGCTGCGGTTCCGGGAGGAGCACATGCTGTCCGGGGTGGCGCGGCGGTTGAAGGGCGGGATCGATGCGGGGGACGAGCCGTTCGACGTCTTCAACCGGTGCCAGGACCACGTGATCGCGGCCGGTCGTGCGCATGTCGACCGGGTCGTCCTCGAAGCCTTCCAGTCCGCGGTGCGGAACGCTCCGGACAATGTCCGGCCGCGGCTGCAGGAGCTGTACGACCTGCACGCGCTGGCCACGATCGAGGCGGAGCGCGCGTGGTACCTGGAGCACGGCCGGCTTTCGCCCGGCCGCTCGAAGGCGATCACCGCGCTGGTCAACGAGTTGTGCGCGGTCGTCCGGCCGGCTGCGGTGGAGCTCGTCGACGCGTTCGGAGTACCGGGCTCGGCAGTGGAGGTGCCCATGGTTGTACCGTCACAGCATGAGTGAGCCGATCGAACCCGCCTCGGCCGCCGAGGCCGCCCGTGAACTCGCCCGGGTGCTCCTGGAGCAGGCTGACGCTCTGGATCTGCACGACCTGCGGGCCACCGGCGCGATCGAGAACGTCCGGGTCCAGGCCCGGGCGCTCGCGGACGCCGTCCACGAACGAGGCTGGGGTGACATCTTCCTCGGGATCGACTCGTACGACCCCGACGAACTGGACGACCTGCCGCTGGGGCCCGACGACTTCGACGACCCCGCGGACTACCGGGAGATCGTCGAGGGCGGCCCGCTGGACGACCTCGAGGAGCTCGAGGAGCCGTTGCTCCCGGAGAACGGCGTCCGGCTGAGCTACCAGGCGCGCTACGACTACGTGGTGACCGACCCGGACGCCTTCGTGGAGTATGTGCGCAGCCGTGCGGACGAGGCGCAGAACGACGAGGTCGTCGACGACATCGAGGACGCGCAGTCGGCGTTCGAGCTGCTCTGCTACCTGGACGGACTCGGCTCGAAGGAGTACGAGTCGTTCGGGCTGGTCCCGGGCGGCGGCGAGGAGTCGCACAAGGTCGTCCAGTTCTCCCTGTGGGACCTGGACCCGACCCGTCGCGACGACACGTACCCGTACTAGAAGAGCCGCACGCACCAGAAAGCTGCCCGCTGTACCGGTCCCCAGCAGCACCGGTACAGCAAGGCAGCCTCCAGAAAGAAACGCCGACCGTGCCGGGCGTTGGTCGCCACCTCACTGGCGACCAACACCCCACCGACACGGCCGGCGTCCTGCTGTTGCCCCGAGAGGGCAGTGGCCCGAAGGAGGGCGGGCCCGCGTCTCATTCCGTGACCGGCAGGGGAGGTACAGTCCGGTCGCGGACGGGAGTGCTGCGGGAACCACCTGGACCTTGCGCCGGCGACCCGTCCGTCGCCGACAACTGAACGTTGTCACGGCGCCCGGCGTACCGGGAATCCTCCGGTTCAAACATTTGCATTGCCTTTGAAGTAAGCAACGCTCAGTAAAACTTCCTTCACTTTCCGTACAGATGTTGCCTTCTGCAACAACTAACCAGTTGTCAAGATTCCCTGCCGGGCCGCACATCCCGTCGTCCGGGGGCCTGATCAGGCGAGTTCGAGCTCCGTGGCCGGGCGGGCCGGGACGTCGCCGTACGTCGTGGTGCGCTGCCGCGCCGGGCGGCCGGCGGCGGTGGCCATCGCCGTCAGTTCGGCGATCGACTTGCGGCTGCCGTGCTTGGAGCCGGCCATCCGGCTGATGGTCTCCTCCATCAGCGTGCCGCCGATGTCGTTGACGCCGCCGTTCAGGACGGCGACGCAGCCGTCGACGCCGAGCTTCACCCACGAGCACTGGATGTTGTCGATCCGGCCGTGCAGCATGATCCGCGCCATCGCGTGCACCGCGCGGTTCTCGTCGTACGTCGGGCCGGGCCGGGCGACGCCGGCCAGGTAGATCGGCGAGTTCTGGTGGATGAACGGCAGCAGCACGAACTCGGTGAAGCCGCCGGTCCGGTCCTGAACCGCGGCGATCGTGCGCAGGTGCTGGACCCAGTGGTGCGGCGCGTCGACGTGGCCGTACATCATCGTCGAGCTGGACGGCAGGCCGACCTTGTGCGCGGTGCTGATCACCTCGATCCAGCTTGCCGTCGGCAACTTCCCCTTGGTGAGGATCCAGCGCACGTCGTCGTCGAGGATCTCGGCCGCGGTGCCGGGGATGCTGTCCAGCCCGGCCTCCTTCACCGAGATCAGGAACTCCTCGATCGACAGGCCGGTGCGTACCGAGCCGTTCACGATCTCCATCGGCGAGTAGGCGTGCACATGCATGTCCGGCACCCGGTCCTTGACCGCGCGCACCAGGTCGGCGTACGCCGTACCCGGAAGGTCCGGGTGGATACCGCCCTGCATGCAGACCTCGGTCGCGCCGATCACCCAGGCTTCTTCGGCGCGCTGGCCGACCTCGTCCATCGACAGCGAGTAGGCGTCGGCGTCGGTGCGCCGCTGCGCGAACGCGCAGAACCGGCAGCCGGTGTAGCAGACGTTGGTGAAGTTGATGTTCCGGTTCACCACGTAGGTCACGTCATCGCCGACCGTCGCCTTCCGCAGGTCGTCGGCGATCCGCGCCAGCTCGTCCAACGCCGGGCCGGTAACAGTCATCAGAGTCAGCGCCTGAGCATCCGAGAGTCCGGCGGGATCCCGCTCGGCGGCAGCCAAAGCCGCCTTCACTTCAGCAGAAATCCGCTCCGGCGAGGAACCCCCGGCTGCGGTTGCTGCTTCTGCGGTGCGCCGTTCGGCGACCTGCTCGCGGAGTACGTCCCAGTCGCCGTAGGCGGCGTCGAAGTCGGAGCGGGTTTCGGTGCGGCGGCCCTCGGTGTCGATCGCGGTGTGGAGGTCGGTTCGTCCGACGCTGTCCCAGCCGCCGTCGGGCTCCTGCCACGGGAGGCCGACCGGCTTCGCGTCCTCGTTCGCCAGGCCGGTGGCCGGGTCGACGAGCGCCTCGACGTGCGAGATCAGCCGCGGGTCGAGCCAGGGCTCCCGCAGGTACTCCGGATGCGCGGTCAGCCGCTCGCGCAACACGAATCCGGCATCGGCGGTCACCTTCGCCAGGTCGTCGATCTGCGGCCACGGCCGCTCCGGGTTCACGTGGTCGGGCGTCAGCGGCGAGACCCCGCCGAAGTCGTCCACGCCCGCGTCCAGCAGCGCACGGCACTCGGCCAGGTCGACCAGGTTCGGCGGCGCCTGGACCCGCACCCGCGGCCCGAGCACGATCCGCGTCACGGCGATCGCGGCCAGCCACTCGTCGAGCGGCACGTCGGCGTCGTTGCGCATCGCGGTGTCCGGCTTCACCCGGAAACCCTGGATGATGACTTCCTGGAGACCGTTGTACTGCCGGGCGATTTTCCGCAACGCGAAAATCGAGTCGGAACGTTCCGTCAGCGTTTCCCCGATCCCGATCAGCAGCCCGGTCGTGAACGGCACGTTCGAGCGCCCGGCGTCCTCGAGCACCCGGAGCCGGACCGCCGGGTCCTTGTCCGGCGACCCGAAGTGCGGCTGGCCCTTCTCCTCGAACAGCCGCCGCGACGTGGTCTCGAGCATCATCCCCATGCTCGGCGCGACCGGCTTCAGCCGCTGCAGGTCCTGCCACGACATCACGCCCGGGTTCAGGTGCGGTAGCAGACCGGTCTCCTCGAGGACCCGGATCGCCATCGCCCGGACGTAGTCGAGCGTGCTGTCGTACCCGGCCTCGTCGAGCCACGTCCGCGCCGCGTCCCAGCGCTCCTCGGGTGCGTCGCCGAGCGTGAACAGCGCCTCCTTGCAGCCGAGCGCCGCGCCCTGCCGCGCGATCTCCAGCACCTCGTCCGGCGACAGGTACGGGGCGTGCACCCGGCCGGGCGTGGTCGCGAACGTGCAGTAGTGACACCGGTCCCGGCACAGCCGCGTCAGCGGGATGAAGACCTTCTTCGAGAACGTGATGATCCCGGGGCGGCCGGCGTCGGCCAGGCCTTGGTCGCGGACCCTGGCCGCGGTCGTCATCAGCGCGGTCAGCGCGTCGCCGCTCGCGCCGAGCAGCACCTCCGCCTCCGCCGGGTCCAGGGTCTTGCCGTCGTCCGCGCGCTTCAGCGCGCGCCGCATCGCTGTCGTCAGTTCTGAGGGGGCCACGAGATCCGAGCCTAAGTCGCGGAAAACGCCGGATCCCGCGATTCCGGCAACCAAAATCAATCCGTACGAACGTCCTGATAGTTTGCTGTTCGTGCAGGTCAGGCGGGGTGTCGACGGGCGCCGGGCGCGTGGTGAGCAGCGCCGCGGCGAGCTGCTCGCGGCGACGCTGACCGTCATCGAACGCGACGGAGTCGCAGGTGTCAGTCATCGCGCGGTGGCCGCCGTGGCCGACGTTTCCGTCGCGTCGATCACCTATCACTTTCCGACACTGGACGACCTGCTGGTCGCCGCGCTGCAGTCGGCCGCCGAGGACCTCGCCGTCGAGCTGCACGGTCGCGGGAGCGAGCTGGGCGCGCGGCCGGCCGACGAGCTGGCCAGGCTGATCGAGCACAGCGTCGTCCGGCGACGCGGCCGGACGCTGGCGTTGTACGAGCTGTACCTGTACGCGGCCCGGCGGCCGGATCTGCGCGAGACGGCCGGGGCGTGGTTGGAGCCGCTGACGGAAATCGCTCGCGCGTTCACCGCGGATCCGCAGAAGGCGAGGCTCCTGGTGGCCGCGCTCGACGGACTGCTGATGCAAGCCCTGATCGGTGCGCGCGACCTGGACCAGGCCGACGTCGCCGCGTTATTGGAGGTGCTGAGGTAGCCGGCGCCGAGTAGGGTCGCGAAGGAACTCGCCATCAGGGAGGTCCCTCGGTGTCAGAGCCCCCAGTGCAGCCCTTGTTCGCGTCCGCGGTCCGCGCCGCCCGGAAACTGCAGGAACTCGGCGATCCGTTACCGGCCGACGCTGTCACCCAACTGTCCAAGCTGGAGAGCAGCTCGCTGAGCGAGGCGGAGCGCCGCAGCCAGCTCGAGACCCTGCTGCGGCCGTTCGTCCTGGTGGACGTGTCGATCGACGAGAAGGGTATGGCGCTGAGCGCGCCCGGTGCCGCGCCGCCGCGCCTGGTCCAGCACGGCTGGCGGAGTTTCCTCGTACGGGTGGCGAATCCGCACCGCATCGAAGCCGAGCTGGCGACGTGGAACGGCGGCACGTACGGACTGATCGACTACCAGAGCCACTCCGCGCGGATCGCCTTGCACGACACGCTGACCGTCGTCCCGCGGATCAAGAACGCATGGCTGGACGCGAAGCTCGCGGCGCCCGGCGAACTGTCCGGTCTCGAGGTCGAGTACAAGGTCATCAGCCTGTACGCCCGCGACGACGGCGTCCGGTCCGGCGGACTGTTGCTGTTCGCCGCGGACCAGCACAACCATCGCAGTCTGAGTCGATCGCCGCTGCAGCTCGCCGGCCAGCGGACGAACTTCGAGCTGCGCGGCTACGGTGCCTCGTTCGAGTTCGACTGTGCGCCGGCGCGCGAGATCCAGCTCGACATCCGCGAGCCCGACGGCCGCAGTTGCATGGCCGCGATCACGATCCAGGACGAGCAGGGCCGCTCGTACCCGTCCAAGGCGATGCGGCTGGCGCCGGACATGTTCTTCCACGAACACGTTTACCGCGCAACCGGAGAGGTCGTCCGGCTGCCCGAGGGCCGGTACCGGGTCTCGGCGATCCGCGGGCCCGAGTACCGGCCGGTGGCCCTGGACACCGAGGTCGGTGCGGAAACCGCAAGCATTCCGGTCGCGCTCGACCGTTGGGTCGATCCGGCGAGCCACGGGTACTACTCCGGCGACCCGCACATCCACGCCGGCGGTTGCTCGCACTACAACGTGCCGAGCGAGGGCGTCACGCCGGAGACGATGATCCGGCACGTCCGTGGCGAGGGACTGTGGCTCGGCAGTGTGCTCACCTGGGCGCCGTGCTACTACCACCAGAAACAGTTCTTCAGCGGTGCGTCGATCAGCCCGCCGGCCGACCTCGAGTATCCGGCGATGCAGGCCGCGCAGGGCATGACGTGGACGCCCAGACCGACGGACCGCGACGGCGAGAGTGCCCTGCGGTACGACGTCGAGGTTTCCGGCTTTCCGTCCAGTCATTCCGGACACGTGATCCTGCTCGGGCTGTCCGACCAGGACTACCCGGGAACGTCCGTGATCGAGGACTGGCCGTCGTGGAACCTGCCGGTGATGCGTTGGGGCAAGGCGCAGAACGCGCTGGTCGGGTACGCGCACTGCGGGCTCGGTCTGGCGGTCGGCACCGAGGAGCTGCCCAACTACATCGTGCCGTCGTTCCAGAGCATCGGCTCGAACGAGATCGTCGTCGACGTCCCGCTCGGCGCCGCCGACTTCCAGTGCGGCGCGGAGTTCGCGCCCGCGTCCGAACTGAACATCTGGTACCACCTGCTCAGCGTCGGCTACCGCACGCTGATGCTCGGCGAGACCGACTATCCGTGCATCTACGACGAGGGCCCCGGCGTCGGGCGTACGTACGTGCAGCTGACCGATCCGCCGTCGGGCCCGCAGGCGATCGAGGCCTGGATCACCGGCCTCCGCGAGAAAGCGTCGTACTTCGGTGACGGCCGCAGTCATGTCTTCGACCTGGCGATCGACGGTGACCTCGGCCGCGAGCATCCGCTGGACGCGCCCGGCCCGGTGCGGGTCAGCGCGGCGGTCGCCGCCTGGCTGCCCGAGCAGCCGCCGGCACCGGCGGCGGGACGTCCGGCGTACAGCGCACCGGTCGGCTGGCACCTCGAGCGGGCGCGGATCGGTACGTCGCGGTCGGTCGTCGTCGAGGTGGTGGTGAACGGCGTCGCGGTGGCATCTCAGGAAATTGTTGCCGATGGCACCGAGCAGGAGGTCGCGTTCGACGTGACCGTGGACCGCTCGTCCTGGCTGGCGCTGCGGATCCTGCGCAGCGTGCACACCCAGCCGGTCTTCCTCGAGGTCGGCGGCCGGCCGATCCGGGCGTCGCGGCGCAGCGCGCAATGGCTGCATGACTGCGTCGACCAGCTGTGGAAGGCGAAGTCCGGGTTCATCCGGGAGGACGAGAGCGACGCTGCGCGGCAGGCGTACGACGAGGCGCAGGCCATCTACCTGTCCCGGCTCGAGGAATGCGAGGTCGACTGATGACTCACCACGCACCTGCCGTGGGGTGTTGCGGGCCGGTGGCGACCGACGCGCCGATCGCGGTCACGATCAACCCGGAGGCTCGGGTGAACGTGGCCCGTAGCGGCGCGCCGATCGGCTCCTTGACGCCGGGTGAGTGGCACCCGGTCGCCGTGACGATCGTCAACGACGGCTTCGTCACCGGGCCGTTGGCGGTCGAATCCGAGCCGGTCAGCGGTCTCCAACTGGAGTCGCCGGCGCACGAGCTCACCGGGGAGCATCGGCAAGAAACCGTGTTCCGCGTTCGGCTCGACGCGCCCACCGTTGTCGACGTGACGCTGACGTTCCGGGCTCTGGGCGCGCTCGGCGGGCTTGCCAACCACAGCACGGTCAATCTGCTGCTGTCCGCCCGGTAGCGCATGAGCTACCCCGAGGTCGGGTGCTGGAGCCCGGGCGCGGCAGCCGCCGGGCCGGTTGGCTGGGTGCATGCTAAGGTTGTCTGTCGGGGCGCTGCGGACCAGGTGGCAGCTGTTCGCCGGCGCGGTGGTTGCCGTCGCGCTCGGGGTCGGTCTGGTGCAGTCGGGGCTGCAGATGCTGGCGGCGACGGATCGGCCGGTGGTGCCGCCGGGGTTGTCGGCGTTCGAGCGGGCCAAGGTCCGGGAGGGGTACGTCGGTGCCGCGACGCTGCTCGGAATGTCGGTCATGCTGGCTGTTTTCCTCAGCGTGTTCATCGTGAGCACGACGTTCGGGTTCATGACCGTGCAGCGGCGGCGCGAGTTCGGGCTGTTGCGACTGGTGGGGGCGCAGCGCGGCTACCTGTGTCTGATGGTGGTGACCGAGGCCGGCCTGCTCGGGACGGTCGGCAGCGTCGCCGGGCTGCCGGTGGGCCTGCTGGCGACCTGGGCTCAGTCGTGGTTGCTCGTTCGGCTGGGGATGCTGCCGGAGTGGTTCGACGCGCCGTGGGACCAGGGTGCGGTGTGGGCGGCGATGATCGTCGGCGTGAGTACCGCGCTGGCCGGCGTACTCGCCGCGGCCTGGCGGGCGTCGCGGGTCAACGCGCTCGAGGCGATCGTCGAGGGGCAGGCGGCGCGGCGGGTGATGACGCGATGGCGCTGGTTCTGGGGGTTGTCCGCCGCGTCCGGCACGGTGCTGCTGGTGATCGCGGCGCAGGCCGCGCGGGACCTCGTGGCCGGGTTGATGATCGGACTGGTGGTGATGATCAGCGGGTCCGTGGCCCTGAGCCAGCTGAGCCCGGTCGTCGTGCCGCTGGTCGGTCGGCTGCCCGCACTGGTTGTCCGGGGCAACTTGATCGCCGACCTCGCGCGGGCCGGCGTCCTGCACGCCGTACGGCGGAGCGCGGCGACCGCGGCACCGTTGATCGTGCTCGTCGGGCTGGTCGTCGGCCTGTGGGGCACGTTCGGGTCGCTGGCGAAGGCGGTCGGGGTCGAGCAGGAGCGGTTGATCACGGCCGATGTCGTCGCCGATCACGCGGTGGCGCCGGGACCCGGGATCACGGCCGCCTCGGTGCAGACCGCCGTACCGATCGCCGTCACACGTTTTCGGAAAACGGTGTACGCCGAGGCGATCGGGATCGATCCGGCGGCGTACCAGCAGACGCACACGCTGCGGCCGCGGAAGGGATCGCTGGACCGGCTGACCGGGCGGACGATCGCCATCGGCCCCGGCATGGCGGCCGAGGGCTACAAGCTGGGATCGACACTCAAGGTTGCGCTGGGCAACAGATCGGTCGCGGTCAAGGTGGTCGCGATCATGCCGGAGACGCTGGATGTGAGCGAGAACTTCTTCATCCCGAGGAGCCTGCTGCCGGCCGGCGGCCGGACCGAGACCCTGGTGAAGCTCGCGCCCGGGGCCACGCTGGACGGTCAGACGGTCGAGCACTGGGCGCAGGCGCGGGGTGAAGCGCAGCAGCGGAGCAACTCCGGGCTGTTCGCCGCACTCATGGGGCTCGCCGGGATCTTCACCGCGGTCGCGGTCGTCAACGCGGTGGTGATGTCGACCGCCGACCGGCGCCAGGAGTTCAGGTTGTCGCGGCTGGCAGGGCTGACGCGAGGGCAGGTCGTGGCGGTCGCCCTGGTGGAGTCGGGGACGGTGGTCGTGGTCGGCGTACTGCTGGGATCGTTGGTCGCCGCGGCCGCGCTGGCCGGGATCGCGGCGGGGCCTTACGGCCTTGCAGCGCTGGCGATTCCGTGGCGGTTGCTCGGACTGATCTTCGCCTCGGCGTTGGTGATCGTGGGAGTGGCCGCGGCCCTCACTGCCTATCGCGCCACGTCTCGCCGGCTCGGCACATACTGAGCAGGACGACGTGATGGAACGGCCGGATCAGGTTGTAGTAGAACCGCCCGGCGGGCCGCAGGAACTGCACCAGGGTGACGACCTTGATCGTCGCCGGCCGCTCGTTGTCGGTGATGAACGCGAGGTATCCGATCAGGTGGTTGTCGGTGACCTTCAGCAGCAGGTAGTGATCCTCCTCGCCGCGCACGACGGTGAAGAACGCGTCCTTCTCGCCCGGCGTGAAGCTCACGGTCTCGGGCCGCAACCGCCGCGTGTCCGGGATGCCGGTCGTGTCGAGGCGGAGCACCGCCGCGACTGCCATCCGGACCGCGAACAACCCCTTGATCCACAACGGACTGTGCCCCAGCGCGCCCGCGACGAACTCCCGCAGCGTGACGTCGCCACGCGCCGTCTTCACATCGATCTCGTCGACGACCGGCACCAGGTCGTCGAGCTCGTGCAGAGTGGTCGGCATCTGAACTCCTCTAGTCGATGAGGCGGAGGACCAGGTCGTAGATCTCCCGCACATCGCGCTTGTCGATCGGTGGCAGCACCTGCTCGGCGCCGATCAGGATCAGGTACAGCAGCTGCGCGAACCGGTCCGGATCCACGTCCGCGTCCAGTCCCCGGCACAGCTCCCGCAGATACGCCGTCCGTGCCGCGTCCACCCGCTCCTGCGCGGCCCGCACATCAGCATCCTGCAAAGCCCAGGCCCGCACCGCGATCTCCAGCGCCGCGGAATCCGGATCAGCCAGCACGAGCCGCAACAGATGCCGGAGCTTCGCGTCCGGCGCGGCGTTCTCCGCGTCGATGGTGTCGATGAGGCGCGTCGTGTACTGCGCCTCGAAGTACTCGAGGAGCGCCTGCTTGTAACCCGCAGCGCTTCCGAAGTGGTGGTAGTACGACCCCTTGGTCCGCCCGAGCTCTCCAGTCAACCGCTCGATCGTGATCGCCGGCGCCCCCTCGGTCGCCAGCAACTCGAGCCCCGCATCCAAGAACTCCACCGGCCTGACCATCACCAAAACATACCATACCGTTTGGTATGTTCTGCCGGCGGAAAGAACCCCCGCCGGGGTGGGCCGGCGGGGGGTGGGCCGGCGGGGTGGGTCCGGCGGGGTGGGTCCGGCGGGATGGGCCCGGCGGGATGGGGGTGGGTCAGGCGTCGGCGGCGGTGAGGGCTTCGGCTTCTGACGTGGAGTGGGTGGCGGGGGCGCGGAGGTGGGCGAGGGGCTTCCAGCCGGTTGCGAGGACGGCGACGGCCAGCAGTACGGCGACGGCGCCGACGTAGAACGGGAGCTGGATGTTGAACTCCTCGCCGAGCTTGCCGGCCAGCCACGGGGCGACGGCGCCGCCGGAGAAGCGGACGAAGGAGTACGCCGCGGACGCCGTACCGCGTTCGACGGGCGCGGCTGCCATCACGGCCTCGGTGATCAGCGTGTTGTTGATGCCGAGGAACAGGCCGGCCACGATCACGCCGGCCGCAAGCACCGGCTTGTGGTGCGCGTAGACACCCATCACCGCGAGGTCGGCGCCGAACAGCAGCAACACCGTCATCGCCACCGGAAGAGTGCCGAACCGGCGCTGCAGCCGCGGCGCGACGAACACCGACGTGAACGCCAGGCAGATACCCCAGCCGAAGAAGATCAGCCCGATCTCCCGCGCCGACATCGCCAGCGGGAACGGGGTGAAGGCAAGCAGTGTGAAGAACCCGAAGTTGTACAGCAACGCGGTGACCGCGACGGTCGCCAGCGACCTGTGCCGCAGTGCCTTCAACGGCTCGACGACCGACGTACGCCGTGCCTCGCGCGGCGATGCGGGCAGCAGGAACGCGGTCGCGGCGAGCGCGATCGTCATCAGGACGGCGACGCCGAAGAACGGGCCGCGCCAGGAGATCGTGCCCAGTTCGCCGCCGACCAGCGGGCCGGCCGCGATGCCGACACCGAGCGCGGCCTCGTACAGGATGATCGCCTGGGCGACCGATCCGGCGGCGGAGTTCACGATCGTGGCGAGCGCGGTCGCGATGAACAGCGCGTTGCCCAGACCCCACCCGGCGCGAAAGGCGACGATCATGCCGATGCTGTTCGACAGACCGGCCAGTGCGCTGAACACGACGATGATCGCCAGGCCGATGAGCAGGGTGCGCTTGGCGCCGATCCGGCTGGACACCGCGCCGGTGATCAGCATCGCGACACCGATGACCGCCATGTAGCTGGTGAACAGCAGCGAGACCTGGGACGGGCTCGCGTGCAGCTGCTCGGCGATCGGCTTGAGGATCGGATCCACCAGGCCGATGCCCATGAACGCGATCACGCAGGCGAACGCGACCGCCCAGACGGACTTGGGCTGCTTCAGGAACGACGACGTGCTCACCGGGGCGTGGCCTCCAAAGGTTCGAGGGTGAGGAGCTTGTGGACGATGGCGACGGCGGCCTCCAACGTGGTGAGGTCGTCGGCGGGGAGCTGAGTGAGGTGTGCGGCCAGTGCGGCGCCCGCCTGCTGCCGCGCACTGCGCAGCTCGGCGAGGCCCGCGTCGGTGAGGCTGATCAGGCTGGCGCGCGAGTCGGCCGGGTCCTGGGCGCGCCGCACCCATCCCTGGTCCTCGAGTCGCTGCACCAGGGTGGACATGGTCGGCTGCGAACACCGGTCGGCCTTGGCCAGCTCACTGATCCGCGCCTGCCCGAGCTCGTCCAACCGCCCGAGCACCCGCATCGCGGCGTGCGGCAACGTGTTCACGTTCCGCGTCGCGAGCCGCGCCAACCGCGTCGACGCGACCACCATGTCTTCCCCGAGGCTGGTCAGATCTCGTGCCGTCACACCCACAAATATACATAGCAATGCTATGCATCTCCATCGAAGTGAACGAGATCACCCCGCGCACTACAGTGAGCGCGTGCAGTACGACGAGTTCCTCGCCCGCTACAAGTCCGCGCAGCGTGGATGGCGGCTCGGGGCGGTGGATGCTCAGGAAGCGCTCGCGGCGTTGCGTGGTGTCGTGCCGGAGATCGACGATGCTCGGCTGCGGCAGACCGCGGCGTTCCTGATCGAGCGCTGGGCGGCACAGCTGTCGCCCGAGGTTCGGGAGCGGAGGGAGCGGGCCCAGCGGATCGCCGCGGCGGCGGAGCTGGACGAGGGGGACGCGCGGGAGCGGATCGCCCGGCTGGAGCAGGGGATCCGCGGCATCACGGCGGTCTCGCGCGAGACCGACGACGAGTCCGAGCAGAACGCCGTCCTCGCGCTGAACGAACCCCTGGCCCAGCTCGCGAACAGCTGGCGAGCGGACGTCGGCGACTGAGGATGCCGCTACCGCAACCTGCCACGTTCGACGAGTTCATGCGGCTGCAGCACGTGGCGGCCGTCAACGTCAGCGGAGCCGACCATTCCAGCTGGAACGGGACGTACGAGGCGCAGCCCTACAAGCTGACGGACGACGGACTCCGGGTGCTCGGCACGGCCGGCTGGGACCACACCATCCGGTACGACGAGGAGCGCGTGCTGCGTCCGCTGCAGCAGATGTTCCTGCAGGCCGGGCAGCAGCAGGACGATGCGACGTTGTTGCGCTACCGCGAGGCCCTCGCGATCGTGTACCACGAGAACCTGCACATGCTCGCCGGACCCGGTACCGAGCATGCGGACGCGGAGCTGGACTTCCGCTTCGCGGCGGTGCGGGCGCTCGAGGAAGGCGTGACCGAGAGCTACGGCCACGAGACCTTGGACGACTACATCGACGAGTTCCAGCTCGACCGCGTCGCCCCCGGGATCAAGAACGTGGTCGCGTTCCCGGCCTACGAGAGGTTCACCCCCGCGACCGAGACGCTGGCCTACGAACTCGCCGGGCTCGACAACACCGATCGGTTCGAGATCGTGCGGCGGATGGCGGTCGTCAACGCGACCGGCAAGTGGGCCGTCGCGACCGGCATCATCGCCGATCGCTACGGTCTCGGCGACCCGCGCTTCGCCAGGGAGCGCGAGGCCGCCGAGCGACGGATCACGCAGGCGATGTGGAACCACTTCGGGAAGCTTCCCGAGCTGTCCGCGCTCGGTTCGCACCAGATCTTCAGCCGGTCGTGCGCGATCGGCCGGAAGGCGTTCGAGGAGGGCCGGTCCGTCGCCGGGCAGTACTTCGCCAGGACCGTGTCGTTCCGTGGCGTGGCCGCACCCGGGCGCGGGGCGTCCGGCTGGGGCAGTTATTCGGCCGGCAGCGGTTCGGCATACTCCGTCACCCGGCGCCCCCAGGGACCCGAGCGCCGGCCTTGAAGGGGCGGCTCAGTCCACCGACGTGGACGCGATCTCGACGCCGCCGCTGGAGGCCTGGTGGAGGGCGGTGCGGTCGCCGTGGTCGACGATGGTGAGGTCGCCGGTCGCTCCGTCGACGACGACACGACGGCCGCAGCCGTCAAGACATTCGAACAGCAGGCCGGCGGGGCCGGCGGTGCATTCCATCCGATGCGTGCGGGCCATGTCTCATGACAGCACCGCGCATCCGCAGGCGCAATCGCATCCGGTACCGCAGGACTTCCGCGGCGTCCCGCACGCCTGGTGTGGCAGCAGAATCGGACCGATACCCGGACGCGCCTGATCAAGAGCGAACCGCAACAGGGCCGCCGCCGCCCGCGGAGCGTTCTCGCCGGTCGCGGACATCCGGGCCGCGATCAGCCCGGCCACGAGCGGCGCGGAGAACGACGTACCGCTCCAGTTCGCGAGGCCCCGGAATCCCAGCCGCCACTTGTGCGGCTTCTCGACGCACCGGTAGTCGCCGACGGCGAAGGCGTTCACCAACTCCTCGCCGGGAGCGTAGACGTCGACCCAGCCGCCGTGGTTGGAGAAGCCGGAGCGGCTGTTGCCGTTCGCGGTCAGCGAGCCGACGCCGATCACCCACGAATAGGCCGCCGGAAAAGTCGGCTTCGGTGTCGCGTCGTTTCCGGCCGGCGCGACGACCACCGCGTTCACATGACGCAAACGCTTGTCGTAGAACGCGTCGAACGTGTGCATCGGCCGATGGAATCGGGTGAATCCGTCGAACTCGCAGACAATCACGTCTGCGCCCCAGTTCAGCAATTCGTGCATTCGCTGGACGATCTCGTGCTCGTAGGCCATTCCGGCGCACGGTCGCGAGTCCACGTACTCCGCCTTCTTGACGCGGATCTGCGCCTTCGGCGCCGTGGTCCGCACGCAGCCGGCCACGAAGGTGCCGTGGCAGGCGTACGGCTTGATGTGCTTGCCCGCGACATAGGGATCCTCACGGTCCCCGCGGATGCCGGCCATCCACGGCCACATCGTCGTGGCGTCCTTGACCAGGCCGCCGTCCACGACGCCGACCCGCACCCCGTCGCCGTCCCAGCCCGGCGTCCCGCAACAGATCCCGGTGGTCGTCGCCGGTACCGGACCCATCGCCGCGGCCGACACCACCGCCGGCTCGGTCGCCGGGCAAGGGTGGCCGTTGCCGCACAACGAGAGCGCATGGTCGGGAGTCGCTTTCCCGACGCCGATCCGCTCGTCCAGCCGGCGCAGAACGTAGGGCGTCGCGAGGAGGTCGGGGCCATCGCCGTCAGGTTCACGGCCGAAGCCGGTGCCACCGAAGTGGCCGGGCCGGTTGCCGCGGACCCGCTCGGCCGTCCTGCCGTAACGCCAGACCAGGCCCGTCACGCCGTCGATCACCGGCAGGCGGTCGATCGCGATGTCCTCGGACAGGATCGGTCCGTGCTGATCCCGCGCGGCCTCGCGCTCCTCCGGTGTCTGCTGATCCTCGCGTAACGCGTGCAGGACCAGATCCACATCGTCGGTACGGACCAGAATGGTGTCCCGGCGATAGAAGTAGTCGACTTTCTTGACTCTTCGCCAGTCGTCCGGCCACGCGGCCGGCGTGCCGTGCCGCCGTTCGCGCTGCCGGCGTTCCAGCTCTTCGGCGGTCAAACGCTCGAATTCATTCGGAGCCGGCTCGTCGAGGATCAGACCGAGTGCTTCTTGGAGCCGTCGTTGCTTTGGCATTTGTTCCCCCTCGTCGGTTCTGGAAATGCCGGAGTTGATCTGCGGGCGGCGTATTACGCTCGGACCAGGTCCGGGTCAGGGGAGGACGGAATCTGTCGTGGACGCCGACGAATTGCACGCGCTGGCTTTGTCGCGGCCCGCCGACGCCCTCAGGCTCGCCCGCGACGTGCTCGCGAACAATCCCTCCGACGCCGAAGCGGCGGCGGCCCACCACGCGGCGGGGCTGGTGCACCGCGACTTCGGCGACATCGATGAGGCGGTGGTGGAGCTCAAGGCGGCGTACCGGGCCGTGCGCCGGGCGGCCGATCCCGATCGCGAGGCAGAGATCCTCGCGACGCTCGGCGTGGCACTCACCATGGCCGGTCACACCGAGCGTGGTCTGGCCGCGCTCGACGCGGTGGTCGCCGGCCGGGGTGGTGTGCTCGGTGGCCGGCTCCTGATCCGCCGTGCGTGGGTCCACGGCGCTTTGCTCGGCAGGTACGACGAGGCACTCGCGGATGCCGAGCGAGCAGTGGTTCTGCTGACCGACAGCGGCGATCTCGTCTGGCAGGCCCGCGCGCTGACGCACCGCGCGATGGTGCTGCTCGCGATGGGCGCGATCGAGCGTGCGGACCAGGACTACGCGCTCAGCGAGGAGCTGTTCGCGAAATGCGGTCAACAGGCCGAGTACGCCGACACGCGGCAGGCGCGAGGCGCCGCAGCCTTCGCCCGCGGCGACCTGCCGACCGCCCTGTTGTATCTCGACGACGCCCAACAGGTCGATGAGGAGCTGGGCATCCTCGAGCCGGACCTCTACGCCAACAAGTGCCTCGTCCTGCTCGCGGCCGGCCTGACGCGGGAAGCATCGGCGGAGATCGACGGCGCACTCGACCGGATCGAGGAACAGCACGGCTCGACGGCGCGACGGGCGGAGCTGCTGCTGTGCGCCGGCCTGGCAGCGCACGCGTCCGGCTCCCTCGACCTGGCTGAGCGCCGGAGCCGTGACGCGTTGAGGCTGTTCCGGCGGCAGCAACGGCCCTGGTGGGCCGCACGCGCGGAGCTTTCGCTGCTGCAGTCCCGCTCCGCCGGCGGCGTACGGGCGACGTCGCTCGTTCACACCGGCCGGCGGCTCAGTGCCGAGCTGGACGAGCTCGACCCGGACCTCGCGGTCGAGGCGCATCTGCTGACCGGCCGGCTCGCGCTGGCCCGAGACGACAGGGCCGACGCCGTACGCCATCTGAGCGTGGCGGCCGGAGCCCGGAATCGCGGCTTGCGCACGCGTGGCGCCGGCTGGCTCGCCAAGGCCCTTCTCGAGCAGGGCGACGGCCGCTCGCGCGCGATGCTCGCCGCGTGCCGTCGCGGACTGAGCCTGATCGAGATCTACGTACGTACGCTCGGCGCCACCGAGTTGCGCGTCCTGGCCACCGCCCAAGGTGCGGAGCTCGCGGCGCTCGCGCTGCGGTACGTCGTGCAGCGGGGGACGGCCCGGCAGGTACTCGAGTGGAGCGAGCGCTGGCGCGCGACGGTCCTCGCGATTCCGCCGGTGCGGCCGCAGGCCGACGGCTCCCTGGTGGCGGACCTCGCGGCGTTGCGCAACCTGACCCACCGGATGGAGAGCAGCCACGATCGCAGGCACGGATCCGGTCCGCTGCACCGCGAGCGTCGCCGCCTCGAGCACGCCGTCCGCCGCCGGGTGCTGCTGACGCCGTCCGCGGCCGGCGACCGGCCCGACCCGTTCCGCATCGCCGACCTGCTCGCCCACCTCGGAGACCGCAGCCTGATCGAACTGACCGATGTCGACGACCAGCTGCACGCCGTCGTCGTGGCGCGCGGTCGCGTCCGGCGGGTGCCGATCGGGCCGACCGCGGTGGCGACTCATCGCCTGTCCCACACGCTGTTCGCACTGCGACGCGAGGCGACCGGGCGCGGCGCCGGCGAGCTCGACGTCGATCTCATCGCCGACCGGCTCGAGACGGCGCTGCTGGGTGACGTGGTCAGATACCTCGACGACGGGGCCGTGATCGTCGTGCCGACCGGCCGGCTGCACGCTGTTCCGTGGAGCCTGTTGCCCTCGCTCCGGCATCGACCGACCTCGGTGGTCCCTTCCGCCGCGGCGTGGCTGCGCGCGCGGAACGCCGTAGCACCGCTGACCGAAAGGGTCGTGCTGGTCGGCGGGCCGCACCTTTCGACCGGTGCGGAAGAGGTACAGCGCCTCGCCGAGCTGTATCCGGGGGCGGTCGTGCTCGCGCACGGGAAGGCGACGGCCGACGTCGTGCTCGAGGCCATCGACGGAGCCTCGTTGGTCCATGTGGCCGCGCACGGCACGTTCCGTGCGGACAGTCCGCTGTTCTCGGCGCTCGAGCTGGACGACGGTCCGCTGACCGTGTACGACCTCGAACGGCTCGAGCGGGCTCCACACCGTGTGGTGCTGTCGAGTTGCAGCTCCGCGCTCGGCGGACCCAGCGGTGCCGACGAGCTGCTCGGCCTGGTCAGTGCGCTGATCGCACTCGGATCCGCAGGGGTGGTGGCGAGCGTCGTCCCGGTGAGCGACCGCGCGACCGTGCCGTTGATGCTCGGTCTGCACGGCCGGCTGCGGGCCGGGGACGGCCTCGCCGAAGCACTCGCCTGGAATCGTACGTCGGCCCGCGACCGCGACTCGCTGCGAGCGACGGCGCAGTCGTTCATCGCTCTCGGGGCATGAGCGCCGGTCACAGCTGCACCCATTCGGTGACGACGCGGCCGGTGGCTGTGTCGCAGCGCAACCGCACCGGGCCGTCAGGCAGAACCGGTAGTTCGAAGAAGCCCGACTCGCCGACGTCGACGTGGTACTCGGCACCGTCGGCCGTCTCGACGAGGATCTCGCCCGCACTGGGTGGAAGGATCTGGCCGACGACTTCGGAGTGCATCACCTCCACCTCCACCGACAGCGGGGAGGAGCTGAAGACCAGGACCCGGGCCTCGCCGGGCTCGGTCCGGGTGCCGGCCGCCGGCGCCAGTGAGGAGTCGAACGTCAGGCTCGCGCGCACCAGGTCCTCGTCGATCGTCCGCCAGGCGAGAGCGCCCTCGGCATGGTCCGCGATCGTGCTCGCCAACGGCTCCGTGGAGCGCACCGCCG
Source organism: Kribbella sp. NPDC003557 (assembly GCF_040610805.1). Classification (NCBI taxonomy): domain Bacteria; kingdom Bacillati; phylum Actinomycetota; class Actinomycetes; order Propionibacteriales; family Kribbellaceae; genus Kribbella; species Kribbella sp. NPDC003557. Next base: position 22,415 of record NZ_JBEXMY010000007.1, read on the forward strand.
CCGCGAGATCCGCGATGAGGCGGTCGTCGTCATCCCATTGTCGCGGTGTCATGGCGATCATCTCCTGAGGTTTCGGGCGGCCGCGAGGATGCGACGTACGCCTCGACCGGATCAGACCTGCGGAGTCGTTCGAGCGCGCGTGCCCGGGTCGGGCCGATGCTGCCGACCGGGATCCCCGTGTGCTTGCTGATCTCGGCGTACGACGGTTGCGGGTCCTGGATCAGCAGCAACAGCAGGTCACGCTGCCGGCGGGGCAGTTCGGCCAGTCCGGCCAGCAGCACCTGGTGGCGTTCGGCCTGGAACAGGCCGGCGTCGAGGTCCGCGGTGTCGGCGGCGACTGCCTGGTACTCGAGGTCCAGTGGGTCGTTGGGGCGGAGCCGGCGTTGGGTCGACAGGTACCTGATGGACTCGCGCCGCGCGATGGTGATGATCCAGCGCGGAATCGCCTGCGGCTCCTGCAGGCTGTCCAGGTGCTCGACGAGGCGCAGCCACACGGTCTGTGCGACGTCCTCGATCTCGCTCGTTGTCAGGCGGAATCCCCGGATGACGGAGACCAGCAACGGCGCGTAGCGATGGACGAGCTCGCGCCAGGCCTGCTGGTCACGATCGGCCGCCGCGGCGACCAGTGCGGTGACGGGCGAGACATCTTCTTCCATTCCCGCTCCCAGTTGGTTCGGGTGAGTTCCTGGGCGGGCGCACGTCACCGGCCCCTCCTCCGGTGACGTGCTCGCTCGTCCTCGTCCGGCTCAGGGCCGGCGAAGCAGGAACGTCGGTCCCTCGCGGAAGGCGGCCATCTCGGTCAGCACGTTCAGTGCGGTCCGGTAGGTGATCACCACCACGAGCTTGTACACGCCGGAGTCCGGCGGTACGTCGGCCGGCAGCGTGCCGGGCAGGACGGTGAGTTTCGCGCTGTACGCCGGCCCGCCGTTCGCCGGCTCGTTCCGGGTGCCGATCAGCACCTCGGGGCCGGGGCCGATCGATTCGGCGTACACCTTGACGGTCCACGTGCCGTCCAGCAGCGTGGCCGTGGCCGGCGGCGTGACGGTCCACTTGACGATGACGTCGAACGGGAACTGGTCGTCGATGACCCGGTTCGGGTTGCCGTCGTGATCGATGATCGCGACCGCGGTCACCGACCCCTCGAGTGCCGCAAGGCCGTCGAAGTTCGGATCTGCCATGTCGGGTTTCCCCCCAAGTCGATGCCCCTGCTGATCAGGGGCTCTTACTGGACGGACCCGGTCCGAACGGCGCCAGATACATCGGCTCCGGCAGGTATCTGCGGGCGGTCCCGGCCGGTCCGTGCGGGTATGACCAGTTCAACAAGCGAACCTCAGGGTTCGGCCCCGGGTCAGCCCGAGGCACAGAAGCTGACGGCAGTCCGCGCCCTCGCCGCCTCCGGTGTTGTCGCCGTGGTGGTGCTGGCGTCGGCTGTCCTGCTGCTCGGGCAGTTGGCCAAGCGGGGCGACGGCGGGCCCGAAGCCGCGCTGTCGCTGGTGTTCGTCGCGACCGCGGTGGTGCTGATCCTTGTCGTCTGCACCTTGACGATCGTCTTCAAACGCTTGCATCTCGAGGACCGGCAGGAGGCGATGGGCCTGCCCAAGGGGAGCGTCCGCGCGGTCATCGCGCTGCTGCTGATCATGCTCTTCTTCATCGCCGCGGTCTTCCTGTTCAACAGCACGAAGACCGAGCTGACGCCCGAGCGCGAACTGACCGGAATCACCAGCGAGCGGTTCGCGGAGATCCCGACCAGCGAGATCCAGAAGGTGCAGCCCCGGACCGAGGGCGGCGCCACGGTGTACGACGTCACGCTCAAGAAGGGCGGAGCCAACACCGCGACCTCCGACGATCTCGCGAAGCAGCTCGTCACGACCGTCGCGACCTTGGTCACCGCCGTGGCGGCCTTCTACTTCGGCGCCAACTCGACGTCGACGGCCCGCGCGCAGCGGCAAGCGAGAACCGATCAACAGCCGTAGGGGGCACCAATGAGTACGCCGCCGATGTATCAGGCCTACCAGCCGGAGAGTGCCGGGCAGCGGCCCGTCCCGGGACGGCTTGACGTGGATGCGTTGCGGCATCCGACCGAGGGGTCGCGCTTCGCGCTGGCCTGTGTCGCGAGTACCGCGGTCGTCGCCGTCGCCGCGTTCGTCCTGCTGTCGACCGGACATGTCCTCGAGGTCGTGGCCGCGATCGTCGTCCTGACGGCGGTGATCCTGATCGCGGTCGTGACCTGGATGCTGATGCGGATCCAGCTGCTCGCCAACGCGGTGCATGTTGCGGCCGCGACGCTCCCGGACGTCGACGAGGTCGTCCAGGAGGTGCGCGAGCGGCTGGCCTACGACCGGCGGCTGGACGTCTTCGTGGTGAACAAGACCAGCCGCTCGCTGGGCGAGGGCTCGCCGCCGGTCACGGTGATCGGCTTCTTCGGCGTCCGCTTCATCCTGGTCGAGGGGGACGTGATCGGCGACCTCTCGGACCAGCGGCAGCGCGGGCAGTTCGTGTTCCTGCTGGCCACGTGCGTCGGCGCCTTGAAGGCGCGGCACACGACGTGGTCGCCGTACCTCGCGATCCTGCAGGGCATGGTGCTGCCGAAACTGGTCGGTGTCTTCGTCGCGCCGTGGCACCGCGCGACGGTGTACACCGGTGACCGGATCGCGCTGGCCTGCTGCGGCGATCTCGATGTGAGCCTGCACGCCTTCTATCGCGACCTGGTCGGCAAGGACATCGTGGCGCACCTGCAGGACGGCGGCTTCGTGGCGCAGGCGCTGCGGGCACGGCGCCGGGCGATCCTGCGGCTCTCGCAGCTGCTGCACTCCACGCCGCACGCGACCAACAGGTACCTCGAACTGTTGTCGTTCGCCGCCGTGCGGGAGCCCGCGGGGTACCACGCGTTCCGCGCGGGGGCCGCGCCGGCTTCCGGGGAGCTGGACAGCGTTCTCGCCGACCTCGGCCGCCACCGCCCCTTGCCGGGCGCCCAAGGCATCGCGGTCCTGGCGTCGCTCCTGTTGCTCGCCGGTGGACTCGTCGCCGGCCTGACCGTGGGAGAGACTGCCGCCGCCAGGTTCGCCTACGAGATCTTCGGTGGGACGTCTGAGCCCCAGCCCGAGCCCGTGCCGCTGCCGGGCCCCGTCTCTCCGGCGCCGGTCGAGACGCCGACTCCGGTCGAGACGCCGACTCCGATCGACCCGACGGCGGACCCGACGGCGGACTTCATCGCCGGACTGCCGTCGGATCTGCGGGAAACCTGCGTCCCCGGTACGGCGGCAAGCGACGACCCGGCCGAGCTGGTCGTGCACTGTACGCCGCTCGGTGCGGCGATGCCGGAGACCGTGAGCTACTTCGTCTACCCCGGCAGGACGGCGCTGCAGGCGTCGTTCGACGATTACGTCGGGGAGATGGAAACCGGCGACTGCGAGACCGGGGCCGATCACCGCACCACGTGGACCTCCGACGAGATCCCGCAGGGCCCGCTCGCCTGCTACACCGCCCGCTCGGGCAAGGCGACGATCCTCTGGGGCAACGAGACCGCCGCGGTCCTGGTCATCGCGCAGGACGAGTCCCTCGACCTCGACGAGCTCTACACCTGGTGGACGACTCACGCGTCTGTCGCGTAGCGGGTCACGACCGCGCCGGCCGGGGTCCTGAAGAGGTTCAGCGGGATCGGTCCGCGGTGCAGGATGTGGGGGATGTCGGCCCAGGGGTAGAGCGGTTCAGTGGCATTGAGGTTGCGGAGTCGGTCGAGCGCGCGGTCCGGCGGCGTGGAGAGGGCCGCGGCGGCGTCGGGGGTGTAGGGGATGAAGTCTTCGCGAGGTTGCGGGCGGAGCTCGGGGTCGTGGCGTTTGAGCAGGATGCAGGTGTCGGCGGGATCGAGCAGGGTGGCATCGAGGGTCCAGTAGTCGAGGGTGGCGGGGCCGATGCGGCCGGACATCTGGAGCGCGGCGAAGATCGGGGCCGGGTGGACGGGGGACAGGAACACGACGTCGGCCCAGCAGCAGTCGAGCGGGTAGACCGGGTTGTCCAGGGTCTCCAGGCGGGCCGCGTACTTGGCGAGCTCGCGTGCGTAGATGTCGGGGTAGTGCACCCGTAGCTGGTTGAGCGGCAGGATGTCGTCACCGCGGATGTCACCGGCGGCCTTGTAAAGAAGAGTCGTCATACACAAAAGCCTCCGCACACGGGAACCGTGCCGGAGGCTGCCCCTACATTCTAAGGGATCCCCATGGTCAAAGCGATCCTCGGCAGCACGGTGTTCTTCTTCGCGGCCCCGTGCGTGGTCGCCGGAGTCCTGCCGTGGTGGGTCAGCGGGTGGGCCGCGCCGCGGTTCTGGCCGGGGTTCGTGATCGTGGCGGCCGGTGCGTTCGTCGTACTGCGGGCGTTCGTCCGCTTCGTCCGTGAGGGGCGCGGTACGCCGGCCCCGGTCGCGCCGACCGAGGAGCTCGTGGTCGGCGGCGACTACCGGTTCGTGCGGAACCCGATGTACGTCGGGGTGGTGGCGGCGATCCTCGGCCAGGCGCTGGTCTTCGTCGACGGGTGGGTGCTGGCGTACGGCGTACTCGCGTGGGCCGTGATGGCGTCGTTCGTGCGCTGGTACGAGGAGCCGGTCCTGCGGGCGCGGTACGGCCGCCGGTACGAGGAGTACTGCCGGACCGTACCGGCCTGGATCCCCCGGCGTCCGCGACGGTAAGGAGTAAGCTGCACGGCTGCAAAGTTGCAGTCGATAATTGTTTGCAGTGAGTGCAAGTTTGTCCGTAGCCTGGTGTGCGTGATGCAGATCGAGGGCGGGTTGCGGGAGCGCAAGAAACAGCAGACGCGGGCGGCGCTGACCGACGCGGCGCTGCGGCTGGCGCTGGAGAAGGGGCCCGACCACGTGACGGTCGAGGAGATCGCCGAGGCGGCCGACGTCTCGGTGCGGACCTTCTTCAACTACTTCCCGCACAAGGAGCACGCGATCCTCGCGCGCAACCCCGAGCACCTCGAGGCGGCGCTGGAGCGGATGCGGACGGCACCGGCCGACGAGTCGCCGCTGACCACGATGTGGTTCATCGTCCACGACGTCCTGCGGGACCTGGAGAGCGACGGCCAGCTGTCCCGGCGCGGCGAGCTGATCATGAGCTCGCCGAGCCTGCTGTACCAGCTGATGCTGTCGAGTATCGACGACGAGCGGCAGCTGACCGCCGCGCTCACCGAGCGGATGGGCGAACCGGCCGGATCGATCCGGCCGGGCCTGATCGTCAGCGCCGCCGGCACCGCCTGCCGGGTCGCGGTCGAGCTGCACAAGACCGCACCCGACCGCCCGATCCGCGACCTGCTCGACGAAGGCTTCCAACTACTTGCCCGAGGCACCGATCCCGACTTCGGGCCGGTCCACCAGCAGAAAGGTCACTCATGACGACGACCTCGTCACCCTCGCCCGACGCGGCGGGTGAGGTCAGCACCACTCTGACGCCCCGGCAGACCGTCCAGGCCATGTCCGGCCTGATGATGGGCCTGTTCGTGGCGATCCTGGCCGGCACCATCGTGTCGACCGCGTTGCCGCGGATCATCCACGACCTGGGGGCGAGCCAATCGTCGTACACCTGGGTCGTCACCCTCGAGTTGCTGACGATGACGGCCACCGTGCCGTTGTGGGGCAAGCTCGCCGACCTCTACAACAACAAGCTGCTGATCCAGCTGTCGCTGAGCTTCTTCGTGGTCGGCTCGCTGGTCGCCGGCCTGGCGCCGAACATCGAGGTGCTGCTCGGGAGCCGGGTGCTCCAGGGCCTCGGCGGCGGCGGTCTGACCGCGCTCGTGCAGATCGTGATGGCGGCGATCATCCCGCCGCGCGAGCTCGGCCGGTACTCCGGCATCTTCGGCGCGATCTTCGCGTCGGCCACCGTCGGCGGGCCCTTGCTCGGCGGTTTCCTGGTCGACTCGCCGCTCGGCTGGCGGGCGTGCTTCCTGATCGGTGTGCCGTTCGTCGTCGCCGCGATGATCCTGCTGCAGCGCACGCTGCAGCTGCCGACCGTGCGCCGCGACGTCAAGATCGACTGGTGGGGCGCGGTGCTGATCATGGGCGGCGTGAGCACGCTGCTGGTCTGGTCCTCGTTCGCCGGCAACAAGTTCGAGTGGGTGTCCGGCTGGAGCTTCGGACTGGTCGCGGTCGCGCTGGTCGCGCTGGTGGCGGCGGTCCTGGTCGAGCGCCGGCACCCGGAGCCGATCATCCCGATGGACCTGTTCCGCAACCGCACGGTGACGCTGTCCATCATCGCCAGCGCGCTCGTCGGTGTCGCGATGTTCGGCGGTTCGGTGTTCCTGGCGCAGTACTTCCAGATCGCCCAGGGCTACACGCCGACCAAGGCCGGCCTGATGAGCCTGCCGCTGATCATCGGCATGATGGTCGCGTCGACGATCGCCGGTGGGCTGATCACCAAGTACGGCCGCTGGAAGATCTACCTGGTCGTCGGCAGTGTGCTGCTGCCGATCGGGCTGGCGCTGTTCGGCACGATCGACGCGCACACCTCGAAGTACATGCTGTGGGGCTTCATGCTGGTCCTCGGCGTCGGGATCGGCCTGGTGATGCAGAACCTGGTCCTCGCCGCGCAGAACGACGTACCGGCCCGGGAGCTGGGGGCGGCGACGTCCGCGGTCAGCTTCTTCCGGAGCATGGGCGGCACCATCGGCGTCAGCGTGCTGGGCGCGATCCTGGCGAACAAGGTCACCGAGACGCTGAACCCGGGCGGCGCCGCCTCCGGCGCCGGCAACGCGGTGCCGAACATCGCCGAGCTGCCGCCGCAGGTCCGGACGATCGTCGAGAACGCGTACGGCGCGGCGACCGCGGACCTGTTCATGATGTCGGTGCCGTTCGCGGTGCTGGCCCTGGTCGCGGTCCTCTTCATCAAGGAGAAGCCCCTGCTCACCACCTCCGGCGCCGAGCGCCGCGCCCAGGAAGAGCCTGACATCCTGGATGCATGATCGTCGCATTCAGCATCAGCCCGTCAGCCGGTGACGAGACCGGGGGCGTGAGCGAAGCGGTGGCCGAGGCCGTCCGCGTCGTCCGCGCCTCCGGTCTTCCCAACGAGACCAACGCGATGTTCACGAACATCGAAGGCGAGTGGGACGAGGTCATGGCGGTCGTGAAACAGGCGGTCGAGGCGGTCGCCGCGGCCTCACCCCGCGTCAGCCTGGTCCTGAAGGCCGACATCCGCCCCGGCTACACCGGCCAGCTCACCGCGAAGGTGGAGCGCATCGAGCAGGCGTTAGCCGACTGAGTTCAGGACGCCGAGGACGTCGGCGTAGCGGTTCTCGCGTTCGGCGTCGCGGAGGAAGCGGACGCGGTCGACGAGGATCTCGTCGGCGTCGGGGTGCTGCCGGAGGAGCGTCATCGTCTCGTCGAGGTACTCGTCCAGCGGCATCGCGCGTTCGTCGTTCTCCTGGTTGAGGAGCGCGGTTCGGACGGCGGGCGGGACCACCTCGATGACCTGGATCCCGGTGTCCGCGAGCTGGATCCGCAGGCTCTGGGTGTAGCTGTGGATCGCGGCCTTGGTGGCGCTGTACGTCGGCGTGATCGTCAGCGGGACCGAGGCGAGACCCGACGACACCGTGACGATGACCGGGTCGGCCTGCTTCAGCAGGTACGGCGTGAACACGGCGATCGTGCGGATCGTGCCGAGCAGGTTGATGTCGATCGTCTGCTCGGCGGTCTCCAGATGCGCGGGATCGCGGAGGTCCTCGACCTGCATGATGCCGGCCATCGTGATCAGCACGTTGACGTCGTACCGGCTGGTCACCTGCTCGAAGGCCGCCCGGATGGACGCCGGGTCCGCGACGTCCAGCGGGACGCCCGCGATGCCGTCCTCGGCGGCGATCCTGTCGAGCAGGTCCTGGCGCCGGCCGCTGATGATCACGGTGTTGCCGAGGTCGCGGAACCGGCGGGCGAGTTCGAGGCCGATACCCGACGTACCGCCGGTGAGGAAGATCGTGTTGCCAGTTGTTCTCATGCCTCCAGCCTGGAGTCGGATGCCGTGGGCAACCAGGCTGCGCTCAGCCACTGCTCGGCAGGCAGTGGATAACCGCCGGGGCCCGTGGACACTGGATGCATGGAGTACGCCGACCTGTCCGATTTCCTGCGCAAACGCCGCGAGGCCCTGCAGCCCGAGGACGTCGGGATGCCCCGCGGCCGACGGCGCCGTACGCCGGGTTTGCGCCGCGAGGAGGTCGCCGCGCTGGCGTCGATGTCGGCCGACTACTACAGCCGGCTCGAGGGCGGGCGCGGACCGCAGCCGTCGGTGGAGATGCTCGGGGCGATCGCGCGGGCGCTGCGCCTGACGCTGGAGGAGCGCGACCACCTGTTCCTGCTGGCCGGCCACGGTACGCCGCCACGCACGACGCGGGCCTGCCACGTCGACCCCGGCATGCTGCGGATCCTGGACCGCCTGCACGACACGCCCGCGATGCTGCTGAACCGGTGCGGCGAGGTCGTCGCGCAGACGCCGACGCACGTCGCGTTCGCCGGCGAGCTGACCAACTTCGACGGCATGGAGCGCAGCGAGGTCTACCGCTGGTTCGCGCATCCGGAGTCCCGGACGCTGTACGCCGAACCCGAGCTCTCGACGCACAGCCGGCTGCTCGTCTCGATGCTCCGCACGGTCGCGAGGGTCGACGGCCCGAAGTCGTACGCCGCCTCGATCGCGCGAGCGTTGCAGAAGCTGAGCCCGGAGTTCACGGCAATCTGGGACGCGCACGAGGTGGTCGTCGCACACAGCCGGACCAAACGCTTCCGCCATCCGGTGGTCGGCGACCTGGAGCTGTACTGCGAACTGATCGACAACCGGGACCAGCAGCAGACACTGATCGTCTTCACCGCCACGCCGGGCAGTGAGAGCGCGGAGAAGCTGGAGTTGCTGGCGGTGCTGGGAAGTCAGACACTCGATCCGGCGCGCTGACCCGTCGGACGACGGCTGAGGTAGAAGGCGAACGCGGCGGTCGGGAAGAACATCACGATGCCGTAGACCGCGACCGGGATCGCTATCTCGCTGCTGCCGAGCAGTGCCGGGCTGAGCGCGATCGTGAGGGCGAGCGTGGCGTTGTGGATGCCGATCTCCATCGAGCAGGCGATCGACTGCCGCTCACCCAACCGGGCCAGCTTCGGCACGACGTACCCGAAGAACAGGCTGAGGACATTCAGCAGGAGGGCGACCGCGCCGACCGCGGCGAGGTAGTCGAGGACATGGGCGCGCTCGGTGTAGATCGCGGCGAAGATCACCAGGGCCAGGACGAGGATCGAGCCGAGTTTCACCGGTCGTGTCATCCGCGCCGCGAACCCGGGCCGCCGGCTCCGCACCAGCATCCCGAGGGCCACCGGGACCAGCACGATCGCGAACACCTGCAGCATCTTCAGCGGCTGCAGGCCGATCTGGCCGTCGCCGAGGAAGTAGGCGAGGGACAGGTTGACCACGATCGGCAGGGTGACCACGGCGAGGACCGAGTTCACCGCGGTCAGCGAGACGTTGAGCGCGACGTCGCCGCCGGCCAGGTGACTGAACAGGTTCGCCGTGGTGCCGCCGGGGGAGGCCGCCAGCAGCATCATGCCGGCGGCGTGTGCGGGCTCCAGATCGAACGACGTGACCAGACCGAAGCAGATCACCGGCAGCAGGATCACCTGGGTCCCGAGCGCGACCAGGACGGCCTTGGGCATCCGTAGCACCCGGCTGAAGTCGGCGACCGTCAACGTCAGGCCGAGGCCGAACATGATGATCGCGAGCGCGACCGGTAGCAGGACGGAGGTGAGCACCGAGTCGTTCATCGGCGGCTCCTTCGGAAGTCGGTGGCCCAGAGTGACAGCGGTGCGGGACGGCGGCAAGATGTCGGGCTTGGTTCCGGGACCGGTGGAGTCTTTACCACCTTTAGATCATGAGTTAATTTAAGTTCTGAAATTTACAGAGCGTTCTTACGGAAAGGTCCGCCCCCCATGCTTTCCGATCGATTTCGCCTGCCCGCATTCCTGCTCGCCCTGGTGCTGCTGATCAGTGGCCTGACCTCGACCGCGGTCGCCGGAACCCAGGCGACCTTCAAGGTGCTCGCGTTCTACAGCGGCACCTGGGACGCCGCCCATATCGACTTCGAGAAAGAGGCCAACCAGCGTTTTCCGGAGTTCGGAGCGCAGCACGGCTTCACCTACACCGCGACGAACAACTGGGACCAGCTCAACAACCTGAGTGCTTCGCAGTACCAGGTGGTGATGTTCCTCGACGACTCGCCGCACACCGACGCCCAGCGCAACGGGTTCAAGAACTACATGGACAACGGCGGCGCGTTCTTCGGCTTCCATGTCACCGCGTACAACGACGCGAGTGGCGGCTGGCCGTGGTTCAACAACACGCTGCTCGGCACCGGCCGGTTCCAGTCCAACACCTGGGGCCCGACGGCGGTCACGTTGCGGACCGAGAACCGCTCGCACCCGGCCCTGGTGAACACGGGCGCGACGTTCCGCTCCTCGGTGAGTGAGTGGTACAGCTGGCAGAACGACCTGCGGAACAACCCGGACATCCAGATCCTGGCCTCGATCGACGCCTCCAGCTTCCCGGTCGGCACCGACCCGAACCAGTCCTGGTACAGCGGCTACTACCCGATCGTCTGGACCAACAAGAACTACAAGATGATCTACGCGAACTTCGGCCACAACGCGATGAACTACGAGACCAACACCCGGCTCTCGTCGACCTTCGACAGTCCGGCGCAGAACCAGTTCATGATGGACGCGCTGAAATGGCTGGGCGGTGCCGGTACGACGCCGCCGGCCGACCAGCCGTCGCCGACCGCCTGGTACAAGATCGCGAACAAGGCCAACGGGAAGTGCGTCGACGCCCGCGCGGCCGGAGTCGCGAACGGGACCGTGATCCAGCAGTACAGCTGCAACGGCACGCAGGCGCAGCAGTTCCAGTTCCAGCCGACGTCCGGCGGTTTCACGCGGGTCAACAACCGCAACGACGCCACCAAGGTGATCGACGTGACCGGCGTTTCCGCGGCCGACAACGCCGGTCTCCAGCTGTGGACGTACGGCGGCGGAAACAACCAGCAGTGGCAGGCCGTTCCCGAGGGCAGCGGCTACTTCCACTTCGTCAGCCGCCTCAGCAACAAGTGCCTCACCGTCCCCAACGGCTCGGCCGCCGACAGCACCCAACTCGTCCAACTCACCTGCAACGGAGGAACTGCTCAGTCTTTCCAGCTGACGCCAGCCTGACCGCCCGTTAGATTGCGGCGCATGAGAATCCTGCGTGTGGCCGCTTTGGCGGCAGGAGGTCTGTTGTTGATGGGTCAGGTCGTGCCCGCCCAGGCTCACGGCGGATCGTCGTACCGCTGGGAGCTGACGCCGACCGGGACCACGGCGCAGTTCCGTGGGCTCGCGGCGGTCAGCAAGAACGTCGCCTGGGTGGGCGGGTCCGGCGGGACGGTGCTGCGGACGGTCGACGGCGGGAAGCACTGGCAGAACGTCAGTCCCGCCGGCGCCGAGGCGCTGCAGTTCCGCGATGTCGAGGCGTTCGACGCGCAGCGCGCGGTCGCGTTGACGATCGGGACCGGCGAGGACTCGCGGGTCTACCGCACGGCCGACGGCGGAAAGACCTGGACGGAAACGTTCCGGAACACGGACGCGAACGCGTTCTACGACTGCATCGCGTTCAACGACGACAAGCACGGCCTGGCACTGAGCGACCCGGTGGACGGAAAGTTCCGGATCGCCGCGACGGCCGACGGCGGAAAGTCCTGGACGGTGCAGCCGAACGACGGGATGCCGGCCGCGCTCGCCGGTGAGTTCGCGTTCGCGGCGAGCGGCACCTGCCTGGTCGCCGGGCACGGCCGGACGGCCTGGTTCGCGAGCGGCGGCGGCGACCGGCCGCGGGTGTTCCGGACCGTCGACGGCGGCCGGCGCTGGACGGTCTCGGACTCGCCGATGGCCAGCGGCGAGGCGGCCGGGATCTTCAGCCTCGCGTTCCGGAACAGCTTGTTCGGTGTCGCGGTCGGCGGCGACTTCCTCAAGCCGACCGAGGCCGTGAAGGCCGCGTCCGTCACGTCCGACGGCGGCCGGACCTGGAAGCTGGTGCCGGCGGACAAGGCGCCGAAGGGCTACCGGAGCGGGTCGCACTTCGTCCCGTGGTCGCCGACGACCGTGATCGCGGTCGGTCCGTCCGGCAGCGACGTCAGCCTCGACGGCGGCCGCAGCTGGAAGCAGTTCTACGACGGCAGCTTCGACAGCGTCGAGTGCGCCGGCCACGGCGCGAACGCCGGCTGCTGGGCCTCCGGCGCCCAGGGCGCCGTCGGCCGCCTGGTGCACTAGGCGAGCAGTTGCGGACCCCGCTCCTTCCGCGCGGGGTCCACAGCCGCCCTCGCACGTTCAGGCCGGCGACACCCGTTCGTCGCGCGGGTGTCGCCGGTTTTCCGGAAGGATGAGGTCATGCGTAAATTGCTGACCGTTCTCGTCGGGCTGCTGATGGTGGTCCCCACCGTCGCCGCGGCTCAGCCCGACGCGGGTCGTCCGGGCCGGCCGCTGACCGTCATGACGTACAACATCCACCACGGCGCCGGGATCGACGGCGTCCTCGATCTCGAGCGGATCGCCGCCCTGATCGAGCAGTCCGGGGCCGACGTGATCGGGCTGCAGGAGGTCGACCGGCACTGGTCCGAGCGGAGCGACTGGGTCGACCAGCCGGCCTGGTTCGCGCAGCGGCTGAAGATGCACTACGCGTACGCCGCCAACCTCGACCTCCCGCCGCTGAACCCGGGCGAGCCGCGCCGCCAGTACGGGACCGCGATCCTGTCGAAGTACCCGATCCAGGACTTCGAGAACACGCTGCTGCCGCTCTACCCGACCGGTGAGCAGCGCGGTCTGGCGGTGGCGGACATCACGGTGCGCGGCGCCAAGCTGCGGTTCGCGAACACGCACCTGACCAGCAACAACAACGCCGAACGGCTCGAGCAGGCGCAGAAGGTGGTCGAGCTGCTGAGCGGCTCCAAGACCCCGACCCTGCTCGTCGGCGACCTGAACGCGACGCCGGAGAAGCCGGAGATCAAGACGCTGACCGCGGTGTACGACGACACCTGGGAGGAGGTCGGCTCCGGCCCGGGCTACACGATCGAGGCGGACAACCCGACCAAGCGCATCGACTTCCAGTTGCACAGCGCGGGCCTGCGCCCGACGAAGGCCGCCGTCCCGGTGACGCCGGCCTCGGACCACCTGCCGGTGGTCGCCTCGTTCGTCCTGAGCTGAATCAGCGGCCGCACCTGGCCATCGGAAACGCCCCTCCGGCGCCGGCCGGAGGGGCGTTTTCGTGCGCCCACCTGCGGATTCGCGGAATTACAAGCTTGTAGTTTGTCAAGTCGACACACGGGTGAAACAAAGATACTTGTGTGAAAACTGTTCCCAATGGGGCTGCAGGCAACTAGTGTCACGTATGTGGTCCAGGAGGACCAAAAGTTCACGAACCCTGGGGAAGGGGTTCGTGACCGGCGGAAGGAACCATCCCGATGCGGACGCCCCTCAGGGCCACGTCCGGCGGGCGGGTCACGAGTGCTGGGAAGACCGGCAGGGCAGGCAAGGTGCTGCTCTCCGGGGTGCTCGCGATCTGCTTGGCCGGTGCCATGGCCGTGCCCACCCTCCCGGCCGAGGCCGCCAAGCCGAAGCCGCCGGTGATTCCGTCCAAGGCCGCCGTCGAGCGTGCCAAGCAGGCCGCCGCCTCCAAGGCCGCCCAGGTCGCCGCGATCGAGCGTCAGCTCGCCGCCGCCGCCGCGCGGCTGGAGCAGCTCGGCGTCCAGTCCGGCATCGCCGACGAGGCGTACAACGGCGCCGTCTACCGGCTGCAGCAGGCCAAGGCCGAGGCGGCCGCCGCCGCGGCCCGGGCCGCCGAGGCGCAGAAGACGCTGGCCGCCCAGCGGCAGCAGATCGGCCGTTTCGCCGCCGCGTCGTACCAAGGTGGCGGCGACGTCGCGAAGCTGGCGCCGCTGTTCACCGCGGAGGGCCCGCAGGAACTGCTCGACTCGGCCGGCACGGCGCACTCGGTGTCGTCGGCGATGCAAGGGTCGTATCTGCGGTTCACCGCGACCGAGGTGATGACGAACCTGTTCAAGGTGCAGGCCGACCAGGCGGTCGTGAAGGTCAAGAAGGCGACCGACGAGGCGGCCAAGGCGAAGAAGGCGGCCGAGGCGGCGGAGGCCGCGCAGTCGGCCGCGGTGACCGCGATCGGCGTCCAGCGCAAGCAGTCGATCGCGCAGCTCGCCACCCTGCAGAACATCTCGGTCCAGGTCGCCGCCCAGCGGCAGCGCGGGCTCGAGGAGCTCGCCCGGCAGCGCGCCGCCGAGCTGGCCGCGCGGAAGGCCGCCGAGCTGAAGCGCCGGATCGCCGCCCGGGAGGCCGCCGAGCGGCGCCGGGAGGCGGCCGAGGCGGCCCGCGAGGCGGCGGAGAAGGCCCGCGAGGAGCGCGAGCAGCAGAAGCAGGACCAGGACAGCGGCAAGAAGAACCCGCCGAAGCGGCACAAGCCGACCCCGCCGCGCGACAACGACGGCGGCAGCCACGGCACCCGGAAGGGCGCGCAGGCCGCGATCGACTTCGCGATGCGGCAGCTCGGCGACATGTACCTGTGGGGCGCGACCGGCCCGAACCGGTGGGACTGCTCCGGGCTGACCCAGGGCGCCTGGGAGAAGGCCGGCGTGCAGCTGCCGCACTACAGCGTCGCGCAGTACGAGCAGATCCAGCACATCGACGAGGACGAGCTGCGGCCCGGCGACCTGATCTTCTGGTCGCTGGATCCCGACGACCCGGGCACCATCCACCACGTCGCGATGTACCTCGGCAACGGCCGGATGATCCACGCGCCGCGGACCGGCAAGCCGGTGCAGATCGACAGCGTGTACTACTGGGAGCCCCCGGACTTCTTCGGTCGCCCCTGATCCAGCGGTCCCCGGCAACGGCGCGTTGCCGGGGACGCTCCTTTCCTAGGCCAGCCGGTGTCCGCCGTCGGCGTGCAGAACGGTGCCGGTGATGAACCCATTGCGCAGCAGGGCGATGATCGCCGCGGCGATGTCCTGGGTCCGGCCGATCCGGCCGACCGGCCGGCGGGCCGCCATCGCGGCCAGTGTCTCCGGTGCGGCGTCGCCGGCGACGTCCTGCCAGATCGGCGTGTCGACCCAGCCCGGTGAGACCACGTTGACGCGCAGCGGCGCGAGCTCGACCGCGAGCGCCGCGGCCAGCGAGGCGAGTGCGCCGTTGAGTGCCGCGAGCAACGACGCGCGAGGACCCGGGCGGTACGCCGCGATGCCCGACGTGAACACGATCGAGCCGCCTGGCTCGAGCAGCGGTGCGCCGTGCTTGGCGAGCAGCAACGGCCCGAGCAGCTTGGAGTCGACCGCGGACCGTGCCGCGCGGACGTCGTACGCCGCGATCGGCTGGTAGGCACCGCCGACGTCCGCGGCCGTGGTGACGATGTGGCTGACCTTGCCGGTGGTGGCGAAGAGCCGTTCGATGTCCTGTTCGACGCCGAGGTCCATGGCGACGGTCCGGACGCCGAGCTCCCGGCGGACCGCGTCGAGCTTGTCCGGTGATCGCCCGGCGATGGTGACTTCGCTGCCCTGGGCAACGAGTTCGGCGGCGAGGGCGCGGCCCATACCGGAGCTGCCGCCGACGATCACGACGTGTTCCCGCAACGTGTTTCTCCTTCGGTGGTTGACGATTCGAGCCAACCACCGGGGGAGTCAGTCCACCACGTCGTGTTGCCTAACGACCGTTAGGCCGGGACTAACGGTCATCGCGCGGAGCACCGGATTGGTCGAGTCCGTGCGCCACACGGCGGCGTACCGTGCGAGCAGCGGACGGCCCGCGAGCGGCCGCCAGACGATGTCCGGCGTGGCGGCGCGGCGGGAGCCGAGGCTGAACGCGGAGCGCCGGACGAGCAGGGCCGAACGCAGCTGCGAGTGGCTCATGCTGATGTCGCTCAGCCGTACACCGGGGCCGATCCGGCCGATCGCGTCGTCGTAGAACTCGGGCGCCGCCGCGCGGGGGATCCAGATCAGTTCGAGGTCCGTCAGGTCGTCGACCGTCAGCACGGGTTCGCCGGCGAGCGGATGGGTCGCGGTCAGCAGGACGCCGAGCTCCTCGTCGGCGAGCGGCTCGGAGGTCATGGCCGGTGGCAACGTCACAGGGGTGCGGACCAGGCCGAGGTCGATCTCGCCGGCGTCGAGCATCCGGAGCTGGTCGGTGGTGGTGCCGGCCTCGAGGGTGATCGTGCCGGCCGGGAAGCGTTCGGCGGCGAGCTGTTCGAGGGCGGCCGGGAGCCGGCCGGGGACGCCGTTCAGCAGGCCGAGCCGCAGGACCGGCTCGTCCAGGCCGGCGGCCCGGCGCGTGTCCTTCAGCGCCAGGCCGGCCGCCTGGATCGTCTCCCGGGCGCGGGCCAGGAAGACCTGCCCGGCCGGGGTGAGCTCGACGCCCCGGCTGTGCCGGATCAGTAGGCCGGTGCCGACCTCGCGTTCGAGCTGCTTGATCTGCTGGCTCAGCGTCGGGGTGGAGATGTACAGCCGCGCGGCCGCCCGCCCGAAATGCAGCTCCTCGGCGACGCCCACGAAGTACCGCAACTGCCGAAGCTCCACCCGGCGATTCTAGTTCCGCACCGGTGGACCGCCCGGGCCGCAGGGTTGCCCACTCAGCTGGAGGGTTGCCCACCGAAAATACGAGGGGGCGACCGGTCAGTTCAGTGGGCAACCCCTCGATGCGGTTCAGGGCGTCGCGACCAGCCGGCCGAGGTTTGCGCGGGCGTCGAGGGTTTCGTGGATGCGGGCGACTTCGGCGAGCGGGTGGGTGGCGTGTACGACCGGGCGGAGCTCGCCGGACCGCCAGCGCCGGGTGACCTCGGCGATGTCGGCGCGCGCCTCGTCCGGACGGGCCTGCTGCCAGCCGTAGAGGGAGACCCCGGTCACCGATCGCGAGCGCAGGCCGAGCGCCGGGATCATCGGGACCTCGGTGGTGATGGCACCGTACGAGACCATCGTGCCGAGCGGCTTGACCAGGTCGAGGCCCTGCGTGAAGACGGTGCCGCCGATCGCGTCGAGGACCGTGTCCACGCCGTCGGGAGCGATCGCGCGGATCCGGTCCGGCCAGGCGGGGTCGGTCAGGTCGACGGGCTCGGCGCCGAGCTCGCGGATGAAGTCCAGGCGGCGGGCGGAGGACGCCGTACCGATGATCGTCTTCGGGTCGTACGAGCGGGCGAGCTGGACGGCGAGGTGGCCGACGGTGCCGGCGGCCGACTGGATCAGGACAGTGCCTCCGGCCGGGACGCGGCCCGCCTCGAGGAGCCGCAGGGCCAGCGGGGCGGTCATCGACATCATGGTCGCCTCACCCGCGTCGGCGTCGTCGGGGATCGGCGCGAGGAAGGCGGCGTCGGCGACCGCGTAGTCGCCGAACGCGTCCTCCGACAGGGCGCTGACCCGTTGGCCGAGGAGGCCGGGCGGCGTGCCGGGCCCGAGCTCGACGACGCGGCCGACGACGTCGCCGGTCAGTGTTCCGGGGAGCGGGCGGTCCCAGGGGGAGTTCCCGCGGCGGAGGACGGTGTCGATCGCGTTCGCCCCGATCGCCTCCGCCTGGATCAGCACCTGGCCGGGAGCGGGTTCGGGGACGGCGACCTCGTCGAGCTGGAGGACGTCGGGACCGCCGTGGCGGTGGAAGCGCACTGCGCGCATGGTGGGTGCTCCATATCGTGGGATCTATAAATAATGGGTGATTCCCACGATAATGGCAGGCGGCGCCGCTGCCAATAGAGTTGGTGCGGTGAAGAAGTCGCCGAACCACCGGCTGTCCGACCACGCGCTCTGGGCGTTGGGGCGGGCGAGCCAGCACGCGCAGCGGCTGGTGCGGCAGCACATGACCGACGCCGGCGTCCGGACGCAGCACTACCATGTGCTGGCGAGCCTGGCCGACGACGGCGAGGCCGTACAGGCGACGCTCGCGGACCGGATCGGGTTCGACCGCAGCGATCTGGTCACGCTGCTCGACGAACTGGAGGAGCTGGAGCTCCTGGCGCGGCGGGTCGACCCCGCCGACCGGCGACGGAAGATCGTCGCGATCACCCCGGCGGGGGAGCGGCAGCTCGCCACGATGGACGAGCTGATCCACGCCGCCGAGACGGATTTGCTGCAGCCACTGACCGCGGCGGAGCGCAAGACGTTGCTGAACCTGCTCCGCCGGCTGTCAGACGACCAGGGCTGATCTCCCGGCCGGACCGGGCGACTAGTGGCCTTCGGTCTTCAGGCGTTCGAAGGAGGCGGTGATCTCGGCCTCGGCGTCGGCGCGGCCGACCCAGGTGGCGCCCTCGACGGACTTGCCGGGCTCGAGGTCCTTGTAGACCTCGAAGAAGTGCTGGATCTCCAGCCGGTCGAACTCCGGCACGTGGTGGATGTCGCGCAGGTGCTCCTGGCGCGGGTCGCCGGCCGGGACGCAGAGGACCTTGTCGTCCGGGCCCTTCTCGTCGGTCATCCTGAACATGCCGATCGCGCGCGAGCGGATCAGGCAGCCCGGGAAGGTCGGCTCGGGGAGCAGGACGAGGGCGTCGAGCGGGTCGCCGTCCTGTCCGAGGGTGTCCTCGATGAACCCGTAGTCGGACGGATACTGGGTCGCGGTGAACAGCGTCCGGTCCAGCCGCAGACGGTTCGTCTTGTGGTCCAGCTCGTACTTGTTGCGGGTGCCCTTGGGGATCTCGATGAAGACGTCGAACTCCATACGGCAGATACTGTCACGGTTCCGACCGACCGAATGACAGGAGCAGCCCGGTGGCCCGACCTGCCCGTGCGGCATTCGTCACGCTCGTCGCGACGGCGCTGTGCGCCGGCCTGGTGAGCAGCGCACGCGCCGTCCCCGGATCAGCGCAGACCACACGGCAAGCCACGGCACAGGCGCCGGCCGTCCTGGCGCCCGCCGCCACCGAGGGCGCCGCACCCACCGCGGCCGGCGTCGGCAAGGCGCTCACGGCGATCCTCAAGGACCCGTCGCTCGGCCCGCACCACGGCATCTACGTGTACGACGCCTCGCGCAACAAGCCGGTCTTCTCGGTCGGGGCCGCGACGCCGTACACCCCGGCCTCCACGCTGAAGCTGCTGACCACGGTCTCGGCGCTGGCGAACCTCGGACCGGACCGCACCTTCGCCACCAAGGTGGTCAGCGCCGGCAAGGGCTCGATCGTCTTGGTCGGCGGCGGCGACCCGCTGCTCGCCGTGAAGCCCTCCGCCAGCGACGGCTTCCCGACCCGCGCGACCCTCCAGGCCCTGGCCGCGAGCACGGCGAAAGCGCTGAAGGCGCAGGGCATCGCCTCGGTGACGCTCGGGTACGACGCCTCGCTGTTCTCCGGCCCGGCGATCAACGCGAACTGGGAAGCGAACTACGTCCCTGAGGGCATCGCCGCCCCGACCTCCGCGCTCTGGGTCAACGAAGGACGCCTGTCGCCCGGCATGGCCAAGCGGTCGACCCTCCCGGCGCAGGCGGCTGCCACGTCCTTCCAGAAGCTCCTGCTGCAGTACGGCATCAAGGTCGCCGCGACCAAGGCCGCGAAGGCGCCCGCCGCCGCCACGCCGCTCGCCCAGGTCAAGTCGCCGACGCTCGGCCAGATCGTCGAGTACGTGAACCTGCACAGCGACAACGACGGGGCCGAGGTCCTGCTGCGGCAGGTCGGTATCGCGACCGGCAACGGCGGCTCGTACGCCGGTGGCGTGACAGGACTCCGCGCCACGCTGACCAAGCTCGGCCTGGACGTCAGCAAGGCTCGGATCTACGACGGCAGCGGTCTGACCCGCGCGAACAAGGTCCCGCTCGACCTGCTCGCCGGTGCGGTCCGGGTGGCCGTGTCCAAGGACCACCCGGAGCTGCGGCACCTGCTGACCGGTCTGCCGGTGGCCGGCTTCAACGGGAGCCTCCGGGAGCGGTTCACGACCGCCGGGACGGGCACCGGGACCGGTATGGTCCGCGCGAAGACGGGAACGCTCACCGGGGTCCACAGCCTGGCCGGGTACGCCCGTGACCGCACCGGCACGCTCCTGGTGTTCGCGATCGCCAGCGACAGCGTGCCCGTGCCGAAGACCCTCGACGCCCGCGCCGCCCTGGACCGGGCGACCGCCGCGCTGGCCAATTGCGGCTGCTGATCGGGCGCGCATGTTGGGACATACCACTAGGGTCGTTGTATGAGTACGGCGGAAGGCGGGACCACGGCCGAGATGGTCGACTGGCAGCTGGCGACCGGCGTGGCGCGGAAGTTGCTGCGCCCGGGCCCGGCGGTCAGCCGCGCGGAGGCGGACCAGGTGGTCGCCGAGCTGCGTCAGTTCGCGGCCGAGTCCGAGGGCCACGTCCGTGAGTTCACCGGGCTCCAGGCCACCTCGGCCACGGCCCCGGTGATGATCGTCGACAGGCCCGGCTGGGTGCAGGCGAACGCGGACGGCTTCCGGACCGTGCTGCAGCCGCTGGCCGACAAGCTGCGCGAGAAGGCGGACCGGACGCCCGGCCTGTCGTCCGCTGTCGGCTCCCGGGTGACTGGGATCGAGGCCGGTGCGCTGCTGGCCTTCCTGTCGTCGCGGGTGCTCGGTCAGTTCGACCCCTTCTACCCTGCGCAGCCCGACCCGGACCGGCCCGGTCTGACCGGACGGCTGCTGCTGGTGGCGCCGAACGTGATGCACGTCGAGTCCGAGCTGGGCGTCGTACCGCGGGACTTCCGGTTGTGGGTGTGTCTGCACGAGGAGACACACCGGGTGCAGTTCACCGCGGTCCCCTGGCTGCGGGACCACCTGCGCTCGGAGATCGCCCTGTTCCTGGACCAGGCCGAGCTGGACGCCTCGGCGTACGCCGCCATGTTCCGGGAGGCTGTGCAGCGGCTGGGCAGGTCGGTGCGTGGCGAGGCCGAGCTCAGCCTGGTGGACCTGATGCAGTCGCCGGAGCAGCGTGCGGTGCTGGACCGGCTGACCGCGGTCATGTCGCTGCTGGAGGGCCACGCCGACTTCGTCATGGACGGGGTCGGGCCGTCGGTCATCCCGACCGTGGACACCATCCGGTCCAAGTTCTCGTCGCGGCGCGCGAGCGGCAACCCGGTGGACCAGCTGCTGAAGCGGCTGCTCGGGCTGGACGCCAAGTTGCGGCAGTACAAGGACGGTGCGGCGTTCGTCCGCCGGGTCGTCGACCGGGTCGGGATGGAGGGCTTCAACCGGGTCTGGACCGGCCCGAACACGCTGCCGACCAAGAACGAGATCGCGAACCCCGATGCCTGGGTCGCCCGACTTCACGGCTGAGCACCTGGTCGAGCAGCGGCGGGGGAAGCTCCACCCGGCCGTAGCTCGGACCAGGGAGGCTGTCCGCGCAACGTTGAGCGAGCTGCCGCAGGGGACGACGGTGCTGGTCGCCTGCTCCGGCGGCACGGACTCTCTCGCCCTGGCGGCAGCGACCGCCTTCGAGGCGCCCAAGCTCGGTCTACGGGCTGGTGCGGTCATCGTGGACCACGGACTTCAGCCGGACTCGTCGCACGTGGCGGAGACGGCTGCTGAGCAGTGCCGGGGACTCGGGCTGGACCCTGTCCTCGTGCGTGAGGTCGAGGTCGGCAGCGAAGGCGGTCCGGAGGGCGCGGCTCGCACAGCACGGTACGACGCTCTGCGTGACGCGGCGGACGAGCTGGCCGCGGACGTCGTACTGCTGGCCCACACCCGTGACGACCAGGCTGAGACCGTCCTGCTTGGGCTGGGGCGGGGGTCCGGGGCTCGGTCGTTGGCCGGCATGGCGCCGGCCGTCGGGCGGTTGCGGCGGCCGTTCCTGGAGGTGCCGCGGGCCACTACGGCCGCTGCGTGCATCGCGTCCGGCCTGCGGCCGTGGCACGACCCGCACAACGACGATCCGCAGTACACGCGGGTCCGGGTGCGCCACGAGGTGCTGCCCGTGCTCGAGGAGGCGCTGGGGCCCGGTGTGGTCGAGGCCCTGGCTCGTACGGCGGGCCTGCTCCGGGCGGACGCCGACGCACTCGATCAGCTCGCCGCGGACGTCGCCGAGACCGCCCTGAGCCGCGCCGAGGGGCAGGTCCGCAGCGACGTCGGCGTACTCGAGGAAGAGCCCGCGGCGATCCGGACGCGGGTCCTGCGGCAGGCCGCCCTGGAAGCCGGTTGCCGCGCCACCGACCTGACCGCCGGCCACGTGGCGTCGGTCGACGCGCTGGTGACCGACTGGCGCGGCCAGCGCTGGATCGATCTGCCCCAGGGCGTCCGGGCGATCCGCAAGGGCGGATTCATCATCCTCGGCCCGGATGTGACAGGCTGACCGCGTGGATGCGGCGGACATCGAGAAGGACCTGACCAAGATCCATTACACCGAGGAGCAGATCCTCGCGAAGCTGCGCGAGCTGGCAGCGCGGATCGAGGCGGACTACGAGGGCAAGGACCTGCTGCTGGTCGGCGTCCTGCGCGGCGCGGTGATGGTGATGGCCGACCTGGCCCGGTCGTTCAGCCGGCACGTGGAGATGGACTGGATGGCCATCTCGTCGTACGGCTCCGGGACCAAGTCGTCGGGCGTCGTGCGGATCCAGAAGGACCTGGACACCGACATCACCAACCGGCACGTGCTGATCGTCGAGGACATCATCGACACCGGTCTCACGCTGAGCTGGCTGGTCAGCAACCTGGAGTCACGCAAACCGGCCTCGCTGGAGCTGTGCACGGCGTTCGTGAAGCCGGACGCGGCCAAGATGCGGGTCCCGGTGAAGTACGTCGGCCTGGAGCTGCCGGACGAGTTCGTCGTCGGGTACGGGCTGGACTACGCCGAGAAGTACCGGAACCTGCGCTGCGTCGGCACTCTCGCCCCGCACGTCTATTCCTGATCTCGGCTTCAGGGCAGACTTGGTGACGGCCTGTACAACGGGTCGTACTGTCCATTGGTGACCCTCGTGCTGTGTTGTCTTGTGCGGCACGAGACACTTGGACTGGTATTACCGTCACAAGCCCGCGACACCCGGGCCTGCCGAGCTAGGAGGGACGGGGCCTAGGCCTCGATCATGGACGTGAAGCGCATCTTCCGCGGACCCCTGTTCTGGATCGTCGTCGCCTTCCTCGGCGTGCTGGTGATCGGGCAGCTCCTGACCGGCTCGACCGGGTACAAGACCGAGCCCACGGGCCAGGTGGTCCAGCTGATCCAGCAGGCCAAGTCGTCCAGCGACAAGACGATCAAGTCGGTCACGCTGGTCAACCCCGACCAGGAGATCCGGGTCGAGAAGACCGACGGCACCAAGCTCCGGGCGCACTGGGTCGACGGCCAGGGCGAGAACCTGGGCGCCGACCTGCAGACCCTGTTCACCGACGGCAAGATCGAGCGGTACGACGTCGAGAACCCGAAGCCGAGCTTCATCGGCCAGGTGTTCTCCACGCTGATCCCGTTCCTGCTGATCGCGGTGGTGTTCATCTTCCTGATGAACTCGATGCAGGGCGGCGGCTCCCGGGTGATGAGCTTCGCCAAGTCGAAGGCCAAGCTGGTCACCAAGGACACCCCGAAGACCACGTTCGCCGACGTCGCCGGTGTCGACGAGGCGATCGAGGAGCTGCAGGAGATCAAGGAGTTCCTGCAGGAGCCGGGCAAGTTCCAGGCCGTCGGCGCCAAGATCCCCAAGGGCGTGCTGCTCTACGGCCAGCCCGGTACCGGTAAGACCCTGCTGGCCCGTGCGGTCGCGGGCGAGGCCGGGGTGCCGTTCTACTCGATCTCCGGTTCGGACTTCGTCGAGATGTTCGTCGGTGTCGGCGCCTCCCGGGTCCGGGACCTGTTCGAGCAGGCCAAGACGAACGCGCCGGCGATCGTGTTCATCGACGAGATCGACGCCGTCGGCCGGCACCGCGGCGCGGGCCTCGGCGGCGGTCACGACGAGCGCGAGCAGACGCTGAACCAGCTGCTGGTCGAGATGGACGGCTTCGACGTCCGCGGCGGTGTGATCCTGATCGCGGCCACCAACCGGCCCGACGTGCTCGACCCGGCGCTGCTGCGGCCGGGCCGTTTCGACCGGCAGATCGCCGTCGACGCGCCGGACCTGCCCGGCCGGCAGAAGATCCTCAAGGTGCACGCCCGCGGCAAGCCGATGGCCCAGGACGTCGACCTCACCGCGGTCGCCCGCCGGACGCCCGGGATGACCGGTGCCGACCTGGCCAACGTGCTGAACGAGGCGGCCCTGCTGACCGCCCGGTCGAACGCGCAGATGATCGACAACCGCGCGCTGGACGAGGCCATCGACCGCGTCATCGCCGGCCCGCAGCGCCGGACCCGGCTGATGTCGGACAAGGAGAAGGTGCTCACGGCGTACCACGAGGGTGGTCACGCGCTGGTCGCCGCGGCGCTGCCGCACTCCGACCCGGTGCAGAAGGTGACGATCCTGCCGCGTGGCCGCGCGCTCGGCTACACGATGGTGATGCCGGACGAGGACAAGTACTCGACCACGCGCTCGGAGATGCTGGACAAGCTGGCCTACATGCTCGGCGGCCGCGCCGCCGAGGAGATGGTCTTCCACGACCCGACCACGGGTGCCAGCAACGACATCGAGAAGGCCACCGCGCTGGCCCGGGCGATGGTCACGCAGTACGGCATGACCGAGCGGCTCGGCGCGATCAAGTTCGGCCAGGACAGCAGCGAGCCGTTCCTGGGCCGCGACCTGGGCAGCCAGCGGAACTACTCCGAGGAGATCGCGGCCGCGGTCGACGAGGAGGTCGGCAAGCTGATCCTGAACGCGCACCAGGAGGCCTTCGACATCCTGGTCGAGAACCGGGCGGTCCTGGACCACCTGGTCGAGGAGCTGCTGGAGAAGGAGACCCTGGACAAGAACCAGATCGCCCGGGTGTTCGCCCCGGTGATCAAGCGGGAGCGGCGGCCGGCCTGGACCGGCTCGTCCACCCGGGTTCCGTCCGACCAGCCGCCGGTGATGCCGGTCAACGGGTCGCACGCCGAGCAGAACGGTTCGCTGTCCGACGTGCTGCCGGGCGGTTCGGTCGGCCCCGACGAGGCGATCCGCCCGCCGGAGTACGGCAGCGGCCCGACCCCGCCGCCCAGCAAGCAGTGACCAAGCAGTGAGCAAACAGTGAACCGAACGCCGCCACCCGGTCCGGGTGGCGGCGTTCGTCGTTCGGGCTGCCGGTAGCGTTCCAGGGATGACGTCACCGAAGTTCGACCACCAGCGGGCGGAGCGGGCCGTGCGCGAGTTGCTGCTCGCGATCGGCGAGGACCCGGACCGCGAAGGGCTGCAGGACACGCCGGCCCGGGTGGCCCGCTCGTACGCGGAGATCACGGCCGGTCTCGGCCAGGGCGCCGAGGATGTGCTGACGACCACGTTCGCGCTCGAGCACGACGAGATGATCCTGGTGAAGGACATCGAGGTCTGGAGCCTGTGCGAGCACCACCTGGTCCCGTTCACCGGGGTGGCGCACGTCGGGTACATCCCGAGCCGGGACGGCCGGGTGACCGGGCTGTCGAAGCTGGCCCGGCTGGTCGACGTGTACGCGAAACGGCCGCAGGTCCAGGAACGGCTGACCACGCAGGTCGCCGAGTCCCTGGTCGAGATCCTGCAGCCGCGCGGTGTGATCGTCGTGATCGAGTGCGAGCACCTGTGCATGACGATGCGCGGTGTCCGGAAACCGGGCGCGAAGACGATCACCTCGGCCGTTCGCGGCCAGCTCCGCAACCCGGTCACCCGCGCCGAGGCGATGAGCCTGATCGTCGGCTGACCGCCCGTAGCCCGCCGGTCCCTGGCCTCGTTGAAGTTTGAGAGTCCGGGACTATGGACATTCTGTCGCTAAGCGTTTACTTTCCGTAGTGGCATCGTGGCCAACGGGGACCAGGTGCCGGTGTGAGGAGGACAGGATGTCGGGGCGTTTCCGGGTCGGCGCCGCAGTGGCCGGGGTCGTCGTCCTGACGGCAGGCGGACTGGTCGCGGCGAACTGGGCCACCGCGGACACGCGGACCAAGGCCGGCCAGCAGGACGGGCACCAGGCCGCGAAGCCGACCGTCGACCCTCTCGTGGCGGAGACGCTGCAGTCCGAGCTGGGCGCCGACGAGGGCTTCGTGGGCAGCTACTACGACGAGGCCGGCGAGCTGGTCGTCGCAGTGTCGGACCTGTCGACGGGCGCGCTGGTGCGGCAGATCGGCGCGATCCCGCGCCTGGTGAAGTACACCGCACGCCAGTTGAACGCCGTCCAGGGCGAGCTGAACCGGCTCGCGACCAGGTCCAGCGCCGGCAAGGTGCGCTCCTGGTACGTCGATCCGGTCTCGGGGACCGTGGTGGTGTCGGTGCCGAGGACCGCGCACGACTCGATCACCAACCGGTTCCTGGCCCGCGCGGAGTCGAAGGGGGACCGGGTGACGGTCCGCCGGGTGTCCGGCTCGATCCGGCCGACCGCGGACGATTTCAGCCTGCGCGGCGGCGTCCAGGTCGAGAAGAACACCGGGTACGTGTGCTCGCTCGGCTTCAACGCCAAGACCCGCAAGGGCAACCGGATCTTCCTGACCGCGGGCCACTGCACGTCCGGGCGGCCGTCGTTCTCCCGCAACGGCTACGTGCTCGGCAACACGTCCACCTCGAGCTTCCCCGGCCACGACTTCGGGTCCGTCGGCGTGATCGAGGGCTGGGACCAGCAGGGGTACGTCGAGGGCTGGGGCAACGGCAACGTGGCGGTCAAGGGGATCGCGGACGCCACCGTCGGCTCGACGCTGTGCAAGTCCGGCAAGAGCACCGGGTGGACCTGCGGGCGGATCGTCGCGCGGAACGTGACGGTCAACTACGGCAGCAACCGCGTCGTCCGCGGGCTGTTCCAGCACACCGCCTGTGTCGAGTCCGGCGACTCCGGCGGCGCCAACATGACCGGGAACTACGCGCAGGGCATCACCAGCGGTGCGGCCCTGATCGACGGGAAGTGCCTGGAGAAGTACGGCCAGACCAACGAGTCGTACGCGCAGCCCATCGCGCCGGTCCTGCAGGCGACGAAGTCCCGCCTGATCCTCGCGAACTGATCCCCGGCCGCACCCAACTCAGAGGTCGCGCTACAGCCTGGGGGCGCGGGCTACTACGGTGTGTGGGTGAGAACAGAGCCGTGGGGTCACGTGGACGGGTTGCCGGTGCTGGACCGGTGTCTCGTCATGGGCGTGGTGAACGTGACACCGGACTCGTTCTCCGACGGCGGCGAGTGGTTCGAGCCGACCGCCGCGATCAAGCACGGCCGGGAGTTGCTGGCCGAGGGCGCCGACCTGCTGGACGTCGGCGGTGAGTCGACCCGCCCGGGCGCCGTCCGGCCGTCGCCGGAGGAGGAGATCCGGCGGGTGATCCCGGTCGTCGAGACCCTCGCCGCGGAAGGCGCGATCATCTCCGTCGACACCATGCGGGCGCACGTCGCCGAGCTGGCCCTCGACGCCGGCGCGACGATGATCAACGACGTGTCCGGCGGCCAGGCCGACCCGGACATGCTCCCGCTGGTCGCCGAGCGCCGCACGCCGTACCTGTGCATGCACTGGCGCGGGCACTCGATCGACATGCAGAACAAGGCCGAGTACGCCGATGTGGTCGCCGAGGTGATCGCCGAACTGGGCGAGCGCCTCGACGTGATCAGCCGCGCGGGGATCGACCTGAACCGGGTCGCGCTCGACCCCGGCCTCGGTTTCGCGAAGAACGCGGACCACAACTGGGAGATTCTTCGCCGGTTGCGGGAATTCGCCGTCCTGGAAAGACCGTTGCTGATCGGTGCGTCCCGGAAGACGTTCCTCGGTAGGCTGCTCGCCGACGAGCAGACCGGTGAACCCAGACCGGCCGTACGACGAGACGACGCGAGCGTGGCCGTATCCGCCCTGGCCGCCGCCGCGGGTGCCTGGTGTGTCCGGGCCCACGCGGTGGCACCGAACGCGGACGCGGTCCGGGTGGCGAAGAGATGGGGAACCGTATGACGGACGGACCGCGGCAGGACGGCGCGCCCAAGGGGCCGGCCGGCGCCACGGTGGAGGACGTCGTGCTGCAGGCCAACACTGCCTTCTACAACGCGTTCGAGGCCGGCGACCTGGACCTGATGGCGGCCGTCTGGCTGCCGGAGCCGGACCCGGTGTGCATCCATCCCGGCAACGCGGCCATCTCCGGGTACGCCGAGATGATGCGGGCCTGGGCGATGATCTTCGCGAACACGCCGTACATCCAGTTCTTCCTCACCGACGTGCAGGTGCGGGTGGACGGCGACGTGGCGTACGTCACGTGCACGGAGAATGTCCTGTCGTCCGGCGAGGGCGCCCCGGAGGAGGGGTTCGCGGGCGGGAAGGCGCTCGCGACCAACGTTTTCCGCAGAACTTCCTCCGGCTGGCGGTTGTGGATCCACCACGCCTCACCGGTACTGTCGTCTGGGGGCCGACAGGAGGAGGCGGAATGAGCGGTCCCGTGCAGGCTTCTCCTGATGTGATCGAGATCCGGGGCATCCGCGGGTTCGGGCGCCACGGGGTGTTCGACCACGAGCGGGCCGACGGACAGGAGTTCGTCGTGGACGTCCGGCTGGAGCTGGACACCCGGCCCGCGGCGGCGTCCGACGACCTGGCCGACACCGTGAACTACGGGGTGGTGGCCGAGCAGGTGCACCGGGCGATCGAGACCGACCCGGTGGACCTGATCGAGACCCTCGCCCAGCGCATCGCCGATCTCTGCCTCGCCGACGAGCGGGTGACAGCGACGGCGGTCACCATCCACAAACCCTCGGCGCCGATCACGGTGCCGTTCGACGACGTTGTCCTGACCGTGCAGCGCAGAGCCGGAGAATCCTCGTGACTGAGACCCCTAGTCCCCACGTCATCGACGCGGACACCCTGAGCGGCGGCCTGAAGCCGATCCGCCAGGTGATCCTGTCGCTCGGCAGCAATCTCGGCGACCGTGAGGCGAACCTGCAAGGCGCGGTCGACGCGCTGCGGGACACCCCGGACGTCGTGGTGGTCGAGGTCTCGCCGGTGTACGAGACCCAACCCGTGGGCGGCCCGGACGAGTCCGGTCCGTACCTGAACATCGTCCTGCTCGCCGACACCACGCTGGCCGTCGACCTGCTGCTGGAGCGCGCGCACGCGGTCGAGCAGGCGTTCGGCCGGGAGCGCAGCGTCCCCGGCGCGCCGCGGACCCTCGACGTCGACCTGATCACCTACGGGCAGAAGACGATCGAGACCGAGGAACTGACCATCCCGCACCCGCGGGCGCACGAGCGTGCGTTCGTGCTGGCGCCCTGGCTCGACATCGAGCGGGACGCCGTACTGCCGGGCCACGGCCCGGTCGCGGAGCTGCTCGCCAAGGTCGGAACCGACGGTGTGACCAAGCTCGACATCGAGCTGCAGTAGTGGTGTCCGGCGGTACCGAGCCCGGCCGGGCGCCCCGGGACGACGAGCAGGGGCCGCCCCCGGGTTCGGTGCGGCCGACCTCGCGACGGCTGCTGGTCGCGATCGCCGTCCTCGGCGTCGCGGTCGGCGTCACGCTGGTGAAGGCGATCGAGGCCGGCGGCGGCGTCGCGCCAGCGGTGTCGTGGCTGACGCTGATCGCTTGGGCGTTCCTGGCCGCGCTGCTGTTCGCCGCCGCGCGCAACACCCACCAGCGGATCCAGGTGCGCCGGGAACGGATCGAGCCGTCGCGCGCGGTCTTCCTGCTGATGATCGGCAAGGCGAGCGCTTTCGTCGGCGCGTTGTGCACCGGTGTGTACGCAGGGTTCGCGTTAAGCTTCCTGCAAGCGATGGGCTCTTCGGGGCCCCGTAACCGGGTGATCATGGCCGGAGCCGCGGCCGTGATCTCGGTGCTGGTCGTCACGGCCGGATTGTTGCTCGAACGCGCGTGTCGGATTCCCGAGGACCCCGACGAGACCCCTTAACATGACGACCCATGGGGTCAAGGGGTAGCCGCCGTCGAACCAGGACCACAGTTCTCACCGTCGCCAACGGTCTGTTGGTCGTTGTCTGCCTGGGCGTGAGTATCGCGCTCTTCTCGCAGAATGCCTGGATCCTCCGGGCCGCCGCGGGTGGGGCTGTCCTGGTCGCGATCGCTGCCTCCGTGCTGTTCCGGCACCAGTTGCTGGTCGAGCGGCTGGCCCACTCCGACGAGCGCGCGCAGGTCGCGCAGGAGTACTCGCGGATCACCAGCGCGCGCGTGGTCGAGAACGCGGAGTTCGTCGACCTGATGCAGCGCCGGCTGGACAAGATCGACCAGCGCCTCGACAAGATCGACCAGGAGGTCGCGACCGTCGTGGCCGCCGGCGACAAGCACTCGCAGGCCGACGCGCCGACCGTAGTGGACCTCAAGCTCCGAGGCCTGGCCGCGTCCTGAGTCCGCCCCCATACTGCGGTGTATGGGGCTGGACGCACGCTATCCCGCGGTGACGATGAACAACCCGGACGGGCACGTCACGGTGTACAACGAGGACCATCTGCCGATCGGCCAGCTGGGCCCGACGCCGTACGAGTCGCCGTCGGTGAACGTGACATGCCGGCGCAAGGCGTGGGACGACCTGTACTGGTACCGCCTGCTGAACCCCGAGGGCTTCCCGTTTCCCGCCGACGAGGCGTACGTCTCCGCCGACGAGACCCACGAGCTGAACCCCGGCCAGCCCTACCCCATCCCCGACTGCGCCAGCGGCTGCCCGATCAAGATCGGCCAGGCAGCCGCCGTCGGTGCCCTGGCCATCGGCGGCGCAGCCGCAGCAGCCGCCTGGCGCCGGAGGCGTCGCGAGCTGGGCCTCGCCTGAGGCCACTGGCCGTCGCCTCCGGGCCTGCGGGACGCCTGGCCTCGGCCACGCCCTCCGGGCCTACCGGCCCTTGCCTGCTGCGGGGCTGCCGGCCCCGCCCGCTCTCGCGGCGCGCAGCGCCGCGACGATCGGTTGGTGGACGGGTGTGGGCGGTCGTGCGGCGGTTGCACGTAGGTTCAGGGGTGTGGATCTCGCAAACATGCTGAAGGTTGCTCAAGCTGCGGTCGAGCGTGGGCGGGAGGTGACCGCGCGGATGGCGGTGGGGGAGCTGACGTTCAAGGGCGACCGGGACATGGCGTCCGAGGTGGACTTCGCGGTGGAGCGGGAGGTGCGGGCCTTCCTCGAGCGGGAGACGCCGGAGATCGGCGTGCTGGGCGAGGAGGAGGGCGGCGCCACCGACGGGACCCGCTGGGTGCTGGACCCGGTCGACGGGACGGTGAACTTCATCCACGGCGTCCCGCTGTGGGCGATCTCGCTCGGGCTGATCCACGAGGGCCGCGCCGTCGCGGGCGTCATCGACCACCCGGCGCTCGGTACGACGTACGCCGCCGCCGAGGGCCTGGGCGCGACCCGCGACGGCAAGCCGATCCGGGGCAGCGAGTGCACCGACCTGTCCGCCGCGTTGGTTGCCGTGGGCGACTATGCGGTCGGGCCGGACGCGGACCGGGTGAACGCGGACCGGATCGCCCTCACCCAGCGGCTCTACCCGCGCGTGCAGCGGCTGCGGATGATCGGTACGGCGGCCACCGCGCTGACCTGGACGGCGAACGGGTACTTCGACGCGCTGATCATGTTCTCCAACAAGCCGTGGGACACGATGGCCGGCGTGGCGATCTGCCGCGAGGCCGGCGTCACCGTCCTGGACCTCGACGGCACCGACCACTCACCCGAGTCCCGCGGCGTCTTCGCGGTGGCCGACGGCATCCGCGAACCCCTCCAGGAGCTGCTCGCCGGACCGCGAGGTCTGTGAGGATCCGTGGCGACTCTCGGGGTCATCGGCAGCGGCAACATCGGGTCCGTGGTGGCCTGGCTCGCCGTCGGCGCGGGCCTCGACGTGGTGATGGCGAACTCACGAGGCCCGGAGAGCCTGGCGGACAAGGCCCGCGACCTGGGCGTCCGGGCCGCGACCGTCGACGAGGCCGCGCGTGCGGGGGACTGGGTCCTGGTGAGCATCCCGCTCGGACGGTACGCCGAACTGCCGGTGGCGCCGTTCGCGGGCAAGGTCGTGCTGGACACGATGAACTACTACCCGCGTCGCGACGGCCGGATCGACCGCCTCGACCGCGAGGAGGTGACGACGGCGCAGCTGCTGCAGGAGCACCTGCCCGAGGCTCGCACCGTGAAGGCGCTCAACAACATCAGCGCCCGCAACATCGTGACGCTGGCCAGGCCGGCCGACGCGCCGGACCGCAGCGCGCTGCCGATCGCCGGCGACGACGCGGACGCGAAGCTCGCGGCCACGACGCTGATCCAGACGCTCGGATTCGACGTGGTCGACGTCGGTCCGCTGGGCGAGAGCTGGCGCTACGAGCCGGAGACGGCGGCGTACGTGACGCCGTACCTGTCGAAGGCGAGTACGGCGAAGCAGCGCGCCGCCGGGCAGGCCGATCCGGGGAAGCCGCTGCCGGTGGCCGGTCTCGTGCAGCTGATCGCGGCCGCACACCGCCCGCCGGTGGCCCGGCGCGACGTCTGAGGCGTTACTTGTCGATGTCGCCGACGACGAAGAACATGCTGCCGA
Organism: Kribbella sp. NPDC003557; assembly: GCF_040610805.1. Lineage (NCBI taxonomy): Bacteria > Bacillati > Actinomycetota > Actinomycetes > Propionibacteriales > Kribbellaceae > Kribbella > Kribbella sp. NPDC003557. The sequence goes on from NZ_JBEXMY010000007.1 coordinate 54,876, forward strand.
GGATGGCGATCATGTCGGGGATCATCGTGCCGGGGAGCAGCGCCGGGAGGGCGGAGATGTTGTTGAAGCTCGCCGAGCGGAGCTTCAGCCGCCACGGGGTCTTGTCGCCGCGGGACACCAAGTAGTAGCCGTTGATGCCGAGCGGGCTCTCGGTCCAGGCGTAGGTCTGGCCCTCGGGGACCTTCAGGATCTTCGGCAGCCGGACGTTGACCGGCCCGGCGGGCAGCGTCGACAGCTTGTCGAGGCAGGCGTCGACCAGGTCGAGCGAGACCTTCACCTGCTCGAGCAGGACGGCGAAGCGGGAGAAACAGTCGCCGTCGGGGCGGGTGACGACCCGCAGCACGTCCTGCAGTTCGCCGTACGCCAGGTACGGCTCGTCGCGGCGCAGGTCGGCGTCCACCCCGGAGGCGCGGGCGATCGGGCCGGACACGCCGTACTGCGCGACCAGCTCGGGGGAGAGCTTGCCGACGCCGACCGTCCGGGCGCGGAAGATCTCGTTGCCGAGGATGATCTCCTCGATGTCGGGCAGCCGGGTCCGGACCGCGGCGGAGGCGGCGGCCGCGCGGCCGAGCCAGCCGTACGGCAGGTCCTCCTTGAGGCCGCCGACCCGGTTGAACATGTAGTGCATCCGGCCGCCGGACAGCTCTTCCATCACCGCCTGGATCGTCTCCCGCTCGCGGAACGCGTAGAACACCGGCGTGATCGCGCCGAGCTCCAGCGGGTACGAGCCGAGGAACATCAGGTGGTTCAGCACCCGGTTCAGCTCGGCCAGCAGGGTGCGCAGCCAGACCGCCCGGACGGGGACCTCGAGGCCCATCATCCGCTCCACCGCGTGCACGACGCCGAGCTCGTTGGCGAACGCGGACAGCCAGTCGTGCCGGTTCGCCAGGACGATGATCTGCCGGTAGTCGCGGACCTCGAACAGCTTCTCCGCGCCGCGGTGCATGTAGCCGATGATCGGCTCGCAGCCGACGATCCGCTCACCGTCGAGGGTCAGCCGCAGCCGGAGCACGCCGTGCGTCGCCGGGTGCTGGGGCCCGATGTTGAGCACCATGTCGGTGGTGGGCAGCTCCGAGCCGCTCCCGGTCCCGCCACGCTCGTAAGCGGGGTCGAATCCGGCGGCTCCGGCCCCGACTCCAACCACTCTTTCGGTACTCATGACCACTATCGTGACAGGCTTTACCCGTGGACGACCTCTTCGCACCCTCGGATGTCAGCTGGACGCCGGTCTCGCCGAAGCTGGCCACGTTGCGGCGGCTGAACGCGGCGATCGTCGCCGGGCCGGCCGCGATCGCGGCGCTGGTGGCGCTCGGGCTGACGGTGGGCTGGCTGTACGGCGTGCTCGCGGTGGTGCTGATCGCGCTGCTGTTCGGCTGGTCGTGGGTGCTGATCGGGCGCAACCAGCGGTCCTGGAAGTACGCCGAGCGCGAGGACGAGCTGCTGGTCAGCCGCGGGGTGATGTTCCGCGAGCTGGTCGTCGTGCCGTACGGCCGGATGCAGTTCGTGGATGTGACCGACGGGCCGCTGCAGCGCGCGTACGGGGTGGCCACGGTGGAGCTGCACACGGCGACGCCGGCGACCGACGCGAAGATCCCGGGGCTGCACCCGGACGAGGCCGGCCGGCTGCGTGACCGCTTGTCCGCCCTCGGCCAGGCGCAGGCGTGGGGCCTGTGACTCACGAACCCGTGACCCAGCAGACCGCCGAGGCGGTCGGGGCACGCCTCCACCCGCTCACGCCCTTCGTGAAGGGCTGGGGGTACTTCGTCGTCGCGGCTTTCGCGCTGGTCAACAACGAGGGTCTGCGGACCAACCTGACGATCGCGGGCATCGGCCTGGCCGCCGTACTCGTCGGCGGCATCCTGCTGGGCACGCTGTCGTGGTGGTTCACCAAGTGGCAGCTGACCGACGAGGCAATCCGCGTGGACAGCGGGTTCCTGTTCCGCCGGACCCGGATCATCCGCTTCGACCGGATCCAGGCGATCGACGTGGCGCAGCCGTTCGTCGCGCGGCTGTTCGGCATGGCCGAGCTGCGAATGGACGTGGCCGGCGGCGGCAAGAGCGACGGGAAGCTGAGCTACTTCCGCTACGAGGAGGCGCAGCAGCTCCGCACGACCCTGCTGGTCCGGGCCAAGGGTGAGAAGGCAGTTGAGCAGCAGGACTACCAGCAGCAGGCCGAGGCACTGGCCCCGCCGCTGCTGACTGTTTCGACGAGCCGCCTGCTCGGTGCGACGCTACTGTCGTCCACGGTGGTCGCCAGTGCCGGTGCCCTGATCTGGCTGATCGTCGCGACGATGGTGCTGGACTTCCATATCGGTCTGTTCGCTGCTGTGCCGCTGTTGCTCGGTGTGGTGCAGCCGATCTGGAAGCAGGTCGTGGGGAACCACGGGTTCACGCTGTCGGAGTCCAGCCACGGTCTGCGGACCAAACGCGGCCTGTTCGACATCCAGCGGCAGACGGTGCCGCCTGGCCGGGTGCAGGGCCTGCTGATCACCGAGCCGCTCATCTGGCGGTTGCTGGGCTGGTCCCGCGTCGAGCTGGACATCGCCGGCGTCGCCGGTCAGAAGGAGGACGGCGACGACCTGCTGGAGGGCGCACAGTTGCTGCCGGTGGGTGAGCGCGCCGAGGTGGCGTACGTCCTCGGCCGGGTGCTGCCCGGTCTCGATCTGAGCCGCATCCAGATGCACCCGGCACCGGAGCGGGCCAAGTGGCTGCGGCCGATCGGCTGGCGGTTCCTGGCGTACGGCGTCGACGGGCAGGTCATGGTCACGACGCGAGGCTGGGTGAGCCGCCGTACGTCGATCGTGCTGCACCACAAGACGCAGTCGGTCCGGATGGAGCAAGGGCCGTTGCAGCGGCGTCTGGGGCTCGCCAACGTTCACGTGGACACGCCGCTGGGGCCGACTGATGCCACGGCGCTGCACCGCGATCAGGTGGAGGCTGCTGCGCTGGTGGAGGCTCAGGCGGACAGGGCGCGCGAGGCACGCCGTACGGTGGCCGCGTCTGCCGCGGTCCAGACCCAGCCGAACCCGCCGAGCCCTGAAGGGTCCAGCAGCTCGGCAGCTTCTCCGGCTGACGACAGCTCGGACAGGTAACGCAAGGGCTCCGTCTGAGCCAGCTTCAGGCTGGGGCGGGCCCCGCTGACTCCTAGGGCTCGCAGGGCGTCGCGCTGGCTCACGATGGTGCCGCCGAGCGAGTCGAGCGCGACATGGGCGGTGATGTCGCAGCTCCCGTCGGGCTCTGGTGCGCACTCACGCCCGTCGCGGAAGCCGGTCAGAGTGCCGTACGGCGGCCTGCTCGCCTTGACGTGCCCGTAGTCGACAGCAACGGCGAGACTGCCTGGCGTCAGCCGGCTGACCACGTCGGCCCAGGCCTGATCCCGAGTAACCCCGACCTCAGCCCGGTCGGTGGGCTCGCCTGGCCACCACTTCTCCAGCCACCCCAGGTCGTTGCCTTCTACAAGCGGTCCTGGCGACCGGTCGGCGAGCAGGTAGCGAGGGGCGCCGTCGTCGTCCCACTCGACGACCTCGCACGGGACGTTGTCCAGCCACTCGTTCGCGATCACCAGACCGGTCAGGCGCTCGGGGAGCCGATCGTCGAGCTCGATGTCCAGAACCGTGAGGCCCCCGGCGCGCAGGACCTCGCCCAGCTCACCGGAGCCGGCGCCGATGTCGATGACCGAGGACAGCCCCAGCTCACCGGCCAGGCGCGCGATGGCCTGCCCGAACAGCGCGGATGCGTGCACCGACGTACGGAAGTGGGCGGACGGCCGTTCCCGGCGGTAGAAGCCGTCGGGGCCGTAGAGCGCCCGCTCCCAGGCCGCCCGGTACGTCTCGGTCATGAGCCCAGCGGTACGGCGCCGATCTGGCGCCACACACCGGCAGCGTCCTCGCGCCACAGCCCCAGCTCCGTCAGCAGGACGCTGGGGGCGGGCTCAGCGGCCAGCGCGGCGTTCGCCTCCGCGACCACGGCCGGACCGCCCTGGGCGGACGACGAGATCGTCAGGTGCGGATGCGGGTCCGGGAACTCGCCACCGTACGGCGGGCACTCGGGGAACGCGTCGAAGACGGACAGCAGGATCGAGCGCACCGTGCCGAACGGCTCCGGCCGCAGCCACGCCGTACCGTTCGGGAACTGTCCGGCGGTCGGGAAGCTCAGCTCGAACGGCTCGACGGACGACACGGCCGACCGGAGCCGGGCCACGTCGGTGTCGGTGGGTTCGGCGACCCACGGCACCAGCACGGTCACGTGCGGCGGGATCAGCTCGGTCAGCGGGACCTGGGGCCTCGCCGTGGACCGCGACACCGAGCGCCAGCGGTCCGTGGACGCCGCGAGCTCCGGCACTGTGATCAGAATCGCCGTCAATTCAGTGCCTGCTGCCCACGCATCACTCACCGCCCCATGCTCTCATCACCTACGCTGACAAGTAGATCGTCTGGTACCCCGCCGCGGGACTGGAACGAGAAGAGAGTGAGTGATGGAACGGATCGGCTTGATCGGAGCCGGCCGGGCCGGGACCGCCCTGGGAGCAGCCATGGCGGCAGCCGGACATCCCCTGGTCGGACTAACCGCGCGGTCTGACGCGTCCCGGGAACGCGCCGCCCGCCTTCTGCCCGCTGTGCCCGTGCTGACCGCCGACGAGGTCACGCGGAGCGCGGACGTCGTCCTGGTCGCCGTGCCGGACGACCTGATCCGCGACGTGGCGCGGACGCTGCCGCTGACCAGCGTGCAGTACGTCGTGCACCTGTCCGGAGCGCACGGCCTGGCCCCACTGGCCGGCCTCGCCGCGACCCCGGTCGCGCTGCACCCCTCGATGACCTTTCCGGGCGGCCCGGTCCGGATGGACGGGGTCATGTTCACCGCGACCGCTCCGGACGCTGCCCGGCCGCTCGTCGAGCGACTGGTGAAGGCGCTGGACGCACAGGTGCAGTGGGTCGCCGACGAGCAGCGTGCGCGGTACCACGCGGGTCTCGTGCACGGCGCCAACCACCTGACCACGCTGGTCGCGCAGGCGGTCGCCGTACTACGGGAGGCCGGCGTGCCGGACCCGGAGGCGACGCTGCGCCCGCTGCTGACCGCAACCCTCGACAACACGCTGCGATCCGGTCATCATGCGCTCACCGGGCCGATCGCCCGGGGAGATGCCGAGACGGTGGCAGCACACCTGGCAGTCCTGCGGGGCAGCACGAGGCGCACGTACGCCGAACTGGCGCGGGCGACTGTGGAGCTGGCGGACGGGCGGCTGGACGCGGAGACGGTCCGTCGATTGACCGAAGTACTGGACGGGCACCAGGCAGATCGGACAGGGGAGGCACCTCGATGAGACTCACCCAGACCAAGGCCGAACTGCGGGCAGCGGCCGCGATCCGGCCGCGCGCGGTCGTGATGACCATGGGGGCTCTGCACGACGGCCATGCCGCGCTGCTGGCCGAGGCCCGCGAACGGGTCGGACCGGACGGCAGCGTGGTGCTGACGATCTTCGTGAACCCGTTGCAGTTCGGGCCCACCGAGGACTTCGACCGGTACCCGCGGACGCTGGCCAGCGACCTGGCGATCGCGAAGAACGAGGGTGTGGACCTGGTCTTCAACCCGTCCCGCGACGAGCTGTACCCGAACGAGCCGTCGATCACCGTGCATCCCGGCCCGCTGGCTGACGAGCTGGAAGGCGTGTTCCGGCCCGGCCACTTCTCCGGCGTCCTGACCGTGGTGTCGAAGCTGCTGCACCTGACCGCGCCCGACCTGGCGCTGTTCGGCGAGAAGGACTACCAGCAGCTGACGCTGATCCGCGAGATGGTCTGCGACCTCGACATGGACGTGGACATCGTGCCGGTGCCGACCGTGCGAGAGGCGGACGGTCTCGCGCTGTCCTCACGCAACCGGTACCTCAGCGAGACCGAGCGTGACGAGGCGCTGGTGCTGTACCGGGCGCTGAGCGCCGGCGCGAAGGCCGGGATGAACGGGCCGGACGCGGTGATGGCCGCCGCGCAGGCCGAACTCGAGGCGGTGCCCTCGGTGAAGATCGACTATCTCGCCCTGCGTGCGCCCGATCTCGGCCCGGTGATCGGCCCCGGCGAGGCCCGGATGCTGATCGCCGCCCGCGTCGGCCTGACCCGTCTCATCGACAACATTTCCATCACCTTGCGATGAAATCGATTGATACCGTCGCGGGATGACCGCACCCGCAGTCCCGCAACGGCTGTCCGCGCCGGAGCCCGGCTGGACCGACACCGTCGACGTGGTGGTGATCGGATCCGGGGTCGCCGGACTGACCGCCGCGCTCAAGGCCCGCGAACTGGGCTCCGTCCTGGTGGTGACGAAGGACGTCGTCGCCTCCGGCTCCACCCAGTGGGCGCAGGGCGGCATCGCCGCCGCCCTCGACCCGGAGGACTCACCCGAGGAGCACTTGCAGGACACGCTCGTCGCGGGCGCCGGGCTGAGTGACCCCGAGGCCGTCCGGGTGCTGGTCACCGAGGGCCCGGACGCCGTCCGCGACCTGATCGAGCTGGGCGCGCGCTTCGACACCATGGCCGACGGCGAGATCTCCCTCGGCCGCGAGGGCGGCCACCACCGCAACCGGATCGCGCACGCCGGCGGCGACGCGACCGGCGCCGAGATCGAGCGCGCCCTGGTCGCCGCGGTGAAGCGCGCCAAGGACATCCGGCTGGTCGAGCACGCCCTCGTCCTCGACCTGCTGACCGCGGCCGACGGCGCGATCGCGGGCGTCACGCTGCACGTGATGGGCGAAGGACAGCTGGACGGCGTCGGCGCGGTCCGGGCCCGGGCGGTCATCCTGGCCTCCGGCGGTCTCGGGCAGTTGTACGCGGCAACGACCAACCCGAGCGTGTCGACCGGTGACGGGATGGCGCTCGCACTGCGGGCCGGCGCGAAGGTGCGGGACCTGGAGTTCGTGCAGTTCCACCCGACCGTGCTCTGGCTGGGCAAGAGCGCGAAAGGCCAGCAGCCGTTGGTGTCCGAGGCCGTCCGCGGCGAGGGCGCCTTCCTGGTCGACCACACCGGCAGCCGCTTCCTGCAGGGTCAGCACGAGCTGGCCGATCTCGCGCCGCGCGACATCGTGGCGAAGGCGATCATGCGCCAGATGCTTGCCACCGGCAAGGATCATGTCTACCTGGACGCCCGGCACTTCGGCGACGAGAAGTGGCGGGTGCGGTTCCCGACCATCCTCGCGTCCTGCCGCTCGCACGGGATCGACCCGGTCCGCGAACTGATCCCGGTCGCCCCCGCCTGTCACTACTCGTCCGGCGGCGTGTGGACCGACCTGAACGGCCAGACCTCGGTACCGGGCCTGTACGCGTGCGGCGAGGTCGCCTGTACCGGCGTCCACGGCGCCAACCGGCTGGCCTCGAACTCGCTGCTCGAAGGGCTCGTCTTCGCCCGCCGGATCGCCGCGCACCTCGCGGACGGCCTGCCGGAGCGGCGTGAGCCGATCGTGGACCGCCGGACGGCGGGGCTCGTCGACGCGGACGCCGTCCCCGAGCTGCAGCGGGCGATGACCGTCGGCGCCGGCGTGATCCGGAGCGCGGCCGGCCTGGCGGAGGCGGGGGCCGCGATCGGCAAGCTGATCGAGCAGCCGCCCGGCGAGCCGGGAACCCCGGGCTGGGAGGCGACGAACCTGGTGACGGTCGCCTCCGCCCTGATCGCCGCCGCGACCGCCCGCGAAGAAAGCCGCGGCGCGCACTGGCGGGAGGACCACCCGGACCGCGATGATCTGCACTGGTCCGGCAGCCTGGACCTGACGCTGCCCGCGGTGGCCGAGCAGGCTGTGCCGCGGACCACGTTTGTTTCGCGCGAATCCGAGGAGAATGACCGGCATGGATGAGACAGTCGACCGGCAGTGGGTCGGTGACCTCGTGCGGGCCACCATCGAGGAGGACCTGGCCGGAGGCGTCGACGTGACGACCACCGCCACGGTCGACCCGGACCAGGTCTCGGTCGCCGAGCTGGTGGCCCGTGCCGACGGTGTGGCGGCCGGTCTGGAGATCGCGGAGCTGGTGCTGCGGCAGGTGGCGTCGCCGGACGAGGTCGAGATCGAGCACTCGGTCCGCGACGGCGCGGCCGTGCGGCAGGGTGACGTGCTGATGACGGTGCGTGGCAAGACCCGGCAACTGCTCACGGCCGAGCGCACCACGCTGAACCTGCTCTGCCACCTGAGCGGCGTCGCGACGCTGACCCGGCGCTGGGTGGACGAGGTCGAGGGCACCGGCGCGGTGATCCGCGACACCCGCAAGACGATGCCGCTGCTGCGGTCCCTGGAGAAGTACGCCGTCCGCTGCGGCGGCGGGAAGAACCACCGGATGGGGCTGTCCGACGCCGCGCTGATCAAGGACAACCATGTGATCGCGGCCGGCGGCGTCGCGGAGGCGTTCCGGCTGGTGCGCAAGGCGTACCCGGAGATCGCGATCGAGGTCGAGGTGGACTCGGTCGAGGACGCGCTGATCGCGGTCGAGTCCGGCGCCGAGCTGATCCTGCTGGACAACATGGACGTCCCGCTGCTGCGCGAGGCGGTCGAGAAGGTGGCCGGCCGGGCGAAGCTCGAGGCCTCCGGCGGACTGACGCTGGACACGGCCCGCGCGGTCGCCGAGACCGGCGTCGACTATCTCGCGATCGGCGCGCTGACGCACTCCGCCCCGGTGCTCGACATCGCGCTGGACCTGAAGGAGTCCTGATGCTGCTGGCCGTGGCCGTGGAAAACACCAGGACGCTGGTCGGCCTGGTGTTCGAGGGCACGGTCAAGCGGCACTGGTGGGTCGGGACCGACCCGCGGCGGACGGCGGACGAGTGGGCCGTGCTGCTGCAGGGCCTGCTCACCGGTGAGTCGCCGGTGTCCGGGATCGCGGTCTCCTCCGCCGTACCGCACGTGCTGCACGAACTGCGGGACGTCGTGTCCCGCTACTACCAGGGTGTGCCGAGCGTCGTCGTCGAGCCCGGGGTGAAGACCGGGCTGCCGGTGCTGGTGGACAACCCGCGCGAGGTCGGCACCGACCGGATCGCGAACGCGCTGGCGGCCGTGACGCTGTACGGCGCGCCCTGCCTGGTCGTCGACGTCGGGACGGCGATCACGATCGACGTGGTCAACCCGGCCGGCGCCTTCGTCGGCGGAGTGATTGCCCCCGGCATCGAAACCGCGACCGACGCGCTCGGCGAGGCGGCCGCGCAGTTGCGCCGCGTCGAGCTGGTCCGGCCGCGGTCGGTGGTCGCGAAGAACACCGTCGAGGCCCTGCAGTCCGGTGCGATCCACGGGTTCGCCGCGCTGGTCGACGGTCTGGTCGCCCGGATCCGGACCGAGCAGTCTTTGAACGACGACCTTCCGGTCGTGCTCACCGGCGCGCTGGCGCCACTGCTGGCCGGCCAGCTCGCGACACCGGTCCGCGACGAACCGTTGCTGACTCTGCGCGGCCTGTATCAGGCGTTCGCCCGCAACCACGGCTGACCGGATCAACCTCTTGTGCCCCTGAGGTGACCTGGCCCACTATGAGCCGAGGGTGACTTCAGGGGGATGGGGGAAATATGAGGTCTGTCTACCGTGCCTTGGCCGGGCTCATCGCGATCGGTGTGCTGGTCCAGGCGATGGCGATCGCACTCGCCTGGTTCACGGTCATCAAGGACGTCGACGGCGGCCTGGTGTTCACCAAGGACGACGGCAACATCGGGCACACGATCCACACCATCGTCGGGAGCGGCGTGATCCCGCTGCTCGCGATCCTGCTGCTGGTCGTGTCGTTCTTCGCGAAGGTCGACGGCGGCGTCCGGTGGGCGCTGTACGTCTTCGGCCTGGTGGCGCTGCAGTTCGGCCTGGCCGCCGCGTCCTTCGGCGTACCGGCGATCGGTGCGTTGCACGGGCTGAACGCGTTCGCGCTGCTGGCGGTCGCGGGGATGGCTTCGCGGCGCGCGGCCGGGCCGGCGACGGCGGCGGCCGAGTCCCCGGCCGCGACCGAGGCGACCACGTAGATGCCGTTGGCAACTGACGGGCGGCGGTCGTGACACTGCGGCCGCCGTCTCGTCGTGCGCTGATCGCGATCCTCGCGACGGTCGTCGTGCTGGCGCCGCTCGGGTTCTTCTGGCAGCGGAGCCTGGTCCCGAACGACCTGTCGCCGATGGCGATGGGGTACGCCGACTACGGCGGCGGGCCGGTGACCGCGCACGAGCACCACGGCACGGACGTCGGTCAGCTGACGGGTCCTGCCGGCCGGAAGCCCGATGTCGCGGTGGACCTGGTCGCGCGTCAGGAGCGCTTCGACATCCCCGGCCGCGGCCCGGCGGACGGGTACACGCTGAACCACACGTCGCCCGGTCCCCGGATCGTCGCGCACCAAGGCGATCTGGTGCAGGTCACGCTGCGCAACGAGAACATTGCCGACGGCATCACCTTGCACTGGCACGGCGTCGACGTACCGAACGCCGAGGACGGTGTCGCCGGTGTCACGCAGGACGCCGTCGGGCCCGGCAAGTCGTTCGTGTACCGCTTCGTCGCGCAGGACGCCGGCACGTACTGGTACCACTCGCACCAGGTCTCGCACGAGCAGGTGAAGAAGGGCCTGTACGGCGTCCTGGTCGTGCAGCCGACACCGACGGACGTGGTCGCGGCGGTGCACACCTACGACAAGGTCCGCACGGTCAACGGGGAGTACGGCGAACGGCGGGTGAAGGCGCCGGGCCCGGTCGCGCGCGTCCGGTTGATCAACACCGACAACGGCCCGATGGCGGTCTGGGTCGACGGCGCGCCGTACAAGGTGATCGCGGTCGACGGGACCGATGTGAACGCGCCGGCGGAGGTGAGCGGGAAGGCGGTGCTGGTGACCGCGGGCGGCCGGATCGACCTCGAGGTGCCGACGGCGAAGGCGGTCCGGATCGGGCTCGGCGGCGGACCGACGACGCTGGTGATCGGGGATGGCGACGCACCGGCCGGGGCCGAGCCGCGGGAGCGGGTCGACCTGCTGGCCTACGGGTCGCCGAAAGCGCTCGGGTTCGACCCGGCGAAGGCGACCAGGTCGTTCCGGTACGACATCGGCCGGCGGATCGGGTTCTTCGACGGCAAGCCCGGACTGTGGTGGACGATCAACGGGCACCAGTTCCCGGACGTGCCGATGTTCATGGTCAGCGAGGGCGACGTCGTGCGGATGACGATCAAGAACAGCTCGGGCCAGGTCCATCCGATGCACCTGCACGGCCATCACGTCGTCGTCCTGAGCCGCGACGGGGTGCGTGCGACCGGGAGCCCGTGGTGGACGGACTCCCTCAACGTCGAGGACAAGGAGACCTACGAGGTCGCGTTCGTGGCGGACAACCCAGGCATCTGGATGGACCACTGCCACAATCTCCCGCACGCCGCGCAGGGGCTGGTCACGCACTTGATGTACTCCGGGGTCGGGACCAAGCACCACCTCGGCGGCGCGACGGACAATCAGCCGGAGTAGATCGGGCGGCCGACGGTCAGCGCCGTCCGCAGTGTCTCGGGCAGGCCGTTGTACGCCGAGTCGGGCTGGGTGCCGGTGCCGTCGAGGGTCTTGGAGAAGAAGGACCGTGCCGCGGCGGCCAGGACGACGTCGAGCACGTCTGCGTCCGACAGGCCGAGTGCCCGGAGTTCGTCGACGTCTGCCTGCGTGACGGTGTCGGCGGCGAGTGCGACCTTGCGCGCGAACGCCATCACCGCGCGGTCGACCGGATCGTTCGGCGGCTCGTCGACGAGCGCCGCGACCTCCTCGGCGGTGTAGAACTTGTCGGCCAGCACCTGCCCGTGCGCGAGGCTGCAGTAGCTCGACTTCAGCGCGGTCGCCGCGGCCAGCGTGGCGAGCTCGTAGCGGCGCAGGTCCATGGACTCCTTGATCGCGCCGTTGAGCTGCTTCCAGGCCTCGTAGACCGCGGGCCGCGCGGCGAACGTGTGGACGAAGTTGGGCACGTGCCCGGCCGGCGCCCGGTTCGCCTCGAACATCTCCGGGACGTTCGGCGTCTCGATGAATGCCATCGTGGTTCCCCCCTCAGTGGCTCACCTCACGGTAAATGCGGGGTACCGATCCGGCAACGGTCCTGGGGAGAGGGCACCTGGGACTGGGTATGGTTCACCCGGTCGGTCGTGAGGAGACGAGGGATGGGCGGAATGCGGCGGGTGCTCGCCGTGGCGCTGGCGATGGTGGCCGGGGCCGTCTCGCTGACGGCCTGCGCCTCGGATCCGGCGCCGACCGACGTCGCCGTCGCCTGGGCGCCGAAGGGGCGGCCGGCGGTGCTGGTGACCTGGAAGGACAACGCCCAGCCGAACCGGATCACGATCGAGGGTGTGCTCAGCGAGAGCCCGTCGTACGTGAAGTACATCCCGGCCTCCGACCCGAACCGGCTGGAGATCCCGACCTCGGCGTTCCCGCCGGACGGGAACTACAAGATCGCGGTGGCGACCGGGACGTCCCAGGGCGGGGTGACCAGCGATCTGACCAGGTCGCCGGTGTTCGACACGGACGGGCCGGTGCTGCCGAGCGCCGCCGCGGTGGCGCCGCAGGGCCGCGGGATCCTGGTCAGGTGGTCGGTACCGGCCGCACCGCAGGACTTCACCCCGAACGATCCGCTGGACGTGAAGGGCAAGAAGACCCAGCGGTACGTGCCGATGATCGGGCGGCCCGGCCAGATGCTCAAGGTGATCGGCCCGGCGACGACCTCGAACCGGCAGGTGGTCAAGAGCGTCAAACCGCCGTACGTCTTCCAGCTGCGCACCCAGAACGAGTGGAGCACCCGCTCCGGCGGGCAGGTGCTCGGGCTGACCAGCTCGATCAACGCGGCCGTCCCGGCGCTTGCCCAGTTCAGCGTGCCGATCCGGATCCGCGGGCGAGTCATCCTGCACCAGGTCGGCTGCGACCTCGAGTCGCCCTGCACGAGCAGGCGCGCGACGCCGGCCGGCGTACCGGTCGTGGTGCTGACGCAGGTCGCGCCGGGCGCACGGTGGACCCCGGCCGCGCGCGGGTCGACGACCGGCGGCGGGTACTACGACATCGCGGTGCCGACCGGCGGCAGCCGCCCGTACAAGATCATCGTCCCGGAGTACGTGAAGGGCGGGATGCTCACGGGGACGTCGACCAGCAGGCCGGCGTACACGAAGAGCGTCGTCCGGGTCGCGTCGGCCGGGTTCGCCGGCGGGGACACCGCGGTCGCGCGCGGGTCGATGGTGACCGTGTCGGTCGCCGTGAAGCCGGCGATGAACACGACCGTGATGCTGCAGGCGTGGAACCGGCAGACCCGTCGGTGGGTGAACTCGAAGGCGTTGCCGATGCGCCTCGGTCAGGCCGCGCTGCCGTTCAAGGCGGCACAGCCGGGCGACTTCGTCTACCGGTTCGTCATCCCGGGCGCGATGATGTTCGGCCGGCCGATGGACGGGACCACGACGCCGCAGCTGGCGCTACACGTCCGCTGACTCGACCGCCTGGGCGGCGACCTCAGGCGTGACGTCGGTCGCGGTCTGCTCCCGGCGGCGCTTGCGGACCTTGCGGACGACGTACAGCACGACCAGCGCGACCCCGACCGCGATCAGCGCGACAACCGACACCCGGCCGAAGATCCGGTCGGCGTTGTCGCCGATCTTGTACGCCACGACACCGATCGTGGTCGCCCAGGCGATACCGCCGGCGGCGTTCGCGGCCAGGAACCGCGGGTAGTGCATCCGCAGCATGCCGGCCATCGGGCCCGCGAAGATCCGCAGCAGGGCGACGAACCGGCCGAAGAACACCGTCCAGACGCCGTACTTGTGGAAGTACTTCTCGGCGCGGACGATCCGGTCCTCGGAGAAGTGGTGGAAGCGGCGGCCGAGCCGTTCGAACAGCCGGCGGCCGGCCTTGCGGCCGATGAAGTAGCCGATCGAGTCGCCGACGATCGCGCCCACCGCGGCCGCGAGGATCACGAACTCGATCTTCAGGTGGTGCTGCTGCGACGCGAGCAGCGCGGCGGCGATGAGCGTGGTCTCACCGGGCAGCGGCACCCCCATGCTCTCCACGCCGATGACAAGTCCGACCACCAGGTACGCCAGGACGGCCACCCCCGAAGGGATGGCGATCGCCTGCGCGATCAGCAGAGGTTCCCCCATGCACCCATAGTGACATCGTGGGACAACCGATTTGGTGACCGGGCAACTATCCCCGGGAGATTTCAGGGTTGTGGCCGTTGTCCGACGGCACCTTGGGAACCTGCGGCGGAACCTGGGGTGTCTCGCCGTTGAACGCCTTGGTGACGTTCTGCAGCGCGGTGGTGACCTCGGACGGGATCACCCAGAACGTGTTGCCGGGGCCCTTGGCCAGCTCGGGGAGCATCTGCAGGTACTGGTACGCGAGCAGCTTCGGGTCCGGGTCGTTGCGGTGGATCGCCTCGAACACCGTGTCGATCGCCTTCGCCTGCCCCTCGGCCCGCAGGATCGCGGCCTGCCGCTCGCCCTCCGCGGTGAGGATCTTGGACTGCCGCTGGCCCTCGGCGGCCAGGATCGCGGCCCGCTTCTCCCGCTCGGCCCGCATCTGCTTCTCCATCGACTCCTTGATCGACGCCGGCGGCTCGATGCCCTTCAGCTCGACCCGGTTCACCCGGATGCCCCACTTGCCGGACGCCTCGTCGAGGACGCCGCGCAGGGTCGAGTTGATGTGCTCGCGCGAGGTCAGCACCTTCTCCAGGTCCAGCGAGCCGATCACGTTCCGCAGCGTGGTCACGGTGAGCTGCTCGATCGCCTGGATGTAGTCGAAGATCTCGTACGCCGCCGCGCGCGGATCGGTGACCTGGAAGTACAGCACCGTGTCGATGTGGACGACCAGGTTGTCCTCGGTGATCACCGACCGCGGCTCGAACGAGACCACCTGCTCGCGCAGGTCGATCAGATGCCGGGGGCGGTCGACGAACGGGATCACGATGTTCAGCCCGGGTTCGAGCGTGCGCAGGTACCGGCCGAGGCGCTCGACGTTGCTGGCCCGGGCCTGCGGCACGATCCGTACCGTCCGCAGGACCAGGACGACGGCGAGCAGCGCGGCGACCAGTCCGATGATCAGTTCGGCCATGGTTCCTCCTGGGGATGCACGAGGGCGGTGGCCCCCTCGATCGCGAAGACGTCGACCCGGGTGCCCGCGGGGATGTGCAGGTGGGGGTCGTAGGAGCGGGCGCTCCACTCCTCGCCGCCGATCCGGACCCGCCCGGCGTCCCGGTCGCAGGCGGCCAGCACGACGGCCTCCCGGCCGATCAGCGCGGCGACCCCGGTGCGCAGTTTCGGGTGGCCGGTCAGGTGCCGGCGAGCGATCGGGCGGACCAGGGTGACCATCG
Source organism: Kribbella sp. NPDC003557 (assembly GCF_040610805.1). Classification (NCBI taxonomy): domain Bacteria; kingdom Bacillati; phylum Actinomycetota; class Actinomycetes; order Propionibacteriales; family Kribbellaceae; genus Kribbella; species Kribbella sp. NPDC003557. The sequence goes on from NZ_JBEXMY010000007.1 coordinate 70,161, forward strand.
CGGCGGCGGTGACCACGAACGCCAGCACCTGGAAGCCGACGCCGAGCCCGAGCGCCCCGATGCCGGCCGCGGCGAGCGCGGCGACGGCGAGCAGGAGCAGGTCGAAGGTCGCCGTCATCAACTCGGCCGAGCCGAGGACGGCGGCGACGATCAACCACAGGACCCAGGACTGCATGACGACCACCCGGCGAAAAGACCCTCTGCTTCGAAGGTACTCCTGGATACGCCGGGAGGCAGCTAACGGTTCAGCCGCCCTCCGGGGCCCTCCCGATCGGTACGACGGCGATCAGCGAGCTGACCTGGCGTGCACCGGCCGGATGATCGGCCTGCGTCCGGTTCGCCTTGTACCGGTCGACCAGGTCGTTGAGTTCCTTGCCGAACCGCCGGGCTTCCTCGTGGGTCAGCCACAACCGGGAGCGGGTCATCGAGCTGACGTCGTCCCACGGATCGTCCTCGGCCATCTCCGCGAACTGCTCGAGGACCCCGTCCACGGCGGTCCGCATGATCGCCTGGCCCGCCAGCCGCCCGGCGCCGCCGCTCTGCGAGTCGATCCGCAGGCTCGCCGCCCGTGCCCGCCACGGCCGCTCGCGGCCGTCGGCGGTCTCTTCGGCGCGCTCGATGATGCCCCACTTCTCCAGCGCGCGGAGGTGGTAGCTCATCGCCGACGGCGTCAGCCCGGCGATCTCGGCGCACTCGGTCGCGGTCAGCACCCGGCCGTTGTAGAGCTCGTCGATGACCCGCTGCCGCGCCGGGTGCGCCAGGGCGCGGATCGCGTGCGGATCGGTGATCACCACCGCGGGCTTCTGCTTGGCCACGACGTCAGCGTAGCGAACCCCTTGACGGACGGAAATGTGAAGCATTAACTTCATAACTATGAAGCAAATACTTCAGACCTCGATCTGGTCGCACCGCGACATCCGGCTCGTACTGCCCGCCCGCGCGCTGTCGTTCGCGGGTGATTCCATCGCGCTGATCGCGCTGATGCTGCGCGTCTCCGAAGGTCACGGCCCGGCCGCGATCACGGCCCTGCTGCTCGCGTTCGCCGTGCCGACCGTCGCGATGATCCCGTTCGCGGGGCGGATCGTGGACGGCTTCGACTCGCGGACGGTCCTGGTGTGGTCGGGGCTGCTGCAGGTGGCGGCCGGGGTCGGGCTGGCCCTCGTGCACGACCTGGCCCACACGCTGGCGCTGGTCTGCGTGCTGCAGGTGGGCCAAGCTGTCGCCGGGCCCGCCTGGGGGGCGCTGATCCCGCGGATCGTCGGCGAGGATCTCGTCGGTCGCGCGACCGGGACGAGTCAGGCCCTGATCGGGGTCGCGATGCTGGCGGGTTCGGCGGCCGGTGGTGTCCTGGTGGGCTGGGCCGGGACCCGTGGTGCCCTGCTGGTCGACGCCGGGACCTTCCTGGTCCTGGTGCTCGTCGCACAACTGGTCCAGACCCGTCGGCGGCCAGAGCCTGGCAGCGCCGAGGAGGGCGGCGGGGTGTCGGCCGGCCTGCGTGCGATCTTCGGTGACGACCTGCTGCGGGTTCTCGTGCCGGCTCTCTGGCTGTTCGTGGTCGCCGGCGAGGCGGTGAACGTCGTGGAGGTCTTCCTGATCACCGGCGAACTCGGCCTCGGACCCGCCCTGTACGGCGCGGCGGGTGCGGCGACCGGCGCCGGGGCGATCCTCGGCGCCTGGTACAGCGGCCGGCTGAACGGTGACCGGGCCAGGGCCGTCGGAGTCGTCGTGGGGATGGCGGCCATCGGCGGGTCGAGTGTGCTGATGGGCCTGGCCGGGAACCTCGTCACACTGATGATCGGCGCCACCGCGATCGGCGTCGGCAGCGGGATGCTGAACGCGGCCGCCAACGCGCTCGTGGTGACCAGGTCCGCGGAGACGGTCCGCGGCCGGGTGATCGCGGCCCTGAACGGCACGGTCCGGTCGTTCAGCATTCTCGCGATGCTGCTGGGCGGTCTGGCCGGTGCGGTGCTCGGTCCGCGAGGCACGTTCGTGACCTGTGGACTGGCGTGCGCGGCGGCCGCCGCGGTGCTCGGCGCCGTCGTCACCCGGAGCACGGCCGGAACAAAGGATTCGGAGCTGGAGGCTGTCAGTCACTAGCCTTTGGGGCATGACTGATGCACACGTGGACCCGGTGAACCCCGACAGCGGGCAGGACGACCTGCCCGAGCAGATGCGGGTCCGCCGGGAGAAGCGTGACCGCCTGCTGGCGGAAGGAGTGCCGCCGTACCCGATCTCGGTGCCGCGCACGCACCTGCTGAAGGATCTGCGGGCGAAGTACGACGCCCAGGACCTGGAGCCCGACACCCGGACCGGCGAGCAGGTCTCGGTGACCGGCCGGGTGATCTTCCTGCGCAACACCGGCAAGCTGTGCTTCGTCCGGCTCCGCGAGGGTGACGGGACCGAGCTGCAGGTGATGCTGTCGCTGGCCGACCTCGGCGAGGAGGAGCTGGCCCGGTTCAAGCAGCTCGTCGACATCGGCGACCTGCTGTCGGTCCAGGGTGAGGTGATCACCAGCCGGCGCGGTGAGCTGTCGGTGCAGGCGACCACCTGGCAGATGGCCGCGAAGACGCTCCGCCCGCTGCCGAACGAGCACAAGCCGCTCAGCGAAGAGGCCCGCGTCCGGATGCGGTACGTCGACCTGATCGTCCGGCCCGAGGCCCGCGAGATGGTCCGCGCGAAGGCGGCCGTCCTCAAGGCGCTGCGCTCGACCTACGACGAGCGCGGCTTCGTCGAGGTCGAGACGCCGGTGCTGCAGCTGACCAACGGCGGCGCCGCGGCCCGGCCGTTCTCGACCCACCTGAACGCGTTCGACCAGGAGATGAAGCTGCGGATCGCGCTCGAGCTCGATCTCAAGCGGGCGATGATCGGCGGCGTCGACCGGGTCTACGAGATCGGCCGGACGTTCCGTAACGAGGGGCTGGACTCCACCCACTCGGCGGAATTCTCGATGATCGAGGCGTACGAGGCGTACGGCGATTACGACACGATGGCCGAGCTGATCCAGGAGCTGATCCGGAACGCCGGCCGGGCGATCGGCCGGACGACGGTCACCGGGCGCGACGGTTCGATCATCGACGTGGAGCAGCCGTTCCGGCACGCGACGCTTTTCGGGCTGCTCTCCGAAGCGGTCGGCGAGAGCGTCGACGTGACCACCGACCTGCGCACGCTGCTGAAGTTGGCCGAGCAGCACGACGTCGAGCTGCAGCCCGGCCGGAATGCGGGCGAGATCGCCGTCGACTTGTTCGAGAAGCTCTGTGAGCACACGCTGATCCAGCCCACCTTTGTCCGCGACTATCCGGAGTCGGCACGGCCGCTGGCGAAGCCGCACCGGGAAATTCCGGGGCTGGTCGAGGCCTGGGACCTGTTCTTCAACGGGGTCGAGCTCGGGGTGGCGTACTCGGAGCTGAACGACCCGGTGATCCAGCGCGATCGCCTGGAAGCACAGTCGATCCAGGCCGCGGCCGGGGACCCGGAGGCGATGGAACTCGACGAGGACTTCCTGCGCGCGATGGAATTCGGGATGCCGCCGGCCGGCGGGATGGGGATGGGCCTGGACCGCTTGGTGATGTTGCTCACCGGGACCGGTATCCGGGAGACGATTCTGTTCCCGTTGCTGCGTCCGGAGTGATTCCGACAATCCCTGTGCAGGTCGTTGCATAGCACAACGGACGGCCTTCGCAAATCCAGGGCCCGAATTCATTCCGGACGGGCCGGTTCGAACCGGGTGAATACTGAAGGTAACCAAGGCTTCGCAGCGTCGATGAATGACAAGTGCCTGGTTTGTGCGGTACAAATCAGGTGCTAACAATTCGGCAGGGGGATTGTGCCCGATGGCGGGCGCGGAAAGGTTGTCATCGATGGCGCAAAGGGTGCAGGTGGTTCTCGAGGACGATCTCGACGGCGGTAAGGCCGACGAGACCGTCACCTTCGGGCTGGACGGAACGACGTACGAGATCGACCTGTCCAAGAAGAATGCCGCCAAACTGCGCGACGCCCTCGCCGCGTATGTCGGCTCCGGCCGCCGGGTGGCCGGCCGCCGTGGTGCGACGGGCCGGTCGCGGGGCCGTGGCCGGTCGGCCTCGGACTCGGCGGACATCCGGGCCTGGGCGAAGGAGAACGGCTACGAGGTCAGCGAGCGCGGCCGGATCTCGGCCGAGGTGCGCGCGGCGTACAACGAAGCCAAGTAATTCAGCTGTCGCCGGTCCCGGCACCTGGTCCGGGTGCCGGGACCGTCCGCATTCCGGTTGTTTCACAGAGTGGGACACGGCGTGTCGGACGCGATGACTGACCCGGCAGGTAGTTCGCGGAATTCGCTGGTGGCGAACATGCTGTCGGATCACGGCGAGCCGGGAACACGCTGGTGATCAGTGCGGTTGTCCCTTTGTGATGCCGCCCTGACGGCCGACGGAAGCGTGATCGGGTGTTCGCCGAGAGCGAGCCTGTCGGCGCCGGGGACTAGCATGCATGTACGGGGGTCGGCCTACACGGCACGTCCGACTCCTCTGAGGCAAGGAGCGCTTTGGCGATGTTTGAACGATTTACGGACCGCGCCCGTCGGGTAGTCGTCCTGGCACAGGAAGAGGCCAGGATGCTCAGCCACAACTACATCGGGACCGAGCACATTCTGCTCGGCCTGATCCACGAGGGTGAGGGTGTCGCCGCCAAGGCTCTCGAGAGCCTGGGTATCTCGCTCGAGGCCGTTCGTTCCCAGGTCGAGGAGATCATCGGCCAGGGGCAGCAGGCACCGAGCGGGCACATCCCGTTCACCCCCCGCGCCAAGAAGGTGCTGGAGCTCTCCCTGCGTGAGGCCCTGCAGTTGGGCCACAACTACATCGGCACCGAGCACATCCTGCTCGGCCTCATCCGCGAGGGTGAGGGTGTCGCCGCGCAGGTCCTGGTCAAGCTCGGTGCGGACCTGAACAAGGTCCGGCAGCAGGTCATCCAGCTGCTGAGCGGATACCAGGGCAAGGAGACCACCGCCGCCGGCGGTGCGCCCACCGAGGGTGCGCCCAGCAGCTCCCTGGTGCTCGACCAGTTCGGCCGGAACTACACCCAGTCCGCTCGTGAGGCGAAGCTCGACCCGGTGATCGGGCGCGAGACCGAGATCGAGCGGGTCATGCAGGTGCTGTCCCGGCGGACCAAGAACAACCCTGTCCTGATCGGTGAGCCGGGCGTCGGCAAGACCGCCATCGTGGAGGGTCTGGCCCAGCAGATCGTCCGCGGTGACGTCCCGGAGACGCTGAAGGACAAGCAGATCTACTCCCTCGACCTGGGCGCCCTGGTGGCCGGTTCGCGCTACCGCGGTGATTTCGAGGAACGCCTGAAGAAGGTGCTCAAGGAGATCCGCACCCGCGGCGACATCGTGCTGTTCATCGACGAGATCCACACCCTCGTCGGGGCCGGCGCGGCCGAGGGCGCGATCGACGCGGCGAGCATCCTGAAGCCGATGCTGGCCCGCGGTGAGCTGCAGACCATCGGCGCCACCACCCTCGACGAGTACCGCAAGTACGTCGAGAAGGACGCCGCGCTGGAGCGCCGTTTCCAGCCGATCCAGGTGGCCGAGCCCTCGATCGCGCACACGATCGAGATCCTCAAGGGCCTCCGCGACCGGTACGAGGCGCACCACCGGGTGACGATCACCGACGCCGCGCTGGTGAACGCCGCGCAGATGGCCGACCGGTACATCTCGGACCGGTTCCTGCCGGACAAGGCGATCGACCTGATCGACGAGGCCGGTGCCCGGCTCCGGATCCGCCGGATGACCGCGCCGCCGGACCTGCGGGAGTTCGACGAGAAGATCGCGACGGTGCGCCGGGAGAAGGAGTCCGCGATCGACGCGCAGGACTTCGAGCGCGCCGCCCGGCTCCGCGACGACGAGAAGAAGCTCATCAACGCGAAGTCCGAGCGGGAGAAGCAGTGGAAGGCCGGCGACATGGACGTCGTCGCCGAGGTCGACGAGGAGCTGATCGCCGAGGTGCTCAGCACCGCGACCGGCATCCCGGTGTTCAAGCTGACCGAGGAGGAGTCCTCGCGACTGCTGGACATGGAGAAGGAGCTGCACAAGCGCTACATCGGCCAGGAGGACGCGGTCAAGGCGCTGTCCCGCTCGATCCGGCGGACCCGCGCCGGCCTGAAGGACCCGCGTCGCCCGAGCGGCTCGTTCATCTTCGCCGGCCCGTCCGGTGTCGGTAAGACCGAGCTGTCCAAGGCGCTGACCGAGTTCCTGTTCGGCGACGAGAACGCGCTGATCAGCCTCGACATGTCGGAGTACTCGGAGAAGCACACGGCCTCCCGGCTGTTCGGCTCGCCTCCGGGGTACGTCGGCTACGAAGAGGGTGGCCAGCTGACCGAGAAGGTGCGCCGCAAGCCGTTCAGCGTGGTGCTGTTCGACGAGGTGGAGAAGGCCCACCCGGACATCTTCAACTCGCTGCTGCAGATCCTGGACGAGGGTCGTCTGACCGACGCCCAGGGCCGCGTGGTCGACTTCAAGAACACCGTGATCATCATGACCACGAACCTCGGTACCAAGGACATCGCCAAGTCGGTCTCGCTCGGGTTCTCCCAGGCGAACGACGTCACCGGCTCGTACGAGAAGATGAAGGCGAAGGTCACCGAGGAGCTGAAGCAGCACTTCCGGCCGGAGTTCCTGAACCGCGTGGACGAGATCGTCGTCTTCCACCAGCACACGATGGACGACATCGTCCGGATCGTGGACCTGATGGTGGCCCAGATCGAGCTGCGCCTGAAGGACAAGGACATGGGCATCGAGCTCACGCCGGCGGCGAAGGAACTCGCCGCGAAGCGTGGCTTCGACCCGGTCCTGGGTGCCCGCCCGCTGCGCCGCGCACTGCAGCGCGACGTGGAGGACGTGCTGGCCGAGAAGATCCTGTTCGGGGAACTGCGTCCCGGCCAGATCGTCGTGGTCGACGCGGCACCGGAGGGCACGGTCAACGAGGACGGCCTGACCGAGTACTTCACCTTCACCGGTAACCAGAAGTCCTCGACGTCCGACCTGGAGCTCACCGACCTGACCACCGGCGGCTCCACCGGCACCACCGGTCTGCAGGACACCTGATCGATCGCTGATCACCCGGAAGGCCCCGCGCGAGAGCGCGGGGCCTTCTGCTGTCCGCGGCGGGTGTCCGGCGCCGTCGGAGTACTCCGATCCACCCGGGCGTACCGAAAGGACACGCCTGATTTGCGCGGATGCTACTGATTGGTCGTATCGTCCTGCGGAGCGTGATCAACTCGGTGCCCGAACGGCTTCCGTCCACCTTCGGTTCGATGGGAAGATCGCGCGACTGCTGATGAAGCAGTTACCTACCGCCTGTCTACCGCGTTGTTAACCCTGTGAGCACGCTGTTCGGACCCGGACTGTCGGAAAGGGGGCCGGGAATGGAATCATCTCGTCGCATGGACGCGCCGCGTCTGCCGCTGACCCAGGAGCCGGTCGCCGACACCGGTTCCTTTGGCGTGCGGCAGGCGGGCGGGGTGCTGGAGCGGGCCCAGCGGATCGCCGACACCCTCCGCGAGCAGGCCGAGCACGAGAACGACGTCGCCCGCGACGAGGCGAGCCGGATCCGGGCCGAGAACGAGCGGCTGAAGGCCGACGCCGAGGCGGCCGCGAAGAAGCTCCGGGCCGACGCGATGACGGCCGCCCAGCGGGTCCTGAACGACGCCGAGCGGGCCGCCGAGCAGCTCCGCACCGAGTCCGAGGCCGACGCCGAGCGGGTCCGCTCCGAGGCCGCGGAAGCCGCGGACCGGCTGCGCGCCGAGTCCACCGCCGAAGCCGACAGGGTGCGGCGCGATGCCGCCGCGGCGGCCGAGACACTGACCTCCGAGGCGACCGCCGAGGCCGAGCGCGTGCGCCGCGAGGCAGCCGCGATCGCGGAGCGGCTGAAGGTCGAGTCGGAGTCCGCGGCCGAGCAGCTCCGGGCGACGGTCGCCGACGAGGTGGCCCGGCGCCGCGCGGACTCGGAGCAGGCGGCCGACCGGCTGCGTGCCGAGAGCGAGGCGGCCGCGGAGAAGCTGCGGGTCGAGTCGCAGGCCGCGGCGGACCGGCGGATCGCGGCGGCCGAGAGCGAGGCCGGCCGGCTGCGGGACGAGGCCGACGAGCTGCTCGAAGAGGCCCAGCTGGCCCGCGAGTCGGCGCAGGCGATGGTCGACCGGGCCGGCCGCGAGGCGCAGCAACTGGTCGCCGACGCCGGCGAGCAGGCTGCCCTGGTGTCCCAGGCCGCCGTCCGCAACGAGGCCGATCTGATCGCCCGGGCCGAGACCGAGGCGAGCGAGCTGCGGGCCGCGGTCGAGCGCGAGGTCGAGACGGCCCGGGAGCGGTCCCGCATCGAGATCGCCGAGGCCCATGCCGAGATCGAGCGGCTGCGCGGTGAGAACCGCACCGAGCTGGAGCGCCGGACGGCCGAGCTCGAGGAGACCGAGCGGGCCAAGCTGGCCGCGATCTCGCTGGAGATCGACAAGCTGCGGAACGAGGCGCTCGCGGAGATCGCCGAGCGCAAGGCCGAGACCGAGGCCGGCAACGAGCGGCTGATGGCCGACGCCCGGGCCCAGGCCAAGCTGGTCGTGGACTCGATCGAGGCGGACCGCCGGACGGCCACGGCCGAGGCGCAGCGGATCGTCGAGGACGCGAACAAGGCGGCCGAGGCGGCGCTGGCCGAGGCCGAGAAGCAGACGCTGTGGAGCAAGAAGACCGTCGACGATCTGATCGCGGCCGCCGAGTCCGAGGCGCAGTCGATCCGCGAGCAGGCCGCCGCCGAGGCGACCGAGCTGCTCCGGAAGAAGCGCGCCCACCTGCGCCGCGTGGTCGGCCGCTCGACCAGCCGGCTGAAGCAGACCCAGGACGCGATCGCCCGGGAGAACGCCGAGCTCACCCAGCTCGCCGAGACCACCCTGTACTCGGCCGGCGAGCAGGCCGAGTCGACGCTGGCCGCCGCCAAGCAGGAGGCCGAGAAGCTCACCTCCCAGGCGCAGACCCGGGCGGACCGGCTGAAGTCCAGCGCGGCCGCGGACGCGCGGGAGATCATCGAGCGGGCGAACCGCCGCGAGGCGGAGGCCGAGGCGAGCACCCAGGTGCTGCGCGAGCGTGCCGCCAACGACCTGTCCGAGGCGCAGCGCCAGTCGCACGAGCTGATCCGCAAGTCCCGCGCGGAGGCGCAGCAGCTCGAGGCCCAGGCCCGCGAGCACGCCGACACCCTGCGTGCCCAGGCCCGAAAACTTCTCGCCGACGCCGAGGCGAGGGTCGCGGCGCTGAACCAGCGCCGTGATGAGATCACCAAGGAGCTCACCCAGCTTTCGGGTGTGATCGAGGCACTCGCTGTACCGGGGTTCCGCCCAGGTGGTGGAATGTCCTCCAGTGAGGGTTCCACGGGGGAATCAGGATGAGGACGTGACAGTCAGATCCTTGTCAGTGACAATGTGTGATCCACCCACCCATCGAAGTGAGCATCGGAAAACATGAGCAGTGAAAGCCCAACCCCGTTCCGTACCGTTCTGCGTGGCTACGAGCCTGCCCAGGTGGACCAGCACATCCGTGAGCTGACCACCTCCCTGACCGCGTTGCAGCAGCAGTCCGAGCAGCTGCAGCGCCACGTCCAGGAGCTGCAGTCCCGCACGGACGCTGCGGAGGCGGCTGTCATCTCCGCCCAGGAGGACTCCAAGGACCGCGCGCCGACGTTCACCGAGTTCGGTGAGCGCGTCGCGAAGATCCTGTCGCTGGCCGACGACGAGGCCCGTGACCTGGTGACCCGCGCCCGCACCGACGCCGAGGCGATCGTCGCCGACGGTGAGGCGCACGCGAAGAAGGTCCGCAAGGAGGCCGAGCAGTACTCCCTGGACTGGAAGAGCGAGGTCGACGCCGAGGCCGCCCGGATCCTCGAGGAGGCCCGGACCCAGGCCGACGACATGCGTGACGAGGCCGAGCGCGACGCGACCGCGCGCCGCAGCGAGGCCCAGGCGCTGTACGAGCAGGAGCGGGCCAAGTCCGCCCAGGCCGCGGCCGCCTTCGAGACCACCCTGGCCGAGCGCCGGGGCAAGGTCGAGCAGGAGTTCGCCGCCCGGACCGCCCTGGCCGAGCAGCAGCTGGCCGCCGTCACCGACCGCGCCGCGCAGGTGCAGCGGGAGGCCGACCGGTCGCGTTCCGAGGCCGAGCGGCTGTCGCAGCAGCAGCTGGCCGACGCCAACCGGCAGGCCCAGGAGATCGTCGCCGCCGCGAAGGACAAGTCCGAGCGGATCCGTGCCGAGTCCGAGCGCGAGCTCGCGGCCGCGACGCAGCGCCGGGACAGCATCAACGCGCAGCTGACCAACGTCCGCCAGATGCTGGCGACGCTGTCCGGCCAGCCGGCGATGCCGCTCGACCTGCTCGCCGACGACGAGGAACAAGCCGCCGGCAGCAAGAAGAACTGAAGTCCCACCATTCAAGAAGCCGGCTCGAGACCTTCGAGCCGGCTTCTTGGTTTGTCAGCCGGGCAGGCGGTAGCGGCCGCGGCTGAGCGGCTCGACGAGGCCGTCGGCAACCAATCCGTCCAGGGCGCGCTCGCGCTGGGCGGCGTCGGGCCACGAGGCGTCCAGCTCCGACTTCGGCACCGGCGCGGTCGCCGACCGCAGCACGGCCAGGAGACGGCCGCGGGCCTGGCGGTCGGTGCCTTCGTACGTCTGGCCGCGACGCGGCGGGCCGTCGTACGGCGGGCTGCCGGCGAGGACCCAGGCGCACCGGGACCGGATGGGGCAGTCGGCGCAGCGCGGCGTCCGGGCGGTGCAGACGAGGGCGCCGAGTTCCATCGACGCCACCGCCCAGCGCGCGGCGGTGGCCTCGTCGGCGGGCAGTGCGCTGACGGCGAGCCGCTGGTCGGCCGCGGTGGGGGAGACGGTCGGCTGCGCAACGCCGGTCAGGGATCGGGCCAGGACCCGCCGGACGTTCGTGTCGACGACCGCGTGCCGCCGGCCGAACGCGAAGGATGCGATCGCGGCGGCCGTGTACGTGCCGACGCCGGGCAGTGCGAGCAGGGCCTCGTGGTCGTCCGGCACCTCGCCGCCGTGACGCTCCACAATCGCCTGAGCGGCCGCGTGCAGCCGGAGGGCACGCCTGGGGTACCCGAGTCGGTCCCAGGCCCGCACAGCCTCACCAGGAGCCTCTGCGGCCAGGTCTGCCGGCTTCGGCCACCGCTCCAGCCAGCGCCGGTAGGCCGGCAGCACCCGGTTCACCGGTGTCTGCTGCAGCATGAACTCGCTGACCATCACGGCCCACGCGCCGGCGCCGGGCTCCCGCCACGGCAGATCCCGCGCGTTCGCGTCGTACCAACGCAGTACCGGGTCGTGGATGGCCAACGGCGAGCCTGAGTGGTCCTGCACAGGCCCGATATTAGAGTGCGCTTCATGAGCAGCCTGCTCCGTCCGGTCGGGCACCTGCCCGCCAGCGTCTACTGGTTCCGGCGCGGACTCGTGCTCGCGGTCGTCGCGGTCCTGGTCATCCTGATCTCCCGGCTGTTCGCCGGCGGTGGCGACGACACCAAGAACGCCGCCGCGTCGGACCCGCAGCCGAACCCCACCGGCGCCGCACCCGTCTCCACGCCGACGTCGACGCCGGCCTCGACGCCGAGCGCCGGCTCGAGCACGTCCGCGACACCGAAGCCGAGCAAGACCACGCCGCGCGGCGACCAGCCCTGCGAGGGCTCGGACCTGAACCTCGAAGCCCTGCCCGCGAACCGCAAGATCGTCTCCGGCTCGGTGCTGAACTTCGTCGTCCAGCTGAACCCGGTCGACGAGGGCTGCAAGGCGACCGTGAACGCGGACAAGCTGACCGTCACGGTGACGTCCGGCAACGACCTGATCTGGAGCACCACCCAGTGCGACAAGGCGGTCCAGGCCGCCACCCTCGTCGTTGCCAAGGGCAAACAAGCGGCCGTCACGGTGCCGTGGAACGGGCATCGGTCCAGGCCTGGCTGTCTTCCGGGGCAGCCGGTCGCCAAGCCTGGAACCTATGTCGTCAAGGCCGAGTACGACGGCCGCTCGTCGAGCCCGCAGGCGTTTCAGGTCGTCTGATCAGCCTGCTGCGTCGCCCCGTCGGGCTGCTTCTTCAGGTGGCTGGGTGCGACGAACATCAGTGCGGCGGCCAGACCGATCAGCAGCACCAGCGCCGGCAGCACCAGCGACTGCGCCATCGCGTCGCTGAACCCGGGCCGGATCATCGCGGGCAGCTGCCCGGTGGAGAACCCTTCGCCCGCGGGTGTGCCGCCGGCCGCCGCCGGCAGGTTGTGCGCCAGGCGCGACTCCATCAGTACGGCGATGCTCGCGCTGCCCAGCACCGCGCCGACCTGCCGGGTCGTGTTGTACACACCGGCCCCGGCGCCGGCCTGGTGCAGCGGGAGGTTCCGCGTCGCCGTCGTCCCGATCGGCGCCCACATGAACCCGTTGGCGACACCCAGCAACGCGATCGGCAGCAGCAGTTCCCAGATCGGTACGTCGGGCTCGATCACCTGGCTCATCCAGAACAGCGAGACCGAGCAGCACAGCAGCCCGAACCCGGCGATGAACCGCGGCGGCGTCCGGTCGACCAGCCGCCCGACGAACGGCGCCAGTGCCCCGGAGATGACCGCCATCGGCACCAGCAGCAGCGCCGACCGGGTGGGGGTCAGGCCGCGGACCGCCTGCGCCCACAGCATCAACGGGAACGCCATCGCGGTGATCGCGAACCCGACCGTGGTGATCGCGACGTTCGCCAGCGAGAAGTTGCGGTCCTTGAACAGGCCGAGCGGGAGCAGCGGCTCGCCCCGGTTGCGGGACTGCCAGAAGACGAAGCCCGCGAGCACGACGAGCCCGGCGATGATCAGCGACCAGACCGAGATCGGGCCCTTGATCTGACCCCAGTCGTACTTCTGCCCCTCCTGGATCCCGAACACCAGCAGGAACAGCCCGACCGCGCTGAGTACGACGCCGATCAGGTCGAACTTGTGCTCGTGCGTCGGCAGGTCCGGCACCAGGCGCATCGCCAGCACGAAGCCGACCACGCCGACCGGCGCGTTGATGAAGAAGATCCACTGCCAGCCGAGCCCGTCGACCAGGACGCCGCCGAGGATCGGGCCGACCAGCGTGGCGACGCCGGCGGTCGCGCCCCACAGGCTCATCGCCCGGCCGCGCTGGTCCGGCGGGAAGATCCGGGTGATCACCGCCATCGTCTGCGGCGTCATCATCGAGGCGCCGAGCCCCTGGAACACGCGGGCCACGATCAGCAGCTCGATCGTGCCGGTCAGGCCGCACCACACCGACGCCAGCGTGAACACCGCCAGCCCGGTCAGGTACAGCTTCTTCGGGCCGACCCGGTCGCCGAGCCGGCCGGTGATCAGCAGCGGTACGGCGTACGCCAGCAGGTACGCGCTGGTGACCCAGACGACCGTGCCGACGTCGGAGCCGAGGTCCTCGAGGATCGCCGGGGTGGCGACCGAGACGATGGTGGAGTCGACCAGGATCATGAAGAAGCCGAGCACCAGCGCCCACAACGCCGGCCACGGCCGGATCTCGGGCCTCACTGTTTGTTGCGGGGTTGCCATGCCAGATCCTTGCTCTCGATACGTTCGATGGTGGTGACGAGCCAGTCGCGCTCGGAGGTCAGCTGGGTCCGGAGGTAGTCGCCGCCCATCCAGTACACCTCTGGCACCTGCCGTGCCCGGGCGCCGGCCAGGGCCTCGTCGATCTCGGTGATCCAGCGCTCGAGGTCAACGATCCGGCTCCGGAACCGCAGGACGGCGTCGTCGGCCTCGAGGTTGTGTGCTTCGCTCAGCACGACAGGGAACAGCGGGTACTCGTGGACGTACTCCTCGATCCCCGCCTCCACGCGCCGGGTCAGGGCGTCGCCGCCTTCCGGGGTGATCTCGTACGTCGTGCGCTCGGGGCGGTTCCCGGCCCGTTCGGTGCCGACGGCCCGGACGTAGTTCTGCCGCGCCAGCCGCTCGACCGTGTGGTAGAGCGAGCCCGGCCGGACCTTGACGAGCCAGTGGGTATGTCGCTTGACCAGCAGTTGGTACATCTCGTAGGCGTGCATCGGTTGCTCGTTCAGCAGGGCGAGCACCGAGATCGCCAGCGGTGTGAGTTCTGCTGCCATCTTCTTCCACCTGGATTGTTCCGTACGAAATGTTCCATGTGGAGTATTCGCCGATGACGGCCCGAACGCAAGACGCCTCCGGTTCTTTCACGAACCGGAGGCGTCAGGTGACGGTGAGTGGCCGGGGCCTAGACGTAGCGCTCGAGGATGCTGGACTCGGCCAGCCGGGACAGGCCCTCGCGGACCGTGCGGGCCCGGTTCTCGCCGACGCCCTCGACCGTCTGCAGGTCGTCGATGCTTGCCGCGAGCAACTTCTGGAGGTGGCCGAAGTGGTCGATCAGCCGGTCGATCACGGCACCCGGCAGGCGCGGCACCTTGGCCAGCAGGCGGTAGCCGCGCGGGGTGACCGCCGCGTCCAGCTGCTCGGCGCCGCCGAGCTGCAGCGCCCGCGCGACCTGGCCGATGTCCAGCAGATCCGTCGGGCTGACGGCGTCCAGCTCGAGCAGGACGTCGTCCGCGGTCCTGGGCCGGCGCCCGGTGGCCGGCGGCAGGTAGTCGCGGACGACCAGTTCGCGTTCGCCGGCCACGCCCGCGACGAGCTCGTTGAGCTGCAGGGTGAGCAGCCGGCCGTCGGTGCCGAGCTCGACGACGTACCCGTCGATCTCGGTGGCGATCCGGCGGACCATCTCCAGCCGCTGCGCGACCGCGGCCACGTCCCGGACCGTGACCAGGTCCTCGATCTCGAGCGCGGACAGCGTGCCGGACACCTCGTCGAGGCGCAGCTTGTAGCGCTCGAGGGTGGCCAGGGCCTGGTTGGCGCGGGACAGGATCGCGCCGGAGTCCTCGAGCACGTAGCGCTGGTCGTCGACGTACAGCGCGATGATGTGCATCGACTGCGACACCGAGATCACCGGGAACCCGGTCTGCCGCGCGACCCGGTCGGCGGTCCGGTGCCGGGTGCCGGTCTCCTGGGTCGCGATCGACGGGTCCGGCATCAGGTGCACGGCCGCGCGGATCAGCCGGGTGGCATCCCGGTCGAGGACGATCGCGCCGTCCATCTTGCTCAGCTCCCGCAACCCGGTCGCGGTGAAGTCGATGCCGATCTCGAAGCCGCCGGTGGAGATCGCGTCCACGGCCTTGTCGTGTCCGAGCACGATCAGCGCGCCGGTCCGGCCGCGCAGGATCCGTTCCAGGCCTTCGCGTAGTTCGGTACCGGGCGCCACCGCCGCGAGCGTCGCGCGGAGCCGGGCGCCGGTGCTGTTCTTGTCCGTGTTCGCCGCCACGGAACCTGAGTCTATGCGGTCACGCGCGTGCGGACGCGCGGATATCCGCGCGCTCGTCCGGTCCGGCGGCCGCCGCTGCGCGCGCGCTCGCGGATGCGCGTGCACCCGCCCGTGCATCGGACCGTGCAATGCCTGTTCTCCGCGTGGATCGGGTGCCGGGAGGCCCGGCGCCTGTCACGTCAGGGGCAGCGGATGACCTGACCGGCGTACGACAAACCGCCGCCGAATCCGAACAGCAGTACCGGCGCGCCGGACGGGATCTCGCGCTTCTCGACCAGTTTCGACAGCGCGATCGGGATGCTCGCGGCCGAGGTGTTACCGGACTCCACGACGTCCTTGGCGACCACCGCGTTGACCGCGCCGAGGCGCTTGGCCAGCGGCTCGATGATCCGCAGGTTCGCCTGGTGCAGGACGACGCCGCCGAGCTCTTCCGGCTTCAGGCCGGCCTTCTCGCAGACCTGCTTGGCGATCTCCGGCAGCTGCGTGGTGGCCCAGCGGAAAACGCTCAGACCCTCCTGCTGGAAGGGGCCGTCGCGGCCTTCGATCCGGACCGCGTCCGACATCTCCGGCACCGAACCCCAGACCACCGGACCGACGCCGGGGTCCTCGTCCGCGACCACGACCGCGGCGCCCGCGCCGTCGCCGATCAGCACGCAGGTGGTGCGGTCGGTCCAGTCCGTCCAGTCGCTCAGCTTCTCGACGCCGATCACCAGCGCCTTCGAGGCGGCGCCGGCCCGGATCGCCTGGTCGGCGGTGGCCAGCGCGTAGGCGAAGCCCGAGCAGGCGGTGTTCAGGTCGATGGCGGCCGGGTTGCCGAGGCCGAGCCGGGCGGCGACGCGGGCCGCGATGTTCGGCGACCGGTCGATCGCGGTGCAGGTGGCGACCACCACGTAGTCGATCTCGGTGACGTCCAGGCCGGCGTTCGCGATCGCCTTGTCGGCGGCGCGCCAGGCCATCTCGTCGACCTGCTCGTCGGGGGCCGCGATCCGGCGCTCCCGGATGCCGACCCGGCTCTGGATCCACTCGTCGTTGGTCTCGACCATCGTCGCGAGCTCGTCGTTGGTGAGCACCCGTTCCGGCTGGTAGTGGCCGAGCGCGACAACTCTGGATCCGGTCATCAGGTCTCCTGCGGTCATCGACGTACGCCGGTGCTCCACACTGAACCCGGCGGGGGCGCACCCAGCGTACGTTCCCGGGCCAGGCGCTGTTGATCCCCCGTCTCAGCTGTGGCGCGCGCCACAGGGCGTCAGGCGAGACCCGCGGCCATCAGGGCGGAGCGCAGATCGGGGGCCGCGAAGGTGCGCAGACCGTACTTCTTCTGAATGTCCATCGGCTTCACGTCCTTGCTCCGGTTCGGGATGTCGGCGGGGACGATCGCCTTGGTGAACCCGAGCCGGGCCGCTTCGGCGAGCCGCTTCTCCAGGCCGCCGACGCGCCGCACCTCACCGGCCAGGCCGACCTCGCCGATCGCCACCAGGCCGGGGTGGATCGGCTTGTCCATCACCGAGGACGCGACCGCGATCGCGACCGACAGGTCCGCGACCGGCTCGGTGATCTTCACGCCGCCGACGGTGGCGACATACACCTCCTGGTCGGCCAGTTTCAGGCCGGCCCGGTTGCCCAGGACGGCGAGCACCATCGCGACCCGGGACGACTCCAGCCCGGACGTGGTGCGGCGCGGCTGCGGCGCGGCGGACGGGCCGACCAGCGCCTGGACCTCGGCCAGCAGCGGGCGGCGGCCCTCCATCATCACCGTCACGCAGGTGCCGGCCACCGGCTCGGCGTGCTCGGAGACGAACAAGCCGGTCGGGTCGGTGACCTCGACGATCCCGGTGTCGACCATGTCGAAGCAGCCGACCTCGTCCGACGGGCCGAACCGGTTCTTGGTCGCGCGCACCATCCGGAACCCGGAGTGCCGGTCGCCGTCGAACGCGAGCACCACGTCGACCAGGTGCTCGAGCATCCGCGGACCGGCGATCGCGCCCTCCTTGGTGACGTGGCCGACCAGCACGACCGCGATGTGCCGCTCCTTCGCGAGCCGGACCAGCGCACCGGTCACCTCGCGGACCTGCGTCACACCGCCCGGCGCGCCGTCGACCTCCGGGTGCGCCATGGTCTGCACCGAGTCGATCACCAGGAACGACGGCTCGACCGCGTCGACCTGGCCGACGACCGCGGACAGGTCGGTCTCGGCGGCCAGGAACAGGTCGTCGACGAGCGCGTCGGTCCGCCCGGCCCGCAGCCGGACCTGCGCGGCCGACTCCTCGCCGGACACGTAGAGCGTCCGCTGGCCGCCGCGGGCCGACTGCGCCGCGACCTCCAGCAGCAACGTGGACTTGCCGACGCCGGGCTCACCCGCGAGCAGGATCACGGCGCCCGGCACCACGCCGCCGCCGAGCACCCGGTCGAGCTCGCCGATCCCGGTCGGCCGGGACTCGGCCTCGATCGCGGACACCTTGGCGATCGGCATCGCCGGCGACGTCACCGGACCGGCGGTGATCCGCGCTGCCTTCGGCGCACCGATCTCGGCGACCGTGCCCCAGGCCTGGCACTCGCCGCACCGCCCGATCCAGCGCGCCGAGGTCCAACCGCACTCGGAGCACGCATACGAGGCCTTGCTCTTCGCCTGGGTCGCCGCCTTCGCCATGCGACCAACCTATTTCAGCCCGCCGACAAAACGCCTGAAGGCGCGTCTCAGCCAGGTGCCCGGCGTCCGGCGGGGCGGGTCGTCGGCGACCACCGGCAGCTCCGAGGTACGGCGGGCCGCGTCCAGGTACTTCGTCAGGATCTCGCTCGGCGACGTCCGCAGCATCGAGCTCTGTTCGAGCAGGTCGAGGGCCTTGTCCAGGTCGCCCTCGGTGACGGCCGCGGAGCCGAGGTGCTGCAGGCAGCGGGCGTGGCCTTCGCGTTCGTCGACCTCGGCGTACAGATGGGCGGCGTGCTCCCAGCGACTGCCGGCCTCGTGCGGGTTGCGCCGCATCCAGGCGGCCACGCCCATCAGCTCCAGCGCGTGTGCCTGCCCGCTCAGGTCGCCGGCCGCGGTGGCGCGGGCGAGGGCCGGGCGCAGCTGATCGAGTGCGCCTTCGCCGTCGTGCTGGTACAGGTGCACGACGGCGAGGTTGATGGCGATCGCCACGTCGGCCGCCAGGTCCGGGCCGGGCCGGGTGAGCCGTGCGTCGTCGAGTCGGTCGCGGGCGTTCAGGACGGCCTCGTCGCGGTCGTTCCCGGCCGGTGCGCGGTCGGCGCGGGCGAGGTGCAGCAAGGCGCGTTCGACCTGGCGCCGCATCTTCAGCGCGGCCGCCGTCCGGCCGTGCGCCGCGATGTTGCTCGAGACACCCAGGCGGGTCGTGGCCGCGTCGAGGTCGCCCAGCATCCGGTACGCCGTGGCTGCGCGCGCTGCGGCCAACTCGGCGAGGCCACGGCGACCGCTGGCCTCGGCTGTCGTGGTGAGGAGCTCGCTGAGCTGGAGCAGTGCATCGGGATCGGGGTGTCGTACGTACCAGGCTTCGAGGGCGTCGCAGATCCGGGCGAAGTCGTCGACCGCCGCGTTCTGCCCCTTCTCGCTGGCGAGGAGCTTACGCAGCCAGTCCTCGTTGAGCGCGAACCACTCGGCCGCGGCCATGCCGCCGGCGTCGGACCCGAGCGCGATCATCCACTGCTCGGCCTCTTCGGCGGCCGCGTGCAGCGGGGTCACACCCTGCGAACGCCGTCGAACGATCCGGGACCGCCAACGCCACAGAGCGAAGGCGACGAGCACGAGCAGGCCGGCCACCGAGTAGCCGACCCACTGCACGATGCCACGCTGGCCGAAGCTCTGGCTGAGCAGTTGTGAGACGAGATCGGTCAGCACGCCGGACACGACACCGCCGACGAACAAGAAGAACACCTGGGTCCGCGACGGCTCCTCGTCCTGCCGGTCCAGAGCCTTGTCCTCCTCCTCGCTCATGGCCGGCTCCCTGTCGTCAGCCCGCGCACGACGATGCGCCAGAAGGTGAGCATCAGAACCACGGGCACTACCGACGCGACGACAGCCGCAGCGGCGACCGGTCCGCTCGACGTAGAGAACTGCCGCGCCTCACCCCACAGCACCAGTGACAGCGGCGTCGTGCCCGGGCCACTGATCAGGAACCCCACGATGAAGTCGTTCCACACCAGCGCGAACTCCAGCACCGCGACAGCAACCAGTGCGGGCCGGTAGGTCCGCTGCACGGTCGCCAGTACGGCGCTTTGACGCGCTGGTCCCTGCAACGCCTCGGAGACCAGCGCAGGCGGCGCGGACGCGAAGGCGGAGCGCAGCAGCAGTACGGCGAACGGCAGACCTGCAGCCGCATGTACCAGCGCCAGCGCGACCCTGGACCCGGCCAGGCCGGCCGTGTCGATCGCGTCCCGCAGCGGAGCGGCGTACATCTGCACCGGCGTCACGGCCAGTACGACGAACACACCCATCGCGATCCGACCGAGCCGCGTCGGCAGGCCGCCCCACGCGACCAGGTACGCCGTGGGCACGGCGATGACGAGCAGGACAGCCGTCGCCGCGGCCGCGATGACCAGCGTGGACAGCAGCGCTCTGAACAGCCCGACATTCGCCGCTGCTCCGAACGACGAGAACCCGAGCCCCGAGAACGACCACCATCCGCTGAGGCCGGCCTCCCGTGGCGAGTGCAAGGCCGTGGCGACGAGAACGACGGCCGGGAAGATCCACACCAGTGCGACGGCGAACCCGATGAACCACCCGAACCGCCGTACCTTCCGGGCCGGCTTGGGACGCCCCAGCGACGGGTCCGGCCGTACGACGGTCACAGGCATCGCCCAGCGTCGCCGGCGGAGCCCGCGGACGCCGATCAGCCCGACCGCCGCGACGATCGCGAACAGGACGACACCGAGCGCCGCCGTACGTCCGGAGTCGCCGCCTGTGGTGGTGGCCCGCCACCAGTTCAGCCCCAGCACGTCCGCCGAACGCTGCATGGATCCGGGTACGACGATCAGCACCAGGTCGAAGACCCGCACGGCCGCGATGACCAGCGTCAGTGTGACCACACCGGTGATGGGACGCAGCAGTGGGATCTCCAACGCCCGCAGCCGTCTCCAGCCCTTCACGCCCTCAGCGGTCATCGTCCGCGTCACGTCGTCCGGTATCGCGTCCAGACCGGCGCGAAACAGCGACACGACGTACCCGAGCCACGTCCAGCCGAACGCCGAGACCAGGACCAGCCAGAACAAACCAGGGCCGAGCCACACCGGACTGGAGCCGAACAGCCGCGTCGAGACGGCGGTGATCGTCCCGCGTTCCGGTGTCGGGTCGAAGATCAGCCGGAACGTCGCACCGGACACCAGGATCGACACGGCGAACGGAATGACCAGTGCGGGCTGCAAGAACGTGGTGACAGCCGGGAGCCGGTAGCTCAACAGTGCGAGGAAGAACCCGACCGCCACCGTGCCGAACGCGACCAGCACCCACAACAGGCTGTTGCCCACGGCATGCAATGCGGAGGGGTCGCCCATCACCGCGAAGTTGCCGAGGCCGAAGCCGCCGTCGGTCCGGAACGCCGTCACCACGGTCACGCCGATCGGTACCAGCAGCAGACAGCTCAGCAGCAACGCAGGCAGCCCCAGCAGGTACGGTCCGGCGGGCCGCCGCGGTCTGCCCTGGACCGGACGGCCGGTGATCTCCCGGCCGACGACCTCGAGCGACAGGCCGTTGGTCTGCAGGCCCATCAGCTCTCCTCCACTGTCCGCAGGTCGGTCATCGCGTCGTCCACCGCGTCCGCGACGTCGGCCTCGCGCCGGCCGACCGCGATCAGGAAGTCGGTCAGCACGCGCCACAGGCCGTTGATGTCACCGATGCGCCCGAGCTGGTCGGACAGGTCGAACCGCAGTTGCTCACCCGGCTTGGTCAGCTGCTCAGCCAGCCGGGTGAGCTCGGGGGAGTAGCCACTGGTCCGGCCGTCGACCAGGAACCCGCCCTCCGCGATCCACGGGTCGGCCGCGGTCGGCGCGGAGAGTCGTCGTACCAAGTCGCGTGCGTCCTCGGTGGTCGGCTTCGGCAGCACCATCACGTCACCTCCGACGACCACGGGCGCCGCAGCTCCCGCAGTCATGGGAGGGAACGTGAAGAGCCCTATGTCGTCGGGATCTGCGGCGAACGAGCGCACTACCGGCTCAGCGAAGTCGGATGCGAGCACCATGGCGGCCCTGCGGTGCCCGAAGACCTCCACCAGAGCATCCGGGAACTGCTGGACGAGCGACTCCTTCACGCCGCCTGCGAGCACATTGGGCGCCGACCACATCGTGCCCAGCAACCGCAGCGCGGCTGCGACCTCCGGGTGCTGCGACGGACGCGGGTCGGTAGCTGTCGCAAGTCCGGCGTACACGGACGGCGCGATGCCCAGCAGGATGTTCTCCAGGAAGTCGGTCAGCACCCAGCCGTCACCTGCGGCCAACGCAAGTGGTGTGACACCCGCTTGGGTCAGGGCCTGGTTCAGCGTCAGCCACTCGCTCCACAGCCGCGGCGGTTGCACGCCGGCCTGCCGGAACACCGAGGGCCGGTACCAGACGGCGGACTTGTGCGCTGTCTTGAACGGCACGCCGTACGTCGTTCCCTCGTGGACCAGGAGCTCTTTCCAGAGGCGGGCCTGGCCGAGCTTGGCGATGTCGTCGGGGATCGGCTCCAGGTCGGCCAGATGCCGCGGGACCAGGCCCGGCTGCGGCAGCATGACGATGTCCGGCCGGCGCGTGGAGCGGGCGCCGAAGGCGGTGGAGATGTCGTCGCCGAGCGGTACGACCTCGACCGGGTAGTCCAGCGCGCCCAGGCCGTCCAGCACCTTGTGGAACGCGCGCAGTTCCTCACCGCTCCAGCTGACAGCGACCCGGACCGCACGCCGCAGTCCCAGTACGTCACTCGAACAGCCGGTGAGCAGAAGCGTCGCGGCAGCGGTCCCCAGGAACGCTCTGCGGCTACTCGGCATCGACGAATCCCGCCGTACGCGCCGCGCTGGTCGTGATGAGCAGCAGAGCGGCTGAGGCAAGGTCGGGGTTAGGCCGTAGCGACAGGAGCGATCCCCACGTAGGCAGGCCGTTCGCGTCCTCCAGCACGATCGCCCGGGGATAAGCGCCGAGTGCGCGGGCCACTCCGGCCAGACGGCGCCGGCCGGGCGTGATCTCGTACGGGTAGCGATCCAGCACGTCCTCCAGCCCGCAGCCGATGGCCTTGACCACACTCGCTTCCCGCGCAGCCTGTTTGGTGACCGGCTGCGAGGTGCGGTGCCCGTGCATCACGTTGCCGAGCACTGTGAGGTGGGGGAGCAGACCGCCTTCGGCCGGCACCAGCCGGACCGCTCCGCCGGCCAGGACCAGCGCTCCGGGCGGCGGCTCGTCCAGTCCGGTCACGACGTCGGCCAGCCTGCGACGGTCGGCTGCCTGAGGCACCACCACCGCACGCTGCTCACCGACGTCGACCCGGAGCCTGTGCGGCAGCCCCGGCACGCGTTCGAGCAGCAGTCCGTCCATCCGTGCCTGGCGCCTCCCCAGCAAGCCCCGTCGAGTGGTTCGTCAACCCTATGAGGCGCGGAGGTCGGTCCGCAGTGCGCAGAGTGTCGTCTAGAACCGCTTGCTCCAGAGGTTGATCGCGTAGTCGACCTCGACGCCCGTGTGCGAGGCGAGGATCCGGCGGGCGTCCTTCGGGGTGAACTCGATCTTCACCACCGCCTCCAGATCGGCACGGGTCTCGAACCGCCAGCCCATGTCCAGTGGTGTCCGGTGCCAGCCGCGGTCGGCCCAGAACCGTTCCACCACCGGTGCCTTGATCATCGGGTACGACGTCCGGAACCACTCGCCGAACGTCGACCGGCTGCCGTCGTTGTCGATCACGAACGCGGTCCCGCCGCGGCGCATCACCCGGTCCAGCTCGGCCAGCCCGGGCTCACACCCCGGCCCGAAGAAGTACGCCCAGCGTGCGTGCATCACGTCGATCGACGAGTCCGGCACCGGCAGGCGTTGCGCCGTACCCTGCCGGACTTCGACGTTCGGCAGGGCGCTCGTCCGGCGCCGGGCCGCGTCCGCGAGCGCGCCGTGCGGCTCGACGCCGATCACCCGTCGGGCGGTCGCCGCGAACATCGGCAGGTGGAAGCCGGTGCCGCAGCCGATGTCGAGCACCGTCGCGCCGGCCCAGTCGCGGATCGCCCGCAGGGCCGGTTCGATCACGCCGTCCGGGTCGACCGCGCGGTTCTCGAGTTCGTACACCTTCGGGTGGTGCCAGATGTTCGGACTCGGGATCCCGCCCTCCGCGATGCTCACACCGCTAGACCCTAGCCAGTGCCTGTTTGGTGGTGGCGGCGAGCACGGCGGCCGGAATGAGGAGGATGCCGCAGAACACCGCCAGCCAGTGGAAGCCGAGGTAGGCGAGGACAGGGCCGGCAGCCGTGCCCGAAAGGGAAGCCAGGACGCCCATGGTGAGGTCGGACAGGCCCTGAGCCGACGTACGGATGCCGTCGGGGACGGACCGCGACAACAGGGTCGACCCCGCGACCAGGCAGGCCGACCAGCCGAGGCCCAGGGTGAACAACGCCAGCCCGGTCAGCGCGTGCGCGTCGTCCGGCGCGACCGCGGCCAGCGTCATCGCCACGGCCAGTACGCCGAGGCCGATG
Organism: Kribbella sp. NPDC003557; assembly: GCF_040610805.1. Classification (NCBI taxonomy): domain Bacteria; kingdom Bacillati; phylum Actinomycetota; class Actinomycetes; order Propionibacteriales; family Kribbellaceae; genus Kribbella; species Kribbella sp. NPDC003557. The sequence goes on from NZ_JBEXMY010000007.1 coordinate 94,133, forward strand.
CCGATCGTGGGGATCCGGCCGAGCCGGTCCGCCAGCCAGCCGGTCAGCGGGGACAGGGCGTACATCCCGGCCACGTGGCCGCTGATGACGAAGCCGACGATGGTCAGCGACGCGCCGTGGTGCCGCAGGTGTACCGAGGTCATCGACATGACGCCGACCATCACCGCGTGCGCCGTCGCGATCGACAGCAGGCCCAGCCGCGCATGCGGGATGCTGATGACCTGGCGGAACGTCTCACCGAGCGGCTGGCGCTCCACCTTGGCCGGGCGCACCTGGCTGCGCATCCCGACCCACACCGTGGCCGAGCTGAGACCGAAGGCGATCACCGAGAACACGTACGGGCCGGCCAGCGCCAGGATGCCCAGCGACGCGCCCACCTTGCCGCCGACCCCGGTCAGGTTCGGGCCGACGATGACGCCGATCGTGGTCGCCCAGACGACCACGGCCAGCGACCGGGCGATGCGGCTCGGGTCGGCCCCGTCGGTTGCGGCGTACCGCGACTGCAGGTTGGAGGCGGAGCCGCTGCCGAACAGACAGCCCGCGGCCAGGAGCAAGGCCAGCGAACCGGTCTGGGCGGCGACGATCGTCAGTACGGCGCCCACGCACGCGATCAGGTAGCCGGTCGTCAGCGAAACCCTTCGGCCGCGGGTGCGGGCAAGGCCGGCCAGAGGGACGGCCAGGGCGGCCGCGCCCAGCGTGGTCGAGGTCGCCACCAGGCCTGCCAGTGACGTCGAGCCGGAGACGTTCTCCGCCAGCAGGGCCGCTACCGCGAAACCGCTGGCCGTCGCGACGCCGCCGAGCGCGTTGCTCGCCACCAGGACCCGGAGAGTTGTCCGCTGCTGCTCGCTCGTCACGGGCAAACCCTCTCATGAACCTGACAGGGAAGGCGCTTATAGGATCGTCCTGACATAACTCGAGCCGCGCGCTTCCCCTGGAGTCCGGATGTCCGACATCGCGATCGTTCCTGCCCCGCGAGAACTCACCGTCCACGAAGGCCGCTGGGTCACCGCCGATCCCATCGGCGAGGCTGTCCGGGACGTCGTCGAGAACCTCGACGCCGCCGAGTACCGGATCGAGATCACCGCTGAGGGCGCCCGGCTGGCGGCCGGCTCCGAGGACGCGCTGCGGCACGCGGAGACGACGTACGCCCAGCTGGTCGAGGCCGCGGCGGAGGCCGGGGGCGGGAAGGTCGCCGTGCCGCTGGCGCACGTCGCCGACGCGCCGCGGTTCGGCTGGCGGGGGACGATGCTCGACGTCGCGCGGCACTTCATGCCCAAGGAGTTCGTCCTCAAGGTCATCGACGTCCTCGCCCTGCACCGGCTGAACGTGCTGCACTTCCATCTCACCGACGACCAGGGCTGGCGGGTCGAGATCGAGGCCTACCCGCGGCTCACCGAGGTCGGTGCGTGGCGGGACGGGACCATGGTCGGCAAGATGTCGCACGGCCAGACCGAGTTCACCTACGACGGCACCCGGCACGGCGGCTTCTACACCAAGGACGACCTCCGCGAGATCGTCGCGTACGCCGCGGAGCGCGGCATCACCGTCGTGCCCGAGATCGACCTGCCGGGGCATATGCAGGCCGCGATCGCGGCGTACCCGGAGCTGGGCAATCACCCGGACCAGCAGCTGACGGTGCGGCAGGTGTGGGGGATCAGCGACGACGTACTGAACGTGAACGACGCGACGGTCGAGTTCGTGAAGACCGTGCTGCGTGAGGTGCTGGACATCTTCCCCTCGGAGTACGTGCACCTGGGCGGCGACGAGTGCCCGTCGGTGCAGTGGGCCGAGTCGGACGAAGCGCAGAAGCGGCAGGCCGAGCTCGGGCTGGACGAGCCGGGCCAGTTGCAGGGCTGGTTCACCGCGCAGGTCGCGGAGGTGCTGGCCGAGCGGGGGCGCCGGCTGGTCGGGTGGGACGAGATGGTCGAGACCGACTGTCCGAAGGACGCGGTCATCATGGCGTGGCGGAGCGCCCAGCGCGGCGAGGTCGCGGCGAAGGCCGGGCACCAGGTCGTGATGGCGCCGTGCGAGTCGGTGTACTTCGACTACTACCAGGGCGACCCGGCGACCGAGCCGCTCGCGATCGGCGGCAACATCCCGCTGGAGAAGGTGTACGACTTCGAGGTGGTCCCGGCGGCGCTGTCCGACGAGGAGAAGGCGCTGATCATCGGCACCCAGTGCCAGATCTGGACCGAGTACATGGAGGGGCCGGAGCAGGTCGGGTACATGCTGCTGCCCCGCCTGTCCGCCTTCGCCGAACGCGCCTGGGGCTCCCCGAAGGTCTCCTACGACGAGTTCCTCGGCCGGCTCCGTCCGCACCTGGCGCGGATCGAGCGCCTCGGCGTGAACTACCGCCCGCTGGACAGCTGAGGGGATCACCAAATCCGCGTTATCCCTGGTGGCCGGGGTAGACGATCCGGCCGGTCCTGGCGAAGGATTGCCAGGTAGGCCGGGTCGGGGAGCGGAGGCGCGCATGACCGCGGTAGGGCCGCTGGATGCGATGTTCCTTGGCGGGGAGACTCGCGAGCAGCCGATGCACGTCGGTGGGCTGATGCTGTTCGAGCTTCCCGAGGGCGCCGGGCGGGATCACGTGTTCCCGGAGATCTCGCGGGACTTCGTGTCCTGGCTGTACCACGAGATCGTGGCGGCGCCGGAGGTGAACCCGCTGTTCTCGCGCCGGGTGCGGAACCGGCCGGCGGACCTCGGCTACTGGTCCTGGGAGCAGGACGACGCGATCGATCTGGAGTACCACGTCCGGCTGTCCGCGCTGCCGCGCCCCGGGCGGTTCCGGGAGCTGTTCGAACTCACCAGCCGCCTGCACGGCACGCTTCTCGACCGGCACCGCCCGCTGTGGGAGATGCACCTGATCGACGGCGTCGAGGGGCGGCGCTTCGCGATCTACAGCAAGATCCACCACTCGATGATCGACGGCGTCACCGCGCTGCGGTGGATGCAGGCCACCCTCACCACAGACCCGAATCAAACGGATATGCCCGCGACCTACGCCCTGCCCGGCGTAGGCGGCGAGGGCCTCCCTGCCGGTACAGAGTCGGGTGGCGGGATGTCTACTCCTGCGGAGTTGCTTGCGGCCATCGGGAGGCTTCCTGGGCGGGCGGTCGGGGCCGCGGCGCACGGGGTCGGCGGCGCCGGGCAACTGCTGGCGGAGTTGGGTGGGTTGGCTCCGGCTGGGCTGAAGGGGCTGCTGCAGGCGACGATGCCGTTTCAGGCGCCGCGGACGATCTTCAACCAGCCGGTGACGGGTGCGCGGCGGTTCGCGGCGCAGTCGTGGCCGATCGAGCGGTTGGAGAAGGTCCGGGCGATCACCGGCGCAACGCTGAACGACGTCCTGCTGGCGATGTGCTCAGGGGCCCTGCGCAACTATCTGCTCGAGCAGAACGCCCTGCCCGACAAGGCGCTGACGGCGATGGTCCCGGTCTCGCTCCGGACCAAGGACGACGCCCCGGGCGGCGGCAACTCGCTCGCCACCCTGATCGCCGACCTCGCCACCGACGAGCCGGACCCCGAGCGCCGGATCCGCCGGATCATGTTCTCGACCACCCAGGCCAAGGGCGTCCTGTCCGGCCTCACCCCGCTCCAGAACCTGATCGTCGGCGCACTCGGCTTCGGTGTCGCCGGCCCCGCCGCGATCCTCCCCGGCGTGGCCGGCCGGACGCCCCCGCCGTACAACGTGGTCATCTCGAACGTCCCCGGCCCCACCGACAGCCCGCTCTACTGGAACCGCTCACGCCTGCTCGGCATGTATCCCGCGAGCATCGTCCTGAACGGCCAGGCACTGAACATCAGCGTCACCAGCTACGCGCACGAACTGCACTTCGGCCTGGTCGGCTGCCGCCGCACCGTCCCACACCTGCAACGCATGCTCGGCCATCTGGAAACCTCCCTGGACGACCTGGAACACCTTCACTGAAGCAGCGCGTCCGCCTGCGACACAGCCTGCTCCAGCCCTTCGGCCATGCCGGTCGCGAGCAGCTGATCCATGTGCTCCCGGGAGTCGAACGACGCGCGCAGCTCCATCCGCGTGCCACCGCCGTCCGGCGTGAGCTCGACTCGCACCGTGTTCGGGTCCAGCCGCTCGTCGAGCGTCCCGTCCGCGTTGGCGAACGCGTCGACGAACTCCAGCGACTTCGGCGGCTCCACCGCGGTGACCTGCCAGCGTCCGTGGTACTTGTCGCCCTCCGGGCTGGTCATGTAGTAGAACACCCGCCCGCCCGGCGTCAGGTCGTGATCCACCACGGTCGCGGGGTACGCCGGCGGGCCCCACCACTGCTCGAGCTTGCGCGGGTCCGCCCACAGGTCCCACACCCGCTCGGCCGGCGCGTCGAAGTCCGCGACCAGGGTCAACGTCAACGCGTCGAAATCCTTGTCCACACTGGTAACGCTCATGGTTCCTCGTCCCCTTCGCCCGTCGGTGCGCGCTCGGCCGCCAGCAGTCCGGACATCCGCTCGACGCGGGAACGCCAGGTGAGCTCGAGCTGGTCCAGCGCGTCCCGGGCCCGCCGTACGGCGTCGATCTCGCTGCGTACGAGCTGCTCCCGGCCACGTCGTTCCTTGCTCACCAGCCCCGCCCGCTCCAGTACCGCGACGTGCTTCTGCACCGCGGCGAAGCTCATCGGGTACAGCCCGGCCAGCTGCGAGACCGAGGCGGACCCGGTCAGGCACCGCCGGACGATGTCCCGCCGCGTCGCGTCCGCCAACGCGTGCAGCAACCGATCCGCGATCACCTCATCTACAACCATTTGGTTGTACGTTAGGTCGCGCGGAGCGTCAGGTCAAGGCTTGCGGTGATCAGACCCGGACGGCGCCGTTGGGGGTCTGGAAGGTGGCCGCGACCAGGCCGGGCTGGCCGTTCGGGCCGGCCCAGGTGACGTCGAGGTCGTCGAGGAGGTGGTCGGCGGGGTGGCCGATCCAGTCGGTCACCCGGGACGGGTCGCCGGCGATCTCCAGGCCGGTCAGCTCGATACCCTTGCCACCGATCGACGGGTGCTCGGCGAGGTCGTCCCAGTGGATGAAGAACGGCAGCTGCGGGTCCGCGATCAGGCCCTTGACGCCGATCTGCCGCCAGGTCAGGTTCACCCCGTCCGGCCGGTGCCGGTTGCCGGGCACCGCCTGCCGGCCGAGGCGCTTCTCCATCGCCTCCATGTCGCGGACCGCGACCACCCAGCCGAGCCAGCCGCCGCCGAGCTCCTTGCGGGCGCGGACCGCCTGACCGAACGGCGCCTTGTCCGACGCCGGGTGGTCGAGCACGTCGACCACCTCGATGTACCGGTCGTTCTCCAGCGGCAGGATGTGGTTGACCGTGCCGAACCGCGGGTGCACCCCGCCGTCGACGAACTCCGCGCCGAGCAGCCCGGACAGGCGCTCCAGCGTGGCCGCACAGCCATCGGGTCCGCACGCGTACGACAGATGATCCAGACGCATGTCAGTCATTGTTGCGTCTCGGTCCGACAGTCGACACACCCAGGGTGTGTCGGAGCTATTTCGAGGCGGGGTGCGGCAGCAGCGGCCGCGCCGCCTCCAGGTGCTGACGGCACAGCTCGGCGAGCACGTCGTAGGCCTTCAGGCCCATCAGTGTCTGCAGCTCGACCTTGCTGGACTCGAACACCGGCTCGACGGCGATGTGCGCCTCGGTGTTACCGGTGCAGTACCAGTCCAGGTCGTGCCCGCCCGGGCCCCAGCCGCGCCGGTCGTACTCCCCGATGCCGACCTCGGTGTACGTCGTGCCGTCCGGCCGCTCGACCTCGCGGAAGGTCCGCCGGATCGGCAGCTGCCAGCACACGTCCGGCTTGGTCTCGACGAAGTGCACGCCGCGCTTCAGTGCCAGCCCGTGCAGCGCGCAGCCGGCGCCGCCGGAGAAACCCGGCCGGTTCAGGAAGATGCACGCACCCTCCCAGACCCGCGTCTTGCGCTCGCCGTCGTCGTCGGTCTCGACCCAGCCGTTGGTCCGGCCCTCCTTGCGGAACTGCCAGTCCTCCTTGCCGAGCTCCTTGACGTACTTCTTCACCCGCTTCTCGTCGTCGGCGTCGGAGAAATGCGCACCTAGGGTGCAGCAGCCGTCGTTCGGCCGGCCCTTGTAGATCCCCTGGCAACCACCGCCGAAGATGCAGCTCCAGTTGGAGGTCAGCCAGGTCACGTCGCAGCGGAAGACCTGGTCGGGGTCCTCGGGGTCGGTGAACTCGACCCAGGCACGGGGGAAATCGAGAGAAACCTCAGGCACCTGAAAAGCGTACGCGCCGAACCCCCGCATCCGTGAATGCACTGCTCAGGGCACGTCTCCCGATCCCACGCCTACTGCGCGGCACTCGGCGGGCACCTCGCCGAGCTGGAGCGAAGGGAACGATGAAACCACATCGACCCCTCCGCTCCAGCTCGCCGAGGCACTCCGCCGAGCACCTGCTCGCGACGGCGTGGGATCGGGAGACGCACCCTCTCCGGTTGTCCGCTAGCGTGAGGGTATGCGGCTCGGCGTACTCGACGTGGGATCCAACACCGTCCATCTGCTCGTGGTGGACGCGCACCGTGGCGCCGCCCCGCTGCCGGCGTACTCGCACAAGACCGAGCTCCGGCTGGCCGAGCACCTGGACAAGGACGGCCGGATCGCCGAGTCCGGCGCCGACGGGCTGATCGCGTTCACCAAGGAAGCCGTCGAGCTGGCCGAGGACAAGGGCTGCGAGTCGGTGCTCTCGTTCGCGACGTCCGCGCTCCGCGAGGCGCCGAACGGCGAGAAGGTGCTGGCCCGGGTCCGGGACGAGACCGGCGTCGACCTCGAGGTGCTGACCGGTGAGGACGAGGCCCGGTTGACGTTCCTGGCGGTCCGGCGGTGGTTCGGCTGGTCGTCGGGGCGGCTGGCGGTGTTCGACATCGGCGGCGGCTCGCTGGAGATCGCGGCCGGGTCGGACGAGCAGCCGACCGTGGCGGAGTCGGTGCAGCTCGGCGCGGGCCGGCTGACCCGCGAGGGGCTGACCGCGGACCCGCCGGACAAGGACGAGGTCCGGGCGCTGCGCCGCCGGATCCGGCTGGAGCTGGCCGCGGTCGCCGGTCCGGTCCTGCGGGCCGGTAAGCCGCAGCGTTCCGTCGCCACCAGCAAGACGTTCCGTTCGCTGGCCCGGATCGCCGGCGCGGCCCCGTCCGCCGACGGGCCGTACGTGCCGCGCACGCTGAACCGCGACGACCTGAACGAGTGGATCCCGAAGCTGACCAAGATGTCGGCCGCCGAACGGGCCGCCCTGCCCGGTGTCTCGCCCGGCCGCGCGTCCCAGCTGACCGCCGGCGCGCTGGTCGCCGACGCCGTGATGGACCTCTTCGACCTGCCCGCGCTCGAGGTCTGCCCGTGGGCCCTGCGTGAGGGCGTCATCCTGTCCCGGCTCGACCAGCTGCAACCCCGGTGAACGAATGAACCCCCGTACGACCGCGAAGATCGGCCTGTCCACCGCCTCCGTCTACCCCGAGTCCACCGCCAGCGGCTTCGAACTGGCCGCCCGGCTCGGGTACGACGGCGTCGAGGTGATGGTCGGGATCGATCCGCTCAGCACCCAGATCGACGCGGTCCAGCGCCTCGTCGACTACCACCAGTTGCCGGTGCTCGCCGTGCACGCGCCCTGCCTGCTGATCACCCAGCGGGTCTGGGGGACCGACCCGTGGGGCAAGCTCGAGCGCAGCGCGGAGGCCGCCAAGGACCTCGGCGCGGACGTGGTCGTCGTGCACCCGCCGTTCCGCTGGCAGCGGGAGTACGCGCGCGGCTTCGTCGAGGGCATCGCCCGGCTGGAGGCGGAGACCGGCGTGATCTTCGCGGTCGAGAACATGTACCCGTGGCGCGCCCCGGGCAAGGGCCTGCAGGCGTACGCGCCGAGCTGGGACCCGACCGAGCAGAGCTACGCGCACACCACCCTCGACCTGTCGCACGCGTCCACCGCTGAGCAGGACTGTGTCGAGCTGGCCGCGACGATGGGCCGGAGCCTCACCCACGTGCACCTGACCGACGGCACCGGATCCGCCAAGGACGAGCACCTCGTGCCGGGCCGCGGCACGCAGCGCGCCGCCGACCTGCTGGCCGTCCTGGCCAAACAGGACTTCCGCGGCCACATCGTCATCGAGATCAACACCCGCCGCGCGGCCAGCCGGTCCGAGCGCGAGGTCGACCTGGTCGAGTCGCTGGAGTTCACCCGCAAGCACTTCGTGAAGTCGGCCGCGCGCCGGACGCCGTTCGCGGTCACGCCCGAGGGGGAGATCTCGGAGCTGACTCCGTGACGGTTTCCCGCCGTACGCCGGGACGCCGGCCGGGTGGGCCCGACACCCGGGGCGAGATCGTCCGGGCGGCCCGGGAATCCTTTGCGGACAAGGGGTTCGCGGCCACCTCGATCCGCGCGGTCGCACGCCAGGCCGGTGTCGACGCCGCGCTCGTGCACCACTACTTCGACAGCAAGGACGAGCTGTTCATCGAGGCGATGGCGCTGCCGCTGGACCCGCGGCAGGTGGCCGCCGCGATCCTGGACGGCTCCCGCGAGGATCTCGGCCGGCGGATCGCGACCGTGTTCCTCGGCGTCTGGGAGTCCGACGAGGGACAGCAGCGGATGAAGGCGATGCTGCGCAGCGTCGTGACCAGCGACGAGGTCGCCCGGATCATGCGCGAGGGGATGACCAGGATGATCCTGGAGCCGGTCTCGCGGTTCATCGACGTCCCGGACGCGAAGCTGCGGGTCGGGCTGATCGCGAGCCACCTGATCGGGATGGCGCTGACCCGGTACGTGGTCGAGTTGGAGCCGGTGGCGTCCGCCGACCTGGACACCCTCGTCGAGCGGCTCGCGCCGGCGATCCAGCAGTACGTCTCCGGCTGATGGAGATCCCGACCGATCAGGAGATCCGCGCGCTGCACCGGGACCACGCGCCGAGCCGGTCGTCGTTCGAGCTGGTCCACGAGCACTGCCGGCTGGTGTGCTCGGTGGCCTCGCAGTTCTTCGCCGGCCTGGACATCGACACCGACCTCGTGCGGGCGGGAGCGCTGCTGCACGACATCGGGGTCTACCGCCTGGAATCGACCGCGTACGTGCGGCACGGCGTCCTCGGGCACGCGTTGCTGGCATCGCTCGGCTTCCCGGTCGAGATCTGCCGGTTCGCGTCGTGTCACACCGGCGTCGGGATCACCCGCGAGGACGTCGTACGGCAGGCGCTGCCGATCCCGGTCGACGACTACCTGCCGCGGACGCCGGAGGAGGAGCTCGTGCTGTACGCGGACAAGTTCCACAGCAAACGGCGCCCGCCGGTGTTCCTGTCCGGCGACACGTACGCCGCCGAGGTCGGCCGGTTCGGCGCGGACAAGGTCGAGCGGTTCGGGGCGCTGCGGGAGCGGTACGGCGATCCCTCGCTGGACGCGTTGAGTGCAGCGACCGGGTACGCCGTCGTCTGAATCTCCCTGTTGCCAGCGGGCAGCGTGCGCGCTAAATTCATCATATGATGAAAAACGCGGTGAGCTGCCGTGACGTCGTCGTGGTCCGCGGCGACCGGGAGGTCCTGCACGGCGTCGGGTTCGACCTGCGGGCCGGGACCGTGACCGGGCTGCTCGGGCCGTCGGGCTGTGGCAAGACGACGCTGATCCGGGCGATCGTCGGCCTGCAGGCGCGGGTGACCGGTGACGTGTCGGTCCTCGGGCTGCCGGCCGGCGCGCCGAAGCTGCGCGGTCGGATCGGCTACGTGACGCAGGAGCCCAGCGTGTACGGCGATCTGACCGTCACCGAGAACCTGCGCTTCTTCGCGGCCGTCCTCGGGGTCCCGTCGCCGGATGTCGAACGGGTCGTCGAGGCGGTCGATCTCGCATCGCACGCGGACGCCCGGGTCGACCAGCTGTCCGGCGGCCAGCGCTCGCGTGCCTCCCTCGCGGCCGCGCTGCTCGGCAGTCCTGAGCTGCTGGTGCTGGACGAGCCGACCGTCGGCCTGGACCCCGTGTTACGCCGCGATCTCTGGAACCTCTTCCACGAGCTCGCCGACGCGGGCGCGACGCTGCTGGTGTCGAGTCACGTCATGGACGAGGCGTCCCGCTGCGACCGTCTGCTGCTGATGCGGGACGGCGAGCTGCTCGCCGACGACACACCTCAGGACCTGCTGCTGTCGGCCGGCACCAACGACATCGAGCAGGCGTTCCTCACCCTGATCGAGCGGAAGGCCGGTGCGCGATGACGCCGCGAGTGACGTTCGCCGTTGCGGCCCGGGTGCTGGCGCAGCTGCGCCGGGACCACCGGACGGTGGCGATGCTGATCGTGCTGCCGACGCTGCTCGTCAGCCTGATGTGGTGGATGTTCACCGATTCCCCGATGGTCTTCGACCGGATCGGCGGGCCGCTGCTCGCGGTCTTCCCGTCCATCATCATGTTCGTGGTCACGTCGGTCGCGACGCTGCGCGAACGGTCCACCGGCACCCTCTCCCGGCTGTTCACGATGCCGATGGGCAAGCTGGACTTCCTGCTCGGGTACGCGCTCGCGTTCGCGCTGATCGCCGTCGTCCAGGCGCTGGTGGTCGTCTCGATCGCCTTGTACCTCCTGGATCTGGACATCCAGGGCGCCGCCTGGCAGCTCGGTGTGGTCGCGGTGCTGGACGGCGTGCTCGGTACGGCGCTCGGCCTGTTCGCGAGCGCGTTCGCGGCGACCGAGTTCCAGGCCGTGCAGATGATGCCGGCCGTGATGATCCCGCAGATCCTGCTGTGCGGCCTGCTCGTCCCACGCGACCAGCTGCCGACGGTCCTGCACGCGATCAGCGACGTGCTGCCGCTGTCCTACGCCGTCGACGCCGTCCTCGGAGTTGCTGCAGGCAACGGATTCACCACCGGGACCGGTGGCGACACCCTGGTCGTGCTCGGCTTCATCCTCGCCGCGCTCGGGCTGGGCGCCGCCACCCTCAGACGTCGTACGGCCTAGCTCACTCGCCGAACAGCCAGTCGGACTTCACCGGCGGGGCCCAGCGGAAGTAGCTGGGGTCGGCGAACGTGCCCGGTACCTTGCCGTGGCCGGTGATCGACGTCTGCACGCCGTCCGCGTGGCCGAACGTGTAGAGGTACGCGGACCTGGTGTCCTTGTCGATGCCGACGACAACGGTCCCGTAGTTGCCGCAGGCACCGGCGACGAGCGTCTCGAAGCCCTGCCAGGTCGCCGCCCGCACCTTGGTGACGACCGGCCGCAGCTGGGCGTTGACCGGGATGCGGATGGTGTACAGCGCGCCGCCGCGGGTGTTCGCGAGGAACGTGTCGTACGCCGCGGCCTTGCTGATCAGCGTCATCGACTTCACCGCCGAGAACCCGGCCGCCGAGCCGTACGCCTTCCAGGCGCCGGTGTCGCCGACGACCCACCGGAACAGCACGCCGTCCGAACGGAGCGCGTACTCGTAGGTCCGCGGGTGGGTCAGGTCGTTGTTGAACACCGACGTCTCGTGGTCGACGAACCTGCTCCACCCACCGCCGATCCGCGCCAGCTCCGACGACGTCACCTTGCCACTCTTGTCGAGCTCGAGCCAGTGCTGATACATGGAGTCCCCGAGCACCACCCGCCCGTGCCGGGAACTACCGGTCGGCGTCGCCTCATTGACGAGCGAGCCCACCATCCGCACCGCCCCGTCGCCGTAAACGTTGGGCACAACACTCCGAGCCCCCGGCACCGGCGGGGCCGCCGCGGTCAGCCGCTGCAGTGTCTGGTCACCACCGGCCGTCACCGAGCCGAGATTCACCCCGCAGGCCGCGGTGGTCGCTGTCGTCCCGGCGACGGCAGTGGTCGCACCCGCGGCGGCCATCCCGGCCGCCGCGAGCAGAGTCAAGGTCGTACGAAGTTTCCCCATGTCTCCCCCTTCGAAAGTTCGATGGGTGAGACCTACGACGCGACCTTTTGGTTGGTAACGATTCGTACGGGTTCCCGGCGGCTCAGGACGCGGCGCGGGGCTCCAGCACCTTGACGACCTTTCCGTCCTTGTCGAAGGCGGTGACCTTCAGATCGTTCATCGTGGCCGTCGTCGGCGGGCTCAGCCAGATGTAGGCGAACCAGCCGTCGGTGACCGGGATGTCGGTGGTCGCCGACGGGCCCATCTGGAGATGGATCCGGGTCGCCGAGCTCGCGACCCGGCCCCAGGCGCGGACCTCCCAGCAGCGCTTACCCGAGCATGCCTGGCCGCTCAGATCCCGGCCGGTGTAGAGATCCGCGCGTTGCGAACCCTTCGCCGGGGTGAGGATCGGGTCCTGCACCTGCCGCAACGAGTCCAGGTTCAGGAACGTGGTGCCGCGCATCACCATGCCGCCGTCCAGCGAGTTCTTCTCGATCTCACAGGCGATCGCCTTGCGGCCGTCGGGTGACACCGCGGTCAGCAGCACGCTCGGCCAGGTCTTCGACCGCGCACTGGCGACGATGCGCCACTTGGTGACGTCGACCCAGGTCTGGGCGGAACAGTTCAGCAGTTGGGTCGCGGGGTCGGTCGGAACCGGGTCCTTCCGGAGCTTGGCCAGGAGTGCCGCCGTGGGCCTGTCACCGCCGGGAACTGTGCACATCTGCATCTTGTCGCCGACCTTGGGAAGGGCGCGGGACACGGCTCTGTCGCCGATCCGGTACCCGCCGACGGTGTCCGCCAGGGGAGCCTTCAGGTCCGGAAGGCGTAGCCGGCAACGGCGGAGCGCCTCCGCGTTGCTGACCGGCACACCGACGGTGTCGTCGCCGCGCGTGACGCCCGCCACCGACTCGAAGGCCGCCTCCTGGTGCTGATCGCCCGCCACGGGAGCGTCGTCCGTGCGGAACTGGTTCGGCAGGACGGCGGCGGCGACGGCGATCGCCGCAACGCCCACCGCGGCGCCGCCGGCGGTCAGGATCCGGCGGCGCCGGCGTCCCCGGTGACCGCGATCCAGCAGATGGGCGGTGTCCATCGGCTCGAGCTGCTCCGCGTCAGCGAGTCGGTGGAGTTCGGTGCTGACCTCGCGTGTGTCTTCCATCTTGGTCTCCTTCACAGCGCTCGGCTCGCCCGGCGCTGGGCGATGGCTTGGCGGAGAGTGGTGAGGGCGCGGGCTGCTTGGCTCTTCACCGTGCCTGTGGAGCAGCCGAGGATGTCTGCGGTCTGCTCGACGGACAGGTCCTCGTAGTACCGCAGTACGACGCACGCCCGTTGCCGTGGGCCCAGTGAGCGCAGGGCCTCGAGGACCTCGTCGCGGTCGGCGTGCCCGATCGCGAAGTCGTCGTACCCGGCCTGCTCGGGGACGTCGGCGATCGTCACCTCCCGGCGCCACGGCCGGCGTTTCCCGTCGTACGCCGCGTTCACCACCATCCGGCGCGCGTACGCGAACGGGTTGCCCATCCGCCGGACCTTCGGCCAGGCCAGGTACAGCTTGTACAGCGCGTCCTGGACGATGTCGTCGGCCCGGTGCCGGTCACCCGACACGAGGAACGCGGTCCGCCGTAAGGCCGCCTCGGCCCCTTCGACGAACTCGACGAACTCCCGGTCCCGCTCCGCCATCCGAGCCTCCACTCTCCATCTCCCCCTCAAGACGAAAAGCGCGAACTCCCGGGTTGCATCAGCCCGAGAGGTGGGCGACGTTGTGCCAGGCGGGGTCGGGGGACGCGGTCAGCGTCACCTTGCCGTGCGGCCAGCCGGTCGTGGCGGCCTGGAGCTGGGCGTCGGCGGGCGTGGTGCCGTCGACGTAGTAGTGCAGGATCCGGACACCGGCGGACGTCTCGTGGGCGAGAAGGTTGCCGGAGCCGCCGAGCCGGTCGGTGAGGTGGTCCTCGAAGGCCCGCAGCTCGTCGAGCATCTCGGACTCCGGCAGCCCGTCGTCGCGGACCAGCGGATAGTGGATGGCGACCGCGACATGGGTGTCGAGATGCGGCCGGCGGATCGACCGCAGCGGGTACTCCGCGGTCGCGATCACCCGCTGCCCGTCACGCGTACCCTCCAGCATCTTCCACGCCGGGCTGCCGTCCTCCAGCGTGTGCTCGGCCGCGAACCCGGCCACCGCCGGCAGCAGTTCCGTCACCGGTACGGCGTCCTGCGGCGCGTCCGGCAGCGTGTCGATCGCGCCGACCCAGGTCTCCACCATCTCCTCGCCGAGCACCAGGTCGAGGATCAGGAACGTCACCCGCCGCTGTGCGTCCACCGACAGCGACGGGAAGACGGGGTGGTGGACACCGACGTGCACGGCGGCCGCGTCGGGCTCGATCGACACCACCGACTCGTCGATCGCGACCGGTGGGAGCCCCTCGAACTGCAGCGTCACCGCGGGACCGGGGCGGCGCAGGTCGGCGTACTCCCAGACCTGGTCCGACGGCGGAGCGGCGCGCAGCCAGCGGCGGGCGATCGCCCGCTGCGCCGGGTTGCCGGCCGCGGTGACGATCAGGACGTGCTCGGCGTGCAGCCCCGGGCCGAGCTCCCACTCCAGGTCGGGGTGGATGCGGGCGACCCGCTCGTTCAGTTCCGCGTTCGCGTCGGTCGGCTCCCGGCGGGTGACGGCGCTCGCGACGCCGGCGGCTCCGGTGCTGGACCACCACGACCAGAACGCGCCGATCGGGTCGGCCTCCACGGCGTTCCGGCGGCGGCGCTTGAAGATGGGCATGGCCGCATCCTCTAACAGGTTGGGGTGCGACCATCGAACCAGTGACCCCTGGTTGAGGAGGAACACGTAGTGCTTCGCCGAATCCTGCTGGGCATGTCCCGCAGCTCACAGATCAAGAAGGCGGTGTCGTCGCTGCCGGTGTCCAGTGGCATCGTCGCGCGCTTCGTCGCCGGTGAGACCGCTCCCGAGGCCGTCCTGGCCACCGAGAAGCTGGTCAGCAACGGGCTGAGCGTCACGCTCGACCACCTCGGCGAGGACGTCACCGACCCGGCCGCCGCGACCGCCACGGCCGACGCGTACCTGGAGCTGCTGAAGAAACTCTCCGCCGCCGGCCTGACCAAACATGCCGAGGTCTCGGTGAAGCTGTCCGCGGTCGGGCAGGCGCTGCCGGGTGACGGCGAGAAGATCGCGCTGGAGAACGCGCGGACCATCTGCCTCGCCGCCCGCAACGCCGGCACGACGGTGACGCTGGACATGGAGGACCACACCACCACCGACTCCACGCTGGGGATCCTGCGCGAGCTGCGCCAGGACTTCCCGGCCACCGGCGCGGTCCTGCAGGCGTACCTGCGGCGGACCGAGGCCGACTGCCGTGACCTCGCGTACGCAGGCTCCCGTGTCCGGCTGTGCAAGGGTGCGTACAAGGAGCCGGAGTCGGTCGCGTTCCAGGAGAAACGCCAGGTCGACAAGGCCTACGTCCGCGCCATGAAGGTGCTGATGAACGGCAAGGGCTACCCGATGATCGCGTCGCACGACCCGCGGCTGATCCGGATCGCCGGCGCGCTGGCCGACCGCGCACGCCGTACGCCGGGCAGCTACGAGTACCAGATGCTGTACGGGATCCGCCCCGAGGAGCAGCTCCGCCTGGCGGGCCTCGGCCACACGGTCCGCGTCTACGTCCCGTACGGCGAGGACTGGTACGGCTACCTGGTCCGGCGCCTGGCCGAGCGCCCCGCCAACCTGCAGTTCTTCGCCCGCTCTTTGATCAGCAAGAAGTAATCAGCACGGATAGCCGTACTGCGTGCCGTACCAGGCGCTCCAGGGGGTGAAGTTCCGGGTGTCGCCGTCCTTGAGCTCGTACATCTGCCAGCGGACGCACTTGCCTTCGGTGTGGTCGTAGTTGCACTTCCCCCAGCCTTCAGCGGATGGGAGCGCCTGGCAGTACCGGTCCTTGCCGTAGTTGGTCTGGACATGCACCACGGCGGCCCAGCCGTTCGCGATGCCGTCCACGACCCACTGGTCGTCACCGACCCACTGGTAGCAGGTGGCGCCGATCTCGGCGGCGAAGAGGATGCAGTGGTCGACGGGCGCCGTGTAGGAATAGCCGGCCGTCGACATCGCGGCGGGGGCGGCCGCGGTCGCCATGGTCGGACTGGTCAGCGTTCCGGTGTCGCCGTCATCGGCGTCCGTGGTGGTGGCGGTGGCTTGGGTCAGGCCGCTGGTCAGCAGCAGCAGAGCGGCGGCAGGAATGGCGAGGGCGCGCAGCAGTCGCATGGGCGGTTCCTTCTCGGGGCGGAGGAGTGCGGGTGGAGAGCCTATGTTCCGGCTGGTGGGCAGCGGGACCGGGATCTGAGCAGTTCGTCAGTAGTCTGTTGGCATGAGTGCAAAGGTGGCCGTCCTCGGGGCGGGTGTGATGGGGGAGACGTTGCTGTCCGGGCTGATTCGGGCCGGGCGGCGACCGGAGGACCTCCTGATCACCGAGCGCCGGGAGGAGCGCGCCGCCGAGCTGCGTGAGCGGTACGGCGTCGACGTCGTGTCGAACGTGGAGGCGGCCAAGCAGGCGGAGACGCTGGTCCTGGTGGTGAAGCCGCAGGACATGCCGGACCTGCTCGCCGAGATCGCCCCGGCCGTGCAGCCGTCGCAGACCGTCGTCTCGCTCGCCGCCGGTATCACCACCAGCTTCGTCGAGTCGCGGCTGCCCGAAGGCGTGGCCGTCGTCCGGGTCATGCCGAACACGCCCGCGCTGGTCGACGAGGGCATGGCCGCGATCTCCCGCGGCGCGCACTGCGACGAGAGCCACCTGGAGCTGGCCGAGAGCCTGCTGGCCGCGACCGGCCGGGTGATCCGCGTGCCGGAGAAGCAGCAGGACGCGGTCACCGCGATCTCGGGCTCCGGCCCGGCGTACCTGTTCTTCGTCGTCGAGGCGATGATCGAGGCCGGTGTCCACATGGGCCTGCCGCGCGGCACGGCGACCGACCTGGTCGTGCAGACGGTGGTCGGCTCCGCGAAGCTGCTACGCGAGACCGGCGAGCATCCGACGGTGCTGCGCGAGCGTGTGACGTCCCCGGGCGGTACGACGGCCGCCGCGGTCCGCGAACTCGAGGACCACAAGGTCCGCGCCGCGTTCCTGTCCGCGATCGAGGCCGCTCGCAACCGGTCACGGGCCCTGGCCGCCGAGTAACACCTCCTGCACGGGTGGCGTTAAGGTGGGCGCCGAGGTTTCCCACCAGGTTCGAGGGATGAGTGTCCGCCCATGACTAATGGTTCGGTCGAGCCGGTCGCCGCGCCTGCGCAGCAGCAGGACGTGCCGCCGCTCCCGTGGCGAGTGCCGCTGGACCCGGCGCCGTGGTGGGCCTGGGCGCTGTTCGTGCTGCCGTTCGTCCTCGTGCCGGCGCTGAACTCGTGGCTCTGGATGGGCGCCCGCGACATGCTCGCCGTCGGGCTGCTGACGATCATCGGCGCGTCGGTCGTCCGGGTCGCGGGCGGCGTCGTGCTGTACCGCGTCGAGCTGTTCCCGACCGGCCTGAAGGCCCGGACCAGCATGCTGATCCGCAGCCTGGCCTGGCAGGACGTCGGCAAGATCGAGGTCGGCGACGACAACGTCGTGCTGACCCGCGGCCCCGACGAGCACGAGATCAACGGCATCCCCGCGGACCGCACCGGCGAGGTCGCCGCGGTGATGGAGGCCCTCCGCGAACGCTCCCTCACCACCCAGGTCCGCCGCCACCGCCCACGCCCCGGCATCGGCACCGCCCTCGTCCTGCTCTACATCATCCTGTCCATCGGCGCCTTCCTGCTCCGCTGGCACATCGTCATCTGACCACCCACGGCCCTTCGCCGGTCAGCTTGTCGACCCGCACCCGCACCACGGTCGCACCGGCGTACACCTGCTCGGTACCGAACGGGAATTCCTCCTGACCGAGATACTTCCGCGTCAGCCGGTCCATCAGCGTCTTGTACTCCGGGTTGCCGGGTCCCTCCAGCCGCACGGTTCCGCGCACGACCAGGTACTGCGTCAGCCCGCGCGGGCTGATCCGGTCGTCCTGCACGACCAGCGTGATCCGCGGGTCGCGACGCAGGTTCCGGGTCTTCCGGTGCTTCTCCTCGACGCCGAACAGAAGCTCGTCGCCGTCCCGCTCCACCCACACCAGCGCGGCCTGCGGGGACCCGTCCGGGTCGATCGTGATCATCGTGACGTCCTTCGGCTCGTCGAAGAGCCGGTAGCTGCTCTCGGGAAGTCTGCTCATGCGGCAGACGCTAGACAGCGCCGTGGGAACCTCTGGGTACCCTGACCGCTGTGCACGGAGTGGAACCCGGAGACGTCTTCCTGGCCGACTGCCCGGCCCGGCTCGCGGTCGAGGTGATCGCCGACAAGTGGGCGGTCGTGGTGCTGTGGGGCCTCAACGATCACGCCAGACGGCACTCCGAGCTGCTCGAACTGATCGGCGGCATCTCGAAGAAGGTGCTCACCCAGACGTTGCGCCGCCTGCAGGCCAACGGCCTGGTCAGCCGCACGGACCACGGCGGGGTACCGCCCCGGGTCGAGTACGAGCTCACCGAACTCGGACGCACGCTGATGGGACCGATCCGGTTGCTCACAGAGTGGGCAGAGGAGAACGGTGAGGCGGTGCTGGAGGCCCAGGAGAGAGGATGACCGCATGGACTTTTCTTTGTGGCCTGCGGCTTCCCGGACTTGGCGGTCGGTGCTCGAGGGATCCGAGTACGCCGAGCGGACCGGCTGGCACGGCGTGTGGATCGCTGACCATTTCATGCAGAACGGGGACGACCTGAGCGTCCCGGTGAACGAGGCGCTGGCGCTGGTTGCCGGGATCGTCGCGCGGACCGAGCGGGTGCGGGTCGGCACGATGGTGCTGGGGAACACGTACCGGCACCCGGCCGTGGTGGCGAACGCGGCCGCGACCATCGACCAGATGGCGGACGGCCGGTTCGTGCTCGGGATCGGTGCGGGCTGGCAGGTGAACGAGCACGAGGCGTACGGCATCGAGCTGCCGGCCATCGGTCCGCGGCTCAAGCGCTTCGAGGAGGCGTGTCAGGTGATCAAGGGCCTGCTCACGCAGGACCGCACCACCTTCGACGGTACCTACTACCAGCTCACCGACGCACCCTGCGAACCCAAGCCGGCCAATCTCCCGATCCTCATCGGTGCGTCCGGTGAAAAAGTTGCCCTGGGCATCGTTGCGCGGTACGCCGACGAATGGAACCACTGGGGGCGGCCGGAGCTGGCGGCACAGAAAGGCGAGGTGTTCGCCCGGCACTGTGAGCGGGTGGGCCGTGATCCCCGGACCGTCAGGCGCTCGGCGCAGACGTTCCTCGAGATCGTCGAGCCGGGTGATGCCGAGGCCGCCGAGCGCAAGGAGCGGCTCGAGGCGCGGGGAGCGCACGTGGTCATGGGGTCGGCGCAGGAAGTGCTCGACGTCGTCGCGCAGTACCCGGCGGCCGGGATCGACGAGTTGCTGGTCCCGGACGCGTTCCTCGGTGAGGGCAGCCGGCGGTTCGACGCGCTGGAGCGGCTGCGCGAAGAGGTGCTAGCCAAGGTCTAGCGTCGCGACCACCGGCCAGTGGTCGCTGGGCACCCGCCCGTCCGGGCGGTAGTGCGAGACGGCCGCGTCGGTCACGGTCCACGTCGGCGTGACGAGGATGTGGTCGATGCGGTCGTCGTCGGTCGCTCCGGTGAAGTCGTGCCAACTGCCGCCCGCCTCGGCCGGTACGGCGATCCGCAGCCCGGAGTCGACCAGCGTCTTCAGCGGCGGGGAGTCCGGCGTCGCGTTCAGGTCGCCCATCACGATCCACGGCACCGACCCGGTGATCCAGCGCGCGATCAGCCGGGACGACTGCAGCTGCGCGACCTCGCCCGCGTGGTCGTAGTGCGTGTTCACGACCCCGATCGTCGTACCGTTGCGGTGCCGCAGCCAGACCAGCGTCGCGACCCGCGTCAGGTCGGCGTCCCACCCGATCGAGCCCGGCGTGCCCGGGTCGTCGGACAGCCACCGGGTCTCGTGCCGCTCGACCCGCCAGTCGCCGGGCCGGACCAGGACGGCGGCGTGCTCACCCGCGCTCATCCCGTCGTCCCGCCCGGCGCCGACGAGCTCGTACTTCGGGAACCGCCAGCGCAGGTACTCGAGCTGGTCGGGCAGCACCTCCTGCAGCCCGACCACGTCCGCGTCCAGATGCTCGATCGCCGCCACGGTCGCCTTCCGCCGGACCGGCCAGGCATTGTCGCCGTCGGGTGCCGAGGAGTTGCGGATGTTGAACGAAGCGGCGCGGATCTTCATACAGGTGATCCTGCCAAACCCATCGCGACCGTCGCCGCCCGGAGTCGGGGTGTGCTCGACTCGAGCGCCCGGTCCCGGCCCTGCGCGAGCAGGTTCTCGATCGCGCCGCGGTCGGTCGTGAGCCGCGCGTACTCCTTCTGCAGCGGCTCGATGACGGCCAGCACCGCGTCCGCGACGTCCTGCTTCAGTGCGCCGTACGACGCGTAGGACCTCGCCAGCTCGACCGGATCGCCGTCGGTGCAGGCCGCGAGGATCTCCAGCAGGTTGGTGATCCCGGGCTTGGCCGCTTCGTCGTGGCGGACCTCGTTCCCGGAGTCGGTGACGGCGCGCATGATCTGCCGGCGGATGACGTCCGGCGGGTCCAGCAGCCGGATCGTGCCGATCGCGTCGTCGGCGTCGGACTTGCTCATCTTCGCGGTCGGGTTCTGCAGGTCCTTCACCCGGGTCGCGAGCGCCGCCTTGTTCAGCCGCGGGACGACGAACGTCTCGCCGTACTCGCGGTTGAACCGGATCGCGATGTCCCGGGCCAGCTCGACGTGCTGGTCCTGGTCGCCGCCGACCGGCACCTGCTCCGCGCCGTACAGCAGGATGTCCGCGGCCATCAGGCACGGGTACGTGAACAGCGAGGCCCGCGTCATCGGGCGGCCCTTGCCCTTCTCCTTGTACTGGATCATCCGGGACAGCTCACCGACGTACGACGTGCACTCCAGCAGGTACGCGAGCTGGGCGTGCGTGGGGACGTCGGACTGGACGAAGACGGTGCCTTCGGGGACACCGGCCGCGAGCATCAGCGTCGCGAACTCCCGGGTCAGCGCGGCGAGTCTTCGGGGGTCGTGCCTGGTCGTCATCGCGTGCAGGTTCGCGACGAAGTAGAAACCGTCCGGGTCGGTGAACCGGCGCAGCGCGCCGAGGTGGTTGCCGAGCGTCAGCCGGCCGGACGGGGTGATGCCGGAAAGCGAGGTCATGATCGTGCCCTTTCGGTGTGTGGAGCCCCACCGAGGGCATAAGAAAAGGCCGCCTCGGCGAGGCGGCCTCAGTGGATGCGTGCGAACACGCCGGGGGACCGCCCTAGGCGGCCCACCACAGCTGCAAGTTCGTGTTCACGGCTCCAGCATATCTCACCGCTGGACGAGCGACTGGACGATCAGCTCGTTGCGGGCGTCCTGGCCGAGCGGCACCGTCGGGTGCACGCCGTCGCGCAGGTAGTTGAGCAGCCGGTACGGCTTGACCCAGAGCCACTCGGCCCAGCGGATGATCCGCAGGTTCGGGTACTTCTCCTGGGCGTCGTAGAGCTGCATGTTGAGCCACGAGCTGTTCCGCTGGTCGGCGAGCTGCACGGTCGAGGTCACGCTCTTGCGGACCACCTGGATGTTGACCCAGTACAGGATCCGGTTCTGGCCGACGATGCTGACCGCCCGGGCGACCTGGGCGGCGAACTTCGGCGGGTCGAAGATGTCGTTGGAGCCGCTCGCCATCAGCACCCGCCGCGGCAGCCCGTACGCCGACGCGCACTGCTGGAGTGCGTCGACCGCGCCCGAGGTCGGGCGGCTGGACCAGTTGTTGACGGCCAGCTGGCTGCCGTCGCGGTCCTGCAGCCTGATCGCGAGCGCCTTGCCGTCCTGCACGGAGATGCTGTCGCCGAACATGAACACGCCGTTGGTCTCGCGGGTGTGCTGGAACTGCGCCGCGGTGGAGATGGCCCGGGTCGCGCCGGCCCAGGAGCCGAGCACGCCGGAGCCGTACGGCCCGGTGTCCGCCGTGGTGGTGGCGGATGCGGTCTCGGTCGAGGCGGCCACCGTGGCGGCCGCTGCGGCAGCCGCTCCTACTGTAAAGATCTGCCGCCGGTTGGGTTTCATTTGCCTCACCGGAGAACTTTGGCTGCCCACGGAGGGTACTCGCAAGTCCGAATCTCACTGTCCGCAGTCGGGCGGCGTCGCGACGGACCCAAAATCTGCGGTTCCGGCGCCTCTGTCGGCGAAATCTGTAACGCTTTGCAGTCCGGCGCCGATGAATCGACTGTTGGACCGCATGGCGGGCCGGCGCGGCCAGGGAGGGGTGTCGCGCCGTCCGTAGCCGTTGAGCCCGGACCCCGCTCAACCCGGCTGGGGGCTTCGGACCCGCGCTCGCGCAGGCGCGACGGTTAAGGTCGAGGACATGAGCGGTGAGGCCTTGCTGGTGTTCGACGACGGGTTGACGGCGTACGACTTCGGCCGGGGGCACCCGATGAGCCCGATCCGGGTGGAGCTGACGATCAAGCTCGCCCGCGAGTTCGGCGTCCTCGATCATCTCAAGGTCGTGCCCGCGCCGACCGCCGACGACGCGCTGCTCGAGACCGTGCACACGGCCGAGTACGTGGCCGCGGTGAGGCAGGCGGGCGAGCACCCCGACGAGGCCGATCCGGTGCACGGCCTGGGG
Source organism: Kribbella sp. NPDC003557 (assembly GCF_040610805.1). Taxonomy (NCBI): domain Bacteria; kingdom Bacillati; phylum Actinomycetota; class Actinomycetes; order Propionibacteriales; family Kribbellaceae; genus Kribbella; species Kribbella sp. NPDC003557. Next base: position 116,639 of record NZ_JBEXMY010000007.1, read on the forward strand.
ACGACCGACACGTACTGCTTCCCGCGCATGCACGAGGTCTCGGCCCGGATCGCCGGCGCCACCGTGGAGGCGGCCCGCGCGGTGTGGGAGGGCGACGTCCTGCACGCCGCGAACGTCGCCGGCGGCCTGCACCACGCGATGCCCAACCAGGCCAGCGGATTCTGTGTCTACAACGACCCGGCGATCGCGATCCAGTGGCTGCTCGACCACGGCGCCGAGCGGGTCGCGTACGTCGACGTGGACGTCCACCACGGCGACGGCGTCCAGGCCGTCTTCTACAACGACCCGCGTGTGCTGACGGTCAGCCTGCACGAGTCGCCGACCACGCTGTTCCCCGGCACCGGGAGCGCCGGCGAGACGGGCGGTCCGGGCGCGGAGGGTACGGCGGTCAACGTCGCACTGCCGCCGGGCACCGGGGACGCGGGCTGGTTGCGCGCGTTCCACGCCGTCGTGCCGGACGTCGTGAAGGCGTTCCGGCCGAGCGTGCTGGTCACGCAGCACGGCTGCGACTCGCATGTCGAGGATCCGCTGGCCCACCTGACCAAGACGATCGACGGGCAGCGGGCGGCGTACGCGGCGCTGCACGACCTCGCGCACGAGGTGTCGGACGGGAAATGGGTCGCCACCGGCGGCGGCGGGTACGCGATCATCGACGTCGTGCCGCGGGCCTGGACGCATCTGCTGGCGATCGTCGCCGGCACCCCGATCGACCCGGCGGCACCGGTGCCGGACGCCTGGCGCGAGGAGGTCCAGCTGCGGTTCGGCCGGGTCGCGCCGCTGCGGATGACCGACGGCCGCGACGCGTCGTACGTCGACTGGTCGAGCGGCTACAACCCCGACACCTGGCTCGACCGTGCCATCAAGGCCACCCGCGACGCGAGCTTCCCCCTGCTGGGTCTCGACCCGAGCTACTGAGTCACACGAGTCCCCCTCTTTCCCATTCGTACCAACAGCCACTACGCTCGTGACATGCACGGACGGAGGTGCCGGAGGGGAAGCCGGCGCACGATCCGTGCTGGAAGTGCGGTGCGCAATGGCATCAAAGAAGTCCGGTGGTGAGCAGCCGCTCGCCGAGGTGAAGTTCCTGACCGTGGCGGAAGTCGCCACGGCCATGCGCGTGTCCAAGATGACGGTGTACCGGTTGGTGCACTCCGGTGAGCTGCCCGCGGTGCGGGTGGGTCGTTCGTTCCGGGTGTCGGAGGACGCCGTGCACGACTACCTCAAGGGCGCCTTCTTTCAAGCCGGATAACCACGAGAACGAGGCGGCCCGGACCGAGAGGTCCGGGCCGCCTCGTCGTTCACTCAGCGGGTCAGGCCTCGGAGTGCGGCGGTGGCCGCTTCCAGCGCGTCGGGCGGGATGTCGGCCCACAGCTCGGCGTGGGCGGCCGAGCTGGCCTTCACGGCTTGCTCGGCGAGGGTGATTCCCTCCGGGGTCAGGCGGACCTGCGTGCCGCGGCCGTCGTCCGGGTCGGGTTCACGGACGACCAGACCGCGACGGACCAGCTGATTGGTCACGTTGCTGGTGCCGCCCGAGGACAGCAGCAGGATCCGGACCAGGTCGGACGGCTTCTGCCGGTACGGCGCACCGGACCGGCGCAACGAGACGATCACGTCGAACTCCGCCATGGTCAGCTCCAGGTCACGGAGCACCCGCCGGGTCGCCGAGTTCAGCTCGCCGGCCAGCAGCATGATCCGCTTCGTCAGCTCGCTGCTCGGATAGAGCACCTCGGGCAGCTCGTGCTCCCACGAGGCGATCAACCGGTCCACAGGGTCGTCGGTCACGGTTGACAGACTAGCTTTCTTTGATGATAGCTTTCTTCAAAGCTTTCTACTGAGGGAGATGTTCGTGAGGCTGCTGCTGAAGGGCGGGACGGTGATCGACACCTTCCCGGAGGTCGTCGTCCGCCGGGAGACCGACGTCCTGATCGAGGACGGGCGGATCGCCGCGGTCGGCCCGGGGCCGGCCACCGACGCGGAGGTGATCGACGCCCGGGAGCGGATCGTGCTGCCCGGGTTCGTCGACACGCATCGGCACCTGTGGCAGACGGCGTTGCGGGGGAGCGCGGTCGACGCCGGGCTCGGGACCTACTTCGAGCAGGTGCTCGGCCGCCACGGCTCCCGGTTCCGGGCGGAGGACGTTGCAGCAGGCAACCTCGTCGGCGCGCTCGAGTGCCTGGACGCCGGGATCACCACCGTGCAGGACTATTCACACGTCCAGCGCACCCCCGACCACGCCGACGCGGCGCTGGACGCGTTGGAGCGCAGCGGCATCCGGGCCGTCTTCGGCTACGGGCCGTCGCCGTTGAGCGGCGGCGCCGTGGATGCGGGACAGATGCGGCGGATCATGGCCCGGCGCTCGGCGCGGCTCGAGCTCGCGGTGGCGGCGATCGGGCCGTCGTACGTGCCGTTCGAGACGGTCCGGGCGGACTGGGAGCTGGCGGACTCGCTCGATGTGCCGGTCGTGGTGCACATCAGCAGCAGCTCGGACACGCCGGATCCGGTCACGCGGTTGCGGGACGCCGGCCTGGCCCGGCCGACCACGCTGTACGTCCACGGCAACAACCTGCCCGACTCCGAGCTGAAGGTGATCGCGGAGACCGGTGCGGCGGTGTCGGCGACGCCGACCGTCGAGGCGCGGATGGAGATGGGCCGGCCGTTGGCGGGAAGGCTGCGGGCGGCCGGGGTCGACTTCAGCCTGGGTATCGACGTCGTGACGACGGCCGGGGGCGACATGTTCCGGGCGATGCACGAGGTGCTTTCCCTCGGCTACCAGACGTTCTCCGCCGCCGAGGTGCTGCAGCTGGCGACGTGGGGCGGCGCACGAGCGCTGGGCCTGCCTGACGTCGGATCGTTTGCTGTCGGCAACCAGGCGGACGTGATCCTGCTGCGCACCACGGACCTCAACCTGGCCGGCGGCCTGCACGACCCGGTGGCCACCGTGGTGACGGCTGCTCACCCCGGCAACGTCGACACGGTCCTGGTCGGAGGCACGCCGGTCAAGCGGGACGGTCGCATCGTCAGCACTTCGCTGCCGAGCGCCCTGGCCGAGCTCGCGGCGTCGACGGCGTACCTCACGACCAGCTAGCGGTTCAGCAGGTCGCGGAGCGCCGCGGTGATTTCGGCCGGGGCTTCCTCGGCCATGAAGTGTCCGGCCGTGGTGGTCCGGTGGTGGAGGTCGGTGGCCCAGGCGTTCCACCGGGCGGCGGCGTCGAAGCCGAGGGCGGCGCCCCAGTCCTGCTGGATCACGGTCACCGGCATCCCCAGTTTGTTGCCCCGGGCAAGGTCCTCCGCATCGTGGGTGATGTCGATCGTCGCCGTGGCGCGGTAGTCCGCGACGATCGACGGCACGGCGCGCCGGCAGGCCGCCAGGTACGCCGCGCGGACGTCGGCCGGGATCGCCGCGGGATCGTTCACCCACTGGTCCAGGAAGTAGCCGAAGAACTCGTCCGAGCTGGCGGCGATCATCCGCTCCGGCAGACCGGGCGGCTGCGCCATCAGATACAGGTGGAAGCCGACGGCCGCACTCGCCCCGTGCATCACGTCCCACATGTCGAGGTTCGGCAGGACGTCCAGACACATCAGGTGGGTGACGACATCGGGGTGGTCGAGACCCGCACGGAACGCCACCAGGGCTCCCCGGTCGTGCCCGGCCAGGGCGAACCGTTGATGCCCCAGCTGAGCGGCCACGGCGACGATGTCGGCTGCCATGGCCCGCTTCGAGTACCCCTCGGCCGGCTTGTCGCTCTCGCCGTACCCGCGCAGGTCCGGGCAGATGACGGTGTGGTCCGCGGCCAGTGCGGGCGCGACGTGCCGCCACATCAGGTGCGTCTGCGGAAACCCGTGCAGCAACACGATCGGCGTGCCGGATCCGCCCACTGCGACGTTCAGTGCGACACCGTCCGTGCCTGTGATCCGCTGGTAGTCAAAGCCTTCGATCTTCATATCGACCAGCGTCGCGGACCTGGATGAGCAACGGATGAGCGCTACCGTGGCCGGGTGGACTTCGGGGTGCTGGGACCGGTGGTGGCGGCCCGGGACGGGGAACCGGTCGACCTGAAGGGCCGGCGGCACCGCGCGGTGCTCGCCCGGCTGATCGTGGCGCGGGGGCGGGTCGTGCCGGCGCGTGTGCTGGTCGACGATCTGTGGGCTGATCCTCCCGAAGGTGCGCTGAGCGCCGTGCGGACGTTCGTGGCCGCACTGCGCCGCGCCATCGAGCCGGACCGGGCACCCCGGCAACCGGCCCGGCTGCTGGTGACGTCAGGTCCTGGATACGCCTTGAAGACGGAGAACGTCGACGCGTGGCGCTTCGAGACTGCGGCCAGGGCGTCGCTGCCTCCGGAACAGCTGCTGCCGGAACTCCTGGCCGGGTTGGCTTTGTGGCGAGGGCCGGCGTACGCCGAGTTCCTGGACGAGCCGTGGGCGTTGGCCGAGCGTGCCCGGCTGACCGAGCTGCGGTTGCAGGCCGTCGAGCGGGTCGCGGAGACGCGGCTGGGGCTGGGACGCGCTGCCGAGGCGGTGCCGGATCTTGACGCTCACGTCACCGAGCACCCGTGGCGTGAGGACGCGTGGCGGTTGCTGGCGCTCGCGCTGTACCGGAGTGAGCGTCAAGGCGACGCTCTCGCCGTACTGCGTCGCGCCCGGGACACTCTGGTGGGTCAGCTCGGCGTTGATCCGGGGCCCGCGCTCAGTCGGCTGGAGAGCGACATCCTCAACCAGGCGGCGCATCTGACGCCGGCCGGCACTGTCTGGGCCGAGGCCGCCGCGGCGTACGACCGCGCCGTCGGCGGCTCGCGCGCCCGGATCGAGTCGACGGTCGGGCTGCTGCGCAACCTCGCGGTCACCGGAGGCGGCGGCCTGGAAGCGGCTCGCCGGCATCGCCTCGCCGCCGTTTCCGCGGCCGCGGAGCTCGGCGACCCCGATCTGACCGCGCGCGTCATCGGCGCGTACGACGTACCGGCGATCTGGACGCGCTCCGACGACGAGGCGCAGGCGGCCGCGATCGTGGCGGCGGCGGAACGTGTCCTGTCGACGCAGGATCACGCCGGCATCCGCGCCCGCCTGCTCGCCACGATCGCCCTGGAGTCCCGCGGCTCCCGTGCGCCGCGGGCCCGCGAGGCAGCTCTCGAAGCCGAGCAGCTCGCCCGCGGCCTCGACGATCCCGCGCTGCTGGCGTTCGCACTGAACGGTCTCTTCATGCAGACCTGCTACCGCGCCGGCCTCGCACCCGAACGCGATGCGATCGGGGCCGAGCTCGTCATGCTCGCGCAGCGCCACAACCTCTTCACCTACGAGGTTCTCGGCCACCTGATCCGCCTGCAGTCGGCGTGTGCGCGAGCCGATCACACCGCCGCCGACGAGCACGCCGCGGCCGCGGACGCGTTGGCCGCCCGGCACGAACTCCCGCTCGTCGCCGTCTTCACCCGCTGGTACGCCGCCCTCCGCGCCGACACCCCCGAGGCGTACCGCGCCGCCGCCGCGCTCCTCGACGGTGCGGGCATGCCAGGCCTGAGCGAGGGACTGCTGCCGCTGGCCCTGGCCGCGCACGCCGTACGGCACGGCGAACCGATCCCCGAGGCCGACTACGGACCACACACTCCATGGGTGCACGGATCACCGGATCCGCCGCCCGGTCTGCTGTTCGAGGCGTACTGGGCCTTCACCGCCCACAGCACCAGAGACGCCGAACTGTTGGCAAGAGCGCGAGCCGCTCTCGCGCCGGCGGCCGGCGAACACGCGGCCGGCAGCGGCCTGCTCACCCTCGGCCCGATCGCCGACTACCTCGGCTAGAGATCGTCCGGAGAACTCGACTCGGACTTCCGATCGGCCTGTTGACGCAGCTCGTGGTGCGACTGGTGCGCCGTCGTCCGGTACGCCTCCTCGTACGCCGCCAGCGCGCCCGCCACCCCGGATCCGCGCCCGCGACGCTTGGCCCAGGAGGCGAACCAGGCCAGCCCGGCGAGCACCAGCGCCAGCCCGGCCAGGAACACGACGTACGCCATGCCGCCACGGTACCCGGACGCTCCCAGGGTCCTCCCAGGAATCTCGCAGTACCGTCGCAGGCCGGGAGACCAGGATGGAATCACCAACCTGAAGGAGGCTCCCGATGCCGATCCGTATCGTCAAGACCGTTGCCGTAGGCACCATCGCGACCCTGGGCCTGGCCGCCGTCGCCTTCACCCCCGCCGCCTACGCGAGCACCAGCACCAAGACCGCCACGCCTCACCTGGCCGTCCTCACCAAGCCGATCGTCCCGGTCGCGGTCCGGAAGGCCGCCTAAGGCTTCCGCGCCCGGAACGCGAGCGCGTGCGGGATGTCGTAGCCGCCGGGCTCCTCGAAGCGCTCGACGACCAGACCGCTGCCGATGACGACGTTCAGGTAGTCGGCCAGGGTGAGGTGGGACATGCCGATCCGCCGGCGGATCCCGTCCTCGGCCCACCAGGGCATCTCGGTGTGCCAGCCCGATTGCCGGTACGTCGGATGCACCGTCCGGCGACCGTCGTCCTCGTAGACGACATGCGGTCCGTTGAAGCAGGGATGCACGCCGTACGCGACCAGGATCCCGCCGGGCCGCAGCACCCGGGCCGCCTCCCGCAGGACCGCGCCGAAGTCGTCGACATCGGTCGAGATCCACAGCGAGATCGCGGTGTCGAACGACGCGTCCGCGAACGGCAGTGCCGCGGCGTCACCGTGCAGCAACGCGCCGTCGGTGCGCGCCCGGGCGCGGCCGAGCTGGTCGATCGAGAAGTCGAGCCCGACCGGGGTCCGGCCGCTGGCGCGGACCGTCGCGAAGTTCCGCCCGGTGCCGCAGCCGATGTCCAGGCACGGCCCGGATCCGGCTCCGAGCAGGTCCAGCAGACCGGGCTGATGCGGCTCCGCGCCGGCCACGAACCGCTCGTCGTACCACTCCGCCAGACCGTCGTACCGAGCCTTCATCCAGCCTCCCCAGGTCACCGCCAGCCTACCGGCGGAGCCTGCTTTAGGTCGGGGAAGCGACCTCCGGGTAAGCTTTGCCGACGTTCTCTTTGAGTTTGGATGGTCCACTGTGGGTTCCGTAATCAAGAAGCGCCGTAAGCGGATGGCGAAGAAGAAGCACCGTAAGCTGCTGAAGAAGACGCGGGTGCAGCGCCGCAAGCTCGGTAAGTAAGCAGGTCTGCCGCGCCCGGTCCGGCTGGGGGTAGCTCGTGGCACACGTGGTGATGGTGACCGGCGTCTCGAGAGACGCCGGTGCTCGCTGTGCTCGCAGACTGGCCGAGGATCCGTCGATCGACACCGTGCTCGGTGTCGACGTGGTTCCGCCGCGCGCGGAGCTCGGACGGGTCCGGTTCGTCCGGGCCGACATCCGTAACCCGGTGATCGCCAAGGTGATCGCCGCCGAGGCCGTGGACACGGTCGTCCACACCGGCGTCGTGGCCACTCCCGGCAGCGCCGGCGGCCGGTCGTCGATGAAGGAGATCAACGTCATCGGCACCATGCAGCTGCTCGCCGCGTGCCAGAAGGCGCCCGGCGTGTCCAAGCTGGTGGTCAAGTCGTCCACCACGGTGTACGGCGCGGGTGCGCGGGACCCGGCGATGTTCACCGAGGAGATGGCGCCGCGGGCGATCCATCACCACGGGCTGAGCAAGGACGCGGTCGAGGTCGAGGGATACGTGCGGGGCTTCGCCCGGCGCCGCCCCGACGTCTGCGTCAGCACGCTGCGGATGGCGAACTGGATCGGTCCCAAGACCGACTCGCCGATCACGCGGTACTTCGGCCTGCCGGTCGTCCCGACGGTCCTCGGGTTCGACGCCCGCCTGCAGTTCCTGCACGAGGACGACGGCGTGGAGGCGATCCACCACGCGACCGTGCACGACCTGCCCGGGACGTTCAACCTGGCCGGTGACGGCGTGCTCTCGCTGTCCCAGGCGATCCGCCGGCTCGGCCGCCCCACGCTGCGGATGCCCTCGTTCACCGCGTCCGGCACGGCCGCCGTCGTCCGGCGGGCCCGGCTGGCGGACTTCTCGCCGGACCAGATCACCTTCCTCACCTTCGGCCGCGGCGTGGACACCACGCGGATGCGGACCGAGTTCGGGTTCGAGCCGAAGTACACGACCGCGGAGGCCTTCGACGACTTCCGCCGCTCGCTCGGGACCGGCGCAACGACGCGGGTGTCGAGCCTGCTCAGCGCGGGGCTGGGGGCGTTGCGTGGCTGACGCGGACGTCATCCCGATCGGTTCCGGCGGACGTCCGGGCCGGGGCAGCGAACGCCGTACGACGCCGTCGGCCGCGGCCCGTGCGCTCGCCGGGGACGGCGGCCGCGCGAAGAAGCGCCGGGCCGGGGCCGCCGCCAAAGGCACCGAGGACACGACCGCGGATCCGCGGTCGACGGAGCTCCAGGGTGAGCCGGCCGGTGCCGTGCCGGATGTCGACGGACCCGAGCTGCCGCCGTTCGACTTCGCCGGGCTCGAGCGGGCGGTTCGCGGTCTGTTCGGCGAGGACGGCGAGCGCCGGGTCGCCGAATGGCTGGCGTTCCTGCGCCGGCGGCTGACCGGCGACTACCAGCTGGACGAGTTCGGGTACGACCGCGACCTGTCCGACCAGGTGCTGCTGCCGATGCTGCGGCCGATGGTGGAGAAGTGGTTCCGGGTCGAGGTCCGGGGGATCGAGAACATCCCGTCCGACGGCAGCGCGCTGATCGTCGCGAACCACTCCGGCACGATGCCGCTCGACGGGCTCGTCACCCAGGTGGTCGTCTCGGACCACACCGGACGCCCGCTGCGCACGCTCGCGGCGGACCTGGTCTTCCAGACGCCGTTCGTCGGTGAGCTGTCCCGCAAGGGCGGCGCGACGCTGGCGAACAACGACGACGCCGAGCGGCTGCTCCGGCAGGGCAACCTGGTCGGCGTCTGGCCGGAAGGCTTCAAGGGACTCGGGAAGCCGTTCTCCGAGCGGTACAAGCTGCAGCGCTTCGGGCGCGGCGGGTTCGTCAGCGCGGCGATGCGGACCGGCGTACCGATCGTGCCGTGCTCGATCGTGGGCGCCGAGGAGATCTATCCGCTGGTCGGCAACATCGCCTCGCTGGCCCGGCTGCTCGGCGTGCCGTACATCCCGATCACGCCGTTCTTCCCGCTGCTCGGGCCGCTCGGCCTGATCCCGCTGCCGTCCAAGTGGCTGATCGAGTTCGGCGAACCGATCCGCACCGACGAGTTCCCCGACGGCGCCGCCGACGACCCGATGCTGGTCTTCAACGTGACCGACCAGGTCCGCGAGACGATCCAGCAGACCCTCTACACGCTGCTCATGCAACGCCGCAGCGTCTTCTTCTAGGCCTACGCAGAAGCCCCCGGCACACGATCCGTGTGCCGGGGGCTTCTCGTCGCTGCAGGCCTACTTCCAGGGTGGGAGCAGGGTCTGGATGATTCCCGGCAGGTTGATCAGCGGTGTCGTCGGGAACGGCCACGGCCAGGACGGCGTGGTCGGGGTCAGTGAAGGCAGCACCGTGGGCGTCGCAATCGGCGAGTTTGACGACGACGGCTGTGGTGGCGTCTTCAGGCTGGTCGGTGGTGCGGTGGACTCGCCCACGATGGTGGTGTTCGGCACCTTCGTCGGCGTGGCGCTCGGCTCCTGCGTGCTCGAGCCGACCGGTGTCGGGATCGTCGTCGACGCCTTGGGGCTCGACGACGCCTTGACCGGGTTGCTCGACTCCGAGCCTGTACCGGGCGTGGTGCGGCCCGGCTGGTTGTTGGTACCGGTGCCGGTGCTCGGCGCACCGGACGGCTTCGGGGACGCACACTTCGGGCAGGCCGCCGAGGTGAGCTGGGTCAGCTGCTCGATCGTGGCGAACGCCTCGACGCCGGACTTCAGTGACTCCGGCGGGAGGTTCGGCGTCGCCGCCACCAAAGCCTGGCGGGCACTGGTGATGAACGAGGTGATCGCGGTGATCGAGCTCTCGTCGCCGTTCTGCTGGTACGAGGCGAGCAGCCTGGACACGCCCTTGCGGGACTGCGCCGAGAAGTCGTCCAGGGTCGCGTTGATCGTGCCCACGGACCCGCCGTTGCCGGCCAGCTCGCGGACTTCGGACAGTCGGGTCATCGCGTGCTCGAGATCGCGCCGGCCGCGGGAGTCGTCGCCGACCCCGACGTTGGTCGCCACGTTCTCGATGCTGCGCTTCATGCCGTACAACGTGTCGCCGGGCATGGCCTGCTGAGCGGCGGCGGCGGAACCGATGCCACCTCCGAGCAGCACCAACGCGGCGGTGCTGGCCACCAGGCGGATCCTCCGGCCCTGGCGGCGACGGATATCTGTCACGGACGCGCCAACGTCCTCGCTACCCGGCGGGTCGTCCGAGTCGTCTGGTGCGGTGTGCACCGTCAGCGGAGTCGCAGTGGTCGCCGCGCGCGCCGCCGCCTGCTCCAACAGGCGGTGCCGCAGCTCGGCACTGAACTCCGGTCGCGGTGCAACTGCGCCGGCGGTCCTCAGCCGTCCGACCAGTTCCACAGCTTCCAGTAACTCGGGGTCGTCGCCCAGTCGCGTGGAGTGACGGGGCCCGTGATCGACGGCGTGCGCGAATGCCTCCGCGCGCGCTCGAGCCCTGTGTAGGTCACTCATGAGTTCTCGTTCTCCTCAATGGCCAGTCGGGGTCACCGACAGGTCCTCACCAGGCAAACGAGGTAACTCCCTGACGGGTTACGAAAGACGTTCGTTGTCATCCGCCTCATCTCAAGTCCTTGGGGATAACCTTCGCCAAGTGCCGTACGGCCCTCAGTTGCAGTTGCTTGACGGCGCCCTCGGATTTCTCCAGCGCCTTGGCCGTCTCGGCGATCGACAGGCCGGCGAAGAACCGCATCGTCAGGCAGTCGCGTTGCTCGTCGGGCAGGCCGGCGACCGCGTCCCGGAGCACCTCGGCGGTGGCCGCGGCCAGCACGTCGATCTCCGGACCCTCGGTCTGCCGGTCGTGGGTCTCGATCTCGTCGGTGACCACCTCGAGCCGGACCCGGCCGGACTTGTAGTGGTCGGTGATCAGGTTCCGGGCGATCGTCACCAGCCAGGCGCCGAAGTCCCGGCCCTGCCAGCGGAACGAGTCCAGTGCGCGCAGCGCCCGGACGAAGGTCTCGCTGGTCAGGTCCTCGGCGAGTGCCGACGAGGACACCCGGGCGTAGATGTAGCGATAGACGGTGAGCGAGTACTCGTCGTACAGCTCGCCGAAGGCACCGACGTCCCCGGCCTGGGCGCGATCGACGAGCTCCGCACGTCGCATCCCGTCCGGGCTTGGTTCCGGCGTGGTCAAGTGTTCTCCCCGTTCAACTGACACGTCGTTCGACACATCCGCGAATGGCCACAGCGACTGGGACAGCACCGAACGTTACTGCTCGGGCACGTGCTGTCAACAGGCTGGGGCGTGCCGCCTTCCGTCCGGTCCGATGGTCACGAATGCGCCAGCGGACTGCCTCCGTCGACGGAGCAGCCTGCTGTCGGGGGTGGTGCATCGCGCATGAGGTCCCCGCGCGGCCGGGTTTCTGCAGTGTGAGGTTCAGCAGAAGCGCGTCCGCGAAGTCACCTGTATATCGGTGGTTACGCTCCGCTGCAACCATTCTGTGCAAGACGGTTGCTCAGGGCGTGGATCCCGGTCGTGACAGACTCGCCTGGTGAAGGTGAATTTCGCGGACATTCTTCGTGACACAGCGCAACGTCACGGCGAGCGTCCCGCGCTGGTCGACGGGGATCGGCGGCTGACCTGGAGCGAGCTCGACCAGGCCGTCGACCGGACCGCGCAGGGACTCGCCGCGGCCGGTCTGGTGCCCGGGTACCGGGTCTTGCTCCTGGTTGCCAACAGCATCGAGTTCGTCACGTCCTACCTGGGCGTTCTCCGGGCCGGGCTGGTCGCCGTACCGCTGAACACCGGGCTCACCAAGGCCGAGCTGGCGACCGTGACGGCGCACTCCGGAGCCCGGCTGGCGATCGCCGGACCGGGGCTCGCGGACCGGTTCGAGGGCATCCGGACCGTGGCGCCCGGCGAGCTCCAGGGTGACGCTCCGTTACTTCCGTCGATCGACCCCGAGACCCTCGCGGTGCTCCTCTACACCTCCGGAACCAGTGGAGATCCGCGGGCCGCGATGCTCACCCATCGGGCACTCGCGGCGAATGTCCGGAACCTGAGCGACCTCGGCGAGGACCGGATGGGCCCCGACGATGTGGTCCTCGGCGTGCTGCCGATGTTCCACGCCTTCGGTCTGAACGCGGTCCTCGGCTGGGCCGTCGCGAGCGGCGCCATGCTCGTCGTCGAGCAGCGTTTCGACCCCGAGCAGACTCTCGACCTGATCGGCAGGTACGGCGTGACGCGGCTGCCGCTCGCTCCGCCGGCGCTGCACGCGCTGCTGACCCGGACCGATCTGCGCGAGGCGCTCAAGACGGTCAAGGTCGTGCTGACCGGGGCCTCCACGCTGGACCGGGCGCTCGCGGACCGCTTCGAACAGGCCAGCGGCCACCATGTCCACCAGGGATACGGCCTCACCGAGGCGTCCCCGGGGGTCACCACCACGCTGGGCGAGGCGGAGCCGAAGCCGGGCTCGGTCGGCCGCGCGCTGCCGAACGTGGAGATCCGGATCGCCGACGAGCAGGGCGAGGATGTCGAGGGCGACGACCCCGGCGAGATCCTGATCCGTGGCGGCAACCTGTTCTCCGGCTACTGGCCGGACGGTGTCGACGGGCCGGACGCGGACGGCTGGTACCGCACCGGCGACGTCGGGTTCCTGGACGGCGACGGCGACCTGTTCCTGGTCGACCGGCTGCGTGAGCTGATCATCGTGTCCGGGTTCAACGTGTTCCCGAGTGAGGTGGAGGACGTGCTGGTCGCCGCTCCGGGGGTCCGGGAGGCCGCGGTCATCGGCGTGCCGTCCGAGGAGACCGGCGAGGCGGTGAAGGCGTTCGTGGTGCCGTTGCCGGACGCATCGGTCGACGTCGCAACGGTCCGCGAGTACGCCGGGGGCCGGCTGGCACGGTTCAAGTGCCCCGTCGAGATCGAGGTGGTGGACAACCTGCCGCACTCGGTGACGGGCAAGGTCGCGAAGGGCCGGCTGCGAGGTGCGGACCAGTGACCGAGCGCAGCGAGGGCACCAAAACAACACAGCGCGCTCGTGCCTCATCGGCGCCCGGAGCGAAGCGAGGACGTCGATGAGCAGGGTCGTCATGTACGGAAAACCGGGCTGTCATCTGTGTGACGACGCCCGGGAGATCATCCGGGCCGTCTGCGCCGAGGCCGGTGTGGAGTGGAGCGAGGTCGACATCACCCAGGACGACCGTTTGTTCACCCAGTACGGCGAACAGATCCCGGTCACCTTCGTCGACGGCAAGCAGCACGACTTCTGGCGGGTCGACCCCGCCCGACTACGCAAAGCCCTGATGAGCTAGGTCACGCTCGCCGATTTTGTTCTCACGTTCACAAGCTCCTAGAGTAAGAGAGCCGCCGGCCGTCAGACCGCGGTGAACCAACCGCTCCCAGGAGAATTGTGACGCGTGCCAGCAGCCGTCGCCCCGGCCCGCCGACGAGAACCGAACGCGGCATCCCCGAGGCGACTGTCGCGCGCTTGCCCGTCTACCTGCGGGCCCTGACCGCGCTCTCGGACAGTGGTATCGCGACCGCGTCGAGCGAGGACCTGGCGACCGCCGCCGGCGTGAACTCGGCCAAGCTCCGCAAGGACCTCTCCTACCTGGGCTCCTACGGCACCCGCGGCGTCGGGTACGACGTGGAGTACCTGCGGTACCAGATCGCTCGCGAGATCGGCGTCACCCAGGACTGGGCCGTGGTCATCGTCGGGATCGGAAACCTGGGCCACGCGCTGGCCAACTACTCCGGCTTCGGCACCCGCGGCTTCCGGATCGTCGCCCTGCTCGACGCCGACCCGACCCTGGTCGGCGAGCGGATCGGCGACATGGAGGTCCGCGACTTCGCCCAGCTCGAGGAGATCGTCGAGGCCGACCGGGTCTCGATCGGGGTCATCACCACTCCCGCCGGTCCGGCGCAGGAGGTGTGCGACCGGCTGGTCGCCGCCGGCGTGACCAGCATCCTGAACTTCGCGCCCGTCGTGCTGTCCGTGCCCGACGGCGTCGACATCCGCAAGGTGGACCTCTCGATCGAGCTGCAGATCCTGGCGTACCACGAACAACGAAAGTCCGGAGAGGCGGCGCTCCCCCAGGTGCCCGAGCTACCAGCGATGAACGGTCTGACGGATCTCCCGAGCGTCGGGGGAGGTGTCGGCGCGTGAGTTACCTGGTCGTCGGCATCAGTCATCGTTCCGCTGCCATCGACGTGCTGGAGCGGGTCGCCCTCGACGCGGAGGCGGCCACCAAGCTCGCCCTCGCGGTCGGTAGTTCCTCGTCCGTCGCGGAGTCGGCGGTCCTTGCCACCTGCAACCGCACCGAGGTGTACGCGACGGTCGACCGGTTCCACGCCGGGATGGACGAGGTCACCGCGATCCTGTCCGACGTCACCGGCGTACCGCTGCTGGACCTGGCCGAGCACCTCTACGTGCACTTCGAGGAAGGCGCCGTCGCGCACCTGTTCCAGGTCGCGGTCGGGCTGGACTCGATGGTCGTCGGTGAGAGCCAGATCCTCGGCCAGGTGAAGGAAACGCTGCGCGTCGGCCAGGACCTGGAGACCGTCGGCACCGACCTGAACGCCCTGTTCCAGCACGCGTTGCGGGTCGGCAAGCGGGCCCGTACCGAGACCGGCATCGACGCGGCCGGCCGCTCGGTCGTCTCGGCCGGGCTGGACGCGGTCGGCGGCTTCGAGGGCCGCCGGGCCCTGATCGTCGGCGCCGGCTCGATGGCGTCCCTGGCCGCGCAGACCCTGGCCAACGGCGGCGCGCGCAGCGTGACCGTTGCCAACCGCAACTACGACCGCGCGGTCGCGCTCGCGGACCGGATCGGCGGTACGGCGGTCCGCCTGGCCGACGTACCGGCCGCACTGCACGACGCCGACCTGATCGTGTCCTGCACCGGCGCGCGCGGTGTCGTCCTGACCGAGGACATGATCCGCACCGCCGCGGACGGCCGGCCGCTCGGCGTGCTGGACGTAGCGCTGCCGCGGGACGTCGCCCCGGAGGCGGCCCGGATCCCGGGCGTCACGCTGATCACCCTGGCAGACCTGGTCGGGACGGCGGGCGGCAGCCAGGCCGATATCGACGAGGTCCGCCGGATCGTCGGCGAGGAGACCGGTTCGTTCGAGGCGACCCGCCGGGCCGCGTCGGTGGCGCCGACCGTGGTCGCGCTGCGGGCGATGGCGAGCTCGCTGGTCGACTCCGAGCTGGCCCGCCTCGAGCGGCGGCTGCCCGGCCTCGACGAGCACGAGCGGCACGAGGTCGAGCGGACCATCCGCCGCGTCGTCGACAAGGTGCTGCACAACCCGACCGTCCGGGTGAAGGAACTCGGCGGCGACCCGGGCGGACCGACGTACGCCGACGCGCTGCGGCAGCTGTTCGCGCTCGACCAGGCGACCGTCGACGCGGTGACCGCCGCCAAGGACCCGGAAGAGACCAGCCAGACGCCGGCCGACGCCGCGCGGCAGAGCGGAGGCCAGCGATGATCCGCCTCGGTACCCGCCGCTCCAAGCTGGCGACCGCGCAGTCGACCATCGTCGCCGACCAGTTGCGCTCCCTCGGCCACGAGGTCGAGCTCGTGCTGATCACGACCACCGGCGACGTCAACCGCGCACCGGTCGAGCAGATCGGCGGCACCGGCATCTTCGTCAGCGCCCTGCGCGACGCCCTGCTGGCCGACGAGATCGACATCGCGGTGCACTCCTTGAAGGACCTGCCGACCCAGCCGGTCGACGGCCTGACGCTCGGCGCGATCCCGGTCCGCGAGGACCCGCGCGACGTCCTCGTCGCCCGCGACGGCCTGACGCTCGGCGAACTGCCGCACGGCGCCCTGATCGGCACCGGCGCGGCCCGCCGGGTCGCCCAGATCGACGCGCTCGGCCTCGGGGTCGAGTGCACCGGGATCCGCGGCAACGTGGACACCCGGATCGGCCTGGTCACCGACGGCAAGCTCGACGCGGTCGTGATCGCGCGGGCGGGGCTGGCCCGGCTGGGACGGCTCGCCGAGGTGACCGAGACGCTGGACCCGATCCAGGTGCTGCCCGCCCCGGGCCAGGGCGCCCTGGCGATCGAGTGCCGCGCGGACGACACCGCCGTACTGGCTGCCCTGGAGCCGCTGGAGGACCCGGCCACCCGGGCCGCGGTGACGGCGGAACGGCAGCTGCTGGCCACCCTCGAAGCGGGGTGCACGGCTCCGGTCGGCGCGCTCGCCGAGGTGGTCGAGGGCGAGGACGGGCCCGAGCTGTGGCTGCGCGGCGCGCTCGGCCAGGACGACGGCGTACGACGGCTCAGCGCGAACGGGCCGGTGGACGACCCGGTGTCGCTCGGCAAGGCGCTGGCCAACGAGTTGCTGGAGCGAACATGACACCGGCACAGGGCACGAGTACTGCGGCCCATCAGGCGGCCAAGAAGACGGCCCACAGGACGAGCAGGAAAACGACGAGGGCGAAGGCAGACGTGAGCGCGAAGACAGCCGCCACCGCGGCACCTCAGAAGGCCGCGACGAGTACCGCCAAGCAGACCAAACCGCTCGGCCACGTGACATTCGTCGGCGTCGGCCCCGGTGACCCCGCGCTGCTGACGCTGGCCGGCCGGGACGTGCTCGCGAACGCCGACGCGGTCGTCGTCGAGGGCCCCGAGCACGACGCGTTCCTGGGCTACTGCAGGCCGGGCGTCGAGGTCGTGGACGGCTCCGGCGCCGAGGGCAGCCGCGCACTGCGCGTCGCCGCCCGGGCCCGGCTGGTCGTGAAGACCGCCAAGACCGCGGCGAACGTCGTCCGGCTGCTGAGCGGCGACCCGTTCACCTTCTCCAGCGGTGCCGAGGAGGCGGCCGCGTGCAAGAAGGCGGGCATCGCGTTCAACGTCGTTCCGGGCGTGAGCGAGGTGAGCGCCGTCCCGACGTACGCCGGGATCCCGCTGACCATGAAGGGCGACCGCGAGGTCACCGTCGTCGACCTCGCCGAGAACAAGCTCGACCTGACCCGCCTGCAGCCGAAGCAGACGCTCGTCCTGCTGAACGCCGTGGACGTCCTCAAGGAGACCGTCGCGGCGCTGGTCGAGGCCGGCTTCGACGCCGCCACACCGGTCGCCCTGACCGTCGGCGGTACAACGACGTCGCAGACCAGCGTGGTCGGAACGCTCGAGACGATCGTCGCCGACCTGCGCGCCGCGAAGGTGACCGGCGAGGCCGTCGTCGTGGTCGGTGCGGTCGTCGAGCAGCGTGAGTCGCTGTCTTGGTTCGAGACCAAGCCGCTGTTCGGCTGGCGGATCCTGGTGCCGCGCACCAAGGACCAGGCCGGCCCGCTGATGGACCGCCTGCGCCGCTACGGCGCGATGCCCGAAGAGGTCCCGACCATCTCGGTCGAGCCGCCGCGCAACCCGCAGCAGATGGACAAGGCGATCCGCGGCCTGGTCGAGGGGCGCTACGAATGGGTCGCGTTCACCTCGGTCAACGCGGTGAAGGCGGTCCGGGAGAAGTTCGACGAGTACGGGCTGGACGCGCGGGCGTTCTCCGGGCTGAAGATCGCGGCCGTCGGCGACAAGACCGCCGAGGCGATCGGTGCCTGGGGCATCCGTCCGGACCTGGTCCCGTCCGGTGAGCAGTCCGCCGCCGGGCTGGTCGAGGACTGGCCGCCGTTCGACGAGGTGCTGGACCCGATCAACCGGGTCTTCCTGCCGCGCGCCGACATCGCCACCGAGACCCTGGTCGCCGGCCTGACCGATCTCGGCTGGGAGGTCGACGACGTCACCGCGTACCGGACCGTCCGGGCCGCCCCGCCGCCCGCGCCGACCCGCGAGGCGATCAAGTCCGGCAAGTTCGACGCGGTCGTGTTCACCTCCTCCTCGACGGTGCGCAACCTGGTGGGCATCGCCGGCAAGCCGCACGCGTCGACGGTGATCGCGGTGATCGGCCCGGCCACGCTGAAGACCGCCGAGGAGCACGGCCTGCGGGTCGACGCGATGGCCGAGACGCCGTCCGTCGAAGAACTGGCCGACGCCCTCGCCCGGTTCGGCGCCGACCGGCGTGACACCATGGTGGAAGCCGGGGAGCCGGTCACCCGTCCGTCCGAACGTCGCCCGGGTTCTCGTAGGAAGAGCTGATTCTGGTGCCTGGTTTCCCGGAAGTGAGGCCGCGGCGGCTCCGGTCGTCGGCAGCGGTGCGTCGTCTGGTCGCGGAGACGGTGATCGAGCCGCGGCAGCTGATCCTGCCGATGTTCGTCCGGGAAGACGCCCGCGAGCCGATCGCGATCAGCTCGATGCCCGGCGTCGTGCAGCACACCCGGGACACCGCCCGCAAGGCGATCGCGGAGGCGGCACAGCTCGGCCTCGGCGGCGTGATGCTGTTCGGCGTACCGTCCTCGAAGGACCCGGTCGGCTCGGGTGCGCTCGATCCGGACGGCATCCTGAACGTCGCGATCCGCGATGCGGTGTCCGAGGTCGGCGACGCGTTGCTGGTGATGTCGGACCTATGCCTGGACGAGTTCACCTCGCACGGGCACTGCGGCGTCCTCGACTCCGAGGGGCGTGTGGACAACGACGCGACGCTCAAGATCTACGCCGAGATGGGCGTCGCGCAGGCGTCCGCCGGTGCGCACGTCGTCGGGCCGTCCGGGATGATGGACGGCCAGGTTGGTGTGGTCCGTCAGGCGCTGGACGCGGCCGGCTTCATCGACACCGTGATCCTGGCGTACGCCGTCAAGTACGCGTCGGCGTTCTTCGGCCCGTTCCGCGAAGCCGTCGACTCGTCGCTGACCGGTGACCGGAAGACGTACCAGCAGGACAACGCCAACGCCCGCGACGCGATCCGCGAGGTCGACCTCGACATCGCCGAGGGCGCCGACATCGTCATGGTCAAGCCGGCCCTCGCCTACCTGGACATCATCCGCCAGGTCCGCGACCACGTGAACGTGCCCGTTGCCGCGTACAACATCTCCGGCGAGTACGCGATGGTCGAGGCTGCCGCCGCCAACGGCTGGATCGACCGTGACCAGGCCATCCTCGAAACCCTCACGTCGATCCGCCGCGCCGGCGCCGACACCATCCTCACCTACTGGGCAGCCGAAGCCGTCCACCTCCTCGGGCGCAGGTAGTCCGCCCAACGCGCGCTACGCAGCCGCCGTCCCGTCGCTACGCTCCTCGGTGCGGCTGCTACGCGCGCTCCCACCCACCCCCGGCTTAGCGCCGGACTTTCTGTTTCCGGCTGGCGCCGAGGTGTTCCGGCTTACGCCGGGGTGTTCCGGCTTACGCCGGACTGGTTCCGGCTGGCGCCGGGGTGTTCCGGCTGGCGCCGGACTGATTCCGGCTTACGCCGGGGCCGGTCGGCTTGCGCCGACGTACTGCTGGCTGCCGCCAGCGTTCTCCGGCTTGCGCCGGGGGTTACCGGCTACCGCCGGGGTGTTCCGGCTTGTGCCGGGGGTTGTCTCTGGCGCCGAGGTGTTGCGGGCTGCCGCCCGCGTGTTCGCGCTGGCGCACGGGTGAGTGCTTGCTGGGCACATCCGACAGGTGGCGCGTTGACGGGGAAATGAGGTCGGACCCAGGCGTGCTACGCAGCCGCCGTCTCGTCGCTGCGCTCCTCGGTGCGGCTGCTCCGCGCGCTCCCACCCACCCCCGGCTTAGCGCCGGACCTTTTGCTTCCGGCTGGCGCCGGGGCTCTCCGGCTACAGCCGGGTTGTTCCGGCTACTGCCGGGGACTCCGGCTTGCGCCGGTTGTTGTCGGCTGCCGCCGGCGTGTTGCGGGCCGACGCCTGTCAGTGCGCGCTGCCGCGCGGTCGGACAAGGCAGGCCGGACGTGCGCTCCAGCGCGGCGGACAGGCCGTGCAGCTGCGCGTTGCTCGGCTCTGCTGAAGAATGAGTCGAGCTGTAACGGCATCGGCAGGTCATCGATGTCTGAACTGGCGCCGCGCAGCCGGCATTCTGCAAGGGGGACCGCTGTGCCGCTCAGCTCCCGACGTCGCTCGGCATCTTCGGCACTTCTCGAGGCGGCACGTCGAGCCGTGGTGCTCGACTGTGGCAGCGGCTCAGGGCATCGCGGAGACCTCGCCGCGTCTGCCATCAGGTCGGTGCTGGTGGACCGCGCCGACGAGGTGAGCCAGTTCGGCGTGCGCATCAGCAATGCCAGGATCACGGGATCGCTGGACCTCGCCGCTTGCCGAGTCGGCTTCCCGATCCAATTCCAGGACTGCCGGTTCGCCGAGCCCCTCATGCTCGAAGGCAGCAGCATCCACTCGCTGGCGGTTGTCGGCACGTCGCCGCGGCTCAAGGCCGGAGCAAGCTCGTCGCTCCCGGGGATTCTGGGCAACGGAATGCGACTCGACCGCGATCTCGTGCTGTCGCAGACCCTGATCACCGGAGCGCACCGGACCACGTCGTCACTCAGCCGAACGGCCGCCGTGTGGCTCACCGAGGCGAGCATCCACGGGCGCCTGCTTGCGGTCGGCACGGCCATCGACACCGCGGGCGATCGCTCGATTCAAGCCGATCGGTGTCAGGTCACCGGTGACATCCGGCTTGTTCAGGGATTCCGCGCCAATGGGGAGATCAGGCTGATCGGCGCTCAACTCGGTGGTTCTCTGGACCTCGCCGGATGCGAGCTCGTGCCGCGAAACGGGCGAGCCATCGATCTCGCCGAGGCGACCTTGGGCGGCAGCGTGTTCTTGACCGACACTCCGGGACACAAACCGGTGGTCCACGGACGCCTGGAGATGGGGCGGACATCGGTCAATGGCAGGGTCCTCATTCGAGGCGCCAGGTTGGAGGCCCCGGAGGCCGGTATCGGCCGGCACCTCTACAACGTGAAGGATCCTGCCGCCCGTCTGGCGATCCTGGCGCAGGGTGCCACGATTCGCGGCGAGCTCACCATGAGTGAGGCAACGTCGGTGGTCGGCGGAGTCACACTCGCTGGTGCGACCGTCGATGGTGGCCTGTTGATCGACGGCACGTCCGTGCGGAACGAGCACGATGTCGCACTGGATCTCACGCACGCGCGAATCGGCACGAAGGTGTCGGCCGTCGAGGTCGACGTTCACGGCACCGTCGACCTCGACGGAGCGGAGATCGCTGGTCCGCTTGATCTGAGGGCAGCGGTCCTGAGCAGACCTGCCGACCGGTACTGCCTGTCTGCTGTTCGTTCCGTCGTGCTCGGTGACGTTCGGCTGCGCGACGCGAGAGTCGGCGGAACGTACCCGTCCGAGAGCCCCGGGACGAGCGGCGGGGTCAGGTTCAGGGGAGCCGAGCTGAGCGGGATGTTCGATGCCGGAGGAGCACAAGTCATGAGCCCCGGCGATACCTCGGTCAATCTCCACGACGTGAAGATCGCCGGGAACCTGCGGCTCTGCGCCGGGTTTCGATCGGTGGGGCTCGTCGCGTTGAACCGAGCCTCGGTTGAAGGCCGCCTGCAATGTGACGAGGGCAGCTTCGAGTGGCGTCGCCGGGAGACCGGCGACCCGCGACCGACCAGAGTCAACGATCGGGAATCCGCGTTCGAAGCGATCTCCGCCACGATCCGCGGCGGTACGGGACTCGGATGGCATGTCGACGGCGCCGTCGATTTCACCGACGCGCGGACGTCGTACGTGGCGGATCGAATCGACCAGGACTGGCCACGTCACCGCAGTTATCTGAGCGGCTTCACCTACGAACGCTATACGGCGCTGTCCATGCACGGCTCCGGAGAATGGGGCTGGAAGGCTCGCGCGCGCTGGCTCCGACTTTGCGATCCGGCGGGCAGCGGGGACGCGGGTGACCCTGGGCCGTGGGAGCAAGCGGCGCGAACTCTGAAGGGCCACGGTGACTCCGCCGGGTCCGAGGAAATCCTCATGGCCTACCTACGGACCAAGCGACAGCGCCGGGTCGGCTGGGCCAGATTCCGGGTGATGCGCGGCCTGGACAGGGTCATCAACGACTGGTTCCTGGGCTACGGCTACCGGCCGCTCCGAGCCCTGATCCCACTAGGTCTCCTCATCCTCGCTGTCGCTGGCCCGCTCCTACCCACCAGTGGGAACCACGTGATGCGGGCGACCGACCCATCTGGAGTCGTCTACACGCCGCAGGGTGAGTTGAGCCAGATCGAGGCGGGCAAGCACCCGCAGGACCCGTGCGGCAGGGGCAAGGTTCGCTGCTTCAATCCCTGGCTCTACGGCATCGACACGGTCGTGCCGATCGTCGACCTCAAGCAACGAACTGCTTGGGCCCCGAGTACCGACGCGGGTGGTGGACCGATGCTTGCGTGGGTCAACGTGGCAACTCTTGCTGGATGGGCGATCTCCAGCCTGTTTGTCGTTGGTCTCGCCCGGGCCGGAAGTCGTGCACTCACCTGACGCCGTCCGCTGGACGGAAACCGATCTCGAGATGGTGTGGTGGGGGTGGGCGTGCCATCGTGGGTGGTGGGGGTGGGGTTGATGAGGCGGCTTGTGGAGTTTTCGTTGGATCGGGGCGGGACGATGCTGGTCGAGGTTGATGACGGCGGGCCGGCGATGCGGGGGATCGGGAAGGATCGGGCGGTGCTGGTCGAGGAGGCGGATCGGACGTTCGAGGAGGCGACGTCGGTGGTGGCGCCGGCTGCGCGGAGTTTGATTGCTCGGTTGCGGGGGCTGGACGACGCGCCGGACGAGGTCGGGATCGAGTTCGGGTTGCAGTTGAGTGCGCAGACGGGGGCGTTCATCGCGTCGGCCGCGGCGCAGGCGAACTTCAAGATCACCGTGACGTGGCGGAGCCGCGAGGGCTGAACCATGCAAGCGCTGCTGAACTTCGACCTCGCGATCGAGACCGAGGGCGACGGGTACCGCGCCAGGATCATGGCCTCGCCGGCCGGAGAGGCCGAGGGCACCTTCGCGCTTCCCTTCACCGAGCAGGATCTGGAGATTCTGGTCCTGAAGATCACGGGATCGGTCAGCTCGACGCGTCGAAGGGTACGACGTCTCGAGTCTGTCGAGCAGCGGCTGCTGGAGGACTTCGGCGGCCAGTTGTTCGACGCCGTGTTCACGGGCAGCGTGCGGACTTGCCTGGAGCGCAGCCTCACAGCCGCCGAGGACGCTGACGCCGGCCTTCGCCTGCGTCTCCGGGTGGCGGCTCCGCTGGAGAACATCCCGTGGGAGTTCCTCTACGCACGGGAGTACGGATTCCTGTGCCTGTCCCCGGAGACGCCGCTGGTGCGGTACGTCGCGATGCCCAGATCCGTCCCGCCGTTTCCGGTCCGTCCGCCGTTGCGGATCCTGGCGATGCTCTCCGCGCCCAGCGATGTGCCGGGGCTGCAGAACGAGGAGGAGTGGGACAAGCTCCAAACATCACTCAGCCACCTGATCGCCCGGGGGATGGTCCAACTGGACCGCCTGCCGGTCGGCTCGCTCGCGGCACTGCAACGTCCGATGCGTCAGCAGCAGTACCACGTGCTGCACTTCGTCGGTCATGGTTTGTACGACGAGGACGCCGACGACGGGGCGCTCGTCCTCGAAGACGAGACCGGGCGGGCTCGGCTGGTCACCGGTCGCGACCTCGGAACGATGCTCCGTGGATACCGATCGCTCCGGCTGGTGGTACTCAACGCCTGCGAGGGTGCCCGAAGCTCCGTCGACGACCCGTTCGGCGGTGTGGCGCAGGCACTTGTGCGGCAGGGCGTGCCTGCGGTGATCGCCATGCAGTTCGAGATCTCGGATCCGGCGGCCGTGGTGTTCAGCCAGTCCTTCTACGAGGCTGTTGCCGACCTGCTGCCGGCCGACGTGGCCGTCGTCGAAGCCAGGAAGGCGATCTTCGCCGCGGAGAACGATGTCGAGTGGGCCACCCCCGTCATCTATCTCCGCTCCCCGGACGGCACCATTTTCGAGGAAGCCTCGGACCCTCCGCCAGCTCCGCCCCCTCCTGTCGATGATCCGTCCGAGCAGCGTCGCCGGCAGTTCGCCGAGTGGAACCGCGCTGCCGCGCTTGCGCTGGAACAGGACCGCTGGAACGACGCCATCGCCGCGCTCGAGCAGTTGACGGCGGCCGGCGACAACGATCCGGACACGGCACGACGTCTGCTGTACGCCCGTGATCGGAAACAGCAGACGGAGCCGGCCACGCAGCCGGTGATTGCCGAGGTGCGGGACCGTCTTCTCGCCAAGCTCATTGATCTGAGCCTCTACCTGATCCTGATCTTGTTCCTGGCTCCCTCGGCCGATGGCGGGGAACTGGACACCGATGACTGGCTACGCTTCGGCGTCTTAGCTGCGACCGTCGCGATCTACGAGATCGTGCTCACCGCGCTCTGGGGATGCACGCTCGGTAAATACGTTCTCCGCTTGAAGGTTGTCCGTCGCCGCGACCGCCGGCCGGTCGGCTGGACGGAATCGCTCCTGCGTTGGTTCGTCCAGTTCCTCGCGTGGGTAGCCTGTCTGGTCGGTGCGGCGGTCCTCTACGCATCACTGTTGTGGGACAAGTCCGAACTCCACCAAGGCTGGCACGATCGTGTAGCGGGCACCCTGGTGGTCAAGCTTCCGCCGCGCTGACCGCGGCCGAGCGGGTCGCTTGACTTCCTCAAGTCTGGTTGGTTCTGTCGGGCAGCATGAAGGCGATCGATGGGTTGCGGGCGGCGGGGGAGCAGGGCGATGCCGAGGCGGTCGGTGCGTTGCTGGCGGATGAGGTGGTGTTTCATTCGCCGTTGACGGATCGGCTGACGTTCGTGGGCCGGGACGAGGTCGTCGCGTTGCATCGCGACATCTTCGCGGTGCTCGAGGACATCAGGACGAGTGAGCCGCTCGAGTACGGCGACCGGCAGGTGTTCTCGTTCCGTGCGCGGATCCGCGGCGTCGGGCTGGAGGCGACGAATCTCGTGCGGACCGACGATCAGGGCAGGATCGCCGAGCTGACGGTGTTCATCCGGCCGCTCCCGGCGCTGGCCACGCTGTTCGCGACGCTGCCGCCGCGGGTCTCCGCCCGGCGTCGGGGGCCGCTCGTCGGTGGGCTGGTGGCGTGCCTGGCCCGGCCGCTCGCGTTCGCGTTCCGTACGGCGGACCGCCTCGCCCCGCGGTTCCTCTAGCGCACGACCGAGTAGTCGGACTGGGTGAAACCGGCCTTCAACGTGCGGGTGGCGTTGTGGGTGAGGGGGATGTCGCCGGGGACCGGGCCGAACAGCGGGATGCCGGTGCCGAGGAGGACGGGTGCCGTGGTGATGGTGAGCTCGTTCAGCAGCCCGGCGGCGAGGAACGTCTGGATGGTGGCGGCGCCGTCGGCGTAGATGCGTTGGGCGCCGCGGTCGTTGAGGGTCTCGACCAGGGCGTTCAGGGTGCGGTGGACGAGGATGCGGTCGTCGGTGTCCGGGTCGAGGGTGGTGCTGAGGACCTCGACCTGCTTGCCTTCGTACGGCCAGCTGTCGAAGGTGCACGCCAGTTGGTAGGTGTTGCGCCCGAGGACGACGGTGTCCACCGAGGCCAGGAACTCGTCGTACCCGGTCTCGCCGGCGTGCTCGGCCCGGCTGGTGAGCCAGTCGATGGAACCGTCGGGCCGGGCGATGTACCCGTCGAGGCTGGTGGCGATGAACGCGGCCGCATGGAAACTCACAGGCCTATTTTTCCACGCGGCCGCCGGGATACCGGAGCCGACACCGGAGCCGACACCGGGACCGACTCGGGCGCGGCGAGGCGTTCCCCTGCCGGTGGCAGGTCGGCACAATGGCAAGCGGGGAGGGACGGTGGCGGCTGAGTTGTTGCCGATCGTGGCTGACACGCCGAGCGAGCAGCCGACGATGGGGTTCCAGGCGTACGCGGAGGCGATCGCGTCGGCGATCCGGGGTGGGTCGCCGCCGCAGTTCACCGTGGGTATCTACGGGTCCTGGGGCAGCGGGAAGTCCTCGCTGCTGAACGCGATCCGGGCCGAGCTCGCGAAGGACGCCGGCGTGCTGACGGTCCCGTTCGACGCCTGGCGGTACGAGCGGGCCGAGCACATCGTCGTACCGATGCTGAACGCGATCTACAGCGCCAGCCCGGAGCTGAACGACCCGAAGCTGACCGAGAAGGTCCGCTCGGCGCTGGCGTCGGTGGTCCGCAGCGTGACGATCAGCCTCGGCCCCGTGAAGGTGGATCCCGGCGCGGCGTTCGCACCGGCGGCGCGCGACGAGGGGTACGTCGCCGCGCTGGACTCGGCCTATGTGCGGCCGTACCAGGACCTGAAGGCGATCGCCGGCGCGCTCGGAAAACGCCGGATCGTGGTGCTCGTCGACGATCTGGACCGGTGTTCGCCGGACAAGGTGGTGTCGCTGCTGGAGGCGATCAACCTGGTGCTGGACGTGCCGGGGTTCGTGTTCGTCCTGGCGCTCGACTACGACGTCCTGGTCCGCGCGGTGACCGCGAAGTACCCGTACGCGTCGGGGCACGTGTTCATCGAGAAGATGGTGCAGGTCCCGTTCCGGGTGCCGCGGCTGGACATCCAGTCCGGCGTTTTCCTGGAGCAGTTGGTGCCCGGATGGAGCCCGCCGAAGGGCTCGCTGCCGGACGATTTCGGTGGCATCGCGTACGACGTCGCCACGCTGGGGCTGGCGGTGAACCCGCGGCAGGTCAAGCGCTTCATCAACTCGTTCCTGCTGCTGCTCCGGATCGCCGGCATCCGCACGATCTCGGCGACCCCTCGGCTGATCGCCGGCCTCGTCGGGCTGCAGCTGCGGTGGCCGGCGGAGTACCAGGACCTGACGGAAGCCGTGTACTCCGAGGACGACGATCCGCTGACCACGCTGCAGTCGACCGACCAACCCGATCTGGTCAGGTACGCGAAGGCGTTCTTCGACCCGGCGCCCCGCGTCGAGGAGCTCAGCGCGGTGCTGCACCTGACCGAGTCGGTGGCGCAGCCCGAGTCCGTCAGCGGTTTCCAGACCGGTGAGTACGACGTCTCGCACGTCAGCGCCCAGGACCTCCGCGACACGGCGGCCAGGGAGATCCGGGAGGTCCTGCTGCAGACAGGCTTCACCGAGTCCGCGCGCACGGCCGGGGTCTATCTGCACAAGAACCTGCCGTACCACCGCGTGCGGATCGGCAAGACTGTCCTCCGGTTCGAGGTCAAGGACGTGAACAACCGATGGTCACTCGGGCTGTCCTTGTGGCTGACGAAGGCCCTGCCCGAAGCGCTCGACCTGATCGGCAACTTCGCGGTCCTGCGGCGGCGGACGAACAAGGGCGCGCGAAGGATCCGGAAGCTGCCGCCAGAGGCTGAGCGTGACTACGGCTAGCCCTTAAGCCCTGTCTGGGCGAGGCCTTCGACGAACTGGCGCTGGGCCAGGACGAAGATGATCAGGACGGGTAGGGCGGACAGGGTCGCGGCGGCGAGCTGGGTGTTCCACATCGGGCCGCCGTACGCGTCGACGTACTGGGTGAGGGCCTGCGGGACCGTGAACTTCTGCTTCGAGGACAGGAACACGATCGGCTCGAGGTAGAGGTTCCAGCTGTGCAGGAAGGTGAAGATCGCCACCGCGCCGACCGCGGGCCGGGCCAGCGGGAGGCAGATCCGCCAGAACAGGCCGAAGCGTCCCAGCCCGTCGACGCGGCCGGCCTCCTCGAGCTCGTTCGGCAGCGTGATGAAGAACTGCCGCATGATGAACGTCGCCAGCACGCTCGGCGCGCCGAGCATCGGGATCAGGATCAGCGGCCAGTGCGTGTCCACCAGGCCGAACGCGTCGAACATCCGGTACAGCGGGATGATCGTCACCTCGTTCGGCACCAGCAGGCCGCTCAGCACGATCACGAACACGATCCCGGCACCGCGGAACCGGATCCGCGCGAACGCGTACCCGGCCAGCGCCGACACGGCCAGCGTCCCGACGGTCACGAGCAGCGCGATGTAGAGGCTGTTCAGGTACTGCCGGCCGAACGGCTGCAGCTCGAACACCTGGCGATACGCGTCGAGCGTCGGTGACCCCGGCAGCAGCGACGGCGGGAACGCGAAGATCTCGGACACCGGCTTCAGCGACGTCGTCGCCATCCACCAGATCGGGAACACGAACGGCACACAGCACACCAGCAGTACGCCGTACAGCGCCAGCTTAAGCCTCATGGAAAACCCACCTCTTGCGCATCCGCCACTGGACCACCGTCAGCACCAGGACGATGAAGAACAGCAGCAGCGAGAGCGTCGCGCCGTACCCGAAGTGATGGAACTGGAACGCCTGCTGGTACAGGTAGTAGACGAGCACCGTCGTCGACGTCTCCGGCCCGCCCTGGGTCAGGACGGCGATCTGCGCGAACACCTGCAGCGATCCGACGATGGTCAGGATCATCGTCAGCAGGATCGTCGGGCTGATCAGCGGTACGGTCACGCGCCGGAACCGGGCCCATGCGGACGCGCCGTCGATCCGGGCGGCCTCGTACAGCTCGGCCGGGACGCCCTGCAGCGCGGCCAGGAACAGCACCATGTTCAGGCCGACGTTCTTGAACAGCTGGACGACGATCACCGACGCCATCGCCGTACCGCCGGAGCGCAGCCAGTTCGGCCCGTCGATGCCCAGGAAATCCAGGAAACCGTTGATTCCGCCGTTGTCCTGGAGCAGGAAACCCCAGACGATCGTCCAGGCGACCAGCGTCACCACGACCGGCGAGAAGAACAAGGTCCGGAAAACCACCGTTCCGCGCAGTTTCTGGTTCAGCAGCACGGCCAGGAACAGCGCGAGGCTGAGGTTCAGCACGACCAGGCCGACCGAGAACAGACCTGTTGCCCTGAGCACCGGCCCCAGCCGGGTGTCGGACGCCAGCGCCGCGTAGTTGTCGCCGCCGACGAACTCGAACGTCCCGCCCAGCACGTTCCACTCGTGCACGCTGTACCAGACCACCAGCCCGAGCGGCACGAGAACGAAGGCGACGATCCCGGCGAGCTGCGGCAGGACCATCAGCCAACCGGCCAGCGTGTCCCGCCGCCGCATCGTCCAGTACGGCGCACGCTCCGCCGGCGCCACGGAGGGCGCCGGCTTGTCGAGGAGCAGGGTCATTTCGCCAGCAGGGGGTTGATCTTCGAGCAGACGCCGGACAGCACGGTCTTGACGTCGGCGTCCGGCTTCCACAGCGGGTCGAGCGCGGCGCGGACGGTCTGCTGCACCTCGGCGTACCCGGTGTGGCTGGGCTTGATCGTGCCGTTCTCGATGCCCTTGACCACAACGCTGTCCAGCTGGGCGGGCTTGAGCAGCGGGTTCGCCTTGGCGAGCGTGGCCGAGTTCAGCTGGGACTTGCGCGGCGGCGGGAAGAACTGCGCGAGCTTGGCCGAGTTCTCCGCGTTGCTGAAGTACGCCAGGAACTGCTTGGCGGCGTCGGCGTGCTTGCCGCGCTTGAAGACACCGATCCCGGCCTGCCCGACGACGGAGTACTCACCCGACGGGCCCTTGGGCAGCGGCACCAGATCCCACTGGAACTTGGCCTTCTCGAGCAGCGCGGCGCGGCTGATCTGCGTCACGACCATCGCCGAGTCGCCGGCGTAGAAGTCCTTCGTGACGCCGGGACCCGGCATCCCCTTGTCGGTGAAGATCAGCTTGTGGACGAACGTCATCGCGTCCACCATCGCCGGCTGGTCGAACTCGCAGGTCTTGCCGTCCTCGCTCCACGGCCGTGCGCCCCAGCCGGCCCAGATCGCGTTCAGCGTGTCCCAGCCCTTGTAGTCGAAGTCGCCGACCACGACGCCGCCCTTGCCGCGGGCCTGCACGGCGGCAGCGGTCTTCGCGGCCTCCTCCCAGGTCCACGTCCCCGAGGCGATCTGCTGGGCCGGAGCCGGCCGCCCCGCCGCTTTCACCAGGTCGGTGTTGACGAACACCCCCAGCGGCGAGGTGGAGAACGGGTACGCGTACAGCTTGCCGTCCTTCTCCCAGTTGGCCGTCGTGCTCGGCAGCAGGTCGGCGTCCTTGTCGATCGGCTCGAGCGCGCCCGAGCTGACGAAGTCCGGCGCGTTGCTCTCGAAGATCCACGCCAGGTCGGGCACGTTGCCGCCGCCGATCTGCGTGGTCAGTGTGGTCGTGTAGCTGTCGAACGGGACCGACTCGAAGGTGATCCTGCCGATCTCCGGGTGGTCCTTCTTGTAGGCGGCGGCGATCTGGTCGAACAGCGCGACGTGCTTGGCGTTCGCGCTCCAGATCGTCATCCGCAGGTCGATCGGCCCGCTGTCACCGGAGCCGGACCCGCCGTCACCGCCGCCGCCACAAGCCGCTGCCGCCAGCAGCGCCGTGGCGGTCAATGCCGCTGTCAGGATCTTCATGGGAGTCCTCCATCAGTAGCCGGCGACGGCCGGCCAGGCGAGTTCGATGCCCTGAGCAACCAGACGGTCCTGGAACCCGGCGAGCAGGGCAGGGGTGTTGCGGACCGCCCGCGGCGCGACGCCGCGGTCGAGGCAGTACGCCGCGAGCGCGCCGGCGGCCTCGCCGATGTTCCACTCGACGGGGTGCAGCCGGTAGCAGCCGTTGGTGATGTGCGTGGTGCCGAGGTTCTTGTTCGCGGGCAGCAGGTTCTCCACCCGCTCCGGGAGCAGCGCGCCGAGCGGGATCCGGAACGGACTGCTCGCCACGTCGATGTAGTTGTCGCCGCCGGTCGACGGGTGCAGGTCGATCCGGTACATGCCGACGCCGACGCTGTCGTCGTACTCGACCGCGCCGTGCTCACCGCGGACGGCGACCGACAGGTCCTGCTCGACGATCGTGTACTCGGCCTTGATCCGCCGCGACTCACGGATGTACGGCGCCTGCGCCAGACCGTCCGCGGAGCCGACCAGATCGCCCCGCAACCGCAGTCCCGGAAAACCTGTTCCGCCGTCGGGTCGCGGGGCCTCGGTCTGCAGCCAGTACAGAACGGACTGCGAGAGCTCACGCGCCGCCGCCAGATGCTTCGCCGCGTCCGGCACATCGATCACCGGGCCCTCGAAGTAGTCGATCATCGGCCAGTTCACCAGGCAGATGTCGCTCGCGTACGTCCCCGGGACGAAGTGCCGGCGAGCGGCGATCCGGCGGAACGTCCACAGATTCGTGTCACCACCGGTCCGCCGCTGGTCGGCGACCACCGCGAGCGGATCGTCGTCGGGGTTGGGGGTGAAGGTCCGCCGCGAGCTCTCCAGGGTGCGCGGGTTCGGGGCCGTCCAGGACAGCAGCCGATCACCCCAGAACGACGGCTGGTAGTTCCGCCAGAACGCGTAGTTCGCCGGCTTGTCCCCGACCTGATCTCCGTCGACGTGGTCGACCGCGAAGCAGTACGAGACCGCCTGCATGTTCAGCGGCTGCGCCTCGGCGGGCGCACTCGGCTCGCCGGTCTGGCTCTGCGCCTCGAAGCCGGTGACGTACTCCGTCCCGGTCAGCGGCAGCAGCTCGCCCGTCTCGGTCGCGTCGAGGATGTACGGCGCGGTGAGCGTCAGCCGCTCCTCGGTGTCGCGGTGCTGCACGGTGACCGCGGTGACCCGGTCGCCGTCCGTGTCCGCGGCGACGGGACGGTACGGCTGCAGGACCTGGAGCCGGCGACCGGCCCGGTACGGCGCGAGCATGGCCTCCAGCACCGCGAGCGCGACGCGTGGCTCGTGGCACAGCTTGGACACGTAGCCGGCGCCCGGATTGAGCTGGGCGGCGGCGCGCGACGCCTCCGTCAGCGGGTAGTGGCGGCGGTAGTAGTCACGGATGCCGTCGCGCAGCGCCCGGTACGACGCCGTGACGCCGAACTGCTCGACCCAGGTGTGCTCGTCCGGCGGGACGGCCTGGCTGGTCAGCTGGCCGCCGAGCCAGTCGAACTCCTCGGTCATGATCACCGAGCGGCCGGCACGCAGCGCGGCCAGAGCCGCGGCGACGCCGCCGAGTCCGCCGCCGATCACAAGTACATCGGTATGCATTCAGGCACCTTCGGGTGGAGTGAGTGTGATTCCGTCGGTCAGTTCGCAGGGCAGCAGCAGTTGCTGCTCGGTGGCGGTCCCGCTGAGGACCGCCTCGAGCAGCTCGACCGCGCGGACGCCCATCGCCCGCCGCGGGACGTGGAAGCCGCTGAAGTCCAGGTCGCTGGCCGCGGCCCGGGTCGCGTCGCCGAGCGCGACCACGGACAGGTCGCCCGGTACGTCGACGCCGCGCTCGGCGGCCGCGGCGTACAACGCGATGGCGTCGGCGCGCTCCTCGACGAACGCGGCGGTGATCCGGCGGTCCAGCAGGTCGTCGAGCACCTCGCCCGGCGAGCGGTCGAGGGTCGGCAGGTGCGGTGCGCGCGGGCCGGCCGCCGCGCGGAAGCCGCGCAGCCGGTCGGCCGACGACTCGGCGCCGACGCCCAGCCCGACGAACGCGATCCGCCGGTGACCGAGCGCCTGCGCCCGCTCCGCGACCGTCCGGGTGGCCGTGCCGTAGTCGGCGCCGACGTACGGCACCGGGCCGCCGGCGTCGTCGCGGCGGCCGACCGAGACGAACGGGTAGTCCTCGGCGATCAACCGGGCCAGCTCGTCGGCCGGGATCTCACGCCCGAGCAGCAGGCAGCCGTCGGCGATCCGGAGCCGGTTGTTCTCGTGGAAGATCCGCCGGTGGCCGTCGGTCACCGGAGCGCTGGTGAAGAGCAGCAGGTCCCAGCCGAGCCGCTCGGCGCGGTCCTCGATACCGGCCAGGAACGGGTGGTAGAAGTCGCCGCTCGCGCTCGGGAACACCGACTCGTAGGTGAACACGCCGAGGATCTGGTTGCGCTGCTTGGTCATCCGGCGGGCCAGCGGGTCGGCCTGGTAGCCGGTCTCGCGGATCACCTTCAGCACCCGGTCGCGGGTCTCGGCCGGGATCCGCGCACTCGCGTCGCTGCGGTTGTTCAGCACCAGCGAGACCGTGGTCTGGCTGACCTTGGCCAGCCGCGCGATGTCGCGCTGGGTGAGTCGGGCGGTCGCCTTGTCCGGCATCGATCGATCCTTCGCAGTAATACGGATTGCCGGGGACATTAGAACAGGTCCCGGAGCGGCGTCAAGAGCTCGGTGGTGCTGCTAATTCGGATTACTAAAGCCGAGGTCTTGACCACGGCTGGTGCGGCGCAGAAAACTCGCCGCAGTCCCGATCGTCGCGAGGAGAGCGTCCATGCTGAGTCGCCGCCACTTCACCGGCCTGGCCGCCGCCACCGTCGCCGCACCTTTCGTCCCCGCCGGCCTCCAGCCGGCCGCAGCCTCGCCGGCCGCCGCGTCACCGGGCGCGGCGTTCCCGCCCGCGGCGTCGCCGAACGTGCTCGACCTCGGGCCGTCATCCGGCGTCGGGTCGGTGCCGGGCTTCGGGTCGGCGTACGACGCCTGTCCGCCGGACCCGACCGCGGTCGTCCTCGGCTCACCGGGTTTCGAGGCCGGCGCGGACGCGACCGGCGCGCTGCAGGCCGCGGTCGACGAGGCGTCCCGGCGCGGGATCGCCAACCGGCTCGGCGACATCCTCGGCGGCGCCCGCGACTTCCCGCTCGGCGACGGCGGCGGCGTGGTGTTCGTACCGCCCGGGACCTACACGCTGTCGGCGCCGATCGACGTGCACGACTCGGTCCGCATCATCGGCTTCGGCCCGTCCCGCCCGCGGTTCGTGCTCGCGCCGAACAGCCCGGGGTACGCCGGCACCGCGCCGCGTGACGTCTTCTCGTTCCGGCGCCGCCCGGTCGGCGGCCCGGTCACGTACGCGAACAACGACACGTTCGGATCCGGCCTGATCAACGTGGACATCGAGATCGGCGCCGGCAATCCGCGGGCGATCGCGGTCCGGTTCGGCGGCGCGCAACTCTGCCTGCTGCAGGACCTCGACCTCGACGTGGGCGACGGCTGGGCCGGCATCGACCACAACGCGAACCTGATCCAGCGCGTCCGCGTCCGCGGCGGCGCGGTCGGCTTCACCGCGTACGCCGCCTCCGCCGGCTGGCCGACCACGCTGCTGGACTGCCGCTTCACCGGTCAGCGCGAGACCGCCGTCCGGGCGAACAACGACGCCAAACTGGTGCTCGTCCGCACCGTCCTGGCCGACGCGCCCCGCGGCGTCGAGTGCGTCCCGGCCCAGTTCCTGCACCTCTACCTGCACGGCTGCGTCCTCGACACTGTTGCCGAGGGCATCGTCATGAACGACAGCGATCAGGTGCCCGGGGCGGGCGATCCGCGGATCCTCAACAGCAACCAGCTCAACCTGGTCAACAGCGTCGTACGCCGGACCCCGACAATCCTCACGCTGGCGCAGAGCGGTCGCCGGACGCCGGCCCGCGACGGCGGTATCGACCTCAGCTACGGACTGCGGATCACCGATGCGCTGTCGGCGCGCGAGGCGCGGACCTTCGGCGTGGTGAGGTCGCAGGGCGCGCCCGACCGCGATGTGCTGAGGACCGACGTTCCGGACCTGCCGAGCGTGACGACCTGGGTCAGCGTCGCGGACGTGGCCGCCCGGATGGGCCGGACCGTCGGCGCGGGTGCTGACGATCTTCCCGTCTTCCAGGCGGCCGTGGACCGGCACGACAACGTGTTCGTACCGATCGGCGAGTACCTGCTGGCCGGGACGCTGCGGCTGCGCCAGGGCTCGAACCTGATCGGCCTGCATCCCCGCCAGACGTGGCTGCGCACCCCCGACGGAACGGCGTACTTCGGTGATCCGGAGCGGCCGCGCGCACTGGTCGAGACGCCGCCGGGCGGACGCACCATCGTCCACGGCCTCGGCCTGGACACGGCCCGGAACACGCCCGGCGCGGTCAACGTCAGCTGGCGGTCCGGCCGCGGGTCGTACCTCGCCGACATCGCCACCCAGTTCGTGAAGTGGCACCCGGACAACGTGCCGGGCGGCGACCCCGGCTACACGTACAAGGGGAAACACAAGTACGGCGTCTGGGTCCGCGGCGGCGGGGGAGTGCTGTCGAACATCTGGAGTTCGAACGGCTGGGCCGACAACGGGCTGCTCGTCGAGCAGTCGGCACTACCGACGTCGGCGTACGAACTGTCGATCGAGCACCACCAGCACCGTGAGGTCGTCCTCCGGCAGGTTTCCGGCTGGCAGTTCTTCGGGCTGCAGACCGAGGACCACATCTACGGCTGGCGGTCGCAGGCCCTCGAACTCGACCGCTGCCACCATCTGCTGTTCGCCAATTCCGTCCTGTTCCGGGTCGCCACGGTGCTCGGCCCGTCGCCGTACGGGGTGGGGCTGCGGGACTGTCACGACATCGTTTTCCGTGGCAATCGCGGCTACCGCGACAAGACACCCGAGTTCACCCAGTGGGGCGCCGCGGTCGCCGACGTCCGGAGCGGCCGCAGCGTGCCCGATCCCGAGTTCGCCGTTCTCACCGTCCGCTGAAACTACTTCAGGAGCTCACACATGCACGTCAAACGTCGTACCGTGCTGCTCGGCGCCGTCGGCGCCGGTCTGGCCCCCGCTGTGACGGCCGCCCCGGCCGCCCACGCCGCCGGGCTGCCGCTGCTGGCGAGTCTGCCGGCCGGAGCGCCGGACCGTCGGCTGTTCACCCCGGGGGAACAGCGGTTCGCGGGGTACCTGGTGATCCTCGCGCCGATGACCAACGACATCGTCGACACCGACCCGTACGGCTTCATGGGCGGCGGCTGGTGGCGGACACCGGCCCAGCCGTACAACTCCCGGGTGCAGGAACACGTTTTCACGCTCAGCTGGTTCTACGCGAACCAACGAGCCTGGAACCCGTACTACCGCGACAGCGCGCTGCTCGGCCGGCTCGACGCCGCACTGCAGCACTACCTGGACCTGCAGAACCCGGACGGCTCGTGGCCGGAGTACTCCCCGGGCGAACGCGGAAAGGCGTCCAGCGGTTTCGGTATCGGCTACCTGGCCAAGACGCTGGCCAATCTGCGCCAGGCACGCGCCCTGCCCAGCCGGCGGACCCAGTTGGAAGGCGCCCTGCGCAAGGGCGTCGACTGGTACCTGGACCCGGGCAACTCGGTCGTCTGGGACGACCCGTTCGAGTACACGAACCAGGCCGTCGCAGGAGTCGCAGGCTCGGCACTCACGCTGCGGCTGTTGCCCGACCAGGCCCGGTGGCTGAAGTTGCAGGACCGGATCCGCTTCGTTGCGAAGTGGGCGCAGAGCCCGGCCGGGTTCTTCTACGACCCGCGCGGCATGGACATCAACTACAACTTCGAGGTCATGCTGCCGGAGATGGCCGAGCTCTACCTGCAGACGAAGAACCCGCTGCTGGTCTCGATGACCCGCAAGTTCGCCGACTGGTTCGGCTACAACCTGCTCCGCGAACCCGACGGCTCCGGCTGGCTGACGTACTACGCGGTCTCCGACCGGACCTCGGTCGCGTACTACGACGACGTGATCCCGGACCCGGACCGCAGCATCCTCGGCTCGCACTTCGTCCCCGCCGTACAGAACCTCGGCGCGTTCTTCACCTCCCGCGAGGACAAGGCCGCGACCCGCCAGGCGTGGGCCGCCGACCCGGCGCCGGTGCCGGCCCTGGCCAAGCAGGACACATCGCCGCGGATCATCGCGCACGCGCCGTACGGCGAGACGCTGCCGACCCGAACCGCCAAGCGCGCCGCGATCGCCGACCTCCCGTACCTGAGCCGCGACAACTTCACCGAGCGGCGTCACGACGACGACGGCAACCAGGACTACCTCTACGTACGGCGGCCGGGGCTGTACCTCGGCGCGTTCTTCGGCGAGCGGCAGGGCAGCGCGGTGAAGGCCGGGACCGGATTCCTGTGGCACCCGGCCGCCGGCACCGTGATCCACGCGCAGCAGACCGCGACCGGCTGCTGGGGCACGGTCCGCGCGGGCAAGGCCGATGCCGAGAGCAACCTGGTCGCTGACTACCCGTCGAAGGACGTCGTCCGCTACCGCACGCCCGACGGCTCGGTGTCGACCGAACTCGTCATCGGCTCGCACTCGGTCAGCCGCCGGGTCACCGCGACCGGCGCCGCGACCGAGCAGATCCCGCTGGTGCTGCAGCCGGACGACGAGGTGGTGTTCTCGGACGGGACCGTCGTGCCGTACGGCGAGACGCGGACGGCCACCGCCGACGGCGTCGTGCTCCGTCGGGGTGGCGCCACGATCACGATCACCTGGTCCGGCCGCCGGACGGCGACGCTCAGCACGTCGTCGAGGACATACCTGCGGGACCAGCGCCGGCGCGTCCACGTGCTGCGGATTCCGCACGACGGCTCGCTGGAGACCGTCGTGCGGACCGCGTGATCAGGACGTCCGCAGCCGCAGGACCTGGCGCCCCGGCGTCCGGCCGGTCAGATAGACGCGCAGCCCGTCCGGGGTGAGGCTGCCGCCCAGGTAGGTGTAGCGCTCGCCCGGGTCCATCGCGACCCGGGCGGCGCCGTTGCCCGGACCGAACTCGATCCGGTCCGCGCCGACCGTGTAGCTGCCGGTCCCGGTCGCCAGCTGATAGTTGCCGGAAGCATCCAATTGCTGCACGCCGGTCAGCTCACCGCCGGCCCGGAAACAGAGCTCGACGGCGTACCCGGTCTCGTCCCCGGCGAAGTCGAACGTCAGGTCGTAGCCCGACGCGACCTCGACGACGGTGATCTCGGTCTGCAAGGTCCGGTACTGCTTCGGACGATGCGGAAACCCCATGGACGCGTAGAAGCGCCCGTCGGGGGTCAGCGCGTAGCGGCCGTCGGCCCGGCGGTACCGCTTCGGGAGCGGCAGGTGGTACGGAACCTGGACCTCCTGCTGGAGCTTGAACGTACCGGGCGCCGTCCGCCGCAGTCCCTCGCTGCGGAAATGTCCGGTGCTGAAGAACTGCGGCGACAGCCGGACCGAGTCGAGGATCGCCGCACCGTTGCGGAGCTTGAAGAACGTCGGGTTCGTGGACAGGCCCGACGAGATCACCGGGATGTCGTGGAAGTCGGTGCCGCCGAAAACGGTTGCCGTCCGGTCCCCGCGGCGGATCCGCACGGAGGCCTGGGACGGGTAGTGCTGCACGAAGTCCGTGGGCGCCGGCGCAGCGGCCGGCAGGACCGCGGACAGCTCCGGCCGCTCCAGCACCTCCGCCAGGAAGTCGCCGAGCTCGCCGGTCCCGCGCGCCTCGATGCTCTTGGCGACTGTCGTGAACCGGCCGTCACCGGTGTGCAGTGCCAGTTCACGGAACTGGGTCAGGTACCACCAGACGTCGCGCACGCCCTTCTGGTCCTGCCGTCGCGAAGCGGTCGTGTCCACCTCGCCGTTCGGCTCGAGCAGGTACAGCGTCACGTCGAGGTTCCGCCGTACGTAGTCCAGCAGGGCGGGCTTGTCGCGCAGCCACGCGATCGTCAGCAGGCACGGGTTCGTCACCTCGGCCGCGTACGTCGAGCTGCGCTCGCTGTAGATCCCGTCCGGGGTCGCGTCGATACCCTCGTCGAGCCAGTCCTCGATCCGCGCCGCGTACCGCCGGTCCGGGAACAGGTGGTGTGCCCGGGCCAGTGCCGCGGACACCTCCCACCGGTGGTTGGGCGTGTGCACGCCGCCCGACGCCAGCGCCGGACCGGCTTTCTTGATCACCGAGGCCAGCGTCGCGCGCATCGACGCGGTCTCCGGCTGACCGTCCGCGTCCAGCAGCGCGTACAGCATGCACACGTCCTGGATCGCGAAAGCGCTGTCCGGCGGCGAGTGCAGGTTGCCGACGTCGTACAGGCCGTCCTCGTGCTGCCGGGCGGCGAGCTGGTCGACCAGCCAACCGAGGGCCGCGAGGAGCGAGGCGTCGTGATGGTACGGCGACCGTCCCCAGGCATAGCCGGACACCAGCCGGCGGGCCTTGCGGGCCACGGTCCGGACACTGTCGGAAACGTTCTGAAAGTTGCCGAGCACGATCGGAATCTGTTTCCGGTTCGCCTCGGTCAGCAGGGTCAGGAAGTCCTCGTCCACGGCTGCCACCTCAGCACGAGCCGCACCTGGATGCAGCGCGCCGAGCGCGACCGTGGTCAGCGAACCGGTGAGAAAAGTACGTCGCAGCATCGGGATCTCCGTCGGTAAGCGGTTGCCAAATGCTCAGAACTGTCGCGCCGGAAACTTTGTCCTGTCAATAGCTCGCGGGCGGTCCGGATCCGGTCGTCCGCTACATCGGTGAACTCTTGCGTAAACCGGTTTCTCGTACTAGCTTGACCGGCCAAGGCAAGCGCTTTCCTAGGTGGTGACCATGAGTGCGTTGGGCGAGCTGGGCAGTCTGAGGGGCAAGAAACCGGCGGGTCAGAAGAAGGACAACCTGGCCGGATATCTGTTCCTGGCGCCGTGGTTGCTCGGGCTGTTCCTGATCACGATCGGGCCGATGGCAGCCTCGCTGTACCTGTCCTTCACGGACTACAACCTGATCCAGGCGCCGCAGTGGATCGGCCTGGAGAACTTCTCCCGGATGCTGTCCGACGAGCGGCTGCACAACTCGCTGCGGGTGACGTTCACCTACGTGTTCGTCTCGGTGCCGCTGCAGTTGGCGATCGCGCTGCTGCTGGCCGTCGTCCTGGACCGCGGCGTCCGCGGGATGGCCTTCTACCGCTCGGTGTTCTACCTGCCGTCGCTGCTCGGCTCGAGTGTCGCGATCGCGATCCTCTGGCGGCAGGTGTTCGGCACCACCGGCCTGCTCAACCAGGTGCTGGACGTGTTCGGCATCGAGGGCAAGGGCTGGATCTCCGACCCGAGCACCGCGCTCGGCACGCTCGTCGTCCTGAACGTCTGGACGTTCGGGTCGCCGATGGTGATCTTCCTGGCCGGACTCCGGCAGATCCCGACGATGTACTACGAGGCCGCGTCGGTCGACGGGGCCGGCGTCCTGCGGCGGTTCTTCAGCATCACGCTGCCGCTGCTCACGCCGATCATCTTCTTCAACCTGGTGCTGCAGATCATCCACGCGTTCCAGTCGTTCACCCAGGCGTTCGTCGTCTCCGGGGGCAGCGGCGGGCCGTCGGACTCGACGATGTTCTTCACGCTGTACCTCTACGACCGGGGCTTCGGGAACTTCGACATGGGCTACGCCTCCGCGATGGCGTGGTTCCTGCTCGTGATCATCGGGGTCTTCACCGCCGCGAACTTCTTCGCCTCGAAGTACTGGGTGTTCTATGACGACTGAGACGACGACCGAGACGCTGACCCGAACCGTCGCCACCCGCCGGGCCTCGGCCGTCAGCTGGTCCCGGATCCGGCCGCTGGTGATCCACGTCGTGCTGGCCGGTTCCGCGCTGGTGATGCTGTACCCGGTGATCTGGATGGTGGTCAGCTCGCTGCGCCCCGGCAACGAGATCTTCCGCGACCCGGGGATCTTGGTGAAGGACCTGCGGATCGAGAACTACCGGGTCGGCTGGAACGCGCTGACCGAGCCGTTCACCCGCTACCTGCTGAACTCGGCGCTGGTGGTGCTCGGCTCGATCATCGGCAACCTGGTGTCCTGCTCGATGGCGGCCTACGCGTTCGCCCGGCTGGAGTTCACCGCGAAGAAGTTCTGGTTCGCGATCATGCTGCTCAGCATCATGCTGCCGATCCACGTGGTGATCGTGCCGCAGTACATCCTGTTCTCGAACCTGGGCTGGATCAACACGGTGCTGCCGCTGGTGGTGCCGAAGCTGCTCGCCACCGACGCGTTCTTCGTGTTCCTGATGGTGCAGTTCATCCGCGGCATCCCGCGCGAGCTGGACGAGGCCGCCCGGATCGACGGCTGCGGCAAGGCCTCGATCTTCCTCCGGATCATCCTCCCGCTGATGGTGCCGGCGTTGGCCACCACGACGATCTTCACGTTCATCTGGACCTGGAACGACTTCTTCAGCCAGCTGATCTACCTGACCGATCCGCACATGTACACCGTCCCGGTCGCGCTGCGGTCGTTCGTCGACTCGACCTCCAGCTCGTCCTGGGGCTCGATGTTCGCGATGTCGGTCGTCTCCCTCGTCCCGGTCTTCCTCGCGTTCCTGCTGGGCCAGCGGTTCCTGATCAAGGGCATCGCGACCACCGGCATCAAGTAACCCCTGAAAGGTGCACTTCATGAGGCACATCCCACGCGCCCTGACAGCCCTGGCGCTGGCCACCACGCTGCTCGCGGCGAGCGCCTGCGGCGGCGACTCCGGTGGAGCGTCGTCGGCGTCCGACGGCGGCAAGGTCACGCTCC
The DNA here is from genome assembly GCF_040610805.1 of Kribbella sp. NPDC003557. Classification (NCBI taxonomy): domain Bacteria; kingdom Bacillati; phylum Actinomycetota; class Actinomycetes; order Propionibacteriales; family Kribbellaceae; genus Kribbella; species Kribbella sp. NPDC003557. Next base: position 157,674 of record NZ_JBEXMY010000007.1, read on the forward strand.
GGTTCACCTGGTGGGGATCGGACACCAGGACCAAGCTCACCCAGCAGGTGATCGACGCCTACCAGAAGGACCATCCGAACGTCACGATCAAGGGTGAGTTCGGCGAGTGGTCCGGCTACTGGGACAAGCTCGCCACCACGGTCGCGGCGAACGACGCGCCGGACATCATCCAGATGGACGAGAAGTACCTGCGGGAGTACGCCGACCGCGGCGCGCTGCTCGACCTGAAGAAGGCGCAGGGCCTGGACACCGGCAAGTTCGAGCCGGACACGCTCGGCGCGGGTGAGTTCGACGGCGGCCTGTACGGGCTGAACGCCGGCATCAACTCGTTCGCGGTGGTGGTGAACCCGGCGGCCTTCAAGACCGCCGGCGTCGCGATCCCGGACGACACCACCTGGACCTGGGACGACTTCTCCCGGATCGCCGCGGAGATCACCACGAAGAGCGGCGGCAAGGTCACCGGCACCGGCCCGCTGGGCACCAACGAGGCCGGCCTGAACCTGTGGGCCCGGCAGAACGGCGAGTCGCTCTGGACGAAGGACGGCAAGCTCGGCGTCTCGCCGGAGAAGACCACCGACTTCTTCAAGTACGTCCTGAAGCTCCGCGACGCGAAGGCGATCCCGTCGGCCGAGGCGATCTCGCAGGACATGAACGCCTCGCTCGACCAGTCGGCGTTCGCGACCGGCAAGCTGGCGATGAGCTTCATCTGGAGCAACCAGCTGGTGGCCTTCAGCAAGGCGACCGGCCAGCAGCTGAAGCTGCTGCGGATCCCCAGCACCGACGGCAAGGCCGCCGACAACGGTTCGTACTACAAGGGCTCGATGTTCTGGTCGATCTCGGCGCGGTCCAAGCACCAGAAGGAGGCCGCCGAGTTCGTCAACTACCTCGCCAACAACACCGCCGCCGGCGACGTCCTGCTCGCCGAGCGGGGTGTGCCGCCGAACACCGAGGTCCGCGCTTCGGTGACGCCGAAGCTGCAGCCGGCCGACGCCGCGTCCGCGAAGTTCATCCAGGACATCGGCAAGGACCTCGGCGACCCCTCCCCGGCCCCGCCGGTCGGCGGCGGCCAGGTGGAGAAGATCATCCAGCGGTACACGACCGAGGTGCTGTTCGGCCGGCAGGCGCCGGACGCGGCCGCCAAGGCCTTCCTGGACGAGGTCAACGGGGAGCTCAAATAGTGTTGCTGACAGCAACTGATTGGCGATGACGGGGGCCCGCGTGGCCGTGGTGGGAATCCACGGCCACGGTGCCTCCCATGTCCGGAACGTGGCTCGGCTGGCGGCGGCCGGCCGGGCCGAGCTCGTGGCGGTCGCCGATCCCCGCGGCGGCGGCGACCTGCCGCCGGACGTCCGGGTCTTCGGCGGCCTCGACGAGCTGCTCGCGGCGACCCGGGTCGACGTCGTGGTGATCTGTACGCCGATCCAGACGCACGTCCCGCTGGCTGAGCTGGCGATGCGCGCGGGCGCCGACGTACTGCTGGAGAAGCCGCCGACCGCGTCGATGGTCGAGTTCGAGCAGCTGTCCGCGGTGGTGGCCGAGACCGGGCGGGCGCTGCAGGTCGGGTTCCAGGCGCAGGCGTCGGAGGCAACGCTGAAGCTGGCCGCGATGATGGCCGAGGGCCGGCTCGGCGAGATCCGCGGGATCAGCGCGGTGGGGAAGTGGGTGCGCAAGGCGCAGTACTTCCAGCGCGCGCGGTGGTCCGGCAAGCGGCGGCTCGACGGCGTCGATGTCGTCGACGGCGCGGTGACCAACCCGCTCGCACACGCGACCGCGGCGGCCTTGCTGCTGGACGGGTCCACCGGCGTGGACGACGTACGGTCGATCGAGACCGAGCTGTACCGCGCGAACCCGATCGAGTCCGACGACACCTCGTCGGTGCGGATCACGACCAGCCGCGGTACGCCGATCCTGATCGCGGTCACGCTGTGCGCGGTCGAGCACCTCGAGGCGACCGTGATCGTGCACGGGTCGGAGGGACGTGCGGTGCTCACGTACCAGTCGGATCTGATCGGCGACACGAAGTACGGCCGGGCCGATCTGCTGGAGAACCTGCTCGCGCATCGGGCTGATCCGGGTGTCCCGCTGTATGTGCCGCTGGCCGCGACCGGTGGGTTCACACGGGTCGTCGAGGCGGTGCGGACGGCGGCGGACCCGGTGGAGATCCCGGGCGAGCTGGTGCGGTGGGAAGGCGAAGGGCTGGAGCGCCGGCCGATTCTTCTCGACGTGGAGAAGTGGATCGACCGGGCCTCGGACGAGCTGGCGTTGTTCAGCGAGATCGGGGCGCCGTGGGCAGTGCGATCACCAGGGGAGAGTTCATGAATTTCGGCTGCAACCACGCCGTCAACCGGTCGATCCAGGTGACGGCGGGCGGTGGCGAGCTGTTCACCTACGTCTACAACGCGGACGACCCGCAGTACGAGTCGCCGCGGCCCTACTTCCACCCGATCCGGACGCTGACCGGTGACCTGGTCAGCGTCTACCGCCCGTGGGACCACCTCTGGCACAAGGGCCTGTCCTGGTCGCTGCCGCACTTCGGGCACGACAACTTCTGGGGCGGGCCGACGTACGCGCAGGAGGACGGTTACCGGCCGCGCGACAACAACGGCTCGCAGGACCACGACCGGGTCGAGGCGCTGGACGTGTCGGACGACGAGGTCCGGTTCGCGCACCACCTGTCGTGGCGCCGGCAGAGCGGCGAGCACGTCGTCGACGAGGACCGCACGATCACCGCGCGGCTCGCGGACGACGGCTGGGTGCTGGTCTACGAGACCGCGATGACGAACGTGTCCGGCGAGCTGATCCAGATCGGCAGCCCGACCACCGCCGGCCGGCCGAACGCCGGGTACGGCGGGTTGTTCTGGCGCGGGCCGCGGGCGTTCACCAACGGCACGATCCTCGCCCCGCAGGGCAGCGGCGGCGACGAGCTCCGCGGGCAGCGCGCGCCGTGGATGGGCTTCACCGCCCGGCAGGACGAGACCGATACCGCGTCCACGATCATCGTCGCCGACGCGACCGGCAACGTCCGCCACCCACCCGAGTGGTTCGTCCGCTCGGAAGACTTCGCCGCCGTCTGCCCCGCCCCGTTCTTCTCCGAGGAACTCCCGTTCCCCGCCGACGACACCCTCCGCCTCCGCTACGCCGTCCTGGTAGCCGACGGCCTGTCCGACGACAACCGCGCCGCCACCCTCGCGGCCCAGGCCACGAAGGCACTCGCCGCGAGCTGACGCGGATCTCCAGGCCATCACAATTCGTGGGCTGCGGCCCGTCCCCGCCTGGCGATGGTCGCGGGTGGCGATTGTGATGGCCTGGCGGTCCGCCTCACGCCGGCAACGCCAGGTTGAAGCTGGTGCTGCCCGGGGTTGAGGTCAAGGTGAGGGTGCCGTTGTGGGCCTCGATGATGGATCGGGCCAGGGACAGGCCGAGGCCGGTGCCGCCGGTGGCGCGCGTTCGGGCGGTGTCGGCGCGGGTGAAGCGCTGGAAGACATTGGGCAGCAGGTCGGCGGGGATGCCGGGGCCGTCGTCGTGGACGGTGAGCAAGGCGGAGTGGTCGCTGCGGTCGGCCGCGACGGTGACAGTGGTGCCGGGTGGGGTGTGCCGGAGCGCGTTCGTCACGAGGTTGGCGAGGACCTGGTGCAGCCGTTGCTCGTCGCCGATCACCATGATCGGCTCGGCCGGCAGGTCCAGCTCCCAGTGGTGGCTGGGGGCAACGATCCTGGCGTCGGTGACCGCGTCGAGGGCGAGCCGGGACAGGTCGACCGGGCGGCTGTCGAGCGGCCGGCCGGCGTCCAGGCGGGCGAGCAGCAGCAGGTCCTCGACCAGCGACGCCATCCGGGTCGTCTCGACCATCACCTTGCCCATCGCGTGCGTGAACAGCTCGGGATCACGCTGGTGCAGGCTCAGCTGGGCGTACCCGTGGATCGTGGTCAGCGGCGTACGCAGCTCGTGTGACGCGTCCGCGACGAACTGCCGCACCTGCTGCTCACTGCGGTGCCGCGCGTCCAGCGCACCTTCCATGTGACCGAGCAACGTGTTGAGTGCGACGGCGACCTGGCCCACCTCGGTCCGTTCGTCGGTGAGCTGGTCCGGCACCCGCGCGGTCACGCCGATCTCCCCGGTGTCGAGCGGCAACGACGCCACCTCGCGGGCGGTCTGTGCGACGCGGCGCAGCGGCCGCAACTGACGCCGTACGACGACGACCGCGACACCGCCCGCGCTGAGGACGCCGATCCCGCCGAACAAGACCTCCCAGCCGATCAGGCTGTTGACCGTGTTCTGGATGTCCGCGGTCGGGAGCCCGGTGATCACGGTGCCCTGGCCGATGCTCGCCGCGCGCACCCGGTACTCGCCGAGGCCGGGCAGGTCGACCGTGCTGCTCTGACCGGCGGTCAGGTCGTCGAGCTTGTCGACCACGTCGTCCGCGAGATCGGTGACGTTGCCCTCGGCAGTGACCACCGTGCCGGCCGCGTTGCCGCCTTGTGTGTAGAGCGTGACCGTGCCGGCGTCCTGCCCGTGCGGCGCATCCGGTGGTGGTCCCCACGAACCGTTCTTCAGTGCACCCATCGCCCGGCCCTGGGCGGCCATCACCTTGCCGTCCAGTTGCCCGGTCAGATACGAGCCGATCGCGGCGGTCGTCAGCGCACCGATCACGACACTCATCACCGCGACCAGCACCACCATCGCCGCCGCGACCCGCACACTCAACGACCGCGCCGCGACCCTCATGCCTTCAGCATCTGCGGCGAGCCCTCGGACCGGCTGCGCATTTCCTGGGACCTGGCTGTGAACTGGAATTCCTGCCTCGTCAACAAAGCGCTCGTTGCGAATTCGCAGGTTAGAACCGGGACAAGAGTGGGGAGGTTCGAGACGTTTCCGGATTCGCCTCCCCTTTCGGGGCCGGAAACCGGTAGCCTCGTGCAGCGCGCTATGGGGGCCGCCGTACCAATCACCCGACGAACTGCCGGAGAGCCCAAACCGGTCAGGAGTGCACGTCTTGCAGGAGAACACCAGCACAACCAGTACTGGCGAACTGGTCAACGTACCCCTCACCGGTGCGGACAAAGTCGCCTACGCTTTCTACGCGACCGCGGCCGCCGCGGCGCTGGTCGGCCAGGTCTGGGCCGGCGTGACCCATATCCCGTGGCCGGACAGCGGCTTCTCGACCCTGCTCAAGATCGTCCTCGTCACGCCCGCGGTCGCGGTGCTCGAGCTCGGCGGTGTGGCCACCGCGGCGCTCGCGGACCTGCGCCGCCGCAAGGGCGAGCAGGCCTACGCGTACCGGGCGATGTCGTTCTTCGCGGCGCTCGTCGCGGTCGTCTTCAACGTGGTCGGCCACTGGCGTCCGGAGGAGCGGTTCCTGGCCTTCGGCTTCGGCGGCCTGTCCGCGTTCGCCTATGTGCTCTGGCTGATCCACAGCTCGGCCCGGCGTCGCGACGCGTTGCGCCGTGCGGGCCAGATGCGCGACACCGGCCCGGTGTACGGCATCGTGCAGTGGGCCCGCGAGCCGCGCGTCACCTGGCTCGCGCGTTCGCTGGCGATCGAGCACGGCTACACCTTGTACGAGAGCCTGCGGGCGGCGCATCACCAGATCCGCAACCGGAGCCGCCGCGAGGCGATCGCCGGGACCGTTGCCGAGTACATCCGGTCCGAGCACCAGGACGAGCGGCTGGCGAAGATCGCCGAGACGACGTACGACCCGGACCGGCTGGCCGGGATGCTCGAGGAGCGGATCAACTACGAGGTCATCACCAACAAGCTGACCAAGGCGATCTCTCCGCCGCCGGAGCAGCCCGAGGAGCGTCCGGCCGTGCCGGCCGCCGTCTGGGTGCTGGAAGGCGGACAGCCGCGGCGTGCGGACAGCACCGGGGTCGGGCTGCGCGACGACGACGCCTGGACCGGCGAGCTGATGGCGATCGTCGACCAGCCGCCGGAGACCGACGAGTCGGTCGCGGAGGCGGTCGTGGTCGAGGACGCCGGCGAGCCGCAGCATGTGGTCAACGGCAACAGCAACGGCAACAGCAACGGCAACGGCAACGGTCCGGCGGGCAAGCTGAAGCCGTTCGCGCCGCAGCCGAAGGCCGAGCCGATGGTGGAGAAGCCCAAGCCGCCGTCGCCGTTCGCCGGCCCGGCGGACCCGCAGCCCCCGGCGCTGATCACCACCCCGAAGGTCGAGCCGGTGCTGCCCGACCCGGCGCCCGTCGTCGCGGAGTCGGCGGCCACCGACGACGAGCCGAGTCCTCTGGAAGTGAAGCGGCAGCGCGCCTGGGCTCTGCTGGCCGACTGGTCGCCGGAGCGTGGTGAGATCACCGCCAAGAAGATCGCCGACGCGATCGCGTGCAGTGAACCGATGGCGAGCAGGTACATCGAGCAGTACCAGACCGAGCACGGCGTCGTGCTCGTGTCGCAGAACTGAACCACGGACTGCCGGTGGACCTCACAGGTTGAGGTTCACCGGCAGTTCCGCGAGACCGCTGACCAGCACGCGCCGCCACTCGAGCTCTTCGGCCGGCTTCGCGAGGCCCATCCGCGGGAACCGCCGGACGAGCGCCGCCAGCGACTCCTGCAGTTCGATCCGGGCCAGTTGCGCCCCGAGGCAGAAATGCGGCCCGAAGCCGAACGACAGGTGTTTGTTGTCCGGCCGGTCGATCCGCAGGTCGTCGGGTGCGTCGTACGCCCGCGGGTCCCGGTTCGCCGAGTTGAGTGCGGCCATCACGCCTTCGCCGGCCTTGATCCGTACGCCGTGCAGCTCGACGTCCTCGATCGCGACCCGGAGCTGACCGACCTCGCTGAACCGGTTGAACCGCAGCAGCTCCTCGATCGCGGACGGGATCAGCTCGGGCTCTTCGACCAGGCGCGACCAGTTCTCCGGCCAGCGCAGCAGGGTGGCCACACAGCTGGAGATCTGGTTCGCCGACGTCTCGTGACCCGCGACGAGCAGGTTCACGCCGAACGCGATCAGCTCGTCCTGGCTGAGCCGGTCGCCCTCCTCGCGGGCGCGGACGAGCTCGTCGAGCAGGTCCTCGGCGGGCTGCTCGGTGTTCGCGAGTTTCTTGCCGACGAGGTCCTCGATGTACGCCGTGAGGCTGGTCATCGCGTCCTCGACCAGGTCCTTCTCGGCCATCTTCATGCTGTACCCGAGCTCGGTCCACTCCCGGAACTGCGCGCGGTCCGCGTACGGTACGCCGAGCAGCTGGCAGATCACCTGGATCGGCAACGGCAGCGCGACCAGCTCGCGGATGTCGGCGCCGTCGCCGGCCCGCGCCACGTCCTCGGCCAGCCGCGCCGACAGCTCCGCGACCCATGGCCGGGTCTGCTCGATCTTGCGGTGCGCGAACGTTGGTACCACCAACCGTCGCAGCCGGCTGTGCTCCGGCGGGTCGGTGGTGGTCAGGCTGTTCGGCATCGGCTTGGCCAGCGCGACCCGGGGCGCTCCCTGCTTCACCACCGCGGCCCGCGAGAACCGCGGATCGGCGAGCACCAGTTTCACGTCGTCGTACCGGGTGACCAGCCAGACCTCGGCGCCGGCCAGCGTCCGCACCCGTGCCACCGGGCGGTTCTCCCGCAACTCGGCGAACGTCGGCGACGGATCGAACCGAAACGCGTCCTCGAACGGAATCTGCAAGACCGGCTCAGTCATACCCCGACCCTAGGCAACTTAGGTAACCCTTGCTTCTGGTTCCGGCGCGTCGAGGAGGCAAGGCGTACGCGGGAACACGGTGCGGACGGCTTGGGGGCGACGGCTCAGGCGCGCTGCCAGACGGTGCCCTGGCGGTCGCGGCCGATCCATTGTTCGAGGGCGACGACGTCCGGGGCGGCGTCGAGTTCGCGGACCAGGAGGTGGCAGGCGAGGTCGACGCCGGCGAACCAGCCGGTGCCGCAGGTGACCAGGTCGCCGTCGTCGACGATCCGGGCGTCGACGACCTCGGCCCACGGTGTCAGCCGCTCGTAGTCGGCGCGGTGGGTGGTCGCGGGGCGTCCTGCGAGCAGGCCGGCGGCACCGAGCAGCAGCGTCCCGGAGTCGATCCCGGCGAGGATCAACCGGTCGCCGCCGGCGCGTTTGGCCGCGGCCAGCTGTGCCGGGATCACGCCGCGGTCGATCTCCTCGAGGATCCAGCCGCCGGAAACCGCGAGCACCCGGGCGGTTTCCGGCGACCACCCCTCCAGGCCGCTGAACCGCGTCCCGTAGCACCCGGTCACCTCGGTGGCGCCGTCGGCGGTCACCAGCCGCGGATCGACCGCCAGCCCGCGCCGTTGCGCGTTGGCGAACGTCGCGTACGTCGCCAGCGCGTCGACCTCGGCCACGCCCTCGAACATCAGTACGTCGATCCGCATGAGAGGCAGTCTCGCCGCCCCGCACGCGACGGAGTGAGTGGCCGGAAAGACATCATCAGCTAGATTCGCGCCATGCACACCGTGGCGGTCCTGGCGCTGGAAGGCGCGATCGGCCTCGAGGTGGCCGGCGCCTGCCAGGTCTTCGCCGCGGCCGAGGGCCGGTACGACGTCCGCGTCTGCGCCGAGCCCGGCGTGACGCTGATGGCACACGACCAGCAGCTCTTCACGGTCCGGGCGCCGTACCCGCTGACGGCGGCACTGGCTGCCGACACGGTGATCGTCACCGGTGCCTTCGACGCGTCGGACGAGGCGGTCGGGCTGATGCGTGAGGTGCACCGGCGCGGGATCCGGATCGCGTCCATCTGCACCGGCGCGTTCCTGCTCGCCGCGGCCGGTGTCCTGGACGGCCGCCGGGCCGCCACCCACTGGGCCCATGCCGGAAACCTGGCGAAACGTTTTCCTGACGTCGAGGTGGTGACCGACGCGCTGTACCTGGACGACGGCGACGTGCTGACGTCGGCCGGTGTGACCGCGGGGCTCGACCTCTGCCTGCACCTGGTCCGCCGCGATCACGGGTCGGCGGTCGCGGCCCAGGTCGCGCGGCGACTGGTGATGGCGCCGCACCGCGACGGCGGGCAGGCGCAGTTCCTCGCGGCGCCTGTTGTCTCCGGCAACGATTCGCTGGAGCCGGTGATGCGCTGGATGCGCGATCACCTGGACGAGCCGCTGACGCTCGCGGCGATCGCGGCGCAGGCGTCGATGAGCCCGCGCACCCTGAGCCGGCAGTTCCGCGCACAGACCGGTACGACGCCGCTGCAGTGGCTGATCCGCCAGCGGTTGTCCCGGGCGCAGGAGCTGCTCGAGACCAGCGGCCTGTCCGTCGGGCAGGTCGCGACCGCCGCCGGTTTCACGACGGCGGTGTTGCTGCGCCAGCACTTCACGAAGGCGTTCGGGACGACGCCGACGGCGTACCGCCGTACCTTCAGGTCCTGAGCCGGTACGGCGGTACCCGGGGCTGCTCGGGCTCCTCGGGCTACTTGGTGCCGAAGGAGTAGATGGTGGTGGACTTGTAGGTCTCGCCGGGGCGCAGGACCGTGGACGGGAAGTTCGCGTGGTTCGGCGAGTCCGGGAAGTGCTGGGTCTCGAACGCGAACGCGTCGCCCTGCCGGTAGGCCTTGTTGCCGATGCCGAGGAACGTGCCGTCGAGGAAGTTCCCGCTGTAGAACTGGACACCGGGCTGGTCGGTGAGCACCTCGATCGTGCGGCCGTGCTCGGGCTCCCAGAAGCGGCCCGCGAGCCGCAGCCCGTCCTCGTCCGGCTCGCCGCCGAGGACGAAGTTGTGGTCGTAGCCGCGGCCGAAGATCAGCTGCTGGTGGTCGCCGCGCAGCCGCTTGCCGATCGCGGTCGGCCGGCTGAAGTCGAACGGCGTCCCGGCGACCGGGGCGATCTCGCCGGTCGGGATCAGCGTCGCGTCGACCGGCGTGTACTTCGGCGCGTTCAGCTCCAGCACGTGGTCGTAGATGGTGCCGTTGCCCTCGCCGAGCAGGTTGAAGTACACGTGATTGGTCAGGTTCACGATCGTCGGCTTGCCGGCCACCGTCGCGTGGTAGTCGATCCGCAGGTTGTCGCGCGTGTCCAGCGTGTACGTGACGGTGCTGGTGAGCTCACCGGGAAAGCCCATCTCGCCGTCCGGGCTGACGTAGGTGAAGGCCACGCCGACGGCCTTGTCGCTCTGCACGACCTTGGCCTTCCAGACCTTCTTGTCGAAGCCGAGCGTGCCGCCGTGCAGCGCGTTCTCGCCGTTGTTGACCGGGATCTGGTACGTCGTCCCGTCGAGCGTGAACCGGCCCTTCGCGATCCGGTTGCCGTACCGGCCGATGGTGGCGCCGAAGTACGGGCTGAGGTTCGCGTAGTCGGGCAGGTTGTCGAAGCCGAGGCTGATGTTCGTGGTCCGGCCGCGGCGGTCCGGCGTCTCGACCCGCTGGATGGTCGCGCCCCAGGTGAGCATCGAGATCGTCACCCGGCCATTGGTGAACGTGTACACGTCCACCCGCTGACCGTCCGGGGTGGTGCCGAACTCGGCCTTTGTGATCTCGAGCTTGCCGTGGTGTCCGCGCATGCCGGTCAATCTATCCGGCGTACCAGTGGCCGAACCGGTTCGGGTGCCAGGGCTTGACGTCGCGTCTGCGGTGCTGGTGAGTGCGCCCGCGGCGGCGGCACCGAGGCCCAGGGCGCCGGCGGTCCGCAGGACCTGACGGCGGGGCAGGTGATCGGGCATCGCAATCCCCTCAATCGTTGTAGAGACCAGTCCCGGGCACGATAAGCACGCCAGCGGAGTGTTTGGAACAGTTCGGAAGGGTGTGAATTCGTCCGATCTCTCCGCGCTGACCGGATCGTTCCGGTCCCGGCCCCGATCGAGCCTTCAGCGGTCCGCCGTCCGCGGGTGATCCTGGGGTCATGAGCCGAACCGCACTGATCGTGATCGACGTCCAGGAATCGTTCCGGGTCCGCCCGAACTGGCAGCTGGTGAACCACCCCGACATCGCCGAGCGGGTGGACCGCCTGGTCCGCGCGGCCCGGGACGCCGGCGACCTGGTCGTCTGGGTGCTGCACACCGAACCGGCCACCGGCGGCGCGTTCGACCCGGCGAACGGGCACGTCCGGCTGATCGACGGACTCGAACCGCTGCCGGGGGAGCCGATGCTCACCAAGACGTCGCACAACGCCTTCACCACCACGAATCTGCAGCAGCTGCTGACCCAGCACGGCGTCGGCGAGATCGTTGTCTGCGGCATCCGGACCGAGCAGTGCTGCGAGACCACCGCGCGGGTCGGGTCCGACCTCGGGTACGACGTCGTGTTCGTCTCCGGGGCGACCGCGACGATGGCGCTGGCGCACCCCTCGATCCGCGACGAGGCGACCGTCGAGGAGATCCTCGCCGATCCGCGGACGCTGACCGCGGAGCAGGTCGTCGAGCGCACCGAGTACGTCCTGGCCGGCCGGTTCGCCACCATCCGGACCCTCGACGAGCTCACCGGCGTACCTGTGGCATCCTGACCGGATGCGTCCTACTCGGGTGGTCTTCGTGCTGGTGCCGAGGCTGCACCTGCTCGATCTGGCGGGCCCGGCGCAGGTGTTCACCACCGCGAACGACCTCGGGTACGGGTACGAGGTGTCGTACGTGGCCGAATCCGACGAGATCGCGACCGCCCAGGGCGTGCCGTTGCGGACCTCGTCGGTGTGGCCGGAGCTCGGTCCGGGCGACCTGGTCGTGGTCCCGGGATGGCGGTCGCCGCGGCTGTCGCCGGAGCCGCCGATCGGGCCCGGGTTCCGGCAGCGGCTGCGGGCGCACCACGCGAGCGGCGGGACGGTGGCGAGCGTCTGCTCCGGCGCCGACGCGCTCGGCTGGGCCGGCCTCCTCGACGGGCGCCGGTTCACCACCCACCACGACCTGACCGACGAACTGGCCGCCCGCTACCCGCGGGCGACGATCGTGCGCGACGTGCTGTACGTCGAGGACGACCGCGTCATCACCTCGGCCGGGATCGCCAGCGGTATCGACCTGGCACTGCACCTGGTCGCGGTCAGCCGGGGCGCCGAGGCGGCCGCCCGGGTCGCGCGCCAGATGGTCGTCTACGCCCGGCGCAACGGCGACGAACTGCAGGAGTCCGTGATGCTGCGGCACCGGGACCATCTCAGCGACCTGGCGCACCGCGTGCAGGACGTCATCGACGTCCGGTACGCCGACCGGCTCCCGCTGGCCGATCTCGCCGGGCAGGTCGGGGTCAGCGAGCGCACGCTGACCCGTATCTTCAGCGCCTCCACCGGCCTCACCCCGCTCCGCTACCAGCAGCTCCTCCGGCTGGAGCGGGCCGAACACCTCATCGGCCACGGCGCCACCGTCGAGTCCGCGGCCCGGGCCGTCGGCTTCGAGGACGCCCGGATGCTGCGCCGGCTCCGCGGCCGGACTTCCGTCTAGACCGGAACCAACTTTTCCCGCGGCCGCAACGTCTACCCCGACAACCAACCGACGAGGGGACGGAACATGAGGTTAGTTGCTGGGGGCATGCGCCGGGGTGTGGTCGCGACCGGGGTGGCGACGGGAGTGCTGGCCGTGGGACTCACGGCGCTGGCGACGCAGGGGGCGGACGCCGGGACGACGTCGGTGACCGCGCTGAGCCGGTCGCAGATGCTGACGATCGGCGAGGTGAAGAAGGCGGACGCCCGGGCGGCGTGGGTCCGCCAGGTGGACCGGGGAATCCTGCCGCGGACCTACTGCGGCCCGGCCTCGACCGAGGGCAAGCGGGTCGCGGCGCGGATGGCGCGCGGGTTCAGCAACGACATGGACTCCTACGGCGCGCAGTACGTCAGCCAGTACGCGAACGCGGCGAGCGCGCGGGCGGCGTACAACTCGATCATCGCGACGCTGAAGACCTGCACGTACAGCAAGCCGGCGCCGACGCACGCGCGGAAGATCACCGAGAACCGGGTCGTGAAGGGTGCCTCGGGTGACCTCACGCAGGTGATCCGCTGGTACGACTACCCGAAGCCGAACGACCCGGGCAGCGAGGCGGGCGGGTTCCCGTACGCCGTGACGCTGAAGGGGCGCAACGTCTCCGTGCTGGCGTTCAGCGAGATGGGGCCGGGGATGCCCGCCCCGAACTTCGACAAGCTCGCCCGCCAGGCGGCGGCGAAGCTCACCCGCTGACGCTCCGCGGGGAACGGCGCGGGGGCGCGAGGCCCGGGGGATCCAGGGCGGTGGGTCTCGTGCGTGGGGTGTGATGGCCGGGGCGGATGAGGGGTCACCGCCCCGGCCATCACTGGTCTTACCTGGTCACCGCTGTCAGCTTGGCGACCGCCATGCTCAGTTGGCCGCTGAGGAGCGCGTGGTCGGCGTCGGAGACGAGCTTCGACGCCGGCTCGGTCAGGTTCTGGCCGATGTGGTTCTGCGCGATCCAGCGGGCCACGCCGACGACCGCGTCGTCCTCGGCGAAGGTGTCCGCCTTCGTCCGCTCCAGGAACGCGACGGACCGGGCCGCCGCGGCCAGCGCGATAGTTGCCTGCGGCCCCGACCAGTCACGGATCCCGAGCGCGACGCTCGCCGTCGCCGCGGCGGCCACGGCGTACGGATCGTGCGTGCGCAGCAGGCTGTCGCGCGCCTCGGTCAACGCCTGCCGGGCCGCAGCTTGCGTGGTCAGGCCCCAGCCGAACGGGTATTGCGGGTCGTAGGACGCGTCGCCGACGTTCAGCGGCTGCTGGTCCTCGGTGCGCGGCCAGCTGACCGGCAGCCGGCCGCTGAACGGCACCTTGCCGAACAACACGTCCGCGACACCGGCACCTTCGGTCCCGGGCAGCCAGGACGCGACCAGTGCGTTGATCCGGCCGAGCTGGTCGGCGATGACCTGCGGCCGGCCGGACACGATCAGTACGACACACTTCATCGCGCCGCAGACCTTGTCGACCGCCGCCTTGTCGGCGGCCGAGAGCAGCAGGTCGTGGCCGTTGCCGACGTCGCCGATCCCTTCGGCGTACGGGCGTTCGCCGACCACGACGACGCCGACGTCGTGGCCATCGAGCGGCGCCGACGCGTCCGCGCTGAAGGTCGCGTCCGGGACCACCTGCTTGATCCCGTCGAGGATCGTCGTCCCGGTGGTCGTCGCGCCCGATCCGCCCTGCCAGCTGATGCTCCAGCCGCCCATCTGGTTGCCGAGGTCGTTCGCGTTGCTGCCGGCGACGTACAGCTTCTGGCCCGCCTTCAACGGCAGCAGGTCGCCGTCGTTCTTCAGCAGCACCTGGGACTTCGCCGCGGCTTCGCGCCCGACCGCGCGGTGGGCGGCCGAGCCGACCGAGACGGCGTTGGTCGTGTCGGCGTACGGGTGCTCGAACAGGCCGAGCTTGAACTTCTCGGTCAGGATCCGGCGGACCGCGTCGTCGATCCGCGGCATCGGGATCCGGCCGGCGTCGATCTCGGCGGTCAGGCCCTGGGTGAAGCCCTGGTAGTTCGTCGGCACCATGATCATGTCCAGACCGGCGTTGATCGACGTCCGGATGTCGCTCGCGTAGTCGCCGGGGAGCTGGTCGATCGCCTGCCAGTCGCTGATCACGAACCCGTCGAAGCCCATCCGCTGCTTCAGTACGCCGTTGATCAGCTCGCCGTTGCCGTGCATCTTGACGGGTGCGGCGCCGTCGACCGACAGGCTCGAGTACGACGGCATCACGGTGCCGACGCCGAGGCCCACGGCAGTCCGGAACGGTGCGAGGTGGATCGTCTCCAGCTGCTGCCGGGTGACCTGGGTGATGCCCTGGTCGATCTTGTACGAGCCCGTCGTCGAGCTGCCGTACGTCGTACCGCCGTCGCCGACGAAGTGCTTCGCGGTGGCGAGCACGTGGTTGTTGCGGGCGAGCTGGCTGCCGTCGGCCTTGCCCTGCAGGCCGGTGACGACGGTCGCCATCGACCGCACCAGGGCCGGGTCCTCGCCGTACCCCTCGTAGGCGCGGCCCCAGCGGTCGTCACGGACCACGCACACGCACGGCGCGAAGTCCCACGGGATGCCGGTGGCGCGGACCTCGGTCGCGGTGACCTCACCGGTCCGCCGGGCCAGGTCCGGGTCGCGGGTGGCGCCGATCGCGATGTTGTGCGGGAGGATCGTCGCCCCGACCACGTTGTTGTGCCCGTGCACGGCGTCGACGCCGTAGATCAACGGGATCTGCAGGCGGGTGGCCTGCGCGTTCCGCTGGAAGGTGTCGATCATCGCGGCCCAGGCGGCCGGCGTGTTCGGCGTCGGCACCGAGCCGCCGCCGGACAGCAGCGAGCCGAGCGCGTAGGACGCAATGTCGGAACGGGACCGGAGCGCGTTCCGCTCGGCCTGGGTCATCTGGCCGACCTTTTCCGCGACCGTCATCCGGGCGAGCAGGTCGTCGACGCGCTTGCGGATCGGGAGTTTCCGGTCCAGGTACGGCAGGTCGTGGGCGTCGATCACCACGACGGGCTGGGTCTGCGGGGCCTTGGCGCCGGTCACCGTGAGCTCGAGCGGAACGGTTTCCGCAACTTCCGCGGAACCGTCTTTCCGGGTCGTCACGGAAACGTTCTGCGATGTTCCGGAAACTGTTCCGGCCGGGAACGTGAGCGTTCCGGACACCGGCGTGTAGTCGTCGGCGCCGGCGGTCCCGGCTCCGGTCCGGTAGTCGACGGTGACCGGCTCCTCGAGCGGCGTGCCGCCGGTGGTGGCGACCGTGACCTTCACCTGCGCGGTCCCACCCTCCTTCACCGGGTACACGTCGGCGTCGGTGACGATGCTGTTCTTCAGCGCCGGGTCGGCCTTGCCGTAGACCTCGACCTGGTCGATCGCGAACTCACCCGGCGAGCCGGCCGGCATCGTGAACGCGTAGCCCCACATCCGGTTCAGGTTCAGCACGTGGTCGATCCCGCCGACGGGCTGGTAGTCGCCGCGGTACACGAGCTCGCTGAACGGGATCTCGACCTGGTGCCAGCCCTGCCAGTCGTCGGTGAAGCTGGTGTTCCACAGCTCCGACGCCTCGGCGTTCGCGCCGCCGTCCTTGATCTCGAAGTAGATCCGCTTCCCTGAGCCGGGCGGCAGCGGGGCGGTGTTCTGCCCGTACCACCAGAAACGGATCCCCTTGTACGGCGACCAGTCGCCCGGGTTCACGTCGTACGTCACGTCGTGGCTGAACCCGCCCCAGCCGCTGATGTCGTAGGTCCCGTGCAGGACCTTCTCGCCGGCCGGCGCGTCCGCGCGGGCCTGCAACTCCAGCGTCGGCGGGTCGTCCGCGTCGCTGCCCCAGGTGAAGATCCCCGCGTTCGGCGGCGACGCGAACGGCTCCCCGCCCTCGAACGCCGCCAGCGTCACCGGAGCCGGATCATCGGCCACCGCCTCCAGCGGCAACATCCCCGCCACCAATGCCGCCGCCACAACCACAGCACCCCGCCGCCACCCACGCATGGCCGCTCCCTCCCGGAACCCGGACCCGACGCCCACGTCCGGCCCCGACTCTCAAACACCCACCCTCCGCGGTCAAGAGCTCACCGGTTCCGGAACTAGAGCGCTCTCACAGCAGGGTTGGGCGCATGTGGGGGCGCGATCGCGGGTCGAGGTCGGAGCGGACCAGCTCGGGAGCGGGGACGGTGGTGGCGCCGAACGGGGTGGTGCGGTGGGACTTGGTCCAGGTGATCAGGTCTTCGGGGTGGGCGATGTCGTCGGTGAAGTGCAGGAGGTTGAGGTACCAGATGTCGCGGCGCTCGGGCTCGAACCAGGTGTCGGGGCCCAGTTCGTCCGTGAGGTGGTCGCTGAAGGCGTCGGCGGCGGGGTCAACGGGCTCGGCGCAGGCCATGACCGTGCCGGGTGTGAGGGTCAGGCCGGCGACGCGGAAGCCGATCGGCCACGAACTGCGGGCTGTCGCGCGGCGGACGGCGGAGCGGTAGCGGGTGACGGCCGGATCGTCGGGCGGGATCACCTCGCGGCGTGGTTCCAGGGCCCGCACGGTCAGGTGGGCCGATCCGAGCTGCCCGGTCTGCCAGTGGCCAGGACCTGCGAGCTCGGCCGCCTCGCGGGTCAGTGCGTCGAGGGTGTGGGCGAGCTCGCAGCCCGGTGCGGGGCGGAGGACGACGCTGACCGGCCAGCGGCCGCCGTCGCGCGGGACCTCGTCGCGCTGGTGTGTCCCGGCACTGATCAGCGGGGCGGCGAGGGCGAACAGATGGTCGAACTTCGTGGTGTCGATGATCCTGCCTCCTTCGACCGGGTACGACGCGAGGTCTGGACAGGTGGTTCGTCGGTGGGTGACTGTTGTGCCCGGCGTCGAGTGGGGGAGGAATCGATGAAGCTCCGTTATGTCCTGAGCAGCGTGGTACTGATCGTCCCGATGGCGGTGGTCGCGATCGCGACACCAGCTTCCGCAGGGCCGTCCCAGAACCCCGGTGCGTCGGCGAAGGTCCCGTCGTTGCTACGGGACGCCGCCAAGGCCGCCGCGGCGAAGCAGACCGGCGTGAAGGCCCGCGCGCTGAGCGCCGACGGCGGCGAGCGCCTCGGCGTACAGGTCTATGCCGCTCAGCCGGTCACCGCGCAGCAGCGGGCCGACCTGACCTCCCTGGGCGTATCGGTGCTGAAGAACTCGGCGGACTTCAAGGACGTCCCGGGCGTCGACATGCCCAGCACCGGGCTGGTCGCCGCGGAGGTGCCGTACGACAAGCTCGACGCCGTCGCCGCGCTCGGCTGGGTGACCGCGCTGCGGCCGTCGCTGCGGCCGGCCGTCGACGTCGGGCCGATCACCGCCGAGGGCGTCACGCTGCACAAGGCCGACCTCGCCCAGGCGCGCGGCCTGACCGGACGCGGGCAGAAGGTCGGCGCGATCTCCGGCGACGTCGACCACATCGCCGACTCGATCGCGCAGGGCGAGCTGCCGGCCGACGTCCAGGTGCTGCAGCAGGCGGCGTCGTACGAGGACGACGAGGGCACCGCGATGCTCGAGATCATCCACGACCTGGCGCCGGGCGCGAAGCTCGCCTACGCCAGCACGCAGGACACCACCGCGCAGTACGTCGAGGCGTTCCACACGCTGGCCGCCGCCGGCGTCACGATGATCGCCGAGGACATCGCGCTCGACGACGAGCCCGCGTTCCAGCAGGGCATCGGCGCGGCGACGGCGGAGAGCCTCGCCCGGCACGGCATCTGGGTCAGCTCGTCGGCCGGCAACCTCGGCAACCGGCACGCGCCGCGGGTGCAGGCGATCGGTACCGGCAGCGGGCCGGACGGCGCCACCGGCCCCTTCACCGGATGCCCGAACGCACCCGACAACGTCGTCCAGCTGCGCGGCGCCGACACGACGTACAACCTGAACCTGCTGCCCGGTGCGGCCGTCATGCCGACGCTGCAGTGGAGCGAGCCACGGGCCGTCTACCCGACCGCGGGGCAGGGCGGCTTCACCGACCTGAACCTGTACCTGATGGACGCCGCCGGTACGACGTGTCTCGCGTCCAGCACCGGCGTCCAGGCGAACGGGGTCGGTGACACCATCGAGCAGTTCATCTACGAGAACACGACCGGTGTGGCGCAGCCCGTCAAGCTGGTCGTCGACGTCCAGGGCACGTCGTCCGCCGTCCGGCCGCCGGTCCTCGACCTGCGTTGGCGGGCACTCTCGGCCGGCGTCCAGACGATCGACCCGCCGGAGCGCGCCGGTTCGATGAACCCGGACTCGAACTACCTGGGCTTCGCCACCAGCGCCGGCGCCGTCAACGCCAGCGTGTCGGTCGACCCGGCCACCACCCCGGTCGAGGCGTACAGCGCGGCGGGCCCGACGCAGATCCTGACCACGACGCGGTGCCCGGGCGGTAAGCCCGGTCCGTGCCGCGGCGTCGCGGGCCCGGGGGCCAGGACGTTCCCGGCGCCGTACTGGGTGGCGTCGGACGGCGTCTCCGTCAGCGGCGCGGGCGGCTTCGGTTCCGGCACCTGCCCGACCACCGTGCAGGGCGCCTGCCGCTTCTTCGGTACGTCGGCGAGCGCGCCCACCGCGGCGGGCGTCGCGGCCCTGACCAGGCAGGAGTTCGGCGGCAAGCTCTCCCCGGTGGCCTTGAACGTGATCCTCGCGGCCAGGGCGAAGCACCGCAGCGGCGCCGAGTTCGGCGCGGGGGTGCTGAGCGCGCGCTGAATTCAGAAGCTGTAGTGGTCCGATTGAGAACGAATTCAGTACTCGTAGTCATGGACCGATGCCGCCATCCCCGGAAAGGATGGCGGCATGACTACACGTTTCGGGGTCTTCGTACCGCAGGGCTGGAAGATGGACCTGGCCGGGATCGCCGACCCGATCGAGCAGTGGGAGGCGATGACGGCCGTCGCCCAGCGTGCCGACGAGCAGTCCTGGGACTCGATCTGGCTGTTCGACCACTTCCACACGGTGCCGGAGCCGAGTGACAACACCACCTTCGAGTGCTGGAGCGCGACCGCGGCGCTGGCCCGCGACACCAAGCGGGTGAACATCGGCCAGATGGTCGGCTGCAACGGGTACCGCAACCCCTCGCTCTACGCGAAGATCGCGTCCACCGTCGACGTCGCCAGCCACGGCCGCCTGTACGCCGGGATCGGCGCGGGCTGGTACGAGCACGAGTGGAAGGCCTACGGCTACGAGTGGACCGACATCCCGCAGCGGATGGCCGCGTTCCGCGAGGCGACCGAGATCATCTACAAGATGTGGACCGAGGACAAGCCGGTCTACAACGGCAAGTACTACTCGATCGATGCCCCGATCAACGAGCCGAAGGGTGTCCGCAAGCCGCACCCGAGCTTCTGGATCGGCGGCGGCGGCCCGAAGGTGACGCTGAAGCTGGTCGCGCAGTACGCCGACGCCGCGAACATCGGCGGCGGCAACCCGGAGACCTTCAAGGAGAAGGCCGACATCCTCCGCGGGCACTGCCAGAAGGTCGGCCGCGACTACGACGAGATCATCAAGTCGACGAACTTCAACGTGTTCCCGATCGACAAGGGTGACGACCCGCAGAAGGCGACCGAGAAGGCGCTCGGCCCGATGAACCGGGAGAAGTTCGACCGGGACAACTTCATCGCCACCGAGGACGAGATCGCCGACAAGGTCGAGGCGGTCCTCGAGGCCGGCGCCGACTACGTGATCTTCTACGTCCCCGGCGTCGCCTACGACCTGGACCTGCTGGAGCGGGTCGAGCAGGTCGCGAAGCGGTTCGCCTGACCGGAACCGGTCATGGCGGATGTAGGTCAGGGGTAACGGTGGACCGGGGCTGAAGGCAACTGCCAAGGTCACTTCTTGACGGCCTCGCGTGGGTCGGGGCGTCGGGAGGTTTCCCCCTGTGATGTCTCGAATGTCCCGGTCCGCGGCCGGCCTGCTCGCCGCGGTGGTCGCCGGTTCCCTGCTGCTGACGACCACCACGGCGAATGCCGCTCCACCAGCCGGTCCACCCACCGGGTCCGCACCGGGCGCCCAGGCGACGCCCGGTGCGGGCAGCCAGCGGATCACCCTGGTCACCGGCGACGTCGCCGAGCTCACCAAGAGCTCGAACGGCCAGGTCTCGGCCCGCCTGCTCGGCGACGAGCCGTACTACTTCGGCACCTTCGACGGGGAACTGACCCTGGTCCCGGCCGACGCATACCCGCTGCTCACCGCGGGCCGGCTCGACAAGCGCCTGTTCAACCTGACCGAGCTGGCGGCGCAGGGGTACGACGACGCCAGCAGCGACGAGTTGCCGCTGCTGATCACGGGCTCCGCGACGATGCGCGGTACGGCGGCCACGCTCCGCCGTACGCTGCCCAGCGTCGGGAGCAGCGCGGTCACCGTACGGAAGGCCGACGCGAAGACGTTCTGGGACGGCATCAGCGGGCCAACGACGTTCAAGAGCAGCCAGGTGACCAAGATCTGGCTCGACGGCCGCACCCACGCCACCCTCGACCGGTCCACGCAGCAGATCGGCGCCCCCACCGCCTGGAAGCAGGGGTACGACGGCCGCGGCGTGAAGGTCGCGGTCCTCGACACCGGGTATGACGCCGGCCACCCAGACCTCGCCAAGCAGGTCGTCGCGTCGGAGAGCTTCGTCCCCGACGAGGCCGTCCAGGACCTGCACGGCCACGGCACCCACACCGCCTCGATCGTCGCCGGCCTCGGTACGGCGTCCGCCGGCGTCCGCAAGGGTGTCGCGCCGGGCGCGGAGCTGCTGATCGGCAAGGTGCTCGACAACAGCGGCGGCGGGTACGATTCCGAGGCGATCGCCGGGATGGAGTGGGCCGTCCAGCAGGGCGCGAAGGTCGTCAGCATGAGCCTCGGCGGCTGGCCGTCGGACGGCACCGACCCGATGAGCGAGGCCGTCGACCGGCTGTCGAAGTCGAGCGGGGCGCTGTTCGTGATCGCGGCCGGCAACTCCGGCGCCGAGGAAACCGTCGGTTCGCCGGGGACGGCGTCGGAGGCGCTGACCGTCGGCGCGGTCGATCGCGACGACAGCCTGGCGAGCTTCTCCAGCCGCGGCCCGCGGCTCGGTGACGGCGCACTCAAGCCCGAGGTGACCGCTCCGGGCGTGGAGATCGCGGCCGCCCGTGCCGCCGGCACCGAGCAGGGCCACGTCCTCGGCCAGTACTACACGGCGATGAGCGGTACGTCGATGGCGACGCCGCACGTCGCCGGCGCCGCGGCGATCCTCGCGCAGCGGCACCCGGACTGGACCGGCCCGCAGCTGAAGGCCGCGCTGGCCTCGACGGCCGTCCCGTCCGCGGGCGCCCGCACCGACCAGCAAGGCCTCGGCCGCGTCGACATCCCGAACGCCCTCGACCCCAAGGTCCTGCCTGACACCGCCAACCTGTTCTTCGGTGACCTGTCCTGGACCGGGACGACCGCTCCCGCGCCGGTCACCCGAAAGGTCGCCTACCGCAACAACTCGAGCCGCCCGGTCACCCTGACCCTGTCGGTCGAGGCACAGTCTCCGGCGGGGGTGGAGGCCGGGCTGACGGCGAGCCCAGCCCGGTTGACCATCCCCGCCGGTGGTACGGCGTCCGCGACCGTCACGCTCGACCTGGCGAAGACCCAGCCGGCCAAGTACGCCGGCGCCCTGACGGCCCGCGTCGGCTCCACGGCGTACCGGACCGGCCTCGGCTTCGCGGCCGGCGGACGGCTGAACCAGGTGACCGTGAAGGCCATCGGCCGCGACGGGCAGCCCGCCACCACCAAGGCCGGCGCGAGCGGCGTCCAGCTGTGGAACCAGGACACCGGCGACGTCAGCGCGATCGCGTTCGACGAGACCGGCAGCCGCACCCTCGACGTGCCGACCGGGCGGTACAGCGTGATGGCCTACGCGGTCGGCGGCGACGAGGCGGACTGGGCGAACTCGATCACGCTGCTCGGCGATCCGGACGAGTGGATCGACCGGGACCGGACGTTCACCTTCGACGCCCGGACCGCGCACAAGGTCACGATCAGGACGCCGCGACCGGCCGACGCGCAGAGCATCGGGATCGCCTGGCACCGCAAGGTCGGTGACCGCGACGCCGTCTCCGGCTGGGCGTACAACGGGACGGTCGCCGACGGTGTCTACGTGCAGGACTTCGGAAAGGTTGCCAACGGCACCTTCCAGGTCGTGCAGCGCTGGGACCTCGCGCAACCGAAGCTGACCGTCGACGTGAACGGCGTCCGGCTGTCCACGTTCCGCGAGGGATCGCAGCGGACCGTGTACGTCGGGAACGCGAAACTCCCGCTCTACAACGGCGGCGACGGCACCCCGGCCGAGCTGACCGGCGCCAAGGACGCCGCCGTGCTGATCCGGTGGGGCGGCTTCAGCGCGACGACGGCGCAGGTCAAGGCCGCGAAGGACGCCGGCGCCAAGGTGGTGTTCCTCTACAACGAAGCCCCCGGCTTCTGGTCGACCGCCAGCGATCAGGGCGTTCCGCTCTACCTGTTGCGCTCCGACCAGGGCAACCAGCTGCTCGGCGAGCTGGCGAAGGGCCCGCAGTCCGTGCAGCTGAACGGCCTGCTCGACAGCACCTACCGGTACGACGTCGCGATCGCGCCGTCGGTCGTGAAGGGCGCGCTGACGTACGACGTCGCGAAGCTGCGTCCGGCCGTCGTGACGACCGACTTCCGGCGCAACGACGCGTTCTGGCTGCACCGGGACCAGCGGATCGCCCACCTGCCGGGGATCGCGACCGGCCTGAGCGCGTCGCGGCTGATCGCCGGTGCGGTGCAGCGGACCGACTACCTCGTGACGGATCAGAAGGGCGTCACCTGGGACGAGGCCACCTCCGCGGGTGAGTGGAACGAGAGCGGCTTCGAGTCGACGATCACGCGGACCTACCGGCCGGGCGAGCAGGTCGCGCGCGGCTGGTGGGAGTCGTTGACGCGGCCCGCCGTACCGGGGCTGTCGGACGCGCCGGGTGACGAGGCGCAGGGCTGGCCGCCGGCGCGGTTCGAGAACGCGTTGCGGATCGCGATCCCGCAGTACGTGAGCGGCGACCGGACCGTGTTCGGCTGGGGCGACCGCGGCGACGTGACGAGCATGAAGCTGAGCAGCAACGGCGTCGAACTCGGCAGCAAGAACTGGTCGGTCGCGCAGTTCACGGTCCCGGCCAAGGCCGCCTGGTACGACCTGACGCTGGACCAGAAGCGTGGGCCGAACAGCTGGGCGAAGACGTCCACGTCGACGCACACCCGGTGGCACTTCGTGTCGGCGCCGTCGAAGAGCCGCGCGGTCCTGCCGCTCGTCCAGGTCGACTACCGGCACACCAACGGGTGGCTCGAGCTCACGCCGCGCTACCAGCCCGGTGTGCGCGGCCTGGGGGTCTTCCGGACCACGGCCGAGATCTCGTACGACGGGAAGACCTGGACGAAGCTGGCGCTGCGCGGGATCGGCACCGTGCGGGCCCAGGTCCCGGCCGGCGCCTACCCGAGTCTCCGGGTGACCGCGACGGACCTGATCGGCAACAGCATCACCCAGACGATCGACCGCGCCTGGGTGAGCTGAACGTTCAAAAAAGGCGACGCCACGAAGCGGGGGGATTGCTCCGTGGCGTCGCCAGGGGCGCGCCTAGGGAGGGGTGGGGCAGGCGCGCCGGTCCAGTGTGGTTCAGCTGCCGAGAATGCCTCCGCCCAGGATGCCCAGCAGTCCAAGGGCGGACAGGAGACCGCGGATGACCTGGTCGACAGCCTTCGCGCCGCCGGTCTGGTAGGCGGTCACGCACTTCTGCAGCTGCTCCTGGGTCGGCTTGGTGATCGTCACCTTCGCCATCTCGGTCTGGCAGTACGTCGTGGCCTTCTGCAGCTCCTGCAGCGTGCTGCCCACCGTGCCGACGATCACGCCGACGGCCGTGGTGAGGCTGGTGAGCCCCGGCTTCGTGGTCGTCGTGGTCGGAACGGTCGGCTTGACCGTGGTCGGCTTCGAGGGGGACGGCTTCGACGTCGTCGGCGTCGCGGTCGGCCGGCTGCTCGGCGTCGCGGTCGGCTCGGAGGTCGGGCGGACCGTCTCGCGGGTGCCACCGCGCTCGTCGGTCAGCGTCGGGGTCGGGGTGGCCGTCGGCGTCGGGATGTCGATCGCCTCGGGCAGGTCCTTGTCGGACGGCGCGTCGATCTTCTCGTCGCCGATCTGGTCGCCGGCCTCGTCCACGTCGTCGCCCGCGGTGCCGTTGCCGACCGCGATCCAGCTGCCGCCCGCGTACGCCTTCGCGATGCTGATCACCAGGTCGACGTACTGCTGGGAGTGGTTGTAGCGCAGGATCGCCGCGTTCAGGTCGCTCGCGTCGGCCAGGTCGGTCTTGCCGGAGCACAGGTACACCCCGGTCGACATCGCCGCGTCGTCGATGTCCTGCGGGTTCCGTACGCCGTCGCCGTCGCCGTCCACGCCCATCGCCCGCCAGGTGCCGGGGATGAACTGCATCGGGCCGACCGCGCGGTCGAACGCGCCGTCACCGTCGAACGAGCCCGCGTCGGAGTCGGAGATCCGGGCGGTGCCGGACGAACCGTCCAGCCGCGGGCCGTAGATGCCCGGGACCGCGACGCCCTGGGAGTTCAGCGCGTTGCCGCCGAAGCGGCCGTGGTTGGACTCGACCCGGCCGATCGCGGCCACCAGCGTCCACGGCAGGTGGCACGACGGGTCCGCCTGGGCCAGCACCTGCTGGGCCCGCGAGTACGCCTTCAGCGCGGCGTTCGGGATGCCGTTGCGGGACAGGCCCGAGACCACCTGGGTCGGTTGCTCGCCGGGGTCGACGCCGTGGCCGACCACACCCGGCACCGGCACGTTGGCCGGCTCCGAGATCGGCTGCTTCGGCACGACGACCGGGTTGCCCCCGGACAGACCGTTCTCCAGCGACGCGGTCGCGATCGCCGGGTCGTCCGTGGCGCTGACGGTGAACGCGCTCGCGAACAGCGCCAGCGGGATCAGCGGCGCCACCTGACGCCACCCGCTACCCGTGGCGCGGCGCTTGCCCTTCGCCATCGATTGGTCCCCTCCGTGACTCATCGACCGGCCCGGCCCCACGCTGCGGACAGTCTTTGTGTCTTACCGGTTGCCGTCGTAATAGGTCTAACGTCCGCCCCGTTGCGTGGGTTACGCGTCGGACGCAGACCGTGTACGTGCGGTCACCGGGTACCCATACTGGCGCGTAACAAAGCGCCTGTGAACCCCCGGGGAACGATCGGTACCAGGAATTGGCCCTGCCCTGCCCGCCTGGCCGCTCGCCCGGTCGGGGAGAATGGCCCGGTGAGTGACCTTGGGCCCGACCACACAGAACAGTCCGCCGCGCTCTTCGACAGGGCCTCCGCCGTGACACCCGGCGGGGTCAACTCTCCCGTCCGCGCGTTCCGCGCCGTCGGCGGCGTGCCGCGTTTCATGGCGTCCGGTGACGGATGTCACATGACCGACGTCGACGGCAACCGCTACCTCGACCTGGTCTCCTCCTGGGGACCGCTGCTGCTCGGCCACGCGCATCCCGAGGTGATCGCCGCCGTCCAGGCCGCCGTCGGCCGCGGCACGTCGTACGGGACGCCGACCGAGACCGAGGTCCTGCTCGGTGAGGAGATCGTCGCGCGGACGCCGGTCGACAAGGTCCGGCTGGTGTCGTCCGGGACCGAGGCGACGATGTCCGCGCTCCGGCTGGCCCGCGGGTTCACCGGGCGCGCCAAGATCGTGAAGTTCGCCGGCTGCTACCACGGACATGTCGACGCGCTGCTGGCCCAGGCCGGTTCCGGCGTCCTGACGCTGGGCATCCCCGGGACGCCGGGCGTCACCGAGGCGACCACGGCCGACACCATCGTGCTGCCGTACAACGACCAGGCGGCCGTCAGTGCAGCGTTTTCCGAGTACGGCGACCAGATCGCCGCGGTGATCACCGAGGCGTCGCCGGGCAACATGGGCGTCGTTCCGCCGCGCGACAACTTCAACGCCTTCCTCGCGCGGATCTGCCAGGAAAACGGTGCGCTCTTCATTTCCGACGAGGTCATGACCGGCTTCCGGATCACCCGCTCGGGCTGGTACGGCGTCGACGGCGTGCGGCCGGACCTGATGACGTTCGGAAAGGTGATGGGCGGCGGTTTCCCGGCCGCTGCATTCGGCGGGCGGGCCGACGTGATGGCGCACCTCGCGCCGGAGGGTTCGGTCTATCAGGCCGGCACGCTGTCCGGGAACCCGATCGCCACCACCGCCGGCCTGACCACGCTGCGGCTGGCCACCGACGAGGTGTACGCCAAGCTCGACGAGACCTCGCTGACCATCCAGCGCCTGGTGTCGACCGCGCTGGACAAGGAAGGTGTGCCGCACGTCATCTCGGCGGCCGGGAACCTCTTCAGCGTCTTCTTCGTGGAGTCCTCGGAGGGACCTGCCGAGATCCGGGACTTCGCCGGGGCCAACGCCCAGGTGCTGCCCCGGTTCACGGCGTTCTTCCATGCCATGCTGGACGCCGGTGTCTACCTGCCACCGAGCGCGTTCGAGGCCTGGTTCGTCAGCGCGGCGATCGACGACGACGCGCTGGCGGAGCTCGAGTCCGCCTTGGCGCCGGCAGCCCGCGCGGCAGCCGCCGTACAGAACTGAAGGGACAGCGGTGACCGAAACGACGGTCGTGCACCTGATGCGTCACGGCGAGGTGCACAACCCGACCGGCGTGCTCTACGGCCGGATCCCCGACTTCCACCTGTCCGAGCTCGGCCGGGCGATGGCCGACCGGGTGGCCGAGCACGTCAAGGGCCGCGACATCGTGCACCTGGTCAGCTCGCCGCTGGAGCGGGCCCAGGAGACGATGCGGCCGATCGCCGAGGTGTTCGGGATCACGCCGGACATCGACGAGCGGGTGATCGAGGCGGCGAACCTGTTCGAGGGCAAGAAGTTCGGCGTCGGTGACGGCGCGCTGCGCCGGCCGAGCGCCTGGTGGCTGCTGCGGAACCCGTGGAAGCCGTCCTGGGGCGAGCCGTACAACCAGCTCGTCCGGCGGATGCGGGACGCGATCGAGACCGCCCGGCAGAAGGCTGCCGGCCACGAGGCGCTGATCGTGTCCCACCAGCTGCCGATCTGGATCGTCCGGTCCGCGATCGAGGGCCGCCGGATGCTGCACGACCCGCGCAAGCGGCAGTGCAGCCTGGCCAGCCTGACCTCGTTCACGTTCCACGGCGAGGAGATCGTCTCGGTCGGCTACTCCGAGCCCGCCAAGGACCTGCTGCCGGTGAAGAACCCGAAGAAGTTCGTCGGAGGAGCCTGATGCGTCGCGTCGTGGTGCTGATCGCCGGCCTGATGCTGGCTGTGACAGCCTGCTCCTCGGGCCAGCAGGCGTCGCAGAACCGTCAGGGCCAGGCCGGGTTCGTCAGCGGCAACGGCAACGTGTCGGTCTTCGCCGCCGCGGACCGCCAACCCGCACCGGCGCTCACCGGCCAGACGCTGGACGGCAAGACCTGGACGTTGGCGGACCAGGTCGGCAAGGTCGTCGTGCTGAACGTGTGGGGCTCGTGGTGCCCGCCTTGCCGCAAGGAAGCCCCCGACCTGGTCGCAGCTTCCAAGGAGCTGGGACCGTCGGTGCAGTTCATCGGGCTGAACACTCGCGACCTGGACAAGGCTCAGGCGAAGAAGTTCGTCCAGGAGTTCGGCGTACCGTTCCCGAGCATCTACGACCCGAACGCCAAGGCGTTGCTGCGCTTCCGCGGGCAGATCTCGCCGGCGGCGATCCCGACCACCTTGGTCATCGACAAGAGCGGCAAGGTCGCGGGCCGCGTCGTGGGTGAGGTCACCAAGCAGACGCTGCTCGGAATGGTGAAGGACGCCGGTTGAGCTGATGGGACAGTGGTTCGCCGACTCGATGACGGGTTCGATGCTGGTCGCGCTGCCGATCGCGGTGCTGGCCGGTGCGATCTCGTTCTTCTCGCCGTGTGTCGTTCCGCTGCTGCCCGGCTACCTCTCGTACGTCACCGGCCTGTCCGCGGCCGAGCTCGGCTCGGACAAGCGCGGCCGGATGCTCGCCGGGACGGCGCTGTTCGTGGCCGGCTTCTCCGCCGTGTTCATCCTCACCGGCGTGGTGTTCGGGACCGCGGGTGACCTGCTGATCGATCACCAGACGACGATCACGAAGGTGCTCGGCGCGCTGACCGTCGTCCTGGGGCTGGTCTTCCTCGGCGGGTTCGGGTTCCTGCAGAAGGATCTGCGGGTGCACCGGGTGCCGGCGGTCGGGATCGCCGCGGCGCCGCTGCTCGGCGTACTGTTCGGCTTCGGGTGGACGCCGTGCATCGGGCCGACGCTCGGGACGGTGATGACGCTGGCCACGACCGAGGGCAGCACCGGGCGTGGCGCGGCGCTCGCGCTGGTGTTCAGCCTCGGGCTGGGGATCCCGTTCATCGTGGCGGCGCTGGCGTTCCGGCGGATGCTGGCCGCGGTCGCCTGGGTCCGCAAGCACCAGCTGCTGGTGATCCGGATCGGCGGTGTACTGATGATCGCGGTGGGACTGCTGCTGCTGACGGGAGTGTGGGATGCGATGACCGCGGACCTGCGGCAGTGGGTCGCCAACTTCGGATCGGCGGTTTGACATGACCGAAGTGGAGCAAGGGGTGAAGGACCGCATCGCGGCCGCGTCCGGTCCCGACGACCCCGGCACCCCGCCCGCGCTCGGCCTGGTCGGCTGGCTGCGCTGGATGTGGCGGCAGCTGACGTCGATGAAGACCGCGCTGGTGCTGCTGTTCCTGCTGGCGCTCGGCGCGGTGCCGGGATCGCTGATCCCGCAGACGCCGATCGACCCGATCAAGGTGTCGGACTTCCTCACCGCGCACCCGAAGCTCGGCCCGCTGTACGACAAGCTCGGGCTGTTCGACGTCTACAAGTCGGCGTGGTTCTCGGCGATCTACCTGCTGCTGTTCATCTCGCTGATCGGTTGCGTCGTCCCGCGGCTGTCGGTGTACCTGAAGGGCTTGCGGGCCCGGCCGCCGAAGCCGCCGCGGAACCTGAACCGCCTGCCCGGGTACGAGCGCTTCGAGGTCTCCGAGGCCGGCGACGTCCTCGAGGTCGCGACCCGCGAGCTCCGGAAACGCCGGTTCCGTGTCGAGGCGTACGACGGCGCGGTCGGCGCGGAACGCGGATACCTGCGCGAGGCCGGCAACCTGCTCTTCCACTTCTCGCTGATCCTGGCGCTGGTCGGGGTCGCCTGGGGATCGCTGTTCGGCTACCGCGGCACCGTGCTGGTTGTTGTGGGCAACGGTTTCTCCAACTCCGTCGCGCAGTACGACGACTTCACGCCGGGCCGCGCGTTCAGCGGCGACGACGACCTGCCGCCGTTCTCGCTGACCGTCAAGGACTTCGAGGCGAAGTTCCAGGAGGACGGCCCGCAAAAGGGTGCGGCGCGCGAGTTCAAGGCCCAGCTCACGTACCAGGAGACACCGGACGCGCCCGAGAAGCCGTACCTGCTCCAGGTGAACCACCCGCTCCGGGTGGACGGCAGCGACGTCTTCCTGCTGGGTCACGGGTACGCGCCGCGCGTCACGGTCCGCGACGGGCAGGGCAATGTGGCGTTCTCCGGTCCGGCGCCGTTCCTGCCGCAGGACGCCAACTTCTCGTCGTTCGGCGTGATCAAGGCACCGGACGCGCGACCGGCGACCCTCGGGTTCGAGGGCTACTTCCTGCCCACGGCCGTCATCGGCCAGCAGGGGCCGGTGTCGGTGTTCCCCGACGACCTGAACCCGGCGCTGGTGATGACCGGGTACTACGGGCGGCCGCAGCCGGAGACCGGGAAACCGGAGTCGGTGTACCAACTGGACAAGACGAAGCTGACGCAGTTCACCCAGAACGGTGACAAGTGGCGGTTCCAGCTCGCGCCCGGGCAGAGCGTCCAGCTCCCCGACAAGGCCGGGTCGATCACGTTCGACGGCTACAGCCGCTGGGTCAAGCTGCAGATCAGCGACACGCCCGGCAGGAACCTGGCGCTGGGCGGCATCCTGCTGGCGATCCTCGGCCTGATGGGCTCGCTGTTCGTGCACCCCCGCCGGACCTGGGTCCGGGTCCGCGACGAGGACGGGCGTACCGTTGTCGAGGTCGCCGGTCTCGACCGGGGACTGGAGCGTGGACTCGGTGACGAGATCGGCGCGATCGTGAAGAGCCTGAAGAAGCAGGAGCAGGTATGAACCCGTCCACTTTGGCATCGCTGTCGAATCTGCTGATCCCGACCGCGACGATCATCTACGGGCTCGCGATGCTCGCGCACACGGTGGAATGGGCGAGCGGCCTGCGGGTGGTGAAGAAGGACGCCGAGGCGAAGGTGCTGGTCGCCGCCGACGGCGGAGAGGTTCCGGATGCCCCGGCGGACGCCGCCGGGGACGAGGAAGAGTCGTCGCTGCGGGGTGAGCAGGCCGGCCGGATCGGGATCCTGCTGACGGTGCTCGCGTTCGCGTTGCACGCGGGCGGCGTGCTGACCCGCGGTCTGGCCGCCGGGCGGGTGCCGTGGGGCAACATGTACGAGTTCTCCATCACGGCGTCGCTGGCGGTGGGCATCGTGTATCTCGCCCTGCTCAAGCGCCAGCGGCTGCAGTGGCTCGGCCTCGGGGTCACCTTCGTCATCACCGCTGCCCTGGGCATCGCGGTACTGGCCTTCTACGTCCCGGCCGGCGATCTGCTGCCGGCGCTGCACTCGTACTGGCTGGTGATCCACGTGTCCGCCGCCGCGATCGCCGGTGGCGGGTTCACGCTGGGTGGGCTGGCCTCCGTGCTGTTCCTGATCAAGTCGCGGGCCGAGGCCCGGGCGGTGGACGGCAAGCCGATGCCGGCCGCGCTGCGCCGGGTCCCGTCGTCGGAGTCGATCGACGCGGTCGCCTACAAGGTGCACGCCTTCTCGTTCCCGATCTGGACCTTCGGCGTCCTCGTCGCCGGGCCGATCTGGGCGTACTACGCCTGGGGTCGCGCCTGGGGCTGGGATCCGAAGGAGGTCTGGTCGCTGGTGACCTGGGTGGTCTACGCGGCGTACCTGCATGCCCGCGCGACGGCCGGCTGGCGCGGACGCCGGGCTGCCTGGGTGGCGATCGCCGGGTGGTTCGTCTTCCTCTTCAACTTCGTCGGCGTCAACCTGCTGCTGTCCGGCTTCCACGCCTACTCCGGTCTCTGAGCCGGGGCTACCAGCAGATCACACCCGTCTGAAAGCGCCCGACGACGCTCCCGCTGGCATCGTCGTACTGCACCATCACTCCACGCCCACACACGAGCGGGGGAGCCGGCCGCTTGGTCCCGGGGAACGGGTACTTCCAGGCGTAGTACTTGGTCTGCCCGGCAGCCTGCCTGAACTTCCCCAGGTCGTGACGAGTACCGGTCAGGACGGTGCCCTGCTTGTTCACGAACTCCCAGGCGAAGCGCAGCGTGACAGGATTCCCGCGCTCCTTGTGGTAGCGGATGTTCACCTGCGCGACAGCCGTGGTCGAGTAACTGCACAGCCCGGTCTCGAGCCGTCCGGAGGTCAGGCGGTTGCTCGCCCTGTTCTGATAGGTGCCGTACTGGCACTCGGTGATCCAGTCGGAGGCCGACGGCGTCAGCAGTGTGCCGACCAGGGCGAGTGTTGCCGAGACGCCCAGCATCAGAAGGTCTTGTAGGAGGGGTCGGTGCCCTTCTGGAAGTGGACCCCGCTGCCGCTGTAGCTGACGCTGAGGAAGCCCCACCCCGCCGAGGCGCTGAAGCCGGACTGGCCCTGGTTGTGCTCGTAGGTGTACTGCGCTCCGTGGCCGTGCTTGGAGCAGCCCCTGGGCCGGGTGAGGATCACGTCGGTCACGCCGTGGTCGGTGACCATCTTGTGGCCGGAGGTCGCGTCCTTCACGGCGCTGATCGGCGCGTTGGTGCCCAGGCCGCCGTGGTACAGGTACGCCGCATTCGGAGTCTGCTCGTTGGTGTAGTCGTAGGTGCGGGTGATCGTCTGCTTGATCCGGGTGCAGCCGAGCGACAGTTGCACGCTCGACAGGTCCTCGGGCCGCACGCCACCGACGAATCCGTCCCGGAAGTCCCAGATCCCGCGGGCGACGGTGCCGACCCAGACGAAACCGACGCTGAGGTTGTCCGCCGGGTTCTTGCCGGCCTTCCGCGCCGCCCAGCGCCGGTCGAGGATCAGTTGCGCCTCCGTGCCGGTCACCGGCTGGGCGATGCCGTTCAGTTGCACCTCGATACCTGCTCCGGTGTGTTGCCTGGAGACCCGGTCGAGACCGGCGAGGTCAAGTGGGTGAGCCACCGCGTACTCGTACACCGGGTCACCTGCCGGGACTGCTGCGGCCGGAACCGGAACCACTGCCAGCGCGAGAGCGCCGACGACGACGGCAAGACGCATCATGCCCACCCCGTTCACGATTTGTAGTCCTCCGATCTCGGATTGTAATCGAGGTGGGGGTCGTCGAGACGGGGTCACCGGGTGTGTGATGCTGTGAGGCGAGGAAAGGGATCGCCGTGAAGGAATTCGCCATCTACACCGGCCTGCGGGCCGCCTTGTTCGCCGTCTGCTTCGCGGTGCTGTGGTTCGCGCTGAACAACTGGCTGAACGTCTTCCCGCTGCTCCTGCTGGCGCTGATCGTCTCGTCGATCCTGTCGATCTTCGTCCTCCGCGCGGCCCGTGACCGCCTGGCCGGCAAGATCGAGACCCGCGCCACCAAGATCTCCACCCGCCTCGAGCAGGCCCGCACCGCCGAGGACGACGACTAGCAGGCAGTCCCCGCCTGCCCACGCCGTACCAGTGCTCCACTGGTACGGAGAGTGATCTATGCCACTGGTGAATTTCCGGGAAAATCGTTTGTGCATTCCTTCACATGAGTCGTAACGTGGTGGATGAAACGAAACCGTTTCGTTCTATCGGTGTTCTTGTAGCTACTCAGGGTGATGACAGTGGATGTGGTGCGCCAGCGGCCGCGGGTCGAAGGCGGTCGGGAGGAAGAGATCCTCGACGCGACCGTCGCGGTGGTGGCCGAGCTCGGCTACGACCGGCTGACCATGGACGCGGTGGCGACGGCGGCGAAGGCCAGCAAGGCCACGCTGTACCGGCGCTGGTCCACCAAGGCGGAGCTGGTCGTGGACGCGATCAGCCGGGCGAAGGGCTGCCCGATGCCGGAGGACGTCGACACCGGCAGCCTCCGCGGCGACCTGGTCTCGATGGCGTGCGGCGACGGCGGTTTCACCGATGAGATGCCGATGTCGGTGGTGGCCGGCCTGCTCACCGCGCTGCACCGCGACGCCGACCTGCAGAAGGCCTTCCGGGAGCGCTTCCTGGCGCCCCGCAACGAGCTGACCAACAAGGTGTACGAGCGTGCCGTCCAGCGCGGCGAGATCGCGCCGGACGTCGACGTCGCCCTGCTGTCGGTGACGCTGCCCGCGGTGATCATCCACCACGCCTACATCCTCGGCGTCGAGCCGACCGACGACCTGATCCTCCGAGTGATCGACAACGTGATCCTGCCTGCGGCGCGGGGGTCGCAGGTGAGCTGACCGGTGAGGGGCCGGTCCGCGATTCAACCAGGCAAGTCTGCCCAAGAGGGGAAACACTCATGTCCGAAGAAGTCATCAACGCCGATCCGCCGGACGGCCGGCCGGTCGACGCTGTGGCGGCGACCGGAGCCAATGCGCACGGCCATCGCAACCTCGGCATCGCGCTCGCGCTGATCTGCATGGCGCAGCTGATGGTGGTGCTGGACGGCACCATCGTGAACATCGCGCTGCCGCACATCAAGAACGAGCTGGGCTTCAGCGACGCGTCGCTGCCGTGGGTGGTCAACGCCTACGCGCTGGCGTTCGGCGGTCTGCTGCTGCTCGGCGGCCGGATCGGTGACATCGTCGGGCGCCGCAAGGTGTTCGTGTTCGGCGTCGTCCTGTTCGGCCTGGCGTCGTTCGTCGGCGGTATCGCCCAGAGCGAGGGCGTGCTGCTGGCCAGCCGGATCCTGCAGGGCGTCGCGGCCGCGGCCGCCTCGCCGAACGCGCTGGCCCTGATCACCACCACGTTCCCGGCCGGCAAGGAGCGCAACCGCGCGATGGCCGTGTACGCCGCGATGTCCGGGGCCGGCGCCGCGATCGGCCTGATCCTCGGCGGCGCGCTGACCGAGGCCGACTGGCGCTGGACGTTCTTCATCAACACCCCGATCGGCCTGCTGGTGGCCGTCGCCGCGTTCCGGTTCCTGGGTGAGTCGGAGCGGCAGACCGGGAAGTTCGACATCCCGGGTGCGATCACCGGCACGCTCGGTCTGACCTCGCTGGTCTACGGTCTGACGCACGCCGCCACCGAGGGTTGGAGCGACACCTGGACGCTCGTCTTCATCTTCGCCGGCCTGGCGCTGATCGGGACGTTCCTCGGGATCGAGGCGCGCTCGAAGCACGCGCTGATGCCGTTCCGGATCCTCGCGAACCGGACCCGCGGCGTGAGCTTCTTCGTGATGCTGATCGTCGGCGCGGCGATGTTCTCGATGTTCTACTTCCTGGGCATCTTCGTGCAGTCGATCATGGGCTACAGCGCGATCAAGACCGGCCTGTCGTTCCTGCCGTTCAGCTTCGGCATCGTGGTCGCCGCGCAGGTGGCCTCGGCGCTGGTGGCGCGGGTCGACCCGCGCTGGATCTCCGGCGCCGGCGGCGTGTTCGTCGCGGCCGGCATGTTCGGGTTCAGCCGGCTGCAGATCGACTCGTCGTACCTGACCGACCTGCTGCCGTACATCCTGGTGCTCTCGTTCGGGATGGGCCTGATCTTCGTCCCGCTCACGCTGACCGCGGTCAGCGGCGTCGCGAACGAGGACTCCGGCGTCGGTTCCGCCGTACTGAACACGGTGCAGCAGATCGGTGGTGCGGTCGGCCTGGCGCTGCTGGGCACGATCTCCACCAGCGCGATCAAGGACAAGTTCGCCGAGCTGGCCCCGGGCCTGCAGAAGGCGGCCGAGTCCGGGCAGTCGCCGGAGCAGATCAAGCAGCTGCAGGGCCAGTTCACGGCGCTCGCCACGACGCACGGCTTCACCCGGGCGTTCATCTGGTCGGCGTTCCTGGCGCTGGGCGCGGCCGTGATCACGCTCGTCGGCCTGTCGATCAAGCACAAGGACCTGGCCACCGACGGCCAGACCGCGGTCCACGTGGGCTGACCGCCTTCAGTGCTCGAAGGGCCTGCTTCCCGGGAGGGGGGAAGCAGGCCCTTCGTCTGTGTCTACAGCGGTTTGTCTACAGCGGTTTGCGCATCACCAGTTCGCGGCGTACGCCGTCGGCCATCAGGTCGCCGGGCTCGTCGGTGTCGACGTACCCGTGGCGCAGGTACAGGTTGTGCGCCGGGTCGTTGCCCGGGACAACGGAGAGCTTCAGGGCGGCGGCGCCGATGCCGCGGGCCCAGTCCTCGATCGCGGTCATCAGCGCGTTGCCGACGCCCTTGCCCCGGCCCACGGGCGCGACCCACATGGACACCAGTTCGGCGGCCCCGTCCTCGCCCGGGAACCCGCCGGCCAGGCCGGCCGGCGTACCGTCGATCGAGGCGATCACCTGATGCGCGCCGGGTGAACCGAGGCGCGCCCGCCAGCGGTCCTCGGTGGCGTCCACCCAGTCCGCGTACTGCGAGCCGAAGGCGAACGGCGCCTCTTCCAGTGCGGCGAGGCGCAGCTCACGCCAGGCCTTCCAGTCGTCCGGGCCGATTGCTTGTACGTCGATCACGCGCACAGGATCGCAGCCGGCCCGAGCTGGAGACCACTCAGTTTCTGGGCGGGAACCTCGACGACACCCAGTCGCGGACGCCGCCGAGGCCGTCGCCGAGGTCGCGGAGGAACTTGGCCAGCGGGTCCTGCGAGCGATTGAACGCGTCGGTGTACGACTTGGCCGCGTTCTTCGCCTCCTGCGAGATCGACGCGTCGGCGTCGTCCTGCCGCTTCGGGTAGTCGCCGGAGACGATCGTCGTGTACTCGCCCTCGTCGACCCAGCGGCGCAGCTCGTGCGCCCGGACCACGCCCAGCGGGTGCGACTGCGCCTCGAGCAGCAGCAGCTTCAGCACGCTGTCGCGCAGGTCGCCGGCGCTCTCGTACTCCGTGCCCTGCGCAAGGAACGCGGTGGTGTCGAGCTCCCCGAGCTGGCCGCCGCTGGCGAGCTTCATCTGGACGCGCAGCGCGACCGCGGGGTCCTGGGTCGCGAGCAGGCCGGCCCGGTCGCCCGACAGCTCCGCCTTGCGGTGCCACTCGTGCAGCGCGGCGATGATCGCGCGCAGGCCGAGCGCGCCGATCGGCATCCAGCCGACCGCGCCGGTCAGACGCATCAGCCACAGCAGCAGGGACTGGTACAGGGCGTGTCCGCTCTGCGCGTGCCCGAGTTCGTGGCCGAGGACGAACCGCAGCTCCTCCTCGTCCAGGCCCTGCAGCAGGGCGCTGTTGACCACGATGAACGGCTTGTCCATGCCGATCGTGACCGCGTTCCAGATCGGGCTGTTGGTGACATACAGCTCGGGGAGCTGGCGGACGTCGAGCGTGGTGGCCGCCTCGGTGAAGAGCCGGTGCATGGTCGGGAACTGCCGGTCGTCGACCCGGATCGCCGAGCCGAGGAACTGCAGCCGGAAGGCCCGCTCGTTGATCATCCCCGACATCTTGCGCAGGACGTAGTCGAAGCCCTTCAGCTGCCGCAGCGCGACCAGCGCACCCCGGTCCGCAGGGTGCTCCCACGCCCGCGAGCTGATGTCGGTCAACGTCACCCGCTGCCGCGTCGGCCGATCGCTGTTCTCGCTCATCGTTCCCCCTGCTGCCCGGTCGTCATGGATTCCCAACCTAGCTCGCCCTCGGGGTCCAGCGCGGATTGAGCGCCGCAGCCAGCAACCCGGTGGGGATCCAGCCGATCGGCACTGCCCACCAGCCGAGGCCCTGCCCGGCCACGATTGCAGTCGTCCCGACCGACAGCGCCGTACCGGCGAGCCAGTACCAGAGTGCGTTCCAGCCGGGGCGCTGGGTGCCGCGGCGGTAGCCGACCCAGGCGAGGGTCAGCGTCGCAGGGAGGGCCAGGGCGATCGCCCCGACGGTGAGGATCGCCAGGATCATCGCGACCTCGGCCGGCGAGAACTCGATGGCGCCGAGCGGGATCACCGGGGCCACCCGCCGTACTGCTGGGCGTGCAGCCGGGGGTACTCGGGCTGGTACGGCTGCTGGTATGGCTGCTGGTACGGCTGGTAGTAAGGACGCGGGCGGCGGTGCAGGATCCGGGCGCGCCGGTCCTGGGGGAGGAGGAACAAGGCGAGCGTCCAGTGCACTGCGCAGTCCAGGACCATCATCACGATGGCAAGGTGCAGCAGGAGGCAACCAGCCAGGATCGCGACCGAGAGTGCGACGCTCCAGGTCCAGTACCAGACACCGTTCAAGAACCGATGGCGGTCGGCGCGCAGCCAGCCGACCACCGCGAGCGGACCACACGTCACCAGAGCGCCAGGCACCGCGAAAGCTGCCACGGCCAGCGCGGCGTACCACTCCGGGATGGGGTTCATGGGATCGATCCTCGCCGCCGGGGCGGGTGGTTGCAGAGCGTAGGAATACTCAAATCGCCTCGTACGTCTTAGCCTGGCCCGCATGAGTGAGGTAGACGGGGTGTGCCGTGAGGTCGACCGGCGCGACGAGAAGGCGCGGGCCTGGGTGTCCGAGGCGATCCGGATCGTCGACGCCGACGCCAACCGGAGCGCGGACACGCATCTGCACGTGTTCCCGATGCCGGAGGGTTCCGGCGTGGACCTGTACCTCAAGGACGAGTCCGTCCACCCCACCGGCTCGCTCAAGCACCGGCTCGCTCGGTCGCTGTTCCTGTACGCGCTGTGCAACGGCTGGATCCACGAGGGCACCACGGTCATCGAGGCGTCCAGCGGCTCCACGGCCGTCAGCGAGGCGTACTTCGCCCGCCTGCTCGGCCTGCCGTTCATTGCCGTGATGCCGGCGTCCACGAGCCGCGAGAAGGTCGAGCTGATCGAGTTCTACGGCGGCCGCTGCCACTTCGTCGAGCGCTCCGGCCAGATCTACGGCGAGGCCAAGCGGCTGGCCGAGGAGACCGGCGGGCACTACATGGACCAGTTCACGTACGCCGAGCGTGCGACCGACTGGCGCGGCAACAACAACATCGCCGAGTCGATCTTCGGGCAGCTCTCGCTCGAGGCGCACCCGATCCCGACCTGGATCGTCGTCGGCGCCGGCACCGGCGGCACGTCGGCCACCATCGGGCGGTACGTCCGGTACCAGCGGTACGACACCTCGGTCGCCGTCGTCGACCCGGAGAACTCCGCGTTCTTCCCCGCCTTCGAAGCCGGCGACCACGACTTCTCCACCGGCCGCCCGTCCCGCATCGAAGGCATCGGCCGCCCCCGCGTCGAGCCGTCCTTCGTCCTCGGCGTCGTCGACCGGATGATCGCGGTCCCCGACGCCGCCTCGATCGCCGCGATGCGCTTCTGCTCCCGCGTCACCGGCCGCCTCGTCGGCGGCTCCACCGGCACCAACCTCTGGGGTGCCCTCCGCCTGGCCGCCGAGATGCGCCGCACCGGCGCCCGCGGCAGCATCGTCACACTCCTGTGCGACAGCGGCGAACGCTACGGAAACACGTACTACGACGACACGTGGCTCCGCACGGCCGGCATCGACATCACCCCGTACACCACCACCCTCGAAACCTTCGCCACCACGGGCCACTGGACCGAGCCGGAGTAATCCGCCCCCCGCGTGCTACACAGCCACACTGTCGTCGCTCCGCTCCTCCGACGGGCTGCTACGCGCGCTCCCACCCACCCCGGCTTGCGCCGGACATCTGTTTCCGGCTGCCGCCGGGGTGTTCGGGCTTGCGCCGGTTGTTTCCGGCTGGCGCCGGGGTGTTCGGGCTTGCGTCGGCTGATTCCGGCTGCCGCCGGAGTTGTTGCTGGCTGCCGCCGGCGGGTTGGGCTGGCGCCCGCGGGTGACGGCTTGGCTGAGTGTGTGGTCGAGCGGGACTGTGATGTTGGGGCTTGTGATGAGCCCACGCGTGCTACGCAGTCGTCTTCTCGTCGCTGCGCTCCTCGGTGCATGTGCTGTGCGCGCTCCCGCCCACCCCTGTGAGCGCCACACTTCTGTCTCCGGCTGCTTGCGGCTGAGGTCGCGGCAACCTGGGGCCATGTGGTGACCACCCTCTGGGGACTGTGAACAGGCTATTGCTTGTTCACAGTCCCCAGAGGGTGTTTCACGTCCTGTGCAGACGGTCGGATCCGCCGGTCATGTCCCGCCGGTCGAGTCACGCGCACCGGTTCGAGTCCGCAGCAGACGGGTGTTCAGGGCAGTAGCGCCAGCTTCCCTACGGTGGCTCGGGATTCGAGTTCGGTCAGGATTTTGGGGCCTTCGGCGAGGTCGTGGGTGGTCGGTTGTGTGGGTGTGAGCACGCCAGCCGCGATCAGGTGGAACAGTTCGCCCATCACCTCGCTGTACATCTGGGGTGCTGCCTGGATCACCGTGCCGATGTTCAGGCCGATGAGCTGGACCTGGTGTCGGTAGACGAGGTCCCAGTTGCTGATGCCGGCCTCGCCCGCGGGGAGGCCGGAGACGATGACTCGGCCGGTGACGCGTTTGGTGGCGGTCAGGCTGGCGGTGAAGGTGGGGCCGCCTACCGACTCCAGGGCCAGGTCGACACCGGCGCCATCGGTCAATTCCAGTACGGCGCCGGCGAGGTCGGGGCTGCGGGAGTTGAGGATGTGGTCCGCGCCGAGCGCACGGACCACCTCGTGCTTCTCGGGGGAGGCGGTCGCGATCACCGTCGCGCCATAGTGTTTCGCCATCTTCACCGCGGCCTGCCCGGTCGCACCGGCGGCGGCGTGGATCAGCACGGCCTGGCCTGCGGTCAGACCACCCAGCGGACGGAGCGCGGTCAGCGCGGTCGGCCAGTTGACGACCAGGCCCAGCACTTGCTCGTCGTCCCAACCCGGAGGAACCGAAACAGCCGCGACAGCCGGTAGCACAAGGTATTCCGCGAACGCCCCGCCGCCGATGCTTACCCCGACCACGTGGGTGCCGAGCCCGATCTCCACCCCTTCGCCGGCCGCCACCACCTCACCGGCGGCCTCGATCCCTGCCACATAAGGCGGTCGCGGGCCGCCGGCGAACGTTCCGCGTGCCTGCGAGATGTCGACGAAGTTGATGCCGGCAGCAACGACCCGGATCAGCACCTGACCCGCTCCGGGCGCCGGGACCGGGGCGTCGGTGACCAGTCGCAGACCGGCCGGCCCGTCCGGGGACGTCTGTTCCAAGGCGCGCATCGCACCCTCCTTGCTTTCTTGATCGATCGACCAATAAATCGTCGCAGTGCTCGAGGGGGGAGGTCAAGATAAACTTGGTCGATCGACCAAGAAATCCGGAAGGATCCTGGGATGGCGACCCGCGGCAGACCGCGCACCTTTGACCCGGACATCGCCCTGGGGCAGGCCCTCGACGTCTTCTGGGAGCGCGGGTACGAAGGCACGTCGCTCAGTGATCTGGCCGCGGCGATGGGGATCAAGTCGGCCAGCATCTACGCCTGCTTCGGCAGCAAGGAAAACCTGTTCCGCCAGGTCATGGCCAGGTACGGCGCAACGGCCGGCGAGCCTCCACGCCGTGCCCTCCGCGAGCAGCCGACCGCTCGCGGGGCGGTCCATGCCATGCTGCGGGCAACCGCCGATCAGATCACTCAACCCGACCGCCCGCACTACTGCATGCTGATCCTGGCCGCGCCGACGGGAGCCGTGGAAAATCATGCGGTACGGGAGTTTCTGGCCGACGGCCGCCACGGTCAGTACGCCGAGATCAGGGAACGCCTGTCCCGTGGTGTGAAGGACGGTGATCTGACCGCGCCGGACGTCGGGGTGGACGCGATGGCCAGGTACTACGCCACCATCGTCCAAGGCCTGTCCATCCAGGCCCGCGACGGTGCGACTCGCGCCGAACTGGAAACCGTCATCACCTGCGCGATGGCCGCCTGGGAAGCTCTCGCGTCATGACCCGCGTGTTGATCACCGGCATGTCCGGCACGGGCAAGACGACCCTCCTGGAAGAACTCGCGCGGCGAGGTCACGCAACCGTCGACACCGACTACGACGGATGGACCCGAGCCGACGGTCTCTGGGACGAGCAGCGCATGGAGCGGTTGCTCGCGCGGCAGGCCGACGTGGTTGTGTCCGGCACGGTCGAGAATCAGGGCAAGTTCTACGACCGCTTCGAACAGGTCGTGCTGCTCAGTGCTCCGATCGACGTGCTCATCGAGCGCGTGACTCGCCGGACGAACAACCCGTACGGCAGAACCCCTGAACAGCAAGCGCAGATCGCCACCTACGTCCGCACCGTCGAACCTCTGCTGCGCCGCGGCGCCACCCTCGAGCTCGACGGCCGGCAGCTGATCACCAGCCTCGCCGACTCGATCGAGAAGCTGCTCGCCCCGAGTTAGGCCAGGCGGGTGGCGATGTCGTCGGCTAGTTTGCCGAGGAGGCGGCCCAGTTCGGAGCGGTCGTGCTCGGGCCAGTCGGCGATCACCTCGCGGAACCAGCCGACGATCGTGGATGTGTAGCGGTTTGCTGCCTCGGTGCCGGTGTCGGTGGCTTCGATCAGGCTGGCGCGGCGGTCGTTCGGGTCGGTGACGCGGCGGACCAGGCCGCGGTGCTCGAGTGCCTGCACCTGGCGGGTGACGTGCGGGCCGACCACCTGCATCCGGTCGGCGATCTCGCCGACGCGCAGCGGGCTGTCCGCCATGGACAGGGTGAGCAGGATGGTCATCGCCGGACGGTCGAGCGCCAGTCCGGTCGCCTCGGTCGCCTGCTGCGCGAGCCGGCCGCGGTTCATCGCCGTACTCAGTTGAACCAGCCGTGGCAACAGCGCCAGGTCGTCACCAGAGGTCACTTGATTACCTACCTTAGGTATGTTTATCCTCGAGCTATTAGCTACCTAAGGTACATACTTCTGGAAGGGATCTCCATCATGACCACTGTGCTGATCTCCGGCGCGAGTATCGCCGGACCTGCCCTGGCGTACTGGCTCGACCGCTACGGGTTCGACGTGACCGTGGTGGAGCGCTCCGGTGCGATCCGCGGTGGCGGCTACGCCATCGACATCCGCGGCACCGCCCGCGACGTCGTCGACCGGATGGGGTTGCTGCCGCGACTCCGTTCGGCGCATGTCGGCACGCAGAAGATCTCGTTCGTCGATCCTGACGGTGCGCCGATCGCGACGCTTCAGCCCGAGTCGCTGACCGGCGGCACCGAGGGGCTGGATCTGGAGGTGCGGCGGGGCGACCTGGCCGACGCGCTGTACGCGCCGGTCAAGGACCGCGTCGAGTTCCGGTTCGGTGACTCGATCGCGGTGCTGGACGATCGCGGCGACCGGGTCGACGTCGTGTTCGAGAGCGGCGTCAGGCAGAGCTTCGACCTGGTGATCGGCGCCGACGGCCTGCACTCCACCACCCGCCGGCTGGTCTTCGGCCCGGAGGAGCAGTTCCATTGGTACGTCGGCTACACGTTCGCCGGGTTCACGCTCCCGAACGAGTTCGGGCTCGCCCATGAGGGAGTCGTCTGGAACGTCCCCGGCCGCTCCGCGGTGCTGTACGCCCACGAGCCGGACGAGCCGGTGCACGGTTTCCTGAATTTCCGTCAGCAGGAACCGCCGTACGACGCGTTCCGCAACCCGGCAGCCCAACGGGAGCTGGTGTCCGCCAGATTTCCGGACGAGGGCTGGCACGTTCCGCGGCTGGTGCGGGCGATGCGTGAGGCCGACGACCTGTTCTTCGACGTGGTCAGCCAGATCCACATGCCGGCCTGGTCGCGCGGACGGGTCGCGCTGGTCGGTGATGCGGCGTACGCGACCTCGTTCCTGTCCGGTCAGGGGTCGAGTGTCGCTCTCGTGGGCGCGTATGTGCTGGCCGGCGAGCTCGCAACATACGACGGTCGCACAACGGCGTTCACCGCCTACGAGCAGCGGATCCGTGGCTTCGTCGAGCAGAATCAGGCCCTGGTCGAGATCGGCCGCAGCAGCCTGACACCCGAGACCCAGGAACTCATCGATGCCCGTAACGAGGCCCTGAACTCAGAGAGCATGACGGGCGACCAAGGGCGCGAAGCCAACACCGCGCTGCAGCTACCGGAGTACGGCTCAGCTGCCTAGTGCCAGTCCCAGGCCGAGGCCGATGGCGTACAGGAGTTCGGTTAGGCCGGTGAACTTCAGGACGGGGATCAGGGCTGGGCCTACGGCGTCGCTGAGGATTATGCGGGTGGACTTTATGGCCAGGGGGAGGGCGATGAAGGCCAGGAGTGTCCAGGGGGTGGCGATGGTGGAGACGGCGGCCAGGATGAAGGCCAGGGCGATTAGGGCGGCGTAGAAGCGGCGGGAGAGGGCTGCGCCTAGGACTACGGCCAGGGTGCGTTTGCCGGTGACTGAGTCGGTGGGGATGTCGCGGAGGTTGTTGGCTACCAGGAGGGCGCAGGCGATGGCGCCGATTGCGACGGCGCCGGCTGCGGCGGTCCAGTTCACTGTCTCTGCTTGGACGTACGTCGTGCCCAGGACGGCTACCAGGCCGAAGAAGAGGAAGACGCTGACCTCGCCGAGGGCGCGGTAGCCGTACGGGCGTTTGCCGCCGGTGTAGAACCAGGCTCCCAGCAGGGAGGCTGCTCCGGCGACCAGGAGCCACCAGCTGGATGTTGCGCAGAGGACGATGCCCAGGGCGGCGCCGATGCCGAAGCAGGTGAAGGCGGCGGTCTTGACTGCTCGGGGGGTGGCGACCTTGGAGCCGACCAGGCGGAGTGGGCCGACGCGGTTCTCGTCGGTGCCGCGGATGCCG
This sequence comes from Kribbella sp. NPDC003557, assembly GCF_040610805.1. Lineage (NCBI taxonomy): Bacteria > Bacillati > Actinomycetota > Actinomycetes > Propionibacteriales > Kribbellaceae > Kribbella > Kribbella sp. NPDC003557. The sequence goes on from NZ_JBEXMY010000007.1 coordinate 201,703, forward strand.
TCGCTGTAGTCGTTGGCGTAGTTGACCCCGATCTGCAGCGCCAGCGCGACGCCGAGCGCCAGCAGCGCCTTCCACCAGACGAAGCCGTCGAGGTACGCGGCCGCGCCGGTTCCGACGAGCACGGGGGAGATCGCGGCGGGCAGGGTGCGGGGGCGGGCGCCTTCGATCCACTGGGCAGGGGTAGCCATGAGCATCGATTCTGTCAGCCGCACGGCCGACCGCCCGAGCCGGGCCGGGGCGCGGTGTCTCGGCCGTCGCGGCGGGCCGCGGTGGGTGTGGGCCGGGTGAGGCCGGTGTGGTGTCGCTCTCGGAGCGGGCCTGGGTGCGGGTGGGTGAGGTGTAGGGGCCGTAGGCTCGTTGGTGTCATGGCTAGTTTGCGGCTGGTTCCCGGTACGCCGGATGCGGTGTTGTCTGCGTTGAGCGGTGTACTCGACGGGAGCGGAGCGCCGTTCGCGCCGGTGCCCGACGACGCGGTCGGAGCCGCGCGGGTGCGCCAGGCGGCCAGGCCGGACGAGCCGGTGGAGGACGGGTGTGCGGTGGTGCTGACCACCTCCGGATCGTCCGGGGAGCCCAAGGGCGTGCTGCTCTCGCGGGACGCCCTGATCGCGTCGGCTGTCGCCACGCACGAGCGGCTCGGCGGCCCGGGGCAGTGGCTGCTGCCGATGAAGCCGTACTTCGTCGGCGGGCTGCAGATCCTCACGCGCTCGCTGGTCGCCGGCACGACGCCGGTGCTGGTCGGCGACAGCTTCACCGAGGCCGCGCAGCGGCTGACCGGTGCCCGGCGCTACACAGCGATGGTGCCGACGCAGCTGGCCCGCTACCTCGAGACCGACCTCCAGGCGTTGCGCTCGTTCGACGCGATCATCATCGGCGGGGCGTCGACGCCGGAGCCGCTCAAACTCCGCGCGGCGGAGGCGGGCGTGCACGCGATCCCGGCGTACGGGATGACCGAGACCGGCAGCGGCTGCGTGTACGCCGGGGTGCCGCTGAACGGCACCGCGGTCGATCTCGACGGCGATCACCGGATCCTGATCAAGGGGAGCACGTTGTTCTCCGGGTACCGGTTGCGCCCGGAGCTGACCGCGGAGGTGCTGCGCGACGGCTGGTTCCGCGCGCAGGACCGCGGCGAGCTCGTCGACGGGCGGTTGCGGGTCGTCGGGCGCGTGGACGACGTCGTGATCTCCGGAGGCGTGAATGTCACGTTGCCGACGGTGCAGGCGCGGCTGCTCGAGCATCCGGCGGTGACGGATGCCGTCGTGCTCGGGGCGCCGGATGCCGAGTGGGGGACCCGAGTGGTGGCCTTCGTCGTCGGCGAGACCACGCGTGAGGAGCTCAGGGACTGGGTCAGCCAGACCTTGCCGCGGACCTGGGCTCCGCAGGAGGTCAACCTGCTGCAGGCGTTGCCGATGCTTGCCTCCGGCAAGGTGGATCGGCAGCGGTTGCTGGAGGGCGTGCGGTGATCACGTACTCGATCGGCCTCAAGAACAAGTTCCGTGGCATCACAGTGCGCGAGGGCATGCTGTACGAAGGCCCTGCGGGCTGGGCGGAGTGGAGTCCGTTCCTGGACTACGACGACGCCACGTGCGTGTCCTGGCTGCGGGCTGCTCGCGAGGCGGCCGAGGACGGCTGGCCGGCGCCGGTGCGTGACCGGGTGCCCGTCAACTGCACTGTGCCTGCCGTTGGACCCGAGAAGGCCGCGCAGATTGTCAGAGCGTCCGGCTGCAGCACGGCGAAGGTGAAGGTGGCTGAGCCAGGTCAGACGCTCACTGACGACCTGGAGCGGGTCGAGGCGGTGCGCGACGCCATCGGCAATGGACAGGTCCGCGTAGACGCCAACGGACTCTGGTCCGTAGACGAGGCGATCAAGAGCCTCAAACAGCTGCAGCGGTTCGAGCTGGAGTATGTCGAGCAGCCCTGCGCGACTGTGGAGGAGCTGGCGGACGTCAGGCGCCGGACGGCTGTACCCGTCGCCGCTGACGAGTCGATCCGGCGCGCTGAAGACCCGCTGCGGGTCAAGAAGCTCGACGCGGCGGACATCGCCGTACTGAAGGTGCAGCCGATCGGTGGCGTCCGTGCGTGCCTCGACATCGCCGAGCAGATCGGGCTGCCCGTAGTGGTCTCGTCAGCGCTGGAGACCTCGGTAGGTATCGCAGCCGGCGTCGCGCTCGCCGCTGCGCTGCCAGAGCTGCCCTACGCGTGCGGTCTGGCCACGGTGTCGATGTTCACCCAAGAGGTCGTCGCCGAGCCTCTGCTGCCCACCAACGGGTTCCTGCCGGTGAGGACCGTCGTACCGGATCCCCAGTTGCTGCAACAGGCGCGTGCCGACGCAGGCCGGACCAAGGTGTGGGAAGAACGCCTGTCCCGAGTAAGGAGTGCCGGATGAACCCCTCCACGGCGTTTGCGACGGTCGTGGTCGACGAACTGATCCGCTGCGGCGTACGCGAGGCCGTCGTGTGCCCCGGCTCTCGCAGCGCCCCGCTGGCACTGGCCTTCGCGGCCGCCGACCGGGCCGGCCGGCTCAGGCTGCATGTGCGGATCGACGAGCGTACGGCGGGCTTCCTGGCGATCGGACTGATGCGAGGCAGCGGCCTTCCGGTGCCGGTCGTCACAACGTCGGGTACCGCGGTCGCGAACCTGCACCCTGCCGTACTGGAGGCATCGCACAGCGGCCTCCCGTTGATCGTGCTGAGCGCGGACCGGCCTCCCGCGCTGAGAGGTAGCGGCGCGAACCAGACCACCGACCAGATCAAGGTGTTCGGCTCCGCGGTCCGTCTGTTCCACGAGATGGGTACGCCGGTGCGTGAGGCCGGCCAAGTGGCGTACTGGCGGTCGCAGGTCGCGAGAGCTGTAGCCAACGCGACAGGCGCACGTTCGTCGGACCCTGGGCCGGTGCAGCTCAACTGCCCGCTCAGCGAGCCACTCGTACCCACTGACGGGCCCGAGTGGCCTGAAGCGTTGGACGGGCGCAGCACTGGGCCGTGGACCGCTGTGCACGCTGCTAGTGCTCAACCCGCCGCAGTGTCGCCCGGCCCAAGGACTGTGGTTGTAGCTGGTGACGGGGCCTCGCAAGCCGCCCGGCTGGCTGCTGAGGCGGGGCGGTGGCCGTTGTTCGCAGAGCCGTCCAGCCGGGCACGGACAGGGCCGTCCGTGGTCAGCGCGTACCGGTTGTTGCTGCAGGCAAACCCTCTGGCCGGCGAGATCGAGCGGGTGCTGGTCTTCGGTCACCCGACCCTGTCCCGGCCGATCTCGAAGCTGCTGGCCCGTCCGGACGTCGAGGTGATCGTGGTGGCGCCGACCGGTCTGTGGCCGGACCCGGCCCGGCGGGCGGCGTCCGTGGTCTCCGGGCTGACGGTGACGGGACCAGACAGGACCGACTGGCTGCAGCGCTGGCAGGACGCGGATCAGGCCGCCCGCCCGGAGATCGACAAGGTGCTCGCGGACGGCCTCAGCGGACCGCGCGTCGCGGCGCTCGTCGGTGAGGCGGTCGGCGCCGACGGGATGCTCGTGGTCGCCTCGTCGAACCCGGTCCGCGATCTGGACCTGGCCCCGGTGGTCCCGATCCGCACGATCGCGAACCGCGGCCTGGCCGGGATCGACGGCACGATCTCGACCGCGATCGGCGCCGCGCTCGCGAACGCCGGCCCGACGTACGCACTGATCGGCGACCTCGCCTTCCTGCACGACGCCACCGGGCTCGTGATCGGGCCGGACGAGGCCCGGCCGGACCTGCGGATCGTGGTCGTCAACGACAACGGCGGCGGCATCTTCTCCACCCTGGAACAAGGCGATCCGGACCACGCGACACACTTCGAGCGCGTCTTCGGGACCCCGCACAACGTCGACCTCGGCGCACTGTGCGCGGCCAGCGGTACGGCGTACACGCTGGTGAAGACCGTCGACGAGCTGCGGGCCGCACTGGCTCCCACGGTCGCCGGTCTGGACGTCGTCGAGGTGCGGGTCTCCCGTGACGGTCACCGGCCGATCGGCGCGGCGCTGGTCGCGGCGCTCAAGCAGCTGTAACCGGCACCTTCTGCGCGGGCTGCAGGGTCCGCAGGTGGCTGAGCAGCGGTACGGCCAGCGCGACGACCAGTGCTGTCGTGGTCAGGATCGGGATCGTCGCGCCGCGCAGTGACGAGTTGAGCGGAGCCGCGATGGTGAAGATCAGGCTGACCGCGGTGATGGTCGTGGTCAGCCTGCGGCCGGGGCGCGCCACGGCCAGGAACGGCAGGCACCACAGGAAGTACCAGTCGTGCGCGCTCGGCCCGAGGACGACGACCGCGAGCAGTGCGACGCCAACGGCTCGTGCCGCGTAGTGGATGGACGACCGGAGACTCAGCCAGGCGATCAGGCCGAGTGCTACGACCATGCCGACCAGGCGGACGATCTGTAGCGCCTGTGCGGCCGCTGTGTCCTCGCCGAGCCAGCCGAGTACGCCGGACGCGGCCATGCCGATCAGGTTGGCGATGGAGAACGGCGAACGGACCAGTCCGGGGACGTCGAGGGCGCCGAGCCAGCCGGAGCCCACACCGGTCAGTGCACCGATCGTGAGGAGTGTCAGGACCGACACCGCGCCCGCGATGACCAGACTGGCGAGCCGGTGCAGCCGTCCGGCGAGAGGGCTCATCACCGCGGCTATGGCGATCGCCACGAGCCCGCCTGGGAGCTTCACCGCGGCCGCAGTGCCGGCGATGACTGCCGCCGTACCCCAGTGGCCGGTCAGGGCGAGTGCGAAGGCGCTGCAGGCCAGCCCGAGCATCAGTACGTCGTTGTGCGCCGCACCGATGCCGTGCGTGATCAGCATGGGGTTCAGAACGACCAGCCAGGTGGCGAACACCGGGTCGACGCGACATGCGGTCGCCAGGCGCGGCACGGCCCAGGCGATGAGGGCTATGCCAAGTACGGCGAGAAGGCGGTGCGCCAGCATCAGCACGTACGGGTCCATGGTGAGGTGGGCGAGCAGACCGCCGTACGCGAGCGGCAGGGGCCCGTACGGTGCGGGTGTCTGCATCCACATCGGGTCGACGGCCTCGAGGATGTGGCCGGACAGTACGCCGGGGCCTACGTCGTACGGGTTGTAGCCCTCGGCGACCAGTGCGCCCTGAGCCGCGTAGCTCCAGGCGTCGCGGCTGAACAGCGGCGGCGTCAGGAGAAGCGGGGCGCTCCAGCAGACCGTCATACGGAGCAGCGGGAGGCGTTCGCCGGCCATGACTCGCCTGCCGACGGTCAGCCAGGCCCAGGCCATCAGCCCGAGCCCGGCGACCATGAACGTCAGCCCGACCATCCGGCCGGGCAACGAGTGCCGCAACGGAACCGCGGCCACCCAGGACGACTCCGGCACCACCGAGGTCACCAGACTCGCCACCGCGACTACAACAGAGCCGACGACCCCACGCACCATCGGCGAACGCATGGCCGGACCGTAGCCCGGCCATGCAACACGTCGATGAACATCAAGCGGATTCCTTGCGGAAGGTTCTTGCCCCGACAGCCAGTCCGATGACCGTCAGCAGCACCACCCAGAACAGGCCCCAGAGGGACGACGAGCTGCCGATGTCGCCGCGGAACAGGGCGCGGACGCCGTTCACCACGTGCTTCAGCGGGCTGATGTCGGACAGGCGCTGCAGCCAGGTCGGGCCGATCTGCATCGGCAGCAGGATGCCGGACAGCAGCAGGAGCGGCATGGCGATGCCGTTCAGCATCGGCGCCAGGGCGTCCTCGCTCTTGGTGATGAGCGCGACGGAGTACGACAGCGAGGCGAACGTGGCGCCGAGCAGCGCGACGATCACCAGCGACAGCAGGACGCCGCCCCACGGGGCACGCAGGCCGAGCGGGAGTGCGGCGAGCAGCAGCAGGACCGACTGCACCACGAGAACGACCACGTCACGCAGCACCCGCCCCGCCATCAGCGCGATACGGGACGCCGGGGTGACCCGGTCGGCCTCGATGACGCCGGCCCGGTACTCCGCGATCAGGCCGAAGCCGACGAACATCGCGCCGAACATCCCGAGCTGCACGATCAGCCCGGGGATGAAGACCTGGTACGCGTTCGTGGTGGCGCCCTGGCTGATCTGGGCGGTGATCGGCTTCAGCAGCGGGCCGAACAGGAACAGGTACATCAACGGCTGGCTGAGCATCAGGATCGACCACATCGGGTTCCGCAGCGACAGCCGCATCGCACGGTGGAAAACGATCCAGGTCTCTCGCAGGACGGTCATGCGACAGCCTCTTCCTTCGGCTCGACGGTGGTGGTGTCCTCGTCACGGAGGGACCGGCCGGTCATGGTCAGGAACACGTCGTCGAGCGTCGGCCGATGGACCTCGACACCGTGCAACTCGATGCCTTGGGCATCGATCGAGCGGAGCAGCGCGGGCAGCACCGAACCGCCGCGGGGGATCCGGAACTCGACCACGTCCTCCGACGTCTCGACGTCGCCCGCCCCCTCGAGCTCGCTGACGATCTTCATCACCGCCGGGGCCTGCGTCACGTCCGCGATGCTCAGCCGGACCGCGTCGCCGGACACCTGCTGCTTCAATGCCTCCGGCGTCCCGGAGGCGACGATCCGGCCATGGTCGATGACCAGGATCCGGTCGCAGAGCGCGTCCGCCTCGTCCAGGTAGTGGGTGGTCAGGAAGATCGTCGCACCGCGGTCGCGCAGGCCGCGGATGTGATCCCAGAGGTTGGCCCGCGCCTGCGGGTCGAGGCCGGTGGTCGGCTCGTCCAGGAAGATCAGCTTCGGGTCGTGGATCAGGCCCATCACGATGTCGAGGCGCCGGCGCTGGCCGCCCGACAGCGTCTTGCACTGGCGGCGCCACAGCCCGGGCAGGTCGAGCTCCTCGAACAGCCGCTGCCCGTCCGCGGCCGCCTTCGCCTTCGGTACGCCGTACAGCCGGGCGTGGTCGACCACCTCGTCGCCGGCGATCGCCTCGGGCAGTGTGGACCCGCTCTGCGGCACGTACCCGATACCGCGCCGGACGCCGACCGGGTCCTTCGCGAGGTCGCACCCGGCCACCGTCGCGCTCCCCGCCGTCGGCGTGATCAGGGTCGCCAGCATCCGCATCGTCGTGGTCTTGCCGGCGCCGTTCGGCCCCAGGAACCCGACGATCTCCCCGTCGGCCACGTCCAGGTCGACCCCCTGGACGGCCTGCACCGGTCCCCGTTTCGTCTTGAACGTCCGCACCAGCCCGCGCGCTTCGATCATCATGCGAGCCAGTGTGACTAATCAACATTGACTAGTCAAACTTGAATATCGGGCCGGCGACGAGCCCGAAGGAGCCGGGATCAGTCGCCGGACGGGGCGTCGGGGATCTCGCCCCAGTGCGTCACCATGCCCGGGTACGGCTCCCAGTCCGCGGGCTCGCCGGCGAACGCGTAGGCGCCGCCGCGGATCCGGTCGAGGAACTCGCGGGTCCAGCGGAGCTCACCCTCGTCGCGGGCCCTGGTGATGCGGAACATCTCGACCACGTGGTTCGGCGTCCCGGGGTCTTCCTGGATCTGCCGCTCGGCGAACGGCTCCGACTTCAGCCAGGACTCGATCTGGCTGATCCGCGCCTCGAGCGCGGCGATCACCTCGTCCCGCCGCAACGACCACAGGAAGCTGATCGTGGCCTGCATCTTGTCGGGGTGGAACCCGTCGACGGTCCACAACATGCCGCGCAGCAGCGAGAAGTACTCCGTCTCGCCGTCGGCGGTCAGCTTGTACGACGTGCGCCCCGGCCGGTGCGCGCCGTCCTGTTCGAGCTCCTGCAGGTACCCGTGTTTCGCTAGCGTCCGCAGCCCGGTGTAGATCGAGCCGGGGTTGATGTTCGCCCAGGCCTCGACGTTCCACGTCATCAACTCACGCCGCAGCTGGTACCCGTACGCCGGCTGGAAGATCCGCACGACGCCGAGCAGCAACAACCGCGTGGTGGACATGCTCGCAGTGTAAATCCGCAGGACCGATCGAACGCCGCAGGCGTACGCTCCAGGACATGGAAGTCCGGGTGACGAGCGATCCGCGTGCCTTCGAGCAGACCGCATTCCCTTTCCTGCAACGGGATCCGGTGCTGAACAACCTGACCATGACCGTCGTCCACGAGCGGGCGACCGGCCGGATGCGTGACACCGAGCCGTCGTACTTCCTCTCCGTGCACGACCCGGACGTGGTCGGTGTCGCGATGCGGACCCCGGGACGGTACGTGTACCTCGGTGCGCTGTGCGCGGATCTCGCGGTGCCGGTCGCCGACGCGTTCGCCGGCGTCCTCCCGGAGGTCCCCGGCGTAGCGGGGAACCGGCCGGTCGTGGACGCGTTCGGCGAGCGGTGGTGCGAGCATCGCGGCGGCCGGACGACCGTGGTCCGCGGCACCCGGCTGCACAAGCTGATCGAGCTGACCCCGATCGCGGCCGACGCCGGCGGTCCGCGGCTGATGGCCGCGGACGAGGTCGACCTGGTTGCCGCGTGGGGCAAGGACGGCTTCGCCGAGGAGCTGCGCATCGGTCACCGCGAGTGGGCCGAAGGGCACCTCGAACACCGCAGCATGTGGATCTGGGAGGTCGACGGCGAGCCGGTCAGCATGGTCGGCTTCCACCAGCCCGTCTTCGGTGTCAGCCGGGTCGGCCCGGTCTACACGCCGCCCGAGCGGCGCAGGCACGGGTACGCCGGTGCGCTGACCAGCCACGTGACGGCGCTGATCCTTGCCGATGGCAACCAGGCCTGCCTGTTCACCAACCTCGCCAACCCGACGTCGAACAAGATCTACCACCAGGCGGGCTACCGCCCGGTGGCCGACTTCGTCGAGGCGGAGCTCGCTAGCTGATCTCGAGGGACTGGCCGGGCGTCAGGCCGTGGTACGGGCGCTCGTCGGAGTTGAAGAACCGCGGGAACATCCCGAGGCCGATCGGGCTGAGCAGGCCGTCGTGGATCCCGACGAGCTGCTCGGCCTGCACCGCACGGGCGTACTCGACGGCCGGCGGCAGCGCGAACCAGGGACCGGAGATCGGCACCAGGTTGGTGTGCACCGCGCGGTCCGGCCGCGTGAACGAGTCACCCGGGTGGTAGACGGCGTCGTCGACCAGGAAGCCGACGTTCTCGCACGGCACACCCCACTCGGGCAGGATCACCGCGTGGTCCTTGCCGTAGGCACTGACCGAGAACCCGGCCGCCTCGAAGGACTGCCCGCCCTCGACCACGTGCACCCGGTCGCCCAGCGCGGTCAGCTGCGCGGCCACGCCGGCGTTGGTGTAGACGGGAGCGTCGAGCGCGGCGACCCGGTCGACGTCCAGATGGTCCTGGTGCTCGTGCGTCACCAGGATCGCGTCGGCCCGCTCGAACGCGGCGTCCTCGCTGAACGCGCCCGGGTCGATCAGGAGCACCTTGCCGTCCTTGTCCAGCCGGACACAGGCATGTGCGAACTTCGTCAGCTTCACCCTCAGTCTCCCAACGCGTCTCTCATCGGCACCAGCTTGGCGTTCGTCTCGGCCAGCTCGGCGTCCGGGTCGGACCCGGCGACGATGCCGGCGCCGGCGAACAGGCGCATCCGGCGCGGGTCCTCCGGGTCGGCCTGGCCGCAGCGCAGGGCGATGCACCACTCGCCGTCGCCGGCGGCGTCCATCCAGCCGACCGGTCCGCTGAACCGGCCGCGCTGCATGCCCTCGATCTCGCCGATCAGGTCCCGCGCGACCGGCGTCGGCGTACCGCAGACGGCCGCGGACGGGTGCAGGGCGGCGGCGAGGCCGAGGGCGGAGGCGCCGTTGTTCGCGACGCCGGCGACGTCGGTGGCCAGGTGCATCACGTTCGGCAGGTGCAGCACGAACGGGGTCTCCGGCACGTTCATCGACGTGCAGTGCGGCTCGAGCGCCTCGGCCACCGACCGGACCGCGAACTCGTGCTCCTCGAGGTCCTTCGACGACCGGGCCAGCGACGCGGCCAGCGCCAGGTCGTGCGCGTCGTCGCCGGTCCGGCGGATCGTCCCGGCCAGCACGCGGGACGTGATCAGGCCCTTCTCCCGGCGGACCAGCAGCTCGGGGGTCGCGCCGATCAGGCCGTCGACGGAGAACGTCCAGCAGTTCGGGTACGCCGTCGCGAGCCGGTGCAGCGGCCAGCGCTGGTCGATCGGCTGCTCGGCGATCGCGATCAGGTCGCGCGCCAGCACCACCTTGTCGAGCTCGCCGGCGGTGATCCGGCGGACCGCGTCGGCGACGATCGTCGACCAGTCGGTACCGGTCCGGGCCCCGTCCGCGAACGTCACGTCGTACACCGGCGACGGCTCGTGCCGGACCAGCTCGGGCGGCGCGGCCAGCGAACTGGCCGGCGAGATCGTGGTCACCCAGGTGGTGTCGCCGCGACGGCCGACGATCACCTGCGGAACGACCAGCTCGCTCGGATCGGAGTCGGTGAACCCGAAGGACCCGAAGCAGACCAGCCCGGAGCCCGGTACGCCGACCTCGTCGCGGACCACCGCGGCGCCGGTCAGCTCCCGCCACCAGGTCATGGCCTGCTGGAAGCGATTGCTACCGGCAACGTCCAGCCGGGCGGCGACACCCCAGCCGACGTGGCCGTCGCCCCGCCGTACCCACGCGAGTCCGCCCTCGGCCGGCAGATGGTCGAGCAGGTGTGCCGACACCCCGTCCACCGGCTGACTGCGAACCACCAACTGCGGTGCGGGGCCTCGGTTCGCGAGGGCCGCACGGCTACCTGGAGATGCACTCACGAGATGCAAGCGTATGCCTCCTGTCCGTCCGCCCACCCCTCGCGTGATGAACTAGACAGGTGACCCGCGCAGATCTGACCAAGGACCCGCAGGCCGTCGCGGCCATGTTCGACAACGTGGCCGAGGGGTACGACCGGACCAACGCGGTCGCGACGATGGGGCTGGAGAAGCACTACTGGCGACCGGAGACCCGCAAGGAGATCGCGCCGCGGAACGGGATGAAGATCCTCGACCTGGCGGCCGGTACCGGCGCGTCGAGCGTCAACCTGCGCGAGGCCGGCGCCGAGGTGGTGTCCTGCGACTTCTCGGTCGGCATGCTCCGGGTCGGCAAGCGCAAGCACCCGGAGCTGGACCTGGTCGCGGGCGACGCGCTGCGGCTGCCGTTCGCCGACGACACCTTCGACGTGGTGACGATCTCCTGGGCGCTGCGGAACGTGAACGACGTCTCGGCCGCCCTGGGGGAGATGCTGCGGGTCACCCGGCCCGGCGGGCGCCTGGTCGTCCTGGAGCAGTCGCACCCGACCTGGAAGCCGTTCCGGGTGGTCTACCTGGAGTACATGATGCGGGCAGTGCCGGCGGTGGCGAAGGTGGTGTCGACCAACCCCGAGGCCTATGAGTACCTGGCGGAGTCGACCCGCGCCTGGCTGCCGCAGGAGCCGCTGGCGCGCGCGATCGAGGCCGCCGGCTGGACCCGGGTGCAGTGGCGGAACCTGACCGGCGGCCTGGTGGCGATCCACCGCGGGGTGAAGCGCCGATAGAAATCCGGGCCAGTTAATTACGCAACGGAACTTAAGCGAAAATCGCTTGCCTGCAAGGGGGTCGGGGCGAGTTTCGTGTCCGCGTCAGGCAGTCCTAGACTGTCGAGTGAAGAGGGTTCGTGAATGCCTTCACGAGCGCACAACGCCCCCAACATCCAGGCCGGGAAGAGATGAGCCAGAGCGTGCCGAGCGGGCAGCAGGCGGAGACCGCCGATGTGATCGTCGTCGGTGCCGGACCCGCCGGATCGGCGGCGGCGTACCACCTGGCGAACGCCGGACTGGACGTCCTGCTGCTGGAGAAGACCGCGTTCCCGCGGGAGAAGGTCTGCGGCGACGGCCTCACGCCGCGCGGCACCAAGCAGCTCATCAACATGGGCGTCGACATCTCCGAAGAGGCCGGCTGGATCCGCAACTACGGCCTGCGGATCCAGGGCGCCGGGCACCAGCTGCAGCTCGACTGGCCGGATCTGGCCAGCCACCCGAACTACGGCCTGACCCGCAACCGGATGGACTTCGACGACATGCTCGCCCGGCAGGCCGTCAAGGCCGGGGCGCGGCTGCGCGAGCGGACCAACGTCAGCGGGCCGATCCTCGACGACCGCGGCCACATCGTGGGCGTCACCGCCAAGCCGGTCGACGACAACGGCCGCCGGGCCGGCGACGACCTCGAGTTCCGGGCGCCACTGGTGATGGCGGCCGACGGCAACTCGTCCCGGCTGAGCATCGCGATGGGCCTGCACAAGCGCGACGACCGCCCGATGGGTGTCGCCGTCCGGACGTACTTCACCAGCCCGCGGACCAACGACGACTACCTCGAGTCCTGGCTGGAGCTGTGGGCCGACGACCCGAAGCAGCCCGGCGGCAAGGTGCTCCTGCCCGGGTACGGCTGGATCTTCGGGATGGGCGACGGCACGGTGAACGTCGGGCTCGGCATCCTGAACACCTCCGAGGCGTTCGGCAAGGTCGACTACGCCGACCTGCTGAAGGCGTGGCTGAAGAACACGCCGGAGGAGTGGCAGTTCCGCGACGAGTTCCAGACCATCCCGATCCGCGGGGCGGCGCTGCCGATGGGCTTCAACCGGCAGCCGCACTACACCCGCGGCCTGATGCTGCTCGGCGACGCCGGCGGCATGGTCAACCCGTTCAACGGCGAGGGCATCCCGTACGCGATGGAGTCCGGGGCGTTCGCCGCCGAGGTCGCCGCCCAGGCGCTGCACCGGCAGCCGAACCAGCGCGAGCGCGCGCTGTCGGCGTACCCGAAGGCGCTCAAGCAGGAGTACGGCGGCTACTACACGCTGGGCCGGATCTTCGTGAAGCTGATCGGAAATCCGGAGGTGATGCGGCTGTGCACCAAGTACGGTCTGCCGCGCACCACCCTGATGAAGTTCACCCTGAAGTTGCTGGCCAACCTCACCGACCCGCGCGACGGGGACGTGATGGACAAGATCATCAACGGCCTCACGAAGCTCGCTCCCGCGGCCTGAGCGGCGGGGCGAGTGAGCTGAGCCACAGCGCAACTGATAACACAGTCCTGGTACAGGGCTGACCCGATAGACAGAACCAACCGGCTGAAGGAGGGAGCACGCAGCGATGCACCCCTACACACCGATTCTCGCTCTAGGTGTGCTCGCGGCGCTCTTCGTCGCGGGCAGTATCACCGTCAGCGCGCTGGTCGGCCCGAAGCGTTACAACCGGGCCAAGCTGGACTCGTACGAGTGCGGCATCGAGCCGACCCCGCAGCCGGTCGGCGGTGGCCGCTTCCCGGTGAAGTACTACATCACCGCGATGCTGTTCATCGTGTTCGACATCGAGATCATCTTCCTCTACCCGTGGGCGGTCGCTTTCGACCAGATGGCGCTGTTCGGGCTGGTCGAGATGGTCATCTTCATCGTCACCGTCTTCGTCGCGTACGCCTACGTGTGGCGCCGCGGCGGACTGGAGTGGGACTGACATGGGTCTTGAGGAACAGCTTCCGGCCGGCGTCCTGCTGAGCACCGTCGAAGGACTGCTCGGCTACATGCGCAAGGCCTCGTTGTGGCCGGCAACCTTCGGGCTGGCCTGCTGCGCCATCGAGATGATGACGACCGGAGCGCCGCGCTACGACGCCGCCCGGTTCGGCATGGAGGTCTTCCGGGCCTCGCCGCGGCAGGCCGACCTGATGATCGTGGCCGGCCGGGTGAGCCAGAAGATGGCTCCGGTGCTGCGCCAGATCTACGACCAGATGCCCGGCCCGAAGTGGGTGCTGGCGATGGGCGTCTGCGCGTCGTCGGGCGGCATGTTCAACAACTACGCGATCGTCCAGGGCGTGGACCACGTCGTACCGGTCGACATGTACCTGCCCGGCTGCCCGCCGCGGCCGGAGATGCTGCTGGACGCGTTCCTGAAGATCCACGACCAGATCCAGCACATGAAGCTCGGCGCGCACAAGAAGGCGCTGCAGACCGAGCAGGAGGCCGCGGCCCTGACCGCCGCGCCGACGATCGAGATGAAGGGTCTGCTGCGATGAGCGACTCTCAGCCGGAGAACCTTCCGGCGACGTCCGCGGCGAGTGACGCGCAGACTCCGCAGGCCGAGGTGATCGACCGGCGCGAGGGCATGTTCGGTGTCCGCGGGACCGGTGACACCTCCGGCTTCGGCGGCCTGCGCCGCCAGGTCGCGCTGCCGGGCAGCACCCCGCGGCCGTACGGCTCCTGGTTCGACGGTGCGGTGGACCGCCTCGAGGACCTGGCCGTCGACGGCGCGATCGAGAAGGTCGTCGTCGACCGCGGCGAGCTGACGCTGCACGTCAAGCGCGAGCACATCGTCGACGTGTGTCAGCACCTGCGCGACGACGAGGCGCTGCGGTTCGAGTTCTGCTCCGGTGTCAGCGGCGTGCACTACCCGCACGAGACCGGCCGTGAGCTGCACGCGGTCTACCACTTCATGTCGATCACCCACAACCGCCGGATCCGGCTGGAGGTGGCGGCGCCCGACAGCGACCCGCACATCCCGTCGATCGTCTCGGTGTACCCGGCCAACGACTGGCACGAGCGGGAGACCTGGGACTTCTTCGGCATCGTCTTCGACGGGCACCCGGCCCTGACCCGGATCCAGATGCCCGACGACTGGCCGGGTCACCCGCAGCGCAAGGACTACCCGCTCGGCGGTATCGACGTCGAGTACAAGGGCGCTGTCATCCCACCGCCCGACACGCGGAGGTCGTACAACTGATGACCACTACAGACCCGTACGCGACCACCCGGGACACCACCGAGGGCAAGGTCTTCACCGTCACCGGCCAGGACTGGGACTCCGTCGTCTCCGGTCTCGGCGAGGAGCCGGAGGAGCGCGTCGTCGTCAACATGGGCCCGCAGCACCCGTCCACGCACGGCGTGCTCCGGCTGATCCTCGAGCTCGACGGTGAGAACGTCACCGAGGCCCGCTGCGGCATCGGCTACCTGCACACCGGTATCGAGAAGAACATGGAGTTCCGCTCCTGGACGCAGGGCGTCACGTTCTGCACCCGGATGGACTACCTGTCGCCGTTCTACAACGAGGCGGCGTACTGCCTGGCGGTCGAGCGGCTGCTCGGGATCGAGGACCAGATCCCGGAGAAGGCCAGCGTGATGCGGGTGCTCCTGATGGAGCTCAACCGGATCAGCAGCCACCTGGTCTGCATCGCCACCGGCGGTATGGAGATCGGCGCGCTGACCGTGATGACGATCGGCTTCCGCGAGCGCGAGAAGACCCTCGACCTGTTCGAGCTGATCACCGGCCTGCGGATGAACCACGCGTTCATCCGGCCGGGCGGTGTCGCGCAGGACCTCCCGCCGGGTGCGCTGGACAAGATCCGCGAGTACATCACGTGGATGAACAAGCACCTCAAGGAGTACGCCGAGCTCTGCAACGCGAACCCGATCTTCAAGGCCCGGCTGCAGAACGTCGGCTACCTGGATCTGGCCGGCTGCATGGCGCTCGGCATCTCCGGCCCGACGGTGCGCTCCACCGGCTACGCGATGGACCTGCGCAAGAGCCAGCCGTACTGCGGGTACGAGACGTACGACTTCGACGTACCGACCTGGGACTCCTCGGACTCCTACGGCCGGTTCCGGGTGCGGCTGCAGGAGATGCACGAGTCGCTGAAGATCGTCGAGCAGTGCGCCGACCGGCTGGAGAAGATGGACGGCCAGCCGGTGATGGTCGCCGACAAGAAGATCGCCTGGCCGAGCCAGCTGGCCGTCGGCGCCGACGGTATGGGCAACTCGCTCGACCACATCAAGCACATCATGGGCGAGTCGATGGAAGCACTGATCCATCACTTCAAGCTGGTCACCGAGGGCTTCCGGGTGCCGGCCGGCCAGGCCTACGTGCCGATCGAGTCGCCGCGCGGCGAGATGGGCGCGCACGTCGTCTCCGACGGCGGCACGAAGCCGTTCCGGGTGCACTTCCGTGACCCGTCCTTCGCAAACCTGCAGGCGATGCCGATCATGTGCGAGGGCGGCCAGGTCGCCGACGTGATCGTCGCCGTCGCCAGCCTTGACCCGGTGATGGGTGGAGTGGACCGCTAAATGGCCGAGAACCACACAACTTCTACCGACAAGACGGTGCCCTACAGCACCGGCGACTCGAAGATCACCGACGCCACGCTCGCCGAGATGCGCGAGATCGCGGCGCGGTATCCGGTCGCCCGGTCCGCGCTGCTGCCGATGCTGCACCTGGTGCAGTCGGTCGAGGGCCGGGTCACCCCGGAGGGCATCGAGGCCTGCGCCGACGTGCTCGGGCTGACCGGCGCCGAGGTGTCGGCGGTGGCCACCTTCTACACGATGTACAAGCGCCGCCCGGTCGGCGACTACCACGTCGGCGTCTGCACCAACACGCTGTGCGCGGTGATGGGCGGCGACCTGATCTTCGACCGGCTCAAGCAGCACCTCGACGTCGGCAACGACGAGACCACCGAGGACGGCAAGATCACCCTCGAGCACCTCGAGTGCAACGCGGCCTGCGACTACGCGCCGGTGATGATGGTCAACTGGGAGTTCTTCGACGACATGACGCCGGAGTCCGCCACCCAGCTGGTCGACGACCTGCGTGAGGGCACCGAGGTGAAGTCGCCGCGCGGTGCGACGATCTGCACCTGGCGCGAGGCGGAGCGGGTGCTGGCCGGGTTCCCCGACGGCCGCGCCGACGAGGGCCCGACCGGCGGCAAGGCCACACTGGCCGGCCTCCGCCTGGCCCGCGAACGCAACTGGTCGGCGCCGGGCGCCAACGGCGGCGGCTCGGGTCGCGCGGCCGAGAGCACGGTCTCGCCGGAGGCGGCGGCCGGTCCGCGGCCGTCCGACCAGCCGGGCAAGGAATCGCAGGCAGTCGACGGTGACGACTCCCGGAAGGAGGGCTGACGATGCTGACCCCCGTACTGTCCGACAACTGGGACCAGATCAACGCCTGGCAGCTCGCGTCGTACCAGCGAACCGGCGGGTACGACGCGCTGCGCAACGCGTTGCGGATGGAACCGGCCGATGTCGTTGCCGCAGTCAAGGACTCCGGTCTGCGCGGCCGCGGCGGCGCGGGCTTCCCGACCGGGATGAAGTGGTCGTTCATCCCGCAGGACAACCCGAAGCCGAAGTACCTGGTGGTGAACGCCGACGAGTCCGAGCCGGGCACCTGCAAGGACATCCCGCTGATGATGGCCTCGCCGCACACGCTGGTCGAGGGCGTCATCATCGCGTCCTACGCGATCCGCGCGTCGGTGGCGTTCATCTACGTCCGCGGTGAGGTGCTGCACGTGATCCGCCGGCTGCAGCAGGCGGTCCAGGAGGCCAAGGACGCCGGCTACATCGGGCAGAACATCCTCGGCAGCGGCTACGACCTCGACGTGGTCGTGCACGCCGGCGCCGGCGCCTACATCTGCGGCGAGGAGACGGCCCTGCTGGACTCGCTCGAAGGACGTCGCGGTCAACCTCGTCTGCGTCCTCCGTTCCCCGCGGTCGCGGGCTTGTACGGCTGCCCCACTGTCATCAACAACGTCGAGTCGATCGCATCCGTTCCCGTCATCCTGAAGAACGGCGCGGACTGGTTCTCCTCGATGGGCACCGAGAAGTCCAAGGGCATGACGCTGTACTCGCTGTCCGGGCACGTCACCCGCCCGGGGCAGTACGAGGCTCCGCTGGGCATCACGCTGCGCGAACTGCTCGACCTGGCCGGCGGGGTCCGCGAGGGCCACCAGCTGAAGTTCTGGACGCCGGGCGGGTCGTCGACGCCGCTGCTGACGTCGGAGCACCTCGACGTCCCGCTGGACTACGAGGGCGTCGGCTCGGTCGGCTCCATGCTCGGCACCAAGGCGCTGCAGATCTTCGACGACTCGGTGTGCGTGGTGCGCGCCGTCCTGCGCTGGACCGAGTTCTACAAGCACGAGTCCTGCGGCAAGTGCACGCCGTGCCGCGAGGGCACCTGGTGGCTGGTGCAGATCCTCGAGCGGCTGGAGAAGGGCCAGGGGTCGGAGGAGGACCTGGACGTCCTGCTCGACCTGTCCGAGAACATCCTCGGCCGGTCGTTCTGCGCCCTCGGTGACGGTGCCACGGCGCCGATCACCAGCTCGATCGCGCACTTCAAGGACGAGTACCTGGCGCACTTCGAGCACGGCGGCTGTCCGTTCGACCCGATGGCAAGCACTGTCTTCGCGACTGCTGGAGCTAGCGCATGACGATCCAAGCGAACCCGCCGGCCGGGTCCGAGGTGGAGCGCACCGACCTGGTGACCGTGACCATCGACGACATCGAGGTCAAGGTTCCCAAGAACAGCCTGGCGATCCGGGCCGCCGAGCAGATCGGGATCCAGATCCCGCGGTTCTGCGACCACCCGCTGCTCGACCCGGTCGGCGCCTGCCGGCAGTGCCTGGTCGAGGTGGTGGACGCGGGCAACGGCCGCGGGATGCCGAAGCCGCAGGCCTCCTGCACGCTGACGGTCGCCGACGGCATGGTGATCCGCACCCAGGTGAGCTCGCCGGTGGCCGACAAGGCCCAGCACGGGAACATGGAGTTCCTGCTGATCAACCACCCGCTCGACTGCCCGGTCTGCGACAAGGGCGGCGAGTGCCCGCTGCAGAACCAGGCGATGAGCAACGGTGCGGGCGAGTCCCGGTTCCACGAGTCGCACGGGATCAAGCGGACCTACCCGAAGCCGATCAACATCTCGGCCGAGGTGCTGCTGGACCGCGAGCGCTGCATCCTCTGCGCGCGCTGCACGCGGTTCTCCGAGCAGATCGCCGGTGACCCGTTCATCGCGCTGATCGAGCGCGGCGCGCTGCAGCAGGTCGGCATCTACGAGAAGGAGCCCTTCGAGAGCTACTTCTCCGGCAACACGATCCAGATCTGCCCGGTCGGTGCGCTGACGAGTGCGGCGTACCGCTTCCGCTCGCGGCCGTTCGACCTGGTGTCGGTGCCGTCGGTGGCCGAGCACGACTCGTCGGGTGCGGCGATCCGGATCGACTACCGGCGCGGCAAGGTGATGCGCCGGCTGGCCGGTGACGACCCGCAGGTCAACGAGGAGTGGATCTCCGACAAGGACCGGTTCGCGTTCCAGTACGCGACCACCGGCGACCGGTTGACCCACCCGATGATCCGTGAGGACGGCCAGCTGCGGCCGGCGTCCTGGCCGGAGGCCCTGACGTTCGCGGCGGAGAAGCTGAACGCTGCCCGGGGCAACGCCGCGGTGCTGACCGGTGGCCGGCTGCCGCTCGAGGACGCCTACGCGTACTCGAAGTTCGCACGGGTCGCGCTGGACAGCAACGACATCGACTTCCGGGCCCGCCCGCACTCCGCGGAGGAGGCGGACTTCCTCGCCGCCGCGGTGGCCGGTACCGGTCTCGGGACGACGTTCGCGGATCTCGAGAAGGCCGGCTCGGTGCTGTTCGCCGGGTTCGAGCCCGAGGAGGAGGCACCGTCGGTGTTCCTCCGGGTCCGCAAGGGCGTGAAGTCGCACGGCACCAAGGTGTTCACGATCGCGGCGTACGCGTCGCGGGGTGTGGAGAAGCTCGACGGTGTCGTCGTCCACGCGTCGCCGGGCACCGAGGCCGCCGTACTGGCGGATCTCGGCAACGCCGGTGAGGCCGGGGCCGCGGCTCGGGCCGCCCTCGGCGCGGACTCGATCATCGTCGTCGGCGAGCGGCTGGCCGCGGTGCCGGGCGGCTACTCGACCGCGCTCCGGCTGGCGCTCGACACGGGCGCGCAGCTGGCCTGGATCCCGCGCCGCGCGGGTGACCGGGCCGCGCTCGAGGCCGGCTGCCTGCCGGGCCTGCTGCCGGGTGGCCGCCTGGTCGGCGACCCGCACGCGCGGGTCGACCTGCAGGCCGCCTGGGGTGTGGAGAACCTGCCGGCCACGCCGGGCAAGGACCTCACCGAGATCGTCGCGGGCGCCGGTTCGCTGGGCGCGCTGGTGGTCGCGGGTGTCGAGATCGACGACCTGCCCGACCCGGCCGCGGCTCTGGCCGCGCTGGCGGCGGCGCCGTTCGTGGTCAGCTTCGAGGTCCGCAACTCCCAGGTGACCGAGTACGCCGACGTGGTCTTCCCCGTCGTACCGCCGGTGGAGAAGGCCGGCACCTTCGTGAACTGGGAGGGCCGCGAGCGGCCGTTCCCGGTCGCGCTCAAGGTGCCGACCGCGATGCCGGACGTCCGCGCGCTGGCCGCGCTGGCGCAGGAGATGGGCCACTCGCTCGGCTTCACCACCACCGACGGCGCGAAGCGGGAGTACGACGAGCTCGGCCGCTGGGACGGCGACCGGGCCCAGGAGCCGACGTACCAGGCCGGTCCGGCCCTCGGCGCGTTCGACTCCACCCGGCTCGCGACCTGGCGGATGCTGATCGACGACAGCCGGGCCTGCGACGGTGAGCCGCATCTGACCGCGACCGCGCGCAAGCCGGTGGCCCGGATCTCGCTCACCACCGCGCACCGGATCGGTGTCGCCGACGGCGACGAACTGGCGGTGAGCACCGACGCCGGGTCGATCCGGCTGCCGGTCGTCATCACCCCGATGACCGACAACGTGGTCTGGCTGCCGACCAACTCGGCCGACTCCCACGTCCGCCGGTCGCTGCACGCAGACCATGGCTCGATCGTGACGATCGCCGGAGGGAACTCATGAACGAGCGTAGCGAGTTCATCATCAGGCGCAGCACCACCTGGTCATGCGCGCCCGGAGCGAAGCGAGGACGCGCATGACCATCCCGCTCGCGGTGCCGGATGCAGGGGTCGGACACGATCCTTGGTGGGTCATTCTCATCAAGGTGCTGTTCATCTTCGTCTTCCTGGTGGTGCTGACGCTCTTCAACATCTGGTGGGAACGCCGGGTCGTCGCACGGATGCAGCACCGGATCGGCCCGAACGTGCACGGCCCGCAGGGTCTGCTGCAGTCGCTGGCCGACGGCGTGAAGCTGATGCTCAAGGAAGACCTGATGCCCAAGGGCGTCGACCGGCTGGTATTCATCCTGGCGCCGGCCATCGTCGCCATCCCGGCCTTCCTCACCTTCGCGGTGATCCCGTTCGGGCCGACGGTGAAGATCCCGTTCACCGACACCTACACCCGGCTGCAGCTGACCGACCTGCCGGTCTCGGTGCTGTACGTGATGGCGGTCGCCTCGATCGGCATCTACGGCATCGTCCTCGGCGGCTGGTCGTCGAACTCGACGTACTCGCTGCTCGGCGGTCTGCGCTCCAGCGCGCAGATGATCTCGTACGAGGTCGGCATGGGCCTGGCCCTGGTGACCGTGTTCCTGTTCGCCGGCTCGATGTCCACCTCGGAGATCGTGGCGGCGCAGTCGCACCAGACGGTGCACCTGTTCGGGGCCGACATCTCGCTGCCCGGGTGGTACGCGTTCCTGCTCTTCCCGTCGTTCGTGATCTACGTGATCTCGATGATCGGCGAGACGAACCGGGCGCCGTTCGACCTGCCCGAGGCCGAGGGCGAGCTGGTCGCGGGCTTCCTGACCGAGTACTCCTCGATCAAGTACGCGATGTTCTTCCTGGCCGAGTACATCAACATGGCGACCGTGTCCGCGCTGGCCACCACGCTGTTCCTGGGCGGCTGGCGGGCACCGTGGCCGATCTCGCTCTGGGACGGCGCGAACTCCGGCTACTGGCCGGTGCTGTGGTTCATGGGCAAGCTGATGGCCTTCATCTTCTTCTACATCTGGCTGCGCGGAACGCTGCCGCGACTGCGCTACGACCAGTTCATGAAGCTCGGCTGGAAGGTCCTGATCCCGATCTCGCTGGCCTGGATCCTGCTGGTCGCCACGGTTCGCGCGGTCGGCCGGGAGACGGACTTCAGCCGGACGACGCTCCTGGTCGCGGCCGCGATCGTGCTGGTGCTCGCCGTGGTCAGCATGTTCGTGCCGCAGAAGCCCAAGCCCGAGCAGGTCACCGAGGAGGACCGCGCGAAGGACTTCGACGCCTTCGCCGGCGGCTTCCCGGTGCCACCCCCGATGGCCGTCAACACTCCGAGCCGAAGCGAGACTGCGGGTCTTAGCAAGGATGGCAGAAATGGCTAGTGTCAAAGAGTCCCTCTGGGACCCGGTAGCCGGGTTCGGGGTCACCTTCCGGACGATGTTCCGCAAGGTGTTCACCGAGCAGTACCCGTTCGAGAAGAAGCCGACCGCGCCCCGGTTCCACGGCCGGCACCAGCTGAACCGCTGGCCGGACGGGCTGGAGAAGTGCGTCGGCTGCGAGCTGTGCGCCTGGGCCTGCCCCGCGGACGCGATCTACGTCGAGGGCGCGGACAACACCGAGGGCGACCGGTTCTCGCCGGGCGAGCGGTACGGCCGGGTGTACCAGATCAACTACCTGCGCTGCATCCTCTGCGGTCTGTGCATCGAGGCCTGCCCGACCCGGGCGCTCACGATGACCAACGAGTACGAGCTGGCCGACTCCAGCCGCGAGTCCCTGATCTACGAGAAGAAGGACCTGCTGGCGCCGCTGCTCCCGGGCATGCAGGAGCCGCCGCACGAGATGCAGCTGGGCAAGACCGAGAAGGACTACTACCTCGGTCTGACCGGCGCGGCCTCGCACGGCGAGGGGAGTGACGCGAAGTGATCGGTCTCGTCACCGGCCCGCAGGTCGCGTTCTGGATGCTGGCCCCGGTCATGATCCTGGCCGCGATCGGCATGGTGCTGGTCCGTAAGGCGGTGCACTCGGCGCTGCTGCTGGCGACCGTGATGATCTGCCTCGCGGTGCAGTACGCGGCGCAGGACGCGCCGTTCCTGTTCGCGGTCCAGATCATCGTCTACACCGGCGCGATCCTGATGCTGTTCCTGTTCGTGCTGATGCTGGTCGGCGTCGACGCGTCCGACTCGCTGGTCGAGACGATCCGCGGTCAGCGGCTGCTGGCCGGCATCGCGTTCCTCGGCTTCGGCATCCTGCTGGTCGCCGCGGTCGGCAACGCGATCTACGGCAACCCGACCGGCCTGGCCGAGGCGCAGCCGGACGGCAACGTCAAGGGCCTCGCGCAACTGCTGTTCGGCAAGTACGTGTTCGCCTTCGAGGTCACGTCGGCGCTGCTGATCACCGCGGCGATGGGCGCCATGATGCTGGCCCACCGCGAGCGGCTGACCAAGAAGAAGACGCAGCGCGACCACGCCGAGGAGCGGATCCGCAAGTACGCCGAACAGGGCATCCACCCCGGCCCGCTGCCGACGCCGGGTGTCCTGGCCCGGCACAACGCCGTCGACACCCCGGCCCTGCTGCCGGACGGGTCGATCGCACCCACCTCGGTTTCGCGCGTGCTCCAGGCACGTGGCACCGTGTTGCCGGAGGCCGAGGAGCGCGCGGACGTCGAGGAGGTGCGCGAGCTCGACCTGGGCGAGGCGTACCCGTCCGAGGCGGAGAGCACCGACACGACCGGATTCGTCGGCGAGGAGGAGAAGAAGTGACCACCGAGCCGTACATCGTGCTCGCGGCGATCCTGTTCAGTATCGGCGCCCTCGGCGTGCTGGTACGCCGTAACGCCATCGTCGTCTTCATGTGCGTCGAGCTGATGCTGAACGCGACCAACCTCGCGTTCGTCAGCTTCGCCCGCCAGCACGGCAACCTCGACGGCCAGATCGCCGCCTTCTTCGTGATGGTGGTGGCCGCGGCCGAGGTCGTGATCGGGCTGGCGATCATCATGGCCATCTTCCGCACCCGTCGCTCGGCCTCGGTCGACGACGCCAACCTGCTCAAGTACTGAGGTAAGCACCCCATGAGTCATGAGCTGACGTGGCTGCTGGTCGCGGTACCGGCGGTGTCCGCGGCGATCCTGCTGCTCGGTGGCAAGGCCACCAACGCGTGGGGTCACCTGCTGGGCACCCTGGCGCCGGTGATCTCCTTCGCCTTCGGCGTCGTGCTGTTCTTCCAGATGCTCGGCCTGTCCGGCGAGGAGCGGTCCGAGACGGTCAACCTGTTCGAGTGGTTCTCGGTCGGCCAGATCAAGGTCGAGTTCAGCCTGCTGATCGACCCGCTGTCGATCCTGTTCGTGCTGCTGATCACCGGTGTCGGGTCACTGATCCACATCTACTCGATCGGCTACATGGAGCACGATCCGCGCCGGCGGCGGTTCTTCGGCTACCTGAACCTGTTCATCGCGGCGATGCTGCTGCTGGTGCTCGCGGCCGACTACCTGCTGGTGTTCGTCGGCTGGGAGGGCGTCGGTCTGGCGTCGTACCTGCTGATCGGGTTCTGGCAGCACAAGAACTCGGCCGCGGTCGCCGCGAAGAAGGCGTTCGTGGTGAACCGGGTCGGTGACATCGGCCTCTCGCTCGCGGTGATGAGCATGTGGGTGCTGTTCGGCTCCTCGGCCTTCTCCACCGTGTTCGCCGGTGCGGACCAACTGTCGAAGACCTGGGCCACGCTGCTCGGCCTGATGCTGCTGCTGGCCGCCTGCGGTAAGTCCGCGCAGGTGCCGCTGCAGTCCTGGCTGCTGGACGCGATGGAGGGCCCGACCCCGGTGTCGGCGCTGATCCACGCGGCGACCATGGTCACCGCGGGCGTCTACCTGGTGGTGCGCTCCGGCGTCATCTACGAGCAGAGCGACGCGGCCTCGACCGCGGTCGTCATCGTCGGTACGGTCACCGCCCTGGCCGGTGCGATCATCGGTTGCGCCAAGGACGACATCAAGAAGGCACTCGCCGGTTCGACGATGAGCCAGATCGGCTACATGATGCTGGCCGCCGGTCTCGGCCCGGCCGGCTACGTGTTCGCGATCTTCCACCTGCTCACGCACGGCTTCTTCAAGGCGAACATGTTCCTCGGCGCCGGATCCGTCATGCACGGCATGAACGACGACGTGAACATGCGCCACTACGGCGCGCTGCGGACGGCGATGAAGATCACCTTCGTGACCTTCGGCTTCGGCTACCTGGCGATCCTCGGCATCCCGCCGTTCGCCGGCTTCTTCAGCAAGGACAAGATCATCGAGGCCGCGTTCGCGGACAACACGGTGATCGGTCTGTGCGCGCTGCTCGGCGCCGGGCTCACCGCGTTCTACATGACGCGGGTGATGATCATGACCTTCTTCGGCAAGAAGCGCTGGGCCGAGGACGTGCACCCGCACGAGTCGCCGAAGGTGATGACCTGGCCGCTGATCATCCTGGCCGCGCTCTCGCTGGCCGGCGGCGCGCTGTACTTCGCCGGGCACTGGATCGTCGACTGGCTCGAGCCGGTGGTCGGGCACGAGGAGGAGCACGGCCCGGTGAGCGCCCTGGTGATGACGATCATCACCCTCGCGGTGGTGGCCGTCGGCATCGTGATCTCGGTGCTGATGTACCGCCGGGAGGTGCCGCGGGAGGCTCCGGCCGGCTCGCCGCTCACCAAGTTCGCGCGTCGTGACCTGTACGGTGACGCGCTGAACGAGGCGGTCTTCATGCGCCCGGGCCAGTACCTGACCCGGACGCTGGTCTGGCTCGACAACCGGGGCATCGACGGCCTGGTCAACGGGCTGGCCGCACTGTTCGGCGGGCTGTCCGGCCGGCTCCGCCGGGTCCAGACGGGCTTCGTCCGTTCGTACGCACTCAGCATGGTCTTCGGCGCCGCATTCGTGGTCGTCGCCCTCCTCGCGGTGAGGTTGTCGTGAACATCGGTTGGCTGACCCTGTTACTGCTCCTGCCGTTCGTCGGGGCCATCGCGACGATGCTGGTGCCGAAGGCGAAGGCGCTGACGGCCAAGCAGGTCGCGCTCGGGTTCTCGCTCGTGACGCTGGTGCTGACCGCGATCGTCGCGATCGGCTACCAGCGCAACGGCGCCGAGGACTACGCCGAGACACACACCTGGATCAAGGCCTTCGGCGCGCACTACGCGCTCGGCCTCGACGGGGTGAGCATCGTCCTGGTGGTGCTGACCGCGCTGCTGACGCCGATCGTGATGATCGCGTCCTGGAACGACGCGCAGAACGGCCGCTGGTCGGAGAAGTCCTTCTTCGCCTGGATCCTCGGCCTGGAGGCGCTGTCGATCGGCGTGTTCGCCGCCACCGACGTGTTCTTGTTCTACGTGCTGTTCGAGGCCACGCTGATCCCGATGTACTTCCTGATCGGCGGCTTCGGCGGCCCGCAGCGTTCGTACGCCGCGGTGAAGTTCCTGCTCTACTCGCTGCTCGGCGGTCTGCTGATGCTGGCCTCGGTCGTCGGCCTGTACGTGGTCTCGGCCCGGCAGGGCGACCCGTCGTACCTGCTGTCGGACATGATGAAGCTGGACATGAGCCAGAACACCGAGCGCTGGCTGTTCCTCGGCTTCATGTTCGCGTTCGCGGTGAAGGCGCCGATGGTGCCGTTCCACACCTGGCTGCCGGACGCGGCCGGTGAGGCGACACCGGGGACGTCGGTGCTGCTGGTCGGCATCCTGGACAAGATCGGCACCTTCGGGATGATCCGGTTCTGCCTGGGCCTGTTCCCGAACGCGTCCGAGTGGGCCACCCCGGTGGTGCTGGTGCTGGCGCTGATCTCGGTGCTGTACGGCGCGCTGCTGGCGATCGGGCAGACCGACATCAAGCGGCTGATCGCATACACCTCGATCTCGCACTTCGGCTTCATCGTGATGGGTATCTTCGCGCTGACGTCGCAGGGCCTGACCGGGTCGACGCTCTACATGTTCAACCACGGTCTCTCCACCGCGGCGCTGTTCCTGGTCGCCGGGTACCTGATCTCCCGCCGCGGGTCCGCGCGGATCGCCGACTACGGCGGGGTCGAGAAGGTCGCCCCGGTGCTGGCCGGCACGTTCCTGTTCGCCGGCCTGTCCAGCCTCGCGCTGCCCGGTCTGTCGCCGTTCATCTCCGAGTTCATGGTGCTGGCCGGGACGTTCAGCCGGCACAAGGTGATCGCGGTGATCGCGGTCGTCGGTATCGTGCTGGCCGCGCTGTACATCCTGCTGATGTACCAACGCACCATGACCGGCCCGGTCCGCGACGGGATCGAGAAGCTGAAGGACCTGAACCCGCGGGAGCTGCTCGCGATCGCGCCGCTCGTGGTCCTGATCATCGGCCTGGGGCTCTTCCCGAAGCCGGTGGTCGACATCATCAAGCCCGCCGTCGAGTCGACCATGCAGCACGTCGGCGTCACGGACCCCGCACCTGAGATCCCCGCGACGGAGGGACAGAAGTGAGCGCGATGTTGCTGCCGCTGGCGGACTTCACGGCGCCCAAGATCGAGTACAACGAGCTGGCTCCGCTGCTCGTCGTGTTCGGCGCGGCGTGCGTCGGCGTCCTGGTCGAGGCCTTCCTGCCGCGGCCGTTGCGGCACCTGGTGCAGCTGGCGATCACGGTGGTCGCCGTGGTCGTCTCCGGTGTCCTGACCGGCATCCTGATGAACGACAACAAGGAGCTGATCGCCGCGCAGGGCGCGATCTCGGTCGACGGCCCGGCGCTGTTCACCTGGATCCTTCTGCTGGCGCTGACGCTGATCAGCGTGCTGCTGTTCGCCGAGCGCTCGATCGACGGCGGCCTGTCCGCGTTCGCCGGCCAGGCGGCCGCCGTACCGGGCTCCGAGGCCGAGCGTGAGGGCACCGCGGCGCGTATCGAGCACACCGAGATCTTCCCGCTGACGCTGTTCGCGGTCGGCGGCATGATGCTGTTCGCGGCGTCGAACGACCTGCTGGTGCTGTTCGTCGCGCTCGAGGTGTTCTCGCTGCCGCTGTACCTGCTGTGCGGGCTGGCCCGCCGTCGCCGGCTGATCTCGCAGGAAGCCGCGATGAAGTACTTCCTGCTCGGCGCGTTCTCGTCGGCGTTCCTGCTGTTCGGCATCGCGCTGCTGTACGGGTACGCCGGCACGATGTCGCTCGGCGGCATCGCGGACGCGCTCGGCTCGCAGACCGGCGGCGACGTGATCCTGCTCGCCGGCACCGGCCTGCTGGGTGTCGGCCTGCTGTTCAAGGTCGGCGCCGTACCGTTCCACTCCTGGACCCCGGACGTGTACCAGGGCGCGCCGACGCCGGTCACCGGCTTCATGGCGGCCTGCACCAAGATCGCCGCGTTCATCGGGCTGATGCGGGTCTTCTACGTCGCGCTCGGCGGGACCCGCTGGGACTGGGCGCCGATGATGTGGATCGTCGCGATCCTCACCATGGTGGTCGGCTCGATCGTCGCGATCACGCAGACCGACGTGAAGCGGATGCTGGCCTACTCCTCGATCGCGCACGCGGGCTTCCTGCTGACCGCGTTCGTCGGGCTGGCGCAGACCGGGAGCGGTGTGCACAACGGCATCACCTCGACGCAGGCGGTGCTGTTCTACCTGGTCTCGTACGGCTTCCCGACGATCGGCGCGTTCGCCGTCGTCACGCTGGTCCGCGACGCGGGCGGCGAGGCGACGCACCTGTCCCGCTGGGCGGGCCTGGGCAAGAAGTCGCCGCTGCTGGCCGGGATCTTCGCGTTCTTCCTGCTGTCCTTCGCCGGCATCCCGCTGACCGCGGGCTTCACCGGCAAGTGGGCGGTCTTCAGCGCGGCGTGGACCGGTGGCGCGTGGCCGCTGGTCGTGGTCGCGGTGCTGTCCAGCCTGGTCGCCGCGTTCTTCTACGTCCGCGTGATCGTGCTGATGTTCTTCTCCGACCTGCCGGCCGACGCGCCGGACGTGGCGCTGCCGGGCTGGCAGACCACGAGCGCCGTGGCGCTGGGTCTCGCCGCCACCGTCGTCCTCGGTCTGGTCCCCGGACCGGTGCTGGACCTGGCGGCCCGAGCTGGTGAGTTCATCCGTTGAGTCCGACCCCGCTGCCGGCCGAGAGCCTGGGATTCGAGTTCGCCGACGCAGGCCTCGAGTCCCGGGTTCGTGCCGGTCTGGAGCGCGTCGAGCAGGCGTTGCTCGACGCGACCCAGTCCGAGGCGCCGTTCGTCACCCAGGCCGCCCAGCACGTCATGGTGGCCGGCGGCAAGCGGTTCCGGCCGTTGCTGGTGCTGCTGGCAGCTGAGTTCGGCGCTGAGGTGGCGGCTGACGACGTGGTGAAGGCGGCCGTGGTCGTCGAGCTCACACACGTCGCGACGCTGCACCACGACGACGTGATGGACGAGGCGGCGCTGCGCCGGGGCTCGTCGACGGCGAACGCACGCTGGGACAACTCGGTGGCGATCCTGTCCGGCGACTGGCTGTTCGCCCGGGCGTCGGACCTGGTCGCGGACCTCGGGCCGGAAGCGGTCCGGATCCAGGCGCGCACCTTCGGCCGGCTGGTCGAGGGCCAGATCCGCGAGACCCTCGGCGTCGGCGAGGGGCAGGACCCGCTCACGCATTACCTGTCGGTGGTTGCCGACAAGACCGGCTCGCTGATCGCGACGTCCGCCCTCTTCGGCGCCCGGTACGCCGGTGCCTCCGACGAGATCCAGGAATCGCTGCGCGCGTTCGGCGAGGAGATCGGCGTCGCGTTCCAGCTCGCCGACGACCTGCTCGACATCGCGTCGGAGTCCGGCCAGTCCGGCAAGACCCCCGGCACCGACCTGCGCGAAGGCGTCCCCACCCTCCCGGTGCTGATCTTCCGCGCCCAGGCGGACCCCGAGGACCCCACGGACGCCCGCCTCCTGGAGCTCCTGGACTCCGACCTCTCCGACGACACCCGCCTCGCCGAAACCCTCGACCTCCTCCGCTCCCACCCCGCCTTCCGCCAGGCCGAGGACGACGTCCGCCGCCGCGCAGCAGACGCCCGCAAACTCCTCAGCACCCTCCCCGACGGCCCCGGCCGCCAAGCCCTCGACACCCTCTGCGACCTGGTAGCCACCCGCTCGGTCTGAGAAGACAGAGATCGAGTGGGACCTGGGGGCCTGGCTCGGTTCGGCGGGCCGGTCCGGTGCCGCGTTCGACCGCACACCCGTCCGCTCGCCGACGCCGGCGCCGAGCCGAGGTGGTGTTGATCTGCATCTGGACAGGAGGTGTGCCTTCCTCACCAGATCCGGCCCGCTCGGGTACGCGGGAAACCGGGCCCGACAACCCGACACCTCCTGTCGAGATGCCGCCGCAGCACCGCCGGGACAGATACCTGACCCGGGCATGCACCACAGACAACCGACCAACTCGAGGGCCGGCCCCTCCAGGTAGGCACCCAACTGTCTTTCCCTGTCCTTCTGAACCCTGTCCGGCATCGCGACTCTGTGCGATGCTGTGCCGACTATGGGTGAGCGGGATGTTGCGTTGCCGGTGGTGGGGCTGACGGTTGAGTTGCTGGCGGAGAGTGTGTTGGTGCATCTGCCGGCGTTGGCGGACGCGTTGGTGGAGACGATCTACGCGCAGAATCCGGCCTACCGGGTGATGGACGCGGTGCCGCAGCAGGATCTGTGGCGGTCTTGTCATGACAACGTCGCGCGGGTCGTGCAGATGATCGCCGACAACGAGGACCACTTCGACGCGGCGCACGCTACCGGGCGGCGGCGCGCGGAGCAGCGGATGCCGTTGGACGACGTGCTGAAGTCGTTCCGGCTCGGTGGGCGGCTGGTGTGGGAAGCGTTGATCGACGAGGCCCGCGCGCAGGGAGCCGTGGATTCCGAGGCTCTGCTGGATGTCGCCAGCAAGGTCTGGGAGGTCGTCGACCGTACGTCGTCGCAGGTCGCCGCCGCCTACCACGCCGCCGAGCGGCAGCTCGTGCGTGCCGACGAGCGCCGCAGGTCGACGCTCTGGGAGGGCCTGCTGCACGGCCGCGGCAAGGACCGCGCCTTCGTCCAGGAAGCCGCCACCGTCTTCGACGTACCGGTGAACGGCAACTATGTCGTCGTTGCGATCGACAACCTGATCGACGACGAGTGCACGACCAGCTCGTTCGTGCGGCGGTTCGCCGGCGTGCGGATCGCGTCCACCTGGCAGGTCCGCCCGCAGACCGTCGTCGGACTGCTTGCTCTGGGCATGGAGTCCCCGGCGACGGTGCTCCGCATCCTGCGCGACGTCGTGCACGCCCCCGCGGGCCTGTCCGGCATAGTCACGGGCCTGGCCGAGGTGAACGTCGCGTACCGGCAGGCGATGCTGGCCCGGCGGACACTGCCGGCCGGCCAGATCGACGTCGCCGCCCTCACCGAGCGTCTCCCGGAGGCGTTGTTGCTCAGCGCACCGGAGTTGGCCGAGCAACTGGTCCAGACCTGGCTGGTCCCGCTGATGACGGTCCCCGCGGCGGAACGCGAACTCCTGCTCGACACCCTCGACAAATGGGTGACGGCGGCAGGCTCCGTACGCCGTACCGCGGATCTCGCGCACTGTCACCGCAACACGGTCATCAACCGCCTGCACCGGGTGCATCAGATCACTGGCCGTAACCTCACCGACGACGGATTCCAGATGGAGCTCGGACTCGCGCTGCGGGCGTTCCGGCTGTTCCCGCCGCCTGCGTGACCGAAGGGTGTGTCTGTGCGTTGTGCACAGTGAACCCCTGCAAAACCTGGGCATTGCGGCCATGCCGCCGCCGCACCGGCGGTGCCAGACTGCGTTCCCAGCATTGCTCGAGCACGGAGGACCCAGATGACCGAACGCAGCGAGAAGCCGGCCGGCGGACGGGGCCTGCTGGGCAGACGTAAGGTCCTCGGGTACCTGATCGCCGCCCCCACACTCGCGGTCGGAGTCAGTTGGGCCACCAACGAATCCGACCCGCGGTCCGCGGATGCGGCGGTTCCCTCGCTGCCGCAGCCGCAGGACGTCTTCGACCTCGGCGACCTGCAGAACCTCGCGGCCGCGCCGACGTCCGGCCTGATCACCGTGCAGCTGAAGACCGACGGGACCGCCCACTTCGCGGTGCCGCGCTGCGAGGTCGGCCAGGGCATCACGACCGCGTTCGCGATGATGGTCGCCGAGGAGCTGGATCTCCCGATGAGCAAGGTCGAGATCACCCTCGCCGACGCGCGGCCCGAGCTCCTGATGAACCAGCTCACCGGCGGGTCGAACTCGATGCGCAGCATGTATCTCCCGGTCCGTACGGCGGCAGCGCTCGCCCGGCAGCGCCTGGTGGAGACGGCCGCCGCGCACTGGGACGTCGACGCCGGCCGGCTGACCACCCGCAAGGGCGTGGTCAGCGGCCCGAGCGGTCGTACGGCGTCGTACGGATCGCTCGCCAAGGCAGCGGCGACGCTCAAGACGGTCACATTCGCCGCCGAGCTGAAGGATCCGTCCGAGTTCAAGGTGCTCGGCCGGCCGCGGAACCGGGTCGACGGCCAGGACATCGTCACCGGCCGCAAGGAGTTCGCGATGGACCTGCAGGTCCCGGGCGCGAAGCCGACGATGGTGGCCAGGCCGCCGACGATCAACGGGACGCTGCGGTCGATCAACAACCTCGCGGCCCTGCGGGCGATGCCGGGGATCACCGATGTCGTTGGTATCACCCACGGCGTCGCGATCCGCGGCGAGACCTTCGGGCAGTGCATCGACGCGATCCAGAAGGTCGACGCGACCTGGGGCCCGGGCACGGTGGACGGCGAGTCCGACGCCACCGTGCTGGCGAAGCTGCGCGCCGCCCAGCTGCCGATGGCTGTCCCGCCGCTGCCGGCGCAGACCATCGACGCCGAGTTCGTGTTCGCGTTCGCCAGCAACAGCCCGCTCGAACCGGACTGCGCGATCGCGGACGTCCACCCGGACAGCGCCGAGATCTGGTCGTGCCTGAAGGTCCCGATCGTGGCCCAGGAGGACATCGCCAAACAGCTCGGCCTGCCGATCGACGCGGTCACCGTGCATGTCGTCCAGGGCGGCGGCTCGTTCGGCCGGCACCTGTTCCACGACGTGGCGGCCGAGGCGGCGGAGATCTCGCAGAAGATGGGCAAGGCGGTGAAGCTGTCCTGGTCCCGGACCGACAACTTCCGCCAGGGCCGCACCCACCCGATGTGCACGTCCCGAGTCCGGGTGAACTACCTGGCCGGCAACGTGCTCAGCTACGAGCAGCGGCATACGAGCGTGCAGACCGACTTCGGTCACGGGCTCGGCGAGATGATCACGGCCTTCGCGGCGGACCTGCCGGTCGGCGGGAACCTGTCGTTCGCGGAGACGATCTTCGCGCTCACCCAGTCCTCGCCGTACAACTTCGGTGTCACCACCCAGCTGCTCAACGAGATCCCGCTGAAGTTCAACACAGGCAGCATGCGCAACATCTACTCGCCGAACGTGGTCTGCGCCGAGGAGCTGATGGTCGACCAGCTCGCCGCGAAGATGGGTCAGGACCCGGTCCGGTTCCGGCGGAGTTTCCTCAAGGACCAGCGGTTGCTCGCCGTGCTGAACAAGGCGGCCGAGGTCGGCAACTGGGGCAGGGCGATGCCGAAGGGTACGGCGCAGGGGGTCGGGGTGCACTCGGAGTACCGGGCCGCGGTCGCGACGCTGGTCGAGATCGACTGCCGGCCGGAGACGGTCAACCGGCCGGTCGAGGGCGAAGCGGTCACCGGGCCGCGGGTGACCAAGGCGGTGATCGTGGTCGATCCGGGGTTCTGCATCAACCCGCGCGGCCTGGAGGCGCAGATGATCGGCGGCCTGCAGGACGCGATCGCGCTGGCGCTGACGTCGAGCCTGCACATCAAGAACGGCATCCCGCTGGAAGGCAGCTGGGACAACTACTTCTACACCCGGGAGTGGAACTCGCCGCTGGACGTCGAGGTGGTGATCATGCCGAACACCAGCGAGAGCCCGAGCGGCGCCGGCGAGCTGGCGGTGGCCCCGGCGTTCGCGGCGGTCGCCTGTGCGTACGCGCGAGCGACCGGCACGCTGCCGAAGTACTTCCCGATCAACCACGGCAAGCTGAGCTTCGAGCCGCTGCCGGTGCAGCCGTCCACCCCGCAGTCGCCGACCGACGGCCTCGACCACACGTTCTGAGGAATCCCATGCCAACGCACACGTTCAAGCTCAACGGCAAGCAGATCAGCGTCGAGGCCGAGGACAACGTCCGGCTGCTGTGGGTCCTGCGGGACCTGCTCGGCGTCACCGGGCCGAAGTACGGCTGCGCGCTGGAGGTGTGCAAGTCGTGCACCTCGCACATCAACGGCAAGGCGTTCAACCCGTGCTCGGTCCAGGTCAAGGACATCGAGGCGACGGACGAGGTCACCACGATCGAAGGCCTGCCGGCGACGGTCGGCAAGGACCTGCACCCGATGCAGGAGGCCTGGCTGAAGTACGACGTCGCCCAGTGCGGATACTGCCAGCCCGGGCAGATCATGGCCGCCGTCGCCAAGGTCAAGCAGGCGCGGAAGGAGGGCCGCGACATCACCGACGCGGACCTCGACGAGCTGCGCAACATCTGCCGGTGCGGCACGTACTCCCGGATTCGCGAGGCCGTGAAGGCCGGCGCGGAGGACATGGGTGCGTGACGTCGTCGCGCACGTCCGCCCCTGGTACGGCGAGAGGTTCGCGCTCGCCACGGTGATCGGCACGTTCCGTTCGGCGCCGCGGCAACCGGGCGCGTCGATGGCGGTGTCGAGCGACGGTGCGGTGGTGGGCAGCGTCTCGGGCGGCTGTGTCGAGGCCGACGTGTACGCGGTCGCCGAGGAGGTCATCCGGACCGGCGTACCGGTCGTCCGGCGGTACGGGATCTCCGACGACGACGTGTTCGCGATCGGGCTGACGTGCGGCGGCCTGCTCGACGTCCTGGTCGAGCCGGTCGACCCGGCGTCGTACCCGGAGTTCGGCGCGGTCGCGGACGCGATCGAGTCGGGCCGGCCGATGGCGGTGGCGACCGTGGTCACGGCGGGCGAGCGCCTCGGCCGGCGCCTCGTCATCGGCCCTTCAGCCCTCGACGTCGCCGGCGGCCTCGGCGACGCGGGGCTCGACGCGGCGGTGGTCCAGGACGCGCTGGCGATGCTCGGCAGCGGTTCGACCGCGATCCGCGAGTACGGCGTGCACGGGGAATGCGGGCGGAGCGACGTCGCCGTGTTCGTGCAGGCGCTGACGCCGCCGCCGCGGATGTTCGTGTTCGGGGCGATCGACTTCGCGGCGGCCGTGGCGCGGGTCGGCAAGTTCCTCGGCTACCACGTGACGGTGTGCGACGCGCGCGGCGTCTTCGCCACCCGCGCGCGGTTCCCCGAGGCCGACGAGGTCGTGGTCGACTGGCCGCACCGGTTCTTCGCCGGGGCCCTCGACCAGGTCGACCGCCGTACGGCGCTGTGTGTGCTGACCCACGACCCGAAGTTCGACGTACCGCTGCTGCAGGTGGCGTTGCAGACGGACGCCGGCTACATCGGCGCGATGGGCTCGCGGCGTACCCACTTCGACCGGCTGTCCCGGTTGCGCGCCGCGGGGGTGACCGAGGACGAACTCGCCCGGCTGACGTCGCCGACCGGTCTGGATCTCGGCGCCCGCTCGCCGGAGGAGACGGCGATCTCGATCGCGGCCGAGATCATCGCCTCTCGCAGCGCCGCCAGTGCGCGGCCGCTGTCCACGACCACCGGCAGGATCCACGGCGAGCTCATCGCGACGTGAGCTGACGTGCCGACGGGCGGTGGTCCTCGACGTACCCGCCGTCAGGACGCCGGACGATCCGGCCGGTCTCGATGCCGTGCGTCGCGATCTCCTGCTCCTGCTGCTGCAGACCGAGGCAGATGCGGCGCGTGATGAACAGCGCGGCCGGTGGACCGACGATCAGCAGGACCTGGAACAGCCGCAGCAGCGTGTTGAACGACAGGTGGAACTGGACGGCGATCGTGTCGGCGCCCGCGGCCGCCCAGAGGACGCCGTAGAACACGATGCCCGCGACGCCGATACCCGTGCGGATCGGGTTGTTGCGCGGCCGCTCGAGCTCGTAGTGCTCTTTCCGGTCGCCCGTGACGCGTGCCTCGATGAACGGGTAGACGGCGACGAGCATCAGGAACAACGTGCAGAGCGCGACCGGCAGGAGCACGGCCAGGCTGATCGTCTTGCCCCACACAACGATCTCCCAGCCCGGTGCGAGGCGGAGCGACCCGTCGAGGAACGCGAGGTACCACGCGGGGCCGACGCCGGCCGAAGTGTCCGCCGGGTCGGCAGGGCCGTACAGCCAGACCGGGTTGATGGTCGCGGTCGCGGCCATGACGAGCGAGACACCGGCCACGAAGCAGAACAGGCCGGCGCTCTTCACCACGTCCACGCGACCGGCGGTGCGCTCGGGCTTCTGCGCGGGCTTGCGGAGCGCGAGCACGAGGAAGAGCGCGATGATCGCCGCGGGCAGTACGACGATGTGCAGCGGGTAGAACTGCGAGATCACGTCGCCCGGGAACTCGCCTCCGAACATCAGGTGCGACAGGGCGGAGCCGACGAACGGTGTGGCTTGCAGGACTCCGTCGAGTACCGCGAGGCTCGTGCCCGAGGCCATGTCGTCCGGGAGCGAGGTCCCGGTGAGTGCGGCGCCCAGTGCGAGGACGAGCAGGCCGAAGACGACCAGCCAGTTCAGCCGCCGCGGCCGGCGGAAGGCCGCGGTGAAGAACAGTTGCAGCAGGTGCAGGGTGATCGCCGCGACCATGATCAGCGTGGCCCAGTGGTGGAC
Source organism: Kribbella sp. NPDC003557 (assembly GCF_040610805.1). Classification (NCBI taxonomy): domain Bacteria; kingdom Bacillati; phylum Actinomycetota; class Actinomycetes; order Propionibacteriales; family Kribbellaceae; genus Kribbella; species Kribbella sp. NPDC003557. The sequence goes on from NZ_JBEXMY010000007.1 coordinate 238,012, forward strand.
CTGGCGGACCAGCAGCCCACCCCGCGTCTCGAAGGTGATCGCGAGTGTCGAGTCGAGCGCCCGCGACATCTCGGTGCCGCGCAGTGGGCCGTACGGCCCGTCGTACACGACCGGTTCGACGGACGGTTTGTAGTCCAGCATCAGGACTACGCCGCTCAGCGCGATCACGACGAAGCTGTAGAAGGCGATCTGGCCGAACAACAGCGACCAGTGGTCGGGAAAAACTCTCGCTCGCAGATTACTGATCCGGCTCTGCATGCTCGACCTCCCTCGGTCATACATACGACACCGCAGCCCCCGAGTCTGTGACGCAACGTGCCACAGATCACGGAGACGCCCACCGCGGTACTAGGCAGCCACCGCGTGCCAGGCAGAAGCCCACCGCGTGCCAGGCAGGAGCCCACCGCGTGCTACGCAGCCGCTACCTCGTCGCTCCGCTCCTCGTACGCGTCGGCTACGCGCGCTCCCACCCACCCCTGGGCTGGCGCCCGGAGCATTGCTTCCGGCTGGCGCCGGGTGTGCTCGCTGCGCTCGCTGTTCCGGCTGGCGCCGGGTGTGCTCGCTGCGCTCGCTGTTCCGGCTGGCGCCGGGTGTGCTCGCTGCGCTCGCTGTTCCGGCTGGCGCCGGGTGTTGCTCGCTGGCGCTCGCCTGCGACTACCTCGGCGACGCCCGGCACGAAGGCGTAGCCCGGAGCGGGAACCGCCCTGCGACGCCGTAGCACGTGCCCAGCTCCTGCCTCAGCACGTGGCCCGGCACGTGCCCAGCTCCTGCCTCAGCACCTGGCCGGGCACCTGGCCCGGCACCTGCCCCCAGCGCCTGCCCCCAGCGGCTGCCGAGCGCTCGCCTCAGCACCTGGCCCAAGCACTCGCCCGCAAGCACTCGCCCGCAAGCACCGGCCCCAAGCACCGGCCCCAAGCACCGGCCCCAAGCACCCGCCCCAAGCACCCCGCCCCGGCACCGGGCGAGTCTGCGCATGACCTGCTGGCCGGTTGTGGACGGTTGGCGGACGGTGTTTGCAGGTGGGTGGTGGTGGAACTGTGGGCGGATAGGGTCCTGCGGGTGACCGGACGCACGTTGGGTAACGGACGGTATGTGCTGAGTGAGTCGCCGCTCGGTGTTGGTGGGATGGGGACTGTCTGGAAGGCGTTCGACACGGTGTTGCACCGTGAGGTCGCGGTGAAGGAGCTGCGGATTCCTGACGGGCTGAACCCGGAGGAGCAGGACAAGCTGCGGTTGCGTGCGCTGCGTGAGGCGCGGGCTGCTGCGGGGCTGGATCATCCGGCGATCGTCACGATTCACGACGTGGTGGACGAGGGCGGCCGGCCGTGGATCGTGATGCGGCTGCTGCCGGGGCGGACGCTCGACCATGTGGTGCGTGCGAACGGTCCGCTCAGCCCGCGCCGGGCGGCGGAGCTCGGCGTACGGCTGGTCGAGGCGCTGAGCGCGGCGCACACGAACGGCGTACTGCACCGTGACGTCAAGCCGCAGAACGTGATGCTCGGCGCCGACGACCGCTGGATGCTGACCGACTTCGGCATCGCCTCCGTGGCGGGCGCGACCCGCACCCTGACCGGCACCGGCATCGTGACCGGCACCCTCGGGTACGTCGCGCCGGAGCGGCTGTCCGGCGCCGAACCCGGAGCGCCCGCCGACCTGTGGGCACTCGGCGCGACGCTGTACTTCGCCGTCGAAGGACGGCACGCGTACGACTTCGACGACCTCCCCGCGATGATCGCCGCCGTCCTCACCCGACCCCCTGAACTCCCGCGCCTGGCAGGCCCCCTCGCCCCGGTCATCGCGGCCCTGATGGAACGCGACCCGGCCAAGCGCCTGGACGCCACCACAGCCCGCGCCCAACTTCTGTCCATCGCCGGCGGCTACCCGACCTTCGAGAACCCCACCCAGCCGATGGCCGGCCAGGACGGCCGCACCGAGAAGATCCCGACCGGCACGAAGCGCTTCGGCGACGGAACCAAGCTCCTGCCGCCTGACACCAAGCAGGCCAAGCAGACCAAGCAGGCCAACCAGACCGAGCAGGCCAACCAGACCGAGCCCGCCGAATCCGAGCCGCCGGCCGACAGCTACCGGGTCCTCCGCGCGCTCGACGCGCAGCTGGTGACGCTCAACGCGGTCATCGGCGCGCTGCTGGCTCTCGTCGTCTACAGCTTGACCGACGGTATGCCGGTCTGGATCGCCGTCGCCCTGGCTGTCGCGGTCACCCTCGGCGTCGTGATCGGAACCTGGCTGGCCCAACCACTCCAACGGTGGCTCGGCGCCCGTGCCGCGCTGGTCGGAAGCGTCCTGCTGATGGGCGAATCACTGGCCGCCACAGGTGCCATCGGAGCTCCGGAGATGCCGGTCGTGGCGACCGCCCTGTGTGCGACGGCCCTGGTCTCGTACGCGGTCTGGCGCCAGCTGTCCCGCGCTCTCCGGCGCCGTCTCGTACCGGAGGGCGCTCGTACCACCACCATGCACCGCGCGGCAGGGTTCGGCAGCGTGGTGCTCGGTATGGCCGTCGCGGCCGCTTATCTCTGGCTGGCGGAGACGAGGCAGTTCGGTGGGGACTACATCGTCATCCTGCTGGCCGGTACGGGCGTGATCGTGGCCGCTGCCGCACTGCTGGCGATTCCTGCCCTGCGGTCCGCACCGGTCGCCGACGGCCGACGATGGGTGCCGCTCGGTCTGTCCGCGGCGGCGCTCGTTCTCCCGATCCTGATCGGTGTCCAGGCCACCGTGTACTACGTCGACCGCCTGGACGACTTCAGCACGACACCCGCCGTCTGCGCGTCACCGATCTTGTCGCAGCAACGCATCGCCGGATACATGGACGAAGCACCGCCCGCGACGAAGTCGTCCAGCTCGGACTACGTCAGCTGCAGCTGGGAGCGGTACTTCGACGGGGACCGGCTGGACGTCTCGCTCGAGAAGTACGACGACTCCCGGGCCGCGGACCGGCGGATCCAGTCGTCGCGCAGGTCCGCGGAGGAGGACGGTGAGACGGTCGTCGGGCTCGGGCTCGGCGACCGGTCCTTCCGGCAGACGTTCGACAGCTCGATCGGCTCGGAGGACACCGAGGGCATCAGTGTCCTGGTCCGGGTCGACAACCTGGTCCTCGAGACAGAACTCGAACACACCGGCAACCGGCCCGAGCCCGCCACCGTCGAGGAACTGGCCAAGGAGCTGGCCGAGGAGATCCAGCTCCAGCATCCGCAACGCTGACCGCCTAACGCCCTTGCCAGGCAGGGCTTTCGACGTAGTGGTTGTCGTAGAGGTCGCTGGTTTCGGCTACGGCTGCCCAGTCGGTTTCGCCTTGGTAGGCGGATTCGAGGAGGCGGTAGTAGCCGAAGCGGGGCTTGGCCTGGGTGAGGACGAAGAGGACTTCGGCGGGGTCCGTGCCGGCGGCCTCGAAGGCGTGGGGCGTGTTCGGCGGGACCAGGAGGAAGTCGCCCTGCGCCAGCGTGACGAGGTCCTCGCCGGTCAGGACGCGGAGCGAGCCGTTCAGGACGAAGAACAATTCGGCGGCCTCGCGGTGCAGGTGCGGGGGAGCGCCTTCCTTGCCGGGCTGGAAGATCGAGCGGTGGCTGGTCAGGTGTCCGTCGGTGTCGGACACGTCGGCCAGCAAGGTCACGCCGCTCGCGGACAGCGTCTCGGCCTCGGCGGCGCGGATCAGTACGGTCATCGGAATCTCCTTATCGAGGATATTGAATGTCCAGAATCAAGGCAGGGCAACAAACAGAGGGGAGCGTCAGAGGTTGGCGAACCTGTTCCTGGTGTTGCCGGGGGCATCGGGGTAGCGGCGGACGACCTCGTCGGCGAGATCCGCGATCGACCGGCCCGCCAGCTCGCGGCGGTAGGTCAGCTCGGCGGCGCGCATCGCCTGCGAGATCACGCAGACCTTGGTGTAGTCGGCCTTCGCGTCCGCGCCGGGGCCTTCCTTGAGGATCTCCGTGCAGCGGAAGGCCTCGTCGGGTCCGTCGATCGCGACGACGATGTCGAGCAGGCTGATGTCGCGCGGGTCGCGGGCCAGCTGGAAACCGCCCTTCGGACCCGACGCCGAGGTGAGGATGCCGGCCCGGGTGAGCGCCTGCAGCTGCTTGTTCAGGTACGCCGTGGGCAGGTTGTAGAAGGCGGCCAGCCGCTTGGCGGTGACCGCCTCGCCGGGGATCCAGCTGAGGTTCACGCAGCTGTGCATCACCCACTCGACGCCCTCGTTCATCTTCATAACCTGGATATTAAATGTCCTGAATATCTGGCGTCAAGAGAGGCCCGGCCACACCGGCCGGGCCTCGAGACGCATGAGTGAGGGATCAGCTGCCGACGCGGCCGCCGTCGCGACGCCAGACGCAGGCGATCGCGGGTCGCGGGAACTTGTCCGTGTGCGGCCAGGTCGAGGTGGGCTTCTCGAAGGTCGCGTCGTCGGTCTCGCCCGGGTGCTGGACGGCGACGAACGCCGTCTTGTCGTCGTCGGACACCAGCGGCCCGCACGCCTCGGCCGCGAACGGCACGGACAGGAACTGCTTGACCTGACCGCGGTTCGGGCCCGCGACCGGGACGGTGAAGATGCCGTCGTTCGAGCCGAGCACGTTGCCGTCGGTGGAGATCCACAGGTTGCCGGAGCCGTCGAACGCGACGTTGTCCGGGCAGGAGATCGGGCTGACCTTCGACTTGTCGAAGCCGCCGAAGTACGTCTCCTGCGCGGCCGGGTCGCCGCAGACCAGGAACAGCGACCAGTTGAACCCGGTCCTGGCCGCGTCGTCGCCCTCCTCGCTGAGTTCGAGGATGTACCCGTTGCGGTTGCCGGCCTTCTCGATCAGCGGACCGTCCAGCTTCTCGCGGACGTGCGAGACCGCCAGCGGGTTCGCCTCGTCGACCGGGAAGCTGCCGCCGCGCTTGTCGTTGTTCGTCAGCGCCGCATAGATGCGGCCGTTGACCGGGTTCCGCTCGACGTCCTCGGGGCGGTCCATCCGGGTCGCGCCGGCCTTGTCCCCGGCGACCCGGGTGTTGATCAGCACCTCCTGCACGGACATGCCGGTGACGTACGACTGCTTGTCCGACGTCAGCGGGATCCACTGGCCGGCGCCGTCGAACACGCCGTCCGTGGTGCCGTCGCCGGTGAACTTGGCGACGTACAGCGTGCCCTCGTCCAGCAGGCCGAAGTTGTTCTTCCGGTTGTCCGGGTCGTACTTGCCGGCCGAGACGAACTTGTAGATGTACTCGCCCTTCTCGTCGTCGCCGGTGTACACCGCGATCCGCCCGTCGGCAGTGATCGTGGTGGTCGCACCCTCGTGCTTGAGGCGGCCGAGCATGGTGCGCTTCTTCGGCGTCGAGCGCGCGTCGTACGGGTCGACCTCGACCACCCAGCCGGACCGGTACACCTCGGTCGGCGTCTTGGTCAGGTCGAAACGCGGGTCGACGATGCTCCACTGCCGCGCGGACTTGGTGACGGTCGTCGGTACGCCGTACCGCTTGTAGGAGTCCACGTGCTCGGCGGGGACCGTGCCGCTCACGTCGTAGTACCCGTTGAAGTTCTCCTCGCCGGACAGGATCGTGCCCCACGGCGTCACGCCGCCGGAGCAGTTCCCGAAGGTGCCGTAGGCAACCTTCCCGACGCGGGCGTCCGCGGCGGCCGGGCCGGTGACCTCGAACTTCGTGGACGCGGTGATCCGGCGGTTGTAGCGGGACAGCTGCTGGTCGCGCCGCCACTGCCCCTTGCTGCCGACGCGCTCGATCTGGACGACGGCCATGCCGTGCGCGGCCATCCCGATCTTCGCGACCTCGGTCGCCGAGTACCGGCCGGTCGGGAACATCAGGTTCTCGTCGGTGTACTCGTGGTTGCAGACCAGCAACGCTTTCCGGTCGTCGCGCAGCGGCACGATCATCGTGTAGTCGTTGTTGTACCCGAACTGCCGCGACTGCGCGTCGGCGGACTGCTTGTCCGGGTCGAACTTCGGCGCGCCCGGCAGCACCGGGTCGCCCCAGCCGATGACCACGGCCTGCTCGTAGCCGCGCGGCACGACGATGTCGTCCTGACGGTTCGGCGGGACGACGCCGTGGGTCAGCTCGCCGCGGTGGCCGAAGCCCGGGAAGTTGCCGTTGCCGGAGCCGCTCCCGGGCCCGTGGCCGACCTGGTCGGCGAGCGCGGGCGCGTTCACGGCCAGCGTGGCCACCCCGGCCGCGCCGACACCGGCCACGCCGATCGCCAGCACCTTGCGGCGGCTGAACGCGGACCGCAGGACGCTCTGGATGTGCTCGTTGCCGGACGTGTTCGGCTCGGGGTGGTCGCACTGGTTGGCGCACTTGTACTCGCAGGTGCGCAGGGAGCGGGAACCGTGGCGGGTGCCGATCTGACTGATCAGCGGCAGAAACTTGGTCACGGCCCGGACGATAGGGACGCTGTGAAATAGCTGAGTGAACTGCGGGTGAACAATCAGACTGCCGCGGCAGTGACCGCGGCGCGCTCGAGGGCGACCGTGCGGCGCCGGTTGTGCATGCTGTCGAAGGTGAACACGGCCAGCGCGAGCCACACCAGCCCGAACCCCAGCCAGCGCATCGGGGTCATGCGCTCGTGGAAGAGCACCAGGCCGAAGACGAACTGCATGATCGGCGCGATGTAGTTCAGCAGCCCGAGCGTCGTCATCGAGCTCCGGGTCGCCGCGGCGCCGAACAGCAGCAGCGGTACGGCGGTGATCGGCCCGGTGAGGATCACCAGCACGAGGTACGCCGTCCCGTGCTGCGTGACCGTCGTGTCGCCGTGTAGCCCGAGCGCGACGATCCCGGCCAGCGCGAACGGTACGACGGTGCCGGACTCGATCGCCATCCCCTCGATCGCGCCGGCGCCGGCCTGCTTCTTGGCCAGCCCGTAGAAGCCGAACGAGAACGTCAGGATGATCGCCACCCACGGCGGCCGCCCGTTCTCGATCGTCAGCCCGGCGACCGCGACGAACGCGATCCCGAGCGCGGTCCACTGGACCGGGCGGAGCTGTTCCTTCAGCACGAAGACCCCGAGCAGGACCGTGAACAGCGGGGTGATGAAGTACCCGAGCGAGGTCTCCACGACGTGGCCGGTGTGCACGCCCCAGATGTACGTCCCCCAGTTCACCGAGATCAGGAACGCCGCCGCGATCAGCGGCCACCGCCGGCGCGGCTCCGCCAGCAGGGCCTTTACCGCGGCGAACTTCCGCAGCACGGCGACCAGGACCGCGATCGTTACCAGCGACCAGAGCACCCGGTGAGCCAGCAGTTCGAGCGGGCCGGACCGGCCGAGAAGCTTCCAGTACAGCGGGAACAGTCCCCAGATCAGGTAGGCGGTGAACCCGTAGATAAACCCTCGTCGCTGTTCCGGCACCCCGCCAGCGTAAACGCCTGACATTCGCATCCCATCACTTTGCTCATTACGTGAGACGGTCGCGGCCCTCCCGCACGGATAGCCTGTGCGCCGACCCGGCCATGAATTGCAGGAGGAATCGGATGGCGCAGTCCCGCGGCAGGCTGATCGACGAGCTGACCGACGACGTCACGCGGACGGCGCTCAGATCGGCCGGCCTCTCGCCGGAGGACCGCGTGCTGGCCGGTGAGCGGGTCCGGCGCGCGATCGCGGCCGAGGCCATGGGGGCGCACGACGACGTGGTCGCGGCAGCGCACGGTGACGACGGCAGCGCCGAGGCCGAGGCGTTCAGCGGCTACGTGCACGGCAGTCCCCAGGACCGGCCCCGGATCGCGGCCGACTCGCCGGCCCGGAAGCTGGCCGTGGAGCTCCTGGCAGCCGCCGACCGGACGAGGTCCATGGACCCGGAACGGGCCGAGCGGGCCCAGGAGTACATCGCACACGCGATCACGACCGCCGCCGAGGCCGCGGCCAGGAAGACGCCCAACGGCCCGTCTCAGGCCCCTGCCGGTACCGCTGCCGGTACCGCTGCCGGCGCGGCGGCTGGTGCCGGCCCGGTCGCTGCTCCGGTGGCCGTGGTCAAAACCGGCCTGGCGGCGACCAAGGCGACTGCCCCACCGGAGCGGCGCGGACCGTCCATCGGCTGACGCGCTGCGTGAGGCCGTTGGTGTGATGCGGTTGGATGGAGGGGTGGACACCAGGAGGCACGCGTGGGTGTGAGGACCGGTCTGGTCTCGGTGACGTTCCGCCAGTTGCCGGTCGACCAGGTGGTGGAGGTGGCGGCGAAGTCCGGGCTCGCGGCGATCGAGTGGGGCGGTGACGTGCATGTGCCGCTCGGCAATCTGGTCAACGCCAAGCGGGTCCGCAACCTGACCGAGGTGCACGGCCTGCAGGTCGCGGCGTACGGGTCGTACCTACGGGCCGGCAGCGTCGACCGCGAGGAGATGCGCTCGGCGATCGCCACCGCGCAGGCCCTCGGCGCGCCCCGGATCCGGGTCTGGGCCGGCAACGTCGGTACGGCGGACGCGGGCGTCGGGGACCGGATGGCGGTCACCCGCGGCCTCGGCGAGCTCGCCGACATGGCCGCCGGCGCCGGGATCGAGATCGCGATGGAGTTCCATCGCAACACGCTCACCGACGAGGTCGACTCGACCATCACGCTGCTGCTCGACGTCGGCGCGCCGAACCTCACGACGTACTGGCAGCCGCCGGTCGACCTCGACGACGCCGCGTGCCTGCAGCAGCTCGAGTCGCTGATGCCGTGGCTGAGCACGGTGCACGTGTTCTCGTGGTGGCCGTCCAACAACCGCCTGCCGCTCGCGGCCCGGGAGTCGCTGTGGCGCCCGGTGCTGGACCGCCTGGCCGCCGAGCCGCGCGAGATCAACGCGCTGCTGGAGTTCGTCGCCGACGACTCACCCGACCAACTCACCAAGGACGCGGCCGACCTGCACAGCTGGGTCTAGTCCTAGTCCTGGTCCTAGTCCGGCAGGTAGATCGCGACGATCAGCGTCCCCTTGGTCGGCTTGCCCTCGGTAACCGTCAACGTGGCCCGCTCGGCCGGCCCGGCGCCGTGGAGGTCCCACCCGACCCCCGTGCTGCCGAGGTCCGGTGCGACACCGGCGCCGGTTTCGGTCTTGCCGACCGTGAGCGCGGCCCGGAACTCGCCGGTGCCGAGCCTCGAGGCTCCGTAGGCCACCGCGTACGGCTGGTCCGCCGGAGTGTCGGTCGCGAGCCGGCGGTCGGGTCCGGGCGCGGTCTTCAGGTCTGCGAGCCGGTACGCGTACCCGCCGATCTCGGTCCGCTCCGGCAGCTCCGTCCCGTCGACGACGCGCTGCTTCCCCTGGAAGTACACGCCCAGCCCCAGCCGGACGTCCGGCGGGACGGCCGGGCCGTTCGGGTGGGTCGGCACGACCCGCGCGACCACGTCGACGGTCTGCCCGGCCGGAACCGGCGAGTCGATCGTCAGGCCGCCGCCGCTCCCGGCGTCGGTGGACCGGGTCTCGCAGGTGGACTCGATCGGCTCCCGGGGCCCGATGCGCAGCGACACCGAGTAGGGCCGGTCGTTGCTGTCCGAGCCCGCGTTCGCGGTGCAGAAGTCGCGCAGCGCCAGCTTGGCTCCGGTCGCGGTGAAGCTGAACCGCACCTCGTCGCGGCCGGGGTCGGCGACCGCCGCTGCGGCCAGAGTGTCGCCGCCGATCGTCCTGCGGTAGACCACGCCGTCCTTGCGGTACGCGTCCGGTTCGGCCGGGGGGATCCGGGCCGGCGCGCCGTTGCCGGTCGGTGGTTCGGGTGATGTCGAGTAGATGCCGAACCAGACCCGGCCGTTCTTCCCGGCCGGCTTGCGGGTCTCCAGGTGGATCACTTCTGCGGTGACCTGGGTCGGCTTGCCGACCGGAGAGGCCAGCCAGAGGGCGGCATCCGGCCCGAGCCGGACGGTGCTGCCCATCGCCCAGGCGGCGGGGCCGGCATCGCAGCCGGCATCGCCGACGAACCACCCGTTGATGTGAAAGCGGACGGCGTACATGCCGTTGTCCGCCTCGCAGTTGGCGTGGATCGCGATCGCGTTCGTGGTCGGGGTCCAGGAGAACGACAGCTTGCTCTGGTCGCGGTCGCCGATCCATGCCTTGAGCAACTTGTCGTTGCCGACCACGCCGGGGACGGTGAGGCCGTCGCGGGTGTAGTCCTGGGGCGGGTTGTCGGCGGGTGCCGGGGTCGAGCGCAGGGTGGGGGCGAGGCCGGCCGCGGCGGCGGCCAGCACGGCCACCACGCCGAGCACGGTGAACGTACGGCGCTGCTTGGTGCGGCGGATCTTCTGCTGGACGCCGGGGAGCAGGTCGTGGCCGTGGTGGTCGGCGGAGTCGGCGCGGGTCGCGAGCTCGTCGCGCAGGTCCTGGAGGTTCATCGCGGCGTCTCCAGATCTGCCGGGGTGGCAATGGCGGGGTCGAGGCGGAGCTTGGCGAGGGCCTTGGCGGTCTGGCTCTTCACGGTGCCGACGGAGCTGCCCATCAGCCGGGCCGTCTCGGCCTCGGTGAGGTCCTCGTAGAAGCGCAGGACGACGACCGCGCGCTGTCGGCGGGGGAGGCGGCCGATGGCGTCCCACAGGTCGAGCCCGTCCTCGTCGCTCGGGGTGGGCGCGTCGGGCAGGTCCTCGGTCGGGATCTCGCCGTTCCAGCGGCGCCGCCACCAGGAGGAGTACGTCGTGACCAGGATCCGCCGGACGTACGGCTCCGGGTTGTCCTCGCGGATCCGGGCCCAGTGGAACCAGGCCTTGGCCAGCGCGGTCTGGACGAGGTCCTCGGCCAGCGCGTGGTCGCGGGTCAGCAGGTAGGCGGTCCGCAGCAGGGCCCGCGAGCGTGCGGCGACGAACCGGTCGAAGGTTTCCGTGCCGTCGCGCACCGCGGTCACCCCCGTCGCCAGTACACCGTCGTCGATGCTCACATCCTGAGGGACCGCCCGGCCATCCCGGAAAGTTGCCTGGCAGTTTGGCGGAAAGTTCCGCCGAGTACTGGTCAAACGGCGGAAAGTGACGGAATGCTGTCCGGGACAGGTTCCTTCACCGCCCCGGAGGTGTCCGATGTCCCTGACCAGGCCGTTACCCCGCTTACTGGCCGTTCTTGTCCTGTTCCTGGCGACGCTGACCACGTCCCAGGTCGTTTCCGCGACCGTCGCCCACGCGGACGGTTGTTACACCTGGGGCCGCACGCTCAGCCAGGGCATGTCCGGCACCGACGTGCGGCAGTTGCAGATCCGCGTTTCCGGCTATCCCGGGTACGGCGCGCACCTGGCGATCGACGGCGAGTTCGGCCCGGCCACGAAGGCCGCCGTGCAGCGCTTCCAGGCGGCGTACGGGCTGGCCCAGGACGGTGTCGCCGGGTCCGCCACGTTCAGCAAGATCTACGCGCTGCAGGACGACGACTGCACGCCGATCCACTTCACCTACGCCGAACTCGACGACGGCTGCGGCGGGTCCGGGTACGACGGCGGTCCGCTGTCCGAGGCGGCGACCAAGGCCAACGCGCTCGAGACCATGTGGCACCTGGAAGCGATGCGGCACGCGCTGGGCGACCAGCCGCTCAGCATCAGCAGCGGTTTCCGCAGCTACTCGTGCAACAGCCAGGTCGGTGGCGCCAGCAACAGCCAGCACCTGTACGGCCGGTCCGCCGACCTCGTCGGCAGCCCGTCGTTCTGCACGCTCGCCAAGCAGGCCCGCTACCACGGCTTCGGCGGCATCTTCGGCCCCGGCTACCCCGGCCACAACGACCACACCCACGTCGACATCCGCACGTCCAACAGCTGGAGCGCCCCGAACTGCGGCATCTAGGTCCTGCCTGGCAATCCAGCCAGGACCTAGTGGCCTGAGGCCCCCGTCCAGTCCAGCGGACGATCCCCGAAGTCGGTCAGCGGCGGTAGCCCGAGCGCTACCGCCGCGGCCAGCCGCTCCCACCCGACCCGGCCGAACGGCTCGCCGCCGTGCGCGAAGTCCCGCTCCAGACCGCGGGCGGCGCTCTCGGCCGCGTCGCGCTCGGCATCGCTGACCAGGCCGGCCGCGTGGGCGTCGGCGAGCTCGTCCCAGTCCTCGGTGCCGATCGTCCCGTCGGTACGCCGGAACGGATCCAGCTCCAGGTCCTCGAAGGTCCATTCCGCCCCGGCCGGCACGGGCGGCGTACTCACGTCCACGTGCAGCAATCCGCTCTGCCGGAAGTACGCGAACCACCAGCCGTCGTGCGGGGCCAGCTGGACGCAGTGCTCGCCTGGCCCGCCCGGCCCGAGCTGAGCCACCTCGCAGAACTCGCCGTCGTTGGAGCGGTACAGGGAACGGGCCGGCGTGTAGAACCAGGTGCCGAAGGCGTCGGTGTCGACCTGGTACGCCGGCCACAGGCCGGAGCCGTGCGGCCGCTTGCGCTTGCGGATGTAGGTCGGATTCACAGCAGCTGGCTCACGGTGTGGATGGTGAGGCCGACGAGGGCGCCGACCACGGTGCCGTTGATGCGGATGAACTGCAGGTCGCGGCCGACGTGCAGCTCGATCCGGGCGGCGGCCTCGCGGCCGTCCCAGCGCTCGATGGTGTCGGAGATGACCGACACGATCTCGCGGCCGTACGTCCGGACGACGTACCCCACGGCCTCGGACGCGCGGGTGTCGACCTTCGCGCGCAATGCCTCGTCGTCCTGGAGCCGCTTGCCGAGATCCTGCAGCGCCCGGATCGCCCGGGCCCGCAGCGTGCTGTCCGGGTCGTTGATCGCCTCGATCAGCGCCGTCCGCATCGCGTCCCAGACCGCGGCCAGGCTCGAGCCCATGTCCGGGTGGGTCAGCATCCGCGCCTTCCACGCCTCGAACCGCGCCATCGTGTCCGGGTCGTGCTGCAGGTCGTCGGCCAGCTGCCCGAGCAGCCGGTCGACGGCGCGGCGGGCCGCATGCGACTGGTTGTCGCGGACGTCGGCCAGCCACGCGAGTGCCTCGCGGTGGATCCGGTCGATCACCAGCCGGTCGACCCACTGCGGTGACCAGCGCGGTGCCCGCGGCCCGACGACGTCGGCCAGCAGGTCCCGGTTGGCGGCCAGCCAGTCGTACGCCTCCTCCAGCAGCAGGTCGAACAGCGCGTGGTGGGCGCCGTCCTCCACCACCGACTCGACGAAGTGCCCGGCGATCGGGCTCAACGGCTCCTTCACGAACCGCGGCAGCAACGACCCGCGGACGAACGCGGTCACGTCCTCGTCGCCGAGCTTCGGCAGCGCCGCTCCGACCGTGCGCGCGCCCTCGGCCACGATCCGCTCGGCGTGGTTCCCGGCGGCCAGCCACTCACCGGCCCGCCGGCTCACCTCGGCCGACCGCATCTTTTCCGAAACGACTTCCTCGGACAGAAAGTTTTCCGTCACGAACTGCTCGAGACTTTCCGCCAGGCTGTCCTTGCGGGTCGGCACGATCGCGGTGTGCGGGATCGGCAGCCCGAGCGGCCGGCGGAACAGCGCCGTCACCGCGAACCAGTCCGCCAGCGCACCCACCATCGCCGCCTCGGCCGCGGCGTTCAGGTACGCCCAGCCGCCCTCGCGGTGCAGGGTCGCCACATAGATCGCCGCGGCCAGCACCAGCAGCGACAACGCCACCGAGCGCATCCGCCGCAGCCCGCGCCGCCGTACCAGGTCGGCGGCGCCCAACGTCAAGGTCGCCATACCTTGATCTAACCAAGTCGACGGTGACGAAACCCTCAGGCAAGAACCTGAGTCGACCCCCGGCGTTCCATCAGCCCCGAGATCCCCGCCAGGACCAGACCGGCCAGCGCGAGGCCGGCGCCCAGGCGGCTCGGCCACTCGTAGCCGTAGCCGGCGGCGAGAACGACGCCGCCGAGCCAGGCGCCGAGCGCGTTGGCGATGTTGAGCGTGGAGTGGTTCAGCGACGCGGCCAGCGACTGGCCCTCGTGGGCGACGTCCATCAGGCGGGTCTGCAACGCGGGCACCAGGATGCTCGCCGAGCAGCCCATCGCGAACACCGCGGCCAGCGCGCCCGGGCGGGTCTGCGCGAGCCAGCCGAACGTTCCGAGGACGACGGCCACCGCGACCAGCCCGCCGTACACGCTGCCCATCAGCGACCGGTCGGCGAGCCGGCCGCCGAGAACCGTGCCGACCGTCATGCCCACGCCGTACACGCCGAGCACGATCGTCACGGCGGACTCGGAGAAACCGGACAGTTCCGTCATCGTCGGCGTGATGTACGAGTAGGTGGCGAACATGCCGCCGAAGCCGACCATCCCGACCAGCAAGGCCATCCACACCTGCGGCCGGGCCAGTGCGCTGAGCTCGCTGCGCACGTTCACGTCGCTCCCGACCGGCTGCGGCGGCACCCAGAACCAGACCGCGACCAGCGTCAGCAACCCCAGGACGCCGACCGCGAGGAACGGCACCTGCCACCCGAGCCGCTGGCCCAGCAAGGTGGTGACCGGTACGCCGATGATGTTCGCGACCGGCAGGCCGACCATCGTCATCGACACCGCGCGGGCCCGCCGGCCCGGCGGCACCATCGAGGCGCCGACGACCGCACCGATCCCGAAGAACGCGCCGTGCGGCAGGCCGGACAGGAACCGCGCGGCCAGCAGGAACTCGTAGCTCGCGGCGAGCGACGACAGCACGTTGCCGGCCACGAACACCGCCATCAGCCCGAGCAGCAGCCGTTTCCGGCCGGTCCGCGCGCCGAGCGCGGCGATCAGCGGAGCGCCGACCACGACGCCCAGCGCGTACGCCGAGACGACGTGCCCGGCCGTCGGGATCGAGATCCGTACGCCGTCCGCGATCTGCGGCAGCAGCCCCATCGTGACGAACTCGGTGGTCCCGATCGCGAATCCGCCGGTGGCCAGCGCGAACAACGCCAGGTTGACGTGCCGCGCCGTGCGCTCGTCAGGAGTGACTGAACTTTTCACACCTGATTGTCGCAAACACGCTGCTGACGGATGTCATGGCGTTGTGAAAGCATCCGGCATGGCCAACTTCGGGGACTACCAGTTGCAGATCTACCTGCAGGGGATGCTGCAGGGGGTGACGCCGGAGATCACGACCGACCTGGCGCGGCTGGAGTCGCAGGCCGCCGGGAAGCTGCCGGCCGAGGCGATGGGCTACATCGTGCCGAGCGCCGGCGAAGGCTCGACCGCGTGGGCCAACCGGGCCGCGTTCGACCGCTGGCGCCTGGTGCCGCGGATGCTCCGCGGCAGCACCGAGCGCGACCTGTCCTGCCGCATCCTCGGGACGTCGATGCCGGCGCCGGTCCTGGTCGCGCCGATCGGCGTCCAGACGCTCGCGCATCCGGACGGCGAGCTGGCGACCGCCCGCGCCGCCGACACCCTCGGCCTCACCTACACGCACTCGACCCAGGCGAGCCACGCGATCGAGCAGATCGAGGCGGCGAACAAGTGGTTCCAGCTGTACTACCCGACCGACCGCGACGTCTGCCTGAGCTTCCTGCAGCGCGCCAAGGCCGCGGGGTACGCCGTCCTCGTGGTCACGCTCGACACCGGGACGATCGGCTGGCGGCCGGCCGACCTGGACCGCGGGTTCCTGCCGTTCCTGAAGGGCGAGGGCCTGGCGAACTACTTCAGCGACCCGGCGTTCCGGGCGAAGCTGGCCAAGCCGATCGACGAGGACGCCGGCGCGGCGGTGATGCACTGGGCGCAGATGTTCCCGAACGTCGGCCTGTCCTGGGACGACCTGTCGTTCCTGCGCGACAACTGGGACGGGCCGATCGTGCTCAAGGGCATCACCCATGTCGAGGACGCCAAGCTCGCGGCCGAGCACGGCGCGGACGGCATCGTGGTGTCGAACCACGGCGGCCGCCAGGTCGACGGCGCGGTCGCGTCACTGGACGCGCTGCCGGCGATCGCGGACGCGGTCGGTGAACAGCTGACGATCCTCTTCGACTCCGGCGTACGCACCGGTGCCGACGCCGCCAAGGCACTCGCCCTCGGCGCCAAGGCCGTCCTGCTCGGGCGTCCGTTGCTCTACGGCCTCGCCCTGGCCGGCCAGGCCGGCGTCGAACACGTCCTCCGCTGCTTCCTCGCCGAGCTCGATCTGACGCTGGCGCTGTCCGGCTACGCCAACCACCGCGAGCTCAACCGCGACGCAGTGGTGCGCAGCTAGCGCAGATAGCACATGTGCTACAGTCGACCTGTGGACGCCCTGGGACTACGAGAGCTGCGACAGCATGCGAGTGACTTGGTGCGCCGGGCCGAAGCCGGCGAGCACTTGCTGATCACGGTGTCCGGCCGGCCGGCCGCCGTGCTCGGGCCACCGGAGCGTGACCACTGGCGGCGTTACGAAGAGATCGCCGACGTCCTGCGTCGACGGACGGACGAGGACTGGGAGTCCGACCGCGAGCTGGTCGACCAGAACCTGGACGACCCCTGGGCGCCGAAGCAATGAGGGCAGTGCTCGACACGAGCGTCCTCATCGAGGGCCTGGATGACCCGGTCGATGCGGAGCTCGCGATCAGCACCATCAGCCTCGCGGAGTTGCACTTCGGTGTGCTGGTCGCGAAGTCGCCAGAGATCCGCGCGAGCAGGCTGCGGCGCCTTGCCGGCATCGAGCGAGCCTTCGACGCGCTGCCGGTGACGGACGCGGTGGCTCGCACCTACGGGGCCTTCGCCGCGACAGTCGCGGCTGCCGGGCGCCGGCCGCGGGCCCGCGCGTTCGATCTCGTCATCGCCGCTACTGCAGCCACGCACGAGGCTGTTCTCTACACCCGCAACCCGAAGGACTTCCTGGGACTCGACGGGCTTGTGGAGGTTGTCGGCCTGTGAAGGCGATCATCTTCGACCTGGACAACACGCTGTTCGATCACACGGGGTGTGCCGTGGCGGGTCTGCGCAGTTGGGTGACGGAGCTCGGGATCGCGCCGACGGACGAGTTGATCGCCGAGTGGTTCGTGATCGAGGAGGACCAGTTCAACCGCTTCCTGGCCGGGGAGCTCACGCACCAGGGCCAGCGGCGCGGGCGGCTCCGCGCGTTCCTCCCGGTGCTCGGGCTGCCGGTCCCGGTGACCGATGCCGAGCTGGACGAGGTGTTCACGGGCTACCTGACGCAGTACACGAACAACTGGATCGCGTACCCCGACGCGCGCCCCGCGCTAGAAGTTGCCCGCAGCAACGGATGGCGGATCGGCGTACTCACGAACGGCAGCACCAGGCAGCAGAACGCGAAGCTGGCGGCGATCGGGCTGGCCGACCTGATCGACGTGGTCTGCACGTCGGAGGCACTCGGCGTCAGCAAGCCCGATCCCTTGGCGTACCAGCGTGTTTGCGAAGCGCTGGGCGTCGAGCCGGGCGAGACGCTGATGATCGGCGACAACCTGGAGCTGGATGTGATCGCAGCGCGGGCCGCCGGGCTGAGCGCGCACCACCTCGACCGTGCGGCGGGCGCCACCCTCACCGAGCTCGTCGGTCGTCAGTAGCCGCGCGAGTCGGCGCCCGGTGACGTCTTGCGCCAGGCGGAGGCCGCCGCCCGGCTGTCCGGCCGGTTGGTGACCGCGCCGGTCGGCGAGGGATACGCGGGGTCGTACGCCGACCCGGTGTCGGCCTGCCGCTCGGCCGGAAGGTGCCGGGACAGCCGCTCCGCGAAGTCGGCCACCGCGGCGATCTCCTCGGGCGGGTAGAAGCGGACCGCCCACCGAGTGCCGGGGAGGTCGTGCCGGACGACCACAGCCGAGTCGTAGGACCCCTCCGGCCGGAACAACTCGTCCGGACCGTCGGCGGGCTTCACCAAGAGGTTCCGCGCCGGGTCCATCGACTTCTGCCCGATCCGGACCGGGTCACCCGGACGGGCCGGCCGGTCGGAGTAGAAGTCCTGGCCGCCGTACACCGGCTTGTCCTGGTCACGGGCATTGCAGGCGTCCCGCACTGCCCGGACGACCTCGCTGCCAGTGAGCGATCGCCCGAAGTGCACCGTCTGCTGGATCGGTTCGCTGCTCTCCGCCATGGCGGAGAACCTCCCACGCGAACGGGTCACCGCCAGGGTGACGCCGTTCGCACGGGTGGATGGTGCCGACCGAGGGTCAGTTCACGGTCCAGGTATCCGAGCCGGTCACGAGGGCCTGCAGGTCGCCGGGGCCCTGGGCTTCCTGGGCGGTGGTGATCTGCTGGCGGACCATGTCGTCGTACGCCGGCCGCTCGACGGACCGGAACACGCCGACCGGCGCGCGGTGCAGGACACCGCCGTCGGTGAGCCGGGACAGCGCGAACGCGTACGCCGGGTCCTCGGTGTGCGCGTCGTGCACGACCAGGTCGGCCTCGCCGTTCGGCAGGTCGGCGATCTCCTTCACCGCCAGCGACGCGAACCCGTCGCGGACCACACCGAGCCGGCCGTCCGTGCCGAACCGGATCGGCTCGCCGTGCACGAGCGGGATGATCGCGTCGTCCCGGGTCTCCGGGTCCTTGAACGCCTCGAACGCGTTGTCGTTGAAGATCGGGCAGTTCTGGTAGATCTCCACGAACGCCGTACCGCGGTGCTCGGCCGCGGCCCGCAGCACCGAGGTCAGGTGCTTGCGGTCGGAGTCGACCGTCCGGGCCACGAACGTGGCCTCCGCGCCGAGCGCCAGCGACACCGGGTTGAACGGGTTGTCCACCGACCCCATCGGCGTCGACTTCGTTACCTTGCCGGGCTCCGACGTCGGCGAGTACTGCCCCTTGGTCAGGCCGTAGATCCGGTTGTTGAACAGCAGGATCTTCAGGTTCACGTTGCGGCGCAGGGTGTGGATCAGGTGGTTGCCGCCGATCGACAGCGCGTCGCCGTCACCGGTCACCACCCACACGCTCAGGTCCGGGCGGGCCGTCGCCAGCCCGGTCGCGATCGCCGGCGCGCGGCCGTGGATCGAGTGCATGCCGTACGTCGACAGGTAGTACGGGAACCGGGACGAGCAGCCGATCCCGGAGACGATCGCGACGTTCTCGCGCTTGATCCCCAGCTCGGGCAGGAAGCCCTGGAAGGCCGCGAGGACGGCGTAGTCACCGCAGCCGGGGCACCAGCGGACCTCCTGGTCCGACACGTACTCCTTGCGGTTCTGCGGTTCGGTCGCGGCCGGGACGCCGCGCAGACCGTTCGGCAGGCTCGGCATGCCGAGCTCCACGGTGCTCATCGTGCTCCCCCTGTCTGCATTCCAGGCTTGAGATGTCCGTTCTGGTCCGCCAGTGCCTCGCCGTGCTTGACGGCGGCCGCGGCCGCCCCCAGGTGGCGGGCGTCGTCGTCGATGCCCTCGGTCTCCTCGACCAGGTTGCCGATCACCTCGGCCAGCTCCGCGGCGCCGAGCGGCATGCCGCGGACCTGCGCGTACGAGACGACGTCGACCAGGTACTTCGAGCGCAGCAGCATCGCCAGCTGGCCGAGGTTCATCTCCGGGACGAGCACCTTGTCGTAGCTGCGAAGCACGTCGCCGAGATTCTCCGGGAACGGGTTCAGGTGCCGCAGGTGCGCCTGCGCGACCTTGCCGCCGACCCGGCGGACCCGGCGGACGCCGGCGCCGATCGGGCCGTACGTCGAACCCCAGCCGAGCACCAGGACCTTCGCCGAACCGTCCGGGTCGTCGACCGCGACCGGCGGGATCGACCGCGCGACCGCGTCCACCTTCGCCTGCCGGGTCCGGATCATCAGGTCGTGGTTGGCCGGGTCGTAGGAGATGTTGCCGGTCTTGTCCTCCTTCTCCAGACCGCCGATCCGGTGGTCCAGGCCCGGCGTACCGGGGACCGCCCAGGCGCGGGCGAGGGTCTCCGGGTCGCGCAGGTAGGGGAGGTACTTCGGTGCGCCGTCGTCGCCGGTCGCGTTCGGCTCGAGGGTGAAGTTCGGCTCGATCGTCGGCAGTTCGTCGACGACCGGGACCTGCCACGGCTCGGAGCCGTTGGCCAGGTAGCCGTCGGACAGCACGATCACCGGCGTCCGGTAGGTGACCGCGATCCGGGCCGCCTCGATCGCGATCGCGAAGCAGTCCGCGGGGGACTGGGCGGCGAGCACCGGCAGCGGCGCCTCGCCGTTGCGGCCGAACATCACCTGCAGCAGGTCGGCCTGCTCGGTCTTGGTCGGCATCCCGGTCGAGGGGCCGGCGCGCTGGATGTCGCAGACGACCAGCGGCAGCTCGAGCATCACGCCGAGGCCGATCGTCTCGGACTTCAGGCTGATCCCCGGACCGGACGACGTGGTGACGCCGAGCGCCCCGCCGAACGACGCGCCCAGGGCGGCGCCGACACCGGCGATCTCGTCCTCGGCCTGGATCGTGGTGACGTTGAACCGCTTGAGCTTGGACAGCTCGTGCAGCACGTCGGAGGCCGGCGTGATCGGGTAGGCGCCGAGGACCAGCGGCAGGCCGGCCCGCTGCGCGCCCGCCACCAGGCCGTACGCCAGCGCGAGGTTGCCGGAGATGTTCCGGTAGGTGCCGGCGGCCATGCTGGCCGGCTTCACCTCGTACCGGACCGAGAACTCCTCCGCGGTCTCGCCGAAGTTGTAGCCCGCGCGGAAGGCCGCGATGTTCGCGTCCCGGATGTCCGGCTTGCTCGCGAACTTGGTCTCCAGGAACGTGATCGTCGACTCGACCGGCCGCTGGAACAGCCAGGACACCAGGCCGAGCGCGTACATGTTCTTCGCCCGGGACGCGTCCTTGCGGCTCAGCCCGAACTCCTTGACCGACTCCACCGTCATGCCGGTCAGGTTCAGGGCGACCACGTGGTACGCGTCCAGCTCGCCGGTCTCCAGCGGGTTCTCGTCGTACCCGATCCGCTTCAGGTTGCGCGCGGTGAAGTCGGCGGTGTCGACGATCAGGGTCCGGCCGCGCGGCACGTCCTTGAGGTTCGCCTTCAGCGCCGCCGGGTTCATCGCGATCAGCACGTCGGGTGCGTCACCCGGCGTGAGGATGTCGTGGTCGGCGAAGTGCAGTTGGAAGGAGCTGACGCCCGGCAGGGTTCCGGCTGGTGCCCGGATCTCTGCGGGGAAGTTGGGCAACGTCGACAGATCATTGCCGAACGATGCCGTTTCCGCTGTGAACCTGTCCCCCGTGAGCTGCATCCCGTCGCCGGAGTCGCCGGCGAAGCGGATCACCACGCGGTCGAGCTGCTTGACCTCGATGGTCACTGTTCTGTTCATCTCCAAGTCGAAGCTTGGGTCGGTCTGCCGTTTCGTGGACGACAGGTCGATCCCCCCAGTCCAGGGCGATAACCCCAATATTAGTTCGCCCTTAGTACGGAACCATGCGGAAGCCCCGGTGGTCCACAGCCTGGGACGCGGTGTTAGGGACCGCGCCGATGCGATACGGGTCACGTGTCACGGTGCGCAAGCGCTCGCTTGCGATCCGGAGTGAGAACCGGCAGGGTGTCGTCATCTGGTTGTGACTTCAGGGAGTTGCTTCATGCGCCGTGTGCTGATCGGGTTGCTGTCCTTGCTCCTCCTGGGCTGCGTCGCCCCGATCGCCGCGGCGGAGAGCACGTCGACCTCACCGGCGCGGACCGCGAAGATCTACAGCATCCGGACCACCGACGCGACCAAGGGCGTGATCACCGTCGTCGGGACTCTGTCGCCGGCGCCCGCCACCGGGACCAGGATTCCGCTGCACCAGTGGGTCCCGTCCCTGAAGCGCTGGCAGGAGGTCGCCCACGGGTACTCGTCGGGCGGCAGCGTGACGATCACCACGGTGCAGCCCGGCTCGGTCCGCACGTACCGGATCGCGATCGGCCCGCAGGCGCCGTACACCGCGGCCATCTCGCCGATGATCAGCTTCAAGCACTACGTGTGGCGGGGCATGTTCAAGAAGGGCCTGGTGCGCGCGGGCGGGGTAGGGCAGCCGCAGTTCAGCGTCGTACCGCCGGCGGAGGGCCCGCGGCGGTCCGAGGCCGACCTCTTGGCGAACCAGGGTGGGTACGTGTGGGGCGAGGTCGACGCGACCGGCTGCCGGTACTCGCGGAACTGGCTCGGCAACCTCACCGACGGGCTGGTCCGGGTGTCGCTGCACAACGGGACGACGGCGCTGACGTCGGTCCGGATGCAGCAGGAGACCGAGACCTGGCTGAACTACGACATCTCGGGTGTGACGCGGTTGCGGCTGCAGGTCGCGGACGTCCGCTCCGGCTACGGCCCGTACGTCGCGGTCGACTCCCTGCTGCTCTGCACCAACTAGACTCTTGCCCGTGTCGGACAGCTATGGCGTCATCGCCGCGGTGGTCGCGCTCGGCCTCGTCGGGCTGCTCGGCGCGTTCGCGCTGAACAAGGCGCTGACGGTCACGTATCCGACCGAGGGCAAGCTCAAGACGTACGAGTCGGGTGTCGACCCGGTCGGCGAAGGCTGGGCGCAGGTCCACATCCGGTACTACCTGTTCGCGTACCTCTACGTGATCTTCGCCGTGGACGCGATCTACCTCTTCCCGTGGGCGACCATCTTCGACACCCTCGGCTTCGCCACGCTGGTCGAGATGTTCATCTTCCTGGCCTTCGTGGCGGTCGGCCTCCTGTACGCCTACCGCAAGGGCATCCTGCGCTGGACCTGAGCGAGCGCGGCGGCGATCGCCCAGTCCTGGCAGCCGATACCTACTGATTTGAAGACCGTGCGGCCGGTCGGGGTGGGTGGGTCGGCGAGGGCGGTGCCCAGCTCGAGCAGGTCGGCCGTGGTGAGCGTGCCGGAGTCGACGGCGTCGATGATTTCGCCGGACTCCTCGAGGGCGGCTTCGCGCTGGTCGACGAGGACCGTGCTGGCCGAGGCCAGGAGGTCGCGGGGGAGTTCGCGCATGGTGGGGCGGAAGGCGCCGATCGCGTTGACGTGGACGGTGGCGGGCAAGGCGTCGGCGGTGAAGAGCGGAGTACTCGACGAGGTGGCGCAGCAGACGACGTGCGCGTCCGCGACCGACTCGCCGACGTCCGTGCTCGACGTGAACCCCACGGCGGGGAACTCGGCCGCAAGCTCAGCTGCCAGCGCCGCGGCGCGGTCGGCCGAGCGGCCGGTCACGGTGACGTCGGCGATCGGGCGGACGGCGAGCACCGCGCGGACCTGATCCGGTGCCTGCGCGCCGGACCCGATGACGGTCAGACGGGTCGCGTCGGACGGCGCGAGCAGATCGGTCGCGACACCGACGACCGCACCCGTCCGCAACGTCGTGATCGAGCTGCCCTCCGCGACCAGTTGCTCGCCGCGGCCGGTCCAGATCACGGTCGCGCGGATCGCCGGCAGTTGGTCCAGCGCGATCCCGATCTTCTTCACCACCGCGGTGCCGGTCGGGGAGTGGTACGCCGACATCACCAGCACCGCGCCGTCGCCGAAGATCTGCCGCGGCGGCAGCACGAAGTTTCCTTCCGCGAGCTCGCGGAACGCGTCCCGCACCGCGTCGATCGCCGCGCTCATCGGCACGGCCCGGCGGACGTCGTCAGCAGACAGCACTCTCACCGGCCCGAGCATATTCTCCGACCCTGTCCTCGCGGGGGTCGATAACTGAGAGTATTTGCAGTTTCTGGCGCGCGGACTCGTTGCCCGATCACCGTTTGTGTTTGCTCCGTGCAACAAAACGTGAGCTTGAAGCGCTGGTATTGACGGAATGCGTACAGCCGGTCGCCAAGCGCCGCTATCGGAGTTATGGTGATTACTCGGGGGAACGGGGCGAGTACGTGGCGGTGAGGCTATGTCGTGGCAACTGTGGGTAGTGATGGCACTGGCGGCGGCCGGGCTCGTGCTGCTGGCCGCAGCGCGGATGCGACACGCCCGCAAGGTCTTCGACGACATCACCGATCTCGAGCGGCCCGCGCCGACCCCCGCCGAGCCGGCCGCTCAGCGTGACGAGCTGGCCCGGGCCCGCGCCCGCCACCTGTACCCCCAGCCCGACCGCCGCCGCAGCCACGGCTGACCGCACCGTCGGCTGACCACAGCCTCGGCCGGTGGTGTCAGTCGTCGCCGAGCAACCCGTCGCGGCGAGCCACGGCTGCCGCCTCCGTACGGGAGCGGACGCCCAGCTTCGCGAGGATGTTGGACACGTGCACGCTGACCGTCTTCTCGGAGATGTACAGCTCCCGCGCCAGCTGTCGGTTCGTGCGTCCTTCGGCGAGCAACCGCAGCACCTCGGTCTCGCGTGAGGTCAGCGCACTCGCGCCACCGGTCTCGGCGCCACCGGCCTCCTCCAGGAGCGGACGGGAGGTCAGCTCGCGCCCGACCTCGGCGGCCAGTGCGGTCTGCTCGTTCGCCTCGCCGACCCGACCCGCGGCGCGTAGGGCGGCCGACAACCGGATCCTTGACCAGGCCTGCTCGAACACGTACCCATACCCGAAGGCGTCGGTCGTCCGCTGCCAGGAGGCGACGTGCTCCTCCGGTGTCGGCGCGTCGATTCCGGCCAGCCAGCGCAGCCGGTCCCACTCCGACTCCAGCCGGGCCAGCCAGGCGAGCCCTTCGACGCCCATCAGGCGTCCGGGCGGCAGGCCCTTCTCCGCGGTCGACTGCCCGAGCGACACCAGCTCGGCGCCGCGCGCGACCAGCTCCGCCGCGGCCGTCGGCTCGCTGACCGCGCGGTGGCACAGCAGTTGCAGCCCGAGCGTCGAGAACCGGATGCGCCCGAGGAACCACTCGCTCTGGAACACGTCGGCGCACAAGACGGACACGTCGGCGATCAGCTTCTCGGCCTCGGCCGGCTTGTCGAGCGCCCGGTACGCGTCGACGGCCGGCTGCAACCCGATGATCGGCAGCATCACGTCGAGGTCCCACCACTTCCGGGACAGCTCGAACTCCTCCGCGACCGCGGTGTCGCCGCGCCCGCCGCGAACCGAGAACTCCACCGCCCGCAGCGCGGCCGCGGCCGCCGCCGGCGTCATCGCGTCCGTCCGGGCGGTCGCCGCCGCCGCGTCCCACTCGCCGAGCATGAACTGGGTCAGCGCCAGCATCCGGCGCGCATCGAACCCGTACGCCGCCCACTGCCGGCCGAGCTCGCCGGCCCGCTTGGTCGCGAACGACAACGCGGCCTTCGCGTTCAGCAGGTCGCCCTGGTCGTAGTGCGTCGACCCGACCAGGAACCGGCTCCGCACCTCCGCGGCCGGATCGCCGATGAGCTGGGCCCGGACGGCGGCCTCCTCGAGCTGCTTCACCGCGGTCTCGGGGTCACCGGCCCGGCGACGCAGCTGCGCCAGCGTGATCCCGGCGTCGCTGGCCGCGGACTCCTGGCCGGCGTCGCGGGCGATCTCGAGCGCCTTGTGCGCCCAGCGCTCCGCCTCCATCGGACGGCCGAGCGCGTCGGACACCCGTGCGTACAGCGAGGCGACCTGCGCCTTGAAGACGCTGGCCGGCTCGTCCTGGACCAGTTTGAGCGCCTGCGTGATGGCCTCGTTGGCCTCCTGGTCCTGGTCGATCACCAGGGCGATGTCGGCCAGCGGCAGCAGTAGTTGCGCCCGCTCCAGCTTCGGCGCGTCCGGCGGCAGGTCGGCGAGAGCCTTGCGCAGGATCTTCACCGCACGCAGGTGCTGGGACGACAGGGTCGCCGCGGTCGCGGTCCGGACGATCAGCGACGTCTTGTCGATCGCGTGGTCGGCGGCCCGGTTC
This sequence comes from Kribbella sp. NPDC003557, assembly GCF_040610805.1. Lineage (NCBI taxonomy): Bacteria > Bacillati > Actinomycetota > Actinomycetes > Propionibacteriales > Kribbellaceae > Kribbella > Kribbella sp. NPDC003557. The sequence goes on from NZ_JBEXMY010000007.1 coordinate 263,411, forward strand.
GGGAACAGCTCCAGGGCGAGCTCGTAGTGCTTCAACGCGTCCTGCGGCGCGGCCACCGAGATGGCCTCCTCGCCCGCCCGGACCCGGGCCTCGAACGCGACCGGCAGGTTGTGCGAGCGCGTGGCGTGCCCCGCGAGCTCGGCCGCCGTCCCCGCGACGGTCTGGTCCTTGAGCGCCTGGACGTACGCCGAGTGCAGGCGGACCCGCTCGCCCGGCAGGAGGTCGTCGTACACGGCCTCGGCGAGGAGGGCGTGGCGGAAGTAATACCGATCGCTGGTGGGCTGGTCGATGATGTGCGCGTCGATCAGCTCGCGCAACGCCTCGTCGAGCTCGCGGTCGGGGAGATCCGCGACCGCCGTCAGCAGGGTGTGCGGGACCCGGCGGCCGGCGACCGCGATCACCCGCGCGACCTGGCGGGCGTCGTCGGACAGCGGATCCAGGCGGACCAGCAGGAGGTCGGCGAGATCGGGCGGCACGACGTCGCCGTCGCCCATCGAGGCCGCGGCGGCGAGCTCCTCGGTGAAGAACGCGTTGCCGCCGGCGCGCTCGAGGATGCGGCGCTCCTCGACGGCCGTCAGCGGGTTGCTGAGCAGCGAGTGCAGCAGCGTGCGGGCCTCGTCGGCGTCGAGGGGGAGCAGGTTCACCCGGCGGACCCGGGGGTTGCGGGACCACTCGGCGATCGGGCGGCGCAGCGGGTGCCGGCGGTGCAGGTCGTCGCTGCGGTACGACACCACGAGCGCCAGGCGCTGCGAGGTCAGGCGGGTGATCAGGAAACCGATCAGGTCCCGGGTCGAGTCGTCGGCCCAGTGCGCGTCCTCGATGATCACCAGCTGCGGCTCGCTGGTGGCGAGCGCGGTGAACGCGCCGAGGACGGCGTCGAACAGCGCGGCGCGGTCGAGCTGGCCCTCCTGCGGCGCCGGCTGGGCGCTCAGCAGGCGGTGCGCGGGCAGCAGCCGGCCGATCGCCGGGAAGTTCCGCAGCACGCCCTCGACGAGGTCGGGGCGGTCGCCGGCCAGCCGGCCGAAGATCTCCGAGAACGGCTGGTAGGGCAGGCCGGCGTCGCCGAAGTCGGTGCAGTGCCCGACCAGCACGCCGAACCCGCGCTCGTGCGCGCCGGTGGCCACCTCGTCCAGCAGCCGGGTCTTGCCGACGCCGGCGTCACCGGACAGCACAACGGCGCCGGCGCGACGCGTCTTGGCGTCGTCCACGGCGCTGAGCAGGGCGGCCATCTCGGTCGAGCGGCCGACGAGAGGTGTCGAGTTCCAGGGCACGTCGTCCATCTTCGCCCCTGGCGCCGACACAAATCGACGGCATCCCGTCCGGTGCTGTCTCCCGGTCGCAGAAACGCCGTCCCTGATCGCGATTTCTCGATCAGGGACGGCGGTGCCGGCGGTCATGCGGCCGGACGGGGTCGGAGGGCGTGCCGCGGCTCGGGCTGCGTGCCCTGCGCCCGGCGCGGCCGGCGGTTCGCGAGCCGGAAGTCACGCTTGGCGCGCTCCAAGCGGTACTCGGTCTCCGCCTTCATCGAATCGGGGGTGATCGGAATGGTCAACATGGTTTCCCTCCCTTCAGGCTTTCCGGCCGAACAGGTGGCTGATGGTCCGGCGGCTCCGGGTGCTCCGGGTCTGCCGGAAGTCGCGGCTGAGGCGCTCCCTGCGGTAGTCGACCTCGGCCTTGACCGATGCGTTCGTGTACATGTGTTCCTCCGTTGTCTGTGCCGGCTGCCTGCCGACAGAGGTAAATCTGCTCGTCTGAGGAGGACCCGCACATCGGAAGTCCTCCCTATCCCTGCGAGCCCTCCGGCCTTAGGGGGTCTTAGGGGGTCCTAGGACCCCGGAAACGACGCCGGAAACGACCCCGGAAACGACGCCGGAAACGCCCGGAAAACGACAGTGGCGCGGCCGGCTCCGGAGAGCCGGCCGCGCCGTGGGAAGGGGCTTCGGGGCGGTGATCGTGCGGTCACATCGCGGGACGGGCCCGCAGTTCGGGCGCGCAGGGCTGGGGCGGCTGCGGTGCACGCTTGCGCTGGAACCAGAACGGGCGCTGGAAGTCGCGGCGGATCCGGTCCTGGCGATACGCCATCTCCGCGCGTACCGCGTCGGTCGAGTAAGCGAACATGATCTCCTCCGGCTGCTGTCTGTCCGAGAACAGTGCGCGCCTGAGGCAGCCCCCCACATCAGCACAACTCCCTATGCCCCGGGCAACCAACTCCCTAGGCATCCCGGGCCGGGCTCTCAGGTCCGGTAAGTGAGGCTCAGTTCGTAGTGTTCGGGGTCGAGGAGTTCGTCGGCGTACTCGGCGAACTGGTCGGTCGCGGTCCAGCTGGTCCGGGTGGTGTGCAGGAACCAGGTGCCGTCGGGTCGGTCCAGGTGGCCGGCCTCGACGGGGGTGAGAGGGCGGCCGCGGAGGCGTTGTTCGCAGTGGTCGAGGTACAGGCCGGCGCGGTTCAGCGTGACGCTGATCGAGCCGTGGTCGAGGCCGCGCTCGGGTAGGTCGCGCAGCGACTCGAGCGCCGGGACCCGGCTCCGCTCGAGCGAGATCGCCGTACCGTCCGTGAGCTGCCGGACCCGCTCGATCGCCACCACCCGCGACGACTCCAGCCCGAGCCGGGCGGCCAGCGCGGGATCGTCCTCGAGCTCGATCCGGACCGTCCGCATCCGGGTCTCCACGCCCTGCTCCGACAGGGCGTGCGTCCACCCGAGCCGCCCGTCCAGCGGGCGCCCGTCGAACAGCACGTACGAGCCCTTGCCGGTGCGGGTCGCGATCAGCTCGTCGTCGGCGAGGACGGCGAGCGCCGCGCGGATCGTGTTCCGGCTGACCGAGAACCGTTTCGCCAGCTCGACCTCACCGGGCAGCTGGGTGCCGCGCCGGACGACCCCGGACTTGATCTCCCGCGCGAGCACCCGCGCGATCCGCTCGTGTTTGAGGGAGACCCGCCGGATCATCGCAACTGCTCCACGCTCACGATCTCGAGCATCGGGGCATACAGCCGCATGACGTCGATCGCCTTCGCGTGGTTCTCCGCGGTCGACCCGGCGCAGGCATCCTCGACCACCTGGACCCGGACGCCGGCGTCCACCGCGGAAAGCGCTGTACTGATCACGCAGCAGTCGGTCGACACCCCGGCCAGGACCAACCGCCCGTCCGCCTTCGCGGCCAGCTCCGGGCCCCAGGCGCCGAACGTGGTCTTGTCGAGAGTTGGAGCGCCCTTGAACTCGTCGACCAGCTGGTAGTCCTCGGAGTCCGGCGGCTGGAGCGCGAACGGAAACTCCTCGTAGTAGCCGATCCACGCGCCGGACGGACGTTCCGGCGCGACGAACCGGGTGAACACCACGTCGGGCGAGAAGATCCTGATCAGCTCGCGTGTCGGCTCCACGACCCGCCGGAAATCCGGGGCCGCCCAGCCGGACGCGGGGTCGGCGAAGATCCGCTGCAGGTCGATCAGGGCCAGCACCATCAGGCCTCCTGCCGCCGGACGGCGGGCCGCCCGCCGAACCACTGCACGACGAACCCGAGGACCAGCGCCACCAGGACGCCGAGGTTCGCGTACGCCCACGCGCCGTCCTTGCCGCCGAGGCCGAAGGCGCCGAGCAGGTAGCCCTGCCAGGTCAGCCACGACGCCAGCGTGTTCGTGACCAGTCCCCACCCGATGCCGGTGGCAACGAGCATCGTCGCCACGGGCAGCCGGCGGACGTCGCCGTACCGCCCGGCCGGACGGTACAGGTCCTCCTCGGCGTAGTCGCGCCGCCGGGACGCGATGTCGGCGAGCATGATCCCGCACCATGCCGCGATCGGGACGCCGAGCGTGATCAGGAAGCCCTGGAACTGGGCGAGGAACTCGCCGCCGTAGAACACCACGTAGATCGTCCCCGCGATCATCACGACACCGTCGATGAACGCCGCGACGTACCGCTTCACCGGCAGCCCGAGCGACAGCAGCGCCAGGCCCGACGAGTAGATGTCCAGGACCGCGCCGCCGACCAGCCCGAGCACCGCGACGATCACGAACGGCACCAGGAACCAGGTCGGCAGCGCCTCCGCCAGCGCCCCGATCGGGTCCGCCGCGATCGCCTTGCTCAGGTCCTCCGACGATCCCGCCAGCAGCAGACCGAACACCAGCAGCACGACGGGAGCCAGCGACCCGCCGAACGTCGTCCAGCCGACCACGCCACGACTCGACGACTGCCGCGGGAGGTACCGCGAGTAGTCCGCGGCGGCGTTCACCCAGCCGAGCCCGAAACCCGTCATCAGGAAGACCAGCGCGCCGATCACGGCCTGCGCCGACCCGCTCGGCAGCGCCGACACCGTGCTCCAGTGGATCTGGTCGGCGACGAGCGCGATGTAGACGATCGTCAGGACGCCGGTGACGACCGTGATGATCGTCTGCGCCCGCATGATCAGGTCGAACCCGAGGACGCCGCAGGCAACCGTCAGCAGACCGACCACGACCAGCGCGATCACCTTGGTCAGCGTCCCGCCGCCCCAGCCGAGCCGCTCGAAGACGGTGGCGGTGGCGAGCGTCGCGAGGATCGTCAGCACGGTCTCCCAGCCGACCGTCAGCAACCAGGAAACGAGTGACGGCAACTTGTTTCCGCGGATTCCGAACGCGGCCCGGCTGAGCACCATGGTCGGCGCCGAACCCCGTTTTCCGGCCAGCGCGATCAGCCCGCAGAGCAGGAACGAGAACACCACCCCGATCAGCCCGGCGACCACCGCCTGCCAGAACGAGATCCCGAACCCGAGCGCGAACGCGCCGTAGCTCAGGCCGAGCACCGACACGTTGGCCCCGAACCACGGCCAGAACAACTGACTCGGCCGGCCCTTGCGGTCGGCGTCCGCGATCACGTTCAACCCGTTGCTCTCCACCGCGAGCGCACGGGACTGCTGCACCTCGACCTGGTCGGTCATCTCGGCTCCTTCGATGGACCTGTTCAGTCCTGTTCAAACGACGGTAGGCCCGGCCGGCGGCATGGTCAACAATGGGGCCATGCTGAGCGAGGCAGTGGACGGGTTCAGGCTGGCTTACGACCGGATGGGCGAAGGTCCCGCGGTGGTGCTCCTGCACGGCTGGCCCGGTGACCGGACGGACTACCGGTTGCTGGCGCCGATGCTGGTCGAGCGCGGGCTCGAGGTGGTGGTGCCGGACCTGCGCGGGTTCGGTGCGACGATCGGGTTGTCGCCCGACGCCGCGCAGTACGGCATGGAGGCGCAGGCCCGCGGCGTCGTCGCGCTGGTGGAGGAACTCGGGCTCGATCGGCCGGTGCTCGCCGGGTACGACGTCGGCAGCCGGATCGCGCAGGGCATCGCCCGGAGCCGTCCCGACCTGGTGGAAGGGATGGTGGTCGCGCCGCCGCTGCCGGGGATCGGGAAGCGGGTGTTCTCCGAGCACGCGCAGGCCGAGTTCTGGTACCAGGCGTTCCACCGGCTGCCGGTGATCGAGGAGCTGATCGACGGCCGGGAGGACGCGGTCCGGTCCTATCTCACCCACTTCTGGACGCATTGGTCCGGGCCGAACTTCCAGCCGGACCTGGACCATCTGGTCTCGGTGTACTCGGCGCCGGGCGCGTTCACGGCGTCGCTCAACTGGTACCGGGCGGGCGCCGGGTCCGTGGCCGTGTCCGCGGCCGAAACCGCGCCGCCGTCGTACGACCGGATCGCCGTGCCGACCGTGGTGCTGTGGCCGGAGTTCGATCCGCTGTTCCCGCGGGCCTGGTCCGACCGGCTCGACGACTTCTTCAGCGACGTCCGGCTGCGTCTGGTCGACGGCGTCGGCCACTACGCGCCACTCGAGTACCCGGAGATCCTCGCGGAAGAGATTGTCGGACTGTAGGGCATGCCTGACGGCCCAGCGCCTACTGCGGGGCACTCGGCACGGCACCTCGCCGCACGGGTGCAAAGACCACGATGCTCCGCATCGAGACCTTCGCCCCCGCACGCCGATGCACCGCACCGAGCACCTCCTCGCGACGGCGCTGAGCCGTCAGGCATGCCCTAGGCTGACACCATGGCCGAGATCGAGCTGGGGATGCCGACCGTGCGGCCGGCGGTGGGTGCGTTGGCGAAGCTCGCCCCGCAGCCGGTCCGGTACCTGCTGAACTGGGGCCGGAAGTACTCGCTCTGGGTGTTCAACTTCGGGCTGGCGTGCTGCGCGATCGAGTTCATCGCGGCGTCGATGGGTCGGCACGACTTCATCCGGCTCGGCGTGATCCCGTTCGCGCCCGGTCCGCGGCAGGCCGACCTGATGGTCGTGTCGGGCACCGTCACCGACAAGATGGCGCCCGCGATCAAGCGGCTCTACGACCAGATGCCCGAGCCGAAGTACGTGATCTCGTTCGGCTCCTGCTCGAACTCCGGCGGCCCGTACTGGGACTCGTACTGCGTGACGAAGGGCGTCGACCAGATCATCCCGGTGGACGTGTACGTGCCCGGCTGCCCGCCGCGGCCGGAGGCGTTGCTGCAGGGCATCCTCAAACTCCAGGAGAAGATCGCCGGCGAGAACGTGACCTCGCGGTACGACGAGCCGTCGGCCGCGGCGTTGACGCGGGGGCTGGTGCAGCCTTGAGCGCGGACGCACTCCAGGCGCTCACGGGCGCCGGGATCGCCGCGACGGCGTCGGACAGCTTCGGGCCGACCGCGATCGACGTACCGCCGGAGGCGTGGGTCGCGGCGCACGAGATTCTGCGGGACGCGGTCGGGCTCACGTTCTTCGATTTCCTGAGCGCGTCCGACGAGCTCAAGGACGGATTCCGGGTGGTCACGCACCTCGCGGACTTCTGGGGCGGATCACACGTGGATCACGTGCTGGTGCGCACTCTGGTGCCGCGGGAAAACGCTGTACTTCCGACGCTGTCCGAGCTGTACGCCGGCGCGAACTGGCACGAGCGGGAGACGTACGAGATGTTCGGGATCGCCTTCGACGGGCATCCGAACCTGACCACGCTGCTGCTGCCGGACGAGTTCGAGGGGCACCCGCTGCGCAAGGAGTTCGTGCTCGCGTCGCGCGTCGCGAAGCCGTGGCCGGGCGCGAAGGAGCCGGGCGAGTCCGACCACGCCCCCGCCGGCGCCCCGAGCCGCCGCCGCACCCTCCCACCCGGCGTCCCCGACCCCGAGACCTGGGGCCCCCGCCCACCCGGGTCCCCCACCCCCGACCCCCTCGCCCCCGCCGAAGCCGCCGCCACCCCCGCCCGCCCCCGCCGCTCAGGCCCTCCCGGCGAACGCCGCACCCGCCGCCAAACCCCCACCACACCCACACCGCCCACCCCGACAACACCGACCGACCCGGCCGCATCTACCGCGCCGGCCGACCCCGCCGCATCCGCGGGTCCGGCCGACGCCGCCGCATCCGCGGGTCCGGCCGACGCCGCCGCATCCGCGGGTCCGGCCGACGCCGCCGCATCCGCGGGCCCGGCCGACGCCGCCGCATCCGCGGGCCCGGCCGACGCCGCCGCATCCGCGGGCCCAGCCAGCCCGACCGCACCGGCTGACCCGGCTGACCCGACCGGCCCGGCCGGCCCGACCGGCCCGACCGGCCCGACTGGCTCGGCTGACTCGGCTGACTCGGCCGGTGAGGTGCCTCGGGAGGCCGGGGATGGCGACGGGGCGTCGCCTGGGTCCTCGTGATTCCTTCGGCTGAGGTGTTGGCGCGGTACACGCTCGAACGGCAGCATCCGCTCACCCGGACCTGGGTGGACGACGCGCGTCGGCTCGCGATCCTGACCGAGGAGCACGCAGCCCTCGACATCCTGCTGGCCGAGGACCTGGACATCGCCGCCCAGCGCGCCCAGCGCCTGGCGCCCGGCAAACCCGCCGAGTCGATGCTCAACCGCTGGGTTGCCATAGGCAACGACCTGCACGCGATGTTCAGCATGCGCTTCGAGAACCTCGACCCGGCGAAACCGTTCGTCGACGCCACCCCGATGACCCGCTCACCGGAACCTCCGGACCTCCCCGCCCTGGCCGCGGCCGCCCAGGAGCACTACGGCATCCACCACCCGCTGTACGTCCGCCTCTGGAGCGCAGCCCCCGCCGTCGCCGGCACCACCCCCGACCGCCGCTTCCTCGCCGCCCCGATCCACGAACTCCGCCCGTACGACGTACCACCCGGCCTCGCGCTCCGCCCGGCGAAGACCGTCGAGCACTACGACGAGGCGCGCCGCGCGTACGCCGCCGTCGACGCCGACCACCCGAGCCACGCGGAGCAGGCAGCCCTCCAGGACCGCGACGACCTGCAGGAGTCAGCGGACGAGGGCCTGCTGTACGACGTCACGGTGAACGACGAGTGGGCCGGGTACGCCGCCGCGGTGATCAAGCCCGACGACGCCCTCGGCCTTCCGGCGTACGTCGTCCGCGAACTGATCCTCGCCCCCGAACACCGCGGCCACAACTACGGCCCGCACCTGAGCACCCTCCTCGCCCAGGCCCTCCCCGACCCCACCCGCATCCTCATCGGCACCATCCACCACGCCAACCAAGCCGCCCGCACCGCCGCCCTCACCGCCGGCCGCCACGACGTAGGCGGCTGGCTTCAGCTCCCTCTGGGCGGGGTGTAGTAGAAGACCTCTTCGCGGGTGATTCGGCCGGATTCGACCGTGCAGAGGGAGAGTTTGGTGGTTCGGGAGCGGGTGCCGGTGCGGACGTTCAGTTGGTCGAAGGTGAAGCGGACCGCGAAGTGGTCGTCGAGAAGGAGGGGGCCCAGGACGTCGACGTTGAGGTATTCGATGTCGGCGTTCAGGCGGCGGGCGTTCTCGAGGATGGCGTCGGTGCCTTTGATCTCGGTCTCCTCGCCGCCGGTCTCGAGGGGTGCGACGCGGACGACCTCGGGGGCGGTGAGGGCGAGGGCCTGGTCGAGGCGGCCGGTGGTCAGCGCGTCGACGTACTGCCTGCCGACCTCGGCCGTGGACAGGACGCGGAACTCGCCGGCGTGTTCGTCGGCCCACTCGGCGAACGTGAGGGCCGGGCGACCGGTGAGCTCGGTGACGGTCGTGGTGACGGGCTCGGGGTTGTCGACGAGCGAGGCCCAGTAGGCGACCGAGCTGTCGGCGAGGATCGGGTCGGCGCCGAGGTCGAGCATCGCCTGCCGCGCGTCCGCGTCGGACAGCGCCTCGACCCGCATCTCCTTACCGGTGGCCCGCGCGATGGTACGGATCTGCTCTGCCTGGGTCAGGACCTCGGGGCCGGTCAGGCCGTAGATCCGGCCGATGTGCCGGTCGTCCAGGAATGCGAGTACGGCGACCGCGGCGATGTCGCGCTCGTGGATCAACGACCGGCCGGCCTCGGGCGACGCGACCCGGACGACATCACCTGTGCGGAACTCGGTGGCCCAGCTCTGCGCGTTGACCGCGAACCCGCCCGGTCGCACGAACGTCCACTCCTTGCCGGCATCCCGCAGCAGCCGCTCGACATCGGCCCACACGCCGCCGGACGGCGCGCTCAACGAGGACAGGTAGACGACACGCCGCGGCAGTTCGCCGATCACCGCCGCGGCCCCTTCGGCGCTGAACGACGGCCAGAGCAGGAAGGCAGCGTCCACGTCGGCCGCGGCCCGGCGTACGGCGGTGGGGTCGTAGATGTCGCCCTGGATCAGTTCGACGTCCGGCGGGAAACCGGCGAGGTCCGGCGTCCGGACGAGGGCCCGGACGGTGACGCCCGCGGCGCGCAACCCGTCGACGACATGGCGGCCGACGCGGCCGGTGGCTCCGGTGACAAGAATCGTGGTCATGCGACCCACCCTCGGACCTGAACGATGGTTGAGGTCAAGTCGGACGCACTAGGCTGACAGGCATGCTGGAGTTCGTGGTGCGGGTGGTGGGCGTCCTGGTCGCCTTCCTGGTGGCGCCCTTGCTGGTCGGGCAGGCCGAGCACAAGGTGATGGCGCACATGCAGTCGCGGCTCGGCCCGATGTACGCCGGCGGCTTCCACGGCTGGGCGCAGCTGGTCGCGGACGGGGTGAAGTTCGTCCAGAAGGAGAGCGTGGTCCCGGCCGCCGCCGACAAGCGGGTGTTCGAGTGGGCGCCGATCGTCGCGATCCTGCCGTACCTGGCCGCGCTCGCCGCGATCCCGCTCGCACCGGGCCTGGTCGGCGCCGACCTCGACTCCGGCCTGTTCTTCGTGCTCGCGGTGATGAGCATCGGCGTCCTCGGATCGCTGATGGCCGGCTGGGGCAGCGGCAACAAGTACAGCCTGCTCGGCGGCCTCCGGGTCGCGGCGCAGCTGATGAGCTACGAGCTGCCGTTCGTCCTGTCCGCGGCGAGTGTCGCGGTCGCCGCCGGATCGTTGAGCCTGACCGCGATCGGCCACGCCTGGAATCCGTGGTGGCTACTCTGGCAGCTGCCCGGTCTGGTGGTGTTCTTCATCGCCGGTCTGGCCGAGCTGCAGCGGCCGCCGTTCGACATGCCGGTCGCGGACTCCGAGGTGATCTTCGGCCCGTACACGGAGTACACCGGGCTGAGGTTCGCGATGTTCCTGCTCGCCGAGTACGCCGGGATCGTCGTCCTCGCGGCGCTCACGACGGTGCTGTTCCTCGGCGGCTGGAGCGGGCCGGGGCCGGAGTCGATCGGCTGGATCTGGGCGCTGCTGAAGATCGCGCTCGTGTCGGTCGTGGTGATCTGGGTGCGGGTCTCGTTCCCGCGGATGCGCGCCGACCAGCTGCAGAAGCTGGCCTGGCAGGGCCTGGTGCCGGTGGCGCTGCTGCAGCTCGCGCTGACAGGCGTCGGCGTCGTGCTGTTCTGAGGCGGACCTGCAGCACTCACCAACCGCCCTCTCGGCCGGTCCTCGGCGGTCGGTTGAGCGTGGCCGTCGGTGAGCCGCGGCGGTTGGTGAGTGCCCGGGGTCCGCTAGGGCGTCGCAAGTGCCTCGGTCGGGGACAGGCGCGATGCGCGAACAGCCGGATACAGGCCCGCCAGGCCGCCGATCACTAGCGTCGCCAGCACCCCGCCGGCCAGTGCCCAGACCGGGATCACCGTCAGCCAGTTCTGGTACGACGCGTAGGCGGCGGTGACCGCGGATCCGAGGATCGCGCCGCCGACGCCGCCGAGCGCGGACAGCAGCAGGGACTCGGTCAGGAACTGGGTCCGGATCTGGCCGCGGGTCGCCCCGAGTGAACGGCGCAGACCGATCTCGGCGCGGCGTTCGAGCACCGAGATCACCATGATGTTCGCGACCCCGACGCCGCCGACCAGCAGCGCGACGGCGCCCAGCCCGAGCAGGAGTCCGGTGAACGCCTGACCGGCGGCCTGCTTCGCGGCGAGCGCGTCGGACGGGCGTGATACCTCGACCTCGTTCGGCGCCTCCGGGTTGGCCGTTGCCCCGAGCACCGATCGGACCGCGGGCACCTGGGCGTCGTCCGACCGGGTGTAGATCGTGGTCGGGTGCCCGTCGAAGGACAGGTCGCCCGCCGCCGGCCAGCCCATCAGCGCGGCACTGTCCAGCTCCGGTGCGAGCGCGGCCGGTTCGAGGATGCCGAGCACGGTGAACCAGGTGTTGCCGATCAGCACCTGGGTGTCCGGCCCGGCCCTGGTGATGCCGAGCCGATCCGCCGCGGCGGCGCCGAGGACGGTCGCCGGGTACGAGCCGGTGGCGGCGTCGATCCACTTGCCGCTGCGGATCGTGGCGCCGATGGTGTCGAGCAGGTTCGTCCGGGCGGCGTACGCGATGATGCCGTTGGTCTCGACGTCGGGGATCTTGTTCGTCCGGTACACCGACGTGTCGTCGACCTTGCCGATCGCGGACTCGGCGCGGACCGGCGGGATCCGGCGGACCATGGACTCGGCCGCGAGCGGCAGCTGGGCCTGCTCACCGGTCAGCCGGGTGCCCGGCGTGACCGTCAGCAGGTTGGTGCCCAGGGCATCGAGCTGGCCGTCGAGCTCGGCCCGCGAGGACGACGAGATGCCGACCACGGCGACCATCGCCGCGATCCCGATCGCGATCCCGAGGGCGGACAGGAACGCCCGCATCGGCCGGGTCCGCAACCCGACCGCCCCGACCCGCACCACGTCCCGCAGCCCCAGCGCCGCGGGCCTCAGTTCCCGGCCACTTTGTGCACGACGTCCGTGCTTTTCGTCGGAACTCTTGCGGATCTGGTGCACAAAGTCGTCGTTCATGCGTGCACCTCCTCGACGATGTGGCCGTCGCGCATGCGGATCTGGCGGGGGAGGGCGGCGGCGATGTCGCGGTCGTGGGTGATGACGACGACCGTGGTACCGGCGGCGTGCAGGTCGCGCAGGAGCTCCATCACGCCGGCACCCGACGCGGAGTCCAGCGCACCGGTCGGCTCGTCGGCCAGCAGTACGGCGGGTTCGCCGGCGACGGCCCGGGCGACGGCGACCCGTTGACGCTCGCCTCCGGACAGTTCGTGCGGCTCGTGGTCGAGGCGGTGCGCGAGCCCCACCCGTTCCAGCGCGGCCGCCGCCCGCTTGCGCCGTACCGACAGCCGGAGGCCGGAGTAGAGCAGCCCGTCGGCGACGTTGTCGACCGCGCGGACGCCGGCGGCGAGGTGGAACTGCTGGAAGACGAACCCGATCCGGGTCGCCCGCAGCGCGGACAACCCGGCGTCGGACAACCGCGCCACGTCGTACCGGTCGATCCGGACCGTGCCGGACGTCGGCCGGTCGAGTGTGCCGAGCACGTTCAGCATCGTCGACTTGCCGGAGCCTGACGGGCCGACGATCGCGACCAGCTCGCCGCGGTCGATCCGCACGCTGACGCCGCCGAGCGCGTGCACGCCGCCCGGATACACCTTGGTCACCTCGGTCAGCTCGATCACTTCGGGATCCCCACCGTGGTGCCGGCGGTGATACCGGCGCCGCTGATCTCGACCTGGCCGCTCGCGAACAAGCCGGTCTTCACCGGCACGTACCGCGACGTCGTCCCGTCCGTGACCTCGACGCCGAACCCGCCCTCCCGGAGCGCGACCAGCGCGGCGACCGGGACGGTCAGGACGTTCTTGCGCTCCGACGCGGTGAACGTGACGTCGACCGCCGCGGACGACCACGCGGCCACCGCTTTCTGGTCGGCGACGGCGACGATCACCTCGACCTTGGTCTCCGGATCCTTGTCCGGGCTTTCCGCCGGGATGATCACCGTGGAAACTTTCTGGATCTTTCCGGCGACCGACTTTCCGTCCGGTAGCCCGACGGTGACCGCGGCGGTGCGCGTGGCGAGCCGCTGGTCGGCCGCGTCGAGCTGGACCGTGACGGCCCGGGTGGTGCCGGTGTAGGTGAGCACCGGCTGGTTCGGGCCGAGCGGCGAACCCTCCTCGGCCTGCACGCTGTCCACCCGCAGGTGACCGGGCGCGAACAGCACGCTGCCGAGCTCGACGACCCCGGTCTCGTCCCGCCCGAGATCCTCCTGCCACTCCTCGACCGCGTCGGCGGTCGCGTCGGTGTACTCGTCGTCGACCGTGAACCCGGTGTAGCCCATCGCCTTCAGGTTCTGCTCGAGCTGCAGGACGTCGGTCCCTTCGCTCCCGACCGCCAGCCTGCGGTACGCCGGGAGCGCGCCGTACAGCAACGTGGTCGGCACGTTGTCGATGCTGTAGACGGTGTTGCCGCGCCGGAGTTCCTGCCCGCTGTCAGGTACGGCGGTGACCGTGCCGGCGACCCGGTTGACCGCGGCGGACGACGTCCCGAAGCCGAGCCGGCCGTCTTCGGTCTCGGTGTCCTTCAGGGTCTGCTGGGTGACCTTGGTGGTGTTGATCGGTACGGCCTGCGCGGCCGGTTTCGGTGCCTGGCCGGCGTCGCCCCGGTTCACCAGGAAAACGCTGGCGGCGCCCCCTGCGGCCAGGACGACGACGGCCGTGAGTGCCTTGCGCATCAGCGCGCCGCCAGAATGCTCTGGCAGGCGTCCTGCGCTTTCTGGAAGTCCGGGTCGTCGGCCACGCCCGGGCCGATCATGATCCCGCGCTGGTCCGGCTTCGGGTCCGGGAACTTCTCGACGCCGTTCTTGCGCATGCACTCGGCGTACTTCCGGCCGTTCTCCTGCTGCTGCGGGTTCGCGCTGCCCTGTGCCTGCGGGTCGTACTGCCGGCACGCCTCCATGGCCTGCTGGACCTTCTCCTGGGTGACCCCGGAGTTCTTGTCGAACTTCAGCATCGGCCCCTTGCCCGGCTCCGGGTCCGGCACGTTCAGGCCGTTCTCCCGCAGGCACTGGGTGAACTTGACCGCCATCTCGTCGCGGCTGAGACCGGCCGGCGCGCTGCTCGGCGCCGTCGACTGCTGCGCTCCGGTCCCGGAGGCGACCTGGGCGTCGGGCTCGTCGGCCCCGCACCCGGTCAGGATCAGGCCGGCCGCCAGGACGGAAACAGCGAGAATGGTGTTGCGCATCATTGCTCCTCTCGTTTCCGGAAACCTTTCTCGGCGGCCCGTTTCCGGGCCGTTTCCGAGTCCGGAAACGCGGCGGAAACAGGGCCGTCGGGGATCATGGGGTGCGTGCGGGTACTGGTGGTCGAGGACGAGCCGTTGCTGGCGGCAGCGATCGCGGAATGGCTGCGCGACGAGTCACATGCCGTCGACGTGGCCGGGGACGGCGGCGCGGCGCAGGAACGGCTGGCGGTGAACGCGTACGACGTCCTGGTGCTGGACCGCGACATCCCGGTCGTCCACGGCGACGAGGTGTGCCGGCAGTTGGTCGCGTCCGGTTCGGACACGCGGGTGCTGATGCTGACCGCGGCGGCCGCGGTGACGGACCGGGTGGAAGGGCTCGGGCTGGGCGCCGACGACTACCTGACCAAGCCGTTCGCGTTCGCCGAGCTGGCCGCGCGGGTGCTCGCGCTCGGGCGACGCAGCCGCCCGGCCGATCCGCCGGTCCTGCGGCGGGCCGGCGTCACGCTGGACCCGGCCCGGCACGAGGTGTTCCGCGACGGCCGGTACGTGCCGTTGTCGAAGAAGGAATTCGCTGTCCTCGCGGAGCTGCTGCGCGCCGACGGTGCGACCGTGTCGGCCGAACAACTGCTGGAGAAGGCATGGGACGAGCACGTGGATCCGTTCACCGGAGCCGTACGACTGACGATCCTGAAGCTGCGCCGGAAACTGGGCGAGCCCGGACTGGTCGAGACCGTCACCGGCGTCGGCTACCGAATCCCGTGAAGAATCCCTTGAAGCACCTGTCGCTGCGCGGCCGGCTGACACTGCTCTACGGCGGACTGTTCATGGCCGCCGGCGTCGTGCTGCTCGGAGTCACGTACGCGCTGTTCACCGCGAACCTCGGGCAGCAGTACCGGGTGATCGTGAAGGGGACGTACCTGAGCCCGTCCCCGGGCGCCGGCAGGCCCGCGCCACCGCCCAACGACGTCTACGTGATGAACAAGGACGGCGCCGTACTGACCGGCGCGGATGCGGAACGCGTGCTGGAACAGCAGCGGGAGCAGGTCCGGCAGGCGGCGATCAAATCCCTGCTGACCCAGGGCGGCGTCGCCCTGATCGCGGTCGGAGCGCTGGCGGCCGGGTTCGGATGGCTGGTGGCCGGGCGGGTGCTCGCGCCCCTGCACCGGGTCACCGACACGGCACGCCGGATCGCCGCGTCACCGGCCGCATTGCACGAGCGGATCGCGCTGCAGGGCCCCGACGACGAGGTCAAGAACCTGGCGGACGCGTTCGACACGATGGTCGAGCGGCTGGACCACTCGTTCGACGGCCAGCGGCGATTCGTCGCCAACGCGTCGCACGAGCTGCGGACGCCGTTGACGCTCGGGCGCGCTCTGGTCGAGGTCGCGATGCACCGGCGGACGGCGTCCCCGGACGTGAAGGAACTGGGCGAGAGCCTGCTGACGATCAACGCCCGGCACGAGCAGCTGATCGAAGGACTGCTGATCCTGGCCGACTCGGAGAAGCAGCTGACGACGGTCTACCCGGTGAATCTCGCGGACGTGGTGACGCACGTGACCGCCCAGCTCACCGGCGAGGCGGCCGCGGCCGGCGTCGAACTGATCCGAGGTCCCGGCGACGCACCGACGCGGGGCGACGCACTCCTGCTCGAACGGGTCGTCCACAACCTGGTCGAGAACGGCATCCGGCACAACGTGCCCGGCGACGAGCAATGGGTCCGGGTGATCAGCAAGCACTCCGGCGACCAGGTGCGAGTCACCGTGACGAACACCGGCCCCGAGATCCCGCCGTACGAGGTCGAGAGCCTGTTCAAGCCCTTCTACCGCCTCGGCGCCGAGCGGCTGGTCGGTGGGAAGGGCGCCGGCCTGGGCCTGTCGATCGTCCGGTCGGTCGCCGAGGCGCACGGCGGGACCGTTACCGCCACACCCCGCGCCGGAGGCGGGCTGGAAATTACTGTGGTGCTGCCTGTCGATCCGGGCTGAGGCCGTTCGTGTAGAGGCGAGAAGGAGGAGACGATGAATCAGTACCTGCTGAGCATCTACCAGCCCGACGGTCCGGCTCCGGCGCCTGAGGTGCTCGACCCGATCCTGCGGGAGTTGCAGCACCTGAACGAGGAGATGCAGGCCGCCGGTGTGTGGGTGTTCGCGGCCGGCCTGCATCCGCCGGAGACGGCGACGGTGCTGAAGGCGACCGGCGACGAGGTGCTGGTCACCGACGGGCCGTTCACCGAGGGCAAGGAGCATCTCGGTGGTTTCACGGTCATCGAGGTCGAGGATCTGGACGCGGCGCTGCACTGGGCCCGGCGACTGGCCGGGGTGCTCCGCAACCTGTCGGTCGAGGTCAGGCCGTTCCAGTCGTGACACCGGACCTCGCTGCGATCTTCAGGGCCGAGCACGGGCGGGCGGTGGCTGTCCTCACCCGCGTGTTCGGTGACCTGGAGATCGCCGAGGACGCCGTCCAGGACGCGTTCGCGACGGCGGTGGAGAAGTGGCCGGTGACCGGCGTACCGCCGAGCCCGGCCGGGTGGATCATCACGACCGCGCGCAACCGCGCGATCGACCGGCTTCGCCGTGAGGCCGCGCGGTCCGGCAAGCACGCCGAGGCGGCGCCGTTGCAGGCCGAGTCCGAGCCAGTGGAGGAGGGCGCTGTGCACGACGACCGGCTGCGGCTCATCTTCACCTGCTGCCACCCGGCGCTCGCCCTGAACGTCCGTGTCGCGCTCACGCTGCGGATGCTCGGCGGCCTCACCACCGCCGAGATCGCCCACGCTTTCCTGGTGCCCGAGCCGACCATGGCGCAACGCCTGGTCCGCGCGAAGGCGAAGATCCGCGCCGCCGGCATCCCGTACCGCGTGCCGTACGAGGCGGATCTGCCCGGGCGCGTCCGCGGCGTCCTCGCCGTCGTCTACCTGATCTTCAACGAGGGGTACGCCGCTTCGTCCGGCGACACCCTGGCCCGCGACGAGCTCGCCGTCGAGGCGATCCGGCTGGGGCGGTTGCTGGTCGACCTGATGCCCGACGAGCCCGAAGCCGTCGGCCTGCTCGCGCTGATGCTGCTCCAGCACTCCCGCCGCCCGGCTCGCGTAGCGCCGGACAGCACGCTGGTCCGCCTCCGCGACCAGGACCGCGGCTTGTGGGACCGCGCGCTGATCGAGGAAGGCCATGCGCTCGTACGGCGATGCCTGCGCCGCAACCAGCCCGGTCCGTACCAGCTCCAGGCCGCGATCAACGCCGTCCATGCCGACGCCGCGACACCCGAGGCCACCGACTGGGCCCAGATCCTCCAGCTCTACGACCACCTGCTCGCTCTGGATCCCACGCCCGTCGTGGCCCTCAACCGAGCCGTCGCGGTCGCCGAAGTCGACGGCCCCGCCGACGCCCTCGCACTTGTCGACGCCTTGAGCCTCGACACCTACTACCTCTTCCACGCGATCCGCGCCGACCTCCTCACCCAGCTGGACCGCACCTCCGAGGCCCGGGCCGCCTACGAGTCCGCCCTGGCGCTCACCTCCAACGAAGCCGAGCAGAACTTCCTCCGGACCCGGATGAGATAGCCCCGCCGGCCCGGTGCACCTTCGGTAGGGTCCCGAGGGTGTTCGAGTTGATCTGTGAGGTGGAGCCTCCGACGCGGCCGGACCTGAAGAAGGTGCGGCACCAGATCGGGGTGATGAGCCCGATCGCGGACGGGTTCCTGATCCCGGACAACCACATCGGGCGGGCGACCGTGTCGAGTGTCGCGGTGGCCAACGAGGTGCAGCTGATGGGCGCGCGCGGAATCGCCTGCCTCAACTCGAGGGACCGGAATCTGCTCGGTTTCCGGCGCGACCTGCTGACCGCGGCGGCGTACGGCGTAGAACGTTTTCTGTTCGTCCACGGTGACGACCCGGCGGAGGGTGCGCGCACCAGTCAGTTGACGGTCCGGCGGATGATCGAGCAGACCCGGGGGACGACGTACCCCGGTGTCGGCCCGTTCCAGGTCGGAGCGGCCACACGCCTGTCGAAGGTGCCAGGGTGGAAGGCCGAGGCCGACTTCCTGTTCGTCCAGGTCAGCTACGACCTCGACGAGCTGCTGCGCTGGCGCGAGTCGGTCGCCCTCGACATCCCGGTGTACGCCGGGGTGATGGTGCTCGCCTCCGCCCGGATGGCCCGCAACCTGGCGGCCCTGCCCCAGCTCACGATCCCGGCGGAGCTGGTCGAGGCGGTGGAGCGGGACCGGGACGCCGGGGTGGACCACGCCTGCGAGCAGATCCTGAAGATCCGTGACTCCGGGGCCTTCGAGGGCGTTCACCTGATACCGGTCAGCCGGTACCGGCAGGTCGCCGCCCGCCTCGAACGCGAGCTGTAGAGGTCATCCGGAGGCGCAGATCGGCTAATGTCCTGCTAAGAGACGGGAGGTGGAGCGTGGGACTGCCTGGTAAGGGCCTGGTCGAGGGGTTGAAGGTCACCGCGAGGACCCTGGCCCGTCGTTCCGTCACCGAGCAGTACCCGGACGTCCTGCCGGAGTTGCCGCCGCGCAGCCGCGGCGTGATCGCGCTGATGGAGGAGAACTGCACCTCCTGCATGCTGTGCGCCCGCGAGTGCCCGAGCTGGTGCATCTACATCGACTCGCACACCGAGACCGCGCCGTCGGTCGGTGAGCAGGCCCGGGAGCGCAGCCGGAACGTGCTGGACCGGTTCGCGATCGACTTCAGCCTCTGCATGTACTGCGGGATCTGTATCGAGGCCTGCCCGTTCGACGCGCTGTTCTGGTCGCCGGAGTTCGAGTACGCCGAGACCGACATCCGCAACCTGACCCACGAGAAGGACCGCCTCCGCGACTGGATGTGGACGGTGCCGGCGCCGCAGCCCGTCGACCCCGGTCCGGACTCCGGGGACGACGCGTGACCACAGTCCTGTTCTCCGTCGCCGGCGCGGTGGCGGTGGTGGCGGCCGTGCTGGTGGTGGTCTCCCGCCGGATCGTGCACGCCGCGCTCTGGCTGGTGCTCGCGCTCGGCGCGGTGGCCGGCTGCTTCGGCGCGCTGCGGGCCGAGTTCGTCGCGCTGGTCCAGATCCTCGTCTACGTCGGCGCGATCGTCGTCCTGGTCCTGTTCGCGCTGATGCTCACCAAGGCGCCGACCAACCCGCTGCCGGAGCTCACCACCGGGCGCAGCCCGTTCGCGGCCGTCGTCGCCGCCGTGCTCGCGCTGGTCCTCGGCACCGGCGTTGTCCTTGCCTTCGGCAACGAGAAGATCAAGCCGGTGACCGACGGCTCGGCCACCGGCATCGGTACGCAGGTGTTCCGGAACTGGGTGCTCCCGTTCGAGGTCCTCTCGGTGCTGCTGCTGGCGGCGCTGATCGGTGCGATCGCGCTGTCGCAGCGCAAGAAGGAGGACTGACGGTGCCGCTGATCCTCCCGCTGCTGCTGGCCGTCGTCCTGTTCTGCATCGGCGTGTACGGCGTCCTCGCGCGCCGCAACGTGATCACGATGCTGATGTCGTTCGAGCTGATGCTGAACGCGGTCAACCTGAACCTGGTCGCCTTCGACGCCTGGCGGGTGGACGAGGCCACCGGCCAGACGCTCGCGATCTTCGTGATCACCCTGGCCGCGGCGGAGATCGGTCTCGGCCTGGCGATCGTGCTGCTGCTGTTCCGCGGCCACGGCCACGTCGACGCCGACGCGGCCCGTGACCTGGTGGAGCGACCATGATCGCGACGGCCTGGCGCGTCACCGGCGTCGCCTTCTCGCTGCTGATCCTGCTGTTCGCCGCCTTGCTGTACGGCGCCACGCCTGATCAGTTCGCGTTCCTCGACTCCCAGGTCGGCGAGCTGACCATCGGCTTCGCGGTCCGCACCGACGACCTGACGGTCCTGATGCTCGCGGTGGTCGGCGTGATCGCGACCTGCGTCCAGGTCTACTCGCTCGGGTACCTGCACCAGCGCCCGGCGTCGTACCACGCGCTGGTCACCTTGTTCACCGCGGCGATGGTGACGGTCGTGGTCTCGGACAGCCTGTTCTTCCTGCTGATCGGCTGGGAAGTGATGGGCGCCTGCTCGTACCTGCTGATCGGCCACTACTGGGAACGCCGCGACGCCCGCTCGGGGGCGGTGAAGGCGTTCCTGATGACCCGGTTCGCCGACGTCGGGTTCCTGTTCGGCATCTTCGTGCTCGGTGTCGGGGCGGGCACGTTCCGGATTTCCGAACTCGATCCGGCGCGGATTTCCGCCGGGGTGCTGACGACCGGCACGCTGCTGCTCCTGGTCGGGGTCGTCGGCAAGTCGGCGCAGGTCCCGCTGCAGACCTGGCTCCCGGACGCGATGCCCGGCCCGAGCCCGGTCAGCGCCCTGATCCACGCCGCCACGATGGTCGCCGCCGGCGTTTTCCTGATCGCCCGCCTGTACGACGTCTTCGCCGCGTCCGGGACCACGCTCACCGTGCTCGCGATCGTCGCGTGCGTGACGATGCTCTTCGCCGCGCTCTGCGCGTCCGCCGCGGTCGAGGTGAAGCGCGTCCTCGCCTGGTCGACGGTGAGCCAGCTCGCGATCATGTTCTCCGCGCTGTCGCTCGGCACCGAGGACGGCCGGCACGCCGCGCTCTTCCACCTCGTCACGCACGCCGCGTTCAAGGGCCTGCTGTTCCTCTGCGCGGGCGTGCTGCTGCACCAGGTCGGCAGCGCGGCCCTCGTCGTCCTGCGCCGGTACACGCGTCGCGGAAAGTCGCGGAAAGCGCTGCAGGTCACCTTCCTGACCATGACCGTCGGTCTCGCGGCGCTGGCCGGCGTCCCGGGGTTCGCCGGATTCTTCTCCAAGGACGCGGTGATCGAAGCGGCCTGGGAGCAGGCCCACGACGGGTCGGTCGTCGGCTGGCTCGTGCTGGTCTCCGTCTGCCTGACCGCGGCGCTGACCGCCTTCTACTGCGTGCGGCTGTGGCTGTGGACCTTCTTCCGTACTCCGGCGCTGGCCGGCGGCATCGGTGCGTTCGAGGACGGCGACGCGGCGGCCGACCTCGACGAGCCCGACACCTCCAAGCTCCGCGACGCGCCGTGGGTGATGCTGGCGCCGCTCGTCCTGCTCGCGATCGCCTCGATCGTGCTCGGGTACGCCGACGGCCTGCACCTCAACTGGGCCATCGGGCTGATCTCGACCGCGCTCGTCCTGCTCGGCGCGCTCCCGGCGTACTCGCTGTGGCGGCGCGGGGCGGATCCGCGGCCGGTGGTGTTCGAGCGTGAGTTCGGCGTCGACCCGGCGTACCACGGCCTGGTCGTCGTGCCCGTCCGCCGGCTGGCCCGCCTGACCGTGGCGGGGGACCGCGACGTCATCGGGGCGTACGTACGCGCGGCCGGCCGGGCCGGGACGCTGGCGTCGCAGGGGTTCCGGCGGCTGCAGACCGGGAACGTGCAGACCTACCTGACCGCGGCGGTGATCGGCGCGGTCGCCCTGGCCGTGCTGGCGGGGGTGATCGGCTCGTGAACGCGATCCTGCTCGCGATCCTGGTCCTGCCGGTGCTGGCCGCGGGAGCGTTGTGGTCGATCCCGGCCGCGATCGCGGACCGGCTCGCGGCGGCGTACGGGTCGGTGATCTCCGGGCTCGTACTGGTCGGCGCGCTGATCCTCTGGCCGCGGACCGGCGGCTGGTTCGCCTACGCGCCCGCGCAGGAGCAGTTGCCCGGCGACGCCGTCCGGCCGCTCGACGCGGTGATCGACGTACCGTGGATCCCGTCGCTCGGCGTCCGGTTCCACATCGGCGTCGACTCGATCTCGGTGCCGCTGATCGTGCTGACCGCGCTGCTGACCTTCCTGTGCTGCCTGTACTCACTGAAGATCACGCCGCGGATCGGCCGGACCCGCTCCCTGATCGCGCTGCTGCTGGTCATCGAGACCGGCGTGATCGGGACGTTCTCGGCGATGGACCTGGTGCTGTTCTTCGTCTGCTTCGAGATCGTGCTGATCCCGATGTGGCTGGTCATCGACATCTGGGGCGACCACCACGACCCGGCCGGACGGAAACGCGCCGCGACCACGTTCGTGCTGATGACCGTGTTCGGTTCCGCGCTGATGCTGCTCGGTTTCCTGCTGGTGCAGCGGGTGACGGGGACGTTCGACATCGTCGCGCTGACCAACTCGCCGGTCGCCGGCGGGCACGGGATCCCGCTGGTGGCCGCCGTGCTGATCGCGGTCGGGCTGGCGGTGAAGGTGCCGCTGTGGCCGCTGCACATCTGGCTGCCGGACGCGCACGCGAAGGCGCCGACGGTGGGCTCGGTGCTGCTGGCCGGTGTCCTGCTGAAGCTCGGGACGTACGGCCTGATCCGGATCCTGGTCCCGGTGCTGCCGGACGCGACGGCCACGATCGCGCCGTACCTCGGGGCGTTCTCGACCGTGGCGATCGTCGCGGGATCGCTGGCCTGTCTCGCGCAGACCGACGTGAAGCGGCTGATCGCGTACTCGAGCGTCGGGCACATGGGCTTCATCGGGCTCGGGATCGCGACCATGTCCCCGGCCGGCCTGCGCGGCGCCCTGTTCGCGAACATCGCGCACGGGCTGATCACCGGGCTGCTGTTCTTCCTCGCCGGTGCGATCAAGGACCGGCACGACACCAGCGACCTGCGCGCGATCGGACGGGCGCTGTACGCCCGGTTGCCGCGGATCGCCGCGCTGCTGACGTTCGCCTGTCTCGCGTCGCTCGGGCTGCCCGGGCTGGCCGGGTTCTGGGGCGAGATGCTGGTGCTGCTCGGCGCCTACGACCCCGCCGCCTGGTTGCCGCGGACAACGTTCCTGGTGTTCATGGTGATCGCCGGACTCGGCACGGTGCTGACCGCCGCGTACTTCCTGCGGCTGGTCCGCAACCTGTGCCAGGGCGACCCGGCCGAGAACCCGCCGGCCGCCTTCGCGGTCGACCTCAGCGGGATCGAGCTGATCACCTGGGCGCCGCTGGTCACGCTGACCGTGCTGCTCGGCGTCTGGCCCGGCCTCCTCCTGCAGCAGTGGAGTGTCCTGTGACGCTGACCTGGACCGATTGGCAGGCGATCGCCGTACCGCTGGTGCTGGCGATCGGCGCCGTCGCCGTACTGCTGGTCGACAGCTTCTGGAAGAGCGCCTCGGCCGAGCTGCGGCACACCGTCGTGACGTTGCTGACCAGCGCCGTGATCCTGTTCGGGCTCGTGTTCGCGTGGGCGCAGCGGGACGACTTCAAGCCCGCGTTCTGCCGCCCGGCGGTCGAGGGGCCGGCGCAGTGCAGCCTGGTCTTCGAACCGTTGACGGCCGGGCTGTGGGCGGTGCTGCTGATCGGCGGGCTCGGCGTCGTCGGACTGTCGGCGTACGGTCTGCTGGCGGCGGACGTGCCGATCGGGGAGTACCACTTCCTGCTGCTGAGCGCGCTCACCGGCGCGACGGTGCTGGCCGGCGCCAGGGACTTGGCGACGCTCGTGATCGCGCTCGAGGTGGTGTCGCTGCCGAGCTTCGCGATGGTCGGGCTGCGGCGGGACCGGCGCGGCTCCGAGGGCGCGATGAAGGCCTTCCTCGTGTCGGTGCTGTCGACGGCCGTGATGCTCTTCGGCATCTCCTACGTGTACGGCGTGACCGGTTCGCTGTACCTGTCGACCATCGCGAACCGGTTGAGCGGGCTGGATCCCGACCTCGCCCGGGTGGCGTTCGCGGCCGGGCTGTTCGTGATCGTCGGGTTCGCGTTCAAGATCGCGGCGGTGCCGTTCCACGCCTGGCTCCCGGACACGTATGTCGGCGCGCCCGTGGAGGTCACGACGTTCCTCGCGGTGGTGTCGAAGTCGGCCGGTGTCGCCGGACTCCTGGTGCTGGTGACGTCCGGGATCGCGCCGGACGGCTCGCAGCTGCGGACCGTGATCGCGATCCTCGCCGCGGTCACGATGACGGTCGGGAACCTGGCCGCGCTGCGTCAGGTCGAGGCGGTGCGGCTGCTCGCCTGGTCGTCGATCGGCCAGGTCGGCTTCCTGCTCGCGCCGTTGGCCGTCGACGACGCGCAGGCCGTCGTCGGGTATCTCGCCGCGTACGTCGTCGTCACGCTCGGCGCGTTCGGAGCGGTCGCCGTCGTGCAGCGCCACCGGCCCGGCGGTCTGCTCACGGACTACCGCGGCATGGTCCGCTCGGAGCCAGGCCTGGCCGCCGCGCTGATCTTCTTCCTGGTCGTCCTGGCCGGACTCCCGCCCGGTCTCGCGGGCCTGTTCACCAAGTTCGCCGCCTTCCAGGCCGTGATCGACGGCCACCTCGGCTGGCTCGCGATCGTGATGGCGGTCAACGTCATGATCGGCCTGGCCGTCTACCTGCGCTGGATCGCCGAACTCTTCCGCCTGCCCGCCGACGACCCGTTCTCGGTGGACATCGAGACCCCTGCGGTCACGATGATCTCGCTCTGCACCGCGGTGGCGGCCGTCCTCTCCGTGCTGCCCAGCATCATGTTCGCGCTTGCGACCTGACGAAGTCCTCGTACTGGGACCAGACGCGGCGCCACAATGCATCGCGGTCGGCGTCGGAGTAGTGCGGGAGCGGCAGGCGGAAAACGTCCGCCAGCGCGGTGAAGTAGTCGGCGCGGGTCTCGAGCAGGGTGGTGTCGACGCGGTCGGAAAACGTTTCGCTCAGCCCGACGGAACGCAGTACGACAACGGATTCCGGTGTCCGGCGGAACGCGGAGGCGAGCCGGACGAACGGGGACGCCGGGTCGGCGGACAGTTCCGCGTGCTGTGCCGCGAAGGCGTGCAGTGTGACGGGCGCCGACTCGAAGTCCATGCCGATCAGGCTCGCGCGCGGATCGTGGTCGAGCCGCCAGCCGTCGGTCTTCTCCGACGGCCGCAGCCGCAGCGTGAACGGATACTGCTCGGCCTCGCCGGTCTCCAGCGGCATCGGGTGGCGCAGACCGTCGCCGAGCCCGGCGTCGACGAGCCACCAGCGCTCCGGGTCCTCGACGAGTCCGCTGACGGTCAGCACCAGGTGGCTGCCGTCGATGTCCCCGGGCCGATTGACGGTCTGCACGCCGCCGCGGTGCATCCGCACGGTGTACCCGAGCTCGGTCAGCAGCAGCGCGAAGGTCCCGTTCAGCTGGAAGCAGTACCCGCCGGTCTCCCGCGCGACGATCCGCCTCGCCACGTCCTCCGGCTCGAGCGGGCCGCCGGGCATGAGCTGGTACTGCACGGTCTCGTACGGCACCTGGTCCACGAACGCCGCGTGCAACTCCCGCAACGCCTCCAGCCGCGGCGGGCCGTCGTACCCGCCGATCCCGATCCGCCGCAGCAGAGCCCTGGTGTCCATGCGCCTTAGGCTAGGCGAGGTGATCACCGTCCTCGACCGGAATTCCGCGCTCGCGATCGCCGACGAACTCGGCGAGGTGTATGCGGCGGCCTTCGGCGCGCCCGGGTACGACGAGTCGGCGGACGGCACGATGTTCGCGACCGAGATGCTGCCGAAGCACTCGGCCCGCGACGACTTCAAGCTGGTCGCCGCGGACCAGGACGGCCGCGTCGTCGGGCTCGCGTACGGGTTCACCGGACACCGCGGGCAATGGTGGGCGGACCGGGTCGCGGACGCGGCCGGCCCGGAACTCGCCGCGGAATGGATCGGCGGGCACTTCGAGGTCGTCGAGCTCGCCGTCCTCCCGGCGTTCCAGCGCCGGGGGATCGGGGCCGCGTTGATGCAGGAGTTGATGCTTGGGCTGCACAACTCACGAGCCCTGCTGACGACGTACGCCGACGACCGTCCGGCGCCGCGGCTGTACCGGCGGCTGGGCTGGCGGCTGCTCGTTCCTGACCTCGGCTGGGGCTCCGCGCTCTACGGGATGGACAGAGGTGTGCCCGTCGGCTCATGACCTGGCAGGGTATGAGCCATGACCTCTGAGCGGATCTATGTCGGGAGCTACACGAGTCAGGCCGGCGGCGGGGACGGGATCGCGTTCGGGCCGCTGGACGGGATCGAGACGGCGGCGACGGTCGCCGACCCGTCGTTCCTGGTCAGGTCCGCGGACGGGCGGTTCCTCTACGCCACCAACGAGGAGACGGACGGCAAGGTCTCCGCGTTCGCGATCGGCGCGGACGGAGCGCTCGAGCTGCTCAATCAGCAGTCGACCGGTGGCATGCACCCGTGCCACCTGGACATCGACCCGTCCGGCCGCTTCCTGCTCTCGGCCAACTACACGTCGGGATCCGTCGCCGTGCACCCGCTGCAGGAGGACGGCTCGCTCGGCGAGCGGGCCTACTTCGTGCAGCGTTCCGGGACCGGGCCGAACGCCGAGCGCCAGGAAGGCCCGCACGCGCACCAGATCGCGTTCGACCGGGCCGGTGCGTACGTGTTCGACGTCGACCTCGGATCCGACACGGTCTACTCGTCGACGCTCCGCGAGGACGGTGCGCTGCAGGAGGTCGACCGGCTGCGGATCCACCCGGGCGCGGGACCGCGGCACCTGGTGTTCCACCCGGCGGCGGGCGCGGCGTACGTGATCAACGAGCTCGACTCGACGCTGACCGTTTGCAGCTACGCCGACGGGAAGCTGACGATCGTGCAGACCGTGTCCACCCGGCCGGCCGACTCGCCCGGTGAGAACTTCCCGGCCGAGCTGCTGATCTCCGCCGACGGCCGGTTCCTGTACGGGT
Source organism: Kribbella sp. NPDC003557 (assembly GCF_040610805.1). Taxonomy (NCBI): domain Bacteria; kingdom Bacillati; phylum Actinomycetota; class Actinomycetes; order Propionibacteriales; family Kribbellaceae; genus Kribbella; species Kribbella sp. NPDC003557. Next base: position 290,311 of record NZ_JBEXMY010000007.1, read on the forward strand.
CGAACCGCGGCGACAACACCGTCGCGGTCTTCGCGATCGCGGCCGACGGGCTGAGCGTGGAGCTGGTGCAGACGATCGCGTCCGGCGGCGACTGGCCGCGGCACCTGGCCTTCGGAAACGACGGGAACACGCTGTACGCCGCGAACGAGCGGTCCGACCAGATCGCGACCTTCAGCATCGCCGACGGCCGGCTCACCCAGGTGGGCGAGCCGGCCGCTTGGCCGAAGCCGGTGTGCGTGCTGCCGGTGTAGGCCCTGTCTGGACCTAGACGAGCTTCTCGAAGAAGAACTCGTGCTTGAGGAAGGACACGTCGTACTCGTGCCCCGGGTACGGCGGGTTCAGCTGGGCCGCCTGGAACAGGCGCCAGCCGTCCTTGAGCGCGTCCAGCCCGGTCTCGTACGGCGGTACGTCGCTGTCACCCGTCGTCGGGTGCGTCTCGCCCGTGCCGTCGTACACCGACCAGCCGACCACGCGCGCGTCCAGCGCCGAGGAGGCCAGGTACAGGACCAGCACCTGCTGGCGAAGGCCCGTCTGCTGCGGCGTCTCTGCGGTGGCGGTCATACCATTTCCTTCTTTCCGGTGGCGTGCGGGTTGTTGGCGCGGTCGGCCACCACGCGCTGCGGGCGGTTCGAGACGCGGGTGACCCAGTAGTTCGGGTCGTAGGTGTCGTCGCCGCTGATCGCGCGCCACAGCATGATGCGGTTGTACCGCTCCAGCCGGCCGGTGGCGTTCTCGTACCAGGGGAAGTTCTGCTCCAGCTCGGCCGCGACCTGGTCGTCGTACAGGTCCTCGACGTTCCAGAGCCGGACCTGGCGGACGGTCGGGTTGAACCGGATCTTGAACATGTAGCGGTCGATGTCGCTGTCGTTCTTGCGGCCGCCGTGCCAGATGCCGTGGTGCAGGAACTGGACGGTGCCGGCCGGGCAGACCAGGCGGGTCTGGCCGAGCAGGTTCTGGTAGCGGCCGGTGTCGGACTCGTTGGTCCGGCGCAGGTGGCTGCCGGGGACGCTGAGCGTGCCGCCCATCTCCAGCGTCACGTCCTGCGGGTAGTACATGAGCTGGACGTCGAAGGCGTCGGTGCGGACGTCGATGATCGCGTCACCGTGCAGGTTCTGCGCCTCGCCCTCGTGGGCCTTACGGATGTGGACCGCGTGGTGGTCGACGGTCGGCTCCGGGCCGACCAGGCTGTGGATCGCGCCGGCCACCTCGGGCAGCTGCACCAGGCGCTGGACGAAGTCGCTGTCCACGAACGCCTCCGACAGCGGGGTGCCGTACGGGACACCCGGGATGCCGGCCTTCAGGACCTCGATCGCCTGCTGGTTCATCTCGTCCGGCACGACGGCGTCCATCCGGAGCGCGCCGGTGGCCACGAAATGCGCCATCTGTACCGAGGTGAGCAGGTGCTTGCGATGCGGATGGGGCATGGAAACTCCCAGGGTGGAGTGGTGGTTGCTACTCCACCAGGCTAGGTGCGGAAAACGTGTTCTCGCGTGGGTTGTGTTCACCACTGGTGGTAATTTCTCACCATGATCGCGTTGCATCTCGCGCAACCGCCGGAGGTTCTGAACGTCGGCGCCGGTGTCCACGGCGTGCGCGGGCGGCGGGACGTCTTCCGGCTGCCGGACCTGTGGCAGCTGCACCTGTACAACTACTCCGCCGAGCTGACCCTGCTCGGTACGACGTTTTCCGTCGCGCCCGGCTACGTCTCGCTGACCCCGGCGGGGACCCAGGTGCAGTTCGACTACCGCGGTCGTTCCGAGCATCTGTACGCGCATTTCCGGCCGGTCGTCGCGGGCGTTCCGTCGTCGGTGCCCGTCGTCCAGGACGCCGGCGAGGCCGCGCCGCTGCTGTCCGGGCTGCTCCGGTCCGCGATCGAATCGTCCCCGTCCGGCTCGTCCCGCACCACCGCGGACGTCTGGAGTGTGTTGTGGCGGATCGCCGACCTCACACCCGCCACCGCCGAGACCCGGCACCCGGCCGTCGCCACCGCGATCGCGCATATCGAGGCCTACCTCGCCCAGCCGCTCACCGTCCCCGACCTGGCCCGCCTGGCCGGCGTCTCCCACAACCACCTGACCCGCCTGTTCCAGGCCGAGACCGGCTCCACGGTGATCGCCTACATCCGCCGCCGGCGCATGACCAGAGCCCGCCACCTGCTGGTCTCGTCCACCCTCTCGATCCCCGCGATCGCCGCGTCGGTGGGTATCCCCGACCTGCAAGCCTTCAACAAGACCTGCCACCGCGAACTCGGCACCTCACCACGCGCGGTCCGCGGTGCCGGGGGAGCCTGAAGCGGTGGTTGTGGCCCGGGTGGGCGGTTAGCGTTCGGGCCATGTACGAACTGATCCCGGTGGCCGCGGCGCCCGAGCTGGACGAGGAAGCGGGGCAGCGGTTCGCCGAGGAGTGGCCGGAGTTCATCTTTCACGACGAGGGCGTGAAACCGTTCCGCGAGCGGCGGCTCGAGTATTTCCGCGACTGGGAGTTCTACCTCGTCGACGAGACCCGGCGACTGATCGCAGGGTGCTGGGGCGTGCTGCTCGCCTGGGACGGCACCGTCGGGGATCTGCCCGGCGGGTTCACGGACTCGCTCGCGCGGTCGGTCACGGCGTACGAGGAAAACGTCGTACCCAACACGTTCGTGCTGATGGCGGCGGCCGTCCGTTCCGACGAGCAGGGGCAGGGCCACGCCGGCCGGGTGATCACGGCCGTCCGCGACCGCGCCGTCGCGTCCGGCATCGGGCAGGTGATCGCGCCGGTCCGGCCGACGCTGAAGTCGCGCTACCCGCTGACCCCCATCGAGACCTTCATGACCTGGATCCGCGAGGACGGCCTCCCGCTGGATCCCTGGCTGCGCACCCACGTCCGCCTGGGCGCCACCCTGCTGGCACCCGCTCCCGCCTCCCAGACGATGACCGGCTCGGTCGCCGACTGGGAGCAGTGGACCGGCATGCAGTTCCCGTCGACCGGCACCTACACGATCCCCGACGGTCTCACCACGCTCGAGATCGACCGCGACGCCGACACGGGCGTCTACGTCGAGCCGAACATCTGGCTCCGGCACGCCTAAGCGGAGTGCGTACGCGGGAAGGCGGTTGCGACCGCGGCCGTGCGACTGGTGACGCCGAGCCGCTCGTAGATGTTCTCCAGGTGCTTGCGCACGGTGCCCTCGGCGACGAAGAGGCGATGGGCGATCTGGGTGTTGCTGTGCCCGTCGGCGACCAGTTGCAGTAGTTGCAGCTGGCGCGTGGTCAGTTCGGGGACGCCGGCGCGGCGACGCTCGTGCGCGCGCAGTACCTCGATGAAGTGCGGGCGGAGCATGGTCAGCAGCAGACGCTCGCGTTCGGTGAAATCGCGGCCCGCGGTGCGGAACAGCAGGATCCGGCGGTCCTCCCCGCCGCGGACCGGCAGCGGTACGGCGATCTCGTGGCGGATACCGGCGACCCGGAACCACTCGCCGACGACCGAGTCCGCCAGTTGCCGGCGGGACAGGTAGTCGGAGACCTTCCAGACCGACTTGTAGTCGCCGGTGAGCTGCGGCCGGCAGCATGTCTCACCCTCCCAGTACGACCGCCAGAACAGGTCCTCCCAGCCCGGCGGCACCAGGTCCTCCTCGACGCTGTGCTCCTCCACGCCGACGACCACGCGGTCCAGCGGCCGGCTCAGCTGGAACGTGGCGTCCTCCGCCGGGACCAGCTCGGCGAGTGCGGCCAGCAACTCGCGCGGGAACAGCTCCTCGGGGTCCGCCTGCCGCCCACACTCGACGACGTCGAGCAGCTGCCGCAGATCGCGTTCGGTGACGCCCATGACCATCCCCACCCCCTCCTCAGGCTAGACCGGTCGGGCCGGATGCAATACGCCGAACGTCGTATGGCTCTGCGTGATCCCGCGCGGTGAGGTGGCAGGGTGGGACGGCACCGTGCCGTTCCGCTGTTCGGAGGGGAACGTCATGAAGTTGCTGTCTCGCCCGGCCGCCTTACTCATCACCGGGACGCTGGCACTGGCAGGATCCGTCGCCGCACCCGCGAGCGCCGGGCGGGTCGACGCGGCGCCGGTGCTCGACTGGAGCCGGTACGCCACGCAGGCGATCGTCGCGGGGCGTCCACCGGCCAGCTCCGAGGTACTGCTCGGCATCGTGCATGTGGCGATCGCCGACACCGTGGCGGGGCTCGGGTACGGCCGGCCGTTCCAGGTCGCCGTACGGCCGGAGCGGAAAGCGTCTGCCGCGGCGGCGGTCGCCACCGCGACGTACGACGTCCTGCGGGCCCGCGTACCGTCTCCCGGGCTGGAAACGACGTACGCCGACTACCTGGCCGGTGTGCCGGACGGGGGCGGGAAGACGCGGGGGATCAAGCTGGGCCGGGCTGTGGCGTCCGCCGTACTCGCGTGGCGTGCCGGCGACGGATTGAGCAACACCGTGCCGTACGTGCAGGCTCCGCCCGGTCCAGGCGTGTGGGAGCCGACGGCCGCGACACCGCCTGTCGACATCGTGCTCACCCAGGTCAGGCCGCTGGCGCTGCGCTCTCGTGCGCAGTTCCGCCCGGACGGGCCTTATCCGCTGGCCGGCAAGCGCTACGCGCGCGATGTCGCCGAGGTGGCCTCGTTGGGCCGCAAGGACAGCACGACGCGGACCGCGGCCCAGACGGAAACAGCGATGTTCTGGTCCGAGCAGACGGCTCAGCAGTGGAGCCGGGCGCTGCTGCAGCTGGCGGCCGATCGGCACCACTCGCTGGGTGATGCGGCGCAGATGCTGGCGCTGGTCCATGTCTCGGCCGGTGACTCGGTCATCGCGTGCTGGGACGCCAAGTTCCACTACCTCTCGTGGCGCCCGGTCCACGCCGTACAGCGCGCCGACACCGACGGAAACCGCCGTACTCAGGCAGATCCGACCTGGCAGTCGCTGCTGAACGTCAACCACCCGGAGTACCCGTCCGGCCACGCGTGCTTCACCGCGGGCGCGACCGGTGCGTTGCAGGCCTTCTTCCACACGGGCAGGGTGCCGCTGACGATGACGAGCCTGGTCACCAACACCACCCGGTCGTACGGCGACCTGGCCGCCGTACGCAGCGATGTCCGCGAAGCACGGATCGTTTCCGGCCTGCATTTCCGTCACTCGATGCTCGACGGCGAAGCACTGGGCCGGCAGGTGGCCGCCTGGATCTCTACTGAACGGCCAGGGCAGCCAGGCCGGTAGCGAGGATGCCTTTCGTCACCTGGAGCGCGTCGGCGTTGTCGGGGCCGGTGATGGCCTGGTGGGACCAGCCGACGACGTCTTCGAAGGCCCTGACGTGGCGGTAGTAGTGGACGGCTTCCTGGTCGACGGTGTGGGGCCCGTAGCCGGCCAGGAAGGCGTCCATCTGCTCCGTCGTGGTGGGGCCGACGTCGTCCATGCCGCCGAGCATGAACATCAGGTCCTGCTCGCGCGGCGCGTAGATGACATCGTCCCAGTCGATCAGATGCAGCCCGTCCCGGATCAGGACGTTGCCGAGATGCGGGTCGCCGTGGCAGACGACCCGCGGACCGGTCGGCGCGGGCGGCCGGTTGGTGAGCAGGTCCTCGATGATGTGGTCGTACTGCTTCCACACCGCGGCCAGCTCCTCCTCGACCTCACCCTCGGGCGCCTCCAGCCGCGTCCGGACCTCTGCCGCGAGCGCGGGCGTCCGGGCGTCGATGTGGCTGTGCTTCGGCAGGGCGTCCCGTAGCCTCAGCGGCGGCTCGGCGTCGTGCACGCGGCGGAGCAACGCGCCGTACTCCGACCACTGCTCGTCCGTCAGCCCGGTCCGCGCCGCCCGCGGCCCGTCGATCCACGGCGTGATCGTCAGCCGCTTCTTCGCGTGCACGCTCCACAGGCCGCCCTCGGTGGTGCGGATCAGCTCCGGCACGCCGGGCAGGCCCGAGTCGGCCAGGTACGCCGCGACCTGATGCCCCGTATTGGTCCCCGCGCCGCTCCACTTCACGGCGTACGTGTTGGTCGCCGTCCCCGCCTTCCACACCTGCGCGGCGATGTCGGCGCCCTCCGCCACCGGTGTGAGCTCCACCACGTCGAGCCCGAAGTCCGCCAGCAACCACTTCCGCATCAACGTCTGGCCCACGACGCCAGCATGCCCGGCAAACAGCTCGGTAGCGAGCCGATTACCGGGCAGATGCGTCAGCGGTAGTTCACGAACTGGACGGCGAAGTCGTAGTCCTGGGACTTGATCAGCGACTGGACCGCCTGGAGGTCGTCGCGGCTCTTGCTCGACACCCGGAGCTCGTCGCCCTGGATCTGCGCCTTGACGCCCTTCGGGCCCTCGTCGCGGATCAGCTTCGAGATCTTCTTCGCGTTCTCCTGCGTGATCCCGGCGTCGATCGTCGCGTTGATCTTGTAGATCTTCCCGGACAGCTTCGGCTCGTCGGCCTCCAGCCCCTTGAGCGAGATCTGCCGCTTCACCAGCTTGTCCTTGAACACGTCCAGGACGGCACTGACCCGCTCCTCGGTGTTCGCCTGCATGTCGATCGCCTCGCCGGACCACTTGATCCCGGCGTCGACGTTCTTGAAGTCGAACCGCTGGCTGATCTCCTTCGCCGCCTGGTTCACGGCGTTGTCCACCTCCTGACGGTCCACCTTGTTCACGATGTCGAAGGAGGACTCCGAAGCCATGGGCACTTCCTTTCCGATTTGCTGTCAGGGCCACTACCTGTTGTATCGTCTCCCACGCCGGTTCACGAACCGGCAGCACCCTGGCGGGTTGCCCGAGCGGCCAAAGGGAGCAGACTGTAAATCTGTCGGCGTATGCCTACGCAGGTTCGAACCCTGCACCCGCCACCAGCACCAACCAGCCCCTGACCTGCGGAGACGCGGTCAGGGGCTGGTTCGTTGTTGTCAGGCGAGGGCCTTGGCCTTGAGGGACTCGTACTCCTCTTGTGTGATCGTGCCGGAGTCGAGCAGTTCCTTGGCGCTGGCAATCTCGTCGGTCGGGCTCTTGGACTTGGACGTGCCGGCAACCTCCTGGATGTACTTGTCCTGCTCGGCCTGCATCCGTGCAGCCGCCGTCCGCTGCCGCTCGTTCATGCTCCGGCCCCGAGCAATGAGGTAGATCAGTGCCCCCAGCCACGGCACGAGGATCAGCAGGATCGCCCAGCCGGCCTTGGCCCAACCGCTGAGCGAGCGGTCGCCGAACAGGTCCCACAGGCACCGGAACCACACCATCAACGCGGCGATCCAGATGAAGAACCAGAAGCTCCACAGGAGAACTTCCCCGAAGTCGTTCGTTATCGCATCCACGGCCATTTCCTCCCAGCGATGAGCACTCGCGCCGCCCGGCTCACCCAGGTCGGGCCTCACCTGCGCATCCGACAGGCGTTACGGTTCGCATTGCAGCAGGTCCGGAGCGTCAGTTCCTCACCCGCTGGGGGTGAACTCCTCACCCGGGGCGCGGGACAACTCGGGGGTCAGGTCTTCCACGGCGTTGCCGCCGGCACCGCCCGCGCTTCGCTTGGCTCGGTGGTTGGGGCGGGTTGGCCTGTTACTCGCGGGTTGATGTGTAGTGTCTGGCGTCGGGTCAGGTGTCGTCTGGGGAGGACTGATCGATGAAGTTTCGGCGCTGTGCGCTTGCTCTGGCCGTGTTCGGACTGGTGGCTGCCAGTAGCACTGTTGCTGCTTCTGCGATGCCGGCCGGCGCGGCTCAGCTCTGCTCCAACACGGTGGTCTGGCCGACCAAGGCGAACGTTGTCGACGTCGTCGACGTCACCGCCCACAAGCCGCCGACTCCGCTCTCACCGCCGTACGTCTACTCGAAGTTCTTCGCCAGCCGCTACATGGACCGGTGGTACACGGCGTGGAATGCCGCGGGCACCCAGTACTACGCCTTCGGCCTGTTCCTGCTGGGCTCGAACTTGTACCGCCAGACGACCGTCCTGTCCGGGCGAAGCCCGGCGCAGTCGACCGCGGTCAGGGTCGGTACGGGCTGGGGGACCTTCAAGTCCATCGCCACCTCGAACTATCCCCTCAAGGGATCCCGGCCCGCGTACCTGTACGGCCTCAACAGCAACGGCAACCTGTACCGCTACGCCCCGAGCGGCAGCGGCTACCGGTCGGCCGGCTCGTTCGCGGGCTTCCGCGGCTTCAAGGCGATGACCATGATCAGCGAGGAGCGGACGTACGACACGCTGCTGATGACGACGACGGCCGGTGCGCTCTACACCATCCACATCCCCACCACCGCCGGCGCGAAGCCGGTGGTCAAGCTGATCCGGAAGTCCGGCTGGGCGTCGTTCGAATCACTGGCCGTCAACAAGTGCGGCGTCAACGGGGCCTCGGTGATCATCGCCGTCGACCACGACACCCAGACCGGCTACCAGTACGGCTTCAGCAAGTTCAACGGCACAGCCACCGCGATGACGTCCTACGGCAGGGTGCCGGCGGTCTTCAACGGACTGAACCACACGTCCCAGGTCGGATTTCAGGCGATCCTCCTGGGCGAGTAGCAGCTGCGCTGTCTCCGACCGCGGGGAATAGGGTCAGCTCGGGCGGAAGTTGAAGGTTGCGACGGAGTGTCTGAGCGAGGAGAACGATGAAACCCACCGAGTTCGTGAAGGTGAACGGTCAGTTCTGGGGGGAGCACCTCAAGGGAGTGGCCGGGCATCTGCCGGTGAGTCACCGCAGCGAGTTGCCGGGGCCGATGCTGTTTCCCCGGATGATGGTGCTGACCGAGACGCCGGACTGGAACATCCTGGAGCTCGTCGGGCTGACCCGTGAGTACCGGTCGCTCGAGGTGCGGCGGCAGAAGGTGGGCAGCATCGAGGAGTACTTCGGGCTCGGTGACGGCCGGACGGTCGTCGCGAACCTGCAGGGGCAGAACTGGTTCAACGACTCGACGATCGCGACCGAGGCCGGCCGGCGGGCGCTGGACGAGCGCTTCCCCGGGGCCGTGAGCATGGTCGGCGAAGAGGTCGTGGGCCCGGCCGACGAGGTGCTGCGGTTCGCGCCCGGAAACTACTCGACCTTCGACCGCGCCCTGCTCGTGCAGACGTCCGGTGACTCGCTGCGGGCGCACTGGGTGTTCTTCGCACTGGCGATCCACCGCTCGGAGCCGGCCGACAAGTACCTCGATTTCCTGCGGAACTACATCAACTCCCGCCCGCACCTCGACCCGGTCGGCACGATCAGCCTGCCGATCGACGCGGCCGTGCTGAAGGCCGACGCGTTCGAGAGCACCTACCTCGCGCACGGCGTCCAGGACTCGACCGTCGACGAGTTCCTGGACAAGCACGAGAGCATCCTGCTGTCGGCGTTCGACGCGACCAAGCTGGTCCGCCAGCCGGCCCTCGGCGACCTGCACCCGGACTTCATCCTCGAGCGCGCGGACGGCAGCCACGTCGTCGGACGGCTCGAGCTCCCGGTCGTCGACACGGTCAACGGAAAGAAGCGTCGCCGCGTTTTCCGTACGCCGGTCCAGGACAGCGCGGCCGAGCTCGCGCGGTACACCGAGTACCTGACCGACCCGGACAACCGCTCCCAGGTGAAGTCGAAGTACGACGTCGACGTCGCCGACCCGCGCCGCCTCCTGATCGTCCCCTCCCAGGAGCCGGTCGCTCCCGCCGCCGGTGTCGAGGTCATCGATTACGACACCATCCTCCGCTTCCACCTCGCCACGAACGGCTGACCCCGCACCACCGGGTCCCGGCCCGGTACTTCCGTAGGGTCTGCCTATGGAGTACTTCGTCTACGGCCGGGACACGGTGGATGGGTTCGAGATCAAGGTCGCGCTGAACGAGGCGCACTGGACCTTCATGGACGGGTACGCCGACGGGCTGATCGCCCGCGGCCCGACCCTGACCGCGGACGGCGAGCGGACGACCGGCAGCCTGCACATCGTCGAGCTGCCGGATGACGACGCCGCGCGATCCTTCGCGTACGACGAGCCGTACTACCGCGCCGGCGCCTTCGAAACCGTGGAGATCCACCGTTTCCGCAATCATTTTCCGGGCCGCACGATGTGGGACTTCACCGGGACCGCGCAGGGCCGTTACCTGGTGCTCACCAAGGACGCCGCACGCCCGCTCACCTCGGAACACCTGATCATGTACGGCGACCTCCTCGACGGCGACACCCACATCGGCCGAGCCGCCCTCCTGGAAGCGTCGTCCGAGGAAGCAGCCGCCGCCCTGATCCACGCCGACACCGCCGAAGTCCACCCCTGGGAGTTCGGTGGCCGCCGGTAGGTCCCGGTCAGATGATGGATTGCAGGGCGGTTGCCAGGGTTCGGCGGGTGGAGGCGGGGAGGTCGGCCGTCAGGGTGTTGATGCGGTCGACTACGGCGTTGTGGGCGTCGTGGGCCAAGGACAGGCCCTCGGGGGTCAGCTCGATCTGACAGGCGCGGCGGTCGGTGGCGCTCGGGATGCGGGCGACCAAGGTGCGGCGCTCCAGGCGGTCGACCATGCTCGTCAGGCTGGAGCGTTCGATGCTCAGGATGCGGCTGAGCTCGGTCATGCCGAGTGGGCCGGCGATCAGCACGCAGAGCAGGTGCGCCTGTTGCGGGGTGAGGCCGAGCGGGCGGCTGGTCTCGGCGTGCACGTCCTGCAGCCGGTGCATCGTCTGCACCAGCGCGCTCGCGAGGTCGGTGTCCCGGGCCGTCGTCGTCACCATGCCTCCCATGATAGTCCGCTGGCCTAATAGTTTGCGGTTCGAATGATTCGTGCTACAACTAGTTAGGACAGCGAACTACTTGGAGGAGTGCGACATGACCGTGCGATTCGGATACGGCTCGCCGGACGCGGTGCGGGAGGCCGGAGCGATCGTGCGGCTCGCGCAGCAGGCGGACCGCGACGGCCTCGACCACGTCAGCCTCGCGGACCATCCGTACGTCCCGGACATGCTCGACGGGTACGCCGCGATCGCGTTCGTGCTCGGCCGGACCGAGCGGCTGTCCGCGTTCGTGAACGTGACCAACCTGCCGCTGCGGCCCGCGCCGGTTCTCGCCCGGACGGCGACCTCGCTGTCGGCGCTGTCCGGCGGCCGGTTCGTGCTCGGTCTCGGCGCCGGCGGAGCGTGGGACCGGATCACGACGATGGGCGTCCCGGAGTTGCGGCCGGCTGAAGCGGTCGAGGCGTTCGAAGAGGCGATGCAACTCGTCCACTCGCTGTCCGACGGCGGTACGCCGGTGCCGACCAAGCACTACCCGATCGGCGCGCTCCGCCCGGCGGCCGTGCCCGCGCCGCCGATCTGGACCGGCTCGAACGGCCCGAAATCGCTGGCCGCGACCGGACGGAACGCCGACGGCTGGATCCCCGGCCACGCCGCCGACTGGCTCAGCGACCGGTACCGCTGGTCCCGGCCGATCATCGACGAGGCGGCCCTGTCGGTCGGACGGAAACCGTCGGACGTGGCGACCGTCTACAACTTTCCCGGCGCGATCACCGCGACCCCGCTGCGTCGTACCCGCAACGAGGACGGGCGCTGGCTGGGCGGCTCGCCGGAGCAATGGGTCGAGGAGCTCACCGACGCGGTCCTCAACCACGGCGCCAACGGTTTCACGCTGTTTCCGCGCGGCGCCGACCCGTTCGAGACCCAGCTCTCCCGCTGGTCACAGGAGGTCGTCCCCGCCATCCGCACCGCGATCAACTGAGCGACCCGAGGCCGGCCGGGGATCAGCCGAGCGACGTGAGGTCGGTCGCGGACAGTTCGAGCTGACCTGCGGCGACGTTCTCCTCGAGGTGCCGGACGCTGCCCGTGCCCGGAATGGCGAGGATGTTGGGGGAGCGGTGCAACGTCCAGGCGAGGCGGATCTGTTGCGGCGTCACGTGGTGACTCGCGGCAACCGCCTCGACGGCGGCTGACGTGGAAGCGTCGGTGATGGATCCGAAGGGGACATAGGCGATCCCGCGCTCGGCGCAGAACCGGATCACCTCGTCCTCGTCACCGCGGCGGTCGACGGCGTAGCTGTTCTGCACGCACACCACCGGCGCGATCGCGAGCGCTTCCCGGACATGCCCGAGCTGCACGTTCGACACCCCGAGCTGCCGGATCAGTCCCTCGTCCCGAAGCGCCACGAGCCACTCGAAGCGTTCGGCGAGCGAGCCGTCCCCGGTGATCCGCAGGTTGACGACGTCCAGGCGATCGACGCCGAGCTGGCGGAGGTTCGTCTCCACCTGCTCGCGCAGTTCCGCGGCCGTCGTCGCGTTGTAGAACCCGCGCTCCGGATCCGTCCCCGGTCCGACCTTCGTCGCGATGACGAGCCCGGCCGGGTACGGCGCCAGCGCCGCGCGGATCAGCTCGTTCGCGGACCCGTAGAACGCGGCCGTGTCGAGGTGGTTGACGCCGAGCTCGACCGCGCGGCGCAGTACGGCGATCGCCCGGTCCGGGTCCGAGAGCCGCATCGCGCCGAAGCCGAGCCGGCCGACGGTGACGTCACCCAACTGCCAGGTGGTCATTCCTCGATCGCTCCCCGGACCGCGCGCAGATGCTGCCGGAACGTCAGCGACGGGTCGGCGGCCCGACGCTCGAGGTACTGCGAGAAGCTCACCTGCTCGCGCAACGACCGCCCGGCCCGGATCTCGTCGGCCTGCCGGCGCTCGGTGTCGCGGATCGATTCGGCCAGCCCGAACAGTTCCTCCAGCCGGTCCGCCGGTACGAAGGTCGCGCCGTCCTCGTCCGCGAGGACGACGTCGTCGCGGGTCACCGTCCACTCGCCGATCGTTGCCGTGGACAACGCATTGGCCGGCTGCGGGTCGAGCCGCAGCGGACCGGTCGGCAACGCGCCGAGGCTGAACACCGGCAGGCCGATCGCGTCGATGTCGACGGTGTCGCGGTGCAGTCCCCAGATCACGATCCCGGCCACACCGGCGGCTGCGGCCTCCAGCGCGACCAGGTCGCCGACGCAGGCCTCGTCCCGCCGGCCGCCGTTGTCGACGACCAATACGTCGCCCGCGGCGGCGGACTCGAAGGCCTCCAGGAAAACGTCGACACTTCCGACGTGCTGCGCCGGCAACACCCGGCCCGCGACCCGGCTGCCGGTCACCGCCGTCAACGACACCGTCCGCACCGGCACCTTGGCCCGCACACAGGCGTCCGCCACATGCGCCGTCGTCAACCCGGCAAACCGCTCCAGCATGCCCATCACCCTCCAGGTTGTGCCCTAGCGACAGGAGGTCTCCGCCGGTCGCTCCGTCCTCCCCGCTCGCAGTCTGCTCCTGAACGGCGCTCGGTGGGGACACCTCCTGTCGTTAGGTACCTCACTCCCGGCGCAGAAAGGCGAGAACCTCGTCCAGGGGTGGCTCCGTGGTGGTGTCCACGGTCAGCGAGGGAACCGGGAGATCGACCGCCTGGAACGCGTTGTGCGTGCGGAGCCGCGCGTCCGGGCTGATCTGCTTGTCCTCGTGTGCGGCCCGGCGCGGGTCGCTGGTCGTCCGGGCGGTGATCCGCTCCAGCGCGACCTCGGCCGGGACCGTGCAGTGCAGGATCCGTATGTCGGCGCGGCCGAGCAGTGGGCTCAGTCCGGGCGTCCACAACCGGTCCTGGAACGCCGCCTCCGCGACGACCGTCGTACCGCGGCCGACCAGCAGGCCGATCACGTCGAAGAACGTCGACAGGGTGCGCATCGTCAGCGGGTCGCCGGGCCCTGGCACGAACCCGGGTGTGGCGTGCGCCATGCCTTCTTTGATCTCGTCACGGCAGATCGCCGGGCAGCCGATCGCCGTCGCGATCCGGTGCGCCAGCGTCGTCTTGCCGGTCCCGGGCGGACCACTGACCACGACGAGCATCGGTTTCGGCTGCACCCGCCGTACCTTAGCCGTCACGGTGGGCGCTCGGTGTAAAACGCGTGTCATGAACTGTCGGAGGCCGCCTCTAGCGTGGGTTCCGTGACCACGTACTCGGCGGTGCGGACGACGGGGATCTACTGCCGTCCGGGGTGCGGGGCCAAGCCGCTCGCGGAAAACGTGAGCACCTTCGAGCTGCCCGCCGCCGCGGAAGCCGCCGGGTATCGCGCCTGCCTGCGCTGCCGGCCGTACCGGGTGGCCGGCACGGTCGCGGATGAGACACCCGAGCTGGTCTGCCGCGCGGTGCAGCTGATCATCGCCGGCCTGCTCGACGAGGCCGGTGAGGAGACGTTGGGGGCGCGGCTGGGGGTGTCGGCGCGACACCTGCGGCGGATGTTCCACGAGCATCTGGGGGTCACGCCGGACCAGTTCGCGCGTTCACGGCGCGCGCATTTCGCCCGTCGCCTGCTGGACGACACCGACCTCGGCATCGCGGAGGTCGCGTTCGCCGCCGGCTTCGGCAGCCTGCGGCAGTTCAACCGGGCGATGCGGGAGATCTTCCGGGCCTCGCCGCGGGAGTTGCGCGACCGGCGCCGCCGCGGCGATCGCCTCACCGCGGACGGCGGGCTGGTGCTGCGCTTGCCGTTCACCCCGCCGTACGACTGGGAGGCGATGAGCTCGTATCTCGGTGCGCACGCGGTCCCGGGGGTCGAGTCGGTCGCGGACGGTGTGTACCGGCGGACGATCTCGATCGACGGCGAGCCGGGCCTGCTGGAGATCGGGCCGGGCGGCGACGACCACCTGATCCTGCGTGCGCACCTGCCGTTCTGGGAGGGCGTCATCCATGTGGTGGACCGCGCCTCGCGCCTGGTCGGGCTCGACCGCGAGCCGGTCCGGGCCTGCGCCCAGCTGTCCGCGGATCCGGAGCTCGGGCCGCTGGTGACGGCCCGGCCCGGCGTTCGAGTGCCCGGGGCGTGGGGTCCGTTCGAGGTCGCCGTCCAGGCTGTCGTCCGGGACCGGCTCGCCCCGGACGACGCGACCGACGCGCTGCGCAAGCTCGTCGAGGTGTACGGCGTGCCGGTGCCCGGGCTCGGTCACGGCCTGACACATGCCTTCCCCGGGCCGGAGGCGCTGGCCGCGGCCGAGCTGGTCGGGCCGTTCGCGCGAGAAGTTGTCAACGGCAACATCAGGCTGGAGGACTCGGAGACGTTGATCCCGGCGCTGGAGACCGTCACGAGCAGCCGAGCGGCGCAGGAGATCGCCCTACGCCTCGGCGCCCGAGACGCCTGGCCGCTCGACGGCGAGTCCAATCACCTACGCCCCTGGCGCTCACTCGCCGCCGTCTACAAGCTCGTCTAGCTGCCGACCGTCATTCCCGCGTAGGTGCCACTGGTCAGCAGCTCCTTTGCCGCGGCTGTCGCGAGTGCGTACGCCGCGCTGGTGATCGCCGGTCCGACGCTGATCCGCGCCACCCCGGCCGCCGCGAGTTCAGCCACCGACGGCGCCCCCGGGCCCGCCATCACGTTGAGCGGCAGCGGCGAGTCCCGGACGAGCTCGGCGATCGTCGGCAGGTCGACCACACCCGGTACGAACAGCACGTCCGCGCCGGCGTCGGCGTACCGTTTCGCCCGCTCGATCGTCCCGGTCCGGTCGCCGAACAGATACGTGTCGGTCCGCGCGTTGATCACCAGTTCGGCGTCGACAGCGCGGGCCGCCCTGATGCGTTCCGCGTGGACCTCCGGTTCGTCGAGGACCCGTTCCGTGCTGTCCTCGAGATTGATGCCGACGGCACCTGCCTCGAGTACGGCGGTGACGGTGCCCGCGACATCGCCGTACCCTGCCTCGATGTCGACCGTCACCGGGACCGAGACCGCCGCGCACACCGCGCGGATCATCGTGAGCGCTGCCGACTGCGTCAGCTCGCCCGCATCGTCCACGCCGAACGCCCAGGCGACACCCGTGCTCGTCGTGGCGATCGCCGTGGCGCCCGCGGCCTCGATCGCCCGCGCCGAGCCGGCGTCCCACGCGTTCGGCAGCACCAGCGGCGGCTGCCCGTGCAGTTCCCGCAACCGCCGCGCCAGGTCGTTCACAGGCTGACCAGCAGTTCGTGGTCGACCTCGACGAAGTCGACGATCAGCCCGGCGAACCGGCCCGCGATCAGTTCCTTGTACGCCGCCGACCCGGTGTGCGCGTCGTACGCCGCCTGGTCCGCGAAGTGCTCGACGAACAACAGGTAGTCGGGCGTCGCCGGGTCGCGGTACACGCGGAACGACAACGTGCCCTCCTCGGCGCCCGGCCCCTGCGGCGCGAACTCCTGCACGATCGCCTCGGCGGCGGCCTGGTTGCCGTCCTTCAGCTTGATCGGAAACACCTTTGCCAGCATCGGATTCCTCCCTCGGTTGCGAAGTACTGCAAGGTTCGCGCGTCCGGGTCGGTCCGGTCTGGCCATATTCGGTCATGAACGTCATCTCGAATCACAAGACGATATGTCTCATTCAGCAAGATTCTGGATTAGCGTGGAAGATGATCGGCGAGGGCGAAGGAGCCTGGCATGAACAACGTGTACACGCACGGACATCACGAGTCGGTGCTGCGGTCGCACAGCTGGCGGACCGCGGAGAACTCGGCCGGCTATCTGCTTCCGCATCTGCGGCCCGGGATGTCGCTGCTCGATGTCGGCGCCGGCCCCGGCACCATCACCGCCGATCTGGCCCGCCTGGTCGAGCCCGGCCGGACGACGGCGCTGGAGGCGAACGCCGCCGCGCTCGGCCTCACCAGAGCCGCGTTCGAGGACCTGGAGCTCGACGTCGAGTTCGTCGTCGGCGACGTCCACGCCCTCGACCTGCCGGACGACACGTACGACGTCGTCCACGCGCACCAGGTCCTGCAGCACGTGGCCGACCCGGTGCAGGCGTTGCGGGAGATGCGTCGCGTCTGCAAGCCCGGCGGCACCGTCGCGGTCCGCGACTCCGACTATCACGGGTTCGTCTGGTACCCGCAGCTGCCCGAGCTGGACGAGTGGATGGCGCTCTACCAGCGGATGGCGCGCGCCAACAGCGGCGAGCCGGACGCGGGCCGGCGCCTGCTGTCCTGGGCCCTCGCGGCCGGCTTCGAGAACGTCGAGGCGACCACGTCGACCTGGGCGTTCACGAACCCCGAGGATCGTGCGTTCTGGGGCGGGATGTGGGCCGACCGCATCCTCAAGTCGGCGCTCGCGGACCAGGCGCGCGCATCCGGCGTACCGGAGGAGACGCTGACTGCGATCTCAGACGCCTGGCGGACCTGGACGGACACGCCCGACGCGACGATCTCGATCCTGCACGGCGAACTACTGTGCCGGGCGTGAGCGCTGGCGGGAGATCTCGTAGAGGACGGCGGTCGCGGCGTTGGCGGCGTTCAGGGAGCTGGCCGATCCGGTGATCGGGATCCGGACCAGGTGGTCGGCCGCTTCCTTCCATGCCGTACTCAGGCCGGCGGTCTCGTTCCCGATCAGCAGCAGCACCGGCTGGGTGAAGTCGAAGTCGTAGACGTCGGTCGGCCCGTGCTCGTCGGTGCCGACTACGACGACGGGCGCCGCGGACCGGCGTACCCAGTCGAGGACCTCGCGATGCGACGGCACGCGGACGGCGGGGACCGCGAACAGCGATCCCGTCGTCGCGCGCACCGCCTTCGGGTCGTAGACATCGGCCGCGTGCCCGGTCACGATCACGCCGTCGGCGCCGAACGCGTCGGCGGACCGGATGATCGACCCGATGTTGCCCGGCCCGGTCGGCCGGTCGAAGACGACGCCGAGGAACTCCGGCCCGACCGGGATCCGGTCGAGATCGTCGGCCGGGAGCTCCAGGACGGCGATCACCTCGGGATCGTCCTTCTCGCCGAGCTCGGCCAGCAGCTCCGGCGCCATCGCCACCCGCTCCACGTCAGGCAGCCGCCGCAGCAGGTCGGACGCCCAGCGGGACAGCGGGCGGGACGCGTCGGTGATGACCGTACGCACCGGCCAGCCGTTGTCGACGGCAACTGAAATCGGGCGGACGCCCTGCACCAGGAACTCGCCGGACCGCTGCCGCTTGGTGCGATTGGTCAGCGACGCCTGCCACACCTGGAACCGGGCGTTCCGCGAGGAAATCCGTTGCACCGCCCCACCCTACGACGACGACCTGCCGGCGACACGCGCCTGCGGCGCTCGAGGCTCAGCCCGGCGGGGTACTCGCGACAGACGGCTGGGCCGACCGGCGTCCTCAGGCCGGCGGTGCGGTTGACTCTCGGACGATGAGTTCCGGACGGAACAGCAATGACTGGCCCTGCGTCGGTCCGGAGTCGTCGAGCCGGGACCGGAGCTGGGTGAACGCGGCGGCGGCCATCTCCTTCATCGGCTGCCGGACCGTGGTCAGTGTCGGCGCGTACAGGTCCGCGAGAACGATGTCGTCGAACCCGACCACCGAGACGTCCTTGCCCACTTCGAGCCCGCCGTCGCGCAGCCCGCGGCAGACGCCGAGCGCGCACATGTCGTTGATCGCGACGATCCCGGTCGGCGGGTCTTCCAGCGCCAGCAGTTCAGCCGCGGCGGCGCGGCCGAGCTCGGACGCCTCGACGTCACCGAAGTCGTCCGCATCGCCCTTGACCGGCGCGCGCACCGACGTTGCGGGATCGATCCCCGCCTGCTCGAGCGCGGCCGTGAACCCGCGGTACCGCTCCTTGCGGTTGACGCTCGCCAGCGCGCCGGACACGAACGCGAGCCGGCGGTGCCCGAGATCGGTGAGGTGCTGCGCGGCGAGCTGGCTGCCGATCGCGTTGTCGACGCTGATGCTGACCAGCGACGCCGGGTCCCCGGCCTGCGACGTCCGGTCGAACGCGACCAGCTGCAGCCCGCGCTCGACCAGCGGCATCACGTGCTCGAGCGACGGCAGCGACGAGCACAGCACGACGCCGTGGACGCCGTCGGCCCACAGCTCGTCGACGTAGTCGCGCTCGCGGCGGGGATCGCGCTCGGAGTTGCAGAGCAGCACGTGGTACCCCTCGGCCAGCGCCGCGGACTCCAGGTGCCGCGCGAGCGCCCCCCAGAACGGGTTGCCCACCGACGGGACGACGAGCCCGATCGTGGTGTTCCGGCCGGTCCGCAGCTGCCGGGCGGCCCGGTTCGGCCGGTAGCCGAGCTTGTCGATCGCGCGCTCGATCCGCTGTCGGGTCTCGGGCAGCATCCGGTGGTTGCGCCCGTTGAGCAGGTTCGACACCGTGCTCGGCGAGACGCCCGCCTCGGTCGCGACCTGCTGGATCGTCACCTCGCCAGTTCTCAATTCACCGCCCACCCGCGCATTCTGTCACCCCGTGGTGTTGCCGTATCGCAGTGCAACGATGCATCAGTTTCCGGCGAAAGTCCAGCCGCAGTTCGTTGGTGCCCACCTCTTGACGTGCTGCGAAATCCGTTCCTAGCATGCGGTGCATCGTTGCACCGGCCTCGCACAGCTGCGCCGCTCCGGCTGGTAGATCGTTGCACCACTCCTCTTCCGCAGCACCACGAAAGGCGCGCCATGGAGTACACCCGCAGATCAGTCCTGACCGCCCTCGGGCTCGGCGCCGTCGCCGCGGCCACGGGGTGCTCCGCGTCGGGCGGCACCAACCAGGCAGCCGCCGACGGACCCGTCGAGGGCGAGATCAGCCTGCTCACCCCGCTGTTCGAGGGCAGCACCGGCAAGACGCTGCTGGAGGGCAAGCTGCTGCCGGCCTTCAAGCAGAAGAACCCGAACGTCACGGTCAAGGTCGACTACACGACGTACGCCGCTCTGAACGAGAAGATCACCACCAGCCTGGCCGGCGGTCTGATGCCGGACGTCGTGATGCTCGGCGTCGGCTGGATCCCTCCGTTCGCGCACAAGAAGGTGCTCGCGCCGCTGCCCGACGACCTCGCCAAGCGGTACGACTACGAGGACCGCGTCCTCGAACCGTCGCGGTTCGACGGCAAGCTGTACGCGCTGCCGATGGTCCTGGACACCCGGATCGTCACCTACCGCAAGGACCTGTTCGCCGAGGCCGGGATCACCGCGCCGCCGAAGGACTGGGCCGAGCTGCGCGAGATGTCCAAGGAGCTGGCCCGTCGTGACGGCTCCGGCAAGCTCACCCGGGTCGGGTTCGACCCGTTCTCGATCGATCTGCGGCAGTGCTGGGAGACGTTCCTGTTCGCCAACGACGGCAACCTGTTCGACGAGGCCGGGCAGCAGGTCAAGTTCAACGACGAGCGCGGTGTCGAGGCGCTGCAACTGTTCCTCGACGTGATCAAGGACAAGTCCGCCGACTACTCGTTCAAGTCGTCGGCCGGTCAGCCGACCACCCTGCAGCAGGGACGCTCCGCGATGATGATGTCGAACAACTCGCTCTGGGTGCAGCTCAAGAAGCAGAACCCGGAGCTGCTCAAGGAGGACAAGGTCGGCGCGTTCATCCTGGCCAACAAGGTGCCCGCGATGCTGCAGGGCGGCACCATGGTGGCGCGATCGGCCTCGTCGAAGCACGCCGCCGCGGCCCAGGCGCTGGTCGAGTTCATGGGTACGCCGGAATCGATCCTGCCGACCGCGGAACAACGCGGTTCCGTGCCCGGCGTCCAGGACCTGCGGACCTCGGAGTACGTGAAGAACAACGGTTTCGTGAAGCTTGCCCTGGACAACATGAGCAAGGCCCGCTCGGAGGGCGGCACGGCCGCCTGGATGGAGATCCGGGAGAAGATCAAGACCACGCTGGAGACCGCCGTGGTCGGCAAGCGGACCGCCAAGGAAGCGATCGACGAGCTCGCGAACCTGAGCAAGGAAGCGATCTCGCGGCTGTGAGCGGAACATTGGTCTCGACGCGGGACCGGGTGCGGGCAGCCGCGCCCGGACCCTCCGCTGCCCCGCCCCGGCGCCGGGGTCTGTCGCGCGCCCGCCGCCGCGCCGGCCTGCTGATGGTCGCGCCGGCCGTGCTGCACGCGCTGATCTGGATCGGCATCCCGCTGGTCGCCGCGAGCGTGCTGAGTTTCACGTCGTACGACGTGCTGACGCCGCCGCGGTTCGTCGGGCTGGAAAACTTCCGCGACCTGGTTTCCGACAGCGTTTTCCGGCGCGCCGTGCTGAACACCAGCATCTACACGTTCTTCACTGTGCCGGTGGCGATGGCGATCGCGCTGCTGATCGCGCTGATGCTGAACACCCGGCTGGCCGGGCGGGCGATCTTCCGGACCGCGATCTTCATCCCGCAGGTGACCGCGACGATCGCGGTGGCGCTGGTCTGGTTGTGGATCTACGACCCGCGCAGCGGTCTCGCCAACGCCGTCCTGTCGTTCCTCGGGCTGGACGGCCCGGCCTGGCTGTCCTCGACCGACTGGGCGATGCCGGCCGTGATCGTGGTCGGGATCTGGCAGGGGATCGGCCTGAAGATGCTCATCTACCTGGCCGCGCTGCAGAGCCTGCCGACCGATCTCTACGAGGCGGCGTCGGTGGACGGCGCCTCGAAGGTCCGGCAGTTCTTCAGCCTGACCCTGCCGCTGCTGCGGCCGGCGACGTTCTTCGTCTTCGTCACGTCGGTGATCGGCGCGTTCCAGTCCTTCGACCAGGTGTACATCCTGACCGACGGCGGGCCGGCGAACAGCACGACGATGATGACCTATGAGATCTACAAGTCCGCGTTCCGGGAGTTCCGGATGGGGTACGCGTGCGCGCAGAGCCTGGTGCTGTTCGCACTGCTGCTGTTCCTGACCCTGCTGAACCGGCGGATCACCGGAGGTGACCGTGCCACCCGTTGAGACCTCGAGGCGGGCCCGGAGCGGCCGGATCGCGCTCTACCTGATGCTGACCGCGATCTCCGTCGTGATGATCGTGCCGTTCGTCTGGATGCTGCTGACCTCGGTGAAGACCCCTGGCGACATCGCCGCGGTCCCGCCCCGGTTGTTCCCGACGGAATGGGCCTTCGGCAACTACGCCGACGCGCTGCGGGCGGCGCCGTTCGCGACGTACGCGCGGAACAGCTTCGTGATCGCCGTCAGCCACACCGTGCTGAACGTGCTGATCGCGTCGATGGCCGGGTACGCACTGGCGCGGTTGCGGTTCCGGGGGAGTTCGCTGATCTTCCTCGGCTTCGTCGGGGCGCTGATGATCCCGACGTACACCAAGATCCTGCCGGAGTTCCTGATCGTGCGGTTCATGCCGCTGTTCGGCGGCAACGACATCATGGGGCAGGGCGGCACCGGGTGGCTGGACACCTGGTGGGCGCTGATCATCCCGGGCGCCGTGAGCCCGTTCTCGGTGTTCCTGTTCCGGCAGTTCTACCTGGACCTGCCGGTGGAGCTGGAGGAGGCCGCCCGGCTGGACGGTCTCGGCGAGCTCGGCATCTACGCGCGGATCATGACGCCGCTGGTGAAACCCGCGTTCATCACCGTCGCGCTGCTCACCTTCGAGGGGTCGTGGAACAACTTCCTCTGGCCGCTGCTGGTGACCAAGAGCGACAGCCTGCGGGTGATCCAGGTCGGGCTGTCGGTGTTCCGCACCGAGAACGACACGCAGTGGGCGTTCCTGATGGCCGGTACCACGCTGGCCACCGTGCCGATGGTGGTGCTGTTCCTGATCGGGCAGCGCTACTTCGTCCAAGGTTTCGCGACCGCGGGCATCAAATGACAATCGACGGAAGGACTGTTTCTATGACCGGGGAACTGCACGGGACGCGCGCGCTGGTGACCGGTGCCGGGCACGGCATCGGCCGCGGGATCGCGCTCGGCCTGGCGGCGGCCGGCGCCGACGTGGTGGTGCACTACGGAAAGTCCGCCGACGCGGCCGCGCAGACCGTGTCCGCCATCGAGGACCTCGGCCGGAAGGCGATCGCGGTCGGGGCCGACGTGACGTCGACCGCGGACGTCGACCGGCTGCTCGACGAAACGGTCGGTTTCCTCGGCGGTCTCGACGTACTGGTCTGCAACGCCGGGCACCTGATCGGGCGGGTCGCGGTCGAGGAGATGACCGACGAGCACTACCAGCAGGTGGTGGACGTGAACCTGGGCGCGACGTTCCGGACCACGCGGGCGGCGATCCCGCACCTCGCCCAGTCCGCGAACCCGCGGGTCGTCACGATGGCCTCGCTCGCCGCGCACAACGGCGGCGGTCCCGGCTCGGTGATCTACGCGGCGGCGAAGGCCGGCATCCGCGGCTTCACCAAGGGCCTGGCGAAGGAGCTCGGGCCGCGCGGGATCACGGTCAACGCGGTCGCGCCCGGATACATCGCGGACACGGCGTTTCATAACACGTTTTCCACCGCCCAGGCGCAGACGAACATGGTCGCCGGTACGCCGATCGGCCGCGCCGGCCAGGTGGAGGACGTCGCGAACGCGGTCCGGTTCCTCGCGCTGCCGGCGTCCGGGTACCTGACCGGTATCACCATCGACATCGACGGTGGCACGTGGCCGCGTTGAGCCCGCCGACGGAACGCGGCGGCTGGTGGCACGAGTACGTGTGTCCCGCACACGGTGTCGAGCTGGCGCACGTCGGATTCGAGTCCGGAAAGTTTCCGGAGGGCGGCGTTCCGTGTTCCTACGGTTGCCGGGTCGACACCCCCGCGGTGCGCGGCGCGTGGACGGTCCTCGCCCATCACTTCTGGGCGCGGCGGATCCGGCTGCTCTCGTACGACGGGGGCGGGGCCGACCTGCTCACGTCGTACGCGCGGTTGTACGCCGACCTCACGAAAGCCGGGGAGCACGAGGAGGCGCAGGGCTGGATGCAGCGCGGCCGGCTGTTCCACCAGGCGCTGACCGACGCGGTGTGGGGTGTGCCGATCGCCCATTCGATCCTGAACCTGGCCGGTCGCGCCGAGCTGGGGGAGACGCTCCCGATGCTCGACGACATGGTCGCCGGCGCACGGCGGGCCCGCGACGCGATGATTGCCCAGGACAAGTTCTCCTCGAACTACACGGCCTGGTTCAACGCTCTCGGGACGACGGCCGGCCAGGCGGCTGCCGCCGTCCGGGAAGAGAAGTGGTCCGGCGCCGACGAGTGGCTGACCGGTGAGTACGGCCAGTTCGCCCACCTGGAGGTCGCGACTGGCGAGGACGGCTGGGAGTGGGAAGGAAGCACGTACTACCACGGCTTCGTCCTGCGGGCGTATCTGTTGAGCCTGCGCGGCTACGACCCGTCGCTCGTGCCGGATCGTCTGGAGCGGATGATCGCGGCGCTGGCGTCGATCGCGACCGACGGCGGCATCCTTCCGGCTCTCCACGACGGCCCGTACCTCCGCGCACCACTGGCGCTGGAGTGGCTGGAAATCGCATCCCTTGCTCGCCAGTTCACCACCGCTCACGGCCTGGAGTCCGTGGCCAACCGAGCTCGCGCGGAGGCGGGTCCCGACTACGACGGCCTCGAGGACGAACTCACCAACTGGTTCGACGCCCCACCTCGCACCGCGAATCCGGCCCGGGTCGCACGATCCGTGGGATCTACCTACGCGGTGATTCGGGTGCCTGGTCTGCACGCGATCCTCGACCACGGCCCGCACGGCGGTTCCCACGGGCACCACGACAAGCTCGCGCTCTACCTGTACGGCGCCACCACCCCCTGGCAACCCGACCCCGGTCAGGTGCCCTACGGCCATGCCCAGTGGCGCGCGCACTACAAGTCCGCCGCCGCCCATCCGACGATCCGCGTCGACGGGCTCGAACCGGCGGAGGCGACCGGCGAGCTGACCTCCGACGCCGACTCGGTGACGGCCGCGGTCGACGGCTGGTACGACGGTGTCCGCGCGACCCGGAAACTCGTTTCCGGAAACAGCTATCTGGTGGACGTCGTCCGGGTCACGGCGGATCGCGAACGCGAGATCGTGCTGCAGTTCCGCCCCGACGTCGACCTGACCGTGGAGGTCGGGCCGGACGCAGTACGGACGACCTGGGCCGGCAACGAAACGCTGTACGGCTACCACCTCTCCGACGCCGTACCCGTGACCCGCCCAGGTCCCGGTCCGGCCGACGATCCGCAGCGGACCAGGACCTGGATCGACTGGACGGTTGTCGGCGCGACCGCGACGTACTGCTCCGTCTACTCGACCACGCCGCTCGACGTGCGGTTGGTCGGCGACGTGATCACGGTCGACGGACACGAGCATCCGATCGGAGGACAGTGATGTTCGACGATCGCATCGACGAGATGCGCGCCGGCCTCGACGGGCGGTACGCCGCGCAGTGGCGGCGGTTGCGCGAGCAGTGCGACTGGTACCGGACGCAGACCCCGCCGACCGAGCACCCGTCCGCGAGCATCACGTTCTTCGGGCCGGCCGCCGCGAACCTCGCGCTCGCCCACCGCTTGACCGGGAACGAGGGCTACCGCGCCGAGGCGGAACGCTGGATCTCCGCCGCGATCAACTTCCCGCACTGGGGCAAGGCCCACCTCCCGGACCACGACCTCGACGCCGGATGGTTGCTGCACGGATTGTCCCTCGCCTTCACCTGGCTCGGCGACGACTTCGCCCTGGCCGGCGACCTGCGCGCCAAGCTCGAGCTCCAGGGCTCGCAGTTGTACGAGTTCGCCGTGGAGACCGAGGGCTCGTGGTGGAGCTCGTCGTACTGGCAGAACCACAACTGGATCTGCTACACCGGGCTCGCCGCGGCCGGTTACGCCCTGGGCCGCACGGAATGGACGGAACGCGCCAAGCAGAACTTCGACACGGTCGTCGAGTTGCTGCCGGCCGACGGGTCGGACATGGAGGGCGTCGTCTACTGGCGGTACGGCGTTCCGTGGCTGGCGACGTACCTGGACCTGCTCCAGGACCGCGAAGGGCTCGACTGGTGGCAGCGCTGCCGGTTCCTCGCGAACACGTTTTCCTACCGGCTGCAGCAGTGTGCGCCGGGCTTCGAGGAGAACATCGACCACGGCGACTGCCACGACCGGCGCAGCGGACACAGCGTCGCGCTGTACCGGAAACTCGCCTCCGCGTACCGGATCGGCGAGGCGCAGTGGCTGGCGGATCTCGTGTCCGAACGGTTCTTCTGGCGGGAGGCGTACGCGAGCGGCGTGAAACCCGGCGTGATGCCGGAGGCGTACCTCGAGCTGCTCTGGTACGACGACTCGCTGCCGCCGGTCGATCCCGCGAAGAACACGTCGTTGTCCGCGTACTTTCCGGACCTCGGCCTGGTCACGGCCCGGACCGGCTGGGACGACGAGGCGACGATGGTGTCGTTCAAGGCCGCGCCGGGCGGTGGCCATCAGGCGTGGGAGACGTCGCACCGGCTGGACCGCGAGCGCGGGTGGGACACGTTGAGCGCCGGCCACCATCATCCCGACGCGGGGTCGTTCGTGCTCACGTCGCGCGGCGCGTTCCTGGCCGTCGACGAGGGATACAGCAACCGTAAGCGCGCCGGCGACCACAACCTGATCCTGGTCGACGGCCTCGGGTACGCCGACGAGGACCGGTACCACGTCTACAAAGGGATCCCGTACGAACGCCAGGCGCGCATGGTCGACGTGCACGCGGTCGACGGCGTGGCACACGCGACGGCGCAGATCGCGGCGATGTATCCGCCCGAGCTGGGCATCACCCGACTCGACCGGACTCTCGTCTTCACACCCGCCGGCCGGCTCGTCCTGCTGGATCGGTGCGCGGCCGAGTCCCCGCGCGACTGGACGCTCCTGCTGCATGCCGACTGGCCGATCGAGTACGGCGACGAGATCGCGCTGCGGTCGGGATCCGCGCAGGCCTGGGTCCGGATCCACACGCCGCTGACCGTGGAGTCCGCGGTGACCGAGGTCGAGGCCAACCCGACGTCCAGCACCCCCAGCCTCCGCTTGACCCGCACCCTGCACACGCTCCGAGCCACTGCGCACCAGGCGACGACCGCCACTCTTCTCACGACCATCGAACCCACGTCCGCTCTGCATCCGGCGCCGCCGACCGCCCGCCGCCTCGATCTCACCCGCGGCCACGGTGTCGCCTTCGCCGACGAGACCGTGCTGCTCGCGGACGACGACGGCACGATCGAGGGCGCCGAAGTCGAGGCGATCACCAGTTCCGGCGCGATCTCCGGCGACGCGATGCTCCGAGCGGGCGGGCGATCCCGGCCGGCCGATGGGGCCGGCGTCGGGTTCCGGGCCGTCATCCAGACCGCGGACGGGCGGATCACGGTATGACCGGGGGAGGGCTCGGCCGGCGCGCACTCGACTGGCTCGGCTGGATCGCGAGTCCGGCGATGGCCGGCGCGGCCTTCACGATCCTGTGCCTCGGGATCGTGACGTGGCTGCCCGCGCTGGCGGCGGTCGGCTTCGCCCTCAACCGGTGGCGGACCGACGGCGACACGCGATGCTTCACCGGTGTGTTCGCCGGATGGCGCACGTACTGGCGCCCGCTGCTCCCGCACTCGGTGCTGATGACGATCACCGCAGTGATTGCCGCCAGCAACTTGTCGTTCCTGTCCGGCCGATCCGGACCGCTCGTCCTGACCTTGTTCATGATCCACGTCGGCCTGGTCGCCGCCGCGGTCACCTATCACGTCGCGCTCGCGGTCGCCGCCGGCCGCGACCCGTCCGGATCGGCCGCCGACTGGCGTCGTACGGCGTTCCGTCTGGCCTTCACCTCCGTTCCGCGCGGTACCGCACTCCTCGGTGCCGCCGTCGCCGCACCGGTCTTCTCACTTCCGGTACCAGCAGGTCCCTTGCTCCTCGGCACCACAGTTCCGGTTCTGGTCGGCCTGCTCGTCGCCGACCGCTCATAGGCAGCAACCGCCCACTCAGGAGGACCACCATGTCCAGAGCTGTCCCGATCCTGCTTCTCGGCGCCGCACTGGCGCTGCCCGCCGTTCCGGCGCACGCCGCGACCGACTACTACGTCGCCACCACCGGCAGCGACGCCACTTCGGGTACGTCGACCGGTTCGCCGTTCGCCACGATCCAGAAAGCGCTTGACGTCGCACCGCGGGGCGCGACCGTACATCTTGCCTCTGGCACCTATCTCCAGGACGCGGTGACGATCAGGTCCGGGGTCACGATCACCGGTCCGTCGAGCGCGGTCGTGAAGGGCGCCGGAAACTCGCGGATCCTGCAGATCCAGCACGACGGCGTGACCCTGGACGGGTTCACGATCGACGGGTTGTTCGGGTCGTCGTCGAGCAAGGACGGATACCGGGACAAGCTCGTGTACGTGATGAGCACGTCGCCTGGTGACGGCGTGGGCACGTTGACGATCCGGAACATGCGGCTGAAGAACGCCGGCGGCGAATGCCTGCGCCTGCGGTACCTGATCACGAACGCCGACGTGCACGACAACACCGTCGGTCCGTGCGGGGTGTACGACTTCAAGTTCGGCGACGGCGGCAAGAACGGTGAGGGGATCTACCTCGGCACCGCGCCCGAGCAGCAGGGCGAGAACGGCGCGCCCGACGACCAGCCGGACCGCAGCCGGAACAACCGCATCCACGACAACACGATCGCGACGTACGGCAACGAGTGTGTGGACGTGAAAGAGAACTCGACCGCGAACGTGATCGAGTACAACGACTGCAGCCGGCAGAAGGACCCGAGCTCGGGCGGGCTGGACGCGCGCGGCAACGGAAACACGTTCCGCTACAACACGATCCACGACAACACCGGCGCCGGCGTCCGCCTCGGCGGCGACACGGAAACCGACGGAACCGGCAACAACGTCTACGGAAACACGATCACGAACAACGCGTCCGGCGGCATCAAGTTCATGCGCACACCCCAGGGCCAGGTCTGCGGAAACACCATGTCCGGCAACACCGGAGGAAACTCCGTCGGCACCTACGCAGCCGACTTCACCCCGACAGCAGCCTGCTGATGCCCGGCCACCCGAACAACCTCGCCAACTCCGCTGTGGACGGGGCACATCGCACGATCTCCGGAGGAGTTGCGGGCGGGGTCTCGCGCCGTGGGGTTCTCGGTGGTGTGATCGGCGGCGTCCTCGGTACCGCGATGGGCGCGGTAACTGCGAACGCCACACCCGAGGGCGTACCCGAGGGTGCGTCTGGGGGACGTGTGCAGTGGGCTGCGAGTTGGGCGACGGCGCAGACTGCTCCCACCCCGGCCGACGCCGACGCCAGCGCCGGATTCACCGACGTCACCCTGCGCTCGACGGTTCGCCTTTCCGCTGGGACCATCCCGGGCTCTGCTGTTCGGCTGCGGTTCGCCAATCCGTTCGGTACGAGGCCTGTGGTTGTCGGACCGGTGGCGGTGGACGGAGCACCGGTGCTGTTCGGTGGGGAGAAGGACGTGCTGCTCGCGGCCGGGGCGAGCGTCATGAGTGATCCTGTGGAGGTCGTCGTACCGGACGGCGGGGACCTGACGGTGAGTATCTACCTGCCCGGCCCCACCGGCCCGCTGAGCTTCCACCGGAACGTGCACGCGACCGGCTACATCAACGACCGCCCGACCAATTCCGTGTTCCTGCTCAATGGCGTCGACGTGTCGGCGGCCGGGCGTCAGGCGGTCGCGGTGCTCGGCGACTCGATCACCGAAGGCGTCGGCACCCCGGACAACGCGAACCTCCGCTGGCCGGACCAGTACGCCGCACGGTTCCACCGCCGCCCCGCCGTCGCCAACCTCGGGATCAGCGGAAACCGAGTTCTGCTCGACGACGCCCGCTTCGGGCCGAGCGGACAGTCCCGGTTCGACCGCGACGTACTAGGCCTGCCGAACCTCCGGACGCTGGTCGTGTTCCTGGGCATCAACGACATCCAGCAGCCACCCGGCCAGACCGACCCCGCACGGATCCTGCAGGCCTACGACCAACTGGTACGCCGCGCGCACGACCACGACCTCGACGTGATCGGCGCGACCATCGGCCCGTTCAAGGGCTGGATCCGTTACACCGACGCTCTCGACCAGGTCCGCAACGACGTCAACGCCGTACTCCGGCAAGGCCGGCTCTTCGACCGCCTCCTCGACGTCGACGCCGCCCTCCGCGACCCCGCCGACCCGGCCCGGCTCCGTCCCGGCTTCAACAGCGGCGACGGCCTCCATCCCAACGCCGCCGGCGCGAAGGCGATCGCCCTAGCCCTCTGAGAGGACCCACATGCCTGACCTCACCCTCCGCCGCCGGACCGTCCTCGGCGGAATGCTCGGCGGAACCGCACTCCTCGCCCTGCCCACACCGACCTGGGCCGCCGGGTCGACCGACGAACTCAGGCTCCGCTGGCAGACCCTGCTGACCGGCGGCCCGACCGTCGACCCGAGCGATCCCGACCTCGCTGTCGCGATCGCCCGCGTCGACCTCCTCGCCCAGTCCGCGCTCACCACCCTCGACCGCTCGGCCGGCCGCACCACCCTGTGGCCTGACCTGGCGAGTACAACGCTTTCCAACCACGTCGCGTCGAACCTCCGCCGGATCAAGCAGATCGCGGTCGCCTGGGCCACGAACGGATCGGCGTACCAAGGAAATGCGTCCGTCGCGGACGACATCAGCGGTGCCCTGGAATGGATGTACGCCAACCGCTACAGCCCCACGCTCCCGCGCTACGACAACGACTACGACTGGGAGATCGGCGGCGCCTCCGCGTTCGCCGACACACTCGTCCTGCTGTACGACGTGCTCCCGACGGAAATCCGGGCGAAGTACACGGCGGCGATCGACCACTACACGCCGGACCCGAACCTGTGGCGCGCCGACCGGCAGATCGCCACCGGCGCGAACCGGGTCTGGATCGCTACCGTGGTGGCGATCCGCGCGGTCCTCGACGGCGACACGGCCGCGCTGGTCCGCGTCCGCGACGCGATCAGCGACGTGGAAGGCAGCGGCGCGAACAGCGTGCTCGCGTTCAACGACGCGCCCGGCCGGGTCGACGGAACCGGCGAGGGTTTCTACAGCGACGGCTCGTTCCTCCAGCACTACAAGCACCCGTACAACGGCGGCTACGGCAAGGAACTGCTCGGAACGCTTTCCGGCCTGCTCTACCTGCTCGGCGGCACCGAGTGGACCGTCACCGATCCGGATCTCGAGAACATCTACGGCTGGGTCAACGACGCCTTCGACCCGTTGATGGTGCGTGGTGATCTGATGGGTTCGGTCTGCGGCCGGGAGATCGCCCGGCCCAGCAAACAGAACCACGCCCCGACGCAGACGGTCATCGAAGGCACCCTGCGGCTGATCCCGGCCGCACCGCCCGCCCGGGCCGCGCAGCTGACCGCACTCGTCAAGCAGTGGATCACCGAGGACACTTTCCGGGATTTCCTCAAGGTCACGGATCCGGCCTCGCTGGTGGCGGCCCGGAGCATCCTGACGTCGTCGGCGCCGGCCCGCGGACCGCTCGTGCTGCACAAGCAGTACCCGCGGATGGACAAGGTCGCGCACCACCGCCCCGCCTTCACGATCGGGCTGAGCGCGTACTCGTCGCGGATCTACAACTACGAGTCGATCCAGACCGAGAACCTGCACGGCTGGCACCTGTCCGACGGGATGGTGCTGCTGTACGACGACGACCTCGGTCACTACTCGGGCGACTACTGGCCGACGGTCGACCCGTACCGGTTGCCGGGGACAACGATCGACACCCGGCGGCTGGCCGACTCCTACGGTTTCCGCAGCACCAGCGCGGCCGACTGGGTCGGCGGCGCGGCGGTTCCGCAGCGCACGATCGGCGCCTACGGCATGGACCTGCGGGGGCACGGGACCGGCCTGCGGGCACTGAAGAGCTGGTTCCTGATCGACGACGTGATGGTGTGCGTCGGGTCGGACATCACCGGCGACGGAACGGTCGAGACGATCGTCGAGAACCGCAAGTTGCGCACCGGCGCCGAGACCTTCACCGCCGCGCCCGGCTGGTGTCACCTCGAGGGCACCGGCGGCTACGTCTTCCCCGATCGCACGCCGATCCGGACGCTCCGCGAGAACCGGACCGCGACCTGGCGGGAGATCAACCTCAAGTACGGCACCGACACCCCCGTGACCCGGCCATACCAAACCGTATGGTTTGCGCACGGCGCGGCGCCGGTCGCGCAGGGCTACTACTACGTGCAGTTGCCGACGGCAACTCTTGCGGAGACGAAGTCCTTCGCGGGCAAGCTTCCGCTGCAGAAATTGCAGGCCGATTCCACGGCACACGCTGTCCGGATGAAGAACGTCCTGGCAGCCAACTTCTGGACCGCGGGCACCGTCGCCGAGTTGACGGCCGACGGGCCGGCCTCCGTCGTGGTCGCCGGCGGCACGGTCGCGATCTCCGATCCGACGCAGACCCGCACATCGGTCACCGTCGACCTCGACAAGCCGGACCTGCAGCTGACGAAGGCCGATCCGGGCGTCACGGTCACTCGCCGCGGCCGCGGTTGGCGCATCGTCGTCGACACCACCGATCGCCACGGCAACGCCGCCACGGTCTGCTTCCAGTGACTCCCACCGACTCCCACCGACTCCCCACCGACTCCCACCGACTCCACTGAACTGACTCCATCGAGAGGAAACACTTCATGCTGGTCGACATGCCCCTGGACCGGTTGCGTGAGTACCGGCCGGAGCCGGAGGAGCCCGCGGACTTCGACGCGTTCTGGAAGCAGACGCTCGACGTCGCGGCCGGCCACCCGATCGGCACCACGTTCACGCCGTACGACGCACGTCTCGCGACCGTCGAGGTCCAGGACGTGACGTTCAGCGGCTGGGGCGGTCAGCCGGTCAAGGCGTGGCTGCTCCTGCCACGCCATCGCACCGGGCCGTTGCCCGCCGTCGTGCAGTACATCGGGTACAACGGCGGCCGCGGGATTCCGTACGAGTGGCTGACCTGGAGCGCGGCCGGGTACGCACACCTGATCATGGACAACCGCGGCCAGGGCGGCGGCGGAAAGACCGTTTCGGAAACTGCGGACATCGCGCCGGAAGGACACGGATCGTCGGCACCGGGTTTCCTGACCCGCGGAATCGAGGATCCCGCCAAGCATTACTACCGGCGGCTGATCACCGACGCGGTCCGGGCGGTCGACGCCGTGCGGAGCAGCCCGGACGTCGACGCCGAGCGCGTCGCGGTGGTCGGCGGCAGCCAGGGCGGCGGCCTCGCGCTCGCGGTCGCCGGGCTGCGCGCCGAGCTGTCCGCCGCGATCGCCGACGTGCCGTTCCTGTGTCATTTCCGGCGCGCGTCACAGATCACCGACAACGGGCCGTACGCCGAGATCGCGCGCTGGCTGAAAGGGCATCGGTTCGAGACCGAGACCGCGATCGGCACGCTGTCGTACTTCGACGCGGTGAACTTCGCCGCCCGCGCGACCTGCCCGGCCTGGTTCTCGGTCGCGCTGATGGACAACATCTGCCCGCCGTCGACGGTGTTCGCGGCGTACCACGCCTATGCGGGGCCGGCGGAGATCGAGGTGTTCACGTACAACGGCCACGAGGGCGGCGCCGAGTACGACCTGCCGCGCAAGCTCAGCGCGCTCGCCGGCGCCTTCGGCCGCGGTGCCTGAGCCGCAGCGCGCCCCACAGCAGCAACGCCGGTAACCAGAGCAGCACCAGCCAGGGAAGTCGCCACCAGCCGGACTCACCGTCGAGTTCCGGCTGGCCGGCGGCGACCAGCGGCCGGGCGGACGTTGACCAGGCGAGGAACGCGTCCCCGATCGGCACCGCGCCGAACAGGTACCGCTTCGTCGTCAGCCCGCTGAACGGCAGCCCGACCAGTTCGCCCGTCCGGGCCAGCCGGTCGGCGAGCGGATCGTGGTGGACCCGCGCCGCACCGAGCCCGACAACGGTCGCGGAAAGACTCATTCCGAAAACCAGCGGCCCGGAATCCACATCCCCGTGGCCGCTGGTGCCCTCCGGGTACTCGCGGACACCGAGGCCGTTCACGAACCTCTCCTTGAAGAGCGCGTACTGCTCCTCTGCGAAGGCCGGATCGATGTCGACCAGGAACCGCTGGATCATCGCCTGCGACGAGCCCCGCGCGCCGGAAACCTGCGGAACCGCCTGATGCGGCAGCAACCCGGTCGCCGGGTCCAGCCGGGTCCTCGCCGCCGTCACCCAGGTGCGCGCGGCCTGGCCGAAGCGCGGCGCGACCAGCGCGTCGTACAACCGGAGCGAAGCGATCGCGACGACTGAGTCGACCGGCCAGGCCTGCCCCGGGTACGCGGCCAGGAACGGCGACGGCGCGGTCCGGAAAGCGCTGGCGATCTCGGCCGAAGCGCTGGTGAACGCGGCGCGGTCGGCGGCCTCGGAACGGCCGAGGGCGAACAATCCGCCGCGGAGCCAGTTCGTCCAGCCCGCGTAGAAGACGCCGTACCGCGGTTGGAGTGACTCGTCGAACGGGGCGGTCCCGTCCCGGGACGCGATCCGGTCGAGCGCCCAGCGCGCCTCCGCGGTGGCGTCGGCGGAACGCTCCGGATCGTCGAGGCCGACCTGGACCCAGCTGAGCCCGTACAGCACGTTCAGGAAGAAATACCCTTCCGGAAACTGTTTCTGCGCGGCCACGTCCGCGCCGTTCTCGAGCTCGGCACGCAGGAACTTCAGCTGTTTGACCACACCACGGGCAGGATCGGTCCACGGAAGAACCAGACGTGCGGTCCCCACCCCCGCCACCAGCGTGGCGATGACCGCCACGCCGATCACCACCTTGCGCAGCACCCGGCTCAATCTAGACGGTCGCCGGCAACCAACGGCAGTCGAACGGATGACCATCCGGAAACGGCACCACACGACCATCCGGAAACGGCACCACACGACCATCCGGAAACGGGATCGCAGACCGTGCGGCGATCAACAGCTCAAGTGCCGAGCGTCGACTCTCGCGTGATCAGCCGGGTGGGCAGGACCAGCTGGCCGCGGCGCGGTGTGCCGGCGATGACGTCCAGGAGCAGGTTGGCGGTCCGGCGACCGAGCTCCTCGAGCTCCATGTCGACGGTGGTGAGCGGCGGCCGGCTGGCCAGCGCCATCACGGACCAGTTGTCGAAGCCGGTGACCGCGATGTCGTCCGGTACCGACCGGCCGAGCTCGCGCAGGCGGTCGCAGACGCCCCGGGCGATCTGGTCGCTGCCGCAGGTGATCGCCTCCACCGTCGGCTCGGCGCGGAGCAGCACGTCGACCGCGTGCCGTCCCCAGCGCTCGCTCCACTCGCCGTACAGCGGCTGGCCGACGAATCCCGACCGCGCGGCGCCCATCGTCGACGCGGCGCGGATCTGCGCGCTGAGGTGTGACTCGGGGCCGGTGACGTGGGCGATCCGCTCGCGGCCGAGGGACTGCAGGTGGCGCACGGTCGACGCGGCGCCGCCGTGGTCGTCGACGATCACCGACGTGTCGTCCGGATCGGTCGACGGGCTGAACGCGTACACGACCGGGATCGGCACGTCGACCGGCTCGCGCGCCTCGGTCCGGCGGCCGGTCACGATGATGCCGTCCACCCGGCGGGAGACCAGCGACTTCAGGTAGTGCTGCTCGCGGAGCGGGTCGTCACGGGTGTCGCACAGGACGAGGGCCATCTCGCCGGCGCTCAGCGCGTCCTCGGCGCCGAGCATGATCGGGATGCTGAACCGGCCCGAGCTGTCGGTGGTGATCAGGCCGACCGTGAAACTGCGCCCGGACGCGAGCGCGCGGCCGCGGCTGTCCGGGGTGAAGCCGAGCTGTTCGGCGGCCCGCCGCACGCGCTCGCGGGTCGCCTCGCGGAGCTGCCCGGTGTCGTTCAGCGCCTTCGACGCCGTGCTCGCCGAGACGCCGGCCAGCGCGGCCACGTCCTTGATCCCGGGCGTGCGGATGGTCCGTGACGCCATGCGGCAACTCCTTTCCTGAGGTTTCCGGCACAGTACCGCACGGATCGCGTCCGGCCCGGAGTTTATCCACAGGTAGGGGTTGACCTGGCGCTCCGGGCTCTCTACCTTCGTCCAGGAAAACGTGTTCCGGATTTTCCTAACTCAGGAGTCACGGTTGATGAGCTCTTCCCCGGAAACTGTCACCACTTCCCGCAGCCCGGCGGCCACGACGCAGGGCCGCCGGCACCCTCTCGGACTCGGCCAGGTCGCGATCACCGGCGGCTTCTGGGCGCCGCGGCAGGCCCGCAACGGCGCGGACGCGATCCCCAGCGGCCAGGACCAGCTCGAGAAGGCCGGCAACCTGCACAACCTCCGCCTCGCGGCCGGCATCGGCGAGGGCGAGGCGATCGGCCCGGTCTTCGCCGACTCCGACGTCTACAAGTGGCTCGAGGCCGCCGCGTGGGAGTACGGGCGCAACCCCGACGACGCCCTGCTGCGGCGCATCCGCGAGCTGACCGCGGTCGTCGCGGCCGCGCAGCGCGACGACGGATACCTCGACTCGGTCGTCCAGCTCCGGTACGGCGACGAGGGCCGGTACCAGCAGCTCGTCTGGAGCCACGAGCACTACTGCGCCGGCCACCTGATCCAGGCTGCCGTCGCGCAGGTCCGCTGCACCGGCGACCGGGCTCTGCTCGACGTCGCGACCAAGCTGGCCGACCACCTCGTCGCGACATTCGGCGACGACAAGACCGTGGACGTCGACGGCCACCCGGTCATCGAGATGGCCCTGGTCGAGCTGTACCGGGAGACCGGTACGGCGGCGTACCTGGACCTGGCCAAGTGGTTCGTCGAGGCCCGCGGGCACGGGATCATCGAGCGGCACGGGCACTCGCCGGCGTACTTCTCCGACCGGGTCCCGGTTCGCGAGGCGACCACCGTCGAGGGCCACTCGGTCCGTGCGGTCTACCTCGCCGCCGGTGCGGCCGACGTCGCGCTGGAGACCGGCGACGCCGAGCTGCTCGACGCACTGAAGCGGCAGTTCGACCACATGTGGTCCACCAAGACGTACGTCACCGGTGGGCTCGGCGCGCGCTGGGAGGGTGAGGCGTTCGGCGACGAGTACGAGCTGCCGCCGGACCGTGCGTACGCGGAAACGTGTGCGGCGATCGGCGGAATCCAATGGGCCTGGCGGATGCTGCTCGCGACCGGCGAGGCGGCGTACGGCGACGCGATCGAGCGGATGCTGTACAACGGTTTCCTTGCCGGGGTGTCGCTCGGCGGGTCGGAGTACTTCTACGTCAACCCGCTGCAGCTGCGCGGCGCGGCGTACCCGGACACCGGCCGGAGCCCGGCGCACGGCCGGCGCGGCTGGTTCGACTGCGCGTGTTGCCCGCCGAACATCATGCGCACGCTGTCGAGCCTCGACGGCTACCTCGCGACGACCACCGACGACGCGGTCCAGATCCACCAGTACGCCGCGGGCACGATCAAGGCCGGCGACGTCGAACTGACCGTCGAGACGAACTACCCGTGGGACGGCGCGGTCCGCATCACCAGTGCGGCGCCGGCCGTGGTCGAGCTCCGCATTCCCGCGTGGGCGCAGGGCGCCACCGTGAACGGCGAACCGGCCGAGCCCGGCACCTACGTGCGGGTCGAGGCGGCTGACATCGACCTCCAACTGCCGCTGCGGTCGAGGGTTGTCGGGGCAGATCCCCGCATCGACGCGGTGCGTGGCTGTGTCGCGCTCGAACGTGGCCCGCTGGTGTACGCCGTCGAGCAAGTGGACAACCAGGCGAACGTCGACGACCTCCACCTGGTCCCCGAGGCACCTGTTGCCGAGAGCACGGATCTTCTCGACGGAGTGACCGTGCTGAGAGCCCAGGGACGAGTAGGGACCGGTCATCGGCCCGGCTGGTCGTTCGAGCCCGGCGTGCAGGACTCGACGGGTGAGGCGGTCGAGGTGACGGCGATTCCGTACTACGCGTGGGCGAACCGGGAGATCGGTGCCATGCGCGTCTGGCTGCCCAGGGCCTGACGTGTTCACCCGGCGGAAGTTCCTCGGCGTGTCGGCCGCTGCGGCGGCCGGCATGACGGGGGCCGGTCTGACGGCGAGCTGCAGCTCGGTCCTGCCCGAAGCCGACGTCCAGGCGGCGGGTTTCGGGCAGGACGCCACCGGCACCGTGCAGGTGTGGTGCCGGGCGGCGACGCAGAGCGGCCTGACCGACCTGGTGAAGAAGTTCAACGCGTCGCAGGACCGGCTCACGGTCGAGCTGACCCCGGTCCTGGACGCCCAGTACGTGACCAAGCTGGCGACCGCGATCCGCGGCCGGAGTGTGCCGGACCTGGTCGACATCGACGACATCAACTCGATGCTGTTCATCTACCGCGACGCGTTCACCGACCTCACCGAACCGCTCGCCGCGCTGGATTTCCGGGACCAGCTCAGCCCCGGCCATCTGCGGCTGGCGACCAAGGACGACCGGGTGTACGGCGTCCCGTACCTGGCCGACAACTCGATGTTCTGGTTCAACACCGAGCTCTGCGACCGGGCCGGCGTCGACCCGGACGAGGCCGTCAAGTCGTTCGGAAACCTGCTCGATGCGGCCAGGAAATTCCGGAAACTCGGCGACGACATCTACGCCTGGAGTTTCCCGGCGAACAGCCCGGGAGCGCTCGGGTTCGTCGTCCAGCCGATGGTCTGGGCGGCGGACACGGACCTGATCCAGGGAAAGATCCCCGACCAGGCCGGACACATCGCCGGAAATTCCGTGGTCGAGCAGATGCTCGAGCTGCACCGGCAGCTGTGGGTCGACGGACTGGTGCCGAGGGCCAACTTCTCCGACGACGCGTCCCGGTGGGGCAGCGATTTCCGGGCCGGCAAGATCGGGATCTTCCCGTCGAACTACAGCGTGGTGGTGTCGGCTGCCGACAAGGCGTTCCACGAGAAGGTCACCCCGCGGCTGCTGTCCGGCCCCGACGGAGGCGCCGCGTTCTTCGACGGCGGCGACAACATGTGCATTCCGCGCGGCGCCCGGAACGCGTCCGGCGCGTGGGAGTTCGTCCGGTTCGCGCTGGACCTGCCGCAGCAGATCGACCTGCCGGCCGGTGGGTACACGCCGGTGCGATCGGATGCACGGACCCCCGAGTTCGCCGGCAAGTACCCCTTGGCGACGCTGCCGCTGGAACGGATCCAGGAGGGCTACGCGCCGACCACCCTGTCCTACAACCTCCTCTACAACCAGCCGGACGGGCCGTGGCTGCAGATGTTCCGCCGCGCCGTGTTCGACGGCGAGCTGGAGGCCGCCATGAAGGAAGCACAGCAGAACTACGACCGCATCCTGCGCCAGGGGCAGGCATGAGCGAGCGCAGCGAGTTCATCATCAGACACCGCGTACCTTGTGCCTCGTCGGCGCCCGGAGCGAAGCGAGGACGCCGATGAGTAGCGCCGTCAGGGGCGCCCGCCGGCTCGACTCCGGCTCCCGCCGAGCGGCCTCGGCCGGCCGCCGGGTCGGGCAGGGCTCGCTCACACATCCGTCCCGGACCGGCCTGTTCCTGGTGACTCCCGCAGTCCTGTTCGTCGGGGTCTTCGTCCTGGTCCCGCTCGCGTTCGCCCTGGTGATCTCGCTGACCAACTGGCCGCTGATCGGCACGGTGAAGTTCAGTGGGCTGAAGAACTACACGGCGATCGTCTCCGACGCCGCGTTCGCCAAGTCGGTCCTGTACACCCTGCTCTACACGGTCATCGTGACCGGGCCGATCCTGGTGCTCGGCTACGCGCTCGCGGTCCTGGTCCGCCGGAAGCGCCGCGGCTCGACGGTGCTGCGGACCGTCTTCTTCCTGCCCTTCGTCGTCGGGCTGTCGACGCTCAGCTTCGTGACCGTCCTCGAGGCGCAGCCGGACAGCGGCGTGATCAACATCGTGCTCCGCGAGCTCGGGATCACCGACGGGACGACGGCCTGGCTGGTGGACGGGCCTCTCGCGACCGGACTGATCTGTGTGCTGGTGATCTGGGCGGTCAGCGGGCTGACGATGATGCTGCTGATGGCCGGTATGCAGGCGATCCCGCGGGAGTACTACGAGTCCGCCGAGCTGGACGGCGCGGGCTGGTGGAAGCAGGAGCGGGAGATCACCATCCCGATCCTGCGCCGGACGATCGCGATGGCGGTGATCATCTCGGTGATCGGCTCGCTGCTCGCGTTCTCGCAGTTCTACATCCTCACCCGCGGCGGTCCGGGGACCGACACCACGACGGTCGTGCAGTACATCTACAACCGGGCCTTCGTGCAGCTGCAGCTCGGTGCCGCGACGGCGTTGTCGATCGTGCTGGTCGTCGTGGTCGGCCTGGTCACCGCGGCCCAGTTCCGCCTGCTCCGGGAGAAGGACTGACGATGCGACTCAAGAACACGTTTTACGTGATCGGCGGCGGCGGTGCCTTCCTGGTCTTCGCCGTACCGTTGCTGTGGGCCCTCTTCCGGTCGGTGCAGCCGAACGACGTGATCGTCGCGGCGCCGGACGGGAAAACGTTCTTCGACCTGACCTGGGACAACTTCCGGACACTGATCGAGGGGCCCGGAAACCTGGTCCGGGCCGTCGGGAACAGCCTCGTCGTCGCCCTCAGTACCGCCGTCCTGACGGCGCTGCTCGCGACCCTCGCCGGCTACGGGTTCGCACGGTTCCGGTTCCGCAGCGGTCCGGTGCTGTTCGCGCTCGTCGTGGTGTCGATGATGATCCCGTTCCAGGCGATCCTGACACCGCTGTACCTGGAGATGAACGTCCTGCGGCTGACCGACAGCTTGCTCGGGCTGGTGCTGTTCTACACCACGGTCAACCTGCCGTTCGGGGTGTTCGTGATGCGCAACTCGTTCGCGTCGGTGCCGGTCGAGCTCGAGGACTCGGCCCACGTGGACGGGTGCGGAACGCTCCGCATGCTCGGTTCCGTACTGCGTCCGCTCATCACCCCGGGCGCCGCGACGGTCGCGCTGTACGCGTTCCTCGCGGCCTGGACGGAATTCCTCGGCGCGCTGACGTTCCTCACCAAGGACGAGCTCTACACGCTGCCCGTCGCGCTGGTGAACGTCCAGGCCGGGGCGTACGGCGAGATCAACTTCGGGTCGCTGGTGGCCGGATCGGTGATCGCGATGATTCCGTGTGTCGTGCTGTATGTCGGACTGCAGCGGTTCTACGTGAGCGGCCTCGCCTCCGGAGCCGTGAAGGGCTAGAGGCTGGGGCGGATCTCGTGGTCGGCGTGGGCGGCGGCGTGCGCCTCGCCGACCTGGCGGCACAGGTCCATCAGGTCGGCCTCGTTCCGCACCTGCTGCTTGGCCTTCGGGCCGAGGTCGGTGATGTGGTCGCGGGCCCGCAGCAGCCGCTGGAACACGCGTTCCCGCTCCGCCGGGTCGTCGGTGTACTCCGGGTCGAGGTACGCCGTCGCGTCCCGGCGGATGTGGGCCATCGCGGTCTGCGTCCGCCCGCGCGTGCTGAACAGGGACGCGAGGATCGTGACCACCAGGACGGCCATGATCACCACCAGTGAGAGACCGGTGCTGATCTCCACCACCTCGACGTGGTCACCGCCGTTCACGAACGGCAGGTTGTTCTCGTGCAGCGCGTGCAGGATCAGCTTGGCGCCGATGAACGCCAGGATCGCGGCGAGCCCGAAGGACAGGTAGATCAGCCGGTCCAGCAGACCGTCGAGCAGGAAGAAGAGCTGCCGCAGGCCGAGCAGGCTGAACGCGGTCGCGGTGAACACGACGAACACGTTCTGGGTCAGGCCGAAGATCGCCGGGATCGAGTCCAGCGCGAACATCAGGTCGGTGGCGCCGATCGCGACCATCACCAGCAGCATCGGCGTCAGCATCCGGCGGCCGCCGACCACGGTCGTCAGCCGGTCCCCGTCGTACTCCTCCGAGGTGCGGAACAGCCGGCGGCTGAGCCGGACCACCACGTTCTGCGCCTGGTGGGATTCCTCGGTTTCCGGCTTGAGCATGCTGCCGGCCGTCAGCAGCAGGACGATCCCGAACACGTAGAACACCCAGGAAAACGTGTGCAGCAACGCCGAACCGACGAAGATGAACCCGGCCCGGGCGATCAGGCTGACCACGATCCCGACCAGCAGCACCTTCTGCTGGTTCTCCCGGGGCACCCGGAAGCCGGTCATGATGATCAGGAACACGAACAGGTTGTCGACCGACAACGCTTTCTCGGTGATGTACCCGGCGAAGTACTCCGAGCCCATGGCGACACCGCCGAGAACCAGCGTGCCGAGGCCGAACAGCACCGCGATCCCGACGTACAGCGCGGACCAGATCGCGGCCTCGCGGATCGTCGGGACGTGCGCGGACCGCACGTGGAAGAAATAGTCGAACAGCAGCAGGCCGACGATCGCGAGCAGGGTCAGCACCCAGACCACCGGGGACACGGTCATGGGCCAACCCAACCATGCCGGACCGCCGAGTCCGGCCTGCTTCCAGGAAATTGCCTAAAAGGCATCTTTGCTCTTCAGGCAACTTTTGGTACGGTCGACGTATGGCCGACGGGTTGCGGGAGCGGAAGAAGCAGGAGACGCGGATCGCGTTGAGCTGGGCCGCGGTCCGGCTCGCCGTCGAGCGCGGCTACGGCAACGTCCGGATCGAGGACATCGCCGCGGAGGCAGGGGTGTCGCTGCGGACGTTCCGCAACTACTTCGACAGCAAGGCGGACGCGATCGCCGCGCGCGAGGTCGACCGCAGCCTGCGGATCGCCGAGGAGCTCCGGGCGCGGCCGGCCGACGAGCCGCTGTGGGTGGCGGTCCGGGCGGCGATCGAGAAGCACTTCGCGCTCGGCGAGGAAGGCCATGGCGGGCAGCGGCCGCCGGACGAGCAGTGGCTCGCCGGGATCCGGCTGATGATGAGTGAACCGGCCCTGCAGGGCGCCGTCGCCCGCGCGTACGCCCGGGCCGGTGACGAGCTGGCGGCCGCGATCGCCGACCGGACCGGGACGTCGGGGATGTACCCGCGGCTGGTCGCCGAGGTGATCGCCGCGACCCGCGGGGTCGTGACGGCGGAGTGGCTGCGCGCCGATCCGCCGCGGTCGATCGCCGAGCTGTTGTCGTCGGCGCTCGACCAGATCGAGGCCGGCCTGCCCGTCCCCGAATAACCGATCGAACCATTCGACCCCGGTGTGTCGCCGGGGCGGTCAGTCATGCCTGTGTGGAGGGATGTCATGGATGCCGAAGTCGTCATTGCCGGGGCCGGCCCGAACGGCCTGATGCTCGCGAGCGAGCTCCGCCTGGCCGGGGTCCGGCCGATCGTGCTGGAGAAACTCCCGGAACGCAGTACCGTGCCGCGGGCCAACGGCCTGGTCGGCCAGGTGGTCCGGATGCTCGACCGCCGCGGACTCTACGAGCGGTTGAGCGGTACGCCGGGGCCGCCGCGGCCGGCGCCCGGATTCGTGTTCGGGGCGATGCCGTTGCCGCTCGACCGGTTGGAGGAGAACCCGGTCTACCTGCTGCAGGTGCCGCAGGTACGGATCGAGGAGGTGCTGCAGGAGCGTGCGCTCGAGCTCGGCGTCGAGATCCGGCGCGGCCACGAGCTGACCGGCTTCGTGCAGGACGCGGACGGCGTCACGGTCTCGCTGTCCGGTCCGGACGGTGAGTACCAGCTGCGGGCCGGTTACCTGGTCGGCGCCGACGGCGGTCACAGCCCGACGCGGAAACTCGCCGGAATCGACTTTCCCGGCGTCACCAACGACTCGATGGTGTCCCGCACGGGGAGTGCCGCGGTCCCGCCGGAGTACGTCGAGGACGGGCTGCTGAAGATCCCGGGGTACGGCGTGGTGCCGCCGTTCCTGCACCAGCGGACGGAACGCGGCCTGTTCGTCTGGGCGCCGTTCCCGAATCGGCTGCCGGCGATCAGCACCGGCGAGTGGGACGCCCCGCCGGACCGGGAGATGACGTTCGGCGAGCTGCAGGAAAGCGCCGACCGGGTGCTCGGCGTGCATCTGCCATTGGCCGAACCAACAGGCGAGGGAGTGCGGCAGCTGCGCCGGGTGGTCGGCGGCAACAGCCGGCTGGCGTCGAGTTTCCGTTCCGGACGGGTGCTGCTGGTCGGTGACGCCGCGCATGTGCATTCCGCGATCGGTGGACCGGGGCTGAATCTCGGGCTCCAGGACGCGGTCAACCTCGGCTGGAAACTGGCGGCCGAGGTGCAGGGCTGGGCGCCGCCTGGGCTGCTCGACACCTACGAGTCCGAGCGCCGGCCGGTGGGGGAGCGGGTCGTGATGCAGACG
This sequence comes from Kribbella sp. NPDC003557, assembly GCF_040610805.1. Taxonomy (NCBI): domain Bacteria; kingdom Bacillati; phylum Actinomycetota; class Actinomycetes; order Propionibacteriales; family Kribbellaceae; genus Kribbella; species Kribbella sp. NPDC003557. The sequence continues at coordinate 333,960 of NZ_JBEXMY010000007.1, forward strand.
CAGGCGCAGTCCGCGCTGATCGCGCCGGGTGCGGACGTGACGGCGTTGCGGAAACTGTTCGGCGAGTTCCTGACCGATCCGCGGAACGCGCAGCGCATCGCGGACCTGATCTCCGGCGCCGACATCGAGTACTCCGCGGGATCGCATCCGCTGGCCGGTCGCTGGGCGCCGGACCTGATGGTCGGGTCGGTGCGGTTGGCCGAACTGATGCGGTCCGCGCGCCCGCTCCTCGTCGACCTCACGCCCGACGGTGCGTTCGCCGGCCTCGTGGCGGATCCCGTCGAGGTGGTCACCGGCCGGAGCGAGACGCCGCTCGCCCTGTTGATCAGGCCGGACGGCTATGTCGCCTGGGCCGCCGAGCAGGACGGCGCCGCGGAACGGGAGGAACTGCGTGACGCCATCGCGCAGTGGTTTCAGCCGCGCCCCTTGACCAGTGCGACCAGATAGCGGCACATCGACGTACCCGGGTTGTGGAAGGTCGTCGGCGACGGCGGGCCGAGCTGCAGGCAGTCACCGGTGTGCAGTTCGTGCACCTGCGACCCCTCGTGAAAACGCAGCAGTCCGTCGAGGATCCACAACTGCTGGTACTTGAAGATGTAGGCGTCGGCCGGATACGAAACCGACGCGCCCGGCGGCAGTTCGACCTCCACGAGTTCGAGCGGTCCCTCGGTCACCGGAGATACCGCGCGGCGGCGATATCCGGTGACCGGGTCGGTCCAGACCGGCTGGTCGTCCGCTTTCCGCAGCAGGTCGCCCGTGTTCTCCGCACGGGCGATCAGCTCGGACAACGTGATGCCGAGCGCTCCCGAGAGCTTGCCCAGCAGTACGGCGGTGGGCTGTGCCTCGCCCCGCTCGATCTTCCCGATCATCGCGCGGGACACGCCCGACCGCTCGGCCAGCGCGTTCACCGACAGGTCCTGGGCGACCCGCGCCTGGTGCACGGTCGCGGCCAGGGAGCGAGACAGTTCATCCATCACGCTTGCCACTATAGCGGCAGTTATGGCTACTATCGTGCCATGGTTCAGGTCAGAGACGCCTCGGCCGCCGACGCCGAGGCCTGCGCGGCCATCTACGCGCCGTATGTCAGAGGCACCGCGATCACGTTCGAGCTCGAGCCGCCGACGGCCGGGGAGATGGCCGAGCGGATCACCAAGGCGCAGTCCACTCATGCGTGGCTCGTCCTCGAGGACGAGGGTGCGGTGGTCGGCTACGCGTACGGCGGCCCGATGAAGCCGCGTCCGGCGTACCGCTGGTCCTGCGAGGTCAGTGTGTACGTGGCGCCCAGCCATCACCGCACCGGCGCCGGCCGGACGCTCTACAACGCCCTGTTCGACCGGCTTTCCGAACGCGGTTTCCGTACCGCCGTCGCCGGTGTGACCCAGCCGAACCCCGCCAGCGACGCCCTGCACAAGTCGCTCGGCTTCGAGGCCATCGGGATCTACCGGAACATCGGCTGGAAACTCGATTCCTGGCACGACGTCGCCTGGTCCCAGCGCCCGCTCGCCAAGCTCCCGGATCCCCCGACCGAACCCCGCTAGCCGGCCCGGACCGTGTCGGGGGTGGTGCCGGTCCAGGACTTGAACGCCCGGTAGAACGAGTTGGTGTCGTCGTACCCGAGCAGGAACGCGATTTCCGTGGTCCGCAGGTCGCCGTTCGCCAGGTAGTGCCGCGCGAGGTCTTCCCGGGTTCTGGTCAGGATCGCCTGGAACGACGTGCCCTCGTGGCTGAGCTGCCGCTGGAGAGTACGCGCGCTGGTCGCGAGTTGGTGTGTGACCGCCCCGATCGACGGGTCGCCGGCGGGCAGCGTCTCGAGGAGTGCGGCGCGGACCCGGTCGGCGACCGTCGCGGAGGCCTGCAGGTCGGAGAGCCGGCGGCGGAGCTCAGGGGCGAAGACTCGCCACATCTGGTCGTTCTCGGTCAGGAAGGGACGCGCCGCATCGGCGGCGGTGAAGGTGATCGACGACCGGCTGCCCTTGCGGACCCGCGCGCCCAGGTAGCTCTCGATCGCCGACGGGTCGGCCGGCGGGTCAGGCACGGTGACGCGGGCGGGCCGGATCTGCTCGCGGGTGGCGATGCGCGCCAGAGCGACCCAGAAGATCAGCTCGGTGGCCGCCAGCAGGCTCGGTGGCTTCGGTCCGGGCGGCCAGATGCAGGTGATCGTCAGCGCGGCGCCGGCGTCGACGTCGATCCGCAGCGGGCCGATCAGCGGCTTGTGGACAGCGAGCCGCTGCGCCGCCGCGGTGAGGTTCGGGCTGCAGAGCGCGCCGAACATCGGTGGCGAGAAGAACTCGACAGAGATCGCCTTCCCGATGTCGACCGCGAGATCGCGATCCGCGCCACCCTCGGCACCGAGCGCGTCCCAGAACCGGTAGTACTCCGGAACCGAGAGCTCGATGGGCCGGCGGGTGAACAGATCAGCCGGCAGCCCGGCGCGCCGCAGGGCCCGCGCCGGTGAGATACCGAGGTCCCGGACGAAAGCCTGGACGCTCGGTTCCAGGTCGAACCGTTCACCTGCCATACCGCGAGCCTAGCCGCCGACACGACGCGACGACCTGCACAGGCCGCCAACGCACTTGCAGATCACGCCGACTGGTGATGGCGCGAAGTGCAAGCCCATCGGCGTCTTGTGCTAGTGGAGTCGTGCGCCGGCGTTCCTACCGTGGGCCATGTCCACAGCAGAACCGCAGCAAAGGAAACTACCTTGAGTACGCCGACAGCCCTCGTCACCGGCGCCTCGTCCGGCATCGGTGAAGCCACCGCGCTGGAACTGGCCCAGGCCGGCTACACCGTCTACGCCGCGGCCCGCCGCGTCGAGCGGATGGCTCACCTCACCAGCTCCGGCATCCGCCCGATCCCGATGGACGTCACCGACGACGCGTCGATGCAGGCCGGCGTCGAGAAGATCCTCGCCGAGACGGGCCGCCTCGACGTCCTGGTCAACAACGCCGGCTACGGCTCGTACGGCGCGCTCGAGGACGTCCCGCTCGACGAGGCCCGCTACCAGTTCGAGGTCAACGTCTTCGGCGCGGCGCGGCTCATCCAGCTCGTGCTCCCGCAGCTGCGCGCCCAGCGGTCCGGGACGATCGTCAACATCACGTCGATGGGCGGCCGGATCCACACCCCGCTCGGCGCCTGGTACCACGCGACCAAGTTCGCGCTCGAGGCGATCAGCGACTGCCTCCGGCTCGAGCTCAAGCCCTTCGGGATCGACGTCGTCGTCATCGAGCCCGGCGGGATCAGGACCGAATGGGCCGGCATCGCGGCCGGCAAGCTCCGGGCCGTCTCCTCCACCGGTCCGTACGCCGCACAGGGCAACGCGGTCGCCGACTCGCTCTCGTCCGAGTCCAATCAGCGGCGGTCGTCCGCGCCGGAGCTGATCGCCCGGACGATCGCCAAGGCGGTGCGGGCGCCCAAGCCGAGAACGCGGTACGCCGTCGGCTTCGGAGCCAAGCCGCTGATCTTCCTCCGCGAGGTGCTGCCCGACCGTACCTTCGACGCGGTCGTGCGCCGAGCGATCGGGGTTCCGTCCAGCTGACGTCACGTCTCCGGCGTGGTCATCGGCGGGCAGGTGCCGCCCGGCGTGGTCGCCAGCTCGAAGTGCCAGATCTCGTTGGACAGCGTCTGGCAGAGGCCGTAGCGGCTGCCGTGCCGGTTGAGCCAGTCGTCCGCGTCGGTGGGGCCGATGTCGACGGCGTGCCCGGTGACGTGGTGGGACTCGTCGGGATCGGCGACGTACTCCTTGGCCTTCTTCTTGCTGCCGTACTTCCGGATCGCCTTCTCCATCAGCTCTTCCTGGTACTTCTTGCTGCGCCACCCCGTCGTGACCTGCATCGTGATGCCGTCCTTCTTCATCGCGGTCTCGGCCCGCTGGACAGCCTCGCGCAGCGCGGGATCGAGCTTGGCGACGCCGGGCAGGTCGGTGTCGTAGGCCGACGTGTGGTCCGGCAGGACGCCGTCCGAGGCCCCGGGCGGTCCGCCCTGTGCCTTGCCTGATCCGGACGATCGGCCGGACCGAGAGGCCGTGCTCGACGGCGACGTCTCGTCGGCTCCGGAAACCGTTGTACAGGCGGTCAGCACGAGACCGATGACGATGGCAACGATCGCCGGCCGGCCGGGTACGGTCGGCCGGCGCTCGCGGCGCAGGTGATTGATCAGCATGCCGACCAGTTCATCGGAGGCGATGTTGCAGCAGCGTCTGCGGATTCCTTTACGTTTTCGATACGCCGGGCCTGGTTCAATGGACGGTATGCGGGTGCTGGTCGTCGAGGACGAGGTCTATCTCGCCGAGGCGATCCAGGCCGGGCTGCGGCTGGAGGCGATCGCGGCCGACCTGGCCTTGGACGGGCGTTCCGCGCTGGACGCGGTGGCGGTGAACGCGTACGACGTCGTGGTCCTCGACCGTGACCTGCCCGGTGTCAGCGGTGACGAGGTCTGCCGCCAGATCGTTGCGCAGGGCATCGGCTGCCGGGTGCTGATGCTGACCGCGGCCGGCGACCTGGACGACAAGGTGGCCGGGTTCGAGCTCGGCGCCGACGACTACCTGACCAAGCCGTTCGAGCTGCGCGAGCTCGTCGTCCGGCTCCGGGCCCTGGTCCGCCGCCCGGCCGCGGCCACGCCGACCGTGATCGAGTACGCCGGTGTCCGCCTGGATCCGTACCGCCGTGAGGTGTATCGCTTCGACCGGTACGTGAAGCTGACCCGCAAGCAGTTCGCCGTACTCGAGCTGCTGATGGCGGCCCGGGGCGGCGTGATCAGCGCGGAGACGCTGCTGGAGAAGGCCTGGGACGAGCACGCCGACCCGTTCAGCAACGTGGTCCGGATCACGATCTCGGCGTTGCGGAAACAGCTCGGAAACCCCTGGGTGATCCACACCGTGCCCGGCGTCGGCTACCGGGTCGGTGAATCGTGAGCGAGGGCCTGATGACGCGGCGGCCGCGGCTGACGGTCCGGTTGCGGCTGACGTTGAGCTACACGGGTCTGCTGGTCGTTTCCGGTGCCGCGGTTTCCGGCATCATCTGGCTGGTTTTCCGGATCGTTCCGAACTACCCGCTGACCGCCGCGAACCCGCGGGACCTGCGGTCCGGCCAGCCGCCGTCGCGCGCGGAGATCCTCGACCTGGTGGTGAAACTGTCCGCGTGGACGCTGGGATTCCTGGCGATCGTCGGACTGGTCGGCGGCTGGATCCTCGCCGGGCGGATGCTGAAACCGCTGCAGGAGATCACGGCCGCGGCGCGGCGCGCGGCGACCGGGTCGCTGGACCACCGGATCGGGCTGACCGGGATCCGGGACGAGTTCACCGACCTGTCGGACACGTTCGACGAGATGCTGGACCGGCTGCAGCTGTCCTTCGAGCAGTACCGGCGGTTCGCGGCCAACGCCTCGCACGAGCTGCGGACGCCGCACGCGGTGATGAAGACGATGCTCGACGTCGCGCAGGCCGATCCGGGGCATCAGGACGTACCGCAGCTGGTGCAGCGACTGGCGGAGACGAACCAGCGGGGGATCGACATCGTCGAGACACTGCTGAGTCTGACCGCGCTGGACAACCGCGAGGTCGAGGTCGATCCAGTCGACCTCTCGGCGGTGGTGCGGTCGGCCTGGCCGGCGCTGTCCGCCGAGGCGACGGAGGCGGGTGCGACGCTGTCCTCCGAGCTGTCGGAATCAGTTGTCGAGGGCAACGACGTACTGCTGCACCAGCTGGTCACGAACCTGGCGCAGAACGCGATCCGGCACGGCGGCGGAACGGTTTCCGTCCGCGTTTCCGGCGGCGGCCGGCTCGTGGTCCGGAACGACGGCGGGATCCTGGACCCGGCCCGGGTGCGGACGTTCGTGGAACCGTTCGCCAAGGACCGCTACGGCACCGGGCACGGGCTCGGGCTGGCGCTGGTGAACCGGATCGTCGAGGTCCATCACGGGCGGCTCGAGCTGGCCGCGAATCCGGACGGCGGCCTGACCGCGACAGTCGTACTGCCGGAGCTCGAAAGCTGACCCGGCAAGCAGTTGGCCCGGTCGCCGGGTGAGGATGGTGCGGTGAGTGACGACCGCCGATCAGCCGGCCATCAGGTGACCGTACGCCGTGCCGTCGAGGAGGACGACGCGGCGCTGCTCGCGATCGAGCGGAGCGCGTGGGACGCGTCGTCGGGCTTCCCGTCGTACCAGGACACCCTGCAGGACACGTTCTTCAGCCGGAGCGGGCCGGAAGCGCACCTGGTCGCGGAACACGACGGAAACGTGGTCGGCTACCTGCGCCTGCAGGACAAGTACCAGTTCCCCGAGGGCGCGGGCGTGCTGTCGATCAACGGCCTCGCGGTCGCCCACCAGGCCCGCCGCCTGGGCGTCGCCTCAGCACTCCTCGACGCCGCCGCCACCGAGGGCCACCTCCGCGGCGCCCGCAAGATCAGCCTCCACGTCCACAGCACCAACACAGCCGCCCGCCGCCTGTACGAACGCCACGGCTACGTCGTCGAAGGCACCCACCCCGACGAGTTCCTCATCGAGGGCGACTACATAGCCGCCCTCGACATGGCGAAGACGCTCTAACGACTGATCACCGGCGAGTAGTCGTCCCAGATGCTGGTGGTGGCGGGGACGTACACGCGGTACCGGCGGGTGCGGTTCGGATAGTAGTTGTACGTCACCTGTCCGACGCTGTTGGTGGTGACGTACGCCAAGCCCTTCCAAATTGTCGAGCCGATCTCTTGGTACTGGATCAGCACCTTCTTACCGGCCCAGCGCTCGTACCGGTCGTGGAGGGGCCGCCAGTACGAGACTGTGGTGAGCAGCGCCGTACGGCTGCCCTGGCGGCCACCGGTGAGAGCTGCCACCGACGCGCACCGGGACGCCGTGTACCCGGTGGCGAGATCGGCGACCTTGACGCCGTTGATGTCTGTCGCGCCACCGGCGGGCTGCCAGGTGATCGTCCCGATCACCGGCGACGCACCGGAGAAGCCGAACTGGGCGACGCGATTGCCGTTCGTGAACTCGAGCCGTCCCTGCGGCTTCCCCGTGACGGCGGGCGTACTCTTCCACACCGCCGTGTAGACGTTCGCAGGACAGTTGGCACCCAGCCGCGCGTAGAACAGGTTGTACGACCCGCTGACGCTGATGCGTGCGGGGGCTGCGAGAGTGCAGGCCGCCGTCGTTCGCTGAGTGGCAGCTTGGGCGGGCTGGGTGGCCGTCAGGCCGGCCGTCAGGAGTGCGACGGCCGGCACGAGTTTCCAGAGCTTCAAGAGTTCCCCCTCTTCGAAGTGGTCGGGGGAACGCTAGCTGGTTACGGGTTGACGCCGTGGTCGCGGAGCCAGGGCTCCGGGTTGATCGGGGAGCCGCCGCCGGGGAGGACCTCGAAGTGGACGTGGGGGCCGGTGGTGTTGCCGGTCATGCCGATGCGGCCGACCATCGTGCCGGCCTTGACCGAGTCGCCGACGGAGACGTCGAACTCGGACATGTGGCTGTACGACGTGACGGTGCCGTCGGCGTGCCGGACCTTCACCTGGCGGCCGTAGGCGCCTTCGAAGTCGGCCTGGATGACCTCACCGGCCATCACCGAGCGGACCGGCGTACCCATCGGGGCCGCGAAGTCGAGACCGGTGTGGTTGTGCGCCCAGCGGCCGCCGGCCTGGTCGAAGCGGGCGGTCAGGTGGTAGCCGGTGGTCGGCAGCACGACCTTCGGCGCGGCCTTGGCGGCGGCCGCCTTGAGAGCCGCGGCCTTCGCGACGGCTTCGGCACGAGCCTCGGCCAGGGCCTTCGCCTGAGCGGCGGCCTTGCGGGCGGCAGCTGCCTTGGCGGCGGCCAGGGCGAGCGCCCGGCGCTGCGTGAGCGTCGCGTTCGCGGCGAGCTTCGCGGCCCGCTGCTTCGCGGCGGCGTCGGCGGCCGCCTTCCGGCTCGACGCGAGCGACAGGTCGATCCGGGACGCGTCCCGGGATCCGAGGTCGCGCCGGTCGACGCGGGCGGCGGTCAGGGCGTCGGCCTGGGCGGGGCTCAGACCGGTGCTTCCGGACGCATTGGCCGGACCGCTCGCGGACGAGCTGAGTCCGACGGTGGTCGTACCGGCCGCGGCCGCCAAGGCGGCGGTCAGGCCGATCAGCTGGGTACGGCGGACGCTGCGACGGGAGGAGCGGTGCTTTGCCACCGGGCGCGAGGCAGCCGGGAGGCCTGACGCCTGCCGATCTGCATGCGGCGCGTCTTGGTGAGTGGGCACGGAAAACCTTCCAGGGGAGGGGAAACCGCCGGTGAGGGGAACCGACGGCCTCAACGACCATAACGAGAAGGTCACGGACGCCCAAACACGGATTACGAAAAGATCAAACGAAATCGAACACGGTCAGTGAGGGCACCTTGCCGCCCGGTGCATGCTCAGGCGTGAACCGGCCGGGGAACAAAGTCGTCGCCGCTGTGACGCGGATCACGCCCCCGGTGGCGTCGGGCGGCCCCTCCGGACCGGTATAAGCCGTCCATATATTGAGAGCTTTGTCGACTGACTTACTAATCTTTCAAGCGCGTCCCATACTGAGATGACACGACCGACGAGAGGGGACGGGGATGACGCGCAAGCCGCCGTACTACCGCCTCCACATCGACCTTCTCCGGGTCTCCAGCGCGCTCTGTCTGCGCTGAGCCGAGTTACCTCGCGTCCTGTTGAGACGTCCGGTCCGGACGTCTGTCGCCTGCTGCCCTCCGGCGCCGGAGGGCCCGCGAAGCCTGCCCACCGCCAGGAAGTGTCATCGTGTCCACCACTTCAGTCACGTCCGCGTCCGGTACCACCGGTCCGCCGGCCACCGCAGTAACCGCGGGCGAGCAGAAGGTGCGGTGACAGCCAGGTGAAGTTCTGTACCTACACGCTGATCGACAACTCGCCGGATCCGATCAGCGGCGTCCAGCTCACGCCGTCCGAGCGGTTCCGGCACGTCGTCCAGCAGGCGCAGTGGGCCGAGGAGCTCGGGTTCGACGCGTACGGCGTGGGGGAGCGGCACGCGCAGCGGAGGACTACGCGACGCTCGATCAGCTGTCGGGCGGGCGGCTGGACATCATCATCGGGAAGGGGAACGACCCGGACCAGAACGCGCTGTTCGGGTACGAGCCGGACGGGCAGTGGGACCGCAACCGGGAGAAGTACGAGCTGCTCCGGCGAGTGCTGCGCGAGACCGGGGTGTCCTGGTCCGGGCGCTACCGGCCGGCGCTGACGAAAGCGACCACGCAGCCGCGGCCGTACCGGTCGGACGGCGCGAGCGCTGGGAGGCGTACGGGCGGGACCCGGCGGCGGCTGTGGTGGGCGCCGGGTTCAACGGGCTGTACGTGAAGAAGACCTCGCAAGAAGCGGTGGAGGGGTACCGGCCGGTCTTCGACGCGTTCATGGACTCGCCGGGCGCCCGGCACAACCAGTTGCCGTTCCTCGACGGCGGATCGGTGCTGGTCGGATCGCCGGAGCAGGTGATCGACAAGTTCGGCCGGTACCAGGAAGCGTTCGGGCACGAGCTTTCCGGGATTTCCGTGGCGGTCCCGGGACTCCCGGCGGCAGAGAACCGGGAGTCCGTCGAGACCTTTGTCACGGACGTGATGCCGTCGCTCCGGGCGGCGTACCCCAGCCGCGTCTGGGCCTAGCCGTACGTCGGCGCCTGCGGCCAGCCCGCCGGGGAGTCCTCCCAGTCCTGTTGGCGGCCGTACGCCGCGAGGTCGGAAACGGTGCTGCTGAACAGCAGGTGGTCGACGCCGCGCTGACCGGTCGTGTAGGTGCGGAAAACGTTGTCGCCGTCGCGCAGGAACAGGTTCAGCAGGAAGCCGCCGCCGGCGCCGCAGTCGGCGGAAAACGTCGTACCCGCCGAGGACGCGAACGGGATATGCAGCCAGCCCTTCTCCTTCCAGTACCCGGCCATCTGCTCGATCGGCATGTCGGAAACCGTCGCCCAGGCGATGTCGTTGCGTGCCAGCCCGTCGAGGTTGGCGACGTTCTGGGTGAAGTACGTGCAGCCGCCGCAGAACGCGTCCGGCCCCGCGTTCATGAACTGGTACAGCGCGAGCTGACGATGCTCGCCGAACAGTTCCCGCAGCGTGACCGGGCCCTCGGTCGACGTGAACGTGTACTCGGCGAACCGCACCATCGGCAGCCGCCGCCGCTGCGCCGCGATCCGGTCGAGGGTGCGCGTCGCCTCCTTCTCGGCGACCAGCAGCTCCGCACGAGCCGCGGCCCACTCGTCGGCGGAAACGACCGGCGGCATCGCTGTCTCGGACATTCGTGCTCCTCTCGTAGGTTCTGCCAGTACGACGAAGCTGTCCGCCTGTCCTCGACACACCCGTGTCTGCCGGCCGCAGACGAGTCTGGGCCGGGGTGCCGCGACCCGATAGGACTGTGGTCATGAGGATCGCGATCCTGGGTGGTACCCAGTTCATCGGCCGGGCCGTCGTCGAGCGGCTGGCGGCGGAGGGGCACACGCTGCTGGTCGTGCACCGCGGCGACCACGAGCCGGCTGATCTCGTGCCGGTCGAGCACGCCCACGTCGACCGGCACGACGGGGCAGCGCTGGCCGCGGCGCTCAAGCCGTTCGATCCCGAGGCGCTCGTCGACGTCTCCGGGATGAACGCGGCGGCCGCCGACGCGGCCCTCGGAGCGGTCGGACCGGCGGTGAAGCTCGTCGCCGTCTCCAGCTGCGACGTCTACCGCGCGTACGACGCCCTGCACTCGGACCGGGCGACGGACGCGCTGCCGCTGACCGAGGAGTCACCGCTGCGGGAGCGCCGGTTCGTCGACGGCCCGCAGTACGAGAACCTCGAGATGGAGGAGCGGTATCTCCCGCGCGGCGCGACCGTGCTGCGCCTCGGCGCGGTGTACGGCGAGCACGACTACCAGCGGCGCTTCGAGTTCGTCCTGCGCCGGGTCCGGGCCGGGCGGCGGCGGATCCCGGTCGGCTCCGGGCAGTTCCTGTTCAGCCGGGTGTACGTCGGTGACGTCGCGGCCGCGGTGTCGCTGGCGCTCGCCGGAGACGTCCCCGGCGCCTTCAACGTGGCGGAGCCGTCGACGGCGCCGTACCGGCTGTTCGCGGAACACATTCTCGCGGCGGCGGGCGCCGCGGACACGGAACTGGTCCGCGTACGGGACGACCTGCTGCCGGCGGACCTGGTGCTCACCGGGGCGATCACCCAGCACCTGCTGACGGACTCCTCGAAGGCGCGCACGGTCCTCGGGTGGACTCCGGCCGATCCGGCCGGGACGCTCCGCGCGTCGGTCCGGTGGCATCTCGCGCACCCGCCCGCGGATCCGTCGGACGACTTCTCCGCGGACGACGCCGTACTGGACTGAAACCGGACCGGAAAATGGTCAAGAGCACTACCGCGGAGCCGGTATGCTTTCCGGGACGGACTGAGGGGCCTGCAAGGCGCTCCTGGCTCGATTTCACATCGAGGCGGGGGACCGTGTAATCTCTCTCCTCGGCCCGCCCCTTTAGCTCAGTCGGCAGAGCGTCTCCATGGTAAGGAGAAGGTCTACGGTTCGATTCCGTAAAGGGGCTCTGAGAACGACATCTCACCCGGTCCGCCGGGTGAGATGACGGACTCTCGCGGCGGGGTAGCTCAGGTGGTTAGAGCACACGGCTCATAATCGTGGTGTCGCGGGTTCGACTCCCGCCCCCGCTACCCACCAACGGCAGTACATCGAGAGTGCGATCACCTCAGTTGCGCACTCCTGACAGAAGAGGCAGCAGTGGCCAAGTCGACCGACATCCGCCCGAAGATCACTCTGGCTTGCACGGTGTGCAAGGAGCGGAACTACATCACCAAGAAGAACCGGCGCAACGACCCGGACCGTCTTGAGCTGAAGAAGTACTGCCACCGGTGCAACGACCACACGGATCACCGCGAGACCCGCTGACCTCAGCATCGCTTCGCGAGGGCCGCTCCGGATCATCCGGAGCGGCCTTTTGCTGTGCCCGCAGAGGCCAGGGACTGGCCGTCAGACGGTGAGGATCGGGCGGCCGCCCTCGTAGGCGGTGAGACGCTCGTCACGCGGCGTCAGGCAGCATGAGCCGCAGAGCGTGCCGTCGCCGGCCTCGCTCGTGTAGTACAGACAGCACGTGTTCCGCAGGTAGACGAGCTTCCCGCCCGCCACCTCCACATCGCCGAGCCGCGCGAGTCCGCCCGGCGCCTTCGCCACGAAGGTCTGCCACCGCTCGAGCAGGTACGCCGGCTCGACCGTGACCTCCTCGCGCGTCGCGGCGCAGAACCCCATCGCGCAGCCGGCCGCGACGCCGCCGTACACCTGCCGCAGGCCGGCCCGCGTCCGCCGGTGCAGCTCCTCGGAAAGCGGGAGCAGGTGTTTCCGTAGTACGACGTCGTACAGCGTTTCGAGGCCGCCGGGCAGGAAATCCGCGGAACGAACGGCGACCGCTGCGATTCCGTGGCCGGTGTGCGGGCGGACCCAGAGGTTCTCCGGGCGGATGTCGAGGACGCGCCCCTCCAGCGCCCAGAGCAGCAGCGCGGTCGCCGGTGCGCGGCCGGCGTAGAACGACATCATGCTGAGCGCGTTCGCATGCGCCGTCCGGTGGCAACTGGCCTCGTCGTCGCGCTTGAGCAGCTCGGTGAGTTCGGGACTGCCCGGTTCCAGGATCCGGTCCACCCGCAGCCAGTCGGAGCCCTCCGGCTCACCGATCTCCAGCCGGTACCGAGGCGCGTACTTCGCCAGCGCCGCCACTGCCGTCACGTTCAACCTTCTCCGTCGGAATCGTGGGCGGCGGAAACCCTTGCCATAGTCTGCCAGTAGGGTTAGCGGATATGACGATCGACGCCACGATGGTCGGCCGGAGTTACACGGCCGCCGGGTCCTACCAGGTCGGCCGGGAGAAGATCCGGGAGTTCGCCGACGCGATCGGCGACGGTAACCCGGCGTACCGGGGTGATGACCCGATCGCACCGCCGACGTTCGGCTTCGTGATCGGCAGCCGGGCACTCGAGGAGCTGCTGAACGACGCCGAGCTGGGACTGCGGCTGGACCGGATCGTGCACGGCGCGCAGAAATTCAGCTACACCCGCCCGATCAAGGCCGGCGACGAGATCGCCGCCACCGCCACCATCACCACCGTGCGCAAGGCCGGTCCTGTCGAGGTGATCATGTACGAGACCGCCCTGACCACCGTCGACGGCGAGCCGATCGGCACGGCGACGTCGACCCTCTCGCACAACCGGGCGGACGCATGATCGAGGCAGGCAACGAGCTCCCGCCGCTGACCGTCACCCTCAAGCGTGACGACCTGGTCCGCTACGCCGGGGCGAGCGGCGACTTCAACCCGATCCACTGGAGCGACCGGATGGCCGCCGCGCTCGGGCTGCCCGGCGTGATCGCGCACGGGATGCTCACGATGGCCTCGGCCGCGCGGGTCGTCACGGACTGGCTCGACGACCCGGCCGACCTGGTGGAGTACGGCGTCCGGTTCACCAAGCCGGTCGTCGTACCGGACGACGACAAGGGCGTGAATGTGACGTTTTCCGCCAAGGTCGACAAGGTCGCGGACGGCCTCGCCGAGATCGACATCACCGCGGTGGCCGGCGAGGAGAAGGTGCTCGGCCGGGCCAGGGCGGTCGTGCGCGTCCGGTGAGTACGCATGTGTCGCTGGCCGACCACACCACGCTGCGGATCGGCGGGCCGGCCGACAAGTTCGTCGAGGCCGGCACCGAGGACGACCTGATCACCGCCGTCCGGGACGCCGACGCGGCCGGGGAGCCGGTGCTGCTGCTGTCCGGCGGCAGCAACGTGGTGATCGGTGACGACGGTTTCCGCGGCACCGTCGTCAAGATCGCGACCTCCGGCATCCGCGTCGATGCGGACATGTGTTCCGGCGCGATGGTGCACATCGCTGCGGGTGAGGACTGGGACGGCGTCGTGCAGCGCGCGATCGCCGAGGAGTGGAGCGGGCTCGAGTCGATGTCCGGCATCCCCGGGCTGACCGGGTCGACGCCGGTGCAGAACGTCGGTGCGTACGGGCACGAGGTCGCCGAGACGATCGCGTCGGTGCGGGTCTGGGACCGGGTCGACAACCAGGTCCGCACGATGTTCGCCGCGGACTGCGGGTTCAGCTACCGCAACTCCCGCTTCAAGGCCGACCCGTCGCGGTACGTCGTCCTCGAGGTCGCGTTCCAGCTGACACTCGGTGACCTGTCCGCCCCGGTCGGGTACGCCGAACTCGCCCGGGTCCTCGACGTCGAGCCGGGGTCGCGCGCGCCGATGACCGAGGTCCGGGAAGCCGTGCTCGGCCTGCGTCGCGGCAAGGGCATGGTGCTCGACCCCGCCGACCACGACACCTGGAGCGCGGGCTCCTTCTTCACCAACCCGATCCTCGACACCCCCGCCGAGGTCCCGGCCGGCGCACCGCAATGGCCGCAGGCCGACGGTCGCGTGAAGACCAGCGCGGCCTGGCTCATCGAACACGCCGGTGTCTCGAAGGGCTTCACCATCGGCAACGCCGGCGTCTCCACGAAGCACACGCTGGCTCTCACCAATCGCGGAGAGGCGACCGCGAAGGAACTGCTCACCCTGGCCACGCACGTCCGGACCCAGGTGCAGCAGTCCTTCGGCATCACGCTCGTCAACGAGCCGGTCCTGGTGAACTGCAGCTTCTGAGCCGCGCGCCGGCTCGTCCGGCCGCCCGGCCTCGCCTCGGGTGAAAAAGATTTGCGTCCGGGGGTAGGCAAGGCTCGGTCCGGCTCGCTAATCTTTTACGCGATCTGGTCGGAGGTGGCGCGTGAGGCGTAAAAGATTTTCTCGGCGGGAAGTGTTGGCCGGGGTGGGAGCGGGGCTGGCCGCGGCTGTCGTGCCGGGGTGTTCCGGTACGGACAGTGGGCGGTCCGGGGCCCTGCAGGTGTGGGGCGGAGTGCCGGCGGCGTCGGGGCCGGCTGACGTGGTGAAAGCGTTCCAGGCGAAGTTTCCGCAGTACAAGGTGAACTACACGCGGTTCGTGAACGACGACCGCGGCAATCTCAAGCTCGACACCGCGCTGCAGGGTGGCGTCGACATCGACGTGTACTTCACGTACTCACAGGCCGCGATGGCGCTGCGGGCCGGGTCCGGACTGGCGGCGGACCTGACCGACCGGGTGCGGGCCGATCCGGACCTGCAGGTGTTCCTGGACACCGAGCAGCCGCGGTCGTACATCGACAACGGCAAGGTGAAGGCGCTGGCCACCGCGCGCGAACCGTTCTTCGTGCTGTTCAACGAGAAGCTCCGGCAGCAGGCCGGTGTCGAGCTGCCGCAGTCGTGGACGATCGAGGAGTTCCGGGCGACGGCCCGGAAACTGACGACGGACAAGACGGTCGGCACGTACACGCTCCCGGACGTCGCCCGGATCGCCCTCGGGCCGAACTACTGGTACGACGGAAACCGCTCGAACTTCGGCGATCCGCATTTCGAGCAGGGTTTCCGGCTCGGCCGGGAAATGATCGCCGCGGGCACCGCTTTCCCGTGGACCGAGGTGCTGTCACGGCACCTGGACGCGTACCAGCAGAACTCGTTCCTGGGCGAGGAGTTCCACCTCTGGTCGACCGCCCCGTTCAACCTGCGTTACCTGTACGACGCGAAGAAGTACCCGCACGACTTCAAGGTCGCGTTCGCCCCGTCGCCGACGGTCGACGGCCAGAACTGGAACGGCGGCTCGTACAGCAACTTCATCATGGTCAACCCGAAGTCGCCGAAGTTCGAGGCGGCCTGGGCGTTCGTGAAGTTCTGGCTGACCGAGGGCGCGACGCCGATGCTCAAGGGCGGCAAGATGCCGGCGCTCGGCAACGTCACCGACGAGCAGATCGTTTCCGGAATGCTCGGAAAAGAGCCCGAGAAGTACTTCGATCTCGACTCGTTCCGCCGGGTCGTCCTGGCGTCGGACCCGAAGCTCGCCACCGACACCCGGCTGACCGGGTTCCCGGAGATCTCGCTGGCGATGAAGCAGCAGCGCGACCTGTGCTGGCTCGGCGAGAAGGACCCGGGCGTCGCGATCCGTGAGGTCCGGCGGCTCGCCGACGCCGCGATCGCCCGTAACGAGAGGAGGCCCTGATGGCCACCGCCACCGTCGTCGCGGCCGGTACCGAGGCCCGGACCGCGAAGGGCCCGGGGATCCGGCCGTCCGGCTGGATCGGCTTCCTGTTCATCGCGCCGAACCTGCTCGGCGTGGTCGCGTTCACGCTGATCCCGCTGATCAGCGTCGTCGTGCTCGCCTTCACCGACTGGAACCTGGTGTCCGGCCTCGGCGGCATCACGTTCAACGGCATCGACAACTTCGTCGCGATCGCCCGCGACCCGGGCTTCTGGCACGCGGTCGGCCTGACGCTGGTGTACGTCGCGGTGTCGGTCCCGCTCACCGTCGTCCTGGGGCTGGCGCTGGCGATCGCGCTCAACCGCCCGCTGCCGGGGCGCGCCGTCCTGCGGGCGATCTTCTTCCTGCCGTACATCGTCAACGTGGTCGCGATCGGCATGACCTGGTTGATGCTGATGAACCCGAAGGCCGGCCTGGTCAACCAGGTCCTCGACGCCTTCGGAGTGCAGCCCGGGTGGTTCGCCTCGTCGCACTGGGCGCTGCCGGCGTTGATCGTGATGGCGGTGTGGGGCGGCGTCGGGTACTGCTCGCTGATCTACCTGTCCGCGCTGCAGGACGCGCCGCGGCAACTGTACGAGGCGGCCGATATCGACGGGGCCTCCGCGTGGGCGAAGTTCCGCGTGATCACCTGGCCGTCGTTGCTGCCGACCACCGTTTTCCTGCTGGTCACGATGATCATCGGCGCGTCCCAGGGATTCGGCCTGATCGCGCTGATCACCGCGGGCGGTCCGGGCGACGCGACCACCACGATCTCGTACTACATGTACCAGACCGGGTTCCAGTTCTACCGGTTCGGCTACGCGTCGGCGATCGGCCTGGTGACGTTCGTGGGCGTGCTCGCCCTGACGCTGGTGACCTGGCGGGCGCAGCGAGGGAGGGCCCTCAATGACTAGGAAGTACAGCAAGTGGATCTGGGGGATCCCGCTGTGGATCCTCGCCATCGCCTTCCTCGCTCCGTTCGCGTGGATGATCTCGACCGCGTTGAAGCCGGACGTGGACGCGTACAAGATCCCGATGCAGTGGATCCCGGACCCGTTCCAGTGGGACAACTTCAGCACGGTGCTGAGCGGGGCGACCTCCGTGCTGCCGGCGTTCGGCCGCTCGGTGTTCGTCGCGCTGCTGCGGGTCGCGGGCGAGTTGATCACCGCGACGATGGCGGGCTACGCGTTCGCGCGGATGTCGTTCAAGGGCCGGGACAAGTTGTTCCTGCTGTACCTCGCGACGGCGATCATCCCGGCGCAACTGCTGCTCGTCCCGCGGTTCATCTACTTCCAGAAACTCGGGCTGTACGACACGCTCTGGGCGTTGATCCTCCCGGGGATGTTCACCGTGCTCGGCACGTTCCTGATGCGCCAGTTCTTCGTCAGCCAGCCGGCCGAGTTCGCCGAGGCGGCGCGGATGGACGGCGCCAACGAGTGGCAGGTGTTCACCCGGATCTACTTGCCGTTGGCAACACCGGTGATGAGTGCGCTCGGCATCCTCGCCTTCGTCTGGTCCTGGAACGACTACGAGACGCCGCTGGTGCTGATCAGCAACCCGGACCGGTACACGCTGCCGCTCAGCCTGACCAACTTCGTCGACGAACAGGGCCAGATCGCGCCCGGCCTGACGATGGCCGCCTCGGTGATCTCGATCGTGCCGGTGCTGATCGTGTTCGTCGTCCTGCAGCGCCGCTTCATCGCGGCCATGACGCATACAGGGATCAAATGAACATTTCCGGTGTCTTTCCGCATCTCGCCCAGATCGGCGACTTCGGTCCGCCGCGCAGCGAGCTCGGTGTCGGGTCGCTGATGCCATGGAACGGGAAGCTCTACGTCCAGAACTACAACTCCCACAAGGCGGCGTCGGGCGCGGGGGTGAGCCTGCGCCGGATCGACGCCGACCTGTCGATGGAAATCGTTCCGGAAACTCTCGGCGTGGACGGAACGTACACCAACCGTTTCGTGCATTTTCCGACCTCTCGGCTGGTTCTTGGTCCGCACGTGATTTCCGCGGACCACAAGATCGTCACGGTCCCGGAGCTCGCGCCGGTGCGGGTCTGCGGCACGGCGCGGCACCTGACCAAGCCGGACACGCACGTCTACGTGCTCGCGATGGAGGGCGAGCTGTTCGAGCTCGACGTCACGACGTACGAGTGCACGCAGCTCTTCGACCTCAACGACGAGCTCGGGACCGACGGCGAGATGAAGGTCCACTACAAGGACTGCTACACGAGCTTCGGCCGGCTGGTGGTGTGCTCCAACGAGTACGCCGAGCCGGAATGGGCCGGCGAGCGGTCGCGCGGCCGGCTGGCGGAGTACGACGGTACGGCCTGGCGGATCCTCCGCGAGGACCCGTTCACCGCGATCGGCGGACGGCACGAGTTCGGCGGCACGATCTTCGCGACCGGGTGGGACCGGGCGTCGGCGATCCTCGAGGTGTTCACCGAGTCCGACCGGAAGTGGACGCGCTACCGGCTGCCGAAGGCGTCGCACTGCTTCGACCACAAGTGGCAGACCGAGTGGCCGCGGATCCGCGAGGTCGAGCACGAGCGGCTGCTGATGGACCACCACGGGATGTTCTACGAGGTGTCGCCGTGGGCGTACGGCGGGCGGGTCTGGGGCATCCGGCCGATCTCGACGCACCTGTGGGTGCTCGGCGATTTCTGTTCCTGGCGCGGACTGCTGGTCGCGGGCGCGGACAACGCGTCCCCTAGCCACGGGCTGAATCCGACGACGGCCGAGCCGCAGTCCGGCCTGTGGTTCGGGAAGACCGACGACCTGTGGAGCTTCGGGAAGCCGGCCGGGTGGGGCGGGCCGTGGTGGGAGACAACGGTTTCCGCCGGCGTTCCGTCCGACCCGTACCTGATGACCGGCTTCGACGGGAAGTGTCTGCACCTGGAGAACTTCTCCGAGACGCCGCTGACCATCACGGTCGAGATCGACTTCCACGGGCACGGCCGGTTCGGCGCGGTGGAGACGCTGACGGTCGAGCCCGGCCAGGTTCGGTCACACGTTTTCCCGCCCGGGTTCAGTGCGCACTGGGTACGGGTGGCGAGTGACGCGGACGGCGTCGCGAGTGCCCAGTTCGTGTATACGTGATGATCACGGAATGGATTCCTCGATGGAACGAGCCGGTAGTCCGAGTCCGTTACAGCTGGTCAAACGGGCGCTGCCCGAGCTGAACGGAGCCATGCAACGGGTCGCCGAACACATCCTGGCGAACCCGGACGAGGTCGCGCGCGGATCGATCACCAAGCTGGCCGAGACCGCGCAGACCTCGGCGGCAACCGTTACCCGGTTGTCCACCCACCTCGGGTACGCCGGGTACCCGGCGCTGCGGGCCGCGCTGGCGATGGAGGTCGGCCGCGGTCTTGAGGCAGGCTGGGCGAGCGATATCGGGATGGCGATCGGGCCGGCGGACCCGCCCGAGCAGGTGCTGAACGTGCTCGCGTCGACGCAGGCGAACGCGTTGCGGAACGCGTTGGCCGCGATCGACCTGGCCGCGGCCACCCGGGTCGCGGACGCGATCGCCGGGGCCCGGCGGACCCACATCTACGGCGAGTGGGGCGACGCGATCCCGGCCCGCGAGCTGTACATCCGGCTACTGCGGATCGGGATTCCGGTGTGGTTCTTCGACGGCCCGCAGTCCTCGCAGATCGGCGCCGGGCTGCTCGGCGAGGGGGATGTCGCGCTGACCGTGACGCGGTCCGGCACCGACGCGACCACGCTCGACTTCATCCGGCGGGCCGGCGAGGAGGGTGCGCTGACGGTCGCGATCAGCGGGATGCCGGACGCGCCGATCAGCCGGATCGCCGACGTCACGCTCGACACCGGTACGCCGAACGGCGCGAACTGGACCGAGTTCTTCGCCGGCCGCGCGAGCGACGTGCTGACGGCCGGCCTGTTGTTCGTCCTGGTCGCACAGCGGGTGCCCGATCACCTGACCGCACATCATCCGAACGGGCCGGGGCAGCCCGTCGTCCAGCGAGATACCTAGAGGGGTATGCATGCAGCAGCTCGAGGTCCAGACCGATCTGACCGTCGTCGGCGGCGGGCTCGCCGGGATCTGCGCGGCGATCGGCGCCGCGCGGCAGGGCAGCACCGTGGCACTGGTGCAGAACCGGCCGGTGCTCGGCGGGAACTCGTCCAGCGAGGTCCGGGTGTGGGTGTGCGGGGCCACCGCGCACGGCGTCCAGAGCTTCGCGCGGGAGACCGGCGTGATGGGCGAGCTGTTCGTCGAGAACCAGTTCCGGAATCCGCTCGGAAACCCGTACTACTGGGATCTCGTGCTGCTGGAGGCGGTCCGCGCCGAGCCGCGGATCACGCTGTACCTGAACACCGACGTGCGGTCCGTGGAGGCCGCGGACGGTGCGATCCGGTCGGTGACCGGCTGGCAGATGGGGTCCGAGAAGGAGATCCGGTTCGTCAGCCCGGTGTTCGTGGACTGCTCGGGCGACGGGCTGGTCGGAATGCTTTCCGGCGCGGATTTCCGCACCGGGCGGGAACCGCGCGCGGAGTACGACGAGTCCTGGGCGCCCGACGTCCCGGACTCGAACACGCTCGGCAGCACGATCCTCTTCTACACCAAGGACGCGGGGGAGCCGGTCCGGTTCGTGCCGCCGTCGTTCGCGCGGGACGTCACGGAAACCGCGATTCCGGACCGCCGGGTGATCCGGACGGATATGAACGGCTGCGCGTTCTGGTGGGTCGAATGGGGCGGTGAGCTGGACGTCGTCGACGACAACGAGGCGATCCGGGACGAGCTGCAGGCGGTCGTCTACGGGATCTGGGACTACATCAAGAACTCCGGCCGGTTCGACGCGGACAACCTGACCCTGGAATGGATCGGGTCGGTCCCCGGAAAACGTGAGTATCGGCGTTTCCTCGGCGACCACGTGCTGACCCAGCACGACGTCCTCGACCAGACCGAGTTCGACGACCGGGTGGCCTTCGGCGGCTGGTCGATCGACCTGCACCCGCCGGGCGGTGTGTACGCGTCCGAGCGCGGGTCGAAGCACTGGCATCCGGACGGGAACTACCACATTCCGTTGCGTTCCTTGTATTCCCGGAACGTGCGGAACCTGTGGATCGCCGGGCGGAACATCAGTGCGAGCCACGTCGCATTCGGGACCACCCGGGTGATGGCGACCTGTGCGCTGCTCGGCGAGGCGGCCGGCATCGGCGCATCTATTGCCTTGCGCAACGGGTTGACGCCGCAAGAGCTGGCGCACGACCAGTTCGGCCTGATGAAGCACGCGCTCACCCGCGCCGACGCGTCGGTCCTCGGTGTCGTCGACGACGACCCGGCGAACCTTGCGCTGTCAGCGACCGTGACGGCGTCCTCGACGCTGACGCGGCCCGCGCTCGAGGTGTCGTCGGGGACGATGCCGCTGACCGCCGACCTCGGGATGGTCATTCCGGTCGACCCGGCTCTGGACGGGTTCGAGTTGCTGGTCGATTCCACCGGCGGCTCCTTGACCGTCGAGCTTCATGATCCGTTGAAGCCGCAGAACTACCTGCCTGCTCAGCTCGTCGACTCGTGCACCGTCGAGGTGCCGGCCGGCGAGAAACGCTGGATCCGGATTCCGCTGGCCTGGCGTCCTTCCGCTCCCTCGAACGCGTTCGTCGTACTGCGCAGCACCCCGGACATCTCGGTTCACACCGCGTCGACGACGCTGCCCGGGACGATCCACTTCACCCGCCGCGAACCGGCGCCGGACGAGCAGTGGACCGAGCAGTTCCGCGCCTGGAAACACATCCTGCCCCGCGCCGGCCTGTGTATCCGCCTCGGCGAGACGTCGGCGTACACACCTGACAAGGTCATCGGCGGCTACTCCCGCCCGTACGGCGGCCCCAACCTGTGGTCATCCGAAGACCTCGCCTGGGACCCCAACCCCTGGCTGGAACTCACTTGGCCCGAGCCGGTCGACCTCTCCGAGATCGTCGTGGTCCTGGACGCGGACGTACAAGAGGACCTCATCAACCTCCACCACCACCGCACCCCCTTCGAATCCCTCCCAACCCTCCTGGCCACCTACACCCTGGAAGTCCGCAACGGCCAGGGCCCATGGCACTCCGTAGCCGAGGTGACCGCCAACCACCACAGAACCCAGCACCACCCCCTCAACACCCCCACCCCAGCCACCCACCTACGCCTCACCACCCACAACACCAACGGAGCCCCCAGAGCCCACGTAGTCTCCATCCGCGCCTACTAACAGGCAGGTAGCGCTGGCATGCTGCACCGGCGGTGGCCGGTGCAGCCCGGGGGCCTAATAGCGCCACTCCAGTTCGTGGTCGAGCATCCAGGTGAGTAGGGGGTTGGCGGCGGTGGGGGACTTGGCTGCGCCGGTGATGAGGTCTGCTAGGACCTGGGTGGGGGCGGCTAGGCGGAGGCCTGTGTTGGTCTTTCGGGTGCGGGTGTAGACGACCTCGGTTGGTGGCTCGGCCAGGACTATGGTTTTGGTTCTGGCTGGGATCAGTTCCAGGACCGCGGCGGCGAGCTGTGCGTCTGGGGTGTAGATGACGGTTGCTCCGGGTGGGGTGTCTGGAGCCCACACCCGTGCTGCGTGGCTGCCGGTGACTGCGTGGCGGAGTTCTGTGGTTGGGATGTGGTCCAGGACCGACTGGGTGCCTTGTTTGCTGCGCCAGTACGTGACGCGGGCGTCGCGGTTGAAGCGGACGTCGTCGTTCCAGCGGCGGAGGAGGGCGAACCAGCTCGGTACGGCGACGACTCCGGGCGCCCGGCGCTCGACCAGGCCGTCGCGTTCGAGTCCGTTGATTGTTCGGCGGATGCTCTGGACGGGAACGCCGGTGGTTGTCACCAGGTCGTGGGTCGTCCAGAGGGTCCGGAAGTCCAGGAGCGCTCGAACGATCAGCGAGCCCACGTCGCCGGACAACTGTCCTGGTTTCATCACTTCGCTCCTGGTTCGTTCGCCCCGGCTCCGGAGCAGAGGCTGGCGTGGGTCGTCCGCTGGTCGCGGCTGGGGTTGGTCAGGCTGAGTTGGGTGATGCCGGTTGTGGCGGTGCTGGTCGTCCGGAGGGTGCGGAGGTCCGGGAGGTCTCGAACGATCGGGGAGGTCAGATCGCCGGGCAGGCGTCGGGGGATCCATCGGTTCGCTCCTGTCCGGGTTACGTAGGCCTTGAGGTGAAGTGGGCGTGGGCGGTCGCGCAGGTGTGGGAGTGGGGGAGAGCGTGAGCGGTTGGGGCGGCGGGCAGGCGTTGGCTTCATGGGTTGGCTTCTGGCTGCTGAGTGCGGGCGCCTAGGGCGAGGGTGGTGTGGGTGGTCCACTCGTAGTGGTGGTGGTCGCCGGTGAGGGTCAGGAGGCTTACCTGGGTCAGGTGGGTGGTGGCGGTGCTGCCGGGGAGGGCGTTGACGCGTTGGCGGAGGGGTGCGGCGGGGGCTGTGTGGTTCCAGTAGCCGAGGGAGATGTGGGGGTTGAGTTCGGGGAGGGTGGGGACGGAGTCGCGGCCCCAGACGTCGGTGACGGCGGCGCGGAGCTGGGCGCGGAGGCGGCGGAGGCGGTCGACGGGGGTGACCGGGAGTTGCAGGCTCTCGACGTCGACGACCGCGGGGCCGAGCTTGATCTCGAACGGGCGGAAGTATTCGAGCCGGCGTTGGGCCGCCTCGACGATCGGGCCGAGGTCCGCCTGCGGGACCTTGTCGACGAACCCGATCCCCTGCAGCGCGAGATGCAGCCATTGGACCGGCACCGGCGTGATCCCGGGCAGCGAACCGACCAGCCGCTGGTACGCATCGTGCAGGTCGATCAGTACGGCGTCGTCCGGGAAGATGACGTGCCAGGTGTAGAAGGACCTCCCGGGACGCCAGTTCGGCCGCCAGTCCCAGTGATCACGGACCTCGCTGATCATCGCTGCTCCTCGAGCACGAGTCGTCGGTCCGGGGATTCCGGACGGGCCGGGAGCCCTGTCCGTTGGGTGAATTCGGCGATCCGGTCGCGCAGCATCCGCCCCTTCGGGCTCCGCGCGTACGGCGTGGTCAGGGCCGCGACCTCGGCGGCGCGCTGGATCAACGGGCGAACGCGGTACTCCGGCGGGACCTGCAGCACCGGCTCGACGGCCTCGATCGCACCGTCGAGTTCGTCGAGGAGCAGGCGGGCCTTCGCCTGCTGCAAGCGGGCCATGCGTTCGGAGCCCGCGTTGCGCAGCGCGTACGGAACGGCTTCGAAGAGGGCGACGCTGTGGTCGGCGTGGTCCGAGGTTCGTTGGACGTCGCCGAACGCCAGATGCGTGTTCGCCCACAGACCTTCGGCGCGTTCCGGCGTGCAGAGCAGGACTCCGCCCGGCTCGGATTCGGCGGGGCGGACGACGAGTGTGCGGGCGACGTCGAGGAGCTCCCGGGCTTTGTCGGTGCGGCCGATGCGGGCGAGGTCGACGGAGGCCGCGCTGGCGAGGAACAGCCGTGCGGTGCCGGCGTTGTACCGCAGGCCGTCCTCGGCGTACGCCGCAGCGCGCGCGAAGTCCTCCTGCCAGTACGCGGCGGTGTGCTGCGTGGCGCGGATCCAGCCCCGCAGTACGTCGTGGTCCGCGGCCTCGGCGCAGGCCCACGCCGTCCGGGTATGCCCCTCGGCGATGTCCGGGCGGCCGAGGTCGACCGACATCCAGGCGAGCAGGGTGATCGCCCAGCCGGCAGCGGCGTACAGGTCGCGGGACTGGCGCGGCGCCTGGTTGCCGGCCAGCAGCGCGAACGCGCGGTCGCGGATCGCCCGGCTCTTGGCGAACAACGGCCTGACCGGCGTCCGGAGGTACGACTGCGCGATCCGCTCGATGTCGGCGTGCAGTTGCTCGACGGTGAGGTCACCGACATTCGACTCCTCGGCGAACGACAGCAGCGCGATCGACTCGTCGCCCGCGTTCACCAGGTCGTCGTCGTGGCCGACCATCGACGACGGGGGCGTCGGCTCGGTCTCGTTGAGGGTGACGCCGGCCGGCGGGAAGAATCCGAGCTCGCTGTCCGAGGAGACGCCGAGCACGTGCCGCAGGCCGGAGCGGTACGCCGCGCCCGGCCAGCGGACCGCGCCGCGTTCGAGCTTGGCGATGTAGTGCCCGTCGAGGTCGTACTTGATCTCGGTGGTGCTCCACAGCCACGCGCAGATGGCGTCGGCAAGCTCACTGCGGGACATGTGCTCGCCCGGTGCGCGTCGTGATGGTGTGCGTTCCCGCGCCTCGCGGAGGATCTCGTTCGGCCCTGACATGGCGGTAACTGTAAGGCGCTGAACACCCTCTGCGACCGCGAAATCAGGGCTTGTGGACTATCTGCCCCACGCTGCCCCGATCTGCCCCGGATCCCTGGGAAAAAAGGGGTTCTGAGCTGTGGTGGATGACGGGTGACGGGTGAATCGGTGGTGTTTCGGGGCTGCAGTGGCGGTTGCTGAGCGTGAGGATGCGGGGCATCTCGGGGCAGATAGGGGCAGCCCCTCCCGATCGACCCCTCTAGAGTGGCTGGGTGCCCGAGGAAGCCGTGACGACGCTGCGCGCCGAGCTGGATCGGTTCGGGCGGGTGGAGGAAGCGTTCGCGCTGCTCGAGGTGTTCCTGGAGGTGGCGCGGCCGCGGTTGGGGGCGGTGGTGCTGGATCCGGTGGGGCTGCGGTTGCCGGAGGAGCTGACCGACGACCGCGCGCTGGTGCAGAACCTGATCGAGGACATCGAGCAGGAGCCGCGGAGCAAGAGGCGGGTCGTCGAGCGCGACTTCGACATGGACGACGAGCAGGCGCGGTGGGACTACGTTCGGCTGGCCTACAGTTCGAGCCAGGCCACGGTGTGGAGCCTTCGCCGACGCACGACGTACTTCGAGGCGTCCGGCAGCCACAAGGCGACCTACTGGCTCCCGGACAGCCTGAAGGCGGAGTACTTCGACGCGCTGACCTCCCGCGGTTGGGCCATCCCGGAGGACTGGCTCACCGCGGTGGCCAAGCGGCCCAAGCCTTGGTGGAAGCGCGGGGGCCGCTGAGGCCGGCGGTCAGCAGGTGCGGTTGGCAGATGTTGGCAGGTGCGTGCTTGGCAGGGTGCGTGGTCGTCAGTTGACGGCGGGCAGCCGCGTCAGGGCTTCGGCGACGGCTGACTGGATGTCGGCGTCCTCCCAGCTGCGGTCGGTCATGGCGTCGGACAGATAGGCGTCGTACGCCGCCAGGTCGAGGTGGCCGTGGCCGCAGAGCGCGGTGAGGATGACCTTCTCCTCGCCGGATTCCTTACAGCGCTGGGCTTCCTCGATCGCGGCCGCCAGCGCGTGGGTCGGCTCGGGCGCCGGCACGATGCCTTCGGTCCGGGCGAACTGGACCCCGGCCGCGAAGCACTCGGACTGCGGCTTCGCGACGGCCTCGATCTCGCCGGTCTCGTAGAGGTGGCTGATCAACGGGCTCATGCCGTGGTAGCGCAGGCCACCGGCGTGGATCGGGTCGGGGACGAAGTCGTGGCCGAGGGTGTGCATCTTCATCAGCGGCGTCATCCCGATGGTGTCGCCGAAGTCGTACGCATACGTGCCCTGGGTGAGTGACGGGCAGGCCGCCGGCTCGACCGCGCGCACCACCGGCGACATCCGGCCGGCCCATTTCTCCCGCAGGAACGGGAACGCCAGACCGCCGAAGTTCGACCCGCCGCCCGTGCAGCCGACGATCAGGTCGGCGGTCTCGCCGACCATCGCGAGCTGCATCAGCGCCTCCTCGCCGATCACGGTCTGGTGCATCAGCACGTGGTTCAGCACCGAGCCGAGCGCGTAGTGCACCTCGGGATCCTGCACGGCGGCCTCGACCGCCTCGCTGATCGCGATCCCGAGCGAGCCGGTGGAGTCCGGGTCACCGGCGAGGATCTTCCGCCCGGCCTCGGTCAGCTCCGACGGGCTCGGATGCACGGTGGCGCCGAAGACCTGCATCATCGTCCGCCGGTACGGCTTCTGGTCGTACGACGCGCGCACCTGCCAGACCTCGCACTCCAGCCCGAACTGCGCGCAGGCGAAGGCGAGCGCCGTCCCCCATTGGCCCGCGCCGGTCTCGGTGGTGAGCTTCCGGACGCCGGACTTGGCGTTGTAGTACGCCTGGGGGACCGCTGTGTTCGGCTTGTGCGATCCGGCCGGCGAGACGCCTTCGTACTTGTAGTAGATCCGGGCCGGGGTGTCGAGCGCCTTCTCCAGGCGATGCGCGCGATACAGCGGGCTGGGTCGCCACAGCCGGTAGACGTCGAGCACCTCGCCGGGGATGTCGACATACTGCTCCTGGGAGACCTCTTGCAGGATCAGGTCCATCGGGAACAGCGGCGCGAGATCGTCCGGCCCGATCGGTTGCCCCGTGCCCGGATGCAGCACCGGTGGGGGAGGCGTCGGCAGGTCGTGAAGCACGTTGTACCAACGCGTCGGGAGCTCGTCTTCCGGCAGCAGGATCTTCGTCGGCGTCATGCACGCAAAGTTAGGCCTGTGCCGACGCCCGGACAATGACCTGAACCGGAACGCAACCAGCACTTATCCGGAACTCGACAACCGTTCGGCCATGCCGTCCGCGGCCACGCGATAGACCACTTCCGACGGCTGTCGGCTACCGAGCGCGTCCGGTACACCCAGCCGGCGTAACAGCATCCGCCCGATCATCTCGTGCGACACCAGCAACGGCCGCCGGACGCCGCTCCGCCCGATCTCCTCCAGGACGCGCGCCGCGCGCACCTCACCGTCCGCGTAGCTCTCACCGCCCGGAAACCGGTAGGTGTACTTCTGTCGCTCCCGCACCTCCCGTTGCCCCGGCCATCGCGTATCGATTTCCGCGGGCCCGAGCCCCGACCACGACCCGTGGTCGATCTCCGCCAGATCGTCGACGACGCGGACGTCGAGCCCGAGCTGCGCGGCGAGGATCGACGCCGTCGTCCGTGCCCGTCCGAGCGGGCTGGTGAAGACGGCATCGATGCCTTCGCCGGTCAGGAGAAGCGCGTTCCGGCGGGCCTGTTCGACGCCGAGCGGTGTGAGGGGTGAGTCGAGCCGGCCTTGACGGCGGCCTGTCACGTTCCACTCGGTCTGGCCGTGGCGGGCCAGGTAGGTCAGACCGGGATCGCGGCCGGGGCTCCGAGCCATTCGTCGATCTCGGTGAGGAGGGACTTCTGGACCTCGGGCGGGGCGGTGGAGGCGAGGACCGAGCCGCGGGCCAGGTCGGCCAGTTCGGCGTCGGTGAAGCCGTGGACGGCGCGTGCGGTCTCGTACTGCTCGGCGAGGCGGGAGCCGAAGAGGAGCGGGTCGTCGGCGCCGAGCGCGATGCGGGCGCCGGCCTCGTACAGCTCGCGGAGGGGGACGTCCTCGGGCCGGCGGTAGACGCCGAGCGAGACGTTGGACGCGGGGCAGACCTCGAGGGCGATCTGCGCGTCGACGATGCGCTTCAGCAGGTCCGGGTCCTCGACGGAGCGGACGCCGTGGCCGATCCGGCCCGCGCCGAGCTCGTCCAGGCAGGTGCGCACGGTGGCCGGACCGCACAGCTCGCCACCGTGCGGCGCCGCGAGCAGCCCGGCGCTCCGCGCGATGCGGAAGGCCGGCTCGAACTCCGACGTCGTCCCGCGCCGCTCGTCGTTCGACAGGCCGAACCCGACCACGCCACGCCCGACGTACTGCGTGGCCAGCCGGGCCAGTGTGCGGGCGTCGAGCGGGTGCCGCGTCCGGTTGGCGGCGATGACGACCTGCACGGCGATCCCGGTCGACGCGGCCGCGTCGCGGGCGGCGTCCAGCACCAGGTCGGTGAACTCGGTGATCCCGTGGAAGCGGTTCGCGTACCCGGACGGGTCGACCTGGATCTCCAGCCAGCGCGAGCCGTCCGCCCGGTCGTCCTCGGCCGCCTCACGGACCAGGCGCCGGACGTCGTCCTCGGTCCGCAGCACCGAGCGCGCGATGTCGTACAGCCGCTGGAAGCGGAACCAGCCGCGCTCGTCGGCCGCCGACAGCTCCGGCGGCCAGTCGGTCCGCAGCGCGTCCGGCAGCCGCACGCCGTGCTTGTCCGCCAGCTCGACCAGCGTCAGGTGCCGCATCGACCCGGAGAAGTGCAGATGCAGGTGTGTTTTCGGCAGCACCCGCAGATCCCGCTGCGTCATTACCGAAGGTTACCGAGGCCCTACCCGACCGGCGAAATCCGCTGGTCAGCCCAGCAGTTTCGCGATCCGGCCGAGGCCCTCGGCCAGGTCGTCGTCGCCGAGCGCGTAGGACAGCCGCAGGTACCCGGGCGCGCCGAACGCCTCACCCGGCACGACCGCCACCTCGACCTCGTCGAGGATCAGGTCGGCCAGCTCGGCCGACGTCGTCGGGGTCCGGCCGTTGATCTCCTTGCCGAGCACGCCCTTGACCGACGGGTACGCGTAGAACGCGCCGGTCGGCTCCGGGCACTCGACGCCAGGGATCTCGTTAAGCATCCGGACCATGGTCCGCCGCCGCCGGTCGAAGGCGACCTTCATCTCGTCGACCGCGCTCAGGTCGCCCGACACCGCCGCGAGCGCGGCCCGCTGGGCGACGTTGCAGACGTTCGACGTCTGGTGCGACTGCAGGTTGGTCGCGGCCTTGATCACGTCCTTCGGCCCGATCATCCAGCCGACCCGCCAGCCGGTCATCGCGTAGGTCTTCGCGACGCCGTTCAGCACGACCGTCCTGTCCGCGAGCTCCGGGACGGCGACCGGGACCGAGGTCGCGCGGACGTCGCCGTACGTCAGGTGCTCGTAGATCTCGTCGGTGATCACCCACAGGTCGTGCTCGAGCGCCCAGCGGCCGATCGCCTCGATCGCCTCCGGGGTGTCGACCGCGCCGGTCGGGTTGCTCGGCGAGCAGAGCAGCAGGACCTTGGTCCGCTCGGTCCGGGCGGCCTCGAGCTGCTCGACGGTGACGCAGTAGTTCTGCGAGTCGTCGGCGAGCACCTCGACCGGTACGCCGCCGGCCAGCCGGATCGCCTCCGGGTACGTCGTCCAGTACGGCGCCGGCAGCAGCACCTCGTCACCCGGGTCGAGCAGGGTGGCGAACGCGTTGTAGACCGCGTGCTTGCCGCCGTTGGTGACCAGGACCTGGGAGGCCTCGATCTCGTAGCCGGAGTCCCGCCTGGTCTTGTCGACGATCGCCTGCTTGAGCTCCGGCAGGCCGCCGGCCGGGCTGTACCGGTGGTTCTTCGGATCCCGCGCGGCAGCGACCGCGGCCTCGACGATGTAGTCGGGCGTCGGGAAGTCCGGCTCACCGGCGCCGAAGCCGATCACCGGGCGCCCGGCCGCCTTGAGCGCCTTCGCCTTGCTGTCGACCGCCAGCGTCGCCGATTCACTGATGGCGCCGATCCGCGCCGAGATCCTGGAACCCATACGGCCCATCCTGGCACCACGCCGTCCGGCGTCGCGCCCGGGTTTCACGGGGTGGGCCGGGGAACGCGCCGGGGGTGCTGTGCGTTGGGACCATCTGGAGGCTGTATGGTTCTGACCGCGGTGCGGCGCCCGATGGGTGGTCGTGCGGGAAAGGACCAGGTCGAGGCTGAGTTCGACCAGGTGGCTCCGACCCCGTACACTTCTCTAGGTCCGGGCGTTGGTGGCCCTGATCCGGCATGCCCGAGATCAGGTCCGACGCGGCGTCCGGATGGATTGCAGAGGGCACTAGCTCAACTGGCAGAGCATCGGTCTCCAAAACCGAAGGTTGGGGGTTCAAGTCCCTCGTGCCCTGCAAATCCTGACCGGCGCAGGGCCGGTCAGGCCGCCGCTAGCGAAAGAGGTAGGTCGTGACGGAGACGCGCACCCCGGCACCGTCCGGCGCCGGCAAGCCTGCGGAAGGCAAGCAGGGCAGGGGCCTGCTGCGCTTCTACCGCCAGGTGGTCGCCGAGCTCCGCAAGGTCGTCTGGCCGACCCGCAAGCAGCTCTCCACCTACTTCGTGGTCGTCCTGACCTTCGTGGTGTTCGTCATCGCGATCGTCTCGGTCCTCGACCTCGCCTTCGGCTGGGCGATGTTCAAGATCTTCGGCTGAGGCCGCCCATCACGATCCCGACCGTAGGTCCCGGGCTCCCGGCCCGACCCGAAGCAGCACAAGACCCGATCCACAGATGACGGAGTACGACGTGTCCGAGCGCGACGACGAGGTCCTCGACCTGGAGGACGAGTTCGACGTATCCGACTCCGACGACGACCTCGATTTCGACGAGAACGCCACCGACGACGACCTCTTCGGTGACGACGACGATGACGACGACCCGTTCGCGGACCTCGACGACGATGACGACGAGGACGCGGACGACGAGGACGACGACGAGTACTCCGCCGACGACGAGTACGAGACGCCGCGGGCGGACGACGACGAGTCCGACGACGAGCCGGTCGTGGTGGTCCCGGCGGCCGACGAGTCCGAGGTCACCGAGGTCGTGACCGCCGACGACGTCGAGGACGCCGCCGAGGAGCTGGCCGACGAGACCGCGGAGACCGCGCCGCTGAGCACCGCCGAGGTGCCGGCCGCCGCCGACGAGGTCGTCTTCTCCAGCGACGACGAGGACGACGACGAGGACTCCGGCGACGACGAGGCGGACGAGTCCGACGACGACGCGGACGTCGAGGCGCTGGCGGTAGCCGCCGCCGCGGCCGAGGACGACGCCGACGCGGACGAGGACGCCGAGGAGGCGGAGCCCGAGGAGCCGGGCGACCCGCTCGAGGAGCTGCGCAGCCGGCTGCGCTCGCAGATCGGCGACTGGTACGTCGTGCACACGTACTCAGGGATGGAGAACCGGGTCAAGGGCAACCTGGAGAACCGGATCAACTCCCTGAACATGGAGGACTACATCTTCGAGATCATCGTGCCGACCGAGGAGGTCGCCGAGATCAAGAACGGGCAGCGCCGGATGGTGAAGCGCACGGTGCTCCCGGGCTACGTGCTGGTCCGGATGGACCTGACCGACGAGTCCTGGTCGACCGTGCGGCACACGCCGTCGGTGACCGGCTTCGTCGGGAACAGCCAGAAGCCGGTCCCGCTCAGCCTCGAAGAGGTGGAGAAGATGCTCGCTCCGGCCGTCGTGGCGGCGGCCGAGGCAGCGGCAGCCGAAGCCGGCGCCGCACCCGCCAAGACCGCGGCCAAGAAGAAGGTCGAGGTCGCCGACTTCGGTGTCGGGGACTCGGTCATGGTGGTCGACGGGCCGTTCGCGACCCTGCACGCCACAGTCACGGAGATCAACGCCGAGGCCCAGCGGATCAAGGCCCTGGTTGAGATCTTCGGCCGGGAGACCCCGGTGGAACTCAGCTTCAACCAGATCCAGAAAGTCTAAGGACCCGACAGAATGCCTCCCAAGAAGAAGATCGCTGCCCTGGTCAAGGTGCAGCTCCAGGCCGGTGCCGCGACGCCGGCACCGCCGGTCGGTACCGCGCTCGGTCCGCACGGCGTCAACATCATGGAGTTCTGCAAGGCGTACAACGCCCAGACGGAGTCCATGCGCGGCAACGTCGTGCCGGTCGAGATCACCATCTACGAAGACCGCTCCTTCACCTTCATCACCAAGACGCCGCCGGCGCCGGAGATGATCAAGAAGGCCGCCGGTCTGCAGAAGGGTTCGGCCGTCCCGCAGCGGGACAAGGTCGGCAAGATCACCAAGGACCAGGTCCGCGAGATCGCCACCACCAAGATGCCGGACCTGAACGCCCGCGACATCGACGCGGCGATGAAGATCATCGAGGGTACGGCGCGCTCCATGGGCGTCACCGTCGACGGCTGACCGGTACCACTTTTCACGTAGTAGTGGCAGGGCGAAGCGCCGCCCGGAGACCACACCCCAGAGAGGAACATCAGTAATGGCACAGCGCAGCAAGGCTTACCGCGCCGCCGCGGAGAAGATCGACTTCGATCACCTGTACACGCCGCTGGAGGCGATCCGGCTGGCCAAGGACGCGGCCGGCGGCAAGAAGTTCAACTCCACCGTGGACGTCGCGATGCGTCTCGGGGTCGACCCCCGCAAGGCCGACCAGATGGTGCGCGGCACCGTCAACCTTCCGCACGGCACCGGCAAGACGGCACGGGTCCTCGTCTTCGCCACCGGTGAGAAGGCCGAGCAGGCGAAGGCCGCCGGCGCCGACTTCGTCGGTGACGACGACATGATCAAGAAGGTGACCGACGGCTGGCTGGACTTCGACGCCGTCGTCGCCACCCCGGATCTGATGGGCAAGGTCGGCCGCCTCGGTCGCGTCCTCGGCCCGCGTGGTCTGATGCCGAACCCGAAGACCGGAACCGTCACGCCGGACGTGACCAAGGCCGTGTCCGACATCAAGGGCGGCAAGATCGAGTTCCGGGTCGACCGGCACGCGAACCTGCACTTCATCATCGGCAAGGCGTCGTTCGACGAGGCCCAGCTGGTGGAGAACTACAGCGCCGCGCTCGAGGAGATCCTCCGGCTGAAGCCGGCCAGCTCGAAGGGCCGCTACATCAAGAAGACGGTCTTCTCGACCACGATGGGGCCGGGCGTCCAGGTTGACCCCAACCTGAGCCGCAACCTCACCGAGGAGTCGGCCGAGGCCTGAGCCTCACCCCCTCATCACCAGGAAGCCCCCGGATCTCTCCGGGGGCTTCCTGCGTTTCCGTCAGGCCCGCGTCAGCCGCGGGGCAACGTGGGAGCAACCGGCGGGGAGCCGCAGGCCGCGGGGCTGCTAGGCAGGTCAGCCGCGGGTGAGGCGGAGGGGAGTGTCGGCGGTTTGCACTGTCCAGCCGTCGGCGTGGTGCTCGAGGACGGTGCCTGGCTTGGCTGAGGTGGTCGCGTCGACAGGGTCTGTGCGGATGATCCGGTGGGTGGCGCCATCCAGCTCGCACAGGGCTGTTGGGGCGGTGACGTTGAGGGCGGCGGCCTTCCGGCGGATCACCCGGGACGGCTCCGTGAGGTCGAGGAGGCGTTCGGCGTCGGTGAAGAAGGGGGCTTCCGATGCGGCGGCAGGGTCCTGCGCGTCGCCGGGCTCGCCGGCGACGAGGCGCGGTACGGCCTCGTCGAGGCAGGCGCTGAGCAGCGTGCGCCAGGACTGCATCAGCCCGGTGCCGTTCAGGTCGTCGGGCAGCGGGGCGACGCGCTGGGCGAGGATCGCGCCGGTGTCGAACTCGGGGGCGGTCCGGTGCACCGTGGCGCCGACCCGCTCGTCACCTTCGTAGATCAGCCGCTGCGGTGTCGGCCCGCGCCCGGCCGGCAGCGGCGACGGGTGGCAGTTGATCGCGCCGTACTTCGGGATCTCGAGGATCTCGCCCGGGATCAGCCGGGGGAACGCGGCCGAGATGATCACGTCGGGCCGCAGTGCGGCGATGACCGGTGCGGCGACCGCCCGGAGCTTGCGGGTGATCAGTACGTCGACGCTGTCCGGCAGCCCGGCAACCATCGGGTCGGAGGCGCCGTACCTGCTGGTGTCCGGCAGCGTCACGACCAGCGCGAGCTCGTGCCCGTTCCGCTCCGCGAACTCGTGGACCAGCCGGAACCCGGGCAGGAACGCGTTCAAGCCGACGATGCGCAGGCTCATCTCGACCCTGCCGACGTGACGAGGTCCGGTGTCAGCGACGACGGCGCCGAGACGCCGACCAGCCGCAGTGTGTGGTCGAGCTCTTCGGCGAGGTCGCTCAGCAGCCGGGTGACGCCGCCGGACGAGCCGACCGTGAGCGCCCACAGCGCGGGGCGGCCGACGAAGACCGCGCGGGCGCCGAGCGCGAGGGCGGCGAGGATGTGTTCGCCCCGGCGGATGCCGCCGTCGACGTACACCTCGAGGCTGCTTCCGGCGACGGCTTCGGCCACCTCGGGCAGCGCCTGCGCGGTGGGAACGGAACCGTCGAGCTGACGCCCGCCGTGGTTCGAGACGATGATGCCGGCGGCGCCCGCGTCCGCACAGCGCTTCGCGTCGTCGCCGCGGAGCACGCCCTTCACCACGACGGGCAGGCCGGTGCGCTCCGCGAGCCAGCCGATCACGTCGGGATTCAGATCGTCGGCCTTCGCGAGGTCGTCGTCGGTCCAGTCGCCGTCGGGCAGGTTGGCCAGCAGGTGGCCGGGTCGCGCGAGGTCCCAGACGGTCTCGCCCTCGTCCTCCTTGCGCCCGACGACCGGGGTGTCGACGGTGAGGACGACCGCGCGCGCCCCGGCCGCGACCGCGGCGTCGAGCATCCGCAGCGTGATCTCCCGGTTGCGCACGACGTAGATCTGCAGCCACCACGGAACGCCCGTCGCACCGAGCTCGGCGAACGTCGTGCCGGCGTTGCTGGAGACGCCGAGGACCGACCCCGCCGCGCTGACGCCGCGCGCCATCGCGACCTCGCCGTCCGGGTCGGCCATCCGCTGCATCGTCGACGGCGCGACCAGGATCGGTGCGTCGACCGGGGTGCCGAGCACCGTCGTACCGAGGGTGACGGTGGACACGTCGTTCAGCACATGCGGACGGAACCGGTACGACGACCAGGCGGCGGTGGCCTCGCCGGCACTGACCCCGCCGGCCGAGCCCTGCCGGAAGTAGCGGTGCACGGGCTCCGGCAACGTCTCGGCGGCCGCGCCTTCGAGGGTGTCGATCCATCGCATGCGGCCCATCGTCGCACCCGGGAGTTCCGCGGCCGGCGCGAAATCCGGCGGTGCGGCTGGGAGCCGGCCGGTACAGTGGAGGGTATGACGCAGTACGGGCGGCGATTTCTGCGCCCCGGCCGGCACGACGGTGCCGACGGGGTGAGCTGCTGCTGCGCTCTCTCCTGAGGTGACCGCGGCCGACCGGGGTGGACCCCCCGTCGAGACCGTCATCCTGGAGAGAAACCCATGTCCGTCCTCACCGCTGAAGAACTGCACTCTGCCCTCGCGCTGCGCGATCTCACCGATCCGGCCCAGGGCCCGCACGCCGTCCAGCTCGTCGTCGACTCGATCCGCGCGGCACTCGCCGCGGCCTGGCCGTACACCGAGATCTGGACCCGTCGCGATCATCCCGCCGTTTCGCTGGCCGACAACTACGACAATCTCGGGTACGCCGCCGGCGCCGTGACCCGCGAGGCTCGCTACACGCGCTACGTGTCGGACGACGAGGTCCTGCGAAGTCACACGTCGGCGATGATCCCGCCCGCGCTGCGGGAGCTCGCCGCGTCGGAGTCGTCCGACGTGCTGATGATCTGTGCCGGCATCTGCTACCGCCGGGACTCCGTCGACTGGCAGCACACGGGTACGCCGCATCAGCTCGACCTGTGGCGGCTCAGCCGCAATGTGACGCTCGGGGAGCCGGAGCTGGAGGACATGATCGCCCGGCTGGTCGACACCGTCCTGCCCGGGCAGACCTACCGCACCGTGCCGGCGGTCCACCCGTACACGATCCACGGCCGCCAGATCGACGTCCTGCTGGACGACCAGTGGATCGAGATCGGTGAGTGCGGGGTCGCGGCGCCGCACGTCCTGCGCCGGGCCGGACTGGACGAGCGCTGGACCGGACTGGCGATGGGCCCGGGCCTGGACCGGCTGCTCATGCTCCGCAAGGGGATCCGGGACATCCGGCTGCTCCGCTCGACGGATCCGCGGGTGGCGGGTCAGATGCTGGACCTCACGCCGTACAAGGCGGTCTCGTCGATGCCGCCGGTCCGTCGCGACCTGTCCGTCGTGGTGGGCGAGGGCGCGGACGTGTCGGCGGAGGTGCTCGGCGACAAGGTGCGCGCGGCGCTCGGCGCGGATGCCGATGCCGCGGAGTCGTTGGAGGTGCTCGGCGAAACGTCGTACGACGACTTGCCGGCGAGTGCCCGTCAGCGGCTCCGGATGACGCCGGGGCAACGCAATCTCCTGGTCCGGCTGGTCCTTCGCCCGGTGGATCGCACGCTCACCGACGCGGAGGCCAATGTCTTGCGGGACAAGGTCTACCGCGCCTTGCACGAGGGGCCGGTCCTGGAGCTCATCGTCTGAGTTCGCGGGCGGCGACCACGAAGGCGCAGACGGCCAGGGGCAGTTCGAGGAGGAGCGCTTCGGTCAGCGAGAGTGTGCGGTCGAAGCCGGCGGCCGCAGTACTCACGTCGAACCAGGCGTCGGCCGCCAGCAGCGTCCCGGCGGCCATCGCGGTCAGAGCGGCGTATCTGCTGCGTTGGTGCAGCAGGTACGCCGTGAGGCCGGCGGCGATCGCGGTGCCGCAGTCGAGCCCGATCCAGGTGAGCTTCCAGTGGCTCGCCTGGTAGGTGCTCGGCAGCGTGGCCGCGAGAATCAGGCACCAGGGCAGCAACACGGCCGCGACTCCGGCCGCGACCAGCGCGGCCAGGCCGCCGGGTGAGCGGCGCGCGCGGATCCGGCCGTCCAGCCGGCCCTCGGCGATGTAGTCCTCGAGCGCGTCGGCCACGCGGTCGTCGATCGCGTCCCCGAGCCGTCCGTCGATGGCCCGGCCGAGGTCGCCGGGGCGGCTGATCGCTGTCGTCGTCATGCCTTCGAGAATCCGCGTTCCGGCCGCGCGGCACAGTGCGGCCAGCCCACGAACAGGGGTGGGGATAACCCCCGGCCCGGTTCGTGGGTTGTCCGCATGCCGCCCGGTCCGGCCGAGGACGTAAGTTGTGTCGGCAAGCAGGCGCTGACACGGGGAGGTGGTCCGGATGACGGTTGCTGCGAGTCCGGTTCCCCGGACGCCCTGGCGGCTCTGGCGCTCGCCGTATTTGTGGTTGGCAACCATTCACCTGCTCGGCGACGCGGTCGTCGTGCTCACGTCCGGACTGCTCGTGCTGCTCGCGGTCGTGGTCGTGGTCCTCGCCTGGCCGCTGGCGTACGTCGGCATTCCGCTGACCGTCGCCGCGAACCGGTTCGTCTACGCGGTGGCCGGGTGGGAGCGGGCCCGGGCGCGGATCACCCGCGACCAGGAGATCCTGCCGCTGGTGCCGCCGTCCCCGACCGGATCCCGGATCGGCGACGCCCGGGCGGCG
Source organism: Kribbella sp. NPDC003557 (assembly GCF_040610805.1). NCBI lineage: Bacteria > Bacillati > Actinomycetota > Actinomycetes > Propionibacteriales > Kribbellaceae > Kribbella > Kribbella sp. NPDC003557. The sequence continues at coordinate 371,844 of NZ_JBEXMY010000007.1, forward strand.
CTGGCGGACATCGGCTTGTGGCGGCAGCTGCTGTACTACGCGGTGCTGTTGCTGCTGGCAATGGTCTGGATCCCGGCGATCGTGGTCGCCTGGTCGGTCCCGCCGGTGCTGGTCGCGCTGCCGCTGTACTACTCGGCGTTCGCCGCCTCGCAGGCGCAGCTCGGGCCGTTCGTGATCGACACCATGACGAAGGCGTCGCTGGTCGCGGCGATCGGTGCGTTGTTCCTCGTGGTCGTGTCGCCGGTGCTGATCCGGGCGGCGTCGGCCCTGGACGGAGAGCTGGCGCGGTCCCTGCTCGGACGGTCGGAGACCGGTGCACTCGCGGAGCGCGTCAGCCGGCTCGTGACGAGTCGGCAGCAGGTGGTCGACTCGGTCGAGGCCGAGCGGCGCCGGATGGAGCGGGACCTGCACGACGGGGCGCAGCAGCGGCTGGTGTCGCTGGCGATGATCCTCGGCCGGGCCAAGAACCGGCTCGGGGACAAGGAGCCGACGGTGCGGTCGCTGATCGAGGAGGCACACGCGGAGGCGATGCAGGCGATCGCCGAGATCCGTGACCTGACCCGGGGCCTGCATCCGCCGGTACTGACCGATCGCGGGCTGGACGCGGCGCTGTCCGCGGTCGCGACCCGATCGCCGGTGCCGGTCCGGTTGGGTGTCGACGTGGATCCCCGGCCGTCGCTGACGGTCGAGTCGATCGCGTACTTCGTGGTGACCGAGGCGCTGGCCAACGTGGCGAAGCACGCGGAGGCCGCGCAGGTGGAGGTCCGGGTGACGCGGGACGGTGACGTGCTGCGGGTCGAGGTACGAGACGACGGGCGCGGCGGCGCGGACCCGGCCCGGGGTACCGGCCTGCGTGGACTGAGCGATCGGGCGGCCGGTGTGGACGGACGACTGACAGTGAAGAGCCCGCCTGGTGGTGGCACCGTCCTGATCGCGGAGCTGCCCTGTGACTGACGAGACTGAGGGGGAGACCGACCGCATGCGGGTAGTGATCGCTGAGGACTCGGTGCTGTTGCGCGAGGGCATTGTGCGGTTGCTGGAGGAGCAGGGCTGCGTCGTCGTGGCGGCGGTCGGCGACGGTGACGCGTTGCTCAAGGCCGTGGCGGCGCATCGGCCCGACGTCTGCGTGGTCGACGTACGGATGCCACCGACGTTCACCGACGAAGGATTGCGGGCGGCGTTGGTGATCCGGGACCAGTTCCCGCAGATCGGCGTGCTGGTGCTGTCGCAGTACGTCGAGGAGCGCTATGCGAGTGAGCTGATCGGTGGGAACCCGGACGGGGTCGGGTACCTGCTGAAGGACCGGGTGGCGGACGTGGACCAGTTCGTCGACGCGTTGCGCCGGGTCGCGGGCGGTGGGGCGGCGCTCGACCCCGAGGTGATCTCGCAGCTCCTGGTGCGGTCGCGGCGGGTGGACCCGCTGGCGGTGCTGAGCCCGCGGGAACAGGACGTTCTCCGGGCGATGGCGGAGGGCCGGTCGAACGCCGGGATCGCGCAGGCGCTGGTCGTCGGCGAAGGCGCGGTGGAGAAACACATCAGCAGCATCTTTCTCAAGCTCGAGCTGTCACCGGCCGACGGCGAGCACCGCCGCGTGCTCGCCGTCCTGAAGTTCCTGGGGACCTGATGACGCCGGCACAGCGGAGGATGCTGATCGTCGGGCTGGTGCCGGTGCTCGCGCTGGTGGTGGGCGGCGCGGCCGTGACGATCGGGACGATCCGGGGAAAGCTGGGCTACAGCTACTCGTCGGAGTTCGCGGCGGCGCAGGGTGTGCGGATCACCGCCGATGTGCCGACGCAGGTGCAGGCGAGCGTGGACGGGAAGGTCCACGTCACCGTCAGCGGGTCGTACGCGAAGGCGAAGCCGGACCTCACGGTCGCGCCGGTCGCCGGCGTGCTGACGGTCGGGGCCCGATGTCCCGATGTCCACTGCCACGTGGACCTGACGGTGGAGGTACCGGCCGAGGCCGCCGTGCAGGCGAAGGTCGATCAGGCGTCGCTCGACGTCACCGGAGTGGCGTCACGGCTGACGCTCGATGCGCGCGGCGGCTCGGTGAACCTCGCGCGCGTCCGCAGCCCCGACGTCTCGGTCGACGTCCGGGGCGGCTCGATCACGCTCGTCTTCGACAATCCGCCGGATCGGGTCCGGGCGACCGCGAACGACGGGTCCATCACGGTCCAGGTCCCGCGCACGGTGCCGTACGGGATCGACGCGGTCGCCGCCCAGGGCTCGACGGACCTCAGCGTCCCGAACGACCAGTCAGCCACCCACCAGCTCTACCTCCGCACCAACTACGGCAGCATCACGGTGCAGTAGCTCAGAGAGCGGCGCAGAAGGTTTTGGCCTTCGTGGTGATGGACTGCCAGTTGGCGGCGGCCACGTCGGCGGGGGAGACGACGTCGGTGCCGGCGCTGACGGCCAGGGCGCCGGCCGCGAGGAAATCGTGGGCGTTGGTCGCGTTGACACCACCGGACGGGATCAGCGGTACGCCGGGGAACGGGCCGTTCAGGTCCTTGAAGTACTTCGGGCCCAGCGCGTGCGCCGGGAAGATCTTCACCGCGGCCGAACCCAGGGCCAGCGCGGTCATCACCTCGGACGGCGTGAAGGCGCCGAGCACGACCGGGATGCCCGCGGTCCGCGCGGCGTCGGCGATCGCGGCGGCCTCGGGGCCCTGGCCGGGCGTGACGAGGAACTGGGCGCCGGCGTCGATCGCCTGGGTGGCCTGGTCGGCGGTCTGCACCGTGCCGGCGCCGACGACCGCGCCGGTCTCGGCGGCCGTCGAGGCGGCGCGCTCCAGGTGCCGGGGCAGGTCCGGCGTGGTGTAGGTGAGCTCGACGACGTGGATGCCGCCGGCAACCAGCGCGGCGCACAGGTCGCGGGCGTCGGAGATCTCCGGGGCCCGCACGACGGTCAGGACCCGATCGGCGCGGAGCAGCTCCAAGGTGTTCACAAAGGTTCCTCTCAGACGGCGGGAGTACGGCGGATCGCGCGGCCGGGGACCGCGGCGGTTCGGTGGGAGTCGTCGATGACCGATACGCCGTTGACGAACACGTACGGGATGCCTTCGGCCTGCCGGCGGGGTTCGGGGAAGGTGGCGGCGTCCCGCACGGTGACCGGGTCGAACAGGACCAGGTCGGCGGCGTACCCCTCGCGGACCAGGCCGCGGTCGGGGAGCCGGAGCCGGCGGGCGGGGCGGCCGGTGAGGTGGTGGACGCAGTCGGCGAGGTCGAGAACGCCCAGCTCGCGGACGTAGTGGGCGAGGTAGCGGGGGAACGTGCCCCACGACCGCGGATGCGGCTTCCCGCCGACCAGGATCCCGTCCGAGCCGCCGGTGTGCGACGGGTGCTGCATGATCGCGCGCACGTTCTCCTCGTGGCCGACGTGCTGCAGGATCGACGTGGCCAGGTCGTCGGCCAGTAGGATCTCGAAGAAGACGTCCGCGGCCGGCTTCCCGGTGCGTTGCGCGAGGGTCGCGACGGTGTGGCCGACCGCGCCGGACAGCGCGGGATTGCGGACGCCGCCGATCTCGATCGTGTCCCACTCGACGACGCAGCCGTGACAGCCGTCGGACCCGATCTGCTCGAGGTCATACGTGATGCGTTCCCGGGCGGACGGATCGCGCAGCCGCGCGAGCAGCGCGTCCGGCCCGCCCTCGGCCGTCCAGCTCGGCAGGATCGCGGCCAGGGTGGTCGCCCCCGGCAGGTACGGATAGGTGTCGGTCGTGACGTCGACGCCGGAGGCCAGGGCCTTGTCGATCATCGTGATCAGCTCGGCGCCGCGGCCCGCGTTCGGGGCGAAGTTCATCACCGCGTGGGTCAGGTGCAGCGCGCAGCCGGCGCGGCGTGCCACCTCGACCATCTCGCCGTACGCCTCCAGCGCGCCCTTGCCGTACGAGCGCTGGTGCGGCGCGTAGTAGCCGCCGTACGCGGCAAGGACCTCGCACAGCGCGACCAGCTCGTCCGTGCTCGCGAACATGCCGGGCGTGTACGTCAGCCCGCTGCTCATCCCGACCGCGCCTTCGCGCAGCCCGTCGGCGAGCAGCTGCCGCATCCGCGCGAGCTCGTCACCGGTCGCCGGGCGGTTGGAGGTCCCGACGACCATCATCCGCAGCGTGCCCTGCGGCACCAGGTACGCCGCGTTGCACGCGATGCCCTGGTCGAGCCGGTCGAGGTACCCGGCGACCGTCGACCAGGAGAAGTCGAAGTCGTCCGGCTCCCCGTTCCAGCCGGCGATCTGGCGGCGGACCACGGCCCGCGTCGGGTCGTCGATCGGCGCGAACGACAGGCCGTCCTGACCGAGCACCTCGAGCGTCACGCCCTGACTGACCTTCGCGGTGTGGTCGGGGTTGACCAGGATCTGCAGGTCCGAGTGCGAGTGCATGTCGATGAAGCCGGGCGACAGCACCAGCCCGTCCGCGTCGATCGTCCGGTGCGCGGCCGGCAGGTCGTTGCCGATGGCGACGATCCGGCCGGCGTCGACCGCGACGTCGGCGTGGTACCCGGGGGCGCCCGAGCCGTCGACGACCAGTGCCCCGGTGATCAGCACACTCATGTCAGAAGAACGTCCGGACCAGGTCGACGACCACCGGATCCGCCGCGTCCGGGTCGTCGACGACCGGGATCAGGCCCCACTTGTCGAAGGCCGTGCAGGGATGGGACAGCCCGACCCGCAGCTCGTCGCCGATCACCACGTCCTGCTCGTCACCGAACCGCAGGTAGCCGTGCTGGTCGTTGAGGTTCGTCACTGTCATGCCCTTGGCCGGCAGGATCGGCTCTCCGTCCGACCGCGGCCGGATCAGCTGCGGCTCGGGGTAGTCCTGGTCGAACGGGAAGTCCCGCCGTCCGCCGTCGAAGATCGCCAGGCCCGGCTCGGGCTGCGACGTGATCCGCATCCACCCGTGCATCGCCGGGACCAGCTGCTCGCCGTCGGTCCGCGGGTGCTCGCCGAGCGGCGACACCCGCCGGTACAGCCCATCGTCGTGGGTGATGTACGCGCCCGATCGGAGGACCACGCGGGCGCCCTCACCGGCCTCCGCGGCGAGGACCTTCGCGACCTGCTCGAAGTACTGGCTGCCGCCCGCGCTGACGATCGGCACGACGTCCTCGTCGTACAGCGGCCGGAGCCGGTGGTGAACGGTCGCCAGCTCCCGCAGGTACGCACGCACCTCCTCGAGGTTGGTCTCGTCGACGCCGTGACCGATCGCGCCCTCGTACCCGGCCACGCCGACGAGGCGCAGTGTCCGCGCGTCGGCGATCGCCTGGCCGACGGCCAGCGCGGTCTCGAGATCCCGGGCGCCGGTCCGCCCGCCGATCCCGCCGACCTCGACCATCACGTCGAGCTTCCGTGCGTCCGGGCCGACGTACGCCGAGCGGGCCGCCTCCATGATCTCGACCGTGCGGACCGAGTCGGCCCACACCATCACCTCGAACGACGGGTCGGCCGCGAGCTCGTCGGCGATCCAGCGCAGCTGCAGCGGCGAGATCACCGCGTTCGCGATCAGGACGCGCTGCACGCCGTACGCCCGGGCGACGCCGAGCTGGAACCCGTTGGCCAGCGTGATCGCCCAGGAGCCGGCGTCCAGCTGCATCGCCCAGAGCGCCGGCGCCATCGTGGTCTTGCCGTGCGGCGCGAGCTCGACCCCATGGCGTTCGCACCAGGTGGCGAGGGTGTCGACGTTGTGCCGCAGGCCGGGCGCGGACAGCGTCATCAGCGGAGTGGGGAGCTGGGACAGCCGCGGCCGGTCCGCCAGCACCTCCGCGACGGTCCGGCCCCGGAAGGCGGGCGGCAGGGCCTTGTCCTGCCAACTCACCTGCTGATCGGCGAGAGCGGCGACGGTGTCGGCATCGTAAGCAGGCATCTGACCCCCTGGGGTTGGGATTGCAGAATACGCAACGCTCATTGCGTATTCTGACTCGACGGTTGTAGCATCGCGGCCGAAGTCGCGTCAACGCACGCCTATCCCATCACCCTGCCGCCCTGGAGTGCCGATGCCCGAACCGCTCCCTGAGACGACCGCGATCTGCCTCGGTGAGGCGATGATCATGCTGGCCGGCGGGCCGGGGCCGCTCGCCGACGTCGAGGTGTTCCGGCGGTCGGTGGGCGGGGCGGAGTGCAACGTGGCCGGCGGGCTCGCCGGGCTCGGCGTACCGACCGGCTGGATCTCGCGGCTCGGCGACGACGGCTTCGGTCAGCACGTACTGCGGGATCTGCAGGCGCGCGGCGTTGATGTCGGAGGTGTCGAGCTGGATCCGCTCCGGCCGACCGCGCTCTACGTGAAGGAGTCCGAGGACGGCCGCTCCCGGATGCACTACTACCGGACCGGTTCGGCGGCCGCGGCCATGGAGCCCGGGTTCCTGGATCGGCCCGAGGTCAGCGAGCGGCTGAAGCAGGCCAGGCTCGTGCACACCACCGGCATCACCGCGGCGATCTCCACCTCCAGTGCGGACATGCTGGAGCGGCTGGCGACCGAGCCGCGGGAGTATCTGCTCAGCGTCGACCTGAACTGGCGGCCGGCGCTCTGGCGGGACAGGGATCCGGCCCCGCTGTGGCGGCTGCTGAAGGCTGCAGACATCGTGCTGATCGGGGCTGACGAGGCAGAGGTCTTTGCGGGGACGGGCGACCCGGAGGAGTTGTACGAGCTGATCGGGGCGCCCACGCTGGTGGTGAAGAACGACGCGCACACCGCGATGGTGCTGGAGCCAGCCGGCCGCACTGAGGTCCCGGCCCTGTCCGTGGACGTGGTCGAGACCGTCGGAGCGGGGGACGCCTTTGCGGCGGGGTTCTTGGCGGGGACGCTACAAGGGCTGTCGATGGTGGAGCGGCTCCGGTTGGGGCATCTGAATGCTGCCGCGGTGCTGACGGCTCCTGAGGATCACGCGCCGCCGCCGGCGATCGACGTTCGTGAGCGGTTGCTCAAGGCCTCGGACGAGGAGTGGGCGGCGACCAGGGTATGAGTCAGAGTCTCGGCAGGGCGCTGCAGATCCTCACCAGCCTGGGTGAGGGGGAGCGGTCGCTGGACCAGCTCGCGGCCGAGCTGGGCGTGCACAAGACCACGGTGCTCCGGCTGTTGCGGACCATGGAAACAGAGCGGTTCGTACGGCGGGACGCCCAGCACCGCTACAGCCTGGGCTCGCGACTGTTCGCGCTCGCCGACGTCGCGCGCGAGCAACACGTCGTACGGCAGGTTGCCGCACCGCACTTGCGGGACCTGAACCAGAAGACCGGGCAGACCGTACACCTGGCCGCCTGGGAGAACGGTGAGGTCATCTACATCGACAAGCTCGACAGCGTGCGCTCGGTGCGCATGTACTCGCAGGTCGGCGTACCGGCGGCCCTGCACTGCACCGCGGTCGGAAAGGTCCTGCTGGCAGCGCAGCCCAAGCGCCAGCGGGAGGCGGTCCTCCAGTCACTGGACTACAAGGCGTTCACGCCGAACACGATCACCGACGCGGACCGGTTGCGGGACGAGCTGCAGGTGACCAAAGAGCGTGGCTGGGCGCAGGACAAGGCGGAGCACGAGTCGTTCATCAACTGCATCGGTGCGCCGCTGACCGACGGCACGGGCCGCGTTGTCGGGGCCGTGTCGTTGTCCGTGCCCGACGTACTGCTGAACTATGACCAGGTGCTCGAGCTGCTTCCTGACCTGCTCGCCACCGCTGAAGCCATCAGTACCGATTACAACTGAGAGGTGTCAGACCTGATGTCCGACAAGACCGCAGTCTCCACCACCGACGCGCCGCCGCCGATGCCGGTGTTCTCGCAGGGGGTCCGCAAGGGCAACATCCTGCAGGTGTCCGGCCAGGGCTCGGTCGACCCGGCCAGCGGCGACTTCGTGTTCGCCGGTGACGTGAAGGGTCAGACCACCCGGGTGCTGCAGAACATCGAGGCGATCCTGAAGGCCGGCGGCGGGAGCATCGACGACGTGGTGATGCTGCGCGTCTACCTCACCGAGCGCGACAACTTCGCCGCGATGAACGAGGCGTACGCCGAGTTCGTGTCGACCCGGACGCCGAGTGGCGTGCTGCCGTCGCGGACCACCGTGTTCACCGGCCTGCCGCTGCCGGACATGCTGGTCGAGATCGACGCCCTGGCGGTCCTGAGCTAGTTCTGCACCGGTGCCCGGACCAGCGGCTCGCCGTTGACGGACTGCTGGTCCGGGCCCCGATCCCACCAGAGCTCCTGGTGGATGGTGAGGTACGGGTACCAGCCGTTGACGCCGGTGCCGTGGTGCAAGGAGTGCACCACTTCCGCGAGGTACGACGCGAGGCTCGGCCAGCCGGCCGTGAAGTCTCCTGATCCGTCGTGCAGCGCCATTCCCAGTCGTCCCTGTGCCGGGCCCGGGCGCAGGTCGATGACCTGGAGGTCCCCGTCGCTGTCGGCCCACGGGATCCAGGCCGGATGCCAGTACGGCTCCGAGGCCGGCGGGTGGACGGTGAAGCCGTCGTAGTCCGCGGCCAGGTCCATCCGCAGTTGCCAGTTCACGGCGATCTCGGACGCGCTCGACGGCAGCGCCTCCGGCAGCAGGTTCGCCCACGAGGTCACGCCGTTGTGGCAGCGCAGCGATTCGACCAGTTCAGGTGGCAGCTCGACCGCGCCGCCTTTGAGTTCTGCGCCGGTGGCCGGGGGTGCGAGGACGTCGTACGTCGCGGGAGCGTGCCGGGCGAGCCAGTGGTCGATCCGGCCCCAGGAGGCGGTGATGCTCACCCGCTGGACACTACATCGACAGCGTTCCCGTATCGCGGGATATGGTTTCACAATGCAGGAAACGCGTGGTTCGGTGCAGTCGATCGACCGCGCTGTGGCGATCCTCCGGTGTTTCGACGCGCGGACACCCGAGCTCGGGATCAGCGACCTGGCCCGGGCCACCGGCCTGTCCACCAGCACCGTGCACAGGCTGCTGCTGGCCATGCAGGAGAACGGGCTGGTCCGGCAGACCGCGCACCGGCGCTACGCGATCGGACCGCTGGTCGTGCAGCTGGCACACAGCGGCGGGATCCCGGCCGGCCTGCGCGACGCTGCTCTGCCGGTGCTGCGTGCACTCCGCGATGCCACAGGGGAGACCGCGGCCGTGCACGAACTGCTCCCGTCAGGGCAGCGCGTCGTGCTCGACCAGGTCGAGAGCCACCACCAGTTGCGCCGTACTTACACGGAGTTCGGCCTCCCGGTGGCTCTGCCGCTCGGTGCCCCGGGCAAGGCGTTGCTGGCGTTCCTGCCGTTCGAGCAGCAGCAGGACGTGCTGAAGGGCCCGCTGGAGCAGGTGCAACCGGCAACCATCACGGACCCGGACGTGCTCGCCGAGCAGTTCACGCAGATCCGCCGGCGCGGGTTCGCGATGTCGCGGACCGAGCGGACGCCGGGGATCTGCAGCGTGGCGGCACCGGTGTTCGGCCACTCCGGCACGGTCGCCGGGTGTCTGAGTGTGTCCGGCCCCGAGATGCGGATGACGGTCGAGCGGATGGAGGAGTTCGGGATGAGGGTCGCCGAGGCAGCCTGGTCGGTGTCGGAGTTGCTGGGAGCCACCCCGGCCGCCCGCGACCGCAGTACGGCGCTGGCCGGCGGCCGGTGATGCGGAGCCTCTGGAAAATCGCACCGGCTGTTTATCTGCCCGCTCTGCTGTACGGCATCGGGCAGGGCGCCATCGCGCCCGTCGTTGCCCTGTCGGCCACCCACCTGGGTGCCTCGGTTGCCGTAGCCGGCCTGGTCGTCGCTGCGGCCGGACTGGGCCAGGTGATCGGCGACATCCCGGCCGGCGCACTCACCAACCGCATCGGTGAGCGCAGCGCGATGCTGGCCGCCACTGTCCTTGTTGCGTTGGCCCTGGCCGCCTGTCTGGTGGTCCCGACGGTGTGGGGACTAGCCATCGCCATCGGCTGCACAGGGCTCGCCGGGGCGGTCTGGGGCCTCGCCCGGCAGGCCTACCTGAGCGCGGCCGTACCTCTCGAGCTACGGGCCCGTGCACTGTCCACTCTCGGGGGTGTACAGCGCATCGGCTCGTTCATCGGCCCGTTCCTTGGCGCGGGTGCGATGAAGTTCCTCGGTACGGACGGCGCGTACTGGGTGCACCTGGTGGCCGCCGTACTGGCCTGTGCCGTTCTGGTGAGCTTGCCGGACGTCGTGAACAGACGCGGAAGGGGACCGCTGGCCGCACAGTCCACCTGGGGTGTCATCCGCGACCACTTCCCGGTGCTGCGGACGCTCGGCGTCGGAGCGTTGCTCGTCGGGGCCGTGCGGGCGTCGCGCCAGGTCGTCATCCCGCTGTGGGCGCAGCACATCGGGCTGGATCCGCAGACCACCAGCGTGGTCTTCGGGCTGTCCGGAGCGGTGGACATGCTGCTCTTCTATCCCGCCGGGTCGGTGATGGACCGGCTCGGCCGGAAGTGGGTCGCCGTACCGTCGATGATCGTGCTCGGGTCGGCGCATCTGCTGCTCCCGCTGACGCACACCACGGCCACGCTGACCGCGGTCGCGCTGCTGATGGGGATCGGGAACGGGCTCGGCGCCGGCGTGATCATGACCCTCGGCGCGGACGCGTCCCCGCCGGTCGGACGGGCCCAGTTCCTGGGGGCGTTCAGGCTGTTCGCGGACACCGGCAACGGCGCGGGCCCGTTGCTGCTGGCCGGTGCGACGGCGATGCTCGGGCTGGGGCCGGCGATCGTGATCATGGCCGCGACCGGGTGGGCGGCCGCGACGGCGATGCACCGCTGGATCCCGCCGCATCCGCGGCCGATTTGATTGCACGGGTAAGCATCAGGCACACTGTCTACTGCCGAAGACCGCTGGTTGCTGCCCTAGGTAGCTGAAGGTCCCACTCAGGTGGGCGGCCCGCGCAGGTGACTTGGAAGTGACACTGTATGTTTCACGCCCTTGCGCCCGCGCAGGGGCGATTTTCTTTGTTCAGGGGTCCGAGGCGTGGAAGCCGATAGAAGGAGACCCCCATGGCGAGGCCGGACAAGGCAGCCGCTGTCGCGGAGCTGACGGACGAGTTCCGTAGTTCCAACGGCGCCGTGCTGACCGAGTACCGCGGTCTCACCGTTGCGCAGCTGAAGCAACTTCGGACTGCGCTCGGTGATGACGTGAACTACGCCGTGGTGAAGAACACGCTGACCAAGATCGCGGCCAAGGACGCGGGTGTCGACTCGTTCGACTCGCTCCTCGAGGGCCCCTCGGCGATCGCCTTTATCAAGGGCGACCCGGTGGTTGCGGCCAAGGGACTGCGTGACTTCGCCAAGGCGAACCCCCTGCTCGTCATCAAGGGTGGAGTGCTGGACGGTAAGGCACTCGGCTCTGACGAGATCAGCAAGCTCGCTGACCTGGAGTCGCGTGAGGTTCTCCTCGCGAAGCTCGCAGGTGCGATGAAGGCGGCCCCGCAGCAAGCGGTGTCGCTGTTCGCTGCTCCGCTGTCGCAGGCCGCGCGCCTGTTCGCGGCGCTGCAGGAGAAGTTGCCGGCCGATGCTGCTCCGGCAGCAGACGTCCAGGACACCGTCCAGGACACGGTCGAGGCACCTGCCGAGGCGAGCACCGAGGAGACCGCCGCAGCGGACAGCTGAGGCATCTCACCGCAACACCCCATCAGTGATCATCAAGCACCATCGTTAGGAAGGACCGCCATCATGGCGAAGCTCAGCACCGAAGAGCTCCTCGGCCAGTTCAAGGAACTGACCCTGCTGGAGCTGTCGGAGTTCGTTAAGGCGTTCGAGGAGGAGTTCGGCGTCACCGCCGCCGCCCCGGTCGCCGTTGCCGCGGCCCCGGCCGCGGGTGGCGCGGGCGCCGCTGCCGAAGAGGCCGCGGAGCAGGACGAGTTCGACGTCGTCCTGGAGAGCGCCGGCGACAAGAAGATCCAGGTCATCAAGGAGGTGCGCGGTCTCACGAGCCTCGGCCTGAAGGAGGCCAAGGACCTCGTCGAGTCGGCCCCGAAGGCCGTCCTGGAGAAGGTCGACAAGGCTGCCGCGGAGAAGGCCAAGGAGGCCCTCGAGGGCGCCGGCGCCACCGTCACCCTCAAGTGACCTCGGTTACGTTCCGTCAAGGAGCGTAACGAATGTGTAGAGAAGGGCGGTCCCCGTTGGGGGGCCGCCCTTCTGCCGTTACGTGATGGTTAGTATCGCAATCGCTTGACTTCCAGGGGTTACGCAAAACCGTACTCGTGCGTAACCTAGGCCACTGCTCCCTCGTTGGAACCCGCGTACTCGTCGGTTCGGGGCAGGCCAGAACATTCCCGTGAGGAGGACCGGTGGGCGTCGAAGTCCGCGTCGAAGGTCTCACCAAGTCCTTCGGCAGCCAGCTGATCTGGGGCGACGTGTCGCTGACCCTGCCGGCCGGTGAGATCTGCGTGATGCTCGGCCCGTCCGGTACCGGCAAGTCCGTGTTCCTGAAGACGCTGATCGGTCTGATCAAGCCCGACCGCGGGCATGTCTGGATCGAGGGCACCGACATCGCCACCTGCAGCGAGCGCGAGCTGTACGACGTGCGGCGGCTGTTCGGCGTGCTGTTCCAGGACGGCGCCATGTTCGGCTCGATGAACCTCTACGACAACGTCGCGTTCCCGCTCCGCGAGCACACCAAGAAGTCCGAGTCCGACATCCGCTCCATCGTGATGGAGAAGATGGAGATGGTCGGCCTGGTCGGCGCCGAGCGGAAGCTGCCCGGCGAGATCTCCGGCGGTATGCGCAAAAGAGCCGGCCTGGCCCGGGCGCTCGTCCTGGACCCCGAGATCCTGCTCGTCGACGAGCCCGACTCCGGCCTCGACCCGGTCCGGACGTCGTTCCTCAACCAGGTCATGATCGACCTGAACGAGGCCTTCGGCGCGACCTTCCTGATCGTCACCCACGACATCAACACCGCCCGCACGGTGCCGGACAACATCGGCATGCTGTACCACCGGCACCTGGCGATGTTCGGTCCGCGGGAGATGCTGCTGTCCAGCGAGGAGCCGGTGATCCGGCAGTTCCTGAACGCGCAGATGATCGGCCCGATCGGCATGTCCGAGGAGAAGGACGCCGACGAGCTGGCCCGGGAGATCGGCCAGGAGCTGCCGCCGCTGCCGCCGATCCCGATCCAGCAGCTGCCCAGCAGCGGCATGCTCCGCCCGACCCAGCGGCCGCCGGGCGACTGGTGCCGGGAGAACGGCATCGTCCCGCCGCCCGGGTCGTTCGAGGCGAAGGCCGTGGGGGCGCGGTGACTGTTTCCGCGACCGCCCCGCTGAAGCACGCCGGTTCGCTGTTCGCCTTCGCTCTGGACACCGGCCGGGCCACGTTCCGGCGGCCGTTCCAGCTGAAGGAGTTCCTCCAGCAGGCCTGGTTCGTGGCGAGCGTGACGATCATCCCGACCGCGCTGGTCGCGATCCCGTTCGGTGCGGTGATCGCGCTGCAGGTCGGCGGGCTGATCAAGCAGTTCGGCGCGCAGGCGTTCACCGGTTCGGCGGCCGTGCTGGCCGTCGTCCGGGAGGCGTCGCCGATCGCGACCGCGCTGCTGATCGCGGGCGCCGGCGGTTCGGCGATCTGCGCGGACCTCGGCTCGCGGAAGATCCGCGAGGAGCTGGACGCGATGATGGTGCTCGGTATCGACCCGATCCAGCGGCTGGTGGTGCCGCGGGTGCTGGCGACGATGCTGGTCGCGTTCTTCCTGAACGGGTTCGTCAGCGTGGTCGGCGTGATGGGCGGCTACGTCTTCAACGTCGTCCTCCAGGACGGCACACCCGGCAGCTACATCGCGAGCTTCACCGCGCTCGCCCACCTGCCCGACCTGTGGCAGGGGCAGGTCAAGGCGCTGGTCTTCGGGTTCATCGCCGCGGTCGTCGCGGCGTACAAGGGCTGCAACGCGGGCGGCGGGCCGAAGGGTGTCGGCGACGCGGTGAACCAGTCCGTCGTCATCACCTTCATGCTGCTGTTCGTCGCGAACTTCTCGATGACCGCGATCTACTTCCAGCTCGTCCCGCCGAAGGGGGCCTGACGTGTCGGCGTGGGTGGACGTGCTGGTCAAGAAGCCGCTGAGCTCGCTCGACCACCTCGGTGAGCAGCTCGCCTTCTACATCAAGGCGCTCGCCTGGTCGGGCAAGTCCGTCACCCGGTACCGCAAGGAGATCTTCCGGCTGCTCGCCGAGGTCACGCTCGGCTCCGGCGCGCTCGCGGTGATCGGCGGCACGGTCGGCGTGATCACGTTCCTGGCCTTCTTCACCGGCACCGAGGTCGGCCTGCAGGGCTACTCGGCGCTGAACCAGATCGGTACGTCGGCGTTCGCCGGCTTCGTGTCGGCCTACATCAACACCCGCGAGATCGGCCCGCTGATCGCCGGCATCGCGCTCGCCGCGACCGTCGGCTGCGGTTTCACCGCGCAGCTCGGTGCGATGCGGATCAGCGAGGAGATCGACGCCCTCGAGGTGATGGCGATCCCGTCGCTGCCGTTCCTGGTCACCACCCGGATCATCGCCGGCCTGATCGCGGTGATCCCGTTGTACGTCGTCGGCCTGCTCGCGTCGTACTTCGCGACCAGGCTCACCGTCACGACCTTCTACGGGCAGAGCACCGGCACGTACGACCATTACTTCCATCTGTTCCTGCCACCCGGGGACGTGCTCTGGTCGTTCGGCAAGGTGCTGGTGTTCGCGGTGCTGGTGATCCTCGTGCACTGCTACCACGGCTACCACGCGACCGGCGGTCCGGCGGGTGTGGGCGTCGCCGTCGGCCGCGCGGTCCGGACGTCGATCGTCGTGATCAACGTCGTCGACCTGCTGCTGTCGATGGCGATCTGGGGTACGACGACCACTGTGAGGCTGGCCGGATGACCCGACTGATCTCGCACAAGGTGCTGGGCGTCGCGTTCATCGGCGTGCTGGTGTTCCTGCTCTGGCTGACGTACGCGTTCTACGCCAAGGTCTTCACCAAGACCGTGAACGTCGAGCTGAAGACCAGCCACATCGGCCTGCAGCTGAACGAGCACGCGGACGTCAAGCTGCGCGGCATCATCGTCGGCGAGGTGCGCGGGGTGTCGACGGACGGCGACGAGGCGACCGTCGACCTGGCGCTCAAGCCCGACCAGGTGAGCGAGATCTCCGCCGCGGTCAGCGCCCGGATCCTGCCGAAGACGCTGTTCGGCGAGAAGTACGTCGCGCTGGTGCCGCCCACCGGTCCCGAAGGCGCGCACATCAAGGCCGGTGACGTGATCAGCCGGGACAAGACCGCGGTCGGCATCGAGATCGAGAAGGTGCTGAACGACGCGCTGCCGCTGCTCCAGGCGGTCGACCCGGCGGACCTGAACGCCACGCTGAACACGCTCGCGACCGCGCTCGAGGGCCGCGGCGCCGAGATCGCCGGCACGCTGACCCAGCTCGACGGGTACCTGAAGAAGCTGAACCCGCACGTCCCGAAGCTGATGGACGCCCTGGCCAAGCTGACCCAGGTCGCGGACCTGTACGGCGACGCGACGCCGGACCTGGTCCGCGCGCTGCGCAACCTGACCGTCACCGGCAACACGGTGGTCGAGAAGCAGAAGCAGCTGCAGCAGTTCTTCGTCGACGTGCAGAACCTGTCCAGCACCGGGAACACGTTCCTGAAGGACAACGAGGACCGGGTGATCCGGCTCGGCCAGGTCAGCCGCCCGGTGCTGGACCTGCTGGAGCGGTACTCACCCGAGGTGCCCTGCTTCCTGCAGGTGATGACCGACACCGCCCCGATCCTGAACGACACGTTCCGCGACGGCCGGCTGAACATCAACCTCGAGCTGATCACCAACCAGCCGACGCCGTACGAGCCGAACGAGAAGCCCGTGTACGCAGACCACCGCGGCCCGACCTGTGTCGGCAAGAACTACAGCCACCCGGGGGCGAAGCCGGGCCCCTACACGCAGGAGAATCCGGCGCCGTACATCACCGGTGACGACGGCGTGATCGGCGACCACAACAAGAACCAGCGCTTCCCGCTCGACCTGAAGCTGAACCGGGCGATGCCGGGCTTCGCGATGGACACCCAGGGCGTCGGCACGCCGGCCGAGCAGAAGGTCGTCGCCTCGATCGTCGGCCCGGAGATGGGCGTCGCATCGGACGACGTACCGGATCTGACCACCTTGCTGGTCGGCCCGCTGCTGCGCGGAGGGCAGGTGAACCTGAAGTGAGCTTCTTCGACAAGAAGACCACGTTCGACACCGTGCGGCTCGGGATCTTCGTGGTGGTCACCACGATCGCGACCGCGCTGCTGGCGGTGACGATCGGGAACATCAGCTTCAACCCGACCACCAAGTACCGGGCGGTCTTCACCGACGCGGTCGGGCTGAACCAGGGCGACGACATCCGGATCGCCGGTGTGAAGGTCGGCCAGGTCGACAAGATCCAGCTGTACCAGGACAAGCTCGCGATGGTGACGTTCAGCGTCGACTCCGACCAGGTGATCGACACCTCGACGCACGCGACGCTGCGGTACCGGAACCTGGTCGGCAACCGCTACGTCGCGCTCACCGACGGCGTCGGCGGCGGCGACCGGCTGAAGAAGAACGGCATCATCCCGAAGGAACGGACGACGCCGGCGCTCGACCTGTCGGTGCTCTTCAACGGGTTCAAGCCGCTGTTCACCGCGCTCACGCCGGCGGACGTGAACCAGTTCGCGTTCGAGGTGATCAAGGTGCTGCAGGGCGAAGGCGGCACGATCGAGTCGCTGCTGGCCAAGACCGCGTCGCTGACCACCACGCTGGCCGACGCGGACCAGGTGATCGGCGACCTGATCACGAACCTGACCGGCACCCTGCAGATCGTCTCCCAGCGGCAGGCGAACTTTTCCCAGCTGCTGGTCAACCTGCAGCAGTTCATCACCGGCCTCAGCCAGGACATCACCCCGATCCTCGGCTCGCTGACCTCGATCAACTCGCTGAACACCAAGACCGCGGGTCTGCTGCAGCAGACCCGGGTGCCGATCAAGGCCGACCTGGACAAGCTCCGCGCGGTCGCCACCACGCTGGACGACACCCAGTCGATCTGGGTGAAGACCCTGCAGTTCATGCCGGAGAAGCTCAACACGATGACCCGCACCGCGTCGTACGGCTCCTGGTTCAACTTCTACCTGTGCAACTTCGACGGCAACGTCACGCTGCCCACCGGCACCCGGATCCCGGTCTCGTACCAGCTCAACTCGGCGAGGTGCGCGAAGTGAAACCCTTCCGCGAGCAGAACCAGGTGACGATCGGCGTGATCGGCCTGACCGTGATCGGCCTGATCATGCTGGCCGCGTTCAAGGCGCAGGACCTGCCGCTGATCGGCGGCGGGACCAAGTACTCCGCGCAGTTCTCCGAGGCCGGCGGGCTGAAGCCGAACGACGAGATCCGGGTCGCCGGCGTCCGGGTCGGCAAGGTCCGCAAGGTCGAGCTCGAGGGCACCCACGTCCGGGTCGACTTCGTGGTCGACAAGGGCGTCAAGCTCGGCGACCAGACCGGCGCCGAGATGAAGATCAAGACGCTGCTCGGCCAGAAGTACCTGAAGCTCGACCCGGCCGGTACCGGCGAGCTGAAGCCGGGCTCGGAGATCCCGCTGGCCCGCACGATCTCGGCGTACGACGTCGTGGACGCCTTCACCGACCTGGCCAACACCACCGAGCGGATCAACACCGCCCAGCTGGCCAAGGCCCTGGACACGCTGTCGGCGACGTTCAAGAACACGCCCGAAGAGGTGCAGGCGTCGCTCACCGGCCTGTCCCGCCTGTCCCGGAACGTGGCCAAGCGCGACGAGCAGCTCAAGCTGCTGCTCCAGCACTCGAACGTGGTCACCAAGGTCCTGGCCGACCGCAACCAGCAGCTGATCAAGCTGATGAAGGACGGCAACACCGTCTTCCAGGCCGTGCAGGCCCGGCGGGCGCTGATCCACCAGCTGCTGGTGTCGACGCAGAAGCTGTCCGCCCAGATCACCGCGCTGGTCCGGGAGAACCGCAAGGACCTCGGGCCGACGCTGCAGAAGGTCAACGCGGTGCTCGCCGTCCTCCTGCAGAACCAGAACTCGCTGGACGCCAGCATCAAGGGCCTGGCGCCGTTCGTCCGCGTCTTCACCAACACCCTCGGCACCGGTCCGTGGTTCGACACCTACCTGCAGAACCTGGTGCCGGTGCCGGAGATCCCGCTGCCGAAGGTGCCGATCCCCGGACTGCCGACGATCCTGGGAGGTGGCGGCTGATGAAGGTCAACGCACTGTCCCGGCTGATCGCGGTCGGCGTGGTCGTGGTGATCCTCGCGGTCAGCGTCGTCACGCTGTGGCCGAAACCCGAGCGGGTGACGGCGACGGCGTACTTCCCGCGCGCGGTCTCGGTGTACCCGGGGTCGGACGTCCGGATCCTCGGCATCAAGGTCGGTGAGGTGGAGAGCGTCACGCCGGCCGGCCGGACGGTCCGGGTGAAGTTCTGGTGGGAGGCCAAGCACAAGGTGCCGGCCACCGCGAAGGCGGTGATCGCGTCGCCGTCGATCGTCGCGGACCGGTACGTGCAGCTCACCCCGGCGTACTCCAACGGCGCCGTGATGGCCGACGGCGCGCAGATCCCGATCGAGCGGACCGCCGTACCGCTGGAGCTCGACCAGATCTACCAGAGCCTCAACGACCTGTCCGTGGCGCTCGGGCCGAAGGGCGCGAACGACCAGGGTGCACTCGCCCGGCTGCTGGACGTCTCGGCGAAGAACCTGAACGGCCAGGGCGCCAAGCTGAACCAGACCATCACCGACGTCTCGAAGCTGACCAGCACGCTGTCCGGCAACTCGTCGGCGCTGTTCAACACGATCCGGCAGCTGCAGACGTTCGTGTCCGCGCTGGCCGCGAACGACCAGCTGGTCCGGCAGTTCAACACGAACTTCGCCGCGGTCTCGACCACCCTGGCCGGCGAACGCAAGGACCTGGGCACGTCGCTGTCGCTGCTGGCGACCGCGCTCGGCGAGGTCGCGACGTTCGTCAAGGAGAACCGGGCGCTGGTGAAGAACACGGTCGGCGGCGCCACCAAGCTGTCGCAGATCCTGGTCAACGAGAAGGCCGCGCTGGCGGAGGTGCTCGACACCGCGCCGCTCGGCCTCGGCAACCTGGCCCGGATCTACAACCCGCAGTACGGCACGCTCGACCAGCGGATCAACCCCGGGCAGCTCGACGACCCGGCGACGTTCGTCTGCTCGCTGTTGCTGCAGGCCAACCAGAAGCTGTCGACGTGCTCGACGCTGAAGCCGGTCCTCGACGCGCTCGCCAAGCTGCCGCTGCTGCAGCAGCTGACCGGCACCGGGCCGACCAGCGGCGGCCCCGCCGGTACGCCGTGGGCGCCGAAGCCGCAGGCCCCGCTGAACAGCCCCGACCCGGTCGACCCGACACTCGGGGGGCTGGTCCGATGAAGCGCCGTACGTCGATCGTCGCCGGAATTGCCGCGCTCGCGATGCTGCTGAGCGGCTGTGACTTCAGCGTGTACTCGCTGCCGCTGCCCGGCGGCGCGACGATCAAGGGGCCGTCGTACACGGTCACCGTCGAGTTCAGTGACGTCCTCGACCTGGTGCCGAAGTCGACGGTGAAGGTGGACGACGTCACCGTCGGCACGGTCGAGAAGGTCTGGCTGGAGGGGTACGTCGCGAAGGTGCGGATCCGGCTGCCGAAGAGCCTCGACCTGCCCGACAACACGCACGCCACGATCCGCCAGACCAGCCTGCTGGGCGAGAAGTTCGTGTCGCTGTCGCGCCCGACCGGGAACGAGAAGCCGCGCGGCAAGCTCGACAACGGCGAGCTGATCCCGCTGTCCAGGACGACCAGCAACGTCGAGGTCGAGGAAGTGCTGTCGGCGCTCTCGCTGCTGCTGAACGGCGGTGGCGTGGCCCAGCTGCAGATCATCACCCAGGAGCTGAACAAGGCCCTGACCGGCAACGAGCCGGCGATCCGCAGCGTGCTGACCCAGCTGAACACGTTCGTCGGCACCCTGGACCAGAACAAGGCGCGCATCGTCACCGCGATCAAGTCGGTGGACGCGCTGGCCAAGAAGCTGAACGCGCAGAAGGCGACGCTGGCCACCGCGATCGACTCGCTGCCGGCGTCGATCAAGACGCTCGACCAGCAGCGGGCCGCGCTGGTCAAGACGCTGCAGGCGCTGGCCACGCTCGGCAACACCGCGACCCGGGTGATCACCTCGGCGCAGAAGGACCTGGTGGCGAACCTGAAGTCGCTCTACCCGATCCTGACCAAGCTCGCCGAGGCGGGGGAGAACCTGCCGAAGTCGCTCGAGCTGCTGTTCACCTATCCGTTCCCCGACAACGCCGCCAAGGCCGCGAAGGGTGACTACACCAACCTCGGGATCACGCTCGACGTGAACACCAAGAAGGCACTCGACACGCTGCTCGGCATCCAGTTGCCGACGGTCGGCCCGACCGCGATCCCGACCGGGCGGATCAGCCTGCCGGTGCACCTGCCGACGAGTCAGGCGCCGGGCAGCGTGCTGCCGTCGCTGCCCGTCCCGACCGGGACCACGACCACCTGCATCACGGTGCTCGGCCTGCCGGTCTGCTCGCCGACGCTGAACCGCTCCGGGCTCGATCCCGACCTGGCGAAGGCCCTGATGCCGGGGGTGGTCGGATGATCACCAGAACGGTCCGGATCCAGCTGATGGTGTTCCTGCTGATCACCGTCGTCGGCGTCGCGTTCGTCGGCGCGCGGTACGCCCAGATCGACAAGCTGATCGTCGACGACGACTACACGGTGAGCGCCAGCTTCGCCGAGTCCGGCGGCATCTTCACCGGCGCCGAGGTGACCTACCGCGGCCAGCCGGTCGGCCGGGTCGGCGAGCTGAAGCTGCTCAGCGACGGCGTCCAGGTGAACCTGGACATCGACAAGAAGGTGAAGATCCCGAACGACCTGCTCGCGGTGGTCGCGAACCGGTCCGCGATCGGCGAGCAGTACGTCGACCTGCAGCCGCGCCGCGACGGCGCGCCGTACCTGAAGGACAACTCGCGGATCGACCGCAAGGACACCGCGATCCCGATCGACACCACCGAGCTGCTGCTGAACCTCGACCAGCTGGTGAACTCGGTCGACAAGAACAGCCTGCGGACCACCGTCCGCGAGCTCGGCGCGGCGCTCAAGGGCAAGGGCACCGACCTGCAGAAGATCATCGACAGCTCCGGCAAGCTGATCGACGACGCCGACGCCAACGTGCTGCAGACCATCAAGCTGATCAACGACGGCGACACCGTGCTCGCGACCCAGGTGGCCAGCGGCGACGCGATCAAGACCTGGGCGAAGAACCTGGCGCTGCTGTCCGACACGCTGGTCGCCTCGGACAGCAACCTGCGCAAGGTCATCGACCAGGGTTCGCTGGCGTCCACGCAGGTCACGGGCCTGATCCAGGAGAACAGCGCGTCCATCGCGGTGCTGCTCGGTAACCTGCTGACGGTGAACGAACTGACCGCGGTCCGGCTGGACGCCGTCGAGCAGCTGCTGGTGGTCTACCCGGCGGTGTCGATGGGCGGGTACGTCGTCCCGGCCAAGGACCCCGGCACCGGCCACTACGACGCGCACTTCGGTCTGGTCGTCGGGCTCCAGCCGCCGGCCTGCCGGCCCGGGTACGGCGGGACCGACAAGCGGGTCCCGCAGGACCTCAAGAACACCACGGCGAACACCAAGGCCGGCTGTACGGCGAACCCGTCGACCGGGATCAACGTCCGCGGCTCGCAGAACAAGCCGACCCCCTCGTCGCGGGAGGACCTCAACCGCGGCGGGTACGGGATCGGGTACGACCCGGCGACCGGCGCCGCGGGCGGAACCGATGGGATGCCGCAGTTGACCCTGGGCTCCACCGGCGGACAGCAGGAGCTGCTCGGCAGCGACTCCTGGAAGGCACTCATCCTCGGACCGGTGACCGGCAAGTGATCGCACGCAACGGCCGGCTCGTGCTGGCCTGGGCGCTCAGCGTCCTGCTCCTGGTGGCGCTCGGCGGCCTCACGCTGTCGGTGGTCGCGCTGAGCAAGCAGCGCGCCGACGACTCCCAGCGCGACGGCGCGATGAAGGCGGCGCGGCAGTTGGCGCTGGACTTCACGACGTACGACTACCAGACGTCGGAGGCGGACTTCAAACGCGTGACCGACGAGTCCACCGGGCAGTTCAAGCAGGAGTTCGAGGCCGGGATCGCCGCGGTGAAGACCGAGGTCGTGACGAACAAGGCGACCTCCAAGGGCGACGTCAAGGAAGCCGCTGTGGTCTCGAACGACAAGGACTCCGCACAGGTGCTGGTGATCGTGAACGCCGTCGTGACGAACACGGCCTCGGCCGAGGGCGTCCAGCGCCGCTACCGGATCAAGCTCGACATGGTCCGCGAGAAGGACCGCTGGCTGACCGCCGACCTCCAGGTGGTGGGCTGATGCCTGCGTCCCGCAACCGTCCCCGCATCGCCGGCCAGCGCCGTACGGCGAAGCCGGACCAGCCGGAGGTTCTGGAGCCGGAGGTCACTGAGGCCGAGCTGGTCGAAGAGGATGTGACCCCGGCCACAGAGGGGGCTTCGGAGGAGGTTCGGCAGAAGTCATCGGCTGCTGAAATCTCTACGGAGAGTGAGCAGAAGCGGGGTCTGGGAGCCACGTTGACGGCCGCGCTGGCGGTGGTCGTCGTGCTGACGCTGACCGTCGCCGCGGTGCTCGGCGTGAAGGCGTGGCACGGGAAGCAGGCCGAGGATGCCCGGAGCCAGGCGTCGGCGGCCGGCCGGAAGGCGGCCGAGACGGCGCTCAGCTACGACTACCGCGACCTGGACAAGAGTTTCGCCGCGGCACGGGCGACGATGACCCCGGATTTCGCCGCGAAGTTCGACGAGACCGCGAAGGTGGCCGGCGAGCTGGCGACCAAGACCAAGGCGACGGTGAAGGCCGAGGTCCGCGAGGTCGGGGTCCGCGACGGCGACGCCGACCGGGTCACGCTGATCATCTTCGTCAACCAGACGACCACCAGCACGATCACGAAGGGTAGTCCCCGGGTGGACCTGAACCGGACCCGGTTCACCATGGTCCGAAACGGCGACCGATGGCTGGTCCAGGAGATCGCCGGACTGTAATCTCTTCCTAACTCCGCACGAAAGGGGCGCCGGGTGTCTCGTGGGTGATCTACCCGCTGGAGACTCCGGGTCGGTCCTTGACGGAGAGGGTGGTCCGAGGCAGACTATTGGACCCCATTGGACAGGCTTGCCTGGATCATGTAGCCTAGTGCTTTGCGCTGCCTTTCTCTCGCCTCTGCTCGGGTCTCCGACTTGACTGGGGCGGCTTGGCGTGCGCTCCCAGCACCGATGTGATTTTGCGAGCCCGTGGAAGGACGCCCCTTGGTCGCCTCGCGCAACCCCCAGTCCGACAGCATTTCCAACGTCACCGGCCCCCGCCGCATCTCCTTCGCAAAGATCTCCGAGCCGCTCCAGGTTCCGGATCTGCTTGCGCTGCAGGTGGACAGTTTCGACTGGCTGGTCGGTAACGAAACGTGGCAGGCCCGGGTGGCCGCCGCTGAGGCCGAGGGGCGGTCGGACCTGTCCGGCCCCAGCGGCCTGGAAGAGATTTTCGAGGAGATCTCCCCGATCGAGGACTTCAGCGGCACCATGTCGCTGTCGTTCCGCGACCACCGTTTCGAGCCGCCGAAGAACACGGTCGACGAGTGCAAGGAGCGCGACGTCACGTACTCCGCGCCGCTGTTCGTCACGGCCGAGTTCATGAACAACGAGACCGGCGAGATCAAGAGCCAGACCGTGTTCATGGGCGACTTCCCGCTGATGACCCGCAAGGGCACGTTCGTGATCAACGGCACCGAGCGCGTCGTCGTGTCGCAGCTCGTCCGTTCGCCCGGTGTGTACTTCGAGCGCACGCCGGACAAGACGTCCGACAAGGACATCTTCACCGCCAAGATCATCCCGTCGCGCGGCGCGTGGCTGGAGTTCGAGGTGGACAAGCGCGACATGGTCGGCGTCCGCCTCGACCGCAAGCGCAAGCAGAACGTCACCGTCCTGCTGAAGGCGCTCGGCTGGACCGACGCGCAGATCCTCGAGGAGTTCGGGGACTACGAGTCGATCCGCCTGACCCTGGAGAAGGACCACACCTCCGGCCAGGACGACGCGCTGCTGGACATCTACCGCAAGCTGCGTCCGGGCGAGCCGCCGACCCGCGAGGCCGCGCAGGCGCTGCTGGAGAACTACTACTTCAACGGCAAGCGCTACGACCTGGCCAAGGTCGGTCGCTACAAGATCAACAAGAAGCTCGGCCGTGACGAGGCGCACGACCAGGCGGTGCTGACCGTCGACGACATCGTCGCCACGATCAAGTACCTGGTCGCCCTGCACGAGGGCAAGACCGAGCTGCCGGCCCCGCGTGGCGAGATCGTCGTCGAAGAGGACGACATCGACCACTTCGGCAACCGTCGCCTGCGCACCGTCGGCGAGCTGATCCAGAACCAGCTGCGCACCGGCCTGGCCCGGATGGAGCGCGTGGTCCGGGAGCGGATGACGACCCAGGACGTCGAGGCGATCACGCCGCAGACCCTGATCAACATCCGTCCGGTGGTGGCGGCGCTGAAGGAGTTCTTCGGCACCTCCCAGCTGTCGCAGTTCATGGACCAGACCAACCCGGTCGCGGGCCTGACCCACAAGCGCCGGCTGAACGCGCTCGGCCCGGGTGGTCTGAGCCGTGAGCGGGCCGGCTTCGAGGTCCGTGACGTGCACCCGTCGCACTACGGCCGGATGTGCCCGATCGAGACCCCGGAAGGCCCGAACATCGGTCTGATCGGCTCGCTCGCGTCGTACGGCCGGGTGAACGCGTTCGGCTTCGTCGAGACGCCGTACCGCAAGGTCGTCGACGGCCAGGTCACCGACCAGGTGGACTACCTGACCGCCGACGAGGAGGACCGCTTCGTCATCGCGCAGGCGAACGCCGCGCTGAACGACGAGAACCGGTTCGCCGAGGAGCGCGTGCTGGTCCGCCGCCGGCACGGCGAGGTCGAGCTCGTGCCGGTCGAGGACGTGGACTACATGGACGTCTCGCCGCGCCAGATGGTGTCGGTGGCGACCGCGCTGATCCCGTTCCTCGAGCACGACGACGCCAACCGCGCGCTGATGGGTTCGAACATGCAGCGCCAGGCGGTGCCGCTGATCACCTCGGACGCCCCGCTGGTCGGTACCGGCATGGAGTTCCGCGGTGCGGTCGACGCCGGCGACGTGGTCGTGGCCGACAAGGCCGGTGTGGTCAAGGAGGTCTCGGCCGACCTGATCGAGGTCGCCGCCGACGACGGCACGTACCAGACCTACCGGATGGCGAAGTTCCGCCGCTCGAACCAGGGCACCTGCATCAACCAGCGCCCGCTGGTCGACGCCGGCGCACGGGTCGAGATCGGTACGCCGCTGGCCGACGGTCCCTGCACCGACGAGGGCGAGATGGCCCTCGGCCGGAACATGCTGGTCGCGTTCATGACGTGGGAGGGCTACAACTACGAGGACGCGATCATCCTCAGCCAGCGCGTCGTGCAGCAGGACCTGCTGACCTCGATCCACATCGAGGAGCACGAGGTCGACGCCCGCGACACCAAGCTGGGCCCGGAGGAGATCACCCGGGACATCCCGAACGTCTCCGACGAGATGCTGTCCGACCTGGACGAGCGCGGCATCATCCGGATCGGCGCCGAGGTCACCACCGGCGACATCCTGGTCGGCAAGGTCACCCCGAAGGGCGAGACCGAGCTGACCCCGGAGGAGCGGCTGCTGCGCGCGATCTTCGGTGAGAAGGCGCGCGAGGTCCGCGACACGTCGCTGAAGGTCCCGCACGGCGAGGAGGGCACCGTCATCGGCGTCCGGGTCTTCGACCGGGACAACGGCGACGAGCTGCCGCCGGGCGTCAACCAGCTGGTCCGGGTGTACGTGGCCCAGAAGCGGAAGATCTCGGTCGGCGACAAGCTGGCCGGCCGGCACGGCAACAAGGGCGTCATCTCCAAGATCCTGCCGGTCGAGGACATGCCGTTCCTCGAGGACGGCACCCACGTCGACGTGATCCTGAACCCGCTGGGCGTGCCCGGCCGGATGAACGTCGGCCAGGTCCTGGAGACCCACCTCGGGTGGATCGCCAGCCGCGGCTGGGAGGTCGACCCGGAGAACGAGGAGGAGTGGGCGCAGCGGCTGATCAAGATCGGCGCCGGTGCGGCCGAGCCGATGACGAACGTCGCCACCCCGGTCTTCGACGGCGCCACCGAGGAAGAGGTCACCGGCCTGCTGTCCTCGACGCTGCCGAACCGCGACGGCGTCCGGATGGTCAACGGGCAGGGCAAGGCGAAGCTGTTCGACGGCCGTTCGGGTGAGCCGTTCCCGGACCCGATCGGTGTCGGCTACATGTACATGCTGAAGCTGCACCACCTGGTCGACGACAAGATCCACGCGCGCTCGACCGGTCCGTACTCGATGATCACCCAGCAGCCGCTGGGCGGTAAGGCCCAGTTCGGTGGCCAGCGGTTCGGCGAGATGGAGGTGTGGGCCCTGGAGGCCTACGGTGCCGCCTTCGCGCTGCAGGAGCTGCTGACCATCAAGTCCGACGACGTCGTCGGGCGGGTCAAGGTGTACGAGGCGATCGTCAAGGGCGAGAACATCCCGGAGCCGGGTATCCCGGAGTCCTTCAAGGTTCTGGTCAAGGAAATGCAGTCCCTCTGCCTCAACGTCGAGGTGCTCTCGTCCGACGGAAGCCGGGTCGAGATGCGCGACAGCGAGGAGGACGTCTTCCGGGCGGCGGAGGAACTGGGCATCGACCTGTCCCGGCGGGAGCCGAACAGCGTCGAGGAGGTCTGAGCGGGTTGCCGCTTGAGATCAACAACCAACTCACTCAGACCATTTTTAGCAACGGGAGATAACACATCGTGCTCGACGTGAACTTCTTCGACGAGCTTCGGATCGGCCTGGCGACCGCGGATGAGATCCGCCAGTGGTCGCACGGCGAGGTCAAGAAGCCCGAGACGATCAACTACCGGACCCTCAAGCCCGAGCGTGACGGTCTGTTCTGCGAGAAGATCTTCGGTCCCACCCGGGACTGGGAGTGCTACTGCGGCAAGTACAAGCGCGTTCGCTTCAAGGGCATCATCTGCGAGCGGTGTGGCGTCGAGGTCACCCGCTCCAAGGTGCGCCGCGAGCGGATGGGCCACATCGAGCTGGCCGCGCCGGTCACCCACATCTGGTACTTCAAGGGTGTCCCGTCGCGGCTCGGCTACCTGCTCGACCTCGCCCCGAAGGACCTGGAGAAGGTCATCTACTTCGCGGCGTACATGATCACCGACGTCGACGAGGAGGCGCGGCACCGCGACCTGTCCTCGCTCGAGGGCCGGGTGGACGTGGAGCGCAAGCAGCTCGAGAACCGTCGTGACAACGACATCGAGCAGCGGATGAAGAAGCTCGAGGAGGACCTGGCGCAGCTCGAGAACGAGGGCGCCAAGGCCGACGTCCGCCGCAAGGTCAAGGAAGGCGCCGAGCGTGAGGTCAAGCAGCTGCGCGACCGTGCGCAGCGCGAGATCGACCGCCTCGACGAGGTCTGGACCCGGTTCAAGAACCTGAAGGTCCAGGACCTGGAGGGCGACGAGATCCTCTACCGCGCCATGAAGGAGCGGTTCGGCAAGTACTTCGAGGGCGCCATGGGTGCCGCCGCGATCCAGCGCCGGCTGGAGACCTTCGACCTGAAGGCCGAGGCGGACAACCTGCGCGAGACGATCAAGACCGGCAAGGGCCAGCGCAAGACCCGCGCCCTGAAGCGGCTCAAGGTCGTCACCGCGTTCCTGGCCACCAACAACAGCCCGATGGGCATGGTCCTGGACTGCGTCCCGGTCATCCCGCCGGACCTGCGTCCGATGGTCCAGCTCGACGGTGGCCGGTTCGCCACCTCGGACCTGAACGACCTGTACCGCCGGGTGATCAACCGGAACAACCGGCTCAAGCGACTGCTCGACCTGGGCGCGCCGGAGATCATCGTCAACAACGAGAAGCGGATGCTGCAGGAGGCCGTCGACGCGCTGTTCGACAACGGCCGCCGCGGCCGTCCGGTCACCGGCCCGGGCAACCGGCCGCTGAAGTCGCTGTCCGACATGCTCAAGGGCAAGCAGGGCCGCTTCCGTCAGAACCTGCTCGGTAAGCGCGTCGACTACTCCGGCCGTTCGGTGATCGTCGTCGGCCCGCAGCTGAAGCTGCACCAGTGCGGTCTGCCGAAGGCGATGGCGCTGGAGCTGTTCAAGCCGTTCGTGATGAAGCGGCTGGTCGACCTCAACCACGCGCAGAACATCAAGTCCGCCAAGCGGATGGTGGAGCGCCAGCGCGCCCAGGTCTGGGACGTGCTGGAAGAGGTCATCACCGAGCACCCGGTGCTGCTGAACCGTGCGCCTACGCTGCACCGACTCGGCATCCAGGCGTTCGAGCCGCAGCTGATCGAGGGCAAGGCGATCCAGATCCACCCGCTCGTCTGCTCCGCGTTCAACGCGGACTTCGACGGTGACCAGATGGCGGTGCACCTGCCGCTGTCGGCCGAGGCGCAGGCCGAGGCCCGGATCCTGATGCTGTCGACGAACAACATCCTGAAGCCGGCCGACGGTCGCCCCGTCACCATGCCGACCCAGGACATGATCATCGGCATCTACTTCCTGACCATGCTGAAGGAAGGCGCCAAGGGCGAGGGCCGGGCGTTCAGTTCGGTGGCCGAGGCCGTGATGGCCTTCGACCGCAACGAGCTGTCGCTGCAGGCCAAGATCACCATCCGGCTGGACGGGTCGGCCGCTCCGGCCGACGCGACCGCGCTGCCGGACGGCGGTTTCGCGCTGGAGACCACGCTGGGCCGGGCGCTGTTCAACGAGGCGCTGCCGGCGGACTACCCGTTCGTCGACACCGAGGTGGGCAAGAAGCAGCTCGGCGGGATCGTCAACGACCTGGCCGAGCGGTACACCAAGGTCGAGGTGGCGCACGCGCTGGACGCGCTCAAGGACCTCGGTTACTACTGGTCCACGCGGTCCGGTGTGACGGTGTCGATCGACGACTTCAGCACGCCGCCGTCGAAGCCCGAGATCATGGCCCGGTACGAGTCCCAGGCCGAGAAGGTCCAGAAGCAGTTCGAGCGGGGTCTGATCACCTCGTCCGAGCGGCGTCAGGAGCTGATCGAGATCTGGACCGGCGCCAACGCCGAGGTCGGTAAGGCGATGGAGGAGAACTTCGCCAAGGACAACCCGATCTGGATGATGGTGCACTCCGGTGCCCGAGGCAACATGATGCAGATCCGGCAGATCTCCGGTATGCGTGGTCTGGTGGCCAACCCGAAGGGCGAGATCATCGCCCGGCCGATCAAGTCCAACTTCCGTGAGGGCCTGTCGGTGGTCGAGTACTTCATCGCCACCCACGGTGCCCGGAAGGGTCTGGCCGACACCGCGCTGCGGACCGCCGACTCGGGCTACCTGACCCGTCGTCTGGTGGACGTGTCGCAGGACGTGATCATCCGCGAGGAGGACTGCGGGACCGAGCGGGGTCTGCCGAAGACGATCGGCGAGAAGGACCCGTCCGGCAAGGTCGTGCACGCCGAGAACGTGGAGACCAGCGCGTACGCGCGGACCCTGGCCACCGACGCCATGGACGCCGACGGCAACGTCGTGCTCGCCGGTGGCTCGGACCTGGGCGACGTGTCGATCGCGAAGCTGGTCGCGGCCGGGATCGAGGAGGTCAAGGTCCGGTCGGTGCTCACCTGTGACGCCAAGACCGGTACCTGCGCGAAGTGCTACGGCCGTTCGCTGGCGACCGGCAAGCCGGTCGACATCGGCGAGGCGGTCGGCATCATCGCGGCCCAGTCCATCGGTGAGCCGGGGACGCAGCTGACGATGCGGACCTTCCACACCGGCGGTGTCGCGGGTGATGACATCACCCACGGTCTGCCGCGTGTCGTCGAGCTCTTCGAGGCGCGTCAGCCCAAGGGCAAGGCGCCGATCTCGGAGGCCGCGGGCCGGATCTCGATCGAGGACACCGACAAGACCCGGAAGCTGGTGCTCACCCCGGACGACGGTTCCGAGGAGGTCGCCTACCCGGTGTCGAAGCGCGGTCGCCTGCTGATCGAGGAGGGCCAGCACGTCGAGGTCGGCCAGCAGCTGACGCAGGGTACGCCGGACCCGCAGGAGGTTCTGCGGATCCTGGGTGTCCGCAAGGCGCAGGAGCACCTGGTGGACGAGGTCCAGGAGGTGTACCGGTCGCAGGGTGTGGCCATCCACGACAAGCACATCGAGATCATCGTCCGGCAGATGCTGCGCCGGGTCACGGTGATCGAGTCGGGCGACGCCCAGCTGCTGCCGGGCGAGCTCGCGGACCGCGTCACCTTCGAGGCGGAGAACCGCCGCGTGGTGGCCGAGGGCGGTACGCCGGCCTCGGGCCGTCCGGTGCTGATGGGTATCACCAAGGCCTCGCTGGCCACGGAGTCGTGGCTGTCGGCCGCCTCCTTCCAGGAGACGACCCGG
This sequence comes from Kribbella sp. NPDC003557, assembly GCF_040610805.1. Taxonomy (NCBI): domain Bacteria; kingdom Bacillati; phylum Actinomycetota; class Actinomycetes; order Propionibacteriales; family Kribbellaceae; genus Kribbella; species Kribbella sp. NPDC003557. The sequence goes on from NZ_JBEXMY010000007.1 coordinate 402,268, forward strand.
GTCCTCACCGAGGCTGCGATCCACGGCAAGTCCGACTCCCTGGTCGGTCTGAAGGAGAACGTCATCATCGGCAAGCTGATCCCGGCCGGTACGGGTATGGACCGGTACCGCAACATCCGGGTGGAGCCCACCGAGGAGGCGAAGGCCGCGATGTACTCGATGGTCGGCTACGAGTCGTACGACTACGACTTCGGCCCGTCCAGCGGCCAGTCCGTCCCGCTCGACGACTTCGACCTCGGTTCCTACCAGAACTGATCGCAGTCACACCCGCCGAGGGCGGCACTTCCCACCTGGGAGGTGCCGCCCTCGCGGCGTTTCCGGGCAGGATGAGACATGCCCGAGAACAAGACCCGGAAGACGGACGCGTCGGTCGACGAGTATCTGGCCGGCATCCCGGGGACGCGCGGCGCGGACGCCCGCGCGCTCAACGACCTGCTGACCGAGGCCACCGGGCTCGAGCCGGCGATGTGGGGCCCGGCGATCGTCGGGTTCGGTGACCGGCACCTGCGGTACGAGAGCGGTCGCGAGCTGGACTGGTTCGAGGTCGGCTTCGCCGCCCGCAAGCAGGCCCTGACGCTGTACCTGTCCGCGATCGAGCCGTACGGCGACCTGCTCGCGCGGCTCGGACCGCACAGCACCGGCGTCGGGTGCCTGTACGTCAAGCGTCTGGCAGACGTCGATTCCGGTGTCCTGGCGGAGCTCGTCCGGCGGTCTGTGGAAGACACTCGGGGTGGCGGCTGAAAGTGTGGGCGGGATGCGCCAAGATTGGTGCATGACGGATCTGCCGGCCTACCTGCGGCCTTTCGTCTTGGGGGTTCTGGAAGGTTCTGACGTACGTGTCGATCGCCTGGGGGAGATCGATCTGTACCGCCCGCCCGGTACCGCCCGAGGCGGCGCAATTCTCTTCGTGCACGGGGGACCCGGACCGGCGAACCTCGAGGTGATGCCTCGGGACTGGCCGGTCTACAAGGGTTATGCAACCGCTGCCGCCAGGCGTGGCCTGGTGTCCGCGGTGGTCGACCACAGCCTGATTCACGGCCTCGACCGACTGGTCGCGGCCGCGGACGAGGTGGAGGCCGCGGTCGGCGTACTGCGTTCGGATCCACGCGTCGATCCCGATCGGGTCGGCCTGTGGTTCTTCTCGGGTGCGGGCCTGCTCGCCGGGGAGTGGCTGGACAGCCGCCCCGACTGGCTGCGCTTCGTCGCCCTGACGTACCCCCTGCTCGCCACCCCGCCCGGTGTCGACGACCTGGTAACCGCTGCCGAGGTGATCGGCAAACACAAGGACCTGCCGGTTTTGCTGACCAGAGCTGGACTCGAGCGTGAGGAGCTCGCCGGTCCGGTCGCGGAGTTCGTTTCCGCGGGAGGCGCCGCGCTGGACATCATCGACGTACCGAAAGGGCACCACGGGTTCGACATGCTCGACCACACCGAAGAATCACGCGCCGCCGTCACCAAGGCCCTGGACTGGGCGATCGCCCACCTCGGCGAGGAACCCGGCGACGACACCAAGCTCCTCGTCCCGCCTCCGGCCAAGAAGAAGACCACCTCGACCCGCCGTACGACGTCCGCCGCCAAGGCAGCCGTCGCGGTGAAGACTCCGCCGCCCCCGGCCGAACCCGCTACTCAGCCGGCGCCCTCTGTCACCACACCTGTTGTCCCAGCGCCGGTCGTCCCCGCCCCGGCGGCCGCCCAGGCTCCGTTGGTGGATCTGGGCGTGGCGACGGTCGCGGCCGTCACCGCCGACACCCCGGCCGCGCGGGTGATCGCCCGCGAGCACGCCGCGTACGCCGCCCACGACCTCGAGGCCTTCCTGGCCATGTACTCGCCGACCGCCCGGATCCTGCGCGCGGACGGCGCCGAACTCAAGGGCCGCCGGTTCCTGCGGGAGTACTACCGGCCGCGCTTCGACGCCGGCGAGTGCAAGACCGAGGTCGTCCAGCGGCTGATGCTGGGCGAGTGGGTGGTGGAGCACGTCGTCAGCTACGAGGACGGCGAATCCACCCCGCAGCTGGCCCTGTACCGGGTCGTCGACGGATTGATCACCGACGTCGAATTCCGTGTCTGACCAACCGATCGACCATCTGTCCGCGTTCGAGCGGGCGGCCGCGGACTTCGCGGCCGCCCTCGAACGGGTCGATCCGGACGTGGCGGTCCCGGCGTGCCCGGGCTGGACGGTCGCCGACCTGGCCCTGCATCTCGGGTCCGGCCAGCGCTGGGCCGCGTCGATCCTGCTGTCCGGCACCGCCCAGAAGGTGCCGGAGGTGCTCCGTACGACGATCTCCTGGGCCGACTGGTACGCCGGGACCAGCGCGGCGCTGGCCGCGGCGCTCCGGGCGGTCGATCCGGACGAGCCCTGCTGGAATTTCGCACCGGTCGAGCAGCGCGCCGGCTTCTGGGCTCGGCGGCGTCTGCATGAGACGCTCGTCCACCTCGTGGACCTGCTGCAGGCCGAGGCGGCGACGGGTGAGCAGCCGGCGCCCGGGCCGGACGTCGTACGACCGGCGATCGCGGCCGACGGAGTGGATGAGGTGTTCGGGGTCTTCCTGCCCCGGATGCTGGCCCGCGGGTTCGCGCCGGCGGTCACCCGCCAGGTCGGCGTACGGGCCGTCGACACGGGGGACGAATGGACGCTGACGCCTGTGTCACAAGGGATTGCGCCGTCCGTGGAGCGTGCGAAGGCAGTGGGGGAGGCGGTGCTCTCGGGCACCGCGGCGGAGCTCCTGCTGTGCCTCTGGAAGCGCTTGCCGCCGGACGCTCTGACGGTCACCGGGGACGCCGCCGTCGCCACCGATTTCCTGGCCGGGAGGGCCACTCCGTAAGCCTTGTACACTGGAAGGGCGGAAGGCTCTCTGCGGCGGTCGGTTACTCATTTTGACCGTGCTAGGGGCACCCGCTAGTCTTAACGATCGTGCCCGGGGTCTTTCTCGGGCCGTCATGCGTGCCCCTCGTCCAACGGGTCGGGCCGCGTGGCACGGGACTCCTGCCGACAGTCTGGAAGATTACGGCTTCGGTCTGCTCGTGCGCACGCGACACACCCGACCGCGGGGGTCAGGTAAAAGCTACAAACCCAGCCGGACGACAGAAAGAGACCCACGCGGTGCCCACCATTAACCAGCTGGTCCGCAAGGGCCGCCAGGACAAGGTGTCCAAGAACAAGACGCCGGCCCTGAAGGGTTCCCCTCAGCGTCGTGGTGTGTGCACGCGCGTCTACACGACCACGCCGAAGAAGCCGAACTCGGCGCTTCGCAAGGTTGCGCGTGTTCGCCTGACCAGCGGTATCGAGGTCACCGCCTACATTCCGGGCGTCGGCCACAACCTGCAGGAGCACTCGATCGTGCTCGTCCGCGGCGGCCGCGTGAAGGACCTCCCCGGTGTCCGGTACAAGATCATCCGCGGTTCGCTCGACACCCAGGGTGTGAAGAACCGGAAGCAGGCTCGCAGCCTCTACGGCGCGAAGAAGGAGAAGAGCTAATGCCGCGCAAGGGCCCGGCCCCGAAGCGCCCGGTCATCATCGACCCGGTCTACAGTTCGCCGCTCGTCACCCAGTTGATCTCCAAGATCCTGGTCGACGGCAAGAAGCAGATCGCGCAGAGCATCGTCTACAGCGCGCTCGAGGGCACTCGCACCAAGACCGGCACCGACCCGGTGATCACGCTCAAGCGTGCGCTGGACAACGTGAAGCCGAGCATCGAGGTGAAGAGCCGCCGCGTCGGTGGTGCCACCTACCAGGTGCCGATCGAGGTCAAGCCCGGCCGGTCCACCACGCTCGCGCTGCGCTGGCTGACGACGTACTCGCGGGCCCGTCGCGAGAAGACGATGTCCGAGCGGCTGATGAACGAGATCCTGGACGCGTCCAACGGTCTCGGTGCGTCGGTGAAGCGCCGCGAGGACACGCACAAGATGGCCGAAGCCAACAAGGCTTTCGCCCACTACCGCTGGTGATCCGGGGTCCGATCCGGACCCCAGCGCTCACCCTTTGACGCAGTTACAGAATCGAGAGGTAGACCACCGAGGTGGCCGTACAAATCACCACCGACCTGGCCAAGGTCCGCAACATCGGGATCATGGCCCACATCGACGCCGGCAAGACGACGACGACCGAGCGGATCCTCTTCTACACCGGTATCACGTACAAGATCGGTGAGGTCCACGAGGGCGCCGCCACGATGGACTGGATGGAGCAGGAGCAGGAGCGCGGCATCACGATCACGTCCGCCGCGACGACCTGCACCTGGAAAGACCACACCATCAACATCATCGACACCCCGGGCCACGTCGACTTCACCGTCGAGGTGGAGCGTTCGCTGCGCGTGCTCGACGGCGCGGTCGCGGTGTTCGACGGCGTGGCCGGCGTGGAGCCGCAGTCCGAGACCGTCTGGCGTCAGGCGGACCGGTACGGCGTACCCCGCATCTGCTTCGTGAACAAGCTCGACCGCACCGGCGCCGAGTTCATGCGCTGCGTCGACATGATCAAGGACCGGCTGGCCGCGGTGCCGCTGGTCATGCAGCTGCCGATCGGGGCCGAGGCCGACTTCATCGGCGTCGTCGACCTGGTGGGTATGCGTGCGCTGACCTGGCGTGGCGAGACCAAGATCGGTGAGGACTACACGGTCGAGGAGATCCCGGCCAGCCACACCGAGCTGGCCGCCGAGTGGCGCGACAAGCTGATCGAGACGCTGGCCGAGGCCGACGACGAGATCATGGAGCAGTACCTGGAGGGCGAGGAGCCGACCCAGGAGCAGCTCGTGGCCGGCATCCGCCGGGCCACCCTGGCCAGCAAGCTCACCCCGGTGCTGACCGGTACGGCGTTCAAGAACAAGGGCGTCCAGCCGCTGCTGGACGCGGTCAACGCCTACCTGCCGAGCCCGATCGACGTCCCGGCCATCGAGGGCCACGACGTCAAGGACTCCGACCAGGTCGTCCTCCGCAAGCCGGACGACAGCGAGCCGTTCTCGGCCCTGGCGTTCAAGATCGCGGCCGACCCGCACCTGGGCAAGCTGACCTTCATCCGGGTGTACTCGGGCAAGCTCGAGACCGGCACCCAGGTGCTGAACCCGACCAAGGGCCGCAAGGAGCGGATCGGCAAGATCTACCGGATGCACGCGAACAAGCGTGAGGAGATCGCGTCGATCGGCGCCGGCCACATCGTCGCCGTGATGGGTCTGAAGGACACCACCACCGGTGAGACGCTGGCCGACCCGTCGAACCCGGTCGTGCTCGAGTCGATGCAGTTCCCGGCGCCGGTCATCTCGGTCGCCATCGAGCCGAAGTCGAAGGCCGACCAGGAGAAGCTGGGCGTCGCGATCCAGCGGCTCGCCGAGGAGGACCCGACCTTCCAGGTCCGGACCGACGAGGACACCGGCCAGACCATCATCGCCGGGATGGGCGAGCTGCACCTCGAGGTGCTGGTCGACCGGATGAAGCGCGAGTTCCGCGTCGAGGCCAACGTCGGCAAGCCGCAGGTCGCCTACCGCGAGACCATCAAGAAGAAGGTCGAGAAGGTCGACTACACGCACAAGAAGCAGACCGGTGGTTCGGGTCAGTTCGCGCGCGTGATCATCGACATCGAGCCGACCTCGGTCGAGGCCGGTGGCGAGGGTGGGTACGAGTTCGTCAACGCCGTCACCGGTGGCCGCATCCCCCGGGAGTACATCCCGTCGGTGGACGAGGGCGCCCAGGAGGCGATGGAGTTCGGCGTGCTGGCCGGCTACCCGATGGTGGACGTCAAGGTGACGCTGCAGGACGGCGCCTACCACGACGTCGACTCCTCCGAGCTCGCCTTCAAGATCGCCGGTTCGATGGCCTTCAAGGACGCCGCCCGCCGGGCGAACCCGGTCATCCTGGAGCCGATGTTCGCGGTCGAGGTCACCACCCCCGAGGACTACATGGGTGAAGTGATCGGCGACCTCAACTCCCGCCGTGGCCAGATCCAGTCGATGGACGAAGGCCCCGGTGGCAGCCGGGTCGTCAAGGCCCTGGTGCCGCTGTCGGAGATGTTCGGGTATGTCGGCGACCTGCGGTCGAAGACCCAGGGCCGCGCGTCCTACTCGATGCAGTTCGATTCCTACGCCGAGGTTCCGAAGAACGTGGCGGAAGAGATCATCAAGAAGGCCCGGGGCGAGTAATCTCTCGCTCCTGACCACCACACCCCAAGCGCGTCGGCGTACGGCGTAGTCAATTTATCTAGGAGGGCCCCAGTGGCGAAGGCGAAGTTCGAGCGGACTAAGCCGCACGTCAACATCGGCACCATCGGTCACATCGACCACGGTAAGACCACTCTTACCGCGGCGATCACCAAGGTGCTGCACGACAAGTACCCGGACCTCAACGAGGCGTCGGCGTTCGATCAGATCGACAAGGCGCCGGAAGAGCGCCAGCGCGGTATCACCATCTCGATCGCGCACGTCGAGTACCAGACCGAGGCCCGGCACTACGCCCACGTCGACTGCCCGGGGCACGCGGACTACATCAAGAACATGATCACCGGTGCGGCTCAGATGGACGGCGCGATCCTGGTCGTCGCCGCCACCGACGGCCCGATGCCGCAGACGCGTGAGCACGTGCTGCTCGCCCGTCAGGTCGGCGTGCCGGCGATGGTCGTCGCCCTGAACAAGTGCGACATGGTCGACGACGAGGAGATCCTGGAGCTCGTCGAGCTCGAGGTCCGCGAGCTGCTCTCGGAGCAGGAGTTCGACGGCGACAACGCGCCGATCGTGCGGGTTGCCGCGCACCCGGCGCTGCAGGGTGACGCCAAGTGGGGCGAGTCGATCATCGAGCTGATGAACGCCGTCGACGAGTACATCCCGCAGCCGGAGCGCGAGATCGACAAGCCGTTCCTGATGCCGGTGGAGGACGTCTTCACCATCACGGGTCGCGGCACGGTCATCACCGGCCGGATCGAGCGCGGTGTCATCAAGGTCAACGAGACCGTCGACATCGTCGGCATCCGCCCGGAGAAGCAGACCACCACGGTCACCGGTATCGAGATGTTCCGCAAGCTGCTCGACGAGGGCCAGGCCGGTGAGAACGTCGGTCTGCTGCTTCGTGGCACCAAGCGCGAGGACGTCGAGCGCGGCATGGTCGTCATCAAGCCGGGCACCACGACCCCGCACACGAACTTCGAGGCGTCGGTCTACATCCTGTCGAAGGAGGAGGGCGGCCGTCACACGCCGTTCTTCCAGAACTACCGCCCGCAGTTCTACTTCCGCACGACCGACGTCACCGGTGTCGTCACGCTGCCCGAGGGCACCGAGATGGTCATGCCGGGCGACAACACCGACATGACGGTCGAGCTGATCCAGCCGATCGCCATGGAGGACGGTCTGAAGTTCGCGATCCGTGAAGGTGGCCGCACCGTCGGCGCCGGCCGGGTCACCAAGATCGTCAAGTGATCTCACGAGGTCCGCGAGGGCTCGCACTCTGAGCCCCCGCGGACCTCTGCTTTGCGCCTGATCCGGCGCTCAGGTGGTACCGGATCAGGCGTGAAGCCACCCGATTGGCGTTCCGGCGCCGATCTCTGGCACAATATTCAGGTTGCTCAGGCGAGGCCGCCGGGGCGCGTCCCAGATCTTCTTGATCTGGCTGGTGCGCCGGACCGGAGACCATGCCGAGGTTCCGGTCCGAGACCGGGCCCCGATCTCCTCCCAGGGTCGAAGAAGCGGTGAGTCACGCGCGTGCTGCGAGCGCGACACACCCGACCGCGGGGGTCGGAGCAACGCAACGGAAGACGATAGAGAAGGACGAAGCGAAGCGATGGCGGGACAGAAGATCCGCATCCGGCTGAAGGCCTACGACCACGAGGTCATCGACAGCTCGGCACGCAAGATTGTCGACACGGTGACGCGTACTGGTGCGAAGGTTGCTGGCCCGGTGCCGTTGCCGACGGAAAAGAACGTGTTCTGCGTCATCCGCTCGCCGCACAAGTACAAGGACAGCCGCGAGCACTTCGAGATGCGCACCCACAAGCGGCTCATCGACATCATCGACCCCACGCCGAAGACCGTCGACTCGCTGATGCGTCTCGACCTGCCGGCCGGCGTCGACATCGAGATCAAGCTCTGAGGGACGCGGAAAGACCTATGAGCACTGTGAAGAACACGCGCGGTCTGCTGGGCACCAAGCTCGGCATGACCCAGACCTGGGACGAGAACAACCGAGTCGTCCCCGTCACCGTGATCCAGGCCGGCCCGTGCGTCGTCACCGGCGTCCGCACCTCGGACCGTGACGGCTACGACGGTGTCCAGATCGCCTTCGGCGACATCGACCCGCGCAAGGTGACCAAGCCCCTGCGCGGCCACTTCGACAAGGCCGGCGTGACGCCGCGGCGGCACCTGCTCGAGCTGCGCACCGCCGACGCGAGTGAGTACGCGCTGGGCCAGGAGCTGAAGGCCGAGACCTTCGAGGCCGGCGAGCGGGTCGACGTTTCCGCGACCAGCAAGGGCAAGGGTTTCGCCGGTGTCATGAAGCGCCACGGCTTCGGTGGTCTGCGGGCCACCCACGGTGTGCACAAGAAGCACCGTTCGCCGGGCTCCATCGGCGGTTGCGCCACCCCGGGCCGCGTCTTCAAGGGCGTCCGGATGGCCGGTCGGATGGGTAACGAGAACGTCACCACGCAGAACATCTCCGTGCACGCGGTCGACACCGAGCGCGGTCTGATCCTGCTGAAGGGTGCGGTTCCCGGGCCCAAGGGTGGTCTGGTATTGATCCGCAACGCCGCGAAGGGAGCTGCGAAGTGAGCCCCGCATCGAACTCCGTCGACGTCGTCGTCGTGAAGGGCGACAAGGTCAGCAAGAAGGGTTCCGCCGAGCTTCCGGCCGAGCTGTTCGACGTCCAGGTCAACGTGCCGCTGATCCACCAGGTCGTGGTGGCCCAGCTGGCCGCGGCCCGTCAGGGCACGCACAAGGCGAAGACCCGGGGCGAGGTGTCCGGCGGTGGCGCCAAGCCGTACCGCCAGAAGGGCACCGGTCGCGCCCGTCAGGGTTCGACCCGCGCGCCGCAGTTCACCGGCGGTGGCGTCGTCCACGGCCCGGTGCCGCGTGACTACAGCCAGCGGACCCCGAAGAAGATGATCGCCGCCGCGCTCCGCGGCTCGCTGTCGGACCGGGCCCGTGACGGCCGCGTGTTCGTCGTCGAGAGCTTCGTGGACGGCGACAAGCCGTCCACCAAGTCGGCGCTCAAGGTGCTCGGCGAGGTCACCGACCCGGGCAAGGCGCTGGTCGTCGTCGACCGCGCCGACGAGCTCACCTGGCTGAGCCTGCGCAACGTGCAGCACGTGCACCTGATCGCGGCCGACCAGCTGAACGCGTACGACGTGCTGTGCAGCGACGCGGTGGTGTTCACCAAGAGCGCCCTCGACTCGTTCGTCGCCGGTGCGCCCAAGGGCAAGTCCGTCAAGGCCGTCGCCACGTCGACTGAGGCCGAGGAGGTAGAGGCATGAGCCACGGAGTCAACAAGGACCCGCGTGACGTGCTGATCCGGCCGGTCGTGAGCGAGAAGAGCTACGGCCTGCTGGACGAGCAGAAGTACACGTTCGAGGTCGCCCCGAACGCCAACAAGACCGAGATCAAGCTCGCGGTCGAGAAGGTGTTCAAGGTCAAGGTCAGCGACGTCAACACCCTGAACCGCAAGGGCAAGCGCCGCCGGACCCGGTCCGGGTTCGGCAAGCGCCCGGACACCAAGCGGGCGATCGTGACCCTCAAGGGCGACGACCGCATCGATATCTTCGGAGGCCAGTCGTAATGGGAATCCGCAAGTACAAGCCGACGACGCCGGGCCGCCGTGGCTCGAGCGTGGCCGACTTCGTCGAGCTCACCCGTTCGACCCCCGAGAAGTCGCTGCTGCGTCCGCTGCCGAAGAAGGGCGGCCGGAACAACTCCGGCAAGATCACCACCCGGCACCACGGTGGCGGCCACAAGCGGGCGTACCGGCTGATCGACTTCAAGCGGTACGACAAGGACGGCGTGCCGGCCAAGGTCGCGCACATCGAGTACGACCCGAACCGGACCGCGCGGATCGCGCTGCTGCACTACGTGGACGGCGAGAAGCGCTACATCCTCGCCCCGTCCAACCTGCGCCAGGGCACGATCGTCGAGAACGGCCCGGCCGCGGACATCAAGATCGGCAACAACCTGCCGCTGCGCAACATCCCGGTCGGCTCCACGGTGCACGCCGTCGAGCTGCGCCCGGGTGGTGGCGCCAAGATGGGCCGCTCGGCCGGTGCCAGCATTCAGCTGGTCGCGAAGGAAGGCCGGATGGCCACCCTGCGGATGCCGTCCGGCGAGGTCCGGATGGTCGACGTGCGCTGCCGCGCCACCCTCGGTGAGGTCGGCAACGGCGAGCAGTCGAACATCAACTGGGGCAAGGCGGGCCGGATGCGCTGGAAGGGCAAGCGCCCGACCGTCCGCGGTGTCGCGATGAACCCGGTCGACCACCCGCACGGTGGTGGTGAGGGTAAGACCTCGGGTGGTCGCCACCCGGTGTCCCCGTGGGGCCAGCCGGAAGGCCGGACCCGCACCCGCAAGGAAAGCGACCGCATGATCGTCCGGCGCCGCAAGGCCGGCAAGAAGCGCTGATAGGGAGCCGGCCAAATGCCACGCAGCCTCAAGAAGGGCCCGTTCGTCGACCACCACCTGGCCAAGAAGGTGGAGGTGCAGAACGAGAAGGGCACCAAGAACGTCATCAAGACCTGGTCCCGCCGATCGATGATCGTGCCGGACATGATCGGCCACACGATTGCGGTGCACGACGGCCGCAAGCACGTGCCGGTGTTCGTGACGGACGCGATGGTCGGGCACAAGCTCGGCGAGTTCGCCCCGACCCGGACGTTCAAGGGTCACGAGAAGGACGACCGGAAGTCACGGCGTCGCTGATCCCACCGGGATCCAGTGACGAAGCGAAAGCAACCTACGGAGAGATTCGAACATCATGAGCGTTCAAGAGCGTAGGGCGATCAGCGCCCGTCGCGAGAGCCTGCTGGGCGAGCAGCCCGGGGCCTTCGCGGTCGCGCGCTTCGTCCGCGTGACGCCGATGAAGGCGCGCCGCGTGGCCGACCTGGTGCGCGGTGTCGGCGTCGACGACGCACTCGCCACTCTGAAGTTCGCCCCGCAGGCCGCTGCCGCGACCGTGTACAAGGTCGTCGACAGCGCCGCGGCGAACGCCGAGGGCACCGAGCACCTGAGCCGGGCCGATCTGATCGTGTCCAAGATCCTGGTCGACGAGGGACCGACGCTGAAGCGTCACCGCCCGCGCGCCCAGGGCCGGGCCACCCGGATCGACAAGCGGACCAGCCACATCACCGTCGTGGTCGAGCCGCGGGTCACCGACGAGCCCGTCGAGAAGGCACCGGCCAAGAAGGCCGCCGCCAAGAAGACCGCTGACACGGCGGACACGGCCAAGAAGGCTCCGGCGAAGAAGGCGGCCAAGAAGGCCGCCGACAAGCCGGCCGAGGCCGCCGCCGAGAAGCCGGCCAAGAAGGCGACCGCGAAGAAGGCCGCCAAGAAGGCCACCGCTGAGAAGAAGGAGTCCTGACGTGGGACAGAAGGTAAACCCGCACGGGTTCCGTCTCGGCATCAGCACCGACCACAAGAGCCGTTGGTACGCCGACAAGCTGTACAAGGACTACGTGGGCGAGGACGTCAAGATCCGTCGTCTGCTGAGCAAGGGCATGGAGCGCGCCGGTATCTCCCGCGTGGAGATCGAGCGCACCCGTGACCGGGTCCGGGTCGACATCCACACCGCTCGTCCGGGCATCGTCATCGGCCGCCGCGGCGCCGAGGCGGACCGGATCCGGGGCAGCCTGGAGGAGCTCACCGGCAAGCAGGTGCAGCTGAACATCCTCGAGGTGAAGAACTCCGAGGTCGACGCCCAGCTGGTCGCGCAGGGCGTGGCCGAGCAGCTGTCCGGCCGCGTGGCGTTCCGCCGCGCGATGCGCAAGGCGATGCAGACCACCATGCGTGGCGGCGCCCTGGGCATCCGGATCCAGTGCTCCGGCCGGCTCGGTGGCGCGGAGATGTCGCGGTCGGAGTTCTACCGCGAGGGCCGCGTCCCGCTGCACACGCTGCGGGCCGACATCGACTACGGCTTCTACGAGGCCCGGACGACCTTCGGCCGGATCGGCGTGAAGGTCTGGATCTACAAGGGCGACGTCGCCGGCACCCGCGCGGAGCGCGAGGCGCAGGCCGCTGCCCGCGCCGCCACCCAGCAGCGTGGCCGTCCGGCCCGCCGCGACGGCGGCGACCGCGGTGACCGTGGCGGACGCGGCGGTGACCGTGGCGGTCGCGGTGACCGTGGCGGTCGCGGTGGCGACCGGCGCGACGACGCGCGCAACAACAACGCGGCCCCGGCCGCCGAGACCAGTGCCCCGGCGGCCGACAAGCCTGCCGAGACGACCGGAACGGAGAGCTGAACGATGCTCATCCCCCGCAAGGTCAAGCACCGCAAGCAGCACCACCCGAAGCGCTCCGGCGCGGCCAAGGGTGGCACGACGCTCGCCTTCGGTGACTTCGGCATCCAGGCGCTGGAGAGCCACTACGTCACCAACCGGCAGATCGAGTCCGCGCGTATCGCGATGACCCGGCACATCAAGCGTGGCGGCAAGGTGTGGATCAACATCTACCCGGACCGTCCGCTGACCAAGAAGCCGGCCGAGACCCGGATGGGTTCCGGTAAGGGTTCGCCGGAATGGTGGATCGCCAACGTGAAGGCCGGTCGCGTGATGTTCGAGCTCTCCGGTGTTCCGGAGGACATCGCTCGCGAGGCGATGCGCCGCGCGATCCACAAGTTGCCGATGAAGTGCCGCTTCATCACCCGAGAGGCAGGTGAGAACTGATGGCTACCCTGACCGCCGCCGAGCTGCGGAACCTGGGCCGGGACGAGTTGCTGACGAAGCTCGGTGAAGCCAAGGAGGAGCTGTTCAACCTCCGGTTCCAGGCTGCCACGGGCCAGCTGGAGTCCCACGGCCGGCTGCGCGCCGTCCGCAAGGACATCGCCCGCATCTACACGGTGCTGTCGGAGCGTGCGCTCGGCATCACCGAGGAGGTCGACGCCCCGGTCGAGGCCGAGGCTGTCGCCGACGAAGCTGCGGACGACAGTGAGAAGGCCAACGCATGACCGAGAACGCGAAGGACGAGACCGTGAGCACGACCACCGAGGCGCGAGGCCGCCGGAAGACCCGTGAGGGCCTGGTGCTGAGCGACAAGATGGACAAGACCGTCGTGGTTGAGGTCGAGGACCGGGTCAAGCACAAGCTGTACGGCAAGGTCATCCGGCACACCAGCAAGCTCAAGGCGCACGACGAGCAGAACGCCGCCGGGATCGGCGACCGCGTCCTCCTGATGGAGACCCGGCCGCTGTCGGCGACCAAGCGCTGGCGCGTCGTCGAGATCCTCGAGAAGGCCAAGTAGTTCCCGGCTGCTGCCGGCAACCATTCGAAATTATTCGTTCCGCAAGGCTCGGCACGGCTGAGAACCAGCGAGACAACCAGGAGATCAACAGATGATCCAGCAGGAGTCGCGACTGAAGGTCGCCGACAACACGGGCGCGAAGGAGATCCTTTGCATCCGCGTTCTCGGTGGCTCCGGTCGGCGCTACGCCGGTGTCGGTGACACGATCGTCGCCACCGTCAAGGACGCGATCCCCGGCGGTGGTGTGAAGAAGGGTGACGTCGTCAAGGCGGTCGTCGTGCGGACCGTGAAGGAGCGCCGGCGTCCGGACGGCTCCTACATCCGCTTCGACGAGAACGCCGCGGTGATCCTGAAGGCCGACGGCGAGCCGCGCGGCACCCGTATCTTCGGGCCGGTCGGCCGGGAGCTGCGTGAGAAGCGCTTCATGAAGATCATCTCGCTCGCGCCGGAGGTGCTCTGAGATGGCTACCCAGAAGAAGCTGCACGTGAAGAAGGGTGACCAGGTCCGCGTGATCTCGGGTCGCTCGAAGGGCCTCGAGGGCAAGATCATCCAGGTCTTCCCGAACGACGAGAAGGTCATCGTCGAGGGCGTCAACCGGGTGAAGAAGCACACCAAGGTGCAGCAGGCCCAGCGCGGCGGCACCACCGGTGGCATCGTCACCCAGGAAGCCCCGATCCACGTCTCGAACGTGGCCCTTCTGGTCGAGGTCGAGAAGGACGGCAAGAAGCAGAAGGTGACCACCCGCGTCGGCTACAACCGCGTCGAGGTGCAGAAGCGCCGTCCCGACGGTTCGACGTACACCGGGTACCGGAGCGTCCGGATCGCACGGCGCACCGGCGAGGAGATCTGATGACGACCGCAGTTACCGAAACGAAGGTCCAGCCGCGGCTGAAGACGAAGTACCGCGAGGAGATCGTCGGCAAGCTGCACGAGCAGTTCCAGTACGCGAACGTCATGCAGGTGCCCGGGCTCACCAAGATCGTGGTGAACATGGGTGTCGGCGAGGCGGCGCGCGACTCGAAGCTGATCGAGGGCGCGGTCAAGGACCTGGCCGCGATCACCGGCCAGAAGCCGCAGGTCACCAAGGCCCGCAAGTCGATCGCGCAGTTCAAGCTGCGCGAGGGGATGCCGATCGGCGCCCACGTGACGCTGCGTGGCGACCGGATGTGGGAGTTCCTGGACCGGCTGCTGGCGCTCGCGCTGCCCCGGATCCGCGACTTCCGCGGTCTGTCGGCCAAGCAGTTCGACGGCACCGGGAACTACACCTTCGGTCTGACCGAGCAGGTGATGTTCCACGAGATCAACCAGGACCGGATCGACCGGGTCCGGGGCATGGACATCACCGTGGTGACCACCGCGAAGAACGACGACGAGGGTCGGGCCCTGCTGCGGGCGCTCGGCTTCCCGTTCAAGGAGAACTGACGTGGCGAAGACAGCACTCAAGGTCAAGCAGGCCCGGAAGCCGAAGTTCGCGGTGCGCGCCTACACGCGCTGCCAGCGCTGCGGCCGGCCGAAGGCGGTCTTCCGCAAGTTCGGCCTCTGCCGGATCTGCCTGCGGGAGATGGCGCACCGGGGCGAGCTGCCCGGCGTGACCAAGTCCAGCTGGTGACCGTCTCCACCCCCGAACTTCTCCCCATTCACCACCACCTAGTCACCGTAGGTCGCCGAACGGCGAAACCACGGCGGGAAAGAGGCCCCAGGCCATGACGATGACCGACCCGATCGCAGACATGCTCACGCGTCTGCGGAACGCCAACCAGGCGTACCACGAGTCGACCACGATGCCGTACAGCAAGATCAAGCAGGGCATCGCCGACATCCTTCAGCAGGAGGGCTACATCGCCTCCTACAAGGTCGAGGACCCCAAGGAAGGGGCCGTCGGCAAGACCCTGACCGTCGACCTGAAGTTCGGCCCGAGCCGGGAGCGCTCCATCGCGGGCGTCCGCCGGATCAGCAAGCCGGGCCTGCGGGTCTACGCGAAGTCGACCAACCTGCCCAAGGTCCTCGGTGGCCTGGGCGTCGCGATCATCTCGACGTCCCAGGGACTGCTGACCGACAAGCAGGCCAAGAACAAGGGCGTTGGCGGGGAAGTCCTCGCCTACGTCTGGTGACGAAGAACCGGAAGGAGGACCACTGAAATGTCTCGCATCGGCAAACTCCCGATCTCGGTCCCGTCCGGCGTCGACGTCACGATCGACGGCCAGACGGTCACCGTCAAGGGTCCGAAGGGTCAGCTGTCGCACGTCGTCGCTGAGCCCATCGCGGTGAACCGGGAGGACGACGGCGCCATTGCCGTCACCCGCCCGGACGACCAGCGCAAGAGCAAGGAACTGCACGGCCTGTCCCGCACCCTGATCGCCAACCTGGTCACCGGGGTCACGGACGGCTACGAGAAGAAGCTCGAGATCGTCGGCGTCGGGTACCGCGTCCTGTCCAAGGGACCGACCCAGCTGGAGTTCTCGCTCGGGTACAGCCACACGATCACGGTCGACGCCCCCGAGGGCATCACCTTCAACGTCGAGGCGCCGACCCGGTTCTCGGTCATCGGCATCGACAAGCAGTCCGTCGGTGAGGTCGCCGCCAATATCCGCAAGCTGCGCAAGCCCGAGCCGTACAAGGGCAAGGGTGTGCGGTACGCGGGCGAGCAGGTGCGCCGCAAGGTCGGAAAGGCTGGTAAGTAACCATGGCGATCGGACTGCGTCCGCACAAGCACTCCGCCAAGAAGACGGCCTCCCGGCTGCGTCGGCAGATCCGGGTCCGGAAGAAGATCAACGGCACGGCCGACCGGCCGCGCCTGGTGGTCACCAAGTCGTCGCGGCACCTGTTCGCGCAGGTCATCGACGACGTGGCCGGCAAGACGCTGGTCTCGGCTTCCACCATGGAGGCCGACCTGCGTTCCGCGGAGGCGAACAAGACCGACAAGGCCAAGACCGTCGGCGGGCTGATCGCCGACCGGGCCAAGGCCGCCGGCATCGACTCGGTCGTCTTCGACCGGGCCGGGAACAAGTACCACGGCCGCATCGCGGCCCTGGCCGACGCCGCCCGTGAGGGCGGCCTCGGCTTCTGACAGGCGATCAAGGAAGAAGGTAGTTCGACATGAGCGGAGGCCAGCAGCGTCGCGGAGGCGGCGCCGGTGGTGAGCGCCGTGGCCGCGACGGGGGTCGTGGTCAGCAGGCGGACAAGACCGCCTACATCGAGCGCGTGGTAGCCATCAACCGGGTCGCCAAGGTCGTGAAGGGTGGTCGTCGCTTCAGCTTCACCGCCCTCGTGGTCGTCGGCGACGGTGAAGGCACCGTCGGTGTGGGTTACGGGAAGGCCAAGGAGGTGCCCGCGGCGATCGCCAAGGGTGTCGAGGAGGCCAAGAAGGCGTTCTTCAAGGTGCCGAGGATCCAGGGCACCATCCCGCACCCGGTCCAGGGCGAGAAGGCTGCCGGCGTGGTGCTGCTGCGCCCGGCCGCGCCCGGTACCGGTGTGATCGCGGGTGGCTCGGCGCGCGCCGTCCTGGAGTGCGCCGGGATCCACGACGTGCTCAGCAAGTCGCTGGGTTCTGCGAACTCCATCAACGTGGTGCACGCCACGGTGGAGGCGCTGCGGAGCCTGGAGACCCCGGAGGCCGTGGCCGCGCGCCGTGGCCTGCCGGTCGAGGACGTCGCCCCGGCGGCCCTGCTGAAGGCGCGGGCGGAGGTGGCTTCCTGATGGCACGCCTGAAGGTGACCCAGATCCGTTCGGGCATCGGTGGTAAGCAGAACCAGCGCGACACGCTGCGCACCCTGGGCGTCAAGCGGATCGGCGACACCGCCGTCCACGAGGACCGTCCCGAGGTTCGCGGCATGGTCCGCACGGTTCGCCACCTCATCACCGTCGAGGAGGTCGACTGACATGGCGCTCAAGGTTCATCACCTGCGTCCGGCGCCCGGTGCCAAGACCGCCAAGACCCGCGTGGGTCGTGGTGAGGGCAGCAAGGGCAAGACCGCCGGCCGCGGTACCAAGGGCAGCAAGGCGCGTAACAACATCCCCGAGTGGTTCGAGGGTGGCCAGATGCCGCTGCACATGCGGCTTCCGAAGCTGAAGGGCTTCAAGAGCAGGAACCGGGTGGAGTTCCAGGTCGTTAACCTGGACAAGCTCGGACAACTGTTCCCCGAAGGTGGCGAGGTCGGCGTGGCCGACCTGGTCGCCAAGGGCGCGGTCCGTCGTGGTCAGCCGGTCAAGGTGCTGGGTGACGGCGAACTGACCGTGGCACTGCAGGTCTCGGCGCACAAGTTCTCCAAGTCCGCCACGGACAAGATCCAGGCGGCCGGGGGAACCACGACCGAGGTGTGACACGAGGTCCAGGGCTCGTAACGGGCGGTGCTTGATATCCTGCGCCGGTCGGACGGGCCCTGGTTCGTCTCTT
Organism: Kribbella sp. NPDC003557; assembly: GCF_040610805.1. Classification (NCBI taxonomy): domain Bacteria; kingdom Bacillati; phylum Actinomycetota; class Actinomycetes; order Propionibacteriales; family Kribbellaceae; genus Kribbella; species Kribbella sp. NPDC003557. The sequence goes on from NZ_JBEXMY010000007.1 coordinate 420,065, forward strand.
GCCCAGCGGCTTAGCTAGGCCCCTGCCGTGCCCGCGGCAAGGGAAACTTGTGGGAGGACAGGGTGTTAGGCGCCTTTGCCAACGCGTTCAAGACTCCGGACCTGCGCCGGAAGATCTTGTTCGTGCTCTTCATCGTCGTGATCTTCCGGATCGGCTCGGTCGTTCCGGCGCCCGGTGTGAACGTCCAGTCGCTGCACACGTGTATCAAGATCTCGCAGGGTGGCCAGAACGCCAACCTGTACAACTTGATCAACCTGTTCTCCGGCGGCGCACTGCTGCAGCTCGCGATCTTCGCGCTCGGCATCATGCCGTACATCACCGCCAGCATCATTCTGCAGCTGCTCACCGTGGTGATCCCGCGGCTGGAGTCGCTGAAGAAGGAGGGCCAGGCGGGTCAGGCCAAGATCACGCAGTACACCCGGTTCCTGACCGTCGGTCTGGCGATCCTGCAGTCGACCGCGTTCGTGGCGCTCGCCCGGACGCCGGGCCGGCTGTTCCAGGGCTGCAGCGAGCCGCTGCTGTACAAGGACGACTGGTTCACCATCACCGTCATGGTGCTGACCATGACCGCCGGCACCGGCGTGATCATGTGGCTCGGTGAGCTGATCACCGACCGTGGTGTCGGTAACGGTATGTCGATCCTGATCTTCACCCAGATCGTCGCGACCTTCCCGACCCAGCTGTGGAGCATCCGCAAGCAGAAGGGCATCACCACCTTCGTCGTGGTGATCGCGATCGGCCTCGTCATCATGGCGGCGGTCATCTTCATCGAGCAGGCCCAGCGCCGCATCCCGGTCCAGTACGCGAAGCGGATGGTCGGCCGGAAGATGTTCGGCGGCACCTCGACGTACATCCCGCTGAAGGTGAACCAGGCCGGTGTCATCCCGGTCATCTTCGCCTCCAGCCTGCTGTACCTCCCGGTCCTGGTCAGTCAGTTCCAGCAGGGCAAGAGCTGGTCCAACTGGATCCAGGGCAACTTGGTCAAGGGCGACCACCCGATCTACATGGCGACCTACGTCGCTCTGATCATCTTCTTCACGTACTTCTACGTCTCGATCACCTTCAACCCGAAGGAGGTCGCCGACAACATGAAGAAGTACGGCGGCTTCATCCCCGGGATCCGGGCGGGTCGGCCGACCGAGGAATACCTGAAGTACGTGTTGGACCGCATCACGCTGCCCGGCGCGATCTACCTCGCGGTGATCTCGATGATCCCGCTGGTCGCTCTCGTCCTGTTGAACGCGAGCCAGAACTTCCCGTTCGGCGGTACGTCGATCCTGATCATGGTCGGTGTCGGACTCGACACCGTGAAGCAGATCGAGAGTCAGCTGCAGCAGCGAAACTACGAAGGGTTCCTGCGCTGATGAGAATGTTGCTGATGGGTCCGCCCGGGGCGGGCAAGGGCACGCAGGCAAAGGTGCTTGCGGAACGCCTGAATATCCCGGCCGTGTCCACCGGCGACATCTTCCGTGCGAACGTGAAGGACGAGACGCCGCTGGGTGTCGAGGCCAAGCGGTACATGGACGCGGGCGACTACGTCCCGGACGAGGTCACCAACGCGATGGTGCGGGACCGGCTGTCCGAGGCCGACGCCGGCGACGGCTTCCTGCTCGACGGGTACCCGCGGACGCTGGCCCAGGTCGGCACGCTGGACGACATCCTGGCCGAGCACGGCCACAAGCTGGACGCGGTGGTGGCGCTGGTCGCCGACATCGACGTGCTGGTGGACCGGATGACGAAGCGGGCGCACATCGAGGGCCGGACGGACGACTCCGAAGAGGTCGTCCGGCACCGTCAGGACGTCTACACCGCCGAGACCAAGCCGCTGCTGCAGGTGTACGCGCAGCGCGGCCTGCTGGTCGAGGTGGACGGCGTCGGTGAGATCGACGAGGTCAGCGAGCGCGTCCTCGCCGCCCTCAAGTCCGTCACGGAGTAAGACAGCACGTGATGTTCAGGGACCGCGGTATCGAGATCAAGACCCGTGAGCAGATTCTGGCGATGCGCCAGGCCGGCCTGGTGGTCGGCCGCACGCTGGAACTGCTCCGCGGGCACGTCCGGGCCGGCATCAGTACGGGCGAGCTGGACGCGATCGCGGAGGACAACATCCGGTCCTCCGGCGCGACGCCGTCGTTCAAGGGGTACCACGGGTTCACCGGCTCGATCTGCGCGTCGGTGAACGACGAGATCGTGCACGGCATCCCGGGCGGCCGGGTGCTGGCCGAGGGTGACCTGATCTCGATCGACTGCGGCGCGATCGTCGACGGCTGGCACGGCGACGCCGCGATCACGGTGCCGGTCGGCGCGGCGGACGCCGAGCTGCTGGAGCTGGCGCGGATCTGCGAGGAGTCGATGTGGCGCGGGTTCGCCGCGGCCCGGCTCGGCGGCAGGCTGTCCGACATCTCGGCCGCGATCGAGGCCCACGTCCGGGCGAACTCGTCGTACGGGATCGTCGAGGACTTCGTCGGGCACGGGATCGGCTCAGCGATGCACCAGCCGCCGAACGTGCCGAACTTCGGCCGCCCCGGCCGCGGCCCGAAGCTGGTCGAGGGGATGGCGCTGGCCGTGGAGCCGATGCTCACGCTCGGCAAGCAGGACAACCACACGCTCGAGGACGACTGGACGGTCGTCACCGACGACGGGCGGTCGGCCGCACACACAGAGCACACGTTCACTCTCACTCCGCAGGGCCCGTGGGTCCTGACCGCCATCGACGGCGGCGAGTCCAAGCTCGCGGAGCTGGGCATCAAGTCCGGCGCCCTGGCCGACTGAAGGACACCCTGGGTCCACCCGTCGGGGGACGCCGGGCGGACCGGAGCTGAGGCACACTTGAGACATGCCTCAGTACCAGCCGCACCAGCGTTTCACCGAAGCCGACCGGGACAAGATCGCCGGGCGGTTGCGGGACGCGTTCGCGGACGGCCGGCTGGACCAGCCCGAGTTCTCGTCGCGGCTCGACCAGCTCTACACCGTGCAGACGTACGGCGAGCTCGAGCCGCTGGTGCGTGACCTGCCCGCGGTCCGGACGTACGAGACGCCGAAGGCGGTGCAGGACAGCAAGCCGGCGCCCGAGCCGGGGAACTTCCCGGAGCGGAAGAAGGACAACCACCCGCACCGCGGCGGGGCGATCGGCGGCTTCACCGGTGTCGTGCTGATCAACGTGGTGATCTGGTTCGTGATCGGGCTGGGCAACGGCGGCCACTGGCCGCACTTCTGGCCGGTCTGGCTGCTGATCCCGTGGGCGATCATCGCCCTCGGCGGCCTCGGCAGGCGCCGTTGACAGCGGCCCCGGTGAGCCGCCGCGTCGCCGGTCCGCGTCTGCGGCCGGATCTGGCCTGGCAGTTGCATCAGGGGGCCGCGATCGTCTACGTGGTCTGGTTCGCCGTGGCGGTACCGCTGGCGATCGCCGGGCTGCTGCTGGAGCCCCGCTGGGTGGGGTGGATGGTGCTGGCCTGGTTCCTGGTGCTGATCGGGTTCACGCTGGCGCTGCGGATCGCCGACGGCCGCCGCAAGCGGGCGTGGGCGGAGGCCGCCGGGCAGCTCGGCTGGCGGGTCAGCGCGTCCGCGGCGGAGCTGCTGGATCGTTGGCCGTTCCCACCGTTCGACGCGGACCCGGACGCCGAGGTCGCCGACGTGACGTCGGGCCGGCACCGCGGCCGGGAGTTCTGGACCGGGCGGTTCCGGCACAAGGTCGGGCGCCGTGAGCTCGGCTTCGACTTCCTCGATCTGCACGTCGACCGCCCGCTGCCGCCGCTGCAGGTGCTGCCCGCGGGGCTGGCGCCGGTCGCGGCGGCGAGTTATCTGCCGCTGCCGTTGACGATCGAGGGCCTGCCGGGGCAGTACCGCTTGTTCAACGGGCGCGAGGACCACGCGCTGGCCGTCCTGCATCCGCGGGTCGTCGAGGCGCTGGCCGACGTACCGGCGTTCGGGTTCAGCTGCGAGGGCCGGCGGTTCGTCGCGATCCTTCCGGCGTACCGCGACGCGACCACCGCCCTCGCGCAACTGGACGCGGCGTGCGACCTGCTGGACCTGATGCCGGAACAGGTCTGGCGCGCGGGCGAACAGTGGGCGGCTACCCAGCCCTGAGCAGTCCGACGAGCGCCGCCAGGTCCTCGCTGCCGTGCCCCGCTGCGACGGCTCGGTCGAGCAGCTCGCCCATCGGGGTCAGCAGTAGTGGATCGATGCCTTGGGCTGTTGCCGTGGTGACCAGGTTCTCGTAGGCAGCTGCCTGCATCGAGAGGTTCGAACCGGCCGTCTCCGCAGGACCGTTGTCGAGATCCCTGGCGATGCGGGGGATGCTGGTGAGCATGGCCGTCAGCCAGGGGGCGAGGAAGCGCTCGGTGAAGGGCCCGGCCGGGACCTTTGCGCTGGCGGCCAGGGCGAGGGCGTGCTGGGCGCCGCCGAACATGCCGTACATCGCGCTCAGCAGCGCGATGTCGTAGAGCGCGGCCAGCCCGGGGTCGGCACCGACGTACTCGGGGCGTGCGAGCACGGACAGGTCGGCGCGGTGAGTGTCGAATGCGTCCGCGGCGCCGCTGTAGAAGATGAAGGCCGCGGGTCCGCCGATCATCGCCGGCACGGCCATGATGCCGCCGTCGACGTACTGCGCTCCCGCGCTCGTGAGCCGCTCCGCGGTGCCGCGGGCCTGGTCAGGCGTGCTGTTGGTGAGGTTGACGATCGTCTTGCCGGTCAGGTCCAAGCCGTCGAGCGTGCTGCGGACGGTGTCGTCGACCAGCAGGCAGACGACGACCAGCGGGCCGGCTGCGATCGCCCCGGCCGCTGTCGTGGCGCGGACGGCTTCGAGTTCGGGGGAGCGACCGGGCGTGCGGTTCCAGACGGTGGTCGGGTGGCCGGCGGCGACGAAGGCCCGGGCGAGGGCGGTTCCCATCGCGCCGAGCCCCAGGACGGTGACAGGTGTCTTCATGCGGTCCACCCTGGAGCTGAAGCTTTAGGATGGACAAGTACCGACTAAATAGTCAGGTACTGACGGAAAGGTAAGTATGCGCCCGTACACCTGTGGCCTGGACGCCGCGGCGGACGTGATCGGCGGGAAGTGGAAGCCGCGCATCCTCTGGGCGCTGCACCACGGGCCGATGCGCTTCGGCGAGCTGCGCCGGGAGATCGCCGGCGTCACGGAGAAGATGCTGATCCAGCAGCTGCGGGAGCTGGAGTCGCGGGACATCGTCCATCGCGAGGTCTTCCACCAGGTGCCGCCGAAGGTCGAGTACTCACTCACCGAACTCGGGATGTCACTCAACGTGGCTTTGATACCCCTGGATACTTGGGGTGCCGAGCACCTGGCGGAGCTGGAGAGTACCCGCTGAGGGCTCAATTGGGTTCCATCGCGTGCGTGGCGTACACTTTTTCCTTGGCTCTTTGTAGCCATAGCCAGTCACGTCTACAGAAGTGCGAGGACATGCCCAAAAAAGAGGGAGTAATCGAACTCGAGGGCACCATCGTCGAGGCCCTGCCGAACGCGATGTTCCGTGTTGAGCTGTCCAACGGGCACAAGGTGCTCGCGCACATCAGCGGCAAGATGAGGCAGCACTACATCCGGATCCTCCCCGAGGACCGGGTCGTCGTGGAGCTGTCGCCGTACGACCTCACCCGGGGTCGCATCGTCTATCGGTACAAGTAAGACCCACCAACACCTGTCGAAGAAAGTAGCTCGATGAAGGTCAATCCGAGCGTCAAGAAGATCTGCGACAAGTGCAAGGTGATCCGCCGTCACGGCCGGGTCATGGTGATCTGCGAGAACCCGCGGCACAAGCAGCGGCAGGGCTGACCGGCCCAACGCAGGAACACGGCACTTTCGCACCACAGCGCGCATGCTCGTCCGGGATCCGTCCCGGACGTCGCCCCCGGAACAGAGGCCGGGGCCTTGCCGGTGAACACACAACTCACCGAGGCGGGCAAGGACGCAGCGCGCCACCACACCTCTGCTGACGAAAGGAACACCGCCACATGGCACGCCTCGTAGGAGTCGACCTGCCGCGCGACAAGCGCATCGAGGTCGCCCTCACGTACATCTTCGGTGTGGGCCGCACGCGCGCCCAGGAAACGCTGAAGAACACCGGGGTCTCCCCGGACAAGCGCGTCCACGAGCTGGGCGACGACGAGCTGGTCAAGCTCCGGGACTGGATCGAAGGCAACTACAAGATCGAAGGTGACCTCCGTCGCGAGGTGACCGCGGACATCCGCCGCAAGATCGAGATCGGGTCGTACCAGGGTCGCCGGCACCGCAGCGGGCTTCCGGTGCGCGGTCAGCGCACGCGGACCAACGCCCGTAGCCGCAAGGGTCGCCGTAAGGCGATCGCCGGCAAGAAGAAGAAGTGACCCGGATGACTGTCGACCACCCCAGGAGCAACTGACCTATGCCTCCCAAGAGCCGCACCGCGGCCGGCGCGAAGAAGGTGCGCCGCAAGGAGAAGAAGAACGTGGCCGCCGGCCACGCGCACATCAAGAGCACGTTCAACAACACGATCGTGACGATCACCGACCCGACCGGCGCGGTCATCTCGTGGGCCTCCGCGGGCACCGTCGGCTTCAAGGGTTCGCGCAAGTCGACCCCGTTCGCCGCGCAGATGGCCGCCGAGGCCGCCGGGCGCCGGGCGATGGAGCACGGCATGCGCAAGATCGACGTGTTCGTCAAGGGTCCCGGCTCCGGCCGTGAGACCGCGATCCGTTCGCTGGGTGCGGTCGGCCTCGAGGTCGGCACCATCCAGGACGTCACCCCTGTCGCCCACAACGGCTGCCGGCCGCCCAAGCGGCGCCGGGTCTGACCCAGAGAGAGGAAGGTAGCGAACCATGGCCCGTTACACCGGACCTATGACCAAGAAGTCGCGCCGTCTCGGGGTCGACCTCGTCGGTGGCGACAAGGCGTTCGAGCGTCGTCCGTACCCGCCGGGTATGCACGGCCGCGGCCGCCCGAAGGAGAGCGAGTACCTGCTCCAGCTGCGCGAGAAGCAGAAGGCGCGTTACTCGTACGGCGTTCTCGAGAAGCAGTTCCGCCGGTACTACGAGGAGGCCTCGCGGCGCTCCGGCAAGACCGGTGACAACCTGCTGCAGATCCTGGAGTCCCGGCTGGACAACGTGGTGTACCGCTCCGGTCTCGCCCGGACCCGCCGCCAGGCCCGCCAGCTCGTCGTCCACGGTCACTTCACCGTGAACGGCATCAAGGTGAACATCCCGTCGTACCGCGTCTCGGCGCACGACATCATCGATGTCAAGCCGAAGTCGGTCGAGACGACGCCGTTCATCATCGCCCGGGAGACGCACTCCGAGCGCGTCGTCCCGGCCTGGCTCGAGGTGATGCCGGAGCGTCTGCGGATCCTCGTCCACCAGCTGCCGACCCGGCAGCAGATCGACACCCAGGTCGCCGAGCACCTGATCGTCGAGCTCTACTCGAAGAACTGACCCGGTTCCGGCCGGTGGCCCCCGGGCTGCCGGCCGGATCGGTGTGTTCTTCACCCCTCGCGACCTCAAATAGTGGTCGTCGCGACAGAGAAGGAACAAGAAGTTGCTTATCGCACAGCGCCCCACCCTGACCGAAGAGGTCGTCGACGAGTACCGCTCGCGGTTCGTGATCGAGCCGCTGGAGCCGGGCTTCGGTTACACCCTCGGCAACTCGATCCGCCGGACCCTGCTGTCCTCCATCCCGGGGGCGGCCGTCACCAGCATCAAGATCGACGGTGTCCTGCACGAGTTCTCGACCGTTGCCGGGGTCAAGGAAGACGCCACCCAGCTGATCCTGAACCTGAAGGACCTGGTCGTCTCCTCCGAGCACGACGAGCCGGTCACCATGTACCTGCGCAAGCAGGGCCCCGGTGACGTCACCGCCGCCGACATCGCGCCGCCGGCCGGTGTCGAGGTGCACAACCCGGACCTGAAGATCGCCACCCTGAACGAGAAGGGCCGGCTCGAGATGGAGCTGGTCGTCGAGCGGGGCCGCGGTTACGTGTCGGCCGTCCAGAACAAGTCCGCCGACGCGGAGATCGGCCGGATGCCGGTCGACTCGATCTACTCGCCGGTGCTCAAGGTCACCTACAAGGTCGAGGCCACCCGTGTCGAGCAGCGCACCGACTTCGACCGCCTCGTGGTCGACGTCGAGACCAAGCCGTCGATGCTGCCCCGCGACGCCGTCGCGTCGGCCGGTAAGACCCTGGTCGAGCTGTTCGGCCTGGCCCGCGAGCTGAACGTCGAGGCCGAGGGCATCGACATCGGCCCGTCGCCGGTCGACGAGCAGATGGCCGCCGACCTGGCGCTGCCGGTCGAGGACCTGCAGCTGACCGTCCGGTCGTACAACTGCCTGAAGCGCGAGGGCATCCACACCGTGGGTGAGCTGATCTCGCGCAGCGAGCAGGACCTGCTGGACATCCGGAACTTCGGCTCCAAGTCCATCGACGAGGTCAAGCTGAAGCTGGCCGAGATGGGCCTGTCGCTGAAGGACTCCCCGCCCGGGTTCGACCTCCGCGCCGCGTCCGGTGCCTACGGCAACGAGGCGGACGACGAGGACGAGAGCTTCGCCGAGACCGAGCAGTACTGAGCTGACCATGAGGCCCGTCGGGCCGTATCCCCACGGCTCGACGAGCCTGAGATTCCTGGAGTTATGAGATGCCTACCCCCACCAAGGGTGCCCGGCTGGGCGGCAGCCCGGCGCACGAGAAGCTGATCCTCAGCAACCTCGCGACGTCGCTGTTCGAGCACGGCGCCATCACCACCACCGCGGCCAAGGCCAAGCGCCTGCAGCCGCTGGCGGAGCAGATGATCACCAAGGCGAAGCGTGGTGACCTGAACTCGCGCCGCCAGGTGATGAAGCGGATCAAGGACAAGAGCGTCGTGCACGTGCTCTTCACCGAGATCGGCGAGCGGTACGCCGACCGTCCGGGTGGCTACACCCGGATCACCAAGCTCGGCCCGCGCAAGGGCGACAACGCCCCGATGGCGAAGATCGAGCTGGTCGAGGCCCTGGCCGACAGCCCGAAGGCCAAGAAGACCGCCGCCAAGAAGGCCCCGGCCAAGAAGGCGGCCGCCCCGCAGGCCGAGGAGAAGGTCGAGGACGTCCAGGACGAGAAGGTCCAGGACGTCGTCGCCGGCAAGTTCGACAACTCCGCGGCCCCGCTCGAGGACGGCTCCGCGCCCGAGGGCTTCACCGTCAAGGGCAACGAGAACTCGATGAAGTACCACACCACCGAGTCGCCCTGGTACGACCAGACGGTCGCCGAGGTCTGGTTCAAGACCGAGGCCGACGCCGAGGCCGCGGGCTTCGCGAAGGCCGGCGAGTCCGAGGACGACAAGTAACACCCAGCAGTTCGGGCAGGGCCCCCTCACCGCACGGTGAGGGGGCCCTGTTGCGTTAGATTGCCCTGTGGTTGACGGAACTGTGCGCTGGCGGATCGACCTCAGGTATGACGGAGCGGCCTTCCACGGGTGGGCCCGTCAGGAGGGTCTCCGCACTGTGCAGGGTGAGCTCGAGCAGGCGGTCCGCGTCGTACTGCGGCTGCCGGAGCCGGTGACCGTGACCTGTGCGGGCCGGACGGACACGGGCGTGCATGCCCGCGGACAGGTCACCCATGTGGACGTGTACGGCGCTGTGGACCCGCTGAGGCTGCTCAGGGGGCTGAACGGCGTCCTGCCCGCGGATGTGGCTGTCACGGCCGTCACGGCGGCTCCAGAGGGCTTTGACGCCCGGTTCTCCGCCCTGGCGCGGCGGTACGTGTACCGGCTGTGCGACGACCCGGCCGGTTGGGACCCGCTTACCCGGGGACATGTACTGCGGGTGGGCCGCCCGCTGGATGTGGACCGTATGAACGCAGCAGCGGCCGGTCTGCTCGGAGAGCACGACTTCGCGGCGTTCTGCAAGAAGCGGGAGGGTGCCAGCACTGTGCGGGCTCTGCTGGAGTTCTCGTGGCAGCGGACGGGCGTAGGGCAGCTGGAGGGCACAGTGATCGCAGACGCGTTCTGCCACTCGATGGTGCGTGCCCTGGTCGGCTCAATGATCCCCGTGGGCGACGGACGCCGGGACGTCTCGTGGCCCGCCGCAGTGCTGGCAGGCAAGGTGCGGGACTCCGCTGTGTCGGTCCTGCCGGCGCACGGGCTGACACTGGAGGAAGTGCGCTACCCGGCGGACGACGAGCTGGCCGCGCGGGCGTTGCAGGCCCGTCAGGTCAGGGGAGAGGTGCATCAGCGTGGGTGACCACTTCTTCTCGGCGGATCCGCAGTCGGCGGACGTCCGGCGGACCGTCGAGGCCCAGATCTGGGGACGGCCGTACGTCTTCACCACGGCGACCGGGGTGTTCTCCCGGGACCGCCTGGACATCGGTACGTCGGTTCTGCTGCGCTCAGTGGAGCCGCCGGCCGGCGCGGGAACGTTCCTCGACCTGGGGGCCGGCTACGGGCCGATCGCCTGCGCGCTGGCGGTGGAAGCGCCGGAGGCGACCGTGTGGGCGGTCGATGTGAACAACCGGGCGCTGGAGCTCACCGAGCTGAACGCGAAGGCGGCGGGCGTCGCGGACCGGGTCCGTGCCGCACAGCCGGACGACGTCCCCGAGGATGTGCGGTTCGACCAGATCTGGTCGAACCCGGCGATCCACATCGGCAAACCCGAGCTGCACAAGATGCTGCTGCGCTGGCTGGGCCGGCTTGCTCCCGGTGGCGTGGGATGGTTCGTCGTCGGAAAGAACCTGGGCGGCGACTCGCTCCAGCGCTGGATGACCGACCAGGGCTACCCCTGCGAGCGGATCGCCAGCGCGAAGGGCTTCCGGGTACTGCGTGCAACGAACGCGGGTCCGTCCGCGTCCTGAGGGGTATGGAGGCAGTCTTGGCGGCAGCGGAGGTGCGGACGGAGCCGATCGATTTCGAGGCATGGGTCACCGAGAAGGCCGATGCCCTGCTGCGCTTCGCCTACGTCCTCACCGGTGACGCCAACCTGGCCGAGGACGCCGTCCAGGACGCTCTGACCACGGCCTGTGCGCGGTGGGGCCGGGTGAGCCGCGCCGACGACCCCGAGGCGTACGTCAAGCGCATGGTGGTGAACGCGCACATCTCCTGGTGGCGGAGGTTCCGCCGGCGTGAGGCGCCGGTGGACGACCCGGTCCGCACCGCACGAGCCGTCGCGGACGGTACGGCGGCCCGCGCCGAGGCGGATGCCATCTGGGCGTTGTGCGCGACGCTGCCCTACAAGCAGCGGGCAGCCGTCGTCCTGCGCTTCTACGAGGAGCTGTCGTACGCCGAGATCGCCCAGCTGCTGCATTGCGCGGAGGCGACCGCCCGCTCGCACGTGCACCGCGCACTGGCAGCACTGAAGACCACATTGAGCAGCGAACGAGGGACGGAAGGAGCCGAGAATGCCTGAGCACGACCCCGAGCAGGAGCTCGGCGCCAAGATCACCTCGGCCCTGCAGGGGCATGCAGATACGCAGGGGATGCAGACGACAGGTCTGGCGCGAGAGGCGCGTCGACGGGTGCACCGCCGCCGTCAGGCGTGGTCGGTGGCGGCCGCGGCGGTGCTGGTGGCCGCGGCAGTCGGCGGCGTCTGGAACGTGATCGGCAACGACTCGCCGGTCGCCACGAGCAGCAGCGATTCAGCCGGCGAAGGCAAGGCTGCCGCACCGGAGCAGCCCTCACAGGGCATCCGGCCGAACGCGGCGGAGAACACCACCTGCCCGGCCCAGCACCCGATCCAGCAGGCCGCAGCGCCCAGCGACGTACCGGCGAGCATCGGACTCGACCTGAACACCCCGGTGACCGGCCTGCACGCATGCCGCTACAGCACCGGCCAGGGCGGGCTGCTCGGACAGATGGAGTTCGACGCCGCGGTCGCTCAGCAGGTCGTCGACGCGATCAAGGTCCTCCCGGAGCGGAACCCCGACCTACCGGTGTTCAAGTGCGCGCCGCAGGTCAGCAAGCCGTCCGAGGCGATCGTGCTGCGCTTCACCACCGCAGCGGGCGTAAAGGAGATCTGGGTGGTGTACGACGGCTGCACGGACGCCGGCTTCTTCACCGGAACGCACACCTACGGCCTGTACTCGGCACCGCTGAAGCTGTTCATGAAGGACCAGGTCCGGCCGTCCGGCGGCACCTACTTGAGCGCGCTGAAGGACTGGTAGCTCACTCGACGCCGCGGTCCGGCTTCTTGGCCGACCGGATGGACCGCACGTTGTCCGGACGGCCGCCGGGCTCTGCCGGGGGGCCGGTGTGCCGGCTTGGCGCCGTGTGCGACCACAGGAACTGCTGCAGCTTGGCGATCTCCTGCTCGCGTGCGTCCGGGTACAGCTGTTCGGGCAGCTGCTCGTGGTACGCCTGCTCGCGTCCCGCGACCGGCTGCTGCGCCGGCCAGCCGGCGTCGGCCCAGATCTGCCGGACCTCCTCCTCACGGTCCCTGAACGCCTCCAGCGCCGAGTCCGGCAGCTCCGGCGGTTCTACCCCCGGGTGCTCCGCGTTCCAGGACTCGTAGTGGTCCTTGATGGTGTCCAGGTTCGTCTCGAACTCCAGCGCGGTCCATTCCGCCGACCTGTCGCCCCAGCGCTGCTTCAGGCCCGGATCCGTGAGCCGGCTGTACTCCGTCATCGCCAGGCCGCCGAGCCCGCGGCGTAGCGGTCCGGTCAGGTGCTCGCGCAGCTGCGCACGGTGTGCGTCCGGGACGAGGTCACCCACCTGGTGGTCGAGAGCCCGGTCCGCGATCGCGTTGAAGCGCTGTGGCCGCTCGGTGCGCTCGATCAGGTCGCGCAGCTGGTTCACACCCGTGCCGGCGGCGCCTGCCAGCGGGTAGAGCAGCCGGTCGGTGGCCGCCGTGTACGCCGGAAACGCGGGCATGTGGCCGTGCGGCAACGAGTGCTCGGTCAGGTCTTCCGCGATCCGGCCGACGTACTCCTGGGTGAACCGGTCGGCCAGGCCCCGCTCGAGCGCCAGGTCCTCCCACGATCCGTTCGGTGTCGCGCCGGGCGCCGTGTCGTCGCCGAACTCCGACAGCGAGAGCCGGGCCTGGAACACCGCCATCTGGGTCGCGCTCGACGCCGCCCACAGCTCGTCACGGGCCGGTGCGCGCTCCGCCGCGTAGACCGCCCGGGCCGGTTCCAGCACGTGGGTCCGGCTGATCGTCATACTGCCGTCGGTGTGGCAGATCCCACTGGTGTCACCGGGCTGCTCGTACAGCTTCCCGTTCCAGTGCGAGTCCCGGCCGGCGTACTCGGCGGCCTTGGCGACGATCGCCGACACCCATTCGTACTCCCAGGTGCCGGGCAGGATCTCGGGACCGCGCTCGATCACCGGCTGTCCTCCGACAGGGCCGCGATCTGCTCGGCGATCGAGCTGTTCATCAGCAGGACGGCGGCCCGCTGGTCGGGCGTGGCCTGCGGCACCAGTTGCCCGATGCGCTGCAGTGCCTGCTCCAGCTCGGTGATCCGGTCCTGCCCGGAGGCAGCCGACATCATCGCCTCGCCGTACAGCCGCTGCGCCTCGCGATACGCGTCCATCCGCACCTTTCCCTCACCTCAGGACCCTGCCGATCATTCCCGGCCAGAGGGTCGCCCGTCCCGTCAGGTGGCGCGGCTCGCGGTCACGATAACGGTTCGCCCGGACCGGGGGCGGGCCGTCAGACTGGGGGAATGGGTCACGTGGATGTCGCCGGGGTGGGGTACGAGCTGCCGGACGGGCGGGTGTTGCTGGACGACGTCACGTTCCGGGTCGGTGACGGGGCGAAGGTGGCGCTGGTCGGGGCGAACGGCTCCGGGAAGACCACGCTGACCAGGATCATCGCCGGCGACCTCAAGCCGCACAGCGGCAGCATCTCCCGGTCCGGCGGGCTGGGCGTGATGCGGCAGTTCGTGGGCTCGGTGCGGGACGAGTCGACCGTGCGGGACCTGCTGCTCGGGGTCGCGCCGGAGGCGATCCGGCAGGCCGCGGCCAAGCTGGACAAGGCCGAGCTGGCGATGATGGAGGCCGACGACGAGAAGACCCAGCTGCGGTACGCACAGGCCGTCGCGGACTGGGGCGAGGTCGGTGGGTACGACGCCGAGGTCCTCTGGGACGTGTGTACGACGGCCGCGCTCGGCGTGCCGTTCGACCGCTGTCGCTGGCGTGAGGTGAAGACGCTGTCCGGCGGTGAGCAGAAGCGGCTTGTGCTGGAGGCGCTGCTGCGCGGCCCGGACGAGGTCCTGATGCTGGACGAGCCGGACAACTACCTCGACGTACCGGGGAAGCGGTGGCTGGAGGACCAGCTGCGCGCCTCCGACAAGACCGTGCTGTACATCAGCCACGACCGGGAGCTGCTGGCCAACACCGCCACCCGGATCGTCACCGTGGAGCTCGGCGCCGCGGGGAACACCGCGTGGACGCACGGCGGCGGCTTCGCGACGTACCACGAGGCCCGGCAGCACCGGTTCGAGCGTTTCGAGGAGCTGCGCAAGCGCTGGGACGAGGAGCACGCCAAGCTGCGCGCGCAGATGCTGATGTACAAGCAGAAGGCTGCGTACAACTCCGACATGGCGTCGCGCTACCGCGCCGCGCAGACCCGGCTGCGCAAGTTCGAGGAGGCCGGCCCGCCGCAGGCCCTGCCGCGCGAGCAGAAGGTCAGCATGCGTCTGACCGGTGGCCGCACCGGCAAGCGGGCCGTGGTGTGCACACAGCTCGAGCTGACCGGCTTGATGAAGCCCTTCGACCTGGAGGTCTGGTACGGCGAACGCGTCGCCGTGCTGGGGTCTAACGGGTCCGGCAAGTCGCACTTCCTGCGGCTGCTCGCGAACGGCGGCTCGGATCCGGACGTGGAGCACCAGCCCGTCGGCGACGTGAAGATCGCGTCCGTGGCGCACACCGGCAACGCCAAGCTCGGTGCGCGGGTGCGGCCCGGCTGGTTCGCGCAGACGCACGAGCACCCGGAGCTGGTCGGCCGGACGCTGCTGGAGATCCTGCACCGCGGCGACGACCACCGCGACGGCATGGGCCGCGAGTTGGCGTCACGCAAGCTGGACCGGTACGAGCTGGCGCACGCGGCCGAGCAGACCTTCGACAGCCTGTCCGGCGGTCAGCAGGCCCGTTTCCAGATCCTCCTGCTGGAGCTGTCCGGTGCGACGCTGCTGCTGCTCGACGAGCCCACCGACAACCTCGACGTCGAGTCGGCCGAGGCGCTGGAGGAGGGGCTGGACTCCTTCGACGGCACGGTCCTCGCGGTGACCCACGACCGCTGGTTCGCGCGGGGCTTCGACCGGTTCCTGGTGTTCGGCGCGGACGGCTCGGTCTACGAGCCCGACGAGCCGGTCTGGGACGAAGGACGCGTCGAGCGGGCCCGCTGACCTTACAGTTCTCCCGTGACAGGCGATGCGGCCGCTCGCTGGGCGGGCACAGTGGTGCCGAGCTGGACCTACCGGTGGCTGCTGCCGGTGGTCTGGCTCGGCGCGATCACGGCGTCGTTCATCGGTGACACCGGTCGCTGCTCGGCCGAGGACCCCTCGGTGTGCGGCCCGGATCTGACGTTCTCGTTCGGCGTCATCGCCTGCTTCGCGTCGCTGGTGCTCCTGTGGTGGCAGCCGATCGTCGCAGCGCTGGCAGGTGTGCTGTTCATGGTCCTCGACCTCCGGTACGACGACGTCGGCAGCGCACGCGTCGGCTGGTCCGTGTACGGCGTGCTGTGCGCCGCGCTGCTGCTCTGGATCTTCGTCAGCCGACGCAGCCAACGCTCCTTGTCCGCGCGGATGCCGCGACAGCCGGTCCAGGTTCCGCCGGCCGCCCGGACCGGCATCAGTGGCAGGCTCCTCGTGGCAGCCGCCCTGCTGCTGGTCGGTGCCGCTGCGCTCGGTCTGCTGCGCTGGATGGACCAGCGCGAGGAGACGCACATACGCCGTGCCGTCGAGCAGACCGCAGTCGCCAAGGCCACGAACGCCGACGGCGAGCTTGTTCTTCAGCTGCCCGACGGTAGTAGCCGCACTGTGTCCGTGCTGGACGACTACGACACCGGCGCGCAGGTGCCGGTCCTCGTCGACCCTGCCGACCGGGACTGGGTCCGGTTGCGCGCCGAGCCGGCCGACAACACGTTCTGGTACACGGTGGCCGGTGGGGCCGGGGTGCTGGCCTTCCTGTTCGTACTGCGTGATCTCCGGCTCCGCAGGGCCCGTCCGCGGAGGTCGTGGAGCGGTCAGGGCTTGCTGGTCCGGATCGATCCGCACGTCTCTGCCGCCTTCGCGGTCCGGTCGGCGGACGGCACGGTCCTGCTGGGCTTCCTGGACTCCGAACTGGATGACGACGAGAGCGACCTACGGCTGCTCGAGGCCTTCAGCGCGCTCGACGAGGAAGAGCAGGCCGACGCGCCGGCCAAGCTGAAGCGTGAGTGGGCGGAGACGCTCCAGCGGTATCGCGGCCACGCACTGCTCGTCGGTGACCTGGTCGAGGGCAGCTGGCCGACACTGCTGCTCGGTGGTCAGGTGCTCCGGCCGGTCAGCCCGTTCCGGGCGCCAAGGAAGCTGCCGTGGCGCGGGGAGACCGTCGGCAGCCTGCCGGTGGACATCGAGCCGCAGGACGACGCACCGGCTGCCGCGGCCATCGAGCCGGCGCGAGTGGTGCCGACATTGCCGTGGGAGGTCCCGCTGCGCGCGAGGGCGTGGTGGAGTCTGCCGGGGCTCATCGCCGTACTACTGGCGGCGCCGCTCGCCGTCGGGGCGTTCGCGAACTGGGGGCAGTGGTTCGCCGCGTTCATGGCGACTCTCGCCGGCGCGCAGCTGGTCCATTCGCTCGGCTCGCGGGCGCTGTTCCGGGTGACTGCCACCGCGACCGACCTGTGGATCCGCACCGGGTGGACAGACCAGCGCCTGTCCTGGCGGTCCGTGGAGTCGGTCGAGGTCGAGGACGAGGCAGTGAGTCTCGAGGCAGGGGACGACTGGCACGTCGTCGGCGGTATCGCGGACAAGGACCTGACCCAGGTCGCCGCTGTGTTCGAGACGCTCCGGCTGCGCTCCCGCACCGGCCTGCCGGAAGAGCCCGTCACCCGTCGGCTCTCGCCGGTGCTGCTGATCAACGCGGTCTACGTCGCGATCTGCGTGCTCATCCTCGCCCTGACCCGCTGGAACCCTTTCTAGGGCGCCACGCACCAGCCGTCGCGGTACGCCGCCCAATGCTCGTCAGTTGCCGCGAAGTCGACGTACAGGGCCAGGCCGAAGTTCTGGCGGGACGAGTCGCCCAGACCGAGGCGTGCACCGCGGACCGCAGCGCTGACGGTCTCAGCGTTGCCCCAGTGCGCGGCGTTGTTCTCCCAGTACGCCGGGAGGCCCATGAGCAGGTCTGTGCCCGGTGGAGTGACCTCCAGCGCCAGCTTGGTCTGCTTGGCGACGTACCCGCCGTACAGGGACTCCAGTGGCAGTGCCGTGTCGTACGACATGACAGCGATCTGGTTGACGCGCTCGGCCACCTGGCGGAAGTAGTCCTGCGACCACCACTTGTCGATCGGGATCGCGTGCAGGTACCACAGCGGGTCGATCTGCGCCGCCGCGACCGACAACGTCGTACCGAGCGCGCGGGTCTCGTCCAGGACGGCGAGATACCCCTTGGAACCGGACCGCACCGGCTCGAAGTCGTAGTGGATGCCCTGGAAACCCTGCTGCAGAACGGCGGACGCCGACTCCACGACCCGACGGCGGACCGCCGCGTCGTCGAGGTTCATACCCGGGTCCTTACCCGGCTGGACGACGTCGCCGAGCCAGGCCTGCACCCGGACGCCGGGGGCCGCGGCCCGGATCGCGTCGACGAACCAGCGCGCCTTCGGCGAAACCTTTGCCAACGGCAACGAGCCGTCGTGTTCCAGCGGGCCGGTGTGCACGTACAGGTCGCGGATGCCGGTGCCCTGCAACCGCTGCGCCAGTGCGGTCACGTCGGCGGCGGTCTTCCGGCCGTCGACCCAGGCGTGACCGAGCCACAACGCGTCCTGGTTGCGGGTCCGTGCCGACGGATCGCCGGTGAACTGCACCCGCAACGAGACCGCGTAGGCCCCGAGCGGGACGATCACGAGCAGGACTAGGACGACGACGATCTTCAGGACGCGCTTCACGGGCGCGGCTTCAGGCCGTCGTAGATCAGCGCCAGCATCCGGTCGCGGGTCTCCGGATCGAGCTTGGCCGCGGTCGCGCCGCGGGACGCCCCGATGAGCAGCGCGTACACCTCGGGCATGTCGGCGTCGGTCCGGACCGCACCGGCCTTCTGGGCCGCGGTCAGCAACCCGCTGAACGCCGCCCGCATCCCGCGGCCGGCCTCCTGCGCGTCTTCCCCGGCGGCCGCGCCCGCGGCGGTCAGCGCCTCGGCGATCGCCAGCTTCGACTCGGACTCGGCCACCACCTGGCTGAAGAACTCGAAGAACGCCGTCCCCGGGTCGTCGCTGCCGGTCAGCTCCAGCGCCCGGTCCCGGATCCGCTCCAGGCGCAGCGTCAGGACCGCCTCGAGCAGCTCGGTCTTGGTCGCGAAGTGCCGGAAAACGGTGGCGATCCCGACCCCGGCCAGCTTGGCCACGTCGTCGGTGGACGCCCCCGGCGACCGCCCGAAGACGTCGTCGGCGGCCGTCATGATCCTGGCCCGGTTGTCCCGTGCGTCTGCTCGCACCCCAGCTCCCCTCCGTCGCCCTCAGCCTAGGAGACGCCGCGAACCATCCCCAGGTTGTAAACGAAGTCGTGACTCCATATATTCGAAGTCGTCACTCCGTTTAATCTCCGTGAGGTATCCGATGACTCCTGAAGAGGTCTTCCTGAAGCTGGTGCACGGCGTCGCCGACCGCGACTTCGCCGTCCTGCCGGAGCTGTACGCCGAGCAGACCGACGTCCGGCACCCGATGAACCCGTACGGCGACCACCCGCTGCTCAGCCGGGACGCGCTCCGCGAGCATTTCGGCGGCGTCGGCCCGAAGGTCACCGAGGTCGTGCGCTTCCAGCCCGACAACATCCGTGTCCACGAGACGGCGGACCCCGAGGTGATCGTGGCGGAATTCGAGTACGCCGGCACGATCCTGGCCACCGGCGCGCCGTTCCGGGTGCCGGCGATCTTCGTCCTGCGGGTCCGCGACGGCCTGATCGTGGAGTCCCGCGACTACATCGACCACCTGGCGATGATCCGCGCCCGCGGCCAGGCCGGCGACCTCGTCGCCCACCTGACGGAACCGGCGGGCACCCCGGCCGCGTCGTAGTCGGCAGAGCCGCCGAACGGCCCCGGACCGAGGCATCCAGCCCGCCCGGGGCCGTTTCCAATCCCGTTACTCCAGCCGGCGGCCGTCCAGTTTCAGGCGGCGGACAGTCGTTTCCGGAAAGCGTCCGCGGTCGCGGGGGTCCGGGTACGGCGAGACCGTGACGGACTGTCCTTCGATCGTGGCGATCTCGTCGACGAGCCGCGCCCGCAGTTCCGCGGCGACCTCCTGGTGGTTGACGCTGTCGATCAGGTTGTCGAGCTCGTACGGATCCGCGTCGAGGTCGTACAACGCCCGCTCGGCGTACGTCGCGGCGGCCGGTACGTCGCCGGCGTCCGGAGCGTGCACGTAGTACTTCCACCGCTGCGTCCGCAGCGCGCGGCCGACCTCGGACTCGCTGACCTGGATCAGCACAGCGTCGCGGCGGGACTCCCGCAGCGGCACACCGTCGAGTCGCTCGGGCAGTTCGATCCCCGCGACGTCCAGCAACGTCGGAACGACGTCGACCGTGCTGACCGGTGCGGTCACCCGTGCGCCGCCGCGGTACCCGGGCCCTTCGACCACCAGGGGCACACGGACCGACCCGTCGTGCGGTGAGCGCTTGTACTCGCTGTTGCGCGTCTTGAAGTGCGAGCCGTGGTCGGACGTGTAGAGCAGGAGCGTGTCGTCGGTGAGGTCGAGACTCGCCAAGGCATCGCGGAGCCGGCCGAGACATTCGTCGACCCGCTTGATCTGGCCGTAGTACCCGGCCGCGTGCTGGTGCGCCGTACCCGGGAGCGTTGCCAGGTCGGGCGGTAGCCAGGCGCCGGTGTAGGTGTCCCGGTAGACCTCGGGTGCCGGGTAGTCGTCGTGCTCGTTCTGGTGGTGCGGCTCGATCAGCGAGAGGAAGAGCATGAACGGCCGGTCGTCGGCCGAGGCGCGGGTGACAAAGCGGATGGCCGCGTCGGTCAGCGCGTCCGGGCGGTAGCCGGGCAGGAAAACGGGTTCGCCGTTTCCGTCGTACACCACCGTGCGGTACGCGTCGGACGTGAACTCGAGCAGGTTGGACGCCAGCCAGTAGTCGTACCCCGCCTGTTCCGCGGCCGGCACCGGGTCCTGCGTGCCCAGGTGCCACTTGCCGATGTACGCGGTCTGGTAGCCCGCGTCGCCGAACAGCCGACCCAGGGTCGGCGCGTCGGCCGGCAACGGAACGTTGTTGCGGAAAACGCCGGTGTTGGTCGGAAACATTCCGGTCTGCATCGCCGCCCGGGCCGGTGCGCACACCGGGTTGGTCGTGCAGGCGGTCTCGAAGAAGGTGCCGTGACGGGCCATCAGGTCGAGGTTCGGGGTCAGCCCGAGCGGGCAGCCGGCGGCGCCGACGGTGTCCCAGCGCTGCTGGTCGGTGAAGAAGACGATCACATCAGGGCGCATCAGGAAGTCTCATTTCAGTCCGGACAGGGCGATGCCCTCGACCAGGAACTTCTGGGTGATCACGAAGAAGATCGCGGTCGGCACGAACAGAATCAGGGCGCCGGCGGCGGTCAGGTTCCACTGCGTGAAGTACTCCTGGTTGAACAGGGTCAGGCCGATCGGCAGCGTGCGCATCTCGGTGCGGCTGGTGGCGATCAGCGGCCAGAGGAACTCGTTCCACTGGAAGACGAACGTGAACAGGCCGAGCACCGCCAGGGCCGGCTTGCACTGCGGCAGGATCACCCGCAGGTAGATCCGGAACTCGCCGGCGCCGTCCACCCGGGCCGCCTCGATCAGCTCGTCCGGCAGCGGCCGGATGAACTGCCGCATCAAGAAGATGCCATAGGCATCCATCAGGAACGGCACGATCAGCCCTTGGTAGCTGTCGATCCAGCCCAGGCTCGCGAAGATCGAGTAGATCGGCAGCATCCGGACGAAGAACGGCACCATCAGCGTCGACAGCACCGCCACGAACGCGATCCGCTTGCCGGGGAAGTCGAGCTTCGCGAACACGTACCCGACCAGCGGGTCGAAGATCAGGTGCGAGACGGTGATCGCGCCGGCCATCACGAAGCTGTTCACGAAGAACCGCCCGAACGGCGCCGCCTCGAACAGGCGGGTGAAGTTCTGCCACTGCGGCTGGTCGGGCCACAGCACCGGGTCGCCGGACTGCGCCTCGCCGTCACTCTGCAGCGCGAGCACGATCATGTACAGCAGCGGCAGCACCGTGACCAGGCCGAGCGCGACCAGGACGGCGTACGCCGCGACGCGGTCGCCGGGGAAGAGTCGTTCACGCATCGGCCCGGTCTCCGATCCGCAGCTGCGCCAGGGACAGGATCAGCACGACGACCAGCAGCAGCAGCGAGAGCGCGGACGCGTAGCCGAAGTCGTTGTCGTTGAACGCGACGATGAACAGCCGGTGCGCGTACAGCGAGGTCGCGTTGCCGGGGCCGCCGCCGGTGACGATGTACGGCAGCGCGAACTGCTGCAGCGTGCCGATCAGCCCGATGATCGACACGAACAGCGTCGTCGGGGCGAGCAGCGGCAGCGTGATCGCGAAGAACCGCCGCCACGGGCCGGCGCCGTCGATCCGGGCGGCCTCGTAGTACAGGCCCGGGATGCCTTGCAGGCCGGCGAGGAACAGGACCATGGTGTAGCCGGCGCTCGACCAGACGGTGATCCCGACGATGGTCGCCAGCGGGTGCGTGCTGAGCCAGGTCTGCCCGGGCAGGCCGACGGCCTCGAGCAGCCGGTTCAGGATGCCGACCTGCGGATCCAGGATGTTGCGCCAGAGCAGGCCGATGATCGACACCGACGTCAGGTACGGGATCAGCAGCACCGAGCGGAACAGCGTCCGGCCGCGCAGCGACTGGTTGAGGATCACGGCCAGCCCGAGACCCACCGCCGTACCGACGACCAGGGTGCCGGCCGCGTAGGCGAGCGTGATCAGGAACGAGTGCAGGATCTCCGGATCGCGGAAGGCGCGGGTGAAGTTGCCGAGGCCGGCGAAGGTGGCGCCGTCGGAGTCGTACAGGCCGGTCAGCAACTGGTTGCCGATCGGGAGGAAGAACAGCAGGACGAAGAACAGCACTGCCGGGGTGAGGAACAGCCATGCGGTCAGCGCCTGGCGGCGACGGATCACAGCGCGGCCCCGGCCTGCTTGCGGAAATCGTCCAGCGTCGGCCCGACCGGCGCGTGCTGGATGATCATCTGCTGGTAGGCCTTCTTCCACAGCTCGTTGACCTGCGCGGCCTTGCCGCTCGCGGACAGCGCGACGTCCTGTTTCGCCACCACGGCCAGGGCTTTCGCGATCGTCGCGAGGTTCGGGTCCGCCGCGACCGCCGGGTCGGCGGCCCAGCTCTTGCGCGGCATCGACATCCCGGCTTCCTTGGTCGCGGCCAGCTCGACCTTGACGGCCGCGAGCTTCGTGATCAGCTCCCAGGACAGCTTCGGGTCCTTGGCCTTCGCCGGGATCATCAGACCGGAGCCGGCCATCGCGGCGGACTGCACCGTGCCGGTCAGCGGGACCGCGAGACCGAGGTCGATGTCCGGACTGCCCTGCCGGATCGGGCCGATGTCCCACGGGCCGGAGACGAACATCGCGGCGCGCTGGGCGGAGAACAGTTTCTGCGGGCCGGAGTAGTCGGTGGTCGCGACCGGCGCAGGGGAGACCTTGTGGGTGTAGATCAGGTCCTGCATCCACTGCATGGACCTGATCGCGCTGTCGGCGGGCATCATGAACTGCTTCGCGCCGGCGTCGCTGAAGTCGACCTTCTGCTGGTTGTAGTACGGGGCCGCGTAGCTCGGGTCCGAGTTCACCGAGCAGCCGCTGACCTTGTCCTTGGTGGTCGCCCTCGCCACCTCGAGGAACTCGTCCCACGTCGACGGCGGCTCGTCGAACCCGGCGGCGGACAGCAGCTGCTTGTTGTAGAACAGCAGCCCGTTCGCGGTCAGGTGCAGCGGGATCGAGTACGTCTTGCCCTCGTACTGCCGGGCCACGACCGCCTGGTCCAGGAAATCACCCGGAAATCCGAATTCCTCGTCGGCCGCGGCGAAGTCGTCCAGCGCGAGCACGTTGCCGGCCAGCCCGTACTGCGTTCCGGTGCCGGCGGAAACCTCCTCGACCAGGTCCGGAACATTTCCGGAACGGAAATCCGCGGTCAGCTTCGTGGTCAGGTCGGGCCACTGGAACTTCTGCCAGTTCATCTCCAGGTCGTGGTCCTTGCCGAACTGGTCGATCACCTCCTTGTAGGCCTGGTACCCGTGACCGGCGTTCCAGTAGATCGTGAACGTCCGGCTGTCGGCCTTCTTCGAGGCGGGTTTCGCGGGTGCGCAGCCGACGGCGCCGAGAACGGTGGCGCCGAGACCGAGCTGCAGGAACGAGCGGCGGTTGACGGAGGGCATGACAAACCTTTCGAACGGCGGCGTGCGAGCCGATGGAGGGAGGATCAGGCGGACGCGCGGCGGTTCAGCACCCAGGGCATCGAGAGCTCCCGGGCGGGACGCTGCGGATCGTCGATCCGGGCGAACAGCGCCTCGACCATCGGCGTGAAGTCGAGCTGATGCATGCCGACGCTGGTCAGCGGCGGCAGCGAGTACGTCGCCTCGCGGGTGTTGCCGGTCCCGATCACGGCCAGGTCGTCCGGCACCTTCACGCCCCGGTCGACGGCGGCCTGCAGGGCGGCGAACCCGCCACGGTCGGACTCGGACACGATCGCGTCCGGCGGGTTGGCGGCGTCGAGCAGGTCCCGGACCACCAGCACCGCGTCCTCCCGGGACGCCGCGCCGATCCGGACCAGGTCGGGGTCGACCTCACGGCCGGCCGCGTGCAGCGCGTCGACGTACCCCAGGTAGCGGGCGTCCTGCGCGCCGGTGTGCGACAGGAACGCGATCCGCTCCCGGCCGCCGTCGATCAGGTACGTCGTGGCCTCCGCGAGCGCCGATCGGGCGTTGTTGCGGACGACGTCGGTACCGGCCAGGTCGAGGGTGTCGCTGAACGCCATCAGCGCCCGGGTGGACCGCCGGGCCGCGGTCAGGTCGAGCTCGTCGCTCAGGCCGGGAGCGAAGATCGCGCCGTCCACGTGGCCGCGGGTGATGACCCGCAGCGACTGCGCGGCCCGGTCGAGGCGACGGACCGGAACCCCGATGACGGAGTAGCCGCGGGCGGCCGCGACGTCCTCGCACTCCCAGGTCAGCCGATCCAGCCAGGGCCCGACGGGCGGCGCGTAGACGATCGCGATCAGCTCCGACCGTTGCCGTCGCAGACTCCGCGCCGCGGTGTTGGCCTTGTAGCCGAGCCGCCGGGCGGCCTCTTCCACCCGCTTCCGCGTCGGCTCGGGCAGCGGCGTGGTCCGGTCCGCCCGCCCGCTCAGCACGTACGAACACGTGGCCACGGAAACTCCCGCGGCCGCAGCCACGTCCCGAAGCGTCGTACGCCCTTCCCTCACCATGGTGAAAGCATTAACCTGCTGTCAGAGCAGGTCAACACCCCTATGTTGGTTAATTCACTACAGTTTAACCAGTCTCAGGTGATGACGCCGCCCTTGGCCCGGCAGGTGTCGCGGAGGTGCCAGAAGTTTCGCAGGTACTCGTCGTGCACGGTGCGGCCCATCACTCGGATCTGGGCCTCGTCGGCCTGCCGGAGTGCCGAGTACGAGAAGTTGTGGCTGCCGGTGAACACCCGCGGCACGATGTCGTCGTCGTACCCGCCGTCGACCAGCAGGTACTTCGAGTGCACCCGGATGTCGATGCCCGGGGCAACGTTGTAGTTACAGCGGGTGATCTGCACCGGCGCCGACTTCAGCGCGGTCATGACCGCGTCGTTGGCGTTGGTGAGGACGACGTCGACCCAGCAGCCGTCCTTGCGCAGCTGCGCCAGTCGCTGGGCGACGGCCGGCCGGTTGAAGTCCCACATCGCCACCCGGACGTCGGTCTGATGACGTGACCCGTCGGGCTCGGTGTACGAGCAGTGGACCGAGCCCAGCGAGTTGTAGACGGTGTCGGTCGCCGGGTCGTCGAACGGCTGCCCGTCGCGCTCCTGGCGCGGAAAGAAGAAGACGCGGTAGTCCGTCCCGCTGCCGGAGTCCTTGTAGTAGTTGTTGTTCCCGCCCGGCACCGAGCGGTACGAACGCAGATCCGAGAAATACGTCCGGTACGCACCGTACGTCTTCGGGTCGGAGTAGGTGAGGGCGTTGTTGTACGCCTCGTTCTGGTCCCAGATGCCGAGGTTCGCCGAGGCCTGGTAGACCACCGAGCCCACCTCCGCGCCGGTGCTCTGCCTGATCTTCGAGAACGTGAAGAACTTGTTGTGGTTGTACGGCGTGACCGGCCCGTCGGACCACTGCTTGACCCGCGTCGCGATGCAGCCGCGGACGGTCCCGGCCGGCGACTTGTCCGCGCAGTCCACGACGTACGACGGCTGGTCGTCCGCGGCGCCGATCGCGGCGCGCAACCGGTTCGTGGCGGCGGTGGCAGCGGACTTCTGGTCGACGATCAGCCGCACCCGGACGCCGCGGTCGTGGGCCGCGATCAGCCGGTCGACGATGTCCGGATCACCCGCGGTGTCGGCGGTGTCCGGGGGATCGAAGCCGAAGAACGACCCCTGGATCTCCTCGCCGGCCGGCACCCGGTCGATGAGGCCGGCCAGCTGGACCTGGATGGTGTTCTGTGCGGCCGTGGTCCCGGCCGGGTCGTTGAACACCGCGTGCCCGATCACCGGATCCGGCACGGCGGGCGCGGCCTGACCGACTGTTGACGCGGCCAGGAGCGCAACGGGAGCAAGCAACGCACGACGCATGAGGTACCTCCTGTGGGGCGATCAGAAGGATGTTCACAACTCATGCCATAGTGCCGGAAAGTTTCCTCCCTGAACAGACGAACGCCCCCTCGACCGGCTGGTCGAAGGGGCGTTGCCGGTGTGTTGCGGGTCGGGTCAGCGGTCGCCCATCGGCACGTACTGGACGCCGCGGCCGCCGGTGTAGATCTGCTTCGGGCGGGCGATCTTCTGGTCGCCGTCGCCGAGCATCTCCAGCCACTGGGCCAGCCAGCCCGAGGTGCGCGGGATCGCGAACAGGACCGTGAACATCTCCGGCGGGAACTGCAGGGCCTCGTAGATCAGGCCGGAGTAGAAGTCGACGTTCGGGTAGAGCTTGCGGGAGACGAAGTAGTCGTCCTCCAGCGCGATCTTCTCCAGCTCCACGGCGATCTTCAGCAGCGGGTTGATGCCGGTGACCTCGAAGACGTCGTCGGCGGCCTTCTTGATGATCTTCGCCCGCGGGTCGTAGTTCTTGTAGACCCGGTGGCCGAAGCCCATCAGCCGCTCTTCGCCGTTCTTCACGCCCTCGATGAACGACGGCACGTTGTCGATCGAGCCGATCCGGCGGAGCATCTTCAGCACCGCCTCGTTGGCGCCGCCGTGCAGCGGGCCGTAGAGGGCGCCGATCCCGCCGGCCACCGCGGTGTACGGGTCGACCTGGGTCGACCCGATCGCGCGGACCGCGTTGGTGGACGCGTTCTGCTCGTGGTCGGCGTGCAGGATGAACAGGATCTCCAGCGCGCGCACCAGCCGGTCGTCGGCGGCGTACTTCGGCTCGCTCATCTTGAACAGCATCGACAAGAAGTTCGCCGTGTAGCTGAGCTCGTTGTCCGGGTACACGTACGGCTTGCCCTGGGCGTGCCGGAAGGCGAACGCGCCGAGGGTCGGCATCTTGGCGATCAGCCGCCGGATCTGCAGCGCCCGGGACTCCTCGTCGAAGATGTTGCGCGACTCGGGGTAGAACGTGGACAGCGCGCCGACCGAGGCCAGCAGCATGCCCATCGGGTGCGCGTCGTACCGGAAGCCCTGCATGAAGGTCTTCAGGTTCTCGTGCACGAACGTGTGATACGTCACGTCGTGCGCCCAGGCCTCGTACTCCGCCTTGTTCGGCAGCTTGCCGTTCACCAGCAGGTAAGCCACCTCGAGGTAGTTCGACTGCTCGGCGAGCTGCTCGATCGGGTACCCGCGGTACTCCAGGATGCCCTTGTCGCCGTCGATGAAGGTGACGGAGGAGCGGCAGGACGCGGTGTTGACGAAGCCGGGGTCGTAGGTGGCCAGGCCACCGTCGCCGTCGGATGCGCTGATCTGCTTGAGGTCTGCGGCACGGATGGTGCCATCGGTGATGGCAAGGTCGAAGTCCTTGCCGGTCCGGTTGTCCCGGACGGTGAGCGACTGTTCGGTCACGATGCCCTCTTCGGAAGCTGGCGTCATCGCCTGGATGAATGAGGGTAGATCAGCCGGCGGGACGCGGGTCTGGACTGCAATCTTCACCGCTAAACTAGTGCGGTCCTCAGCTGCTTCCAAGCCGGGGTCCCCTCGGCGTGTGGGCTCACTTTGACCCGAACACGGCGGCGCCGGTATTCTGGGCTGCTGTTGTGCGTTCCAGGTCCAGGACAGACACGTCTGCTGACCGCTCGCCGACGTCCAGTTCTGTTCAACTCTGAGAAACGAAGGTCAACGACCGTGCGCACGTACAGCCCGAAGCCTGCTGACGTCACTCGTGAGTGGCACGTGATCGACGCCACCGACGTCACGCTCGGTCGGCTCGCCGTCCAGATCGCCACCCTGCTGCGCGGCAAGCACAAGCCGACGTTCGCTCCGCACGTGGACGGCGGCGACTTCGTCATCGTCGTCAACGCCTCCAAGGTGGCCCTGTCCGGCACCAAGCGGACCGACAAGCTGGCGTACCGCCACTCGGGGCACCCGGGTGGTCTGACCGCGACGCCGATCGGCGAGATCCTCGACAAGGACCCGCGCAAGGCCGTCGAGAAGGCCGTCTGGGGCATGCTCCCGAAGAACCGCCTGAGCCGGAAGCTGCTGACCAAGCTGAAGGTGTACGCCGGTCCGGAGCACCCGCACACGGCGCAGCAGCCGAAGCCGTTCGAGATCACCCAGATCGCCCAGTAGAGCGATCGACGAACCAGGTAAACGAGGATTCACAGCGTGAGCGACATCACCACCGAGACCGAAGAGTTCGACACCGAGGTCCCCATCGACACCGAGGGCCCGGTCGCCTACACCTCCGAGACGAACCCGGCTCCGGAGCAGCGCGCCGAGACGGGTCGGGTCGCGGTCATCAACCCGGCCGGCGCCACCGGCCGTCGCAAGGAGGCCGTCGCTCGCGTTCGGATCGTTCCGGGCACCGGCAAGTGGAAGATCAACGGGAAGGACCTCGACGTCTACTTCCCGAACAAGGTGCACCAGCAGCACGTGAACGAGCCGTTCGTCGTCGCGGGCCTGGAGGGCTCCTACGACGTGATCGCCCGGATCAACGGCGGCGGCATCACCGGCCAGGCCGGTGCGCTGCAGCTCGGCGTGGCCCGCTGCCTGAACGCGGCGGACCTCGAGGCCAACCGCCCGGGTCTGAAGAAGGCCGGTCTGCTCACCCGCGACGCGCGGATCAAGGAGCGTAAGAAGGCCGGTCTCAAGAAGGCCCGTAAGGCGCCTCAGTACAGCAAGCGCTGATCACCTGATGGGGCGTTTGTTCGGCACGGACGGAGTCCGTGGCCTGGCGAACGTGGACCTGACCGCGGAGCTGGCGCTCGACCTTTCGGTCGCGGCAGCTCACGTACTCGGCGAGGCCGGTGCCTTCGAAGGGCACCGGCCGCGCGCCGTTGTGGGGCGGGATCCACGTGCCAGTGGAGAGTTCCTGGAAGCCGCGGTGGTGGCCGGTCTGGCCAGCGCCGGCGTCGATGTCGTCCGGCTCGGCGTCCTGCCGACCCCGGCCGTCGCCTACCTGACCGGTTCGACCGGCGCCGATCTCGGCGTGATGCTGTCCGCCAGCCACAACCCGATGCCGGACAACGGCATCAAGTTCCTGGCCCGCGGCGGGATCAAGCTCGACGACGTGATCGAGGACGCCATCGAGGCCCGGATGAACGAGGAGTGGCAGCGCCCGACCGGTGCCGACGTCGGCCGGGTCACCGACGACGGGCAGGGTTTCGAGACGTACGTCTCGCACCTGGTCCGCTCGGCGCCGAACCGGTTCGACGGCCTGAAGGTCGTGATCGACTGCGCGAACGGCGCCGCCTCGCAGACCGCGCCGGAGGCACTGCGCCGGCTCGGCGCCGAGGTGATCACGGTCGCCGCCGCACCGGACGGTCTGAACATCAACCTGAACTGCGGATCCACCCACATCGAGGGGCTGCAGCGCGAGGTCGTCGGGCACCGCGCCGACGTCGGTATCGCGCTCGACGGTGACGCCGACCGCTGCCTGGCGGTGGACGCGAACGGCGAGCTCGTCGACGGCGACCAGATCCTCGCGGTGCTGGCGCTGGCGATGCGGGACAGCGGCCGGCTGTCGAACGACACCGTCGTCGCGACCGTGATGAGCAACCTGGGGTTCGTGCAGGCGATGGTCCGGGAGCAGATCGCGGTCGAGCAGACCAAGGTCGGCGACCGGTACGTGCTCGAGGCGATGAAGGCCGGCGGCCACAAGCTCGGCGGTGAGCAGTCCGGGCACGTGATCCTGTCCGACCACGCCACCACCGGCGACGGCACGCTGACCGCGGTCATGCTGCTCGCGCGGGTCGCCCAGACGGGCAAGAGCCTGGCCGACCTGGCCGGCGCGATGACCCGCCTGCCGCAGGTCCTGGTGAACGTGAAGAACGTGGACAAGTCCCGCGCAGGCACCGACCCCGCTGTACAAACCGCGGTGTCGGAAGCCACCACCCGCCTGGGCGACACCGGCCGGGTCCTCCTCCGCCCGTCGGGCACGGAGCCGCTGGTCCGCGTGATGGTCGAGGCGGAGTCCTCCGACACGGCTCATGAAATCGCCCACTCCCTGGCAGACGTGGTCGCCGCTTCACTGAAGCTCTGAACACCTGGGACCTGAAACGGCAACCTGGGACCTGCTCTACCAGGTCCCAGGTTGCCGTTTCCCGTCTCAGCTCAACTCGGCAAGCCGTCGTTCGGGGGCGGGGGCAGCCTCCGCTAGGAGCTGGGTGTACTCGTGCTGCGGGTTGAGGATGACGTCGTCGGCGGGCCCGTGCTCCACCACTACGCCGTGCAACAGGACCATGATCTCGTCGCTGAAGTGGCGGGCGGTGGCGAGGTCGTGGGTGATGTACAGAACCCCGAGGTTCTCCTCGCGCTGGAGCGTGGCCAGCAGGTTGAGTACGCCGAGGCGGATCGACACGTCGAGCATCGACACCGGCTCGTCCGCGACCAGGATTGCCGGCTCCGGAGCGAGAGCCCGCGCGATCGCGACGCGTTGACGCTGACCGCCGGAAAGCTCGTGTGGCTTGCGGTGGGCGAAGTCCTCGTCCAGGCGGACCCGGCGCAGCAGCTCCAGGACCCGTTCGGCGACCTGTTCGCGGCTGAACCCTGGGTGGTGGAGCTTCACCGGTCGCGCCAGGTGGTGGGCGATCGAGTGATAAGGATTCAGCGACGCGAAAGGGTCCTGGAAGACCATCTGGACAGCTTTCCGGTACGTCGCCGCGCCCGCTCCGCGGTACTGCATCGGTGCCCCGTCCACCAGGATCTCGCCGGACGTCGGGCGCTCCAGCTGGAGCAGGAGCTTGGCGATCGTGGACTTGCCGGAGCCGGACTGACCGACCAGCGCGATCGTCCGGCCGGGCTGCAACTCGAAGCTGACGTTGTCGACCGCCCGCAGACGGGTCGTCCGCAGCCCGTCCCGCAGCCGGTACTCCTTGACCACTTCGCGCATCTCGAGCGCGCTCATACTGCCTCCTGCTCGATCTCGTCGAGCGCGATCTCGCCGCTGCGGACGAAGCCGCCGCGGTCGCCGGTCAGGCTCGGGAACGACGACAGCAAACGCTTCGTGTACGGGTGTTTGGGCTGTGTGTAGAGCGTCAGGGCGTCGTCGAGCTCGACGATCACCCCGGCCCGCATCACCGCGATCCGGTCGCTGATCTCGAGCAGCAGCGGCAGGTCGTGGGTGATGAAGACGACCGCGAACCCGAGCTCGGCGCGCAGCCGGGTGATCTCGCGCAGGATCTCCCGCTGGACGACGACGTCGAGCGCGGTGGTCGGCTCGTCCATGATCAGCACCTGCGGCTCCAGCGCCAGCGCCATCGCGATCATCACGCGCTGCCGCATCCCGCCGGACAGCTCGTGCGGATAGGCGCGCAGCCGTCCCCGGTCCACGCCGACGCGTTCGAGCAGCTCGCCGCAGCGTGCCCGGCGCTCCGCCTTGCTCAGCTCGGGCCGGTGCGTCGTGAACACGTCCTCGAGCTGCTCGGAGATCCGCAGGACCGGATTCAGCGAGTTCATCGCGCCCTGGAAGACCATCGCGATCTTGTCCCAGCGGAACGCGCGCAGGTCGTCCCCGGCCAGCGACGACAGGTCGATGTCGTAGCCCTCGCGGGACGAGAACACCACGCGTCCGCCGGTGATCCGCGCCGGCGGCTTCAGCAATCGGGTGATCGCGTACGCCAGGGTCGACTTCCCGCAGCCGCTCTCGCCCGCGAGGCCGAGGATCTCGCCGCGTTCCAAGGTGAGGGAGACGTCCCGTACGGCGTGCACGGTCGTCTCGGCCAGGTAGTCGATGCTGAGGTTCTCGATGGTCAGGACGCTCATGCCTTCACGCTCCACTTGTTGCGTTCGGCACGCGTCTGCGAGCGCAGCTTCGGGTTGATGATCTCGTCGATGGAGAAGTTGACCAGCGACAGCGCCGCCCCGAACAGGGCGATCGCCAGGCCCGGCGGCGCGAACCACCACCAGGCGCCGAGTCGCAGCGCCAGGCCGTTCTGCGCGTAGAACAGCATGGTTCCCCAGGTGAAGGACCCGGACGCGCCGAGCCCGAGGAACGACAGGCCGGCCTCGCCGAGGATCGCGAAGATCACCGCGAACACGACCTGCGAGGCGAGCAGCGGGATCAGGTTCGGCAGGATCTCGACGAGCAGGATCCGCCAGCGTTTCTCACCGCCGATCCGGGCCGCGAGCACGTAGTCGCGGCTGCGGACGCTGAGCGTGAAGCCGCGCAGTACGCGGGCGGATCCGGCCCAGCTGGTGATCGCCAGTACGGCGGCGACCAGCCAGATCGACTTGTTCGGGACGTAGCTGGAGATCACGATCACCAGCGGCAGGCCGGGGATCACCAGCATGATGTTGGTGAACAGCGAGAATGCCTCGTCGGTCCAGCCGCCGACGAACGCGCCGACGACGCCGAAGAACGCCGACAGCAGCAGCGTGATCGCACCGACCACGACGCCGATGATCAGCGAGCCGCGGGTCGCGTAGGCGAGCTGGGCGAAGACGTCCTGACCGCTCTGGGTGGTGCCGAGCAGGAAGCCGTTGCCCGGCCCGGTCAGCCCGATGTCGCGGACCGTCGACGGGTTGCCGACGAGCAGCGGGCCGAGGACGCCGAAGCCGATGATCAGCCCGGCGATGACCAGCCCGACCGCCAGTTTCAGGGTCATCGGCGGCAGGGCCCGGCGGCGTACCGGCGCCGACTGCTCGACGGCGGCCGCCCCTTCAGTGGTGATGGCCATTCAGGAGCCCCTTCTCAGGACCGCGCACGGGTGCGGGGGTCGATGACGCCGTACAGGAGGTCGACGAGCAGGTTCGCGCCGAGGACGGCGAGCGTGATGATCAGGAACACCGCCTGCATCAGCGCGTAGTCGTTGTTGTTGACGGCAAGCAACAGCGCGGAGCCGATCCCCGGGTAGGTGAAGACCGCCTCGGTGACGATCGATCCGGCCACCACGAACCCGAGCGAGATCGCGAACCCCGACACCGAGGGCAGGATCGCGTTCCGGGCGACGTACCGGGACCGGATCCGGCGCGGGGTCAGCCCCTTCGCCTCGGCGGTGACGACGAAGTCCTCGGACAGCGTCGACACCATCATGTTGCGCATCCCGAGCATCCACCCGCCGATCGACGAGACGACGATCGTCAACGCCGGCAGGGCTCCGTGGTACAGCACCGACTGCACGAACGGGAGGCTCCAGCCGGGCGTCACGGAGTACACGTCGTACCCGCCGGTCAGCGGGAAGACCGGCCAGGTGCTGCCGAGCAGGAAGAGCAACAGCAGTGCGAGCCAGAAGTACGGCACCGACTGCAGCATCGTGGTGACCGGGATCAGGCTGTCGACCCAGGAACCGCGCCGCCAGCCGGCGGCGCGTCCCAGCAGGATCCCCACGGCGAACGAGATCACCGTCGCGAGACCGATCAGCCCGACGGTCCAGGGCAGCGTCTGGCCGATCACCTGGGAGACCGGCGCGGGGAAGTACGCGATCGACGTCCCCAGGTCGCCCTTGACCAGCTGGTGCAGGTACGTCCAGTACTGGCCCCACAGCGACGAGTTGGTATCGGTGCCGAGCAGTGCCTGGATCGCGTCCCGGGTCGTCGGGGTGACCGGGCCCTTGGTCGCCAGCTTCGACAGCATCAGGTCGACCGGGTTCCCCGGCATCAGCCGGGGAATCAGGAAGTTCAGGGTCAGCGCGGCCCAGAGGGCCGCGACGTAGAAGGCCAGTTTTCGCAGCAGATAGCGCACGGCGGACCCGCGCTCAGCTGGCGGGCTTGATGGTCTTGAGGACGATGCCGGCGTCCCACGCCTTCCAGGCCGCGGGCAGGACGTACATGTTGTCCTTCGTCGGCCAGCCGGTGGCACGCGAGGTGTTGAACTCGGTCAGCATCGAGTTCACGTAGACCGGGATGTACGGCAGCTGGTCCGCGATCACGGCCTGGATCTTGGCGTACTCCGCCTTCTGCGCGGCCTTGTCCGTCGTCCCGGCGGCGACCTTGAGCGCGGCGTCGACGGCAGGGTTCGAGAACCGCGACTGGTTGCCGGCGGTCGCGGTCTTGCCCACCGGCGCGGTGTTCACCGTGGCGAGCTTGCCGTCGTAGGTGAAGTACGGGTTCGTGGAGGCGCCGAGGCCGACCGAGTCGAGCGAGAGCTGGAACTTGCCGTTGGTCTGGGCGGCGTTCCACTCGTTCCAGGAGACCTGGCTGGGCTTGAGCTCGATGCCGACGGCGGCGAGCTGCTGCTTGAGGGTGTCGTTGATCGAGATGTAGTCGCTCCAGCCGGTCACGGTCTGGACCGTCAGCGAGAGCCGCTTGCCGCCCTTGGCCCGGACGCCGTCACTGCCCTTGGTCCAGCCGGCCGCGTCGAGGAGCTTGTTCGCCTCGGCGGTGTCGGCCGCCTGCGGCAGCTTGGCGTTCGCCGTGTCCGCGATCCACTCGTCGTCGCGGCCCGGCAGCAGCAGGGTCGGCGAGCCGACACCCGCGACACCGCCGCCGGCGAGCTTGGCCAGCTGCTCGCGGTTCATCGCGACGTAGATCGCCTTGCGGACGGCCGGGTCGGTCTGCGGTCCGGCGCAGCCGAGCTGCGCGTTCGAGCACGTCACGAGGACGGTCGTCATCACGGGCGTGTTGACGTAGGTGAGGTTCTTGCCGGACTTGATGATGTTGTCGATACCGGGCAGGTACGCGCTCGCCCAGTCGACCTTGCCCGCGACCAGCGCGGCGCTGGCGGCGTCCGCCGACGTCACCGGGAGGTAGCGCACCTCCTTGATCTCGGGCTTGCCCTGCTCCCAGTACTGGTCGTTCTTGGTCAGCACGAAGCTCTGCGGCGTGTACGACTTCACCTTGAACGGCCCGGTGCCGACCGGGTTCTTGTTCAGGTCGGTCGTCGGGTCCTTGATGTCCTTCCAGATGTGCTCGGGCACGATCGCCTGGTTGGCGAGGACGGCCGGCTCCTGCATCAGCGACTTCGACTTGAACGTCAGGACGGCGGTGTCGTCGGCGGTCGCCTTCGCGGTGGCGGCGAGGCCCGACGGGTTCAGCGCGGGGGTCTTCGCGACCAGGTTGAAGGTGAACGCCACGTCCTTGGCGGTGAACGGCTGACCGTCGTTCCACTTCACGTCGTGGCGGGTCTTGATGGTGAGCTCGGTCCCGTCGGCGTTCCAGGAGTAGCCCGTGGCGAGCACCGGCGTCGGGTCCGACTGCTTCGCGAAGTTGTACCAGTACAGCGGCTCGTAGATGACGCCCAGCGTCGGCTGCAGCGCGGTGGTGCTGAACGGGTTGAAGTTCTCCGCGGTGATGTCGCCGGCCGCGACGGTGACGGAGGCGTCCTTCGCGGCTGCCTGGCCACCGCCCGCGGCGGCTCCGTCGCAGGCGGCCAGCAGGAGCGCGGTGGCTGTCGCGACGGCCGCGGCGCTCACCAGGCGCCGGGTCCTCGTACGGTCCTTCGGGTTCCGGAGCATTGATCGTCCTTTCCGCACGTCACCCCGGCACCCGCCAGGGAAGCTGGCGGTAACTTAGTTCGCCTAATAAACATAAGACAAGACGTTGATCAGTAACGGTTTGACCGCGCAGAGTGGAAATGCCTAGGCGGAGACGGTGCCGGACCGGAGCATCATCAGGGCCGCGCCGATCGCGGCGGCGTCGTGGCCGCGCTCGTCGAGCACCACTTCGGTGTTCACCGCCCGGCCGAACGCGGAGCTCTGGATCCGCTCCTGGATGATCGGCAGGTAGATCGTCCCGGCGACGGCGAACGCCGGCCCGGTCAGCACCAGCAGCTGGACGTCGTACATGTTCGTGATCGTCTGCGCGCCGAGCGCGAGCCAGGACGCGGAGTCGCGGATGATCGCCTCGGCCCGGGAGTCGCCGGTCAGCGCCAGCCGGGCGATGGCCGCGAACGCCGCCACCCCGGTACGGCGCTGGGAGCCGAGGTCGAGCCCGGCCGCGCGGGCCTTGGCGACGACCGTCGCGGGCCCGGCGATCGCCTCCAGGCAGCCAGTGCTCCCGCACCAGCACTCCGGGCCGCCGATCTGGACGCAGACGTGCCCGACCTCGCCCGCGTTGCCGTGCGCGCCCTGGTAGACGTGGCCGTTCAGGCGCAGGCCGGACCCGATGCCCTCGCTCATGAACAGCGCGGCCATCACCGAGACGTCGTGGCTGGTGGTGAGCCGGGTGCCCGCGGCGGCCGCGGTGGCGTCGTTCTCCAGCAGCGCCGGCAGTTGCAGCCGTTCCTCCAGCCGCTGGTGGATCGGGAAGTCGACCCAGTGCGCCATCGACGGCGGCGCCGAGGTGACGCCGCGGTTGCGGATCAGCGGCCCGGGACAGACGAAGCCGAGCCCGAGGACCAGCGAGGAGTCGATCCCCGAGCGCTCGATCAGCTCGGAAGTCTCGGTCGCGATCCGGGCCACCACCTGCTCCGGGTCGCTCTGCTCGCCCGGACCGTCGCGCCGCCAGCGGGCCACCACCCCGCCGGCGTAGTCCACCAGCACGTACGTCAGGCTGTCGGCGCTCAGGTGCACGCCGACGACGTACCGGGCGGCGGCCCGGATCCGGAGCATGGTGCGCGGTTTGCCGCCGGTGGACGAGCCGCGCCCGGCCTCGTCGACGAGCCCGTCGTCGATCAGCCGCCGGACCACGGTCGTCACCGACGGGGCGGTGAGACCGGTGATCTGGGTGAGTTCCACCCGGCTGACCGTGCCCGCGGAGCGGATGCTGTCCACAATGAGGGCACGGCTGTTCGTCGGTGCCGGGTCGTAACCCGGTGATCGCGACGCGTCGCTGACCTGCTGCATCGGAACATCCGTCATCTGTCGAGTTAGTTAGGTCTGTGAATATAGTGGCATCGGTGGCCTTGGAGGGCAGTGTATGCAGGACGTGACGTCGCGCGAGCGGATCGCCGGGCTGGTGCTGGCGCGTCCCGGGCGGTTGCTCGGCATGGAGCCGTTCATGGCCGATGTCGTCCAGGGGATCGAGGAGGTCTTCGACGGCCGGCGGGTGAGCCTGCTGATCGAGTTCGCGGCCGACACCGCCGCGGAGATCGAGATCTGGCGGCGCTGGGTGCCGAACCGGCACGTCGACGGCATCGTGATGGTCGACCTGCGGACCAAGGACTCCCGGCTCGCCGAGCTCGAGCGGCTCGGGGTGCCGGCGGTGCTGCTCGGCGGGCCCGAGCTCGAGGCCCCGATCACCAACGTGCTGGTCGACAACGCCGAGGGCGCCCGGGCCGCCGTACGGGCGCTCGCGGATCTCGGCCACCGTGACATCGCGCGGGTCAGCGGTCCGCGGGACATGCTGCACTGCCAGGCGCGCGACGACGCGTTCATGGCGACGTGCGCCGAGCAGGACGTCGACGGCCGGGTCATCGAGGGCGACTACTCCGAGGACTCCGGCCGGGACGCGACCCGGCGGTTGCTGACCGGCAGCCGGG
This sequence comes from Kribbella sp. NPDC003557, assembly GCF_040610805.1. Taxonomy (NCBI): domain Bacteria; kingdom Bacillati; phylum Actinomycetota; class Actinomycetes; order Propionibacteriales; family Kribbellaceae; genus Kribbella; species Kribbella sp. NPDC003557. The sequence continues at coordinate 457,325 of NZ_JBEXMY010000007.1, forward strand.
TCCCGACGGCCGTTGTCTACGACAACGACCTGATGGCGATCGGCGGTCTCGCCGCGGCGAAGGAGCTGGGCGTCGGCATCCCCGGGCAGTTGTCGGTGATCGCCTGGGACGACACCGCGGTCGCCCGGCTGGCGCACCCGCCGTTGAGCGTGGTGACGGTCGACGTGCACGGGCTCGGCACGATCGTCGGCGAGGCGATCCTCGCGGTGATGGACGGCGGCGACGTCACGACGTACCAGGTCCCGAAGCCCACGATCCGGCTGGCCGGCTCGACCGCGCGGCCGGCGGTTGCCTAGCGTTCGGGGTATGAGTGAGCGACGGGCGATTCTGAGCGGTTCGACCTTCGAGGAGCAGATCGGGTACGCCCGGGCCGTGGTGGACGGCGACTGGGTGCACGTCTCCGGGACGACGGGCTTCGACTACTCGACGATGACGATCGCGGACGACGTGGTGGCGCAGGCCGAGCGCTGCATCGTGAACATCGCGGATGCGTTGAAGGCGGCGGGATGCTCGCTGGACGACGTCGTCCGCGTCCGGTACCTGCTCCCGGACCGGGCCGACTTCGAGCCCTGCTGGCCGACCCTGCGGCGCGCGTTCGGCGGGATCCGCCCGGCGGCCACGATGCTGGTGTGCGGCCTGTCCGACCCACGGATGAAGATCGAGATCGAGGCCGACGCCCGCCGGAGGTGACAGTGGAGCACCGGGAACTGGAGCTCTTCCTGCATCTGGCTCGCACGCTCAACTACGGGCGGACGAGCCTGGAGTGCCACGTCAGTGCGGCCACGCTGACGCGGACGATCCAGCGTTTGGAGACCCGGGTCGGCGCTCGGTTGCTCGACCGTGGGCCGCGGGGTGTCGTGCTGACCGCCGAGGGACGGCGCTTCACGACGTACGCCGAGCAGGCGCTGGAGCTGTGGGCGGACTACCGATCCGGCTCCGCCGAGCCAGCCGGTCTCACCGGTGAGCTGCGCATCTTCGCCACCGTCACCGCCTGCCAGACCCTGCTGCCGGACCTCCTGGCGCCACTGCGCGCGCAGCACCCGCAGATCCGCCTCGACATCCGGACCGGCGACGCGGCCGCCGCACTCGCCCGCCTGGACGAGGGCGAGGTGGACGCCGCGGTGGCCGGCATTCCCCGGCGTCTCCCGCAATCGTTGGTCACCCGAACGGTCGCCGTCACCGACCTCGTCCTCGTCAAGGCCCGCGACACCGAGCCCGACGGGCCGTACGTCGTACCGGCCCGCGGTCTCGTGCGCGACAACGCGTTCCGCTGGTTCCGCAGGACCGGTGTGAAGCCGGCGATCGCGGCCGAGCCGGACGGCCACGAGGCCCTGCTCGCCCTGGTGGCGCTGGGATGTGGCGTCGGCGTCGTACCGCGGCTCGTCCTCGAGTCGTCGGCCGTCCGCGATCAGCTGACCGAGCTGCCGGCCGACCTGGAACCGCTCACGATCGGGCTTTGCGCGCGCCGCGCCGACCTGCACCGGCCTTTGGTCGCGGCGCTCTGGGACCTGCGACCGTAGCACCCGGGAACAGCTTCGCCGGGACGAGTTGCGGCGGCAGCGGGGCGTCGCCTTCGAGCTGACGGAGCAGCGCCTCGGTGCCGAGCTGGCCGAGCTCCGGGCCCGGGGTACGCATCATGGTGAGCTCGGGATCCGTCATCGCCGCGGTCTCCGGAACCATCAGCAGTGACAGCACCGAGATGTCGGCGGGGACGTCGTGGCCGGCGCGCTTGAGGCCGGAGACGACGCCGAGCGCGGCGTACTCGTTCAGGACCAGGATCGCGGTCGTCCCGGGGTGTTCGGCCAGCACGTGTTCGGCGGCGGCCTTGCCGGCCTGGGTGGTGTCGGAGCACGGCACGACGACGACCGGCAGGCCGTACGACGCGGCGACCCGGCGGTACGCCTCCTCGGTCCGCACCCAGGGGCCGTAGGCATGGAACCGTGGGTCGTCGAGATCGCCGGAGATCAGCACGAGTTCGCGATGCCCGAGGTCGTACAGGTGCTTGACCGCGTCCTCGACGGTGGTGTCGAAGTCGATGTCCACATGCGACAGGCCGTCGAGCTCCGTCGTCCGCCCGATCAGCGAGAACGGCGTACCGGCCTGACGCAGGACGTCGATGCGCGGGTCGTCGAGCTGCACCTCCATCAGGACGACGCCGTCGACCAGACCCTGGCCCAGCAACTCCCGCAGCTCGACGCCGTCGTTGCCGACCGGCCACAGCACCAGGTGGTAGTCCTGCTTACGGGCCGCCTCGGCCGCGCTGGTGAAGAACTCCGCGGTCGACATCCCGAACCGGTGCTCGAGCGCCGGGTACGCCATCGCGACGATGTGCGTGCGTTTGCTGGCCAGCGCGCGGGCGACCACGTTGCGCCGGTAGCCGAGCTCCAGCATCGCCTGCTCGATCCGCGCCCGGGTCGCGGCCGTCACCGGCTTGGTGTCGTTGAGCAGGAACGAGACGGTCGCGATCGAGACTCCCGCCCGTTGAGCGACGTCGCGCATCGTGACCATCGATCGACCCCCTCCGAACTCTTGACAGCGGTGTGACGTAGGGAACATAGTCCTTCAACACCTCAGTTAAGCGGTTTACCGCCAAATCCACAACATCCGCCCCAGTCCCTCCGTCCATCGGTTAAACGCTTTGAAGGAGTCCGATGTCATGATCAGCAAGCGGATCGCCGCCGCGCTGGCGGGTGCGACGACGGTGTCGCTCCTGCTGGTCGCCTGCGGTGACAACGGCGGCGGCCAGTCGTCCGCGTCCGGCGACAGCGTCAAGAGCCTCACGGTCCTGGACTACTACAACAACGACCCGGACAAATCCCTTGTGCAGAAGGGACTTGACTCCTGCGCGTCCCAGCTCGGCATCACCATCCAACGGGAGACGGTGCCTGGTGACACCTTGATCCAGAAGGTGCTGCAGCAGGCCTCGTCGAAGACGCTGCCCGACGTGCTGATGCTCGACAACCCCGACGTCCAGCAGATCGCCGCGACCGGCGCGCTGGCACCCCTGAACGACATGGGGCTGACCGGGGACGGCGTCATCAAGGGCATGGTCGACGCGACGTCGTACGACGGCAAGCTCTACGGACTGGCGCCGGTGACCAACACGATCGCGCTGTTCTACAACAAGGACATGCTGGCCGAGGCCGGCGTCCAGCCGCCGAAGACCTGGGAGGAGCTGAAGGCCGCGGCCAAGAAGCTCACCAAGCCCGGCCGCTACGGGATGGCGTTCAACGCCAACGCGACGTACGAAGGCTCGTGGCAGTTCCTGCCGGCGATGTGGACCAACGGCGGTGACGAGACCGACCTGACCAGTCCCCAGGTGGCCGAGGCACTGCAGTTGTGGGTCGACCTGGTGAAGTCGGGGTCCGCCTCGAAGAGCGTGATCAACTGGACCCAGGGCGACGTGAACGACCAGTTCATCGCCGGCAAGGCCGCGATGATGGTCAACGGGCCGTGGCAGATCCCGTCGCTGAACAAGAACCCGAAGATCAAGTGGGACGTGGTCACGTTCCCGCTGAACAAGCCGGACCAGACGCCGGTCGCGCCGCTCGGCGGCGAGGCCTGGACGGTCCCGCTGAACAAGGACCAGGCCAAGCAGCAGAAGGCCGCCGACTTCGTGAAGTGCCTGAACTCGGACGAGAACGAGCTGGCCTGGGCGAAGGCGCGGTACACGATCCCGACAAAGACCGCGCTGCTCGACCAGTACGTCAAGGAAGTGCCGTCGATGAAGGCCTTCACCGAGCAGGTCAAGACCGCCCGGTCGCGGACCGGCAAGCTGGGTGACAAGTGGCCGGACGCCGCGAAGGTGATCTACCAGGCGATCCAGCTGGCGCTGACCGGTAAGGCCTCGGCCCAGGACGCCTTCAAGCAGGCCTCCGGCGGCTGACGGCATGGTGACGCTCACACGGACCACGGTGGCCGGCCGCGAGAAGGTTCGCGGCCGGCGCCACCGGGGCGAGTCCCTCACCAAGGTGCTGTTCGTGCTGCCCGCCGCGGTGGCGATGGTGGCGCTGTTCGGCTACCCGGTGGTGAAGAACCTGCTGATGAGCCTGCAGGACTACGGGCTGAAGACGTTCTTCACCGGCGCCGCGCCGTGGGTCGGGCTGAAGAACTACAGCACGGTCGTCACGGACAAGCTGTTCTCGGACGCGATGCTGAACACGGCGCTGTTCACCATCGGCTCGATCGCCTTCCAGTTCGCGATCGGCCTCGGGCTGGCGCTGTTCTTCCACAAGAAGTTCCCGTTGAGCGGACTGCTGCGATCGCTGCTCCTGCTGCCGTGGCTGCTGCCGCTGATCGTGTCCAGCGCGACCTGGCGGTCGATCCTCGAGCAGGACAGCGGCATCCTGAACCGCACGCTGCTGAAGCTGCACCTGATCGGTGACCCGGTGCCGTGGCTGAACTCGCCGTCGGTGGCGCTGATCGCGGTGATCGGTGTGAACATCTGGATCGGCATCCCGTTCAACGTGACGCTGCTGTACTCCGGTCTGGCGGAGATCCCCGACGAGCTCTACGAGGCCGGCCAGCTCGACGGCGCGACCGGGTGGCGGTCGTTCTGGTACATCACCTGGCCGAACCTGCGGGCGGTCGCGAGCGTGCTGCTGATGCTCGGCGTCGTCTACACGATCAAGGTCCTGGACATCATCCTCGGCCTCACCGGCGGCGGACCGGCGAACGCGACGCAGACACTGGCGACCCAGTCGTACGAGAAGTCCTTCATCGACTTCAAGTTCGGTCAGGGCGCGGCACTGTCCAACATCCTGATCGCGATCTCGTTCGTGTTCGCGATCTTCTACCTGCGCGGCACCCGTCGTGCTGTCGACGAATAGGGGGACCTGATGCGACGTACGACGTACACCGTGATCGGCGTGCTGGTCCTGTGCGTGATGCTGTTCCCGGTCTACTGGATGGTGAACGCCTCGCTGCAGCCGTCCGGGAACACCCTGACCGCCGGTTTCCTGCCGTTGCATCCGACGTTTTCCGGGTACCGACGAGCGCTCGACGAGCAGGGCGGAAATCTCGTCACGAGCATGATCATCGCGGCCGGAACGGTCGTGCTGAGCCTGGCGATCGCGACGCCGTGCGCGTACGCGCTGTCGCAGTTCCGGTCCCGCTGGGTGTCGATCGGGCTGCTCGCGATCCTGATCTCGCAGATGATTCCGGGCATCGTGATCGCGAACGCGCTTTACACCGCGTACGAGCGGATCGGGTTGCTGAACTCGATCCCGGGCCTGATCGTGGCGAACTGCAGCAGCGGGATCCCGTTCGCGATCCTGATCCTGCGCTCGTTCATGCTCTCGCTGCCGCCGTCGCTGGTGGAGGCCGCGCGGGTGGACGGCGCCGGGCTGTTCCGGGCGTTCGTCGCGATCGTGCTGCCGATCAGCAAGAACTCGCTGATCACCGCCGGACTGTTCAGTTTCCTGTTTTCCTGGAGCGATTTCCTGTTCGCGCTGACGCTGACCACCAAGGGCGGCGTCCGGCCGGTGACGCTCGGGATCTACCAGTACCTCGGCACCCAGGTGCAGAACTGGAACGCGGTGATGGCGACCGCGGTGCTCTCGGCGATCCCGGCCATCGTGCTGCTGGTCGCCGCGCAGAAGTACATCGCCGCCGGCGCCATCGGCGGAGCCGTCAAATAACCCTCGAAAGGCTTTCTGATATGACGATTCGCGTACTCGTCTGGGGCGAGAACCGCCACGAGCAGGTGGAGCCGCACGTCCGGGAGATCTACCCGGACGGCATGCACGCCACCATCGCGGCCGGCATCGCCGAGAACCTCCCGGACGCCAAGGTCTCGACCACGACCCTCGATGAGCCCGAGCACGGCCTGACCGAGGACGTGCTCGCGGAAACCGATGTACTCGTCTGGTGGGGCCACGCCGCCCACGGCGAGGTCGACGACAAGGTGGTCGACCGCGTGTACCAGCACGTGCTCTCCGGGATGGGCCTGGTCGTGCTGCACTCCGGCCACTGGTCGAAGATCTTCGGCAAGCTGATGGGCACGACGTGCACGTTGCGCTGGCGCAGCGAACGGGACCGTGAGCTGGTCTGGACGGTCAACCCCACGCATCCGATCGCGCAGGGCGTCCCGCACCCGATCGTGATCGAGCAGCAGGAGATGTACGGCGAGTACTTCGACATCCCGGTCCCGGACGAGCTGATCTTCGTGTCCTCGTTCTCCGGCGGCGAGGTGTTCCGTTCCGGCATCACGTACCGCCGCGGGCACGGCAAGATCTTCTACTTCTCGCCCGGCGACCAGGACTACCCGGTCTACCACCACCAGGACGTGCGTAAGGTGATCGCGAACGGCGTCGCGTGGGTGAACACCGACCTGCCCGAGCGGAAGATCCCGACGCTGCTGCGCTACGAGACCGACGACTTCTTCACCGGCCACGGGTACACCGGACCCATCGAGGAGCCTGCCGATGCCTGAACCCCTGCGCCTGCTACAGGTCGGAGCCGGCGGGATGGGGCGCGCCTGGCTGCGCACCATCGCCGCCAACCCCGACGTGCGGCTGGTCGGCCTGGTCGACCTGGACCTGGACGTCGCCCGTTCCGCGGCCGACGACAACGGCTACCACGACGTACCGGTCGTCACCTCGCTCGCCGGGCTGTCCGTCGAGTTCGACGCGGTCATCGACGTGACGGTGCCGGTGGCGCATCCGAAAGTCAGCGTCGAAGCGCTGCTGCGCGGCGTCCCGGTGCTGTGCGAGAAACCGCTGGCGGAAACGGTCCGCGAATGTCTGCAGATGGTCGCGGCCTCGGAGGTGAGCGGCAAGCTGCTGATGGTCTCGCAGTCCCGCCGGTACTTCCGCGCCGTGAACGCCTTCCAGCGCCAGCTCGCCGATCTCGGGTCGATCGGGACGCTGTCCTGCGAGTTCTTCAAGGCGCCGCACTTCAGCGGTTTCCGGGAGCGGATGGCCGAGCCGCTCCTGGTCGACATGGCGATCCACCAGTTCGACCTGTCCCGCAAGCTGATCGGGGCGGAGCCGGTGACGGTGTACTGCGACTCGTACAACCCGTCGTGGAGCTGGTTCGACGGCAACGCGGCCGCGTCCGCGATCTTCACGTACGCCGACGGCACCCGCTTCGCCTTCACCGGCAGCTGGTGCGCGGCGGGCCTGGAGACCTCGTGGAACGGCCGCTGGCGGGCGGTCGCTCCGGGCGGTACGGCGACCTGGGACGGCGACAACGCACCGGTCGCCGAGCTGGCGTCCGGTGAGGCCCTGCCGGCGGAGCCGGCCGACGAGCCCGAGGAGATCGCGGGGTCCCTGGCCGAGTTCGTCGACGCCGTCCGGACGTCGACGATCCCGCAGTCTGAGGTGCACTCCAACGTCATCAGCATCGCGATGGTCGAGGCCGCCGTCCGCTCGGCCGCCACCGGCTCCCCGGTCCGCATCGCCGACGTCCTGGAGTCCGCGTACCAGGAGGCGCTGACGACCACCCAGGACGCCACGCTGCTGGCCACCATGAAGGCCTGGCCGAACGTCCTGAAGGTCGTCGGCCTCGAGCCCTAGACACCCAGCGGGGACCTTGGACAAGCAATGCCTTGTCCAAGGTCCCCGGCGGTTGTTTCAGCTTCTGCAACGGGGCGATGCGGACATTGCGCTTGCCGCAATGTGCGCGCCGCCCGTTGACTGGGCGCATGAAGAGTTCGGTGTTTCGGGTTGAGCAGATGGATGTGCCGGGCGGGACCGAGGACATCGTGCGGGGTGGGCGGGACTTGTTCTCCCTGCTGCCCGCGGCGTTGCACGGGGTCGAGCGGATCGGGGTGCTCGGGTGGGGGCCGCAGGGGCGGGCCCAGGCGCTGAACCTGCGCGACTCCCTCGACGGGACCGGGGTCACCGTCGCGGTCGGGCTGCGGCCGGGATCGCGGTCCGCGGCGGACGCCCGCGCCAACGGGTTCACCGAGGCCGACGGGACGCTGGGGGACTGGCTCGAGGTCGCGGCCGCGGCCGACCTGGTGATCCTGCTGATCGCGGACGCGGCGCTGGCCGCGCACCACGAGGAGATCTTCGCGGTGCTCAAGCCCGGCGCGACGATTGGCCTGTCCCACGGTTTCCTGCTCGGCCACCTGACGTCGGCCGGCAGCGCGTTCCCCGCCGGACATCCGGTGATCGCGGTGTGCCCGAAGGGGATGGGCGATTCGGTCCGCCGGCTGTACCAGCAGGGCGCGACCGTCAACGGCGCCGGGATCAACGCGAGTATCGCGGTCCACGCGGACCCGGACGGGCACGCGTGGGACCGGGCGCTCGCGTGGTCGGTCGGGCTCGGCTCGCCGTACACGTTCGCGACCACCTTGCGCGCCGAGTACCTGTCGGACATCGCCGGCGAGCGGGCGATCCTGCTCGGCGCGGTGCACGGCCTGGTGGAGGCGCTGTACCGGCACTTCCGGATCGACGGGGCAGATCCGGTGACGGCGTACGAGCGGTCCACCGAGGCGATCACCGGCCCGATCGCGCGGACGATCTCGGACTCCGGGCTCGCGGCGGTGCGCGCCGCCTGCGGTGACGAGGACCTGTTCGACCGCGCGTACTCCGCGGCGTACGGGCCGGCCCGCGACCTGGTCGCCGAGATCTACGACGAGGTTGCCGACGGCACCGAGCTGCGCAGCGTGATCCTGGCCGAGCAGCGGCTGGCGAGCCGCCCGATGACCGCGATCGGCGGCAGCCCGATGTGGGCCCACAGCGCCGAGGTGCACGCCCGCCGCGGCACCGCGCCGGCCCTCGTCGATCCACTGACCGCGGGGCTGTTCGTGGCGACGATGACGGCCCAGGTCGACGAGTTCGCGGCCCGCGGCCACGCCTGGTCGGAGATCGTCAACGAGTCCGTGATCGAAGCCGTCGACTCGCTGCTCCCGTACATGCACTCCCGCGACGTCGCCTACATGGTCGACAACTGCTCCCGCACCGCCCGCCTGGGCACCCGCCGCTGGGGCCCACGCTTCCAGGCGGCCTACGAACAGATCGCGCTGCCACACCTCGCCCACCCCGCCGACCCCGAACTGATCAAGGCCTTCCTCGAGAACCCGGCCCACGAAGCCCTAGCCGCAGCCGCCGAACTCCGCCCGTCGGTGGACATCTCCGTCTGACCTGCCGGCGGGTTGTGTCACCGCTGGCGGGTTGTAGCGGGCCAGCGGTGAAATAGCCCGCCAGTGTCAGGCGAGCTCGGCCAGGGCGGTGGCTACGCGGCCGTGGGCGGCTTCCAGGGCTGTGCGGGCCTCGGGGATCGGGGTGCCGGTCAGGAGGTGGACCAGGGCCGGCTTGAGTTCGCCGTCGGCGGCCGCGAGTGCGGTCTCGCAGGCGTCGTCGTCGGCGCCGGTGGCCTCGGCGAGGATGCGGAGCATCCGGCCGCGGAGCTTCTTGTTGGTGGCGACCAGGTCGACCATCAGGTTGGACCAGGTGCGGCCGAGCTTGATCATCAGCGTCGTCGAGAACGCGTTCAGGATCATCTTCTGCGCGGTGCCGGCCTTCAGCCGGGTCGAGCCGGCGATCACCTCGGGGCCGGTGTCCGCCGCGATCACGACGTCGGCGAGCGGCGCCAGCGGGGCGTCCGGGTTGGATGTCACCAGCACAGTGGTCGCCCCGGCGGCGCGGGCAGCCTTCAGGGCGCCGGCGACGTACGGCGTGCTCCCGGAAGCTGCGAGGCCGACGACGAGGTCCTGGCCGGTGACGGCGGCCGCGTCGGCGGCGCCACCCTCCTCGGAGTCCTCGACGTTCTCGACCGCGCGGAGCAGCGCCTCCATGCCGCCGGCGTGGTGGGCGACCACCAGACCGTCCGGCACATGGAACGTGGGCAGCAGCTCGGCGGCGTCCAGGACCGCCAGGCGGCCCGACGTCCCGGCGCCGAAGTAGTGCACCCGGCCGCCGCCGCGGACCGCCTCGACGGCGGCGTCGACGGCCTTGGTCAGCTCCGGGATCACCGCGCTGACCGCCCCGGCGACCAGGGCGTCCTCGTTGTTCACGAGTTGGAGGATCTCGGACGTGCCCACCGCATCGATGGCGAGCGTCCTCGGGTTGCGCTGCTCGGTCGGTGAGGTCACAGGATCGATGTTAGTTTTCTACTGAAGGATTTTCAATTCCGTTCATCGTTGACGGAAACGATTTCCGTCAGTCGGAACCCTTCAGGCGGTGGCCGCGGACCGCGCTGGCGGTCTCCTCGAGCGCTTTCCGGGCGTCCGGCAGCACCTGCTGCGCGACCCCGATGAACAGGCAGTCGATCACCGTCAGTTGCGCGATCCGGCTGGCCATCGCGCCCGAGCGGTACGTCGTCTCGCGGGCGGCCGTGGTCAGTACGAGATCCGCGGTCCGGGCCAGCGGCGACCGCGGAAAGTTGGTCACCGCAACGGTCGTGGCGCCGTGCTTGGCGGCCTCCTCGAGCGCCTCGACGACCTCGACCGTGGTGCCGGTGTGCGAGATGCCGATCGCGACGTCGCCCTCACCGAGCAGCGCGGCGCTGGTCAGCGCGATGTGCACGTCCGACCAGGCGAACGCCACCCGCCGGATCCGGTGCAGCTTCTGCTGCAGGTCCAGCGCCACGAACGCGCTGGCGGCGAAGCCGTAGAGGTCGACCCGCTGGGCGTTCACCACCGCGTCCACGACCTTGGCCAGCGCGTCCACGTCGACCTGCTGCGCGGTCTCCCGGACCGCCCGCTCGTCGGCGAACGCCACCTTGCTGACCACGTCGGCCAGCGAGTCGCCGGGCTCGATGTCCCCGCCGACCTCCGGCCGCGCACTCTCCTGCGCCGACTGGGCCGCCAACTGCAGGCGGAGCTGCGGGTAGCCGGGGACGCCGATCTGCTTGCAGAACCGGATGACCGTGGTCTCCGAGGTGGACGCCACCTCGGCCAGTTCGGAGATCGTCATCGCCGCCACCCCGCCCGGGTCCGCGAGGACCGCGTTCGCCACCCGCTGCTCGGCCGGCGCCAGCGCGGGCATCACCGCGCGGACCCGGACCAGCAGCGGCCCCGTGGGTTCTGGAGAGGATGTTGAATTCATGACAGCCACGGTACGGCGACTATGCACGAGATGGGGTCACCGACGCGAAAGTCTCCAACCTGTTGCGGTAAATGACTCCGGCGTCCGTTCGCCGTCGAGAAGAAGACCAGACCCGCTCGTGATCTTCACACCGTCGACGTAGACACCCCGGCCCTGGTACAGCGGGTCGGACGTGTACCGCCAGCGGACGGTCTGCGCACCCACTCCGAGGTCGGCGGTGACCTGGTGCCAGTGCCGGTCGCCGGAGCCGCTGATCGAGCCGTCGGTGTCGAGCGCCGAGCCGCGGTCGCGGACCGTGAACGGAACCTTCGTCCAGGTCGTTCCGTCCGTGGACGTCTCCAGGTACAGCAGGTCGGTGTCCTCGGTGTCGACGAACAGGTCGAACGCGAGCCGAGCGCCCTCGGCCGGTACGGCGACCTTCGCGTCGAGCGTGCTGGTGGCGTTGTCCGTCGTCCCGGAGAACCAGGCGTCCTTGCCGTGCCGCGGGCCGACGCCGAGGGCGAGCGCGAGGCCCTGCGCGACCGCGCGGCGGGCCGGGTTGTTGCTGCCCCAGTTGCGGCTCGGGTGCACGCGGTTGGTGAGCAGGATCGCGAACGAGCGGGAGTCGAAGTCGATCACCAGCGACGTGCCGGTGTACCCGGTGTGGCCGGCCGTCCGCGGCCCGGACAGGCCGCCCATGTACCAGCGCTGGTTGAGCTCGAAGCCGAGGCCGTGGTCGTTGCCGGGGAAGCCCTGGTTGAAGTTCGTGATCATCGCGGTCACCGAGGATTCCTTGAGGATCCGGGCACCGCGGTAGCTGCCGCCGTTCAGGAACGTCTGGGCCAGCACGGCGAGGTCGTCGGCGGTGCTGAACACGCCCGCGTGTCCGGCGACGCCGTCGAGCGACCAGGCGTTCTCGTCGTGCACCGAGCCCCACACCATGCCGCGCGGCGGCGCGGACTGGTACTCGGTGGCGGCGATCCGCTGCTTCTTCTTCGGGTCCGGGTTGTAGCCGGTGTCGCGCATCTGCAGCGGTTTCGCGATCCCGTCGGCGACCAGCTTGTCCAGCGTTTTCCCGGTCACCCGGTGGGCCAGCTCGCCGAGCGCGATCAGGTTCAGGTCGCTGTAGAGGTACGTCGTGCCGGGCGCGTTCTGGAGTTTGGCGGTCAGCGCCATGTGCAGGCGGGACGCGGGATCGGGCTGGGCGCTCCACAGCGGGAGCCAGGACGGAAATCCGCTGGTGTGCGTGAGTGCTTGCCGGACCGTGACGGTTTCCTTGCCGTTTTCCGCGAACTCCGGGATGTAGGTCGCGATCGGCGCGTCCAGGTCGACCTTGCCCTTCTCGACCAGCTGCATCGTGACGATCGAGGTGAACAGCTTGGACACCGAGGCCAGGTCGAAGATCGTGTCGGTGCGCATCGGGATCTGCTGGTCCGGCGGCAGCTCGGTGCCCTGCCCGTCGGCGTACTTCAGCGCCAGGCCGGTGGCCGTCCGGGTGACGATCTTGCCGTCGTGGCCGAGCAGCGTGACGGCGCCCGCGTACAGCGGCTTCGCCGTACCGCTGGGCTGGGTCCAGGCGGCGACCTGGGCCAGCGCGGCGTCGATCGGCGCCGGATCCAGGCCGGCCTTGGCCGGGGTCGCGTCACGCAGCAGCGTGGTCTTCGGCGCGTAACCGGCGTACGGGCGGTCGAACCGCCCGGCGCTGTGGCCGGAGTTGTTGTTGGCAGCAACAGCAGGGGAAGCCATCGTGAGTATCACCGCAGAGACAGTCGTGAGTGCGGCCCACCTCTTCATCGGTGAGCTCCCTTGTACAGCAGGTACTTCGCGCGCCGGGCCGTCCAGGCGTCGGTCTCGGACTTCCAGGCTGCCACGATCTCCTCGGCGGTCGCATCCGCCAAAAGCATGGTCCGGAATCGGTCCGATCCGGTCAGCAGATCGATCCACCGGCCGGGTGGGGTCTCCGCCCGCCAGGTGAAGTCGGGGTAGAGCTTACGGGCCTCGACGATCATGTGCGTCGCCGCGGTGATCGCCTCGACCCGGTGCGGGTCGGTGATCTGCACCTGGACGCCGCCGCAGAGCACGTTCGCGTTCTTGCTGATCGTCGGCGTGAAGTACGCCTCCCGGAACGCGACACCCGGGATGTTCTTGGTCTGCAGGGCCTGCGCCCACTTGTAGTCGACGTACGGCGCGCCGATCAGCTCGAACGGCCGGGTCGTGCCGCGGCCCTCGGACATGTTGGTCGCCTCGAACAGGCACAGGCCCGGGTACAGCAGCGCGGTGTCCGGGGTCGGCATGTTCGGGCTCGGCATCACCCAGGTCAGGCCGGTGTCGTCGAACAGCTGGTCCCGCTTCCAGTTCTTCGCCTCGATGACGGTCAGCTGCTTCAGCCGGCCGCCGTTCGGCTCCAGCGGGAGGTACTCGGCGTCGAACATCCGGGCCAGCTCGCCGACCGTCATGCCGTGCTGCTGGATGATCTCCTTCTTGCCGACCCCGGAGGTGTAGCCGGGTTTCAGCATCGGGCCGCGGGCGTAGCCGCCGACCGGGTTCGGCCGGTCCAGGACGACGAACCGGGCGCCGGTGCGGACCGCGGCGAGCATCGCCTCGAACATCGTCCAGATGTAGGTGTAGAACCGGGCGCCGACGTCCTGGATGTCGAAGACCACGGTTTCCACGCCGGACTGGGTGTAGAGCTTCACCAGCTTGTCGGCGTTCGCGCCGTAGGCGTCGTACACCATGATCCCGGTGCGCGGGTCGACGTGGTCGCCCTCCGAACCGCCGGCCTGCGCGCTGCCGCGGAAACCGTGTTCTGGACCGAACACGGCGACGATGTCGACCTTGCCCGAGGCGTGCATGGTGTCCACGACGTGGCTGAAGTCGGGGAGGATGCCGGTCGGGTTGCTGATCACGCCGACCTTCTGGCCGGACAAGGCCCGCCAGCCGTCGTTCGCGAGCACCTCGGCGCCGGTCATCACCTTCCGGTGCGACACGGCCTGCGCGGCCGGTACGTCGATCAGCGGGGCGGCGGCCAGCGCACCGGCACCGGCCAGCAGATTGCGTCGTTTCATGATCTCTCCTCGGTACCAGGCGGGTCAGCGGCGGAAGGACAGGTGGGCGGCGATCGCGCGGTGATCGCTGGCGGCCTCGGCGACCGGGACCTCGGCGGGCACTTCCGCGCTCCGCACGGACACCCCCTTGCCGACGGTGACGAAGTCGATCCGCTTGCTCGCGGCGACCGCCGGATAGGTGTTCGGCCCGCCGACGGTTTCCCCGGCGGCCGCCCACGAGTCGGTCAGCCGCGTCCAGAGCGGCGCGAGCTCCGGCGCGGAAGCCTCCGCGTTGAAGTCACCGACCAGGATCTGCAGATCCTGACGCCGGTCCTGGGCGAGGATCCGCAGCGTGTCCGCCACCTGCAGTTGCCGCACCGTCGGATCGCCGCGGTAGTCGAGGTGCGTGCAGTAGACGTGCAGCCGCCGCCCGCGCACGTCGACCTCGACCTCGAGGAACCCCGGCGCCGGCGCGGGGACCGGATTGGGATCCTGGGTCGACAGTCTGGTGATCGGGTGGTTCTCCGCGTGGACCAGCGGGAACCGGGACAGGATCCCGACCCCGTACTGCCGGCGCGGCTGACCGGCGGCCGGCGGGTCGAGGTCGTAGATCGGCGCGAACGCCGGATACATTCCGAGCTTTCCGGCCAGTTCCGCGATCGTGTCCAGCCACTGGCTGCGGTCGCCCCAGTGCACGTCGACTTCCTGGAGTCCGACGATGTCCGCGTCGAGCGCCTTCACCGCCCGCGCGGTCCGGTCGAGGTCGAAAACGTTGTCCTCGCCGGCCCCCGCATGAATGTTGTACGAGGCAACGGTCAGGTGGGTCTCCCGCGGGTCGAACGTGAGCCCGTGACCGAACGGGTGCAGCACCGGCGCCGGGTCGGAACTGTTCGGGTCCGGCTTCGCGGGAATCTCCACCGGCAGCTTGCCGGTGGGCGCCAGCTCGCCGTACAGCACCTTGGCGAGGGCCTCCATCGACACCGCGGTGCTCCCGTACGTGACCAGGGTCGTCGTCGGGTCGTCGAAGTAGGCGACGTCGTACGGATCGCGGACCGGGACGACGATCACCGGGCGGCCGGTGGCGAGCAGGCCGTTGACCAGCTTCTGCTGTTTGGCCAGCTTGTCGGTGACCTCGGTGTCCCAGGCTTTGTTGGTCAGCACGACGGTCAGATCGGCGGCGGCCGAGGCGGCCAGCGCGTCGGTGATCTTCGCGTCGCTCGGCGCCGTGCCGGTGTCCTTCACGACGGTCGTCGCCCCGCGGCCCTGCAGCGCCGTGGCCAGCGCCGTCGGGCTGTAGCCGGTGACGACGATCGTGCGCGGCGCGGGGGAGAGCGGCAGCAGCCCGGCGTCGTTGCGCAGGAGCGTCGTACTGCGATCCGCGATCCGCTGGGCCTCCGCGTAGTTGGCCGGCGTACCGACGACCTTGGCGATCCGCGCCACGTCGACGTACGGCCGGTCGACGAGGCCGCCGGTGTACTTGAGCTTGAGGATGCGCGTGACGCTCTCGTCGATACGCGCCTCGGAGATCCGGCCGCCGCGGACGGCGTCGAGCACCGAGTTGTACGCCAGGCCGGGATCGACCGGCATCAGCAGCTGGTCGACACCCGCCTCGATCGCCCGCAGCGGGATCTCGGCGTCGCCGTACTTGTCCCGGACGCCCTTCATCCCCAGCGAGTCGGTGATCACCACGCCGTCGAACCGCAGCTGCTCGCGCAGGATCCCGGTCAGGATCGGCCGGCTCAGCGTCGCCGGGTCGCCGGACGGGTCGAGTGCCTTCACCACGATGTGGGCGGTCATGATCGACTCGATGCCGGCCCGGATCGCGGCCTGGAACGGCGGCAGGTCGATCGCGGTCCACTGCTCCCGGGTGTGGTGGATCTCCGGGATCCCGACATGGCTGTCGGTCTCGGTGTCGCCGTGGCCGGGGAAGTGCTTCGCGGTCGAGACGATCCGGCCGTCGCGCTGGTACCCCTTGACCTGGGCGGCGACGATCTCGGCGGCCAGCGCCGGGTCGGAGGACGCCGAGCGGACGCCGATCACCGGGTTGAGCGGGTTGACGTTGACGTCCGCGTCCGGGGCGAAGTCGGTGGTGATGCCGAGCGCCTTCAGTTCGCGGCCGGCGATCGCCCCGGCGGACCGGGCGAAGTTCGCCGAGCGGGTCGCGCCGAGCGCCATCCCGCCCGGGAACTGGGTCGCGGGCGGGCCGACCCGGACGACCGAGCCGTACTCCTGATCGGTGCTGATCTGCAGCGGGATGCCGGTGGTGGCCAGCGACGCGGCCTGCAATCCGTTCGACAGCCCGGCGATCTGCTCCGGGGTGCGGACCGAGTCGGTCCAGGTGAAGTAGATGACGCCGCCGAGGTTGAACTTCGCGACCACCTCGGCCGGCGTGGCCACGCC
The DNA here is from genome assembly GCF_040610805.1 of Kribbella sp. NPDC003557. NCBI lineage: Bacteria > Bacillati > Actinomycetota > Actinomycetes > Propionibacteriales > Kribbellaceae > Kribbella > Kribbella sp. NPDC003557. Next base: position 473,745 of record NZ_JBEXMY010000007.1, read on the forward strand.
GTACAAGGTGGTGTTGCGCGCGTCCGCGGTGGCGGCGGTCGGGCCGTAGGCGTAGAGGACGAACAGCTGGCCGACCTTCTGCTCCAGCGTCATCCGGCGCAGGGTGTCGCGGACCCAGCGGTCGGTGTGAGCTGTTGCTGCGGAGGCGGCGGCGGTTCCGGCGACCGTCGATCCGGCGACGGTGGCCGCCGCGAGTCCGAGGGTCTGGCGTCGGGTCAGTTCCATCGGTGTCACCAACTCAGTCCGGGCGGGCAGGGGCGAACGCCAAAGTAATTGAATTACAGATACTCCCCCGCGACGCGAAAGTTACCCACGCGCACACAGCGGGTCAAGCCCCGGTGACACCTGGTGGGATGCTGTGGCCGGTGTCGCCAGGGCGAGTACGCCGTCTGGGCAGGGCAGGTGGGTGACCGCAAGGCCGGGTGCGGAGTCGACCGGGCCGCCGTCGAGCGGCATTTCGCGGCGGAGCCCCGATCGGCGTAGTCCGAGACCGAGCGCCTTGCCGACCGCTTCCTTGGCCGTCCACAGGCGCAGAAACGCCTCCAGTTGATCCGGCTGCCCCGCCAGCCACGCCACCTCGCGTTGGGCGAACCAACGGTCCGCCAACGGCCGGAAATCCCGAGGCGTGAGCTCCTCGAGATCGATCCCCACCGGCCCGCCGTACGACGCGGCCACCGCGATCCGCCGCGGCGAGTAGCTGACACTCACAGCCAGCCCGGGCACCTGCGGCCGACCGGCCTTGTCGTGCGTGAGCGACGGCCGATCGACCAACGTCCCGGCGAGCTCGAGCAGCAGGTCGTGGGCGGAGCTGCCGGCCGATGCCAGCCGGACGTGTACCGGGCTACCCACCGCAAGAAGATAACTTGTCGACAAAGTTCCAGAACTGGTCCCCTCGGGCGGTCCGGAACTGGATCTGTAGGGCGTACCGGTATTTCTCTACCTTCGAGACATGACCACTGTGTGCGAGATCCCCGCAGTCGCTGTCGATCGTCTTCTGGGCAGCCAGTTCGTGCGGCTGCTGGTGATGGTGTTCGGGTCCGGGTTGAGCATGTACCTGCTGACCTCCGTGGTGCCGATGTACCTCGCGGCCAACGGGTCCGGTGGGGTCGGGGCCGGGCTGTCGACGGCCGCGATGATGTTCTCGGCGGTCGGTGTCGAGCTGGTCGTGCCGCGCATGCTGGCTCGCTGGGGGTACCAGGTGGTGCTCGCGGCCGGGCTGGTGTTGCTCGGGGCGCCGTCGTTGGTGCTGCTCGTGTCGGCGTCGCTGCCGGTGGTGCTGACCGTCTGTGTTGTCCGCGGCGCGGGGCTGGCGATCCTGGTTGTCGGCGCGGTGGCGCTGGTCGCGGATCTCGCACCGTCGAGCCGTCGCGGTGAGGCGCTCGGGGTGTACGGCGTGGCGGTCGGCGTGCCTGCGGTGATCGGGCTGCCGCTCGGCGTCTACCTGACGCACGTGGTCGGCTTCGGCGCGCTGTTCGTACTGGCGGCGGTCGCCTCGCTCGGCGGGCTCGTGATGCTGATCGGTCTGCCGGCGCGGGTCGCGGTCGAGGAGCAGCACGTCAAGGTGCTGGGCGGCGTACGGCGGAGCGGCCTGCTGATGCCGACTCTCGTGTTCGCGGCGGTGACTGTCGCGGCCGGGATCAGCGTCACCTTCCTGCCGCTGTCCGTTGCTTCGGGCAAGCAGTCGATGGTGGCGACGGCGCTGTTGCTGCAGGCGGTCGCGGCGCCGGCGGCGCGGTGGCTGGCCGGGCGGTACGCCGATCGCGTTGGTCCCGCGAAGCTGCTTGCGCCCGTGCTGGGCTTCGCGGTGATCGGCGCCGGGGCGCTGGTGTTCCTGCCGAGCGCGGCCGCGATCCTGATCGGCTCGACCTGCTTCGGGATCGGCTTCGGTGCGGCGCAGAACCTGACGCTGGCACTGATGTACAACCGCGTCGACCGTTCCCGCTACGGCCAGGTCAGCGCGCTGTGGAACCTCGCGTACGACGGCGGCTGGGGACTCGGCGCGCTGGCCTTCGGGGCGGTCGTCAGCGGCACCGGCTACCCGCTGGCGTTCGGCCTGACCGCCGCGGTCGTCGCGCTGGCCGTCGTACCGGCGCTCCGCGCCCGCGCCTGACCGCCGAGTCGTGGCGATTGGCTGTCGCCAGGAAACGCGAGTCGTGGATTGTGGCTGTGTGAGCTAGCCGATTTCCACGACTCGGCGGGCGGTGGTCAGAGTTTGCGGAGGCGGACCCAGCGGACTGCGTGGTCCTGGCCTTTGCGGAGGACCAGGGTGGCTCGGGAGCGGGTGGGGAGGATGTTTTCGCGGAGGTTGGGGCCGTTGATGCCGTCCCAGAGGGACTCGGCCTTCTTGATCGCTTCTTCGCGGCTGAGCTCGCCGTACCGGACGAAGTACGACTCCGGGTTGCGGAACGCCGTCTCCCAGAGCTTGAGGAAGCGGGCCACGTACCAGGAGCGGATGTCGTCGGCGGCGGCGTCGACGTACACCGAGAAGTCGAAGAAGTCGCTGACCGCGAGACCGCTCTTGCCGTCCGCGTGCCGGGGCGCCGGCTGCAGGACGTTCAGGCCCTCGAGCAGCAGGATGTCGGGCTGCTCGACGGTCGTCCGGACGCCGGGCATCCGGTCGTAGTGCAGGTGCGAGTAGACCGGCGCCTCGACCGTGTCCATCCCGGACTTCACCTCGACCACGAAACGCAGCAGGGCCTTGCGGTCGTACGACTCCGGGAAGCCCTTGCGCTGCATCAGATTCCGGCGCTCGAGCTCGGCGTTCGGCCAGAGGAAGCCGTCGGTGGTGACGAGCGCGACCCGTGGGTGCTCGGGCCAGCGGGCGAGCAGTTCGCGCAGCAGGCGCGCGGTCGTCGACTTGCCGACGGCAACCGATCCGCCGATCCCGATCACGAACGGGGTGCGGGTCTCGACCTGTTTGCCGAGGAATCCCTCGGTGTCCGCGTGCAGCGCGCGGGCGTGCCGGACGTAGAGCGAGAGGATCCGCGACAGCGGCAGGTAGACCTCGCGGACCTCGTCCATGTCGATCTCGTCGCCGAGACCGCGCAGCCGCTCGACCTCGTCCGCCGTCAGCGGGGAGATGGTGGTCTCGGCCAGTTGCGCCCAGGTGGCCCGGTCGAGCTCGGTATAGGGAGTCACCTCCCGCGACGGCTGCAGCATGTGGCCCATTCTTCCCATCGGCAGGGGATGCACCCACACCGGACCGGAGTGGCCTTGGTCTCAGCTTCGACACGGCCGGCTCAGCTACGGAACGGTCTCGAAACTTTCGGTCACCGTTCGGTGACCGTCCGGTATGTCAGGATCAGCGCTCGATGACCGCCGATTCCGCCTGGCTGGGTACGCAACGCCTGCCCGAGGTGACTGTCCACGCGTCCGGGGTGCTCGCCCAGACGATCCGGGCCGAGCTCCGGCAGATCCGTCGTTTCCGCACCGACGTCCAGGTCGCCGTCTGTACGGTGAGCCGGGCCCGGGAGACCGCGCTGTGGCGTGAGGTCGAGGCCGCCGTCCCCGAGCACGGGCTCGGCGTCGAGGGTTTCGTGGTGGTGCGACGAGGCAACGACCTGGTGGTCGCGGCCGAGGGCGGGCACGGCCTGCTGTACGGGTACTTCTACCTGCTGCGGTACTTCGAGTGGATGAGCGGCGACTTCACCGTCGTCGAGCAGCCCGCCGTACCGATCCGGATGCTGGACCACTGGGACGAGCTGTCCGGCGCGGTCCGGCGCGGGTACTCGGGCGACTCGATCTTCTTCCGCGACGGCGAGGTGGTGCCGGACCTGACCCGGGTCCGGACGTACGCACGGTTGCTGGCCTCGATCGGGATCAACGCGGTCGCCCTCGCGAACGCCGAGCTGCCGGACGTGGCGCGGCTCGCCGGCGTTTTCCGGGACTACGGGATCGCGGTGAGTCTCGCGATCGACTTCGTCGACGATCCACGAGACGTTCGGGTCGCGCGCTGGTGGGCGGCCGCGATCGCCCGGGTGTACGACGTGGTGCCGGACCTGGGCGGCCTGCTGGTGCGGACGGCCCGCGACCCCGAGGGCGCGAACCTGCTGGCCCGGGCGGTGGCGCCGTACGGCGGAACGGTTTTCTGGCGAGTTTCCGGCGCGGAGCCCGGGCAGGACTGGCGCGATCGCCGGACGGATCGGGCGCGGGCGGCGTACGACGCGGTCATCCCGCTGGACGGACGGTTCGAGGAAAACGTTGTCTTGCAGATCCAGCACGGGCCGCTCGACTTCCAGGTTCGCGAGCCCGTCTCCCCGCTGCTCGGGGAAATCCAGGAAACCGTGTTCGGTGTCGAGCTGCAGGTCACCCAGGAGTACTCCGGCCAGCAGCAGGACCTGTGCTACCTGGGGCCCTGGTGGCGGGAGATCCTGCAGTTCGACACGAGCGGCGGCGGTGGCGCGGCGGTCGCCGACCGGATCGGCGCGATCGTTGCCGTGTCCAACGTCGGCGACGACGCCAACTGGACCGGCAACAAGCTTGCGCAGAGCAACCTCTACGCATTCGGGCGGCTGGCGTGGGATCCGGCCGCGGACCCGGTCAGCCTGTTGCACGAGTGGGCCGCCGCGACGTTCGCGATGGACGACCGGACCCGGAGCGAGCTGGTGACGATCATGGCCGGCTCGTGGCAGACGTACGAGCGGTACACCGCGCCGCTCGGCGTCGGGTTCATGGTGACGCCGGGGACGCACTACGGGCCGAGCGTGAACGGGTACGAGTACTCGGGCTCGGGCAGGTACCACTTCGCGGACCGCTACGGCGTCGGCGTGGACCGCACGGTGAAGACGGGCTCGGGCTTCACCGGCCAGTACCCGGAGCCGCTCGCGAGTCGGTACGAGGACCTCTACGCGTGCCCCGACGAACTGCTGCTGTTCTTCCACCACGTGCCGTACGACCACGTGCTGCAGAGCGGGAGCACGGTGCTGCAACACATCTACGACACACACTTCCAGGGGTACGCCGAGGTCGAGGCGATGGTCACGCGCTGGCGGGTGATCGCCGAACGCTTCGAACCCGCCGTCCGGGCCAACATCACGTCCCGCTTCGAGACCCATCTGGCGACCGCGCGCGAGTGGCGGGACCAGGTCAACACGTTCTTCTACCGGCTGAGTGGCGTAGCGGACGCCCAGGGACGCACGATCCACCGGTAGCCTGGTCCGAAAGTTTCGGATCGGGAGGCATCGTGGCCGAGCGGCCGACCATTGCGAAGATCGCCGAGCAGGCCGGGGTGTCGGTGCCGACCGTCTCCAAGGTGCTGAACGGGCGCTCGGACGTAGCCGCGGCGACCCGGGCTCGGATCGAGAGCCTGATCCAGGAGCACGGGTACCGGCGGCGCAGCGCGAGCACGACGGCCGGGCCGATGATCGACCTGGTGTTCAACCAGCTCGGCGGCGAGTGGGCGATGGAGCTGATCCGCGGCGTCGAGGAGGTCGTCCGCGCCGAGGGCGTCGAGCTGGTGCTGTCCGAGTGCGGCGGGGCGTTGCGGCCGCGGCAGGAGTGGATCGAGTCGGTGCTGAACCGGCGCCCGCTAGGCGTGATCATGGTGTTCTCGGACCTCGACGCCGACCAGCGCGCCCAGCTGGAGGCGCGGCGGATCCCGTTCGTGGTCGTCGATCCGGTCGGCGACGTGGGCGACGACGTACCGTCGATCGGCTCGGCGAACTGGAACGGCGGGCGGCTGGCGACGACACACCTGCGGACGCTCGGCCATACCCGGATCGGGATGATCGGCGGGCCGATCACGACGCTGTGCTCACGGCAGCGCGTCGACGGATACACCGACGCGCTGCGCTCGACCGGCGTCGAGGTCGACCCGGCGCTGATCAGGTGGGCCGACTTCGAGGTCGGCGGCGGCCACCGCGAGGCGCTCGCCCTGCTCCGGCTCGCCGACCCGCCCACCGCGATCTTCGCCGGCAGCGACATGCAGGCGCTGGGCGTCTACCAGGCCGCGCGCGAACTCGGCCTCGAGATTCCGCGGGACCTGTCCGTCGTCGGGTACGACGATCTGCCGATGGCGGACTTTGTCACGCCGCCGCTCACGACCGTCCACCAGCCGCTGCAGCAGATGGCCCAGCTCGCGACCCGGGTCGTCCTCGACCTGTCCCGCGGCAAAACCCCCACCGCCCTCCGCCTCGACCTGGCCGTGGACATGCGAGTCCGCCAATCCACCAGCCGTCCACCCGACCAACACTGAAGGCCGCGCTGCTCCGGCGGGTCGTCGAGTCGTGGATCGGGGTCGTTGGCATCGGCGTATCGGCGGCCGGAATCCACGACTCGGCGGTCCGGTCGGGGGGAGGCTGCTGTGGGGGAAGAGGGCGGTTAGGGTGGGCTGCATGATCGTCGGCGTGGGTATTGATGTGGTCGACGTGGATCGGTTCATGCGGACGCTGGAGCGGACGCCGGGGTTGCGGGATCGGGTGTTCACGGCCGTGGAGGCGGTGAAGCCGCCGGCGTCGCTGGCGGCCCGGTTCGCGGCCAAAGAGGCGTTGGCCAAGGCGCTCGGGGCCCCGGCCGGCATGCACTGGCACGACGCCGAGGTGCAGACCGACGAGACCGGGCGGCCGTGGCTGGAGATCACCGGCACGGTCGCGGCGCAGGCGGCCAAACTCGGCGTCCAGAGCCTGCACCTCTCGCTCAGCCACGACGCGGGGATCGCTTCGGCTGTCGTTGTCCTGGAGGGCTGACCTATGCGGCACGCGCACACTGTCGAGCAGGTCCGGGCGGCCGAGGCCGCGCTGATGGCGAAGCTGCCCGACGGCGCGCTCATGCAGCGCGCGGCTGGTGGTCTCGCGGTTGCCATTGGCAACTTTCTTGGCGGGACGTACGGCGCGCGTGTCGTGCTGCTGATCGGGTCCGGCGACAACGGCGGCGATGCGCTGTACGCCGGGGCACGGCTGGCCCGTCGCGGCGCGAAAGTCACGGCCGTACTCCTGTCGTCCAAGGTCCACGAGGGGGGTCTTGCGGCGCTGAGGGAAGCCGGCGGGCGCGACGTCGCGACGGCCGGGGAGATCCGGGCGGCGGGCGGGACTCAGGCGGCCAGCGATACCCAGGCGGCTGGCGAGTTTCAGGCGGCCGGTGGGGTTCGGGCGGCCGGCGAGATTCAGGGGGCCGGGGAGATTCAGGGGGTCGGCGAGGTCTCCGGTCTCGTCGCCGACGAGATCGCCGCTGCTGATGTCGTGGTCGACGGGATCGTGGGGATCGGCGGGCGGCCGGGCCTGCGCCCGGACGCGCTCGCCACGGTGCGGTTGGCCGAGCGGTACGGCGTACCGATCGTCGCCGTGGACACCCCGTCCGGCGTCGACGTGGACACGGGTGAGACTCCCGAGGCGCATGTCAACGCCGCGCTCACCGTCACGTTCGGCACGCACAAGATCTGCCACTTCGTCGACCCGGCCGCGACCGCCTGCGGCCCGGTCCACCTTGTCGACATCGGCCTCGACCTTCCGGCCGCGGAGGTCCAGGCGCTGCAGGCGTTTGACGTACGCGCGCTCTATCCAGTCCCGCACGGTGAGTCCGACAAGTACTCCCGTGGCGTGCTCGGCCTGATGGTCGGGTCCGCGCAGTACCCGGGCGCCGCCGTGATCGCCACGTCCGGCGCTCTCGCCGGCCCGGTCGGCATGGTGCGCTACATCGGCCCCGACGCGGTCGCGAGCGCGGTCCGCGAGGCCCACCCCGAGGTCGTCGGCGACGGCCGGGTGCAGGCCTGGACGATCGGTTCCGGACTCGGTGACGACTTGGACATCCCGCGCATCCGCGACCTGCTGGACGCCGACGAGCCCGTAGTCCTGGACGCCGACGGCCTGAAAGCACTCGACGACTCGGGCGACCACGTCAACGTCCTCGTCACTCCCCATGCAGGCGAACTCTCTCGCCTCCTAGGCGTGGACCGAGCCACCGTCGAGGCCGAACGCCTGAAGCACGCGCGCCTAGCAGCCGAGCGATTCGACGTCACGGTCCTCCTCAAGGGGTCGACGACTGTGATCGCAAGCCCCGACGGCGAGATAAGAGTCAACACCAACGCCACCCCTTGGCTCGCCACCGCCGGCGCAGGCGACGTCCTAGCAGGCCTGTGCGGCTCGCTGCTCGCCGCAGGCTTATCCACCCTGGACGCAGCCGCCGTAGGCGCCTACCTACACGCCGCCGCAGCCAACCTCGCATCAGCCGGCGGCCCAATCACCGCCATGACCATCGCCCAAGCCGTCCCCGAAGCAACCCGCCGCCTGCTGGCCTGAACTTCGGCCGCGGACGCTGCTGCCCGACGGCGTGTGCCTTCACGCCGCAGCCAGCCTGGCGTCGGCTGATGGCCCGACCACCGCGATGACGGTCGCCCATCTCCCGAGACGACCTGCTGCCTGCTCGCCTGAACTTCAGCTGGGCGTGGGTTTGCTGCTGGCGGGGTACGTCCGCGCTGTCGCGGCCAGCCTGGCGTCGGCTGGTGGCCCGATCATCGCGATGACGGTCGCTCGCGCCCTCCCCGAGGCATCCTGCGGCTTGCTGGCCTGAACTTCAACTGGGCGTGGGTTTGCTGTTGGCGTGTACGTACGCGCTGTCGCAGCCGGCCTGGCGTCGGCTGGCGGGGTGATCACCGCGAGGACGGTGGCCCACGTCCTTCGCGAGGCGACCCGCTGCCTGCTGGCCTGAACTCGGCCGGGGGTGGGGTTGCTGTTGGCGTGTACGTGCGCGCTGTCGTGGCCGGCGTGGCGTCGGCTGGCGGGGCGATCATCGCGGTGACGGTCGCCCGCGTCTTTCCCGAGGCGACCCGCCGCTTGCTGGCCTGAGCTTCGGCCGGGCGTGGGGTTGCTGTTGGCGTGTACGTGCGCGCTGTCGTGGCCGGCGTGGCGTCGGCTGGCGGGGGATCATCGCGGTGACGGTCGCCCACGCCCATCCCGAAGCAACCGGCCGCTTGCTGAGCTGAGCTCCAGCCGGGGAGGCTCTTCGGACTAGTGGCAGGTCGACCGCGACCACCGATCAGTTCACGACGCGCGTGCACCGCATGCGGCCTCGGAGCCGACGCGCACGCGTACGCGGCGATGCTGCTTGACCAGTTGGCGCCTGCGAGACCACGCGGCGGCCGCCCGCCGGCGCCAGCCGGCAAGCCCGGCGGTAGCCGGTGCTTCCCGGCGGTAGCCGGTGCTTCCCGGCGTCGGCCGGTACTCCCGGCGGTAGCCGGTGCTTCCCGGCGTCAGCCGGTACTCCCGGCGGTAGCCGGTACTCCCGGCGTTAGCCGGATGCGATGCTCCGGGCGGTAGCCCGGGGGTGGGTGGGAGCGCGCGGAGTGGGTGCGCTGAGGAGCGGAGCGACGAAGTAAGCGCCCGCGGAGCACGCGTGGGCTCGTCGTGCCGCCGTACCTGGGCGCGCGGTTGATGTTGCGAGCGGGACGAGCCGGACGTAGGACTGGAGCGTTGCCTCCGCCGCCCTTGGAGTGTGCTTGTGAAGCGATTCGTGGGGTTTGTGGTTCTGGTTGTCCTGGCCGTCCTGCCGGTTCCGGCGCAAGCGCAGGTGCGGGCTTATGTCGCCGACGCGCGGACGAAGATCGACGTGATGGGGGAGTGGGCTCACCCGGACGACGACACGAGCATCATCGGGCCGTGCGGCGTCTGGCATCAGCTGTACGGCGTGAAGTGCGGCGTGATCATGGTGACCCGCGGCGAGGGCGGCGGGAACGCGACCGGCCCGGAACTCGGCCCGGACCTGGGTCTGCGGCGTGAGAACGAGGACCGTGTCGCGCACTACCGCTCCGGGACCGTCGACATCTTCAACCTCGACCGGATCGACTTCTTCTACAACCAGAGCGCGCCGCTGACGCAGTACTTCTGGGACGAGCAGGAGACCCTCCGCCGGGTCACCCGGGTGATCCGCGAGACGCAGCCGGAGATCTACATCGGCTTCACGCCGACCCTCGCCGCAGGCCACGGCAACCATCAGCAGGCCGGCCGGCTGATCTGGGAAGGTGTGCTCGCGGCCGCGGACCCGACCATGTTCCCGGAGCAACTGAAGGGCCCGCACGCGCTGAGCACCTGGCAGGTGAAGAAGGTCTTCTCCGGCGGGAGCACCGCAGGCACCGGCGGTACGACGGCAGCGGCGAACTGCACCACCGGATTCACCCCGACCGGCCTCGACACGGTCGCGGGCGTCTGGACCGGCTACAACTCGCCGTACACCTGGCCGGCCGGCAACTCGCAAGGCCAGCCGGCGGGTACGCCGAAGATCTGGCAGCAGGTCGCCGACGAGGGACGCGCGGCGTACCCGACGCAGAGTCGTGTGATGTACAAGGGCACGTCGGTGCCGGCCTGTCCGCGGTTCGGGATGACCGAGTCGTTCGTACCGTTCCAGCCGAACAGCAGCCCGCTGGCCGGCCGCGACGACGCGATCCTGTTCGGCGCGAAGAAGCCCGATCCGGGCGGGTTGCCCCTGGGAACGCTGGAGTACCTCACGTTCTCGCGGTTCTACAACGTCGCCGGCGAGCCGTTCCAGGCGACGGTGCACCTGCGCGCACCACACGGAAAACTTGCCGCCGGCAACGTCCAGCTCAGCGTTCCGGCCGGATGGTCGGTGGACGGTCCGCAGCAGGTACGCCCGAAGCAGGCGGCCGACCTGACGTTCACGGTCACGCCCGCGGCCAACGCTACGGTCGACCAGAACGCCAAGGTTTCCGCGCTCTACACCACCACCGAGCAAGCGACGGGTTACACGGAAAACGTTGTACGAATCGTTTCCGCCGCCGAGGGACGCTTCCAGCGCTGGGGGAACTGGCAGGAGTACGACGAGTGGCTGCAGAACACCGCGCCGCAGGCGAACCGGCTCGGCCGCTCCCAGGCGATCCAGTCGATGGGCGTCGGCCGCACCATCGACGTACCGGTGGTCGTCCACAACTGGTCGACGCAGCAGCAGAGCGGCGCGGTCACCCTCGACCTGCCACCGAACTTCACGGTCGACGCGAACGCCAAGCCGTACGACCTCGCCCCCGGCGCGGATGCCACCGTCACCTTCAAGCTCACCAACACCGACACGACCTTGCCGGCCCAGCAGAACGTCAGCATCCCGATCCGCACCGCCACCGGCAGCGAGACCCTGACGCTCACCCTCGTCCCGACGACCGCCATCCCGCAGACGCCACAGGCGCCGGTCGTCGACGGCAAGGCCGACCCGGGTGAGTACCCGGGCCCGACGCTCGACCTCGGCCGGATCTGGCAGGGTGCGAGCGGCTGCACCAGCGTCGACGACTGCGGTGTGTCCGCGACCGGTGAAGGCAGCACCGCGAAGGTGAGTTGGTCCGACGACGCGCTGTACTTCTTCATCCACGTCCGCGACGACTTCCAGTCGTACGCCGTGACGCCGGCCGAGTGCGTCGGGCACTGGCAGGCCGACTCGGTCGAGATCCTGCTCGACCCGCGCGGCACCGCGTCGCAGGACCTCAAGGACACGGCGAACACGTTCAAGCTCGGCATCTTCCCGTTCACCCGGAGCGGCGGCCCGTGCTGGGAACGGGACGCCGACAACCACCAGGGCTACTCGAGCGGCGCGCTGGACACCGGCAACGCGCCCGGCGTCCAGGTCGCGTCGACGGCGCAGTGGGTCGGCAGCAACGAGACCACAACGCCGCACGCCTACACCGGAGGCGGCTACGACCTCGAGGTGAAGGTCCCGCTCGCGGACCTGCCGTCCGCCGTGGACCCGGCGCGGCTCGGGCTGAACATCACGCCGTACGACAACGACGACACGTCCGCGCCCGGTACGACGACGTTGCGGCACATCGACATGAGCACCAGGCTCGGCTGGTCGGCGCTCGGGTCCGTGCAGTCCGACCCGTACCGCTGGGGGCTTGCCACGCTGCCCGGCTACACGCCGCCCGCGGACCGTCCGACGACACCGGCGCCGCCCGACGTGTCGAACCCGAACCTCAACGGAGCCCTGTCGCCGCAAACGATTGCGCAGTCCGCGCGCAACGGCGTACCGATCTCTGGCCGGGTGCCGACCGACGACCTGCGGGTCCTGTCCGCGACGGCGCACGGCAACGCCGTCCAGCTGGTCACGTCGTCGAAGGGATCCGGCACCGCCCGGGCGTTCCTGACCAGCGGTGAGCTCGGGGCGATCCCGGTGTGGACGACGTCGTGTACGGCGGACCCGCCGCCGGACTACGGGTTCACGCCGTGCGCGATCACCGACGGGTCGACGCCGCCGTGGTCACCGGACATGAGCGGTCACCTGGTCAAGCAGGCCACGCAACAGATCACGCGCGGAGTCCAGCACTGGACGATCCCGTTGACCGCGGCCCAACGCCAGCAGCTGAAGGATCGCGGGCACCTGCTGGTCTCCTACGAGACGACGAAGAACGAGGTCCAGGCCTTCGACATCCGCATCGCGTAACCGGCCGCCTCGCGGACCTGCTCACTCGGGTGCACCAGAGCCCCGTGCAGCAGGTCCGCTGTCGCGGGCTCGGGCGTCGCGCCACCTGTTGCCATCAGCAATGGAATGAGGCCGTACGGATCCGTGTCCAGCGACAGCTGGTCGCGCAGGACGGGCTCGGTCCAGGTCAGGGTGTGGCGGTTGACGGCGTCGATGACCGCGGCCGTCCGCTCGGCGGAGCGCAGCCGGAGAAACAGCGCCTTCGCCCCGGCGCACTCCACCTCGACGATCTGCTCGCCACCAGCGGCGAAAACGATGCCGTCGTCAGTGCGACCGACCTGCTCGAACGCAGTACCGGTCGCAAGCGTGATCGCGGTCAGCAGGTCCTTGTCCAACCAGTCGTCCGGCCGGATGACCAGACCTGTCCAGTGCTGCCCGCTCGCGGGCTCCTCACTCACTCGCGTCAGCGTAGCGCGGTGAAGTCCAGCCCACCGCCGGAGGACCGCAGCTGCAGCGCCGAGCCGTCGATCCGGTACGTCAGCTCGCCCTTCAATCCCTTCAGGACAACCGACTCCAGCGTCGCGGCGTCGCCGGTGCAGGCGCGGCGGGTGGTCGCGAGTTCGCCGAAGGTCAGCGTGCCGGTCCCGCGCGCGACGGTGCCCTGGAACTCGTTGCAGCCGGTCGAGCCGGTGACCCGTTCGCCGTTCAGCGTCAGCCAGGCCTTCTCGGAGCCGGCCTGGTGTGACGCGGACTCGCCGGTGACGACGGTCGACAGCGCCCACTTCGTCCCGTCGAGCGCGAGGTCCGGCTCCGCGGTCTGCCGGTCCAGCAGCGAGATCGTCGCCGTGCTGGTGGAGAGTTCGAGCTTGTCGCCGTCGAGCTTCCAGGCCGGCTTGGCCGCGATGACACCGGCTACCCAGCCGTCCTGGCTCTGCAGCGGTTCCATGCAGCCGATCAGCGTCGACGTCATCTCCTTGTCCAGGGACAGGTGCCCGTCGCTCGTCGACACCTTCGCCTGTGACGAATTACACCCGGCGTCGAAGGACAGGCGGCCGTCCTCAGTGAACTGCAGCCGGATCCGGGTGCCCTTCGCGAGTGCCCGCGGCTTCCCGTTCTCGGTCACCGAGGTGGACAGGAACGTGCGCCCGGTGAGCGCGGCGCCGTCCCCGGAAGCGCTCCCGGAGCCGGCTTCGTTGCCGCACGCGGTCAGCACGAGCAGAGCCGTCGCAGCGAGTGAGATCGTCCGTTTGTTCACACCCTGAGGACGCTCTCGGTGACGATCCCGTTGCAGGTGAAGGCTCCGTTAAATCAGGACCCGGGGTTGACACGCCTTGGTCACGGTTGGATAACGTCAGGCGCCGTACGCGAGAGCAACTTTCCTGGGGACCCAACCGAAGAGCTGGTCACCCGGTAGCACTGGGGCAACACCGGGCGGACCGTCAGAGACAGACAGGAACGTTTCGCATGCCCCCCTCCTCCCGATCATTCCGGAGTCGCACCCTCGTCCCGGCAGCCGTCCTCGCGGCCGGTGTGCTGGTCGCGGCGCCGATCGTCGTGCACGCGAGCAAGGACTCGCCGGTCGCGACCGCGAACGCCGCGGACAGCACGGTGACCGCCCTGCCCAGTGCCGGTCGTGTCGAGACCTGTGTCCTGGACGCGTACTCCGGATGCACGGTTCTGCACGGCTTCGGCCAGAAGCCGGTCGCGATCACCGCGACCCCCTCCGGTCCGGCGATGCTGTCGGTCGACCCGAGCCGTACGACGGACACGAGCTACCGGCTCCGTGCGCTGCGGTACGACGGCAACAAGTACGCGGCCGGCACCAAGCTGACCTACACGGCGCACTACGACTTCGCGGAGGTCGCGGGTCAGCCCACGACCCCGACGCCGTCCACCACGACGACCCCGACGAAGCCGCCGACGTCCAGCACCCCCACTGCGACGCCGACGCAAACCACCACCACCACCCCGACCAAGCCGCCGACGACGACACCTAGCTCGACGCCGACGTCCACCTCGCCGACCACGACGACGCCCACGTCGACGAGCAGCCCGAGCCAGACCTGCACCAACCCCTCGTTCGTCACCACCTCGACGAACAACCAGGGTGACGGCCGGTCGTTCGGTGCGTACTACGTCCACAACAACATGTGGAACAACGACAACGGCACGTACACGCTGAGCGCGTGCAACTACAACAACTGGTACCTCGACGTCACGCAGCCGCTGCCCGGTGACAAGGGCGTCCAGGCGTACCCGAACGTGCACAAGGACTACAGCGACGTCCCGCTGTCGAAGATCCAGTCGGCCAAGTTCGCGGCGAGTACGCCGGCCAACTGCTCGGCGTGCATCTACAACGTGGCGTTCGACGTCTGGATCGGCGACGGCCTGAACAACGAGCTGATGATCTGGACCGACAACAAGAACCAGGTCCCGGCCGGTAACAAGGTCGGCACCGTGACCTTCGGCGGCTTCACGTACGACGTGTGGCACCAGAACGGTTACACCGCGTACGTGTCCCAGGTGACGCAGAAGTCCGGGACGATGCCGCTCGCGAGCTTCTTCAACGACATGGTCTCCCGCGGCTGGGCGCCGAAGGCGACCACCTGGCAGGTCGACTACGGCGTCGAGGTCGTCTCGACCGGCAACACCAAGCAGCGGTTCAACTTCACCGACTTCTCCATCCAGGAGAACTGACCCCCAGCTCTCGCGCACCCGGCGGCCACCGCGTTCTCGCGGTGGCCGCTTAGGGTTCTGGCTGTGACTGAACTCGTGATCTTCGACAACGACGGTGTGCTGGTGGACTCCGAGCGGCTGGCCAACACGATCCTGGCGGAGCTGCTCACGGAGGCGGGTTTGCCGTACACGTTCGAGGAGGCGGTGCGGGACTTCATGGGCGGGTCGATGGCCTCGATGCGTCTGAAGGCCGAGGCGCAGCTGGGGCGGCCGTTGCCGGCGGATCTCGAGGACCGGTACCACCAGCGGCTGTTCGACGGTTTCGCGAACCTGCGGGCGATCGAGGATGTCGAGGCGGTCCTCGACCACCTGGACGACCGCGGCGTCACCTACTGCCTGGCCTCGTCGGGCACCCATCGACGGATCCGGACGGCGTTGACCGCGGTCGGCTTCCTGGACCGCTTCGAGGGCCGGATCTTCAGCGCCGAGGACGTCGCGCACGGCAAGCCGGCACCGGACCTGTTCCTGCACGCGGCCGCCTCGACGGGCGTGAAGCCGGTCGACTGCCTGGTGATCGAGGACAGCCCGCTCGGCGTCGCCGCCGCGGTCGCCGCCGGGATGAAGGTCTTCGGGTACGCCGGCATGACCGATCCCGCGAAACTTTCCGATGCTGACACGGTTTTCCACGACATGACCGCCCTGGCGGCCCTCATCGACGCCGCCTGAGACACTGGACTGACCATGCCTACTCATCAGTCACGCCCGGTCCGCGCCGAGGCGGTGGTCGATCTGGCCGCGATCCGTCACAACGTGGCCACCTTGCGTGCCCGCGCCGAGGGTGCGCAGCTGATGGCCGTCGTCAAGGCCGACGGGTACGGGCACGGGATGGTCCCGGTCGCCCGGGCCGCCCGCGAGGCCGGCGCGGACTGGATCGGCGCGGCGGTCCTCGAGGAGGCGCTCGGGCTCCGCGAGGCCGGTGACACCGGGCCGATCTTCTGCTGGCTTACCACGCCCGGTGAGCCGCTGGCGGACGCGATCGAGGCCGGGATCGACCTGTCGGCCGGTGCGCCGTGGGAGATCGACGAGCTCGCCGCCGGGGTGCGGGACCGCCCGGCGCGGGTGCACCTGAAGATCGACACCGGCATGTCCCGCGGCGGCGCCGTACCGGAGGAGTGGCCGGCGCTGATCCGCGCCGCCGCCCGCGAGCAGGCCGCCGGGCGGATCGAGATCAAGGGCATCTGGTCGCACCTGGCGTCCTCGGACGAGCCGAAGAGCCCGGTGAACGAGTCGCAGCTGGCGACGTTCACCGAGGCGATCGAGGTGGCCGAGTCGTTCGGCATCGACGCGGAGTTCAAGCACCTCGCGAACTCCGGGGCCACGCTCGCGCTGCCGGAGACCCATTTCAACCTGGTCCGGCCGGGCGTCGCGACGTACGGGCTGTCCCCGTTCGGGCATGCGCTGCCGTCGGCCGAGCTGGGGCTGCGGCCGGCGATGACGTTGCAGGCACGACTGGCGATGGTGAAACGGGTGCCGGCCGGCGCAGGTGTTTCGTACGGGCTGACCTGGACCGCGCCGCGGCCGTCGACGCTCGGCCTGATCCCGCTCGGGTACGGCGACGGCCTGCCGCGGCACGCGTCGAACGGCGGCCCGGTGCAGGTGCACGGCCGGCGCCGGGCGATCGTCGGCCGGATCTGCATGGACCAGTGCGTCGTGGACCTCGAGGACGACGAGGCGGCGGCGGGCGACGAGGTCGTGCTGTTCGGCCCGGGGACGGCGGGGGAGCCGACCGCGGACGACTGGGCCGACGCGGCCGGGACCATCAACTACGAGATCGTCACCCGCCTGGGCGCTCGCATCCCGCGCAGGTACATCGACAGCGAAAGGTAGATCAGCATGTCCAAAGCAGGGCGGACTGCTGGTCTGATCGGGGCCGCGGTCGGCGTGCTGGCCGCGGGGGCCGCGGCCGGGGTCGCGGTCGAGCGCCAGGTGATCGGGCGGCGCTCGGGCCAGCGCAAGCAACTGGAGGCGGAACCGTTCGGTTCCCAGCGCGGGACGCCGTACGTCTTCACCGCCGACGACGGCGTCGAGCTGTATGTCGAGGTGGACGAACTGAAGCGCTCCCGGCGACCCGCACCACCGCCTAAGCGTCGACTGGGCCGGAAACTGCCGCTGCCGCCCGAGGACCTGACCGTGATCTTCGCGCACGGCTACGGGCTGAACCTGGACGCCTGGCACTTCGAGCGCCGCGACCTGGCCGGGATCGGCACGATGGTCTTCTACGACCAGCGCTCCCACGGCCGGTCCGGCCGCTCGCCCAAGGAAGGCGTCAGCATCGACCAGCTCGGCCAGGATCTGTACGGGATCCTCGAGCGGTTCGCGCCGACCGGGCCGGTGATCCTGATCGGTCACTCGATGGGCGGCATGACGATCATGGCGCTCGCCGAGCAGCATCCCGAGCTGTTCGGCGACCGGGTGATCGGCGTCGGCCTGTGCTCGACCAGCGCCGGCGGGCTCGACAACGTCCCGATCGTGTTCCCCGGCAAGGTCGGCCGGCTGGCGCGGGCGCTCGCGACGCCGACGGTCGCCGCGCTGGCCCGGATCCCGGACGTGGTGGAGCGCAGCCGGAAGGCCGGGACCGATATCAGCTACCTGCTGACCCGCAAGTACTCGTTCGGGTCCGAGGTGCCGCCGGCGTTCACCGAGTTCGTCAACGAGATGATCGCGGCGACGCCGATCGAGGTGATCGCGGACTTCTACCCGATCTTCGCGCTGCACGACAAGTTCGACGCCCTCGAGCCGCTGCAGAAGGTGGAGTGCGTCGTGATCGGCGGCGACAAGGACCACCTGACGCCGTTCGACCACGCCGAGGAGATCGTCCGCCGGGTGCCCGGCGCCGAGCTGGTCGAGGTGAAGAACTGCGGCCACCTCGGCCTGATCGAGCACCACCGCGAGTTCACCGCCGCCCTCCTTGGCATGATCGAACGAGCCGAACAAGCGTTAGGGGGTGTCTGATGACCGATCTGCACGTCGTCGACGCGACCCCCGAGCATGCCGGGGAGATCGTGTCGGTGATCCATCACGCGTTCGCCGCGCGCCGGGTGCTCGATCCGCCGTCGACGCAGCTGTCCGAGAACGTCGCGACCGTGACGGCCGCGATCGAGGAACACGGTGGGCTGCTCGTTCTCAGCGACGGCGTGCCGCTCGGCGCGATGCTGTTCGAGCAGGTCGGCGATGTCCTCAACCTGCGCCGGGTGTCGGTCGACCCGCGGCACCAGGCCCGCGGCGTCGCCTCGGCGATGGTCGGCTGCGCCGAGGAGGTCGCCGTACGGCGAGGGCTCAGCCGGGTGAACCTGATCGCTCGGGTCGAGCTGCCGGACACCGTGGAGTTCTGGCACCGGCGCGGGTACTCCGTCGTGGACCAGCAGGCGCACAACCTGATCTTCGCCAAGGCGATGCCGGTCGAGCTGACCGTGCCGACCGCCGACGACATGCGGGCGATCGGCGAGGAGCTGGCCGGGCAGTTGCGGGCGGGCGACGTCCTGGTGCTGTCCGGGGACCTGGGCGCGGGCAAGACGACGTTCACCCAGGGGCTCGGCGCCGGGCTGAAGGTGCGGGGCGCGATCACCTCGCCGACGTTCGTGATCTCGCGGGTGCACCCGTCGCTGGTCGACGGTCCCGCGCTGGTGCACGTCGACGCGTACCGGGTCGGTGGTTTCGCCGAGCTGGACGATCTGGACCTGGACGCGAGCCTGGAGGACGCGGTCACCGTCGTCGAGTGGGGGCACGGGCTGGCCGAGGGGCTCGCGCCCGATCGGCTCGACATCGTCGTGACGCGGGGCGACGACGACACCGACGAGACGCGCGCGCTGCGGATCACCCCGGTAGGTCCGCGGTGGGCCTCCTCGGGTGTTCGCGTGTCCGCACTGGAGAAGAACTGACATGCTGCTTGCCTTCGACACCTCGAGTGCCGCGGTCACCGTCGCGCTGGCGACGCCGGCCGGTGAGATCGTCGCCTCGTCGACGACCGTCGACGCGCTGCGGCACGGCGAGCTGCTCGCGCCCGCGATCGCGTCGGCGCTGTCGGCCGCGGGGGTCGGCCCGCGCGATCTGACCGGGATCGCGGTCGGCGTCGGGCCCGGTCCGTTCACCGGTCTGCGGGTCGGGCTGGTGACGGCGCGGACGATGGGCGAGGTGCTGGGCATCGAGGTGTCCGGCGTGTGCAGCCTCGACATCCTCGCGCGGCAGTCGTCGCTGACCCTGCCGGTCGCGGTCGCCACGGACGCGCGCCGCAAGGAGATCTACTGGGCGCTGTACGACGGCCCGGCCGCCGACGGCAGCCGGCGACGCCTCGAGGGCCCGGCGGTCGACAAGCCGGCCGAAGTCGCCCACGTGCTGTCCGGGTTGCCGGTGATCGGTCGCGGCGCCGTCCTGTACGGCGAAGTGCTCGGCCTGCCGGCCGTCGCCGCCGGGTCCGCCGGGTCCACCGGATCCACCGGGTCCGCCGGGTCCGCTGGGCCCGCCGCGATCGCCGGGTCTCCCGGCTCCGCCGGAGCTGCCGAAGGCAGCGTCGCCGTCGTGGAGTATCCCTCGGCCGAGGTGCTCGCGGCAGGGGTTGCTGACGGGACGCTTGTGGTGGTCGATCCGGAGCCTCTGTACCTGCGTCGCCCGGACGTGACCATGTCCGCCGGGCCGAAGAGCGTGCTGTGAGACCTGCCATCAGGGGTGCTCGTGCAGGCGATCTCCCGGAGCTGATCGCGCTGGACGAGGCGTGCTTCGGAGCGGACGCGTGGAGCGCGGGTGCCTGGGCCGACGAGTTCGAGCGGCTCTCCGAGGACCGGGTCATCCTGGTCGCGGACGAGGGCGCGGTCGTGGGGTACGCCGTCCTGCTGGTGCCTCCCGTCGCGGAGGACGTGGTCGAGGTGCTGCGGGTCGCGGTGACTCCGGCCGAACGGCGGACCGGCATCGGCGGGCAGCTGATGGTGATGGCCCTGGACCGTTGTGCGGGCCGGACGGTCCTGCTGGAAGTTGCTGCCAGCAACGAAGCCGCGCGCGGGCTGTACGCCGGGTTCGGGTTCGAGGAGATCAGCCGGCGGCGCGGGTACTACGGCGGCGGCGAGGACGCGGTGATCATGCGGTGGCGGGAGGAATCATGAACGAGCCCTTGATCCTGGGGATCGAGACGTCGTGCGACGAGACCGGTGTCGGGATCGTGCGCGGGCAGACGCTGCTCGCCGACGCGGTCGCGTCCAGCGTCGAGGAGCATGCCCGGTTCGGCGGTGTCGTGCCCGAGGTGGCCAGTCGCGCGCACCTCGAGGCGATGGTGCCGACGATCCGGCGCGCCTGCGAGACGGCCGGCATCAAGCCGACCGACGTGGACGCGGTCGCGGTCACGAGCGGCCCCGGGCTGGCCGGTGCGCTGCTCGTCGGCGTCGCCGCGGCCAAGGGCCTGGCGTTGTCGCTGGACAAGCCGATCTACGGCGTCAACCATCTCGCCGCGCACGTCGCGGTCGACACGCTGGAGCACGGTGACCTGCCGAAGGGCTGCGTCGCGATGCTGGTGTCCGGCGGGCACTCGTCGCTGCTCGCGGTCGAGGACATCACCGACGGCGTCGTACCGATGGGCAGCACGATCGACGACGCGGCCGGTGAGGCGTTCGACAAGGTCGCGCGGGTGCTCGGGCTGCCGTTCCCGGGCGGGCCGTACATCGACAAGGCGGCCCGCGACGGCGGCGACCGGCTGTACGTGACGTTCCCGCGCGGGCTGACGTCGCAGCGCGACCTCGAGCGGCACCGGTTCGACTTCTCGTTCTCCGGGTTGAAGACCGCGGTCGCGCGCTGGGTCGAGGCGCGTCGCCGCGACGGCGAGGACGTGCCGGTGAACCACGTCGCGGCGGCCTTCCAGGAGGCGGTCTGCGACGTCCTGACCCGCAAGGCGATCGACGCGTGCAAGGACCGCGGGTTCGAGCACCTGCTGATCGGCGGCGGTGTCGCGGCGAACTCGCGGCTGCGGGCGATGGCCGAGGAGCGGGCCGCCGCGGCCGGTATCGCGGTGCGGGTGCCGCGGCCGGGGCTGTGCACCGACAACGGCGCGATGGTCGCGGCGCTCGGCTCGGAGCTGGTCCGGGCCGGGAGGCAGCCGTCGCCCCTCGATCTTCCCGCTGATTCCTCGATGCCGATCACGGAGGTACTGAACAGATGAAGTGGACCGGGCCGGACGGTTTCGAGGCGGACGACAACGCCGAACGCGTCGACGCCGCCGTCGTGCAGGGCTTCCTGAGCACGTCGTACTGGGCGCAGGGGATCCCGCGCGAGGTGGTCGACCGCGCGATCGCGGGCTCGCTGAACCTCGGGGTGTACGACGCGACCGGCGCGATGGTGGCGTACGCGCGGATGGTGACGGACCGGGCCACGTTCGCGTGGCTGGCCGACGTGTTCGTGCTGGAGTCGCACCGCGGGCACGGCCTGGGGCGCTTCGTCGTGTCGACCCTGCTGGAGCACCCGGACCTGAAGGGCCTGCGGCAGGTCCTGCTGGCGACGGCGGACGCGCACGAGCTCTACCGTTCGTACGGCTTCACCGAGACGCCGCCCGGCCGGATGATGGCGATCCGCAAGGAGCCGACCGAGCTGTACGTGCAGCCGTGAGCTGCCCGGGTGTCGATCTCGTCCGGCACCCGGCCGGCGCGACGGACCTGGTGCTGCTCGCACACGGCGGCGAGGAGAACTCGCACGCCGACCCGCACTTGCGGCGACCGGCGCTGCTGCGGATGTGGCCTTTCGCGGTGGTCGCACAGTCGGCCGCCCCGCACGCTGCCGTCGGACTGCTGAGGTATCGCTTCCGTGGCTGGAACGACGACGGCGACGCTGCCATCGACCTGCGGGCCGTCCTGGATGAGCTGCCGCCGGTGATCTCGCGGGTGTTTCTGATCGGGCACTCGATGGGCGGGCGAGCAGTTGTTGCCGCCGGCGACCATCCTCGGGTGGCGGGCGTACTCGCGCTGGCTCCGTGGCTCCCGTCCGGCGAACCGCTGGTCGCGCTACGCCCGCCCGTGACGTTCGTGCACGGCACCGACGACACGGTGACCGATCCGGCCGGCACGACCGCGTACGCCGCTCGGTTGCGCGCGGCCGGCGTGGCGGTGACGACGTACTCGCTCGCCGGCGAGGGCCACGCGATGCTGCGGCGCGCGAAGGACTGGGACCGGCTGGTGGCGGACTTCGTCGGCGGGACCCCGGCCGGTGGCGGCAGCGAGCATCTGCCGGAGACCGACGCCGCTCAGGTCGCGTCGGGCGTGGGCAGCATCGCATGGGCACGGTTCCGTCTCCCCGTGAAGGAACGCTTCCGAGTATCTTGCGAGTCCGCGACTCGATAAGACAGGCGCCGGCGGCGCCCTGCTTGTTAGGCTGCGCCGACTCCGCGCGGGAGGTGGCCGATCGATGCGTGCTTCGGACAGCGAGCCGACGAGCAGCCTTCTCGCGCCCCGGTTCGTCGGCCGGAGCCGTGAGCTGGCCACGGTCCGGGATGCGTTGGACCGGCCCGAGCCGGTGGTGCTGCTGATCGAGGGTGAGGCCGGGATCGGCAAGACCCGGTTGGTCCAGGAGGTCCTGCGGGGCGTCGAGCAGAACACGTTGCTGGTCACGTGTCCGCCGTACAGCCAGCCGTTCACGTTGGCCGCGGTGGTCGACGCGTTGCGCGCGGCGGTGGACGATGTCCGGCTGTTGTCGTTGAGCCCGTTGACCGGGGCGTTGCGGTCGGTGTTCCCGGAGTGGATCGGCCACCTGCCGCCGAGCCCGGAGCCGCTGGACGATCCGGCCGCGGCGCGGCACCGGTTGTTCCGGGCGCTGGGTGAGCTGATCGACGCGCTCGGGATCTCGTTGCTGGTCGTCGAGGACGCGCAGTGGGCCGACCCGGCGAGCATCGACCTGTTGCTCTACCTGCAGACGCGGCCGGCCGCGAACTTGTCGTTGCTGATCACCTGCCGGACCCCCGACGTACCTCGGCTCCGGCTCGTGCCCGATGCGATCCAGGTCCGGCTCGACGGGCTGAGCGTGCGGGAGACCGCGACGATGGTGTCGTCGATGCTCGCCGAACCGCCGGTCTCCGACGCGTTCGCCGGCTTCCTCCGGACTCGCACCGACGGCGTGCCGCTGGCGCTGGAGGAGACCGTCCGCCTGATGCACGCCCGCGCCGACCTGACCCGCCGCGACGGCGCCTGGGTCCGACGACACCTCGACCAGATCACCGTCCCGGCCCGGATCCGCGACGGTGTGCTCGAACGGCTCGCGCATCTCGACCGACCGGCCCAGACGGTACTGCGGGCCGCGGCCGTCGTCGGCGAACCGGTCGACGTCGACGGCCTCGTCGCGATCACCGGGCTGGCCCAAGGACCGGCGTACGACGGGGTGTCCGCCGCGCTCGCCGTCCAGCTGCTCGAGGAACGCGGCGCCGGCGTCGCGTTCCGGCACGCGCTCGTCCGGCAGGCCGTGTACGACGAGATTCCGGCGCACGAACGTCGGGCCGCGCATCGGGCGGCGGGGGAGCTGCTGGAGGCGCGGGGACGGGCCGCGCAATTGGCCGAGCACTTCAAGGCCGCTCGCGAGCTGCCGCGCTGGCGCCGGTACGCCGAGCAGGCTGCCGATGCGGCACTGGCGGCGGGGGACGAGACCACCTCCGTCAGGTACCTGTTCGACCTGGCGCTCGAAGCGGAGCTGGACGGTGCCGAGCTGGCGCGCATCGCCGCCAAGATCACCTACAGTGCGGTCATCGGCGAGCAGCCGTACGAGGTGTTGATCCGAGCGCTGCGGGTCGCGCTCGACACCTGTCCCGAAGAGGCCCGCGGGGCGTTGCGCTTCCAGCTGGCGCGGGCGTTGAGCAACTCCGGTGACTTCGCCGGGTCGCGGCGGGAGCTCGAACTCGCCGTACCGGATCTCGCGCAGGACCGGACCACGTCGATGCGGGCGATGCTGATGCTCGGCGTACCGCACGGGACGCGGTGGCCGGCGGCGCGGCACCTCGGCTGGCTGCACCGGGCGCGGGAGCTGGTGCGGTTGGACGATCCGGCGGAGGGGACCCGGTTCCTGGTCGACCACACGGTCGGTCTGCTCGGGCTCGGCGAGCCGTCCGGCTGGGATCAGCTCGACCAGCTCCCGGACGAGGTGAGCGATCCGCGGCAGCGGGACGACCTTGCCCGCGGCAACATCAACCTGAGTGACGTGGCGCTGTTGTGGGGTCGCTACCCGGAGGCGCGCGCGATGCTGAACCGGGCGGCCGCGCTGGCCGAGGGCCGTGGCTATGTGCGGATGACGGACCTGATCGCGCTGAACCAGGTCCGGCTCGACTGGCACACCGGCGCCTGGGACGGACTGGCAGCACGGGCCGCCGCACTGGCCGACAACCAGGACATCCCGGCGAACACCCGGGTCGAGGCGCTGCTCGTCGCGCTCTGGCTCGATCACGCCGCGGGTCATGAGCTGACTCGTCTCGACGAGGCGATCGAAGGTGTCTGGAAGTTCGCGCCGACCTCACTGACCGCGGAGGTCGCCGCGCTGGCCGCGATCGGGCCACTCGCCGACGGCCGGGCGGACGAAGCGGTGCGGATCACCGATCCGGCGATCGAGATCATCCACGCCAAGCAGTCCTGGCTGTGGGCGAACGACCTGGCGCCGGTCCGGGTCGCCGCGCTGGCAGCCGTCGGCCGTCTCGACGACGCGGCCGAGCTGACGGAGACGTTCCGCCGCGGAGTCCCGGCCGAGCATTCCCTCAGCTCACCCGGCGCGGTCGCCACCTGTACGGCGCTGGTCGCCGCGGCGTCCGGTGATTTCGACCGGGCGCGTACGGCGTACCGCGATGCCGCCCGGGCGTGGGACCAACTGCCGCGCCCGTACGCCGCTCTGCTGGTCCAGGAGCGGGCCGGCCGCTGCGACCTCGTTGCCGGACGGACCGCCGACGGGCTTGCCCTGCTGACCGCGACCTTCGACGGACTCGCCGCGTTGGGCGCGCGCTCGGACGCGACCCGGATCCTGCAGGTGCTGACCGAGCACGGCGTCAAACGCAGCCGGCCGTGGTGGGGCGGCCGCAAGGGGTACGGCGATCAACTCTCACCCCGGGAGCTCGAAGTCGTCCGCCTGGTGGCAGAGGGCCGTTCGAACCGCGAGGTCGCCGAGGCGCTGTTCCGCTCGCCGCACACGGTGTCGTCCCAGCTGTCGTCGGCGCTGCGCAAACTCGGGCTGAGCTCCCGCCACGAGATCCCTGCCGCGGCCCGTGAGGCAGGACTGCTCTAGTTCAGATTGGTGCGTCGCCGAGTCGAGATTGGTCCGGTCCGACGCCCCACCGGACGGTCGATCCGGGTTGACTGCCGGCATGCGTGATCCACGTACGCCGCGGGCGTCCTCGGACGAAGGATCCGAGCCGGCCGCGGCCGATGCCTCCGACGAGCAGATCGAGCCCGGCGTGCCGGAGAGCACGGACGACTACGAGCCGCTCTGACAGCCCACCCCGAGAGGGAGTCCCCCGCCCATGAACCGATCACGAAGTCGCACGTTCCTGCTTCTCCTCGTCACCGCCCTCACGATGGCACTCGTCGGCGTACCGTCGGCGCAGGCGCGGACCGACGCCGGACCGCAACCGATCCGGCCGGACAAGATCGCCAAGTCCCTGCAACAGAAGTTCACCGCCGACAGCACCGGTCCGCAGGACTTCTGGATCAAGTTCGACTCTGCTGCCGACACCTCGGCGGCGTCCGGCATTCGCGACTGGACCGAGCGCGGCACGTACGTCGTCGACCGGCTCACCAAAGCGTCCAAGGACGCGCAGGCCGCGGCCCGAGCCATGCTGGACAAGGCCCACGTGGACTACACGTCGTACTGGGTGTCCAACGCCATCCGGGTACACGGCGGCGACTACACGCTGGCGCAGAGCCTGAGTGCCGCGCCGTCGGTGCAGAGCATCTTCGCGCCGGTGTCGTACCAGCAGGCCGAGCCGGTGCAGACCAAGGCCGCCGCGACGGCCACCGGACCCGAGTGGGGCGTCCGGAACATCAAGGCCGACCAGGTCTGGCAGAAGTACGGCGCCCGCGGCGACGGCATCGTCGTCGCCAGTATCGACTCCGGTACCGAGCTGAGCCACCCGGCACTGGTCGAGCAGTACCGCGGTACGAACGCGGACGGTTCGTTCAGCAACGACTACAACTGGCTCGACACGTCAGGCGCATCGCAGTTCCCGACGGACCACCAGGGCCACGGCACGCACACGATGGGCACGATGGTCGGTGACGACGGTGGTGCGAACCAGACCGGTGTCGCACCCGGTGCGCGCTGGATCGAGGCGAACGGCTGCTGCGCGTCGGACGAGACGCTGCTGCAGGCGTCGCAGTGGATGCTCGCGCCGACCAAGACCGACGGCAGCGCGCCTGACCCGGCGAAGCGGCCGAACATCGTCAACAACTCGTGGGGTTCGACCACACCGACGACCGAGCCGTTCCTGGAGGACATCCAGCAGGCGTGGGCGGACTCGGGCATCTTCGGCGTCTGGAGCAACGGCAACAACGGGCCCGGCTGCGACACGGCCGGCAGCCCGGGGAGCCGGACGCTGAACTACGCGGTCGGTGCGTACGGCGAGGACGGCACGATCGCGAGCTTCTCCAGCCGTGGCCCCGGCCAGGACGGCGAGGTCAAGCCGAACATCTCCGCACCCGGCGACCTGGTCCGCTCGAGCTACCTCAACGGCCGCTACGCACTGATGAGCGGTACGTCGATGGCCGCCCCGCACGTCGCGGGTGCGGTCGCCCTGCTGCTTTCCGCGCACCCGGAGCTGATCGGTGACGTCGCGCGGATCCGCCAGCTGCTCGACCAGACCGCACAGGACGCGGACGACACGACGTGCGGCGGCACCGCGGCCGACAACAACGTGTACGGCGAGGGGCGCCTGGACGCACTGGCGCTCGTCGAGGCAGTCGACTCCGGCGCCTCCGGTGCGATCGCCGGCAAGGTGACGAGCAGCAGTGGTACGCCGGTGTCCGGCGCGGCGGTCGCACTCGCCGGGACGGCCGGTCAGCGCTCCACCCGTACCGATGGCGACGGCAACTACTCGGTCGCGAACCTCCCGGTCGGCAGCTACACCGCGACGATCACCGCATTCGGCTACAAGACGGGTACGGCGACCATCGTGGTGACAGCGGACGCGACGACCACCACCGACGTACAGCTGGCCGACACCGAAGGCTTCACGGTGTCCGGAACGATCTCCGACCGGACGACCGGGCAGCCGCTCGCCGGCACGGCCACGATCGTCGGCACGAAGTACGTCGCGACCGCTGACGCCGAGGGTCGGTTCACGATCAAGGGTGTGCCCGGGCCGCGCAGCTACACGGTCAAGATCGACGACGGCGGGCGCTGTGCCACGCCGGTGTACAGAACGGTTCAGGTCAGCGGGAACACCACGATCCCCGCGATCGAGCTCGGACGCCGGGCCGACCAGCCGAGGAGTCCGGACGGTTGGTGGGGCGGGAGCTACGGCTACACCTGCGGGCTCGAACCCACCGACTGGATCGCCGGTGATCAGGAGGTCGTCAAGCCGAAGGGGTACGACTCGGTGCCGGTGCAGCTGCCGTTCCGGTTCACGTATTTCGGGAAGACCTACGACACGGCGTACATGGATCCGGCCGGGATCTCGCAGGTCGGGTTCTGGACCGAGCCCATGGACAACAGTCAGTACCCGTACGACCAGTACGGCTACGACGTGACGAACTTCGGGCTGGCGCCGCGGCTCGGCGGGGCCTTCGACGACGGGGAGTTGCGGCTGTTCACCCGGACGTCCGGCACGGCGCCGAACCGGACGTTCACGATGGAGTTCCGGGACTTCGGGCTGCTCGGTCAGGACGTGCACTTCAGCTACGCGGTCACGTTGCACGAGCGTGGCGACATCGTGTTCGCCTACCACGGCCTCGATCCCGCCGACCCGGTCCAGGCCGGCTCCGAGACGAATGTGAGTATCAGCGACCACAGCCCGGACGGACGCGCCGTGGACCGGACCGAGTTCGTCTACTCGGTGCGGGAACCGGTGCTGACCAGCGACCGGCAGATCCGCTTCAGCCTGCCGGCCAACGGTTACGTGAACGGAACGGTCGTCGACAAGGCCGGGAAGCCGGTCGCGAACGCGAACGTCGACCTGCGCGACTCCAACGGCTGGCTGTCGCAGCGGGTGCCGACCGACGCCAAGGGCAAGTACCGGCTGCAGTTGATGACCGGACGTCAGTACAAGATCTCGGTGCTGGCAAGCCCGGGGTACGACGCCGTACAGGACTTGCCGGTGCGGTTGACCACGGACCGGCAGGAGCTGACGCTGCGGACGACGTTGTCCAGCGGCAGGATCAACGCACCGGCCACGGTCACGCCGCGCACCGGCAAGCCCGTGGAAGTTGCCCTGCGCAACGATGGCGACGTACCGCTGAACTGGCGGGCGCGGCTGTCGGTTCCGGCGACCGCGGGCGCGGCGCCGGGGACCGAGGTCTCGAAGATCGACTACGGGCACGCGATGACCGCGGTCGAGGAGGTCGACGGCCAGTACTGGGTCGCCGACCTGATCACCCAGAGCATCGTCCAGGTGACCGCCGGCGGTGACCCGACGGGCGCGGTGATTCCGCTCGGCCCGATCGGCAAGGCGGTGGGAGCCGGTGACGAGCTGACGGCCGCGACCGATCTCGCCTGGGTTCCGGACCGGTCCATGCTGTGCATGACGGTGTACCGGGTGACCACGGACATCGCGTGTGTGAACCCGGCCGATCCCGCGCGGGTCGTGGCCGTGCACACCGGGTACCGGTCGGATCTGCAGCTGGTCGGGCTCGCGTACGACGCGGACCAGGACCGGTTCTTCACAGTGGCCCAGGCCCAGATCGGCGGGTTCCAGGCGCAGTTGCGGACAGTGGCCGGCCTGGGTCATTCCGATCCGGGTTCGCTGCTCGGGACCTGCATGTACCCCCGGCAGGCTTCGGGGCTCGGGTTCAACCCGGTGTCGCAGACGCTCTGGTCGAACACGGAGAACATCGGCGACGGGCTCGGCCACGACCA
Source organism: Kribbella sp. NPDC003557 (assembly GCF_040610805.1). Classification (NCBI taxonomy): domain Bacteria; kingdom Bacillati; phylum Actinomycetota; class Actinomycetes; order Propionibacteriales; family Kribbellaceae; genus Kribbella; species Kribbella sp. NPDC003557. The sequence continues at coordinate 502,827 of NZ_JBEXMY010000007.1, forward strand.
ATCGGTCTACCGGCAGATCGATCCGGCCACGTGTGCGGAGCAGGCGTCGCTGACGGTGCGGGAGTACTCCGTCGCCGGACTGCCCGGGACCTCGCTGGATCTCGATGCCCAGGGCAACTTGGTCACGCCGTTCCTGCTCAGCACCACGGTGATGACGGTGGCGACGTCCGACCCGATCACGCCGCAGCCGCGGTGGGCGTCGCTGCCGGAGGACTCCGGCACGTTGGCGAAGCGGGGACGGACGACGATCCCGGTCACCGTGACCTGGCCCGACGGGGTGTCGGAGCTGACGATGACGGTGCGCGGGAACGGGGGAGCTGAGCCTGTCCGCACGGTGACGATCAAGCGTCCCTAGTGGTCGACGGACGCTAGTGGCGGGTCTCCGGGGAGCGCAGCAACGGACGCAGCACCTCGTCCGTCGGCAACTCACCCGGAGACCCGCTCGCGGTATCGATCATATGTTCGAATACAGGTCGAGCGCAAGTCCTGATTGTTCGGCCCGGTGCCGGCCGGGCGTCGTGCCGACGACGGCCGTGAAGGCCGTGATGAAGCCGCTCGGGTTCGCCCAGCCGCAGGCGTGCGAGACGTACGTCGTGTCGTGGCCGGCGGCGAGCAGGACCAGAGCATGGTAGATCCGCAACTGGGTGCGCCACTCGTAGAAGGTCATGCCGAGTTCGTTGTGGAAGAGCCGGCTGAGGGTGCGGGCGCCGGCTCCGGCGCGGCGGCCGAGTTCGGCCAGTGAGGTGTTGTCGGCCGGATTCTCGTACAGCAGGTTCGCGACCGTTCGCAGGCGGTCGTCCTGTGGCTCCGGGAGTTGGAGCGGCTGCTCCGTCGCTTCGTGGAGTTCGTCGACGAGGACGCGTTGGAGGCGGGCTCGGCCTCGGTCTTCGAGGTGCCGGCTGGTCAGGGCGAGCACGACCTCGCGGGCGAGGCCGGAGGCCAGGAAGACCGCGGGGCGGTCCGGGATCCGTTTGGCCAGTCCGGTCGGCAGGAAGACGATGCGCATGTCCGTCGCGCCGTGGGCGCGGTGGTGGTGCGTGAAGCTCGCCGGCGTCCAGGCCAGTCGGTTGGCGGGGACGATCGACGTGCCGTGGTCGGTGTGGACGGAGATGACGCCGCGGGCGGCGTACACCAGGTGTCCTTCGTCGTGGGTGTGCGCCGCGCTCGTGCCTCCCGACGCCCAGCGGTGCGCGCCCGCGAACGGGAAGAGCTCCGACTCGACAGGCTGGCGGCCAACGGGCATAGCTCGACATTCTATCGGTCGTCGGCCACTCTGCGGCCTGAGGCTAAGGGGAGGTGGTCGCCACCCTGCGGCATGAGTAGGCGACGGCGTCGCGGCCGATGCGGGTGATGATCAGGGTCGCCGCGGCGGACCCCTTCGGCGCGAGTTTCTTGCGCAGTTGCGCCGGATCGAGGTCCACGCCGCGCTTCTTGATCTCCAGCGTGCCGATGCCGTGGCCTCGGACCCAGGACCGCAGGGCCTTCTCCTTGTAGGGCAGCTCCTCCACCACTTCGTACGCCGAGGCGAGCTGCGTCGGCACGTACTGCGCTGCCGTGACGTAGGCGATCCGCGGGTCCAGGAGCCAGCCGTCGACGGCTGCGGCGACGGCCGTCACCAGACCGGCCCGGACGACGGCGCCGTCCGGCTCGTAGATGTACTGCCCGACCGGCCCGACCTCCGCGTCCGGCGCCTCCGCGACGCTCGCCTGGCTCGGCAGCAGCGTCGCCCGACGAGGCGTACCGCCGTACAGCTTCCCGGACCACAGCGCGGCTTCCTTCACCTCTCCGGAGTCGCTGATCCACTCCGCTTCCACCCCGTCGGGAATCGCGTCGTGCGGAATGCCGGGCGCCACCTTCACGCACGCGGTCCGCTCCAGCAGCGAGGTGACGAACGACCACGGCGGCGAGTAGGCGTTGTGGTCGAACACGCGCCGCCCGTCCGCCCGCCGTGCCGGGTCCGCGAACACCAGGTCGTACGGCGCGAGGTCCGCGGCTTGCGCATCGCCGACGAGGACCTCGCCGGGCAGGTCGAACGCGGCCAGGTTCGCTCGGGCGACGGCCGCGGTTTCTGGATCCCGCTCCACGCCCGTGACCTGCAGACCGGCACGGGCCATCGTGATCAGGTCGCCGCCGATACCGCAGCCCAGGTCGACAACGGTCTCGATCTGCGTGCTCGCGATGCGCACGGCGCGATGGGTGCTCACAGTCGTACGGGTGGCTTGCTCCAGGCCGTCCGGCGTGAAGTACATCCGCCGCGCGTCCGGACCGAACTTGGCGGTCGCCCGGTGTCGCAGGGCGGCCTGGGTGACCGCAGTCGTGACCAGCGTCGCGTCGTACCGACGTCTGAGCTTCTCGACGAGCTGGAGCTCCTTGCCGGGCTGGTACTCGGCGCAGGCGCCCGCCAGCACCTCAGCGCCCGGTCCGTCGAGCAACGCCGTGACAGTCACCCGGTAAGCCTAGAGCGGGCTGGAACAGCTCCTGCTCCAGCTGCGGGTAGCCATCGAGTACAGGCGCCAGTTCATCGCCGAGCGGGTTTTCGGGCCGTAGATGCCGTCCACGACCAGGTGGTGCTTGCGCTGCACCATCTTGATGACGGCGCGGGTGTTGCTGCCGTAGATGCCGTCGACGGCGAGCTTGGAGCCGTAGCAGAAGTTCAGGTTGCGCTGGAGGACCTGGATGGCGGTCTCCGGATCACCGGTGCGGCTGGAGCCGCGGTACGGGTCGTCGCCGTACATCAGGTTGCAGGTGGTGCTCGTGCTGCCCAGGATCGACGGCATCGGGATGCCCCAGGTGCGGTTCACCGGCACGAGGCGGGCGGACCTGCACTGCGGCAGGGCGGCCGCTGCCTTCAGCTCGGCCGCCGTCGCGTCGTGAGAGACCTCCTGGTCCGCCGCGGGCGGCTCCGAGGCCGGCGCCGCGGCGGGCGTGCCGGCCTCCGGTGACGCCTGCTTCGACGCGTTCGCCGCGACGGCTCCGACGCCGACCGCGACGACAGCGGCCAGCAGTGCGATCGTCCGGCCGGACAGCTTCGGCAACGCGGGTAACTTGAACGCCATTGGACCCCTCCTCCGATCGCTCTGGGAGAACGGTCGCACGGGCGTCGTGCCTTTGACCACATTCCGTGCCCGGCCGATCACCCGGTCGCCGGAGATTCGTCTGGCACTCGAGTTGACCGAGTGCTAATCGCGGCCTAGATTCGGTGTTGGCACTCTCCGCACGAGGGTGCCAGCGGTCCGGCCTCTGACCCCCGCGACGGCAGGGGAGCGCGACCACATGCCACAGACAAGCGAATTCGACCGTGGAGGTCAGCAAGTGTCGGTCACGATCAAGCCGCTCGAGGACCGCGTCCTCGTCGCGCCGCTCGAAGCCGAGCAGACCACGAAGTCCGGCCTGGTGATCCCGGACACCGCCAAGGAGAAGCCGCAGGAGGGCGAGATCCTCGCCGTCGGCCCGGGCCGGATCGACGACAACGGCAACCGCGTCCCGCTGGACGTCGCCGTCGGCGACAAGGTCATCTACTCCAAGTACGGCGGCACCGAGGTCAAGTACGACGGCCAGGACTACCTGATCCTGGGCGCCCGCGACATCCTCGCAGTCGTCAGCAAGTGACGATCGCTCGCTGTTCCTGACTGACACCGCCCTGGTGCCCTGACCGGCGCTGGGGCGGAGTCGGTCCGGGACAGCGAGTGTGACGTACTGCTACGAAGAGCGAATTTCAGAGAGGGACTGGATTTTTCATGCCGAAGATCCTCGAGTTCGACGAGAACGCGCGGCGCGCGCTGGAGCGCGGCGTCGACAAGCTCGCGAACACGGTGAAGGTGACGCTCGGCCCGAAGGGCCGTTACGTCGTCCTGGACAAGAAGTGGGGCGCCCCGACCATCACCAACGACGGTGTCACCGTCGCCCGTGAGGTCGAGCTGGACGACCCGTTCGAGAACCTTGGTGCGCAGCTGACCAAGGAGGTCGCCACCAAGACCAACGACATCGCCGGTGACGGCACCACCACCGCGACGGTGCTGGCGCAGGCGCTGGTGCACGAGGGCCTCCGGGCGGTCGCCGCCGGCGCCAACCCGATGGGCCTCAAGCGCGGTATCGAGGCGGCCGTCGAGGCCGTGTCGGCCAAGCTGGTGGACACCGCGAAGCCGGTCGACGACAAGGGCGACATGGCCCACGTCGCGACCATCTCCGCCCGCGACGCCGAGATCGGCGCGCTGATCGCGGACGCGTTCGACAAGGTCGGCAAGGACGGTGTGATCACCGTCGAGGAGTCGAACACCTTCGGGACCGAGCTCGAGTTCACCGAGGGCATGCAGTTCGACAAGGGCTACATCTCGCCGTACTTCATCACCGACGCCGAGGCCGGCGAAGCGGTGCTGGAGGACCCGTACATCCTGATCCACCAGGGCAAGATCTCCGCGATCGCGGACCTGCTGCCGCTGCTGGAGAAGGTCGTGCAGTCCGGCAAGACGCTGCTGATCATCGCCGAGGACGTCGAGGCCGAGGCGCTGTCCACCCTGGTGGTGAACAAGATCCGCGGCAACTTCACCTCCGTCGCCGTCAAGGCGCCGGGCTTCGGTGACCGCCGCAAGGCGATGCTGGAGGACCTGGCCGCGCTCACCGGCGCGCAGGTCGTCGCCCCCGAGGTCGGGCTGAAGCTCGACCAGGTCGGCCTCGAGGTGCTCGGTTCGGCCCGCCGGATCGTGGTCTCGAAGGACAACACGACCGTCGTCGAGGGTTCCGGCAAGGCCGAGGACATCGAGGGCCGGGTCAGCCAGATCAAGTCCGAGATCGAGCGCACCGACTCCGACTGGGACCGCGAGAAGCTGCAGGAGCGGCTGGCCAAGCTGGCCGGCGGCGTCTGCGTGATCAAGGTCGGCGCGGCCACCGAGGTCGAGCTGAAGGAGAAGAAGCACCGGATCGAGGACGCGGTGTCCGCGACCCGCGCCGCGATCGAGGAGGGCATCGTCGCCGGTGGCGGCTCCGCCCTGGTGCACGCGGCCTCGGTGCTCGACAAGGAGCTCGAGCTCGCCGGCGACGAGGCGACCGGTGTCCGGATCGTCCGCAAGGCGGTCGTCGAGCCGCTGCGCTGGATCGCCGAGAACGGCGGCTACGAGGGGTACGTCGTGGTGGCCAAGGTGTCCGAGCTGGAGCCGGGCAACGGCTTCAACGCGGCCACCGGTGAGTACGGCGACCTGCTCGGTACCGGCGTCCTGGACCCGGTCAAGGTGACCCGGTCCGCGCTCGCCAACGCCGGCTCGATCGCCGCGCTGCTGCTGACGACCGAGACCCTGGTCGTCGACAAGCCCGAGGAAGAGGAGCCCGCCGCGGCCGGTCACGGCCACGGCCACGGTCACTGACCTCAGGCAGTAGTTCGACAGCACAGCACGCACAGAGCACCGCCCGGCAGGCAACTGCCGGGCGGTGCTCTGTTCTCATTGGTCCTTGTGCTGATTCGCGAGCGTCGTGCCGAGGACCTGCCGGTGTGTGTCGAGCTGTTGAGGTCGGTGCACGAGCGCGCCGGCTACCCGATCAACTGGCCCGCCGACCCGGAGCTGTGGCTGACACCGGAGGCGGCCCTCGGGTGCTGGGTCGCCGTGACCGGCGTCGGGCGGGTTGCCGGGCATGTGGTGCTGACGGAGGCCGGCGACGGTGCCGAGGTCGAGCGGCTGTTCGTGGACCCGGCGGCGGCACGTCAGGGCATCGGCCGCCAACTGCTCGATCACTGTGTGAAGACGGCCGCGGAGCTCGGGCGGCCGCTGTCGCTCGAGGTGGTGGACAACCGCGGCGCCGCCGTCCACCTCTACCGCCGGGCGGGATGGCTGGAGGCCGGCCGTACCCCGATCGACTGGGGCGGCGACCAGGCCTCCGAACTCATCCGCTTCACCGCGCCGCGCTGATCAGAGCGGAAAATCGACCGGTACGGGATCCGAACCAGCCAGTAGTGACAGATCGTGACAAAAACCCTGGGTTGACCACGAATTGCCACTATGCAACGAGAGTTGAGCGCCGTACCATCTTTCGAGCTGACCGGTCCGAACACGAGGGGGCGAGGGGTGACAGAGGTCCGAGTACCTGACACCCACGACCGGGTCGAGCTCAGGGATCTTGCCGCGCTGGCCGGCGACGGGGACCGCACAGCTCTCAACGACCTGCTCACCAGGGTGCGCGCTGTGGCGCACCGCTACGTACGGTCCCGTCTGTGGACCTATCCCGGCGGCGCCGACATGGTCGACGACGTCGCACAAGAGGTATGTGTCGCGGTCTTCGGCGCGCTGGGCCGGTACCGCGACGAGGGGAGGCCTTTCGAGGCTTTCGTCTACGGCATCGCGGCCCGCAAGGTCGCCGATGCCCAGCGTGCGTTCGCGGTCGCCGACGTCTCGACGCCGGACCTGCCGGACGGCGCGGACGAGTCACCGACGCCGGAGGAGCGCGCGGTTCGGCAGTCCGAGGTCCAGCACATCATGGGCCTGCTGGACAAGCTGCCGGAGAAACTGCGGGAGATCCTGCGCCTTCGCGTCGTCGCGGGGATGTCAGCCGAGGAGACCGGCCGGGCACTGGGGATGACACCGGGGGCGGTGAGGGTCGCACAGCATCGGGCGTTGAACACGCTCAGGGGGTTCGTGGGGCATGAAACACAGCTGGAACGAGGAAGAGCAGGGGAGGGGCATCATGGCTGACCGATTCGACCTGGACGCGATCGAGGCCGATGACGCACTGCTCGATCTGCTTGCCGCCGGTGGGGAGTCCGCCCGCTCGGCGGGCGAGCACGACCCGGCCGTCGCACTGCTGGCCGATCTGCGGCTCGCGGTGGAGGTCGAGGACGAGCTCCCGGTGGAGACCATCGACGATCCGGAGAGCTTCCTGGCGCGCTGCGCCGCGCTCAACCCGATGACCGACCCGTTCGCCCGCAAGGTGGCGACCCGCGGTCTGGCCTTCGGCGTCGCCGCGGTGGCCGCGCTGTCGGTCTCCGGGGTGGCCGCGGCGGTCACCGGCGATCCGTTGTCGCCGTACGAGAAGGTCATCGAGAAGATGGTCGACGCGGTCCGCCCGCAGACCAGCTTCCCGAAGGAGAACGTCGACGGTTCGCCGGTCGTGGACCGGAGCAAGATCGTCAAGGTCGGCAAGGACTTCAAGGAGAAGGCCAAGGCCGAGCACGCCGCCCAGTCCGGCAAGGACGGGGTGGCCGGTGACGACGACCCGCAGGCGCAGGACCTGAAGGGCACGCCGGAGGTCGTCCAGCCGGAGGACAAGCCGGTCGCGAGCCGCGAGTGGCCGTACGTCCTGCCGACCGACGAGCAGAAGACGCAGGAGCCGGTCAAGCCGACGACCGAGGTCACGGCGACGCCGAAGCCGACCGACGAGAAGACGGACGAGCCGACCGGTACCAAGACCGACGAGCCGACCGACACCAAGACCGAGAACCCGCCGGACACGCCGCCGTCGACGCCGACCGAAGAGCCGACCGACACGACGACACCCACTCCGACGCCGACCGACACGACGACGCCGACCCCGCCGCCGGCCAACGGCGAGACCGGCACCGGTGACACCGGTACGGGCGACACCGGCACCGGCACCGGCGACAACACGGTGAGCGACCCGACCGGTACGCCGAGCGCGGGGTCCGGCGATGGTCAGACCGGTGGTGAGGAGACCACGCCGCCCGGTTCGGACAGCACCGGTACCAGTGACACCTCCGGCGACGACACGAAGCCGAGCAGCCCGGTCACGCAGGTCCCGGAGCAGACCGAGCAGGTCCAGCAGCAGGTGGAGGAACTGGTCGAGAAGATCCAGGAGGTCCTGCCGACGCCGACCGGCCTGCCGGTGCCGAACGAGACCGCCGAGCAGTTCTTCGGCACTCCCGACGCGACGGCGAAGGCGATCACGACCCGCAAGTCGGCCAAGAGCGCCAAGTCGGCCGCGAACGGCAAGCACTCGAGCGGGAAGGTCACCACGGGCTCGGTCCGCAAGAACTACCCGACGGGCAAGCACTCCAGCGGCCAGTACGCCGAGGGCAAGCACGCCGCGATCGCCCGGACCCACGGTTCCACGGCGGATGCGAGCCTGCTGCAGATCCTCGACGTCGTCAACAAGCCGATCCGGTAACCACCCGGCCACGCACCGCCCGTCGCGCGACCGCGGCGGGCGGAGCCCTGTGGACGGCGGATTCGGGGCCTGGCGACGGCGCGGATAGGATGGGGTCCCGTTGTCGCCGTACAAAAGGTGCTCGTTTTCCCCATGGACATCACCCCCGCTGGAGTTCCCGACAAGTTCGCCGTCCTCGGCCTCACCTTCGACGACGTGCTGCTGCAGCCCAACGAGTCCGACGTCATCCCGTCCGAGGCCGTCACCCGGTCCCGGCTGAGTCGTAACGTCGAGGTCAACATCCCGCTGGTGTCCAGCGCGATGGACACCGTCACCGAGGCCCGGATGGCGATCGCGATGGCGCGCCAGGGCGGCCTCGGCGTTCTGCACCGCAACCTCTCGATCGAGGACCAGGCCCAGCAGGTCGACCTCGTCAAGCGCTCCGAGTCCGGCATGATCGCGCAGCCGATCACCATCGGCCCGGACGCCTCCATCGGCGAGGCCGACGCGCTCTGCGCGCAGTACCGGATCTCCGGCGTCCCGGTGGTGGACGACGCCGGCGTCCTGGTCGGCATCGTCACCAACCGCGACATGCGCTTCGAGACCGACCTGTCCCGGCCGGTCCGCGAGGTGATGACCAAGCAGCCGTTGATCACCGGCAGGCAGGGCATCGCCGCCGACGACGCGATGGCGCTGCTCAGCAAGCACAAGGTGGAGAAGCTGCCGCTGGTCGACGAGGCCGGCAAGCTCACCGGGCTGATCACGCTGAAGGACTTCGTCAAGCGCGACAAGTTCCCGCTGTCCACCAAGGACGGCACCGGCCGGCTGATGGTCGGCGCCGCGATCGGCTTCTTCGGCGAGGCCTACAAGCGGGCCATGACGCTGGTCGAGGCCGGCGTCGACGTGCTCGTGGTGGACACCGCGCACGGTCACTCCCAGGCCCAGATCGAGATCATCCGCAAGCTGAAGGCCGACCCGGCCACCCGCGGCGTGGACGTCGTCGGCGGCAACGTCGGCACCCGCGCGGGCGCGCAGGCGCTGGTCGACGCGGGCGCGGACGGCGTCAAGGTCGGCGTCGGCCCGGGCTCGATCTGCACGACGCGGGTCGTGTCCGGCGTCGGTGTCCCGCAGGTCACCGCGATCTACGAGGCGTCGCTGGCCTGCAAGCCGGCCGGTGTGCCGGTGATCGGCGACGGCGGCCTGCAGTATTCCGGTGACATCGCCAAGGCGCTCGTCGCGGGTGCGGACACCGTCATGCTGGGCTCGCTGCTCGCCGGGTGCGAGGAGTCGCCGGGCGACCTGGTGTTCATCAACGGCAAGCAGTTCAAGGCGTACCGCGGGATGGGTTCGCTGGGTGCGATGTCGTCGGCCGGCGGCCTGCGCAAGTCGTACTCGAAGGACCGCTACTTCCAGCACGACGGCAGCGGCGACGAGAAGCTGATCGCCGAGGGCGTCGAGGGCCAGGTGCCGTATCGCGGCCCGCTGTCGGCCGTCGCGCACCAGCTGGTCGGCGGCCTCCGGCAGTCGATGTGGTACACGGGCGCCCGGACGGTGGCCGAGCTGCAGGAGAAGGGCCGCTTCGTCCGGATCACCTCCGCCGGCCTGCAGGAGTCCCACCCGCACGACATCCAGATGACGGTCGAGGCGCCGAACTACTCCGGCCGCTGACCCCGCCTGCACACACCCGTTAGGACACCAGATGACCGAGATCGAGATCGGCCGGGCCAAGCGCGGCCGGCAGGCGTACGCGTTCGACGACATCGCGATCGTGCCGTCGCGCCGGACGCGGGACCCCGAGGAGGTCTCGGTCGCCTGGCAGATCGACGCGTACCGGTTCGAGCTGCCGATCCTGGCCGCGCCGATGGACTCGGTGATGTCGCCGGCCACCGCGATCGCGATCGGCAAGGCCGGCGGTCTCGGTGTCCTCAACCTCGAAGGCCTCTGGACGCGGTACGAGAACCCGGCCGGCCTGCTCGAGGAGATCACCACCCTCGACGCGCAGCAGGCGACGCACCGGCTGCAGGAGATCTACGCGGCGCCGATCAAGCCCGAGCTGATCTCCCAGCGGGTGCAGGAGATCCGTGACTCCGGTGTCACGGTGGCCGGCGCGCTGTCGCCGCAGCGCACCAAGCAGTTCGCCAAGCACGTCGTGGACGCGGGGGTCGACCTGTTCGTCATCCGCGGCACGACGGTGTCCGCCGAGCACGTGTCCGGGCAGGCGGAGCCGCTGAACCTGAAGCAGTTCATCTACGACCTCGACGTCCCGGTGATCGTCGGCGGCTGTGCGACCCACCAGGCCGCGCTGCACCTGATGCGGACCGGCGCGGCGGGTGTCCTCGTCGGCTTCGGCGGCGGCGCCGCGCACACCACCCGGAAGGTGCTCGGCGTCGCGGTGCCGATGGCGTCCGCGGTCGCCGACGTGGCCGCGGCCCGGCGGGACTACATGGACGAGTCCGGCGGGCGGTATGTGCACGTCATCGCGGACGGCTCGGTCGGCCGGTCCGGTGACGTCGCGAAGGCGATCGCCTGCGGCGCGGACGCGGTCATGGTCGGTTCGCCGCTGGCCCGCGCGAGCGACGCCCCCGGCGGCGGGTACCACTGGGGCGCCGAGGCGTGGCACCAGGACCTGCCCCGCGGCGAGCGGGTCGAGGTCGGGGTCACCGGCACCATGGAGCAGATCCTGTTCGGCCCGTCCTGGGTCCCGGACGGCACGATGAACCTGGTCGGCGCCCTCAAGCGCGCGATGGCCACCACCGGCTACACGGAGCTCAAGGAGTTCCAGCGGGTCGAGGTCGTCGTCGGTTGAGCAGCACCGGCGTCCTGCTCCTGCACGGCTCGAGCGGTGCGCCGGACGTCGACCGTGCGCGTCTCCTCGAGGCGGAGGGGTACGACGTGCTCGCGCCGCGATGGCGTGTCACGCACGAGGTGCCGCTCGAGTCGTTCCCGCTGGACGAGCTGGCCCACAACGATCGCCTGGTCGTGATGGGCAGCTCGTGGGGCGCCGAGGCGGCTTTGCTGCTGGGAGCGCTGGACGAGCGCGTGGACGCGGTGGTCGCGTTCGCGCCGAGCGCCTACGTCTGGGGCCGCGTGCTGGACGACGGCAGCCAGCGGTCGGCGTGGACCTGGCAGGGAGAGCCGCTGCCGTTCGTACCGTTCGACCCGGACTGGGAGCCGGACGACGACCCGCCGAGCTACGTCGGGTTGTACCGGCAGAGCGTGCGGACCTGCGCCGACGCCGAGCGCGCCCGGATCCCGGTGGAGCGCATCTGCGAGGTGCTGCTGGTCGCGGGTGGCGACGACCAGGTGTGGCCGGCGGTCGAGTTCGCCGAGGAGATCGCGCGGCGCCGAGGCGACCTGACAACGCGGATGATCACGGTTCCGGCGGCCGGGCATCGGGCGGTGCTGCCGGGGGAGGAGCCGAAGACCGCGGGGCAGCGGATGGCGCGCGGTGGTACGGACGCTGCCGACCGGGAGCTGGGCGGTCTGGCCTGGCCCGAGATCCTCCGGTTGCTCGGCGACGTGCTTCGAGTTCACCCGGCTTGATGGGGTCTGGAAGGATTGCGGCATGGGAATGTTCAGCCGACGGAGCAGCCAGGACACGGACAATGTTGCCCTCGCCGCGGCGCGAGGCCGACTGACCCCGGACGACGTCGATCAGGTGCGGTTCCTGATCACCACCAAGAAGGCGGTGCACGCGGTCAAGCTGATCCGTGACCGGACCGGCCTGGATCTCAAGCACTCCAAGGAGCTGGTCGACGACATCCGCCTCGGGCGGTATGTGCCGCCGACCACCGGGACGCCGCTGGTCCGCCGGCCCGGCACCAACCTGGCCGAGCGCACCCGCGCCCTCAAGGCCGCGGGCGAGCTCCACCAGGCGACCGCGCTGGTGGTCTCCGAGACCGGCATGACCGAGGCCGAAGCCGGCCTGTTCGTCGGCGCCCTCAAGACCGAGCTCCAGGACTAGCCCTTCACGTAGGACAGCTTCTCCGCGATCCTCCCGTCCCGGAGGCGCAGGACGTCGACGCCGCGCACGTGCCCGCGGTCGCCGGAGTCGGTCCGCCACGAGTACCGCCAGCGCACCACGGCCCGATCGCCGAGCAGCACGGTCTCCTCGGTCTCGAAGTGCGGCTCGGCGGTGTTCGCGAACAGCTTCGCCCACTCCGCCCGGACGGCGTCGGCGCCCTCGAAGCGCCCGCCGTCCGGGGACGGCGACGTGGACTCGAACACGATGTCGTCGGTGACCAGCGACATCACCGTCTCCAGGTCACAGTGGTCGAACGCGTCGCCGAACCGGTCGACTACGGCGCCGGGCTCCACCGCGGGTTCCTTCCGAAGGCCGCCAGCAGCGCGTCGGTGGGTTCGGTGAAGCCGTCGAGGTGCTCGCCGATCATGCCGGCCGAGCGGTAGAGCTCCTCGCGTTTCGCGAACCAGGCCGCGACCTCGTCGACGAGGTCGGCGTCCATCCGCGGCGGTGCGCCGGTCGCCACGGCCAGGTCCCACCCGTGCACCAGGTGGTCGGCCGCGAGTTGCCGCAGGTACTCCTCCGGATCCTCGTCGCCGTACGACAGGTGCACCTTGTCGATCGGCAGGTTCGCGGCGACCTGGGCGTCCTCGGCCGCGGCCGACGCCGCGCCGGACGGGTCGTCCCCGAGCAGATCGCCGTCGAGGGTGTCCCCGACCTCGGCGATCGTCCTGCCCTCCATCAGCGGCCTGGTCCAGCGCTCCTCGCCGACCACATGGTTCACCAGTGCGCGGACGTCCCAGTCCGAGCACGGGGTCGGCTCCGACCACTGGTCCGCGGCCACCCCGGAGGCCAGTGCCGCGAAGTTCGCGACCGTGCGGTTGTGCAGCTCTACGACATCCATGACCCTCCCCCTTTCAGCGCCAGCGTCCGTCCGGGCGGAAAGCGCGTCAAGCCGCCGGGGCCTTACCGGCCCTCAACGGCCGAGCTGGAGCTGCTCCGCCGCCTCGTGGGCGTGGTACGAGGCCGCCAGGTCGCCGGTGGCGGCCAGCAGGTTGCCGTGGTGCCGGTAGCAGGCCCCGGCCAGCTCCTTCATCGCCTCGTTGTCGTCGGCGAACGGGATCAGCGCGGTGGCCACCTCCGCGCACCAGCCGCCGAGGTCGAGCGCGATCTCGGTCCGCCCGGCCTTGAAATACGCGTCGGAGATATCGAGCAGCAGCTGCGCCCAGATCGGCACGTACGTCGCGGTCTGGAACCGCATCCGGTGCGACTCGCGCTCGGACGAGATCGCGAACAGGTAGTGCGCCTCCAGCCCCAGCGTCAGCGCGGTGTCCCCGTCCTGGGTCAGCAGCGGCCGCACCAGCTCGGCGAGCTCGGACGCGCGCTGCGCCGCCGACTCCGGGTCCGTCCGGCCGGACACGGTCGCCAGCGTCATCCCCGGCGCGGGCTCGCTCAGCGCGACCAGGCGGTGGTACTGCTCGAACGGCCCGAGCTTGATCTCCGCGTTCTCCAGCGCGGCGACCAGCGTCAGCGGCAGGCCCCGGTCCAGCTCCTCGACCACGCGGGTCGCCGTCTCGGCGTCGGTGTCGTACGCCGTCCGCAGGCAGGCCTCGCCCTCCAGGCGGCCGACGATGCCGAGGTGCTTGCCCTTGCGCACCAGGGCGGCGACCAGCGTGCGCATGTCGGTCGTCGAGTCGGAGTCGGCCAGCGTGTCGGCCGTGGTGAGCCCGATCTCGTCCGCCTCGAGCGCGAGGTCCAGCCGGCCCTCGGCGGCGTGGACGTCGGCCGACACCGCGGTCGCCGTACACAGGTAGCGGGCGTAGGACAGCGACTGCGGGCTCTCGTTGATCTGGTCCGCGAGCTGCAGGAACAGCTGGGTCGCCGCGTCGGCGGACGCGACCGCGAGCGCGGGGTCGCCGTAGCGGCGGAGGATGAGCGCGTTCATCGCGAGCACCCGGGCGAAGTCGGGCTGGTGCTTGAGACCGTCCTCGCCGCCGACGAGCTGGCCGTACGCGATCACCGCGCCGTCCATCTCCAGAACGGCGGTGGCGCCATGGCCGCGGTGCGCCTGCGTCATCGCGCGCCGGGCACGGACGTCGGCGAGGAAGCAGGTGGCGTCCAGCACGCCGGCGTCCTGGAGCTCGGTGTAGCCGAGTTGCGCCTCGTGCAGCGCGGCCAGCGCCTCCTCGTGCCGGCCGGAGGCGTTCAGCGAGCCGGCCAGCTCGTACTGCGTCGCGGCCATCAGGTGCTTGGCCTCGTAGTGGTTCGGGTGCCCCTCGGCCCGCTCCCTGGCCAGCTCGATGACCCGCTGCTGGTACGGCCCCGCCTCGTCGGCCCGGCCTTCCTCGATCAGCACCTGGGCTGTCTGCAGCGCCTCGCCGAGCTCGTCCTCAGGAGGCGTCCAGAGCCCCCCGCTGTCCACCATCTTGACGTTCCACCCCTTCGCAGGTTCAGCCGCTCAGCTTAACGGTCCTCTGATACTGACAGCCGCTATTACCGGCAGGTAGCCTTCAGGCATGAGCGACCAGACGTCGATTCCCGCGGATCCGGAGCTCGACCCCACCGCGTCGTACGCGACCGACCAGTCGGTCATCCGCCGGTTGTCAGGGCTGCTGCACGCCACGGCCGGCACCCGGACGTCGTACGCGCCGGCCACCGGGCAGCCGATCGCGGACCTGCCGGTCTCGAGCGCGGACGACGTGGTCGTGGCGGTCCGGACCGCCCGCAGGACCCAGCAGACCTGGCGGCGGGTGCCGCTCGCCGAGCGCGCCGCGATCCTGCTGCGGTACCACGACCTGGTTCTCGACCACCGGCACGAGCTGGTCGACCTGATCATCCGCGAGTCCGGCAAGGCCCGGAAGCAGGCGTTCGAGGAGCTCGCCCACGTCGCGCTCACCGCGCGGTACTACGGCCGCAAGGCGTTCGAGCTGCTCGAGCCGCAGCGCAAGCTCGGGATCTTCCCGCTGCTGACCCGCGCCGAGACGCGCTTCGTCCCGAAGGGTGTCGTCGGCATCATCTCGCCGTGGAACTACCCGCTGACGATGGCGATCTCCGACGGGCTGCCGGCGATCCTGGCCGGCAACACGGTCGTCCACAAACCCGACAGCCAGACCCCGCTGACCGCGCTGCGCGGCATCGAGCTGCTGTACGAGGCGGGTCTGCCGCGCGAGGCGTGGATCGCGGTGAACGGTGACGGCCCGACGGTCGGCGGCGCGCTGATCCAGAACGCCGACTACATCTGCTTCACCGGCTCGACCAGGACCGGCCGGCTGGTGGCGAAGCAGGCCGGCGAGCGGCTGATCGGCTGCAGCCTCGAGCTCGGCGGCAAGAACCCGATGCTGGTCCTGCGGGACGCCGACATCCACCGGGCCGCGGAAGGCGCCGTCCGGGCCTGCTTCGCGAACGCCGGCCAGCTGTGCGTCTCGATGGAGCGGCTGTACGTCGCCGACCAGGTGTACGACGCGTTCGTGACCGCGTTCGTGGACCGGGTCAAGAAGCTTCGCCTGAGCGCCGGCACCGGCTGGGACGTCGACATGGGCTCGCTGATCTCGAAGGCGCAGCTGGAGACCGTGACCAAGCACGTCGAGGACGCGCGGTCGAAGGGCGCGACCGTGCTGGCCGGCGGGAAGCCGCGACCGGATATCGGGCCGCTGTTCTACGAGCCGACCGTGCTGTCCGGCGTCACCCCGGCGATGGAGTGCTTCGACACCGAGACCTTCGGCCCGGTCGTGTCGATCTACCGGTTCTCCGACGAGTCCGAGGCGATCCAGCGCGCGAACGAGGGCGAGTACGGGCTGAACGCGAGCGTCTGGACCCGGGACGGCCGCCGCGGCCGCGCGGTCGCGGCGCAGCTGATGGCCGGCACGGTCAACGTCAACGAGGGCTACGGCGCGACGTTCGGCTCGATCGACACCCCGATGGGCGGCATGCGCCAGTCCGGTCTCGGCCGGCGCCAGGGTGTCGAGGGCATCCGCCGGTACGTCGAACCGCAGGCGATCGCCACCCAGCGGCTGATCCCGATCGCCGCCTCGCACGGCCTGTCCGACGAGAAGTTCGCCGAGCTGATGACCGGCGCGCTGCGGGTGCTCAAGAAGATCGGCCGTCCATGACCTACGACTACGACGTCGTGATCATCGGGTCCGGCTTCGGCGGGTCGGTCTCGGCGCTGCGGCTGACCGAGAAGGGCTACCGGGTCGCCGTCCTGGAGGCCGGGGCGCGGTTCGAGGACGCCGCGTTCGCGAAGAACTCGTGGGACGGCAAGCGGTTCCTGTTCGCCCCGAAGCTCGGGATGTACGGGATCCAGCGGATCAGCGCGCTGCGCGACGTGATCATCCTGTCCGGCGCCGGGGTCGGCGGCGGCAGCCTGGTCTACGCGAACACGCTCTACGAGCCGCTGCCCGCGTTCTACACCGACCGGCAGTGGGCGCACATCACCGACTGGCGGTCCGAGCTGGCGCCGTACTACGACCAGGCGAAGCGGATGCTCGGCGTCACGACGTACCCGGGGTTCACGCCGGCCGACAAGGTGATGAAGCAGGTCGCCGACGAGATGGGCGTCGGCGACACGTTCCACCCGACACCGGTCGGTGTCTTCTTCGGCGAGCCCGGTGTGGAGGTCGACGACCCGTACTTCGGTGGCGCGGGCCCCCGGCGTACCGGCTGTGTGAACTGCGGCGAGTGCATGACCGGCTGCCGGCACAACGCGAAGAACACGCTGACGAAGAACTACCTGTACCTGGCCGAGAAGGCCGGCGCCGAGGTCTACTCGCTGACCACGGTCACGTCGGTCGAGCCGCTCCCCGAAGCATCAGGCGGCGGGTACGCGATCGACACCCGGCGGACGTCGAACAAGAAGGCCACCCGCCGGTTCACCGCGCGGCAGGTCGTCTTCGCCGCCTCGGCGCTGGGCACAGCGAAGTTGCTGCACCGGCTCCGCGACGAGGGCAAGCTGCCGCGGCTGTCGGAGCGGCTCGGCGTCCTCACCCGGACGAACTCGGAGTCGCTGCTCGGCGCGATCTCCCGCGACCGCGACGTCGACTACAGCTACGGGGTCGCGATCACGTCGTCGTTCCACCCCGACGAGATCACCCACATCGAGCCGGTGCGGTACGGGAAGGGCAGCAACGCGATGTCGCTGCTGCAGACCGTGCTGACCGACGGCGACGGGGACAAGCCGCGCTGGCGGACCTGGTTGCGGGAGCTCGGCGTGCAGCGGAAGAACATCCGGCGGCTGTACGACCTGAAGCACTGGTCGGAGCGGACCGTGATCGCGCTGGTGATGCAGACCGCGGACAACTCGATCACGACGTTCGGCAAGCGGGACCGGCTGGGCCGCTGGCGGCTGACGTCGAGACAGGGCCACGGTGCGCCGAACCCGTCCTGGATCCCGGTCGCGAACCAGGTGGTCCGGCGGATGGCCCGGCTGATGAACGGTACGCCGGGCGGCACCATCGGCGAGCCGTTCAACGTGCCGATGACGGCGCACTTCATCGGCGGCTGCGCGATCGGCGATTCGCCCGCGACCGGCGTCGTGGACCCGTACCACCGGGTCTACGGGTACGACGGCCTGCACATCGTCGACGGCTCGACGATCTCCGCGAACCTCGGCGTCAACCCGTCGCTGACGATCACCGCCCAGGCCGAGCGGGCCCTGTCGTTCTGGCCGAACAAGGGCGACGACGACACCCGCCCTGCGGTCGGGTCGGCGTACGAACGCGTGCAGCCGGTGCGGCCGGCGCACCCCGTCGTACCGGCCGAGGCCCCGGGCGCGCTGCGGCTGCCGATCTTCCCGAAGCAGTCTGTGACGGAGCCGTAACAAAGCGGTGAGAAAAGAAAGCAAATGAAAAAGCCTCAGCAGTAAGTTGCTGAGGCCTTAGTGAAAAGGTCCGGAAAAGGGAGCAGGTCCCTCGGGAACGTTTCCGCCCAAATCGTTTCCCGAGGGACCCACTCAAGCCGGGGTGAGGCGCCCGGCGCTTTGGGATCGGGTCACCAACCACAGCTGGCGACCCGAGCTCTTGGTTACTACCTTACATCCGATTTCCGCGAGCTTCAGGCCTTGTGACCACTCTGCGTGCTGATCGTAATGATCGGCCTTGTCGCTCTTGGTAATCAGGTGGCGGTCTTCCTTGCGGTAACCGCCTTCGTACACATCAACGAGCCCTTCTACAGGGGGTTACGAGGTTTCTCAGAAAATCCAGAAACTTTTCCGGGAGAGTGCGGAGAGTGGCGATGAGGCACTCCGGGTGCATCTGTTCCACGTGACGCCCGCCGCAGCCCCGGCGTCCCCCTCTGACCTACTGTGAGCCCGACCGTTGAGTTGAGGCAGGAGAAGGCATGAGCGAGATCCTGGACGTGGCACGTGAGCAGGTTCTGGAGCAGGGCGTCGGGCTGAGCCAGGAGCAACTGGTCGAGGTTCTCCGAACCCCCGACGAGCGGCTGCCCGAACTGCTCGCCCTCGCCCACGACGTCCGGGTGAAGTGGTGCGGCGAGGAGGTCGAGGTCGAGGGGATCATCTCGCTGAAGACCGGCGGCTGCCCCGAGGACTGCCACTTCTGCTCGCAGTCCGGCCAGTTCACCTCGCCGGTGCGGGCGGTCTGGCTGAACATCCCCGAGCTCGTCGAGGCCGCCAAGGAGACCGCGAAGACCGGCGCCACCGAGTTCTGCATCGTGGCCGCGGTCCGCGGGCCCGACGAGCGGCTGATGTCCCAGGTGAAGGCCGGTATCGAGGCGATCAACGCCGAGGTCGACATCAACATCGCCTGCTCGCTCGGGATGCTGACCCAGGCGCAGGTCGACGAGCTGAAGTCCTGGGGTGTGCACCGCTACAACCACAACCTCGAGTCGGCCCGCTCGTACTTCGGCGACGTCGTCACCACGCACTCGTTCGAGGAGCGCTGGGAGACCTGCCTGATGGTGCGCGAGTCCGGCATGGAGCTGTGCTGCGGCGGCCTGGTCGGGATGGGCGAGTCGCTGGAGCAGCGCGCCGAGCTCGCCGCCCAGCTCGCCGAGCTCGACCCGCACGAGGTCCCGCTGAACTTCCTCAACCCGCGCCCGGGGACGCCGTTCGGCGACCTGGACGTGATGGACGGCAAGGACGCGCTGCGCACCATCGCCGCGTTCCGGCTGGCGATGCCGCGGACGGTCCTGCGGTACGCCGGCGGCCGGGAGCTGACGCTGGGTGACCTGGGCACCCGCGAGGGTCTGCTCGGCGGGATCAACGCGGTCATCGTCGGGAACTATCTGACCACGCTCGGCCGCCCCGCGACCGCGGACCTGGACCTGCTCGCCGAGCTGAAGATGCCGGTCAAGGAACTCCAGAAGACGCTGTGACCGAGACGTACTGCGGCCGCTGCGGCCGCGAGCTCGCCGACGGCGGTCACGAGGACTGCCGCCGGGCGCTGGCGCTGGAACCGCCGAGGTACTGCGGCACCTGCCGCCGCCGGATGGTCGTCCAGGTCCACCCGATGGGCTGGTCGGCCCGCTGCTCCGTCCACGGCGTCCTGACCGCGGGCTGACCCGGGGCGTCGGATATCGTTAATCTGTGGGTAATCTCGCCGACCTGACGGTGCTTCCGGCGCTGGGTAAGGCGAGGTGGACGACCGCGCAGATCTTCGGGTACGAGATCGCTCTCGAAGCGGTCCGGCAGGCGGTCGGGGCCTACGCCCAGGGGATCGCCGAGGCCGAGGCCGCCGACGAACCCAACCAGGACATGATCGCGGCGTGGCGCGCCGATCAGGCCGCCTGGGTGGCGCGCGGCGAGCAGCTCGACCCGCTCGACACCCGTGCCGTCAACCGGGTCCGCGAGGACGCCGACAGACTCCTCAGCGTCGACGACGAGGACGAGGAGGAGCCGAGCGGGCAGGATGGCCCGGGTGACTGAGCAGGACCGGTTCTCGCCGAGCGACGGCTGGCCGCGTGACTTCGCGTTGAGCGACGCGGACAGTGACCGCATCTTCCGCGAGCGGATCGTTCCCGACCGGCTCGCCGGCGCCCCGCAGGACGACCCGCTGGTGGTCTTCGTCGCCGGTCAGCCCGGCGACGGCAAGGCGTCGATCACCGCGCTGGTCAAGGCCGTGCTGTCGCGTCGCGGCCGTCCGGTCGTCCTGAGCAGCTTCGCCCTCGAGGCGTACCACCCGCGGCTGCACGAGCCCATCACCGACGAGCCCTCCACCGCTGACCGGTATGTCGAGGCCGACGGGCTGCGCTGGCTGGCCCGGGCCGAGGAACTGGTCGCCGAGCAGCGGTACGACGCCGTCATCGAGACTGAACTGACCGACCCGGAGGCCTTCGCGGCGTCGGCCCGCGCGTTCAAGGCGGCGGGCTACCAGGTCGAGGTCGCCCTGCTCGCGGTGCACGAGGCGGTCAGCCGCCTCGGCGTACTGCAGCGCCATATCCGCGCACTGGAGGCCTTCGGCTTCGGCCGGCTCGTCACGCAGAGCCGCCACGACGCCGGGTACGCCGGTGTGCTGCGGGCGGCCGAGCTGCTCGACGAGGGCGACTGGGCGGACCGGGTCGGCGTACTGCGGCCGGACGGGCAGCTGGTCTACGGCAACGAGCGTGACCCCGACTGGCAGCAACCGCCGCGCGCCGCGGACGCGATCACCTGGGAGCGGGAACGCGCCTGGTCGGTCGCCGAGTCCCGCGACTTCCTCGACGCCACCAGCGCGGTCGAGCGCTTCGGCCTGTCGGCTCCCGTCCAGTGGATCCGCGACGAGTCCGTCGACGGCGCCCGGGCTCTGATGTCCTTGGCGAAGCCCCGCCTCGACCCACTGGCGGTGACCCTCCACATCGCGAAGGCCGGCACGGCGTTCTAGAGGTGCTGGTCACATCGCGGGCACCTGCGGGGATTCGCCGGGTGCTGAGCGATTACCGTTGGGAATCCTCAGGACGGAGGAGGACCGTGTCACAGTCGGTGAATGCGTGGCAACAGCGGGACGCGGAGGTGCTCTGGCACCCGTACTCCTCGCTGACCGAGCCGTCGCCGGTGCGGATGGTCCGGGGCGCGTCCGGGGTGCGGTTGCGGCTGGACGACGGCGCGGGCGGGACCGTCGAGGCGATCGACGCGATGGCGTCGTGGTGGTGCATGATCCACGGCTACCGGAACCCGGTGCTCGACGCGGCCCTCAAGCGTCAGGCCGACGACTTCAGCCACGTGATGTTCGGTGGGCTGACCCACGAGCCGGCGATCCGGCTGGCGGACCGGCTGGTGGAGATCACGCCGGAGCCGCTGCGGCACGTGTTCTTCTGCGACTCGGGATCGGTCTCGGTCGAGGTGGCGATCAAGCTCGCCCTGCAGTACCAGGTTGCGCGCGGCAACCACGGCCGGACGCGGATGCTGACCGTCCGCGGCGGGTACCACGGCGACACGTTCGCCCCGATGAGCGTCTGCGACCCGGTCAACGGCATGCACTCGCTGTTCACCGGCGCCTTGAAGGAACAGGTCTTCGGCCCGCAACCGCCCGCCGGCTTCGACCGCCCGGACGACGACCCGGAGCTGCGGTCCTGGGCCGACGCGATGGCCGCGCTGGCCGCGGAGCACTCCGGCTCGATCGCCGGCATCGTCGTGGAGCCGGTGCTGCAGGGCGCCGGCGGGATGTACCCCTACAGCCCGGCCTGCCTGCGCGTTCTGCGCGAGCTCGCCGACCGGCACGGGTTCCTGCTGATCTTCGACGAGATCGCGACCGGGTTCGGCCGGACCGGCACGATGTTCGCGTCCGAGCACGCCGGCGTCGACCCCGACATCCTGTGCGTCGGCAAGGCGTTGACTGGCGGTTATCTGACGCTGGCGGCGATGCTGTGTACGACGGACGTCGCGCACACGGTGTCGAACGGGCCGGGCGGCGCGTTGATGCACGGTCCTACGTTCATGGCGAACCCGCTGGCCTGCGCGGTCGCGCAGGCGTCGATCGATCTGCTGCTGTCCCAGGACTGGGCCGGGCGAGTGGCGCAGATCTCGGACGGCCTGTCGGCCGGGCTCTCCGCGGCGCGGGACCTGCCTGCGGTCAAGGAGGTGCGGGTGGTCGGCGCCGTCGGCGTCGTGCAGCTCGGAGGGCCGGTGGATCTGCCGCGGATGACCGAGGCGGCGCTGCGGCGGGGCGTGTGGGTGCGGCCGTTCCGCGACCTCGTCTACACGATGCCGCCGTACGTCTGCACCGACGAGGACATCGCCACCATCGGCGCGGCGATCACGGGAGCGGTCGAGGAGGCCGGCTGATGCTGGAGGACTGGCTCGCCCCGAAGGCCGCCGCGCTGGAAGCCCGCGGCCTGACCCGGCGGCTGCGGGCCCGCGCCGCGAACGCCGACCTGATCGACCTCGCGGGCAACGACTACCTCGGCCTCGCCCGCGATCCACGAGTGGTGGCGGCCGCCGCGGACGCCGTACGCACCTGGGGCACAGGGTCCACCGCGTCCCGCCTCGTCACCGGTACGACGGAACTCCACGAGGAGCTCGAGTCCGAGCTGGCGGCGTACGCCGGGCAGGAGTCCGCGCTGATCTTCTCGTCCGGCTACCTCGCCAACCTCGGCGTGGTCACCGCCCTCGGCGGCCCCGGCACCCTCCTGGTCTCCGACGAACACGTCCACGCCTCCCTCGTCGACGCCTGCCGCCTGGCCCGCTCCCGCGTCGAGATCGTCCCGCACAACGACGTGGACGCCGTCGCGAAGTTACTTGCCGAGCGCAACGAACCGCACGCCCTGGTGATGACCGAGTCCGTCTTCAGCGTCCTCAGCGACGAGGCGCCCCTGCGCGAGCTAGCCAAGCTCACCCAGTCCCACAACGCCGTACTCCTCGTCGACGAGGCCCACGGCCTAGGAGTGACCGGCAACGGCCACGGCTCCGTCCACGCGGCGGGCCTCGCCGGGCTCGAGCACGTCATCGTCACCATGACCCTCTCCAAGTCCCTGGCCTCCCAGGGCGGAGCAGTCCTGGGCCCACCCATCCTCCGCGACCACCTGATCAACCGCTCCCGCCCCTTCATCTACGACACAGCCCTCAACCCAGCCGCCTGCGCCGCCGCTCTGACCGCCCTGAGAATCCTGCAGTCCGAGCCACACCGCCCCACCACCATCCACCAGGCCACCGCCCGCCTAGCAACCGCCTGCAAGGTCCCAGCACCCCAAGGCGCCGTCGTCTCCATCCCCATGCCGGGCCCCCGACAGACTGTCGAAGCCGCCGACTACTGCCTCACCAACGGCGTGAGGGTGGGCAGCTTCCGCCCACCCTCCGTCCCCGACGGAATCTCCCGCCTCCGCCTCACCGCCCACGCCGGCCTCACCGCGGCCGACCTGGATCGGGCATGCTCGGTGATCACCGGCGCGATCGAGCAATGCTCGTAGCGCTCCGTCGGACTGGCTATCGCATCTTCGCCTTCAGCGTCTCCAGCAACGGCAGCACCTGATCGGACACGTTCTTCAGACTGATGCTCGGATACGACTTGCCACCGATCACGAGCGGATGACGCACACCCAGCGTCTTGCACACCGACATCGTCGCGGAGTCGTCCTTGAACGCCTGGTAGGGGTTGAGCTCGACCAGGAACCTCATTCCGGCCGTCCACTTGCGGTACTCGGACTGCTGCGACGCCTGACCCATGACGGTCTCGCGGACGTTGTTGAAGAAGTCGGCCAGGTCGGCGATCGGGATGCTGCCGCCCGGTATCTGCGCCGCGCCGATCCCCGTGCCGAGGCCGAGACTGCCGAGTGACCGGGCGAAGTGTGCGGTGATCTGAGTCTGCGGGTCGTGGATCTTCCACTGCTTGTCCTCGGGCAGCGGGACGAAGGGTGAGATCCGGATTCCCAGCCGGTCCGCTCCGTCCACGGTCAGCGCTATCCGGAACCCGGCCTGGTTGCGCTCGTCGAAGAAGCCTTCGATCTCCTGGTCGGTGCCGATGATCGCTCGCGAGTTGTTGACCCAGTAGTACGGCGTCGTCCCGTCGTCGGCGAGGTCCGCGCCGCCGCCCCTCGACGTCCAGGCCTCGCCCTGCGGCTCGGCGAGCACCGGGAGCACGCGACCCGGCATCTTGACCCGCTCGACGTGGCGTTCCTCGCGCTGGTGCATGGTCGCCGCGGGGTTGATGTTCACCGCGGGCGCGTAGTGGCCGTCCTTGGCCTTCACCCGGTCGGCTCCGAGGATCTCCTCGGCCCTCGATTCCTGGTAGGCGTCGATCTCGGCCGCCCACACCTTGTCCCGGCCTTCGCCCGGCCCCCGGATGCCCACCGCTTTGCGCAGGTCGCTGCCCAGCAGCTCGTCCGACGCTCTGGCCGTGAAGTCGCTGTCCATGGCGCGACTGCCCAGCGAGGCGAATCTCCTGAACAGGCCCTTGCGCGCCTTGTCGTTCTGATCGGTGGATACCGGAGGTATGCCGCCCGAATGCTTGTTGGTCATAGCTCAGCCGTCCTTCTGTGGTCGTGGTTCGGGATCCGGGCGCGCGAGGCTCACTCCGACGGCGTCAGGTCGCCGTGGAGGGCGCTGTCGACCTCGTCGAGAGTCAGCTTCGAGAACTCGGCGCGCAGTACCTCCTCGGTCACCCCGAGCTGGGTGGCGAGGGCCGGGATCTCGTTCCAGACCTGCTGCCGGGCGGATTCGGCATCGATCGGCTCATCCGCGACCGGCCCGGACCCGGCCGTACTCGCGGCCGCCGGTTCCTGCGCTGCGTCGGGCGGCAACGGCTGCTGGTCCGCGTCGTACCACTGGCCGGCCTCGTCGTAGTACCGCTTGGTGTTCTCGTCCCACCACAGCTCGCGGTACAGCTCGCGGGCGCCCAGCAGCGCGGCGTCCTCGTCAGTGACCCAACCGCAGAGGGTCAGGAAGGCGACGGCCAGATTGGTGGCGGAACCGCCGTACTCGCTGTCGGCCTGCGCCGCGAGGGCGCTGATCGTCTCGTCCCGCTCGCTCTCGTCGAGCTGTGACGAGTTCTCGAGCTCCCGGCGGAGCTCATCCTTGAAGGTGTCGACGCTGTCCGGCGAGCTGCGGCGGTCGCCGTAGTACAGCTCCCAGAGCGCCTGACGCGTTGCTTCCTTGACCGAGTCGCTGTCCTGCCGACCGGCGAGTTCCTGGAGAGATTCGATGGCCATCGCCATGCCTTTCCCGGCGGCCCGGCCGCCGTGGAGTTCGGGTGTGGGTCAGATCCGGTTCTTCATGCGTTCGCTGAGCAGCCGGATCACCAGGTCGTCGGGCGGAACCGGAGCGCCGGGGTTTCTCGCCCGGTACGCCGCGACGGCCTGGCGGGCAAGGTCCATCGCCTTGGCGGCGACGGCACCCGGATCGGGCGCCGGCTCTTCCGGGGCGGTGACGGCCGGCGCCGGACCCGGTTCCTGCAACGCCGCCTCACCGCCCAGGACGAACTCCGGCATCAGACCGTCCAGCCAGGCTTTCTTGTAGGCATCGGGTTCGCTGCGCCAGGAGTCGCCCCAACGCCAGTCCAGCTGCCCCTGGAGGATGCTCGGCCAGGCTCTTGGCCAGAGATCGTCGAGCTGGTCCCAGCTCTCGTCGCTCACCCAGCTGAAGGGCGTCAGTTCGCGGTAGATGTCCGGCAGGTCGGCGCCGTGGGACAGCACCTGCTTGAGGACGCTCTCGTCCACGCCCGACTCCTGGTCGAGGTAACGCTCGAAGTCTTCTGCCGCCGTTCGCAGGCCACGGTCGGCGGCAGCACTCGCCAGCACGGATCGGAATCCGGGCAGACCTCCGTCCCCGTCCAGTTGTGGACCGGCTTCGCGGAACTGCTCCCACCACACGTCGACGTCCGATCCGGACAGCGTCACCGCGGTGATCACTCGTCCTACCCGACGCTCGGGCACATCCACCATCGCGCGCTCCCTTCGCGGCCAGATCCGCACCAGACAGCACCAACGGTGGCGTCCGGCGGAGAGGGCCCGGCAGGACAGCGGACCGGACATCGTGCAGCTGGGACTGCCCGATCGGGTACGGCGAGCCGCGCGATGTCCGGTCCGCCCGGGACGGTGCCGCCGGCCTCCGACCGTCACAGTGGGGACGACACCCCGGCGGGCGCCGCAGGGTCCGAACGACCACAGAACAGGGTGGATCAGGATGAACGCGATGCAGGAACCCGCAGCACAGTCCGCCGAGCAGTCCGTGGACTGGTCCGGACTCGGCAAGGTGATGGACGAGGTCCTCAACGGCGCCGCAGCGACCGTCGGCGACTTCAACCGGGTCTTCCAGGGCTCACCGGTCGCCGAACAGTGGCTGGCGTCCGTGGCGAGCGATGCCGTGGAACCGAGCAGCGACGCCGCGCCGTCGGGCGACGCCGGCATCGTTCTGCTGGACGAGAGCGATTTCGTTCCTACGGTGGAGGAGATGCTCCGGACGCGCGTCTGGCCGGTGCTGGAGCGCACCTTCGGAGCCGAGCAGCTGATCGCCCATCAGCAGGAGGTCATCGAGGCGGTGACGAAGGCGATCGAGCCCCAGGTGGTCCAGTTCATCGAGAACGTCACGGTCGACGCGAGCGCGGCCCTGATCGCCCGGCACACCGTCCAGGGCGCCGAGTGACCGTCATCTTCGAGCGAGGAGGAACGACATGTGGAGCGGTGGTGCGCGGAGCGCGTCCAGACGGGTGGGTGCCGGTACTTTCGCGGAGTTCTCGACGGCCCGGGTCGCCTCGGAGGTGACGGGCGTCAAGTTGTTCACGGTCGAGGCCCGGGCGATGGTTGCCGCCAACCTCGATCAGAGCGACGATCGGCCGCGGACGCGTCCGGCGGTCTACGGCCGGGCGGGCTGGAGGGTCGAGGACTATGCGCGGGCGGGACACGGCGACGGTGCTCGCTGGGCGAGTCACTCCCTCGGCAACACCGTCTCGGGAAGCCTCGGGCTGTTTCTGGTCCAGCGGCCGGAAAACCATCAGCAGCAGCCGGAAAGCCATCAGCGACAGCCGGAAAGCCATCAGCGACAGCCGGAACGGCAGAGCGAGACAGTCGCGGTCTCCACGCCGGCCGACGCTCCGCCGGCGCGGGACACCGGCCTGCTGGGCGCCCTGGACAGGATCCTGTCGGACGTGTCGGCCGGTGTCGCCAGTCGCGTCCGCGCGGCTCTCGCGGACGAGAAGGCCAAGCTCGCCCAGTTCGTTGCCGCGTTCCAGAAGCCGGGGATCAGCAAGGAGGAAGCCCAGCGACGGCTGAACGCGATCAACGATCGACGCGTGCGAGAGCGTCTGTCGGCGGGAGACTCGACCGACATCGCGGATCACATCCTCGCCGACCAACCGACCGTCAAGGGTGCCGCCATCGACATGGGCGGTGACCTGCTGGACATCGTCAGAGAGGATCCGGAGGCGGCCGGCGCTCTGCTGCGCCACACGTTGACCGGGCTCGACCGGTTCCTCACCAGCAACTTCTCGGAAGCCGCGGCGCTGCTGAACCGGGTCCACAGCCCTGCGGAGCCGGTGGTGACGGGTGGAGTGGTGCCTGGCCACACGACTGACAAACGCAGGGACGTCCGGCGACTCGCCGCGGAGGCCGGCGGCCTGATGGCCGACGAGACCGACCGCGACAACCGGACGGTCGCCGCGCAGGCGAAGGACCTCGAGAAGGACTTCGACGACTCCGTCAGGTATGCGGAGAGCACGCAGGGCAAGAACATGATCGCCCAGGATCCCGACGACGACCCCGCGTCCGCCGGTACGCCGGAAGCGTGACCCGGCTCCGTCTTCGGTGGCTAGAAGAACTTGTGGAGGTCGCGGCGGCTGGTGATGTCGAGGCGGGTGAAGACGTTGCGGAGGTGGTATTCGACGGTTTTCGTCGTGACGTGCAAGGCCGCTGCGATCTCCTTGTTGGTGTAGTTGCGGAGCACGAGGGTGACGACCTCTTGCTCGCGCTCGGTCAGCTGTGGGCCGCGCGGGCGCGGGCCTTCGAGAGCTGCTCGGGTGCGGGTGACCTGCTGGCGGTACGGCGTGGCGCCCAGCGCGGCGAACGTCCGGTCGGCGGCGTCCAGCCAAGCGATCGCCGCTTCGTTGCTGTGCAGGGCAATCAGGTGGCGGGCGTGGGCGTGGTAGAGCTGGGCGTCGGCGAGGCGGGGTGTCGGGGTGCCGAGCGTGGTCAGGTAGGACTCGACGAGGTCGACCGCCAGGTGCAGTTCGCCTTCTGCGGCGGCCTGCTGGGCGGACAGGCGGGTGACGGAGCCGCTGAGGATCGCGCTGCCCTTGACGCGTTCCTGGAGGACAGCCAGCTCCGCGGCGGCCTCGGCGTGATGGCCGGTGGCCTGCAGGGCGTCGACGAGAAGAGGCTGCCACCACGTGCTCCACCACTCGTGCGTCCCGCCGGGCGCGTTCCCACCACCACGCAGACCAGGTACGGAGGTCAGCGTCCGCAGCATCCCGTACTGATCCCCCCGCGCCTGGCAGAGCAGCGCTGCCGCGATGGCGGCGTACTTGCTGTCCTGCGGGCTGCCGAGCCGCCGCGCGACGGCGCCGGCGGACCACACGAGCCGGTCGGCGACCTGCCACTGCCCGCGCGCGGACGGGACGATCGACGCGACGAACGACAAGATGACTTCGTTCATCGCGGGCTGGTCGTCGTCGGCGAGCAACGTTGCCCTGCGCACCGTCCGGACGGCGGTGTCCCACTCGCCGAGCAAGTACTCCACGCTGGCCAGATAGCAGTACGGAGTGACGCCCGACAGCATGGGTTCACCCGCCTCCTGCCGCCGGACGACATCCGACAGGTCGTGACGAGCCTCCTCGACCGCTCCGACCATCGCCCGCAGTGCCCCGCGGCACGACAAGGCTTCCAGTTGGTCGTCGGGAACGTCCGCGGCCTGGTCGGGCAACTCGTCGAACTCGTCCAGCCCGGCGGCCAGGCCGTCGCGCCGCGCCCGCGCCGTACCCCGCAGACAGAGTACGTAGTCGCGTAGCGGCGCCGGCACGCCGGAGACGGCCAGCGAGGTCTCGGCGTACCCGATGGCTTCCTCTGCGTCGCCGCGCCAGATGCATACGCCGGCCAGTCCACCGGCGGCTGCGCCGTGCACCCATGACTTGGGATCGCTGGTGTCGAACGCGTGCCGTAGACGCTGCTCGGCGTCGCGGCGTTCGCCGTCCAGATACAGCTCGGACAGACCGAGCGCGAGCGACCGCAGGGCCGACGGGGCGCAGCGCGCGGCCCGCTCCCACAGCTGCCGGGCCCGGCCCCGGCTGGAGCTGAACATCAGGTGGATCATCGAGCGGAGCAGCAGCTGTTCGCTCTTCGGACTCCACGGTGTCAGATCGGCCGCCCAGCCGAGGAACGTGGCCGCGGTGCCGTGGTCGCCGTTCGTTGCCTCGACCTCCGCCGCGGCCTCGAGCTCGCGGGCCAGTACGGCGTCCGTGGTGTCGACCGCCGCGACCCGGTGCCGCCAGGCGAGGAACGGCTCCACGGTCCGGGCCGCGCGCTGATGGAGCTCACTGCGGCGAACCGGCGACATCGCGGTGTAGATCGCCTCCCGTTGGAGGTCGTGCGTGATCGCGACCGGACGCGCCGGCTCCCCCGGGAACCAGGTCACCAGCCCGGCGTCGATGGCCGGTCCGAGCGCGTGGTGCACGGCACCCGTCCCGGACACCTCGGCGGCCTGGGCCAGCGACGGCCGGCCGCCGAGCACGGCCAGGGCCTCGAGCAACGATCTCGTCGCCGCCGGCAACTTGTCGAAGGTCTGCCGGGTCGCCGACGTGACCGACGGCGGTACGGCGAGGCGCCAGTCGATCCGGCTGAACCGCTGCGAGGAGATCTCGTTCAGCATCGTCCGGAGCAGCAGCGGATGACCGCCGGTGTAGGAGTGGAACCGGCGCGCGGCGCCGGACGGGAGCTGACGGCCCGCGATGGCCAGCGCGAGATCGGTGACGTCGACGAGGTCCAGGCCGCCGAGTTCCAGGCGCAGGTCGGCCGGGATGCCGTGGATGAGACGATCCAGCGCGGGTTCGGCGGCCGGCTCGTCCTCGGTCCGGGTCGCCAGAACGACGAGCAGCCGCTCGGACCACACCCGGCGCAGCAGGAATCGCAACGCCTGGAGCGAGGTGTGATCGACCCACTGGAGGTCGTCGACCACCAGCGCGACCGGCGTCCGCCGCTGGAGCTCCCTGAGCAGATCGAGCAGCTGGCTGCCGATCGCGAGCGGGTTGGTGCCGGCCAGCGCATCGCGGCCGAGGGACAACGTCCGGGCTCGGATGTCGGCCGGCGCCTGGGGCAGCAACTGGTCGATGACACCCAGGTCGACCATGGACTCACCGGCATCACCGGCCGCGGAGAGCACGGTGAAATCGGCGAGGCCGCGGACGAAGTGCCGGATCAGGCCGGACTTGCCGATCCCGGGCGGACCGGCGACGACGGCCGTCCGGTGCCGGCCTGCGCGCACGCCCGCGGCCAGCCCGGTCAGCAAGGTCAGCTCATCGGCTCGCCCGACGAACTCGGCGTCCGGATAGGGGGATCCTCCACTCATTGCGCCTCACTCCACGCAGCGCGGCTGAACGACCGGAGGGCATCCCCGAGAACCTGCCGGTCTACCGATTCAACTTGCGGCGCCGACAGGAGGTTACGAGTGACGTGGATGTAATTCGTTGCGACGGTCAACGGCCGGTCGGGGCTGGGAGCAACGAGCCGGACGATGCCGTTTCAGCCGACGAGGACCTGGCCGGTGGCGATCACGGTGGCGGTCGGGGCGGGGGCTGGGTCGTTGCAGGTGAGGGCCTTGTCGCCGGCCCGGGCCAGGGGTTTGCCGTTGACCAGGACCATCGGGTCGAGGGCGATCAGGGTGCCGCGGTTGTCGGGCTGCCGTGCGAACGTGCCGCCTGCCGGAACGTGCGGCGGCTGGTTCACCGCGACGCTGCCGTGGACCGCGGCCGGCTTGCCCTCGATCAGTACGTCGGTGCTGCAGCCGGACACGATGCGGCCGGTGAACGGCATCGACCGCGGCGTCGGTACCGGGCCGCCCGCGGACGGCACCAGCACGATGTGGACGTCGGTGCCGACGACCTGGTCACCGAGCTTCGCCGCCGGGGCCGGCATCGGCCGGTCCTTCCGTGATACGCGCGCGTCGGCGCGTGGAGGGGCCGCGGCCGGGCAGGGGCGCGGAGTCGACGGACAGGTCGATGGTGGCGGGCGGGCCGGCGATGTCGGTGATCGCGACCGGCGCGACCGGCGCGGTCACCACCAGGTCGAGGAAGGTCCGCGGCCGCAGGCCCAGCGCCGACCAGAGCTCCGGTACGGCGGACGGCGCCTCGGCCCGCCCGATCGCGACGGTGACCGGTCCGCTGACCTGTTCGAGCGTGCCGGTCAGCATGGCGGCCGGGACGGTGGAGTGGTGCGCGACGGCACGCAGTACGCAGCCGAGCAACGTCAGCTCCCGCTCGTAGCCACCGGCCCAGGCGGTCACCAGGTAACACAGCTCGTACTGGCGCTCCGCGGCCCGGCGCCGGATCACCCGGCCGCTCTGGTCGCGATCCTCCGACCAGCCTTGGACGGCCCCTTCCGCGTCGCTCTCCCGGATCAGGTGCAGGAACAGCCCGATGCTCTCGGTCTCGGGGCGTTCGGTGGACCAGGTGTCGGTGGGCGGTTCGGTGCGGATCGTCGTACCGGCCGGCAACTGTTGCCGCAGCAACGTGCCGATCGCCTGCTCCGCCTCGTCCAGCATGCCGACCATCGTCGGTCGTCAGGCCCTCGCCGGGCTGGACGTCAGCGCAGTAGTCCGGGCGGCCGGATTGGCCCGATCAGGCATCCATTCGTGCACCGCCTCTTCTCCCGGCGGATCAGGGTCCCCGCGCACAGTTGCTGCAGGAAAACCCAGTCAGCCAGGAGGTCCGGATGGCGTCGTACCTGTCACCAGGGGTCTATGTCGAGGAAGTCTCGTCCGGCTCGAAGCCGATCGAAGGCGTCGGCACGGCGGTGGCCGCGTTCGTCGGGTTCGCCGAGCGGGGTCCGGTGAACGAGCCGGTCCTCGTCACCAACTGGACCCAGTTCACCCAGACCTTCGGCCAGTTCGTCGAAGGCGCCCTGCTGGCCCACTCGGTCTACGGGTACTTCCTCAACGGCGGCGGCAGCGCGTACGTCGTCCGCGTCGGTGGCGGGCCTGGCGAACTCGAGGGCCCCGCCGGGCAGAACGGCCGCATCGAGCTGCCGAGCCGCGGTCAGGGCAAGCCGCTCGCGCTCCGGCCGGCCGCGGCAGTCCCGGCCGACAGGCCGCTGACCGTCGAGGTCCAGGAGGCCTCCGAGCCCGGCGACGAAACCTTCAAGCTGGTGATCCGCTCAGGCCCGGACGAGGAGGTCTACGACAACGTCAGTACCAAGCGCGGCCCGGCGAACGTCGTCACGGCGCTGCGGAAGTCCCAATGGATCGTCGCCGAGGAGGTCAAAGGCGGTGCGCTCGCGCTGCCGGAGGCCGGCGTACATCCGGTCGCGTTGTCCGAGCCGGTTCCGCGCGCGGCCGGGGCCGAGGATTACATCGGCGACACCGAGGAACGGACCGGGTTCTCCGGGCTCGAGGCCGTCGACGACATCACCATGCTGTGTGTGCCGGACCTCATGACGGCGTACCAGGCCGGCTCGATCGACCTGGACGGTGTGAAGGCCGTACAGCTCGCGATGATCGCGCACTGTGAACTGATGTCCGACCGGGTCGCGATCCTCGACCCGCCACCCGGACTGCGGCCGCAGCAGGTCAAGAACTGGCGGCAGAACGTGGCCGGGTACGACTCGAAGTACGCCGCGCTCTACTGGCCGTGGATCAAGGTCGCCGACCCGCGCTCCGGCAAGCCGCTGCTGATGCCGCCGAGCGGTCACCTGGCAGGTATCTGGGCCCGCAACGACGACACCCGCGGCGTCCACAAGGCCCCGGCCAACGAGGTCGTCCGCGGCGTTCTCGAGCTCGAGTCGTCCCTCACCCGCGGCGACCACGACCAGCTGAACCCGATCGGCGTCAACTGCCTGCGGTTCTTCCCCGGCCAGGGCATCCGGGTCTGGGGCGCGCGGACGTTGTCGAGCGACGCGGAATGGCGCTACCTGAACGTCCGCCGGCTCTTCAACTACCTCGAGAAGTCCATCCTCGGCGGGACCCAGTGGGTCGTCTTCGAGCCGAACGACGAATTCCTCTGGACCTCGGTGGAACGCATGATCAGCATGTTCCTGCGCCGGATCTGGCGCACCGGCGCACTGTTCGGGCGGACGCCGGAAGAAGCGTTCTACGTGAAGTGCGACGCCGAGAACAATCCACCCGAGAGCCGCGACGCCGGCGTACTCACGGTCGACATCGGTGTGGCGCCGGTGAAGCCGGCCGAGTTCGTGGTGTTCCGGTTGTCGCAGTTCGCGCAGGGCACGGAGCTCCAGGAGTGATCGGCGCACCGGGCGCGCCGCCGGTGCGCCTGCTCGATCCGCCGGTCGTCAGCGCACCCCGGTTCTTCGTGATGTGCGAAGGCTGGGCGGCCGGCATCGGCTTCTCCAAACTCGGCGGGTTCGTCTCCGAGGTGGAGTTCCAGGAGTTCTCGTACAACAGCCGGCTGGGCAACGTGCACACCAAGCAGTTCGGCCGCACCAAGGCTCCGACGATCGTGCTCGAACGGGCGGCCGACCGCAACGGCTTCGCCCAGCTGTACGGATGGCACTGCCTGGCCCGGACCAACAACCCGTTGGCGAAGCTTCCGGCCTCGTTCGACATCTGTGACAAGGCCGGTACGCCGGCGATGGCCTGTCTGCTGGAGAACGCGTGGTGCTCGAAGCTCGAGCTCGACGCGATCCAGGCCGGCGGCCCCGCCGTCCTGATGATGCGCGTCACGATCGTCTGCGACGCGATCCTGCAGGTGTGACCGGGACAACCACGACAATCAGGAAAGGACCGGCGAGATGCTCAGCAGTGCACAGACCCAGGCCCAGGTGGTCAGCGCTCCGCGGTTCATCGCGGACTTCCCGACGACGATCGGCCGGATGGCCTTCTCCGAGCTCGGCGGCATCAACTCCAAGGTCGGCAGCGCGGAGTACATCTTCAACGACGCCACCGGGAACACCGTGCACACCAAGCAGTTCGGCAAGACCGATCCGCCGACGATCGTTCTGAAGCGTGCGCTCGACAACGCCGGCAGCGCCGCGCTGCTCGGCTGGCACGCCGCGGCCCGGGGAGGCGATCCGGGCGCCCGGGCGGACGGCACCCTGACGGTCACCGACGCCAGCGGCCGGGAGTCGAAGATCGTGTACGTCGTCACCAGCGCCTGGCTGTCGGAGATCAGCGTGACCTCGATGAAGGCCGGCTCGTCGGACGTCGCGATGATCGAGTGCAAGATCACCTGCGAGTCCATCACCAGTTCCGGGAAGGCATGATGCCGACGGCAACCATCGCCGGCGCCGGGCTGCGGACCGAGTACCCGTTCGTCCTGCCCCGCGGGTTCGTGGACGAGCAGGGGACAGTGCACCGCGACGGCGTGATGCGGCTCGCGACCGCGCGGGACGAGATCGGCACCCAGACCGATCCGCGGGTCCGGCAGAACCCGGCGTACCTGACGGTCCTGCTGCTCGAGCGGACGCTGGTGCGACTGGGAACGCTGCCCGAGGTCGACACCCTCGTCGTCGAGTGCCTGTTCGCCTCGGACCTCGCCTTCCTGCAGGACCTGTACCGGCGGATCAATCAGCACGGTCACACCGAGGTCGACGTCACCTGCCCGTCCTGCGGGCACGGCTACGCCGTCGAGCTCTCGGGTGGTGGCCCGGGGGAAGGCTGACGACGTACCCGACCGACCGCTTGTGGGACGAGATCGTGTACGTCGCCTACTACCTGCACTGGCCGCACGCCGAGATCCTCGACCTGGAACACGCCACCAGGTCCAGGCTGATCGAGGCGATCGGCCGGATCCACAGCGAACCGCACGGTTCCGACGAAAGTTGGAGGTGACGTGAAGCTCCGCATCTTTCGCCGTCGTCGCCCCGAGCGGGCGAGCGGACAGGACTGGACGAGAATCCCGCTGCTGTTCCCGATCACAGACCTGCGTCCGCCGGTCCTTGGTCCGTTGCTGGCCGCGCCACGTGTGGCGGGAACCGAGGACCTGGTCGCGCGGAGGGCGGGACGAGCTGCCCGTACCGTCGAGGAGGTTCGTGGGCTTGTCGTCGGGACGGTGGTGCGGCATGACGTCGCCGCCGAGCCGCTTGCCGAGCGCCGCCCTCGGCGTTCCCGTGGGACGAGTGGGAGCGGCCCGGTCGGCGCGGAGGACGGAGGGGGCTCCGGCCGCGGCAGGCTTGCCGTCGGGAGCTCGCTGGTGGGTGACGCCGCTGTGGCCGGCGGTGAGTTGCCGGAGGCGTCGTTCGCGCCGGAAGTGCTCGAGCTTCGGCGCCGGCGGGTTCAGGTCGCGGTCGAGCCGCGGGACAAATCGTTGCCGTTGACAACTGTGGCGCCGGGCTACGTCGGTGCGCCGCAGGAGCCGGAGCAGCCGTTCCGGAGTATCGGGCAGTTCGAGCGGTTGCTGGCCGAGTACGACGCGGAGGCGAGCCGTCCCGCCGATCCCGTCGACCTGGAGGCTTTCGGCCTGAACGCGCTCGGCGGGTTCCCGTCGGCCGCCGGGCCGCCACCTTTCGGTGGTCCGTCTGCGTCGTGGGAGGCGGACCCCGTTCCGCCGGACGGCCCGGCGGCCGGGGTGGTCCGGCGGAGCACCCTCGCCGAGAGCCGCCGCCAGGGGTTGCGCGCTGCGGCGGTGACACGGCCCGGCGACGGCGCTGCCGACGCCGAGGAGGCGACGGACGACGAGGAAGACCCGGCCTACTTCTCCGGTCCTGAGGACCCAGGCGGGCGTGGGCCGGCAGATACTTCGTCCCAGTCTTTTGCGTCGGATGCGGTTTCACAGGACTGGGCACCTGGTGGCGCGTCGGGTGGTGCCTGGGATGTGGGGCCGGACGTGGGGGACGGCGTGCGGTCGGGGATCGGGTGGGGCGTGACGTCAGACCTGGGGTCGGACGTCGAGTTGGGTCTGGAGTCGGGGGATGCTTCGGGCGTCGAGCCGGATGTGGATCCGAGGGCTGGGGCGGCGGTCGGCGTGGCGTCGTACGTCGGGGTCGTCGGGGCGGTCGATGCGCCGCGGGCTCCGGGACCGGACGGTGTGGCGGAGGGGTGGTCCAGTGGGGTGGCGCCGGGGGGCGACGGGGTGGGCGAGAGGGCGCTGACGAACGGAGGCGCGTCCCCGGCGACATCGCGGGCGATCGCCCTGCAAACAGCGGCAGCGTGGGCCCGGTCGGCGAACGGGGTGCCGGAGCGGACCGTCAGCCGGACTCCGGCGGGGCCTGCGGGCAGCGGCACCGGGGGCGGTGCGGGCGATGGCGCAGACCGCAGTGCAGGCGGGGGCGCAGAGGCGGCCGCAAGTGGTGTCGGTGCAGGTGGTGGTGCGGACGACAGCGCAGACGGCGGCGCAGGCGGCCACGCAGAGGCTGCTGCAGGTGGTGTTGGTGCAGGTGGTGGCGCAGAGACGGCCGCAGGTGGTGTCGGTGCAAGTGGTGGCACAGGCGGTGGCATGGACAGAGGTGCCGGGGGTGGCGTCGACGACGCCGCAGACGGTGGTGTGGGCGGTGGTGCCACCCGTGGCGCGGACGACGGCGTGGGCAGTGGTGCCGGGGGTGGCGTCGACGACGCCGCAGACGGTGGTGTGGGCGGTGGTGCCGCCCGTGGCGCGGAGGACGGCGTGGGCAGTGGTGCCGTCAGTGGTGGATCAGGTGGTGCGGAGAGGGCTGCGGGCCGTGATGCCGGCAGGGCCGCGGGTAGTGGTGCCGATGGTGGTGCTGACGGTGGTGCTGACGGTGGTGCTGACGGTGGTGCTGACGGCGTGGCGCGTGACGGCGGGGGCCGTCGTGCTGACGGTGGCGCGGACCGTCGTGCCGGCGGCGGTGCAGGGCGTGGTGCGGGCGGGGGTGCTGGCGGTGTCGTGAGTGGGGGAGCGGTGTCGGGGACGGCTGGTGGGGTCTGGGCAGGTCGGGTGGGGGATGTTCTTGCGCCGGCCGGTGTCGCGGTGATGGGTGGGGGGACGGATGCGTTCGGGCGGTCCGGTGCCGGGCCGGTGAGCGGTGGAGCGGGCTTGAGGCGTGGGGGGCCTGGCGGTGGGGTGAGGTCGGGGCTGCCGGCGTACGGGTGGCGGCCGGATTCGGTCGGCGCGGTGACGGTCGGTCGTTCGGGAGTTGAGCACTGGCGAGGGAGTCTGCGCGCTCCGGCCGATCGTCGCGATGGGACGCTGGTCGCGTTCCCCACCAGCGCTGATGCCTCGAACAACGCAGCACAGACCACCGCGACTGCTCTGATCCCCTTGATCCATGCGCCCGCCATCTCGGCCCCTGAGGGCGAGCCGTGGTCGGTCGAGCAGGTGACAGACGCTGCGCCGGAGCCGGCACCGGAGCACGGATCGGACGACTGGACGTTGCCGACAGCACCGATCGTGACCGCGGCGCGATGGCCCGACCCCGTACTTCCGCCCGACCTGGCGCCGATCGCGGTGACCGGATCGGTGCACGGCGAGGTCCTGGAGCGGTTGGGCCGGGTGGAGACGCTCGTGGCCGCGCTGCAGGACGACCTCGACGAGGGCGAGCCCGATGCCGATGAGCTGTTCGACCGACTGGTCGGCACCTCCGTCCTGGATCGACTGGTCGAGACGCTCTATCCGGTCCTCCGCGGCCGGTTGCGGGGCGAGTTGCTGATCGAGCGGGAGCGCCGCGGTGCGCTCACCGATCTGAGCTGAGGAGGGCCGTGTGATGCCGTCGTTCCCGTCGGGTGCACTCCGTGTACCGGGCAAAGGTCTCGAGCAGCTCACCGGGCAGGTGGGCATGTCGCACCGGTACGTGATCGAGATCGACAAGTCGGAGTACCAGCTCGGCGCCTGGACCAAGGCCGCCGGGCTCGGCGTCAAGTGGCAGAAGCACACCTACCGGCCGGGCTACGCGAGCTTCGAGACGATTGCTGCAGGCAACATCAGCTACACGGATGTGAGCCTGTCCAGGGCCGCGGGTTCCGACTCGGCGACGGTGCAGCGCTGGCTGGCGTCGGTCACCCTGCGGCGGACGCCGTTGAGCGGCGCCATCTACCTGGTCGACTTCCTCGGTGTCCCGGTGGTGACCTGGGAGCTGCGTGAGTTCTTCCCGATCGGCTGGCGACTGACCGAGTTCGACTCGGCGGGCTCACGACCGGCGGTCGAGACCCTCGAGCTGGCCCATACCGGCTTCCTGGACACCGAGGCGGTGCTGCCGTGAGGATCCCGCGACTGCAGGAGATGTCGAACCCCGGGGCGCTGCTCGGCGCACAGGCACGGACGCGGGACGGGTTCGCGAACAGAGCGCCGGGCTTCGGGATGACGATGTGGTTCAGTGTCGTCGTACCGAGTCTCGATGCCGGCCGGCCGACATCGCTCGGTTCCTGGTCGTCGTGCTCCGGGCTGGACGTGACCTTCACCCCGGAGGGACCTTTCGAGGAAGGCGGCAACTACACGCGGCCGCGCCATCTTCCCGGAAAGATCGGCTACTCCAAGATCACCTTGGAGCGAGCCATGACCGTGGAGGGTACGGCGAAGGTCCGCAAGTGGCTCCAGGACGAGGCCAAAGCGTGGGTGAGGGGCGAGGCCACCGTTCCGGGAACGCGGCCCGCTGTTGTGATCACGCTGTTCAGCGGTATCGGTCCCTCGGCGGTCAAGATCCACACCTGGGAGCTCCAGGAGGCGATCCCGGTCTCCTGGGCGATGCCGTCCTTCTCGACCGCCGGCAGCGGCGGCTTCGCGCTGGAGAAACTCGTCCTGCAGCACAGCGGGTTCCTCGAGACAGGGGTCCTGCCGCCTCACAGCGACCTGGTGCTCACCGATTCCGAGGGCAGGCGGCTGCAGTTCCTGTACAACCCCGCCAAGATCGTGCTGACCAAGTCGCGGAAGGCGGCGACCGCGGCGGACAAGGGCAAGCACACCCAGGTCGTCGATGCCGACCGGCTGTCGATCACCTTGTCCGACCTGCGCCTCGACGGGGCGGAGGAGGTCACCTATGCGACGTCGGTGCTGAACACCTGGATCGAGCTCGCCTGGAAGCGTGGTGCCGCGCCGCGGGCCAGGCAACCCGCGGCAGGTCCGGCCAAACCCGGCGACAAGCCGATCTGCGGGTCCTGCCAGCAGACATTGAGCCCCTCGACGGACAAGACGCCCGGGCTTCCGCGGGCCCTGCGGGTGGTCTGGGGCCAGCACGGCGGCGGGATGCCGAGCACCATGGTGCTGAAGAAATTCGATCTCACCCTGACCAGGTTCACCGCGGACGGTGATCCGTCGCGGGCCTCGGTCGCGCTGACGCTGCAGGACTACGTCGACACCGCGCCGCTGGTCAGGTCCGCCTCGCTGACCCTCGGGTCGCGCCCCGCTCCGCCCACGTCGACTCCGGCGACGGGTGGGTCCCACGCGGAGGACAGCCTGCGGTCCAAGGGAGGTGGGTGATGACGGCCGCGGCGTGGACCGAGGTCGAGATCGCGCCGGTCGTGTACGTCGGCCCGGCCCGGCGACCACTCGACGCCGACCTGGCCGGCACCGTCGTACGCACGCTCGTCGACCAGGCGCTAGGACTGCCGGGGATGTTCGAGCTCGCCTTCGCGGCCGGTGAGCGCACCGACGAACTGCTCTCGGTGCTGGGCATCGGGACCGAGGTCGCCATCGCGGCCGCGTCCCCGGAGCGACCTGGGGATCCGCGGCTGCTGATCGGCGGCGAGGTGACGACCGTCCAAGCGGAGTACGGCGCGATGGCTGTGCTGGTCGTTCGTGGCTACACCGCGGAGCACCGGCTGCAGCGGGTCCGCCGTACCCGGACGTTCGTCAACATGTCGGACAGCGACATAGCGGTGAAGGTGGCCCGGGAGGCGGGCCTGACGGTGGGGGCGGTGACCGTGACGCGTGCCGTCCACGAGCACGTCGGCCAGCTGAACCAGACCGACTGGGAGTTTCTGTCCGGACGCGCGGCCCTCCTCGGGCTCGAGGTCGGCGTCGACGACGGCGAGTTCTTCTTCGGGCAGCGGCCCGCCGGTGCGCCTTGTCCGCTGCGGATGTGGGACAACCTGCTGGCCTTCGCGCCGCGGCTCAGTGCGGCGGGGCTGACGACGGAGGTCGAGGTACGCGCCTGGGATCCGCTCGCGGCGACGGTCGTCGTCGAGCGGGCCGGCGTCGCCGCCGCAGACACCGCTGTCGGGCTCGACCCGCACCAGGCAGTTGCCAGAAGCAACGGATCACCACCTCCGCCCGCGCCTCCCGCGGCCCGGCCCGGCGCGGGACGCCTGGGCCCGATGCCCTCGACCACGGCGACCGTCGTCGGCGATCAGCCGCGCGCCGACCGGTCGGCGGTCCGGGAACTGGCGACCGGGCTGGCGCAGCGGGTGGCGGACTCGTTCGCCGACGCGGTCGGAGAGTCCGTGGGCGATCCGTGGCTGTCCGCCGGACGCATTGTCGAGGTCTCCGGCGTCGTGCGGCCGTTCGCCGGTCGCTGGCTGGTCACGCGTGCGCGCCACGAGCTGGTCGACGGACGGTACCGGACGACGTTCGAGGCGACCGGACGGCAGGACAGGTCGCTGTTCGGCCTGGCCGGTCCGCGAGCGGACCGCCGGGACCGTGTGCCAGGTGTCGTGTGCGGAATCGTGAGCAACAATCTCGACCCGTTGGGGAAGAGCCGGGTCAAGGTGATCCTGCCGTGGCTCTCGCCGGACTACGAGTCGGGCTGGGCGGTTGTCGCTCAACCCGCGGCGGGTGAGCACAGCGGAGTCGTGCTTCTGCCCGAAGTGGGCGACGAGGTGCTGGTGGCGTTCGAGTTCGGTGACCTGCAACGGCCTTATGTACTCGGTGGGGTCGTCAACAACCGCAGTACCTACAGCCTCGGCGCTCCGCCAGTAGTGGCCAGGGGCAACAATGCGTCGGTCCGGTGGCGCGGACTGGTGACTCCTTCCGGCTCCCGGTTGGCGTTCCATGACGACGTCCCTGCCCCGGGACGGGTCGAGCAGGCCGAGATCATGCTCGGCAGCGCCGACGAGAACCTGACTCTGCGGATCGACCAGGTGGCCGGCGCGATCGCCCTGCGATGCCTCCCCGGTCAGGCCACCCGGCCGGGCGAGAAGGGCCGGATCGTCATCGAATGCGGCCCGGGCGGCGCGATCGACGTGGTGGCAGGCGCCGGCGGTGCCGTGACCATCGACGGCGGCGGTGAGCTCACCTTGAAGGCGCAGCAGCTGAATCTCCAGGGCACCCGGATCAGCGTCAACGGCAGCGGCCCGGTGGAGCTCAAGGGCAAGCCGATCAAGCTCAACTGATCCGGAGGTGACCATGACGATCGAGGCGGTGACAGGACTCGGGTTCCCGCTCGCGTGGACCGCGGGGGCGACGGCCGTCGCGCGCGGGACCGCGAAGCTCGAGCAGAGCATGCGGCTGGTCCTGCTCACATACCCGGGCGAACGGGTGATGCGGCCGGACTTCGGCTGCCGGCTGCGGGACTTCGTCTTCGACAGCGTCACACCCGCGACCGAGGTCTGGGTCGCCGACGAGGTGCGTCGCGCGCTCGCACTGTGCGAGCCCCGCGTGACGGTCGAGTCCGTCGACGTCGTACCCGACGACACGGCCGACGGCGTCGTGCGGCTCGTCATCGGTTATCGTCCGCTCGGCGCCGACGGCGAGGCGACGATGGTGGTCGACCTCCGTACCGATCGGGACGCCTCGGCTGGAGGTGCCGGCTGATGGCACTCCCGGCGCCCAATCTCGACGACCGGCGGTACGACGACCTGCTGGCCGACGCACTGGACCTGGTCCGCCGCTCGTGCCCGGGGTGGACCGACACCAGTCCGTCGGACCTCGGTGTGACGCTGCTCGAGGCGTACGCCTTCCTCACCGACGGCCTGTTCCGGCGCCTGAACCAGGTGCCGGAGCGGCTCCGGCTGAAGTTCTTCGACCTGATCGGCCTCCGCCTGGTGCCGCCGGCGCCGGCCGTCGTGCCGGTCACCTTCTGGCTGTCGGCGCCGGCCCGGTCCGCCCTGACTGTTGCCCAGGGCACCGAGGTCGGAACGCTCCGGACCGAGACCGTGCCGTCGATCGTGTTCTCCACCCGTAGCGAGCTGGTGATCGCGTCCTGCGAGGTCACGAAGGTGCTGACCCGCTCGGCGGAGGCCACGGCGCCGGCCGAACCGGACGGTGACGTCTTCTGCGCGTTCTCCGATCCGCCCGTGCCGGGCGACGAGCTCCTGATCGGACTGGACTGCGCGGTGCCGTCCGTCGCCGTACAGCTGGACTACGCCGGGCAGACGGAAGGGCTCGGGATCGATCCTGAGCATCCGCCACTGCGGTGGGAGGCGTGGACCGGCTCGGACTGGAGCAGCTGCGATGTCGACCGGGACGAGACTGGCGGGCTGAACTGTTCCGGATCGCTTGTGCTCCACGTACCGGACACGCACCAGAGCAGCGTCATCGGTGGCGTTTCGGCCGGTTGGCTGCGAGCTCGTGTCGTGGCGACGGACGACGGACGGGCGGCCTACACCGCGACGCCACGGGTACGTCGGTTCGACGCCGCCAGCGTCGGTGGGACGACGGACACCGCGAACGCGGAGCTGGTCCGCGACGAGGTCCTCGGGACGTCGGAGGGAGTGCCGGGGCAGGTGTTCGGCGTCGGCTCGGCCCCGGTCCTCGCCGGACTCGGCGATCCGGTGGTCGAGGTCAGCTCCGAGGAGGGCTGGCAGGTGTGGACCGCCGTCGACGACTTCGCCGGCAGCGGTCCCGACGACCGGCATTTCCGGCTGGACCCGGTTCCGGGGGAGATCTCGTTCGGGCCCGCGGTCCGGCTGGCCGACGGAGGCCTGCGGCGGTACGGCGCGGTTCCGGCGCACGGTGAAACGATCCGGATCCGTGGCTACGCGACCGGTGGCGGCCTGCGGGGCAACGTCCCGGCGGCCGCGATCGCCACGCTGAAATCGTCGATCCCGTTCGTGTCCGCGGTCGAGAACCGGACGGCCGCGAGGGGCGGCACCGACGGGGAGACGATCGCCGAGGCCACCCGCCGCGCGCCGATCCTGCTCCGCACCCGCGGCCGGGCCGTCACCGCGGAGGACTACGAGGCGCTCGCACGCGAGGCGGTCCCCGAGGCCGCGCGCATCCGCTGCATCACCGGCGGCGACGACTCGACGCCGGCCGGCACCGTACGGGTGCTCGTCGTCCCGTCGGCGGCCCAGCGGGACGGTGTGATCACCTTCGCGGATCTCGTACCGCCCGTCCCGTTGCTCGAGCGGCTCGCGGCACGGCTCGAGCAGGTCCGGCTGGTCGGCGCGCGCGTGTCGGTGGAGCCCCCGCGATATCGCGGGATCACCGTCGTGGCGCGCCTGGTGGCGCGGCCGCGGGTCGACCGGGATCGCGTGCGGCGAGACGCGCTGGCCGCGCTGTACCGGTTCCTGAATCCGTTGCCCGGCGGCGGGTTCAGCGGTGCGGGGTGGGAGTTCGGGCGGCCGGTGCGCTCCGGCGACGTGTACGCCGTACTGCACGAAGTGGGGGGCATCGAGGCGGTCGAGGAGATCCGGCTCTTCAGCGCGAACCCGGTGACCGGGGAGCGCGGGGCCGAGCAGAACCGGGTCGAGCTGGAGCGCAACAGCCTGGTGTTCTCGTTCGAGCATCTGGTGAAGGTCGAGGACCACTGATGCTGATCTGCGGCGAATGCGGCCATCACAACGAGGACCGGGACACGTTCTGTGGCTCGTGCGGCACGTTCCTGGAGTGGAACGCCGAGCGGGTCGCGCCGGCGCCGGTCGCGACCCCGGAACAACTGGAGCCACTACCGCGCAAGGCCGGCCTACTCACCAGGATCCACCGCGCTGCCCTCGAACTGGCCGGCGGAACCGCCCTCGACGCACCCCAACCCACCCCCACCGACAACACCCCACCACCCCCACCCGGCCGCGCGGCTCCACCGCCCCCACCTCCACCCGGCCGCGCAGCCCCACCGCCACCCCCACCACCTCCGCCGCCCGGAGGCGCGCCCCCGCCGCCCCCGCCACCTCCACCGCGCGGTGGCGTGGCCCCGCCGCTCCCACCATCGGTCAGCGCGGCCTTGCCGTCCGCACCAACCGGCGGTGCGGCCCCGCCGCCACCGCCACCCCCATCACGCGGTGGTGCGGCCCTGCCGCTTCCACCATCGGTCAGCGCGGCCTTGCCGTCTGCATCAACCGGCGGTGCGGCCCCGCCGCCACCTGCTCCGCCCGGTCATGCGGCTCCGCCGGCGCCACCGAGCAGTCCGGCCCAGCCCGCATCTTCATCCAGGGCCACGGCTCCGCCACCTCCTCCATCCGGCCCTGCGGCGCCGCCACCGCCCTCGTCCGATCGGGCGATTCCGCCCGCGCCATCGGCACGTCTCGCGGTCGGTCATGCGGCTGCGCTGCCCTCACCAGCCGGCAGTGAGGCCCCGTCAACGGCCTCCTCCGGTGGGGCGGTTCCTCCGGCGCCGTCAGCACGTCCTGCGCCGGAACATGCGGCGTCGGCGGCAGCCCGCGGATCGTCGGACGGGGAGGCGACGCTCGCGG
Organism: Kribbella sp. NPDC003557; assembly: GCF_040610805.1. Lineage (NCBI taxonomy): Bacteria > Bacillati > Actinomycetota > Actinomycetes > Propionibacteriales > Kribbellaceae > Kribbella > Kribbella sp. NPDC003557. Next base: position 547,343 of record NZ_JBEXMY010000007.1, read on the forward strand.
CCAAGCTGGTCGCTCCGGTGGTCGAGCACGACCAGCCGCCGGAGGTGGAACCGCAGCAGGCCAAGCCGCGCCCGGCCGCGGTACGGCAGACCCGCCCGGCCGCCAAGCTCCGGCCGGGCGACCGTGTCTGCGGTGAGTGCGGTGAAGGCAACCTGCCCACCCGCAAGTTCTGCGGCCGCTGCGGCGAGTCGCTCGCCTCGGCGACCGTCGTGAAGATCCCGTGGTGGCGACGCCTCCGACGACGACGCGGACCGCGAACCGCAGCGGCAGGAGCGCGCCCGGGCCGCCCCGGCGACAGTCGCGGCAAGCAAGCACTCAGAACAACCCTGCGCCGCGCACGAACCGCTATCACTGTGCTGCTCGTGACCTTCACAGTGCTGAGCGGCTTCTACCCGCCTCTGAGGTCGTACGTCGTCCAGCAGGCGTCCACCGCCAAGCAGAAGCTCCGCGGACTGGCCGATTCCGCTCTCGCGCCCGTTCGCCCTGCCACGGTGCAGGGCAGCAAGAGCGTCGCCGGGCACCCGCCGAAGGCGGCCTTCGACACCTACACCAACACAGCCTGGATGGCACCGTGGAACGAGAAGTCCCCGCCCACGCTGACCGTCCAGCTCGATCACGCGGTGGCGTTGCGGAAGCTCATCGTCAGCAACGGCGACCCGAAGAACTTCGCCGGCACCATCCGCCCCGCGACGGTGGAGCTGTCCTACTCCAACGAGAAGACCGAGCTCATCACCCTCGGCGACAGTCCGGAGCCGCAGCAGATCGCCTTGCACGACGCGATCGGGGTCGACAAGTTCACGATCAAGGTCGTCACGGTCTATCCGGCGCAAGACGCCCGCAATCTCGCGGTGTCCGAGATCGAACTGTTCGGCATCGGGTGAGCGCGAGGAGGGTGACGACATGAGAGGTACGACGACCGAGCTGGAGACCCCGTACCCACTCGGGTCCCTGCTGCCGGCTGTTCTGCAGGAGGACGAACTGCTGATGCGCTTCACCGCGGCGGTGGACCTGCTGCTGGCTCCGGCGATCAACACCGTCGACTGCCTGGCCGCGTACGTGGACCCAGGCCTGGCACCTCCCGACCACCTCGGCTGGCTGGCCGGGTGGGTCGGGGCGGAGCTGAACGAGACCTGGCCGCTCGAGACGCAACGTGCGGCGATTCAGCAGGCCGTCCACCTGCATCGCGGTCGTGGCACGGTGGAAGGAATGCGGCTGCAGCTTGCCCTGGTGCTGGGCGCCGACGTCCGTATCACCGACAGCGGCGGCGTGACCTGGTCGGTGGAACCTGTCGACGATCTGGCTGACGATCGGCCGGCGCTGGTCGAAGTAGTTGCTCGAAGCAACTCTCTGAGGGTGGCGGAGGTGGAGGCCGCGGTCGACGCCGCGAAGCCTGCGCATGTGGCGCACAGTGTGCGGGTCGAGTCGGTCAGCGGCGGGATGTGAAGTCCGGTGGCTGGTAGCTCGCCGGGACGACCAGGACGGGGGCCTGGGCGCGGATCGCCGTGCCGTCGACGGTGGCGATCACGGGCCAGGTTCCGGTGCCCGTTTGGGGGAACACGATCAGCGGAGTCGTCCATCGTCCGTCGGGGCCGGTGACGGCTTTGGCCGACAGGTGGCTTCCGGGGGTTGTCGCGGTGAGGGTGATCGGACGGCCGGGTGGGAAGTTCTGGCCGGTCACGGTCGTTACGCGGTTGGCTCGGACGACTGCCGGGTTCACGACGACGAGCGGTTGCGCGGCCTGTGCGGTGAGCGGGATCAGGCGCGTGTACGCCGGGTCTGTCGCCGTGATCGCGAGTACGCCGGATCGCTGCCCTGGGAGCTGTGGCGTCGCCTGGACGTCCGCGCTGCACGCCCCACCGGGCTCCAGCCGGCGCTGGGTGCACTTGGTCCGGACGACGGCGAAGTCACCGGGGATGAAGCGCGGTCCGTCGAGTACGGCGATGGCGGCGACGGTGATCGGGATCGTGGCGGCGTTGCGGATCTGCACCGTTCGCTGACCGATCGGGACGAGCGCCGGCTGATCGCCGCCGAAGTCCAGAGGTTCCGGCGTGACCACCAGACCACCTTGCGACCCAGACCCAGACCCAGGCCCAGAACCAGGCCCGGGCCCAGGCGCGGTTGGCGGCCCGGTCGGTGACACGGTCGGGCCAGCTTCGGCGGCCCCGGTCAGCGGAACATCTGTCACCGTGCCGTCGCGCTGCTCGACCCGCAGTACGGCCTGCTTGGGGCCGCTCGAGCCGGGCCGGAAGTCGACCGTGACGACGCAGGTCTCGCTGCCGTGCAGCGTGGCCCCGACACAGTTCTCGGCGGCGCCGGTCTGGAAGCCGGCATCCCCGGACACGTAGATCTTGGTGATGGTGAGCGGGCCGAATCCCGAATGCGCGACGACGATCGCCCGGGTCGCCGTACCGCTCACCGGGACAGTGCCGAAGGCGGTCGGTGCAGCAATGACGCGCGGCTGGAAGATACGGACGAACGCCGATCCCGCGCAGCAGTTCGGAGACACCAGATCATCGCCCGCGCTGGTGAAGACCAGGACGGACCCGTCGGCGGACAACCCGGGTGACGTGCTGGGTCCTTCCGCCGGGCACACGGTTTTGGCACAGCCCGAGGCAGCCGGGGAGCCGAGGTCGCCGGTGAGCCGCGGCAGACCAGCTTTGTCCCGGGCGGCGTCGACCGTCAGGTCCCGCAGCACGATCGCGGTCGGGCCCGAGCCGGGCGAATCGCCGTACAAGTCGGTCGCCGAGCTCTCGAAGGCGAGGTAGCGCCCGTCGGCCGAGAGCGTCGGCGCGCGCCCTTCGGCGGGTTGCCCGGAGCTGTCGCGGGACGCGATCGAGGAGGTCACCGGCGCATCGGGTCCCGGGCCGAGCCGGCCGGATCCGGCCGGGTCGCGATCGACGACGACCGTGACCGGCGGGACGCCCGGCTCGGGTGTGTGCTCGTACGCGATCAGGCGTCCGGAGCCGGAGATCGCCGGGTGTTCCGCCGTACCGGAGAGGTTTCCGTCGGGGAGGTAGTCGACGCGCGTGGTCTGTTCGCTTTCCAGGTCGAAGACCTGGACCGACCCGGCCGTACAGGCGAGCAAGGCTGGACAGACGCCTGTCGTGAACGCGACCTGGGATCCATCCGCGGAAACTCGCGGCGCGCCCGGGCTGCCCTCGAGCTCCGGGTAACGGAACCCGGCCGGGTCCGGAGTCAGCGGGCGCCCCTGCGGGTCGAGCACCACCCGGGTGACGGCGATGCGCGCGTCGGTCGCTCCCGGCTGCTGGTCCCGCCAGGCGACAGTCGTCCCCGCGGCGGACAGTGTCGGGTCGGAGCCTGCCGCGACATTCGCACCGGCCGGCGGCGGGCCGAGGTAGAGGTAGCCGAAGTCCATCACCCCGTCCGGCCCGAGCTCGTCGAACACGCCGTCGTCGTCCGGGTCGCGGTCGCAGATCACGACCCGGCGGAGCGGCCGCCCGAACCCGTCGCGCAGGTTCCCGGCGACGCTCTCGAACGCGACGTACCGCCCGGTCGCCGAGATCGACGGGTGGATGCTGTCGCCGTCGCCCCCGGTCTCCGCGCCGGCGGCCGTTCGGACCGGCACCGCAGAGCCCCGCGATGCGAGGTACGTCGTGGGCAACGCCCGGCTGATCAGCACGGTGTGCGCGGGCGACCGCCGATCACGGACATAGACGTTGTACGGGGAGCCCGGGGCAACCACCGGATCGAGCGCCGCGCGGGACTCGAACGCGACCTGCGTGCCGTCGGCCGACACCGCCGGCGAGCTCGCCGCGCCGGCCGAACCGTTGCCGGCCGCACCTACCGACGCGACCTCGGTGCGGCCCGGTGAGTCAGCCACCGCGGACGGAGCCGTCACGGCGGCGGTCACGGAGGCGGTCAACAGGATCCCGGTCGACGCCAGGGCGATCCGACGGCGCACAGCGGACTCCCCTCGCTCGGACCCGCCTTGATCGTAGGTTCGGCCCGCGGCCGGTGGATGCCCGTTCGCCGGAGCCAACGGGCGGTGTGCGCGGCCCGATCGGGCAGGAATCGTGTCGCCCTGGGTTAGCCCGCTGAGGCTGCCCGGTGCGGCAGGCGGGCGGTCACGCTGGCGGCATGGCAGTCACGGTTTCCTTGTCGTCCACATCCCTCGCCGTTGTGCCGGGGGAGACCGGCGGTTGCGACATCGACGTCACGAACACCGGCCGCTTGGTCGACCAGTTCTCGATCAGCCTGGTGGGCACGGGGGGTGAGTGGGTGACGGTCGAGCCCTCGACGGTCAACCTGATGCCGGGAACGACCGGTACGGCGTCGCTCACGTTCAACCCGCCGAAGTCCGCGGTGGTGCCGGCCGGGCGGCACGAGTTCGGGGTCCGGGTCCGGTCGCGGGAGGACCCGGAGGATTCGGCGGTCGCCGAGGGCGCCGTCGAGGTGGCGCCGTACCGCGAGACGCTCACCGAGTTGGTGCCGGGCAAGCGCCGGGCGCGCCGCCGGGCGAAGTTCCGGCTGGCGGTCGACAACCTCGGCAACAGCGAGACCACGGTGGCCATCGGGTTCCACGACCCGGACGACGAGCTGCGGCTGACCACTGCGCACCCCACGATCACCACCGCACCCGGTACGGCGACGATCGTGAAGCTGACCGCGGCGCCGCACCGCCGGTTCTGGCGTGGCCAGCCGAAGATGCTGCCGTTCGAGGTGATCGCCACCCCGGCCGACGGCGAAGCGATCAAGACCACCGGCGTGGTGCAGCAGGAGCAGTTGATGCCGAAGTGGCTGCTGCCCGCGATCGCCGCGGCCGCGGTGCTGGTGGTGGCCGCCATCGGCGCCTGGTACGCGCTGCTCAAGCCGGCGGTGAAATCGGTCGCCACCGAGCAGACCCAGCAGCAGGTCGCCCGCGCCGAGTCGGCGGCGTCGAAGGCGAGTACGGCGGCCGACAAGGCGACCGCGGCGGCGAGCGTGGCCCAGCAGGCCGCCGGGATCACGCCGACTCCGACACCAGGACCGAACGCCGGCTCGGCCAGACCCACGCCGGGCAGCACAGCGAGCGCCGCGCCCACACCAGGCGCGAGTGCGAAACCGAGCGCGAAACCGAGCGCGAAGCCGAGTGCGAAGCCGGCGCCGACCGGACCGGTGCCGTTGAGCTTCCGGATCGCGACCGAGGCCAAGGCGGTCACCGACGGATCCTTCCAGGCGTTCAAGTACGCCGCGCCGCCGAAGAAGACCGTCCGCATCTCCGACCTGGTGCTGCAGAACCCGCGCGGTGACTCGGGCATCCTGCGGATCATGATCGGCACGAACGTCGTCCTGGAAACCGGCCTGGCGAACTTCCGCGACCTGGACTACCACTACCTGCAGTCGCTGGCCGCGCCGCCGGGGCAGCCGGTCGCCGTGGCAGTGAACTGCACGGCGCCGGCTGCCGGGTCCGACCGGTGTACTCCGTCGGTCTCGTTCTCCGGCCAGCTGGTCTAGATGAGGCCTTCCTTCATCGCATAGGCGACCGCATGCGACCGGTTGCGCAGCTGGAAGCGGGTGGTGACGCCGTGCAGGACGTTCTTGACGGTGCGCGGCGAGTAGCTCAGCCGAGCGGCGATCTCGTCGGTGTCGTAGCCCTCGGCCACCAGTCTGAGGATCGCGGTCTCACGGGGCGAGAGACCAGCCAGACGCAGGCCGCGCGGTGTCAGTACGTCGTTCTGCATGTGTGAGACCTGTCGGAACAGCCGCGTGAGCAGGTCGGCCGGCAGCTCGGCCTCTCCGGCCGCGGCCCGCCGGATCAGGTCGGTCAGCCGGTCCGGCGTGACCTCGTGGCGGCGGATCAGCGCACAGACCCCGGCCTCGATGACCGCGATCAGGTCGGCGTCGTTGAGCGTGGCGACCACCAGGATGAGCTTGTCGACGCCGCGGTGGCGGAGCTCGGCGACAGCGTCGAGAGTGGCCTGGTCCGGCGTTTCCGCGGAGACGACGGCGACCACCTCACCGCCGAGCTGGTCGGCGTCGACGACGTGCAGGTCGGGCTGGAACCGGAGCTGGCTCTCCAGCCCGGCGCGGGAGATCGAATCGGTCGAGAACACGTGGACGGGGACGCGAAGGCCCATCATTCCTCCCCAGGACGTAGCGGTCCCACCACCATGCGTGACAACAGCCCGGGGCACCCTAGGGCGAATCCCTAGGGTCTCCCGAGGGACCCCGCCGGGCCGCCGGCCGGCGCGCCTAAACTCAGGCGGGTGACCCGGATCCTGCTTGTCACCGGCACCGATACCGGCGTCGGGAAGACCATCACCACCGCGGCCCTTGCTGTCCGGGCGACCGGTTCGGTTGCTGTTGTCAAGCCTGCGCAGACCGGGGTCGGGCCGGAGGAGCCGGGGGATCTCGACGACGTGCATCGGCTCAGTGGGCTGACCAAGTTGCACGAGGGGGTGCGGCTGCGGGATCCGTTGGCGCCGACGACCGCGGCCCGGCGGGAGGGGGTGCGGTTGCCGCCGGTGGTCGCGCACGCGCGGGCGATCGACGAGCTGGCCCGGACGAACGACACTGTGCTGGTCGAGGGCGCGGGCGGGATCCTCGTCGGGTTGGATGCTGAGGGCAACAACCTTGCGGACCTCGCCGGGCACCTGACGACACCGTTCGGTTTCGTGGTGGTGGCGCGGGCCGGGCTGGGGACGCTGAACCATGCCGGGCTGACCGTCGAGGCGTTGCGGTCCCGGGGCCTGCCGATCGAGGGGCTGGTGATCGGTTCGCTGCCCGAGGAGCCGGATCTCGCCGAGGAGTGCAACCTGGAGGACCTGCCGGCCACGACCGGGGTCCCGGTGCTCGGGCGGATCCCGGCCGGGGCGGGCGCGTTGAGCCAGGAGGAGTTCGTCGCGGCCGCGCCCGGATGGTTCGTGTGACGGGGTGTCCGGCGCGGTACGACGAGGAGCTCGGGTACTGGGTCGTCGACGATCCGGCGCTGGCGCGGGCGGTGATGCTCGATCCGCGCACGTTCCGCCCGGACAACGCCGTCCTCGCGCACACTCCGCTGTCGGTGAAGGCGTTGCGGGTGCTGTCCGGGGTGGGGTTCGCGCTGCCGCCGACGCTGGCGAACAACGCGGGGGAGTCGCACCGGCCGATCCGTGCCGCCGTCGCGCGGTTCTTCAGTCCGGCGCGGGTGGCGGCCGTCGAGCCGCTGACACGGGAGCTGAACGCGGTCCGAGTCGCGGCGGCAGCTGCTGAGCTCGCGGACGGGCGGGAGGTCGACCTGGTTCAGGCGATCGCGGCCGAGCCGCCGGCCCTCGTCGTACTGCGGTTGCTCGGCCTGACGGAGGTCGACGTACCGGCGTTGAAGGCGTGGAGCCTGGACTCGCTGGAGCTGTTCTGGGGCTGGCCGGACGAGGACCGGCAGTTGGAGTTGGCGCACAGCGCGGCGGAGTTCTATGCGTGGCTGCGGTCGCGTACGACGGCGGCGCGGCAGGCGCCGGGTGACGACCTGTTCGGCGCGCTGATCGGTTTGGGCCTGACCGACGAAGAGGTGTGTGCGGTCGGCTATTTCCTGCTGATCGCCGGCCAGGAAACCACCACCCAGCTCATCTCCACGGCCTTCCATCGCGTGGTCGGCAAGCTGGGTGATCCGGCGGAGACGGTCGAGGAGGTGCTGCGGGAGGCATCCTCTGTGCCCACCTGGCGGCGGGTTGCGGCTGAGGCGACGACGCTGGGTGGTGTGGAGGTGCCGGCGGGGGCGCCGGTGTTGCTCGGGTTGAGTGGGCATGGTGGGCCGGCGGATCTGGCGTTCGGGATCGGGATCCATCGCTGCCTCGGCGCCGGGCTGGCGCGGATGGAGGCTCGCGTGGCGCTGGAATGTGCAAGTGAGCTGTTGGCGGGTGTCCGGCCGGTCGAGGAGCCGCCGATGATCGAGCTGCTGTCGTTCCGGGCGCCGAAGCGTCTCCGGGTTGTAACGCGCGGTAACACCGAGGACAACTCGCGGGCCTAGCGTCACCTCTCGTGAGCTTCCCATCGCGCCGCCGGGTGCGGCTGTGGTTCGGACCGCATCAGATCGCCGACTACATCGGCGAACCGGCCGCGGCCGCCCGTCACGAGGCCGCGATGCGGCGTCGGTTCCCGGGTCTCGAGGTCACCAACGACCCGCTGCCGGTGGCCCGGCGTTCGCCGGATTACAGCCCTGCTGACCTGCACCGATAGGCTTTGCGCGTGGCCCACGAAATCCCGCAGCACGAGTTGGTCCTGGTCGTCGACTTCGGCGCGCAGTATGCGCAGCTGATCGCCCGCCGGGTGCGCGAGGCGAAGGTGTATTCCGAGATCGTGCCGCACTCGATGCCGGTCGAGGAGATGCTGGCCAAGCGGCCGAAGGCGATCATCCTGTCCGGCGGCCCGCAGTCGGTGTACGCCGAGGGCGCGCCGCGGGTCGAGTCCGGGCTGTTCGAGGCGGGCGTCGCGGCGTTCGGGATCTGCTACGGGTTCCAGGCGATGGCGCAGACGCTCGGCGGCGACGTCCGGCGGACCGGGCTGCGCGAGTTCGGCCGGACGCCGGTCACGGTGAGCGCCGCCGGCACGCTGCTGGCCGGCATCCCCGAGGACCTGAACGTGTGGATGTCGCACGGTGACGCGGTGCACGCGCCGCCGGCCGGTTTCGCGGTGCTCGCGGCGTCCGAGGGCGCGCCGGTGGCCGCGTTCGAGGACCTGGACCGGCGGCTCGCCGGCGTGCAGTGGCACCCGGAGGTCCTGCACTCGCAGGCCGGGCAGGCCGTGCTGGAGCACTTCCTGTACGACATCGCCGGCTGCAAGGGCGACTGGACGACGACCAACGTCGTCGACGAGCAGGTCGAGCTGATCCGGCAGCAGGTCGGCGACAAGCAGGTGCTGTGCGCGCTGTCCGGCGGTGTCGACTCCGCGGTCGCGGCGGCCCTGGTGCACAAGGCGATCGGTGACCAGCTGACGTGTGTGTACGTCGACCACGGCCTGCAGCGGGCCGGTGAGTCGGAGCAGATCGAGAAGGACTTCGTCGCCGCGACCGGGATCCGGCTGGAGGCGGTCGACGCCGAGGAGCAGTTCCTGACCGCGCTGGCCGGGGTGACGGACCCGGAGCAGAAGCGCAAGATCGTCGGCCGGGAGTTCATCCGCACGTTCGAGGCGACCGCGCGCAAGGTGGACGCTGAGCGGCATATCGAGTTTCTGGTCCAGGGCACGCTGTACCCGGACGTCGTCGAGTCCGGCGGCGGCGCGGGCGCGGCGAACATCAAGTCGCACCACAACGTCGGCGGCCTGCCGGACGACCTGCAGTTCAGCCTGATCGAGCCGCTGCGGACGCTGTTCAAGGACGAGGTCCGCGAGCTGGGCGTGGCGCTCGGCCTGCCGGAGACGATGGTCTACCGGCACCCGTTCCCGGGGCCCGGCCTGAGCATCCGGATCATCGGTGAGGTCACCCGCGAGCGGCTGGACATCCTCCGCGCCGCGGACCTGATCGCCCGCACCGAGCTCACCGCGGCCGGGCTCGACCGCGACATCTGGCAGTTCCCGGTGGTGCTGCTGGCCGACGTCCGGTCGGTCGGCGTCCAGGGCGACGGCCGGACGTACGGCCACCCGGTCGTCCTGCGCCCTGTCACCAGCGAGGACGCGATGACCGCGGACTGGGCCCGCCTGCCGTACGACGTGATCGAGAAGATCTCCACCCGGATCACCAACGAGGTCGACGAGGTCAACCGCGTCACCCTCGACGTCACCAGCAAGCCCCCGGGCACCATCGAGTGGGAGTGATGCGTCACAGCGAGTGACCCCCGGGGCTGTTACTGTCACGGAGTCGCTCGTAAAACCACAGCGGGCGACTTCCTCGGGGGAGGGGCTCGTGGTGTTTCGCGTTCATTTCGAGTGTGCGGATCTGGCGAGGACGACGATCGCGCAGCAGCCCGATCCGTTGTGGGAGGTCCTGCTGGGTCTCCACGTCCTGCAGACCGATGACGAGCCGGAGACGTTCGGCACCTGGCGGGAGCGGGCGAGGGCCCGGCTGAGCGCCGTGGAGCGAGATCTCCTCGCGCTCGCGCCACCGGTGGGGTACTCGCCGGACTTCCTGACTCCACGCGCGGCGAGCGAAGGGCTCGAGGCCGGACTGACCGCGGTCGCGGCGACGTCGCCCGGCCAGTTGAGGTCCGAGTTGACGCGGCTGTCCGACGCGGTCCGGCTGCCGGCCTGGACCCGGCGGCTCGCCGGCGGCGACTCGACGGTCATGTCGCGCGTCGTGCACGGGCTGCGGTCGTTCCACCGGACCAAGATCGCGCCGCAGATGCCGATGATCGTGAGCGCCGTCGAGCCGGTGGTGGCCAAGCACAACGACACGGTCGCCAACGAAGGGTTCGAGAAGCTGATCCCGCAGTTGCACGGGGCGCTGAGCTGGTCGGCGCCGGTGCTGTCGGTGGACCTGCCGCACGTGGACCGCGACCTGTACCTGGGTGGCCGCGGGCTCCGGCTGCTGCCGTCGTTCTTCTGCTGGAAGTACCCGATGATGCTGCTGGACCCGGCACTCCCGCCGGTGCTCGTCTACCCGGTCCGGAACGAATGGGCCCGGCCCCAGGTCGTCGTACGGCGACCTGATCGCGGGCGTGCCGTCGCGGATCTGATCGGGAAGACCAGAGCCCAGGTGCTCCTCGGGATCTCGGGCGGCGCGTGCTCGACGAGTGAGTTGGCGGCCCGGGTGGGGATCTCGAAGGCCTCGGCCAGCGAGCACGCCCGGGTGCTGCACGACACCGGGCTGGTCACCACGCACCGGGTCGGGAGCTCGGTGCGGCACATGCTCAACCAGGTCGGCGCGGACGTGCTGGCCGGAGCCAAGGGCTGAACGCGGAACCGGCGCCACCGGTCGGAGACCTGTGGCGCCGGTTCGGCCGCTGCGATCAGCGGGTCAGATTGACCGAGTTGATCGGCGTCAGGTTGTAGTTGGTGTAGACGTAGGCGCCGAGGTAGCTCGGGCAGTCCGTCCCGCCCGAGCCCTTGCACAGCCAGACACCCGCGCCGCCCGACTGGTTGTTGAACACGAAGTGGTTGCCGACCTGGTTGTACAGCTTGTGCGCGCCGTAGGCCCAGTACACGTTCGACGGCTGGCCGTTGTTCCAGCCCTTGTCCTGCGGGTAGATGCAGACCGCGCCGTACGGGCAACCCTGGTACGTGCCGCCGGCAACCGTCATGCCGGCAGCCTTCGTGACCGGCGCCTCGGAGGCCTGCGCCGCCGTGGCCCCCACCGTCAGCGTCAGCAGCGATCCAGCAGCGAGTCCGGCACCGGCGACGAGCTTGGTGATGTTCCGCATGATCTCCCTTTGATCTGCTCGCACCCCCGGGTGGGGCGCTGACATCAACCTTCGGCGTCCCGGCGCCGCGGCGCCCCTCCATTCGCGATCGCCCGAAAGGCCCGGTGGCCTCTTCGGCCTGCGCCGAAATGGGTTGAAGAGCTAGCGGGCCTGCTGCGTCTCGATACCGTCCAGCAGCCGGTCCAGGCCGTACCGGTACGAGTCGGCGGCGGCCTCCCGGGTGGAGGACTGGTAGCCGTCGGCGTGCCAGATCGCGGTCATCGCGGGGTGCCTGTCGACGTCGAAATACGTCTCCCACAGGTCGTTGCGCTCGTACCACCAGGCGTCGTTGGTCTGCCTGGTCGCGCGCTCGACGAGCCGGCTCTCCGCCTCGAGACTCGCCGCGGAGTCGACGTACGTCGTGATGGCGAGCGCGGCCGTGTTCGTCTCGAGTGCTCCTAGCCCGAGACCGAGCAACGCGGACAGCAGGTACTCGCGGCCGGCCAGCATGCCCGGGCCGACCGGCGGGCGGATCGTCGAGACCTGCGACAGCCACAGATGCCGCTGGAACATCGCGCGGGTCTGCTCGGAGTAGACCTCGACCTGCTCCCGCCAGTCCTCCGGCCGCGACTCACCCGGGCCCGGGAGGTCGCGCTCGCCGAGCACCTGGTCGACCATCAGATCGAGCAGCTCGTCCTTCGACGGCACGTACGTGTAGAGCGTCATCGTGCCGACGCCGAGCTCCTTCGCGAGCCCGCCCATCGACGCGGCCGCCAGGCCTTGGTCGTCCGCGAGCTGGATGCCGGCCCGGACGACGTCGTCCACGTTCAGCGAGGGACGCCGGCCCGCGCCGCGCTTCCTCGCCGTACCGTCGGCGGGCTCGTCGGCGGCCGGCTGGCGGTGGTTGCGCCACAGCAACGCCAGTGTCTTGTCCGGCTGCCCCTCGCCGCTCCGCCGCTCGCTCACGGGGCCTACGATAGGCGCTTCGGCAAATTCTCGTATACCCTACGAGAATTCGACTCGAGGGGAGATCCAGATGACCATCCTGGTGACGGGTGCGACCGCGAGTGTGGGGCGGCTGCTGGTCGACGAGCTGGTCGCGGCCGGTGCGCCGGTGCGGGCGCTGACCAACAAGCCGGCCCGGGCCGCGCTGCCGGACGGTGTGGAGGTCGCGCGCGGGTATCTCGGCAAGCCGGAGACGCTGCCCGCGGCGCTCGCGGGTGTCGACACCGTGTACCTGGCGCCGCTCCCGGCGTACGTCGACGACTTCGTCCGCTGTGCGCGCGACGCCGGTGTGCGCCGGGTCGTCGTGCTGTCGGGGGAGCCCGCGGAGTACGAGGCGCAAGGGGATCCGTCGACGTGGCACTACTACCGGATCGAGCGGGCGATCGAGGCGGGCGGCTTCGACTGGACGTTCCTGCGGCCCGGCCAGTTCATGAACAACACGCTCGACTGGGCTCCGTCGATCAAGGCCGACGGGATCGTGCGGGCGCCGTACGCCGGGGCCGTGCAGACGCCGATCGACCTCGGTGACATCGCCGCGGTGGCGCGGGTCGTGCTGCTGTCCTCGGCGTACGGCGGGCAGAAGATCACCATGAGCGGTCCGGACGGGATCACGCCGCCGGAACAGGTCGCCTGCATCGCCGAGGCGATCGGGCGGGAGGTGCGGTTCGAGGAACTGACGCCGGAGCAGTACCTGGCCGGTCTGGCGCCGGTGATCGGGCTCGAGACGGCGCAGTGGCTGCTCGACGGATTCCGGATGATGGCCGAGCATCCGATGAAGCCCGAGCCGGCTGTGTTCGACCTGACCGGCCGCGCGGGGACGACGTACCGCGAATGGGCGCAGGCGAACGCGGCCGCGTTCGGCTGACTGGCATGATCGCGGGTGTGAAGGACACTCTGCACGACTATCTCCGAAACGCCCGCGAAGCGATCGTCTGGAAGCTCGACGGACTCGGTGAGTACGACATCCGCCGGCCGCTGACGCCGACCGGGACCAACCTCCTCGGCCTGGTCAAGCACCTGACGATCGTCGAGGCCTGGTACTTCGGCAAGAGCTTCGACCGGCCGTTCCCCGAAGAGCTGACCTGGTGGGACGACGACGCCGAGCCGAACGTCGAGATGTGGGCCAGGGCCGACGAGACGCGCGCCGGGATCGTCGACCGGTACCGGCGCGCGTGTGCGCACGCGGACGCGACGATCGACGCGCTCGACCTGTCCGCGGTCGGGCACGTGCCGTGGTGGCGCAAGTCCTCGGTGACGCTGCACGGGATGCTCGTCCACGTCCTCGCCGAGACCTGCCGGCACGCGGGTCACGCCGACATCATCCGCGAGCAGGTGGACGGCGCGGCCGGAATGCGAGCGGACAACTCGAACCTGCCGGAGCAGGACGCGGAATGGTGGGCGAACTACCGCGCCCGCGTCGAGGAGGCCGCGCGGGCCGCCGTTTGACGCCGGGTGACGTGCGCTGTGATGTCTCAGGACATGGGTGACAGTTCTGCATCAGGACATCGGTGACACGCGATCTCTCAAGACATCGGTGACACTCATGGCCAACCACGGCATCTGCTCGGCCTGACCGGACGCGCTCGCTCAGCGGCCAGATGAGGACGTTCAGCCTGGGTGCTGATCGAGCCAGGTCTCAGGCCTCATGGCCAGGGGAGCAGGTTTGGATATCGCGTCGACGACGGGTTTCCAGGCTTTGTCTGGTACGTCCTCGGCGAACCAACCGAACCTGAGAAGGGTGGGATGCTCTCGGATGGCCGTCACATCATCACTGCTGAGCTTGACCATCCGGGACAGTTGGAGCTCTTGGAGCCTGGGTGCCGCCAGGATCGGGACGATCGAGGACAGACCCTTCATCGAGCCCAGTTCGACGCGGGTCAGCGATGGCAGCTGTGCAGTCGATGGGAGGGACCAGACACGTGGCAAGCCGTACAGGCTGAGCAGTTCCAGGGTCGCGAGTTGTGCTATCGGATCGAGGTCGCTCATGCCGCGGACTTGGTTGACGACGAGCACCCGCAGGGCGCGGCACCCCACGACTTGGCTGATGACGGCGCCAGACCCGCCGCGAATGTCCAAGAACTCCAAGTGTGGCAGTCGTGCCAGGAAGCCGGCCGGATGCTTGACCGCCCAAAGGGTCAGTCGCTTGGCAGGCCTGAGCCACTCGGCGTCAGAGTCGGTGAGCGTGGTGTGATCGATCCAGACGTCATCCTTGGACCGCCACCGGGCGACCTCGGCCGCAGCAGCACGTGACCCAGACACGGAAGGATCTTCCCAGACATCTTCGCAGACTGGTTTTCGGTCTGAGCAAGGCAGGCAAAACGACTCGCGGCGATCTCGCCCTGCACCATCAGCGGCAGTTCCGGGCATTCACTGTCGGCGGCAGATTCGTGCACTCACGTTGCTGATCAACTGGACTGCGGGCGGGCTGAGGAAGCGCACGGTGGCGCCGCGACCTGAGAGTTCAGGCATGATGCCCTCCATGGGAGTTCTCTTTGACTACTTCGCCGCCGACTCCGACGAACAGGCCGCGTCTGCCATCGATCGTCTCGGCGGCCCTGGCGCCGAGACTGCGCCAGATGCATCCGCTCAGGCATTCGACACGGTGTCGGTGAAAGGGATCGATCCGGTGGTCCAGATGGGAACGCTCGAGGCGTTGCTAACTGGGCGATCGTATGCCGAGATCGCTGCCGAGCATCGTAGTGGTACGCCTTTGGCGATCCATGACGGCGGGGAACGGGTTGTGCTGGCGCTGACCGACAGCCTGACGAACGCCCTTGCCGAAGCGAGCCCCGAACGGCTAGCCGAAGTCGCCGTGCCGTGGTCGCGGACGGACGAGTTCTGGGGAAGCGCTGATCCCGACATGCTGACGGGGTTTCTGCGTGATCTCGCAGGTGTGGCGGGCCGGGCGCAAGCCGGCAGTCAGCGGCTCTACTGCTGGATCTGCGTATAACAACGCCGCCTGGGCAGGCATACAGGGCGATTCGGCGCAGGTCAGATTACTCATCGGCATGAGCGCGGATTGCGGAGATGGGGATGTTCCAGTCCCGCTGAAAACAGGTAGCGGTGTGGGCCACGGTTCAACCCCCGTGTGGGATCTGCGGATCGCGAAGCTTCCTCTTCGGCCGCCAATACACCCCACAAGACCTTGCCGGCCACGACTGGACCACCGTCCAGGACCTCGCCGAAGACTGGGCCGCCACCTCCAAGAACCCCGATTTTCAGGCGTTCTCGACCATCTCGAGGAACTCGACTAGCTCCGGATCGCCCGAAATGCGGGGCCGCGCATCCGTGAGTACCCAACGCTTGATGTCCGCAGTGATGTCGATCGTGCCTGACCACCCGACGGTCAGCTCTCCGTTCAGCAGTTCGTCCCACCACCAGCGGAACAACTCCTGGGCGTGCAGATCCGCAGGGCCTGGCGGTTGAGCGTTCCACACATCGAGCCATTGGGTGAGAGGTACGGACGTCGTCGCGAGGAAACTGAGTACGACGCTCGCGTCGAGTGTCCGGGGGTACGACGCCAACGTGTCGGACCACCACGCCCGGCAGACCGCAAGCACCGCATCACGCTCATCGTCGGCCCACGTGGTCCAACACCCGGCCTCGACGAGGTGGCTCGCGATCAGCTCGTCGTGGACGTGCAGCTCGTCGTGGACGAGCAGAGCCATGATCCGCGGCGTCAGCTTCCGGTACAGGTTGACGTAGTCACCCCAGTGATCCGGCCCCTCGAACGCCGCTCTCGACAGCAGGTCTCTCGGAATCGCGTCGACCGGTCCCGCCAGAAGCACCGCATCTTCCTCGGCATAGCAGAAGCCGCAGTAGTCCCCCAGGTCCGCTTCGACCCCTGCGAGCACATCAGCCAGCCGAAGCAACGCTACGTCAACCGCAGTCACCCCGACATCATCCCTGAGCCCAGGAACGGCCGCGACTGTTCGGGTGCGACCTGCTTGACGAGCGCGAACCCGTCTCCCCGAACCTGAGGATTGTGCTTTCGCATCATCCTCATACCTCGTGTGATTGGTCGACCATGGCAGGACTCCAGGTCTACGGCGCCTGCGCCTGGTAGATGGCTGGCCTACCAACGTCCGCACATCGGATCCGGAAGGACATGCCTTGCACGCCGGGCCGAAGAAGTGTCACCACCAAGTGCCCCTGAAGCGTCACCGATGTCCTGATACAGATCCGTCACCGATGTCCTGAGACATGACACCGGGTGACGTGCGCCGTTTGACGCTCATGGGAACATGTGTTCGACTATGAGGCATGAGGTGGGCCGGGCAGCAGATCGATGCCGAGACTCCGGGGACGTTGCCGGGGCTCGGGTCGATCGCGGGGCTCGTCCGGTCGGTGACGACGCCGGAGTTCCAGGGCGTCACGTTCCATGAGGTGCTCGCCCACTCGGCGCTGAACTCGGTGCCCGGTTCGGCGTTGCCGTTCAACTGGACCGTCAATCCGTACCGCGGGTGCACGCACGCCTGCCGGTACTGCTTCGCCCGGCCGACGCACACGTACCTCGAGCTCGACACCGGCCGGGACTTCGACCAGCAGATCGTCGTGAAGACGAACGTGGCCGACGTCCTGCGCCGCGAGCTGGCCCGCCCGTCCTGGCGGCACGAGCGCGTTGCCCTGGGCACTAATACGGACCCGTACCAGCGGGCCGAGGGTCGCTACCGCCTGATGCCCGGCATCATCGACGCGCTCGCTTCCTCGGGTACGCCGTTCTCCATTCTCAGCAAAGGCACCCTGCTGCGCCGCGATCTCGGGCTGCTGGCCGAGGCTTCGGCGGATGTCTCGGTGGGCATCGGCATCTCGCTGGCGCTGGGCGACGAGGAGCTGCGCCGCCGCCTGGAGCCCGGCGTACCGTCCGTCCGCGGCCGCCTGGACCTCATCCGCGCCATCCGCGCCGCCGGCCTCCCGTGTGGCGTGATGGTCGCGCCCGTGCTCCCGTGGCTGACCGACTCCACCGACCAGCTGGACCAACTCCTGACCCAACTCGCCGAAGCAGGCGCCACCGGCGTCACCCCGCTGGTCCTGCACCTACGCCCCGGCGTCAAGGACTGGTTCATGCAATGGCTGTCCCACGACCATCCCAACCTGGTCAGTCGCTACGAATCCCTGTACGGCCACGGCGCCTACG
Organism: Kribbella sp. NPDC003557; assembly: GCF_040610805.1. NCBI lineage: Bacteria > Bacillati > Actinomycetota > Actinomycetes > Propionibacteriales > Kribbellaceae > Kribbella > Kribbella sp. NPDC003557. Next base: position 564,731 of record NZ_JBEXMY010000007.1, read on the forward strand.
CCTCCCCGAGCTACCGCAAAGCCTTCGAACAGAAGGTGCGCCCCCTCCTCGAAAAACACGGCTTCGCCGGCCCCTCCTCCCACCGCTCCGAACCAATCCGAGGCATGCACAACCCCAAGCCCTCCACCACCCCTTCCCAACAACGCTTGTTCTGAAGACCGAGCTGTTTACGGGAGGGTGAGGATCTGGGGGCCTTCGGGGGTGATGGCTACGGTGTGTTCGGCGTGGGCGCCTCGGGTGCCGTCGGCGGAGCGGAGGGTCCAGCCGTCGGGGTTGATGGTGTAGGTGGAGCCGGGGCCGGCCCAGAACCAGGGCTCGATCGCGAAGACGTGGCCGGCGTGGAGTTTGAGGCCGCGGCCGGGGCGGCCGCCGTTGGGGATGTGGGGTTCCTCGTGCATGCGCCGGCCGACGCCGTGGCCGCCGAAGTCCAGGTTGGTGCCGACGCCGGCGTTCTTCCCGACCTGCCCGATCGCGGCGCCGATGTCGCCGATCCGGTGGCCCTCCACGGCGGCGGCGATCCCGGCGGCCAGCGCCTCCTCGGTCGTCGCGATCAGCTCCAGGTCCTCGGCCCGCGGCGTACCCACGCAGAAGCTGATCGCCGAGTCCGCGCACCACCCGTCGACCGAGGCGCCGCAGTCCACGTTCAGCAGGTCGCCGTCGGCGAGCCGCAGGTCGGACGGCAGTCCGTGCAGGACGGCGTCGTTCACCGACGTACAGATCACGCCGCTGAACGGCGACGTCGCGAACCCGGGCTGGTACCCGTCGAACAGCGACACCGCCCCGGCGACCCGCAGGACGTCGCGCGCCACCTCGTCGAGCTCGCGCAGGGACACCCCGACCGCGGCCTCCTTCTTCACCGTCGCGAGCGCGGTGCCGACGACCCGCCCGGCCGCGCGCATCTGCTCGATCTGCGCCGGTGTCTTCAACTCGACCATGGTTCCTCCGGGATAGTTATACCGGTAGTCCTACCACAACGCTCTCTCAACCAATCAGCCCTGCACGGCGTCTTAGGCAACAACAACGGAGTTTGGGGGGCGGGGGATGGCGGTAAGACGACGCGCGGTGCTCGGAGGAGTACTCGCCGGCGCCGCGGCGGTGGCGACGAGCGGCTGTATCGCAGACACCTTCGCGAGCACGTCCGCCGGCCCTGCGACGACATCGAGTCCGGGCAAGCAACCGGGCGCGCAGCCGGAGCGGCTGACCGTGGTCGCGACGGGTGACGTCCTGTTGCACGAACGGCTGTGGACCACCGCGAAGCGCGACGGCAAGGACGGTCGCTGGGATTTCGCGCCGTTGATGAGCAGCGTGAAACCCCTGGTGCAGAAGGCGGATCTCGCCATCGCACACCTGGAGACGCCGCTCGCCCGCGCGGGTGGGCCATACCACGGATACCCGCTTTTCCAGGGCCCGCCGCAGATCGCCGCCGCGCTCAAGCAGACCGGGTACGACCTGTGTACGACCGCGAGCAACCACAGCTTCGACGGCGGCGCGGCCGGTGTCGACCGGACGCTCGACACATTGGACAAGGTGGGTCTCAAGCACGCCGGCACAGCGCGGTCGCGGGCAGAGGCCGAGCAGATCACGATCGTCGACGTGAATGGCGTGAAGGTCGCCTCGCTGAGTTTCACCTTTGGTTTCAACGGGTTGCCGTACCCCAACGGTGAGACCTGGCGGGCCGGCAAGATCAGCGCGAAGACGATCACGCTGAAGGCACAGGAAGCCCGCGACCGCGGCGCCGACCTCGTGCTGGTCAGCTGCCACTGGGGGACGGAGTACTCGAACAAGCTCAACGACCAGCAGCGCGAGATCGCTCCGCAACTGCTTGCCGACAGCAACATCGACCTGGTGATCGGGCACCACGCGCATGTCGTGCAGCCGATGGAGGAGATCGACGGCAAGTGGGTCGCGTACGGGCTGGGCAATCTGGTCGCCGCGCATCGCGAACCCAACAGCGCCAAGGCCGAAGGGCTGCTGGCGCGCTTCACGTTCACGCGTACCGGTGAGCGGTGGACGACCGAGGCCGAGTACGCGCCGCTGCTGATGACCGACGACCTGCCGGTGCGGGTCCTCGACGTACGGCGGGAGCTCGCGAAGGACACCGCGCGGCGGAGTCGGCTCGAGTTGGCGCAGCGGCGGACGACGGAGACCGTTACGGCACTGGGCGCGACGCCGAAAATGCTTTGAGCCATGGCGTTGTGGCGGTCTAGGGTCGATCGCATGATTACGTACTTCGTGATGGTCCGTCGTGCCCGCCTCCGGGCAGGCGAGGGGTGCCTGGGGATGGCATCCGCTCGATAATCGTTGGGCCCAACGGGTCGTGGACGCGGCCGGGATCACTCCCGGCGAACTCGTCCTCGACGTCGGGGCCGGCCTCGGCGCGCTGACCGCGCCGCTGGTCCGCGCCGGCGCCCGGGTGGTCGCCGTCGAACTCCATCCCGGTCGTGCCGATCGGTTGCGCCGGCGGTTCGCGGACGCGCCGGTCACGGTCGTCCGGGCCGATGCCGGTGACCTGCGGTTGCCGTCACGGCCGTTCCGGGTGGTGTCGAGCCCGCCGTACAACATCTCCACCTTGCTGCTGAAGCGCTTGCTGTCGCCGGGTTCCCGCCTGGTGTCGGCGGACCTGGTGCTGCAACGGCAGGTGGCGAACCGGTGGGCTCGCGGAGACGCGCCCGGGGCGAACCGTTGGTACCGCCACTACGACCCGTCGATCGGCCTCCGCCTTCCCCGCAAGGCTTTCACCCCACCGCCCCATGTCGATTCAGCAGTCCTCGTACTGCGCAAACGCTAGAACTCGAGACCGAAACGTGTGGGCTGGGACCTGGAATAGCAGGTCCCAGCCCGCCACGTCGGGTCTCCGGTTGCTCTTACCCGTGCCAGGAGTTCCAGAGGGCGGCGTAGGAGCCTTGGCGGGCTACCAACTCTTCGTGGCTGCCCAGTTCCGAGATGCGGCCGTCTTCGACTACGGCGACTCGGTCGGCGTCGTGGGCGGTGTAGAGGCGGTGGGCGATCGCGATGACGGTCCGGCCTTCCAGTACGGCGGCCAGCGAGCGCTCCATGTGGCGCGCCGCGCGGGGGTCGATCAGCGACGTCGCCTCGTCGAGCACCAACGTGTGCGGGTCCGCCAGCACCAGTCGCGCCAGCGCCAGCTGCTGTGCCTGGGCGGGCGTCAACGCCAGCTGCCCCGAACCGACCCTGGTGTCCAGACCGTCCGGCAGCGCCTCGGCCCACTCCCGTGCGTCCACTGCACCAAGCGCGTCGAGCAGCTCCGCGTCGGTTGCCGACGGGCGCGCCATCGACAGGTTGTCCCGCAGCGTGCCGACGAAGACGTGGTGCTCCTGCGTGACCAGCGCGACCTGCTTGCGCAGCTCGTCCAGCGGCAGCTCCGTCATCCCGACCCCGCCGACCGTCACCGAACCGGTCCGCGGCGGATGGATGCCCGCGACCAGCCGGCCCAGCGTCGACTTGCCGGCACCGGACGGTCCGACCATCGCGATCCGCTCGCCCGGCTGGATCGTCAGATCGACACCGTGCAGTACGTCGCGACCGTCGACGTACGAGAACCGCACGTCCCGGGCCTCGACCAGCTCACCGGCAGGCTCCTGCCCAGACGGCGTCCGATCGTCCGGCACGTCGCTGATGCCGAGCAGCCGAGCAAACGCGGCGCCGCCGGACTGCAGCTCGTCCAGCCAGGACAGCAGCCGGTCGACCGGGTCGATCAGCTGGTTCACGTACAGCACGGCGGCCGTCACGGCGCCGAGTGACGCGTGGCCGTTGAGGTGCATCCAGCCACCGAACAGCAGCGTCCCGACGACCGGCACGAGATACCCGAGCTCGGCAGCCGGGAAGTACACGGTGCGCAGGAACAGCGTGTACCGCTCCGCCAGGTAACTCCCACGGATGTCCGCGTCGCCGCGCCGCACGCGATCGTCGTACCGCCGGAGGGCTTCGACCGTGCGCGCGCCTTCGACCGTCTCGGCGAGCGAGCTGGTCATCTGCGCGTACGCCGCGTTCTCCCGGAGGTAGCCGTCCTTGGCGCGGCGGAGGTACCACTTCGTGCTCAGCCAGAGCAGCGGGACCATCGCGACCAGCGGCACCAGCACCCAGACACCGACCAGCGCCGTCGCGACCACGGTGAACACCACGGTCACGAACGCGATGATCGTCTCCGGTACGGCGAAGCGCACCGTGCGGGACAGCGTGTCGACGTCCCGCGACGTCCGCGACAGCAGGTCGCCGGTGCCGGCCCGCTCGACGGTGCCGATCGGGAGCGCGAGCGCGTTGTCGACGAACTCCTCCCGCAGCTCGGCCAGCACCTGCTCGCCGAGCGCGAACGACCGGTACCGCGCCCAGCGGGTGAGCAGCGACTGCGCGACGATGAACCCGGCGATCACGGCGATCACCAAGTTCACCCTGGCGGCGGTGGTGCCGTTCTGCACGTCCTCGACCAGGTCGCCGATCAGCCGCGGCGCGGCGAGCCCGGTGACCGCCGCCAGCCCGTGCAGGCCGAGCGCGACCAGCAGGGCGCGCGGATGCCGCCGAGCCAGCCGCCGGGCGTGCCGGCGGATCTCGGCCGACCCGGCCACGGGCAGGATCTGCCTCATCGGACGGCCTCCTCTTCGGTCTGACGGGTGACGGTACGGCGGTACTGCGGGGTGGTCTCGAGCAGCTCGCGGTGCTTGCCGGTGGCAACCACTCGGCCGGCGGCGACGAAGATCACCTCGTCGACGCGGTCCAGCAGCAGCGGGCTCGCGGTCAGCACCACGGTGCTGCGCCCGGACCGGTGCTCGCGCAGCCGCTCCGCGATCCGCGCCTCCGTGTGCGCGTCCACGGCCGAGGTCGGCTCGACCAGCACCAGCACTGACGGGTCGGCGAGCAGCGCGCGCACCAGCACCAGCCGCTGCCGCTGACCACCGGAGAACGAGCGGCCCTTCTCCTCCACCTCGGAGTCGAGCCCGTCGGTCAGCGCTACCAGCACGTCCTCAGCGGACGCCGTACGCATCGCGGCCATCAGCTCGTCGTCAGTGCACCGGCCTGATGGGTCCAGCTCGGTGCGCAGCGTTCCGGTGAACAGCTGGGAGCCTGTGTCGCTGACCAGGATCCGCTCGCGGATGTCCGCACGTGTCGCGCTCGCCAGCGTCACGCCGCCGTACCTGACCTCGCTGGCGTCGTCATACCGACCCAGGCGGTCCGCGAGCCGGCCGTAGGTGTCCGGCTCCGCGCTGACGACCGCGGTCAGCAGACCGTCACGGGCACGGATGCCTGAGACCGGATCGACCAGGTCGCCGTGGTCCGGCAGTCGCACCGCAGTGTCCGGCTCGGTGATCTCGGTCTCGAGCTTCAGCACACGGATCACCCGGCCCGCCGCGACCAGTCCGCGCATCAGCTGGTTCGCGAACTCGGTCGCCGTCCGCAGGGGCAGCACCAGGAACGTCGCATAGCCGTAGAAGGCGACCAGCGAGCCCGCGCTGAGGTCTCCTCGCAGCGCGAAATGCGCACCGAGGCCGACCACCAGCACGACGAAGATGCCCGGCAGCAGCACCTGGGCCGCGTCGAGCACGGACTGGATGCCGGCGACGCGCACACCCGCCTGCCGGACCTGCTGGGACTCGCTGCGATAGCGCCTGGAGAAGGACTCCTCACCGCCGATGCCGCGCAGCACCCGCAGACCCGCCACGATGTCGGAGCCGAGCGAGTTCAGCTCGCCGACCGCCTCGCGTTGCGCGGACTGCCGTTTGTGCAGCGGCCGGAGCATCGGACCGAGGCAGAACAGCATGATCGGCACGCCGATCAGCACCACCAGGCCGAGCACGGTCGACGACGACAGCAGGATCGACGCGACCACGACGAACGCGACGATCGCGCCCGCGAACCGGGCCGAGATCTCCATCAGGTTGCCGATGTAGGACAGGTCGCCGGCGCCGATGCTGACCACCTCACCGGTGGCCAGCTGCTTGGGCAGCGTCGCGCCGAGGTCGGCCGACTTCCGCGTCACCACCTGGACCGTCCGGTACGCCGCGGTCAGCCAGTTGGTGACCGCGAACCGGTGCCGCATGATGCCTGCCGTCGCCTGCACCACGCCGACCGCGAACAGCAGCGCGGTCCAGCGCAGCAGCCGCTCGCCGTCCTGCGCCGCGATGCCCTCGTCGATCGCCCGGCCGAGGATCGCCGGGATGAAGGCCTGGGCCGCCATCCACAGGATGCCGAACGCCATCCCGCCGGCGAGCGTGCGTGCCTGACCGCCCGCGACCCACCACAGGTAGCGGGCCGGCGAGCGATGGTTCGGGACGCCGGGATCGGCGAGCGGAAGTTGTCTCATGGCCCACTCAGGCTAGGTGTCGCCTCGGACAGTTCGCATGCGAATTAATCGCACCTGTGGACCCCCGGAACAGGCGGGCGGCCGGCGGGGCGTGGTGACGGTCGGTAGAGCTTCACTTTGCGTTGGGCAACGGGTTCCCGCCGGGCCATGTCGGGCCCCTGTCCTGGACCCATGTTGGTGATCGCGCATCGGGGAGCCAGTGGCTACCGGCCGGAACACACGACGGGGGCCTACCGGCTGGCGGCGGTACAAGGAGCCGACTACCTGGAGCCGGACCTGGTCGCCACGCTCGACGGTGTCCTGGTCTGCCGGCACGAGAACGAGATCTCCGGTACGACGGACGTCGCGGAGCACCCGGTGTTCGCGGACCGGAAGATCACCAAGATCGTCGACGGGACCGCGGTCACCGGCTGGTTCGTCGAGGACTTCACGTACGCCGAGCTGCGCACGCTGCGGGCCCGGGAGCGGATGCCCGCGCTCCGGGCGAACAACACGGCCTACGACGGGCTCGAGGAGATCCCCACCTTCGACGACGTGGTCGCGCTGGCGCGCCGGGAGTCGGCGCGGCGGGGCCGGCAGATCGGGGTGATCCCGGAGCTCAAGCACCCGGCGTACTTCCGGCGGCTCGGCCTGCCGCTGGAGGAGCTGCTCACCGAGCGGATCCTCGCGCTCGGGCTGCGCTCCGACGAGATCATGATCCAGTCCTTCGAACCGACGAGCCTGCGACGGCTGTCGGTGATGACACGGGTCCCACTGGTGCAGCTGATCGACTCCGAGAGCGCACCGAACGACTTCCTGCGCATCGGCGACGGCCGCACGTACGCCGACCTGATCGAGCCCCGCGGCCTTCGTGAGATCGCGACCTACGCGCAGGTGCTGGCGCCGTACAAGGACCTGGTCCTGCCCCGCACAGCAGACGGATGCCTGGGCGAACCCACTCGCCTCGTCGACCACGCCCACCGCGCCGGCCTGGCCGTCCAGGTCTGGACCTTCCGCGCCGAACGCCGCTTTCTCCCCACCGCCACCGACTTCCCCACCGAACTGACCCGCTTCGCCGCCCTAGGTCTCCAGGGCGTCTTCACCGACCACCCGGACCAGACCCTCGCCGCTCTCAGCAGACCGGCCCTGAACGTGTAGCAGCGGGGTGACCGCTGCCCGCGATCACCCCGCCTGGGCGCCTGCGCCTCCTCCGGGCGCAGTCCTGCTCACGCCGCCGGGGGCTTGTTGTTGGTGTCGTCGTAGATTCGGGAGGCGATGTCCTGCTCGGTGGTGTCCTGGTTCTGGTTCACCGAGTGCTGGACGTTCTGCCAGACCGCCTTGCCGTCGGACTCGGGGATCACGATCCAGGCGACCGCGTAGCCGATCAGGGCGGCGCCGCCGGTGATCAGGGTGAGGCCGACCCAGCCGAGGCGGACCAGGGTCACGTCGACGTTCAGGTACTCGGCGATGCCGCCGGACACGCCGGAGAGCATCCGCTGGTTCGCGGAACGACGGAGGACCTTGCCGGAGAGGTTCTGGAACGGTGCGTTGGAGTTCGTCATGGCTCCACTGTCCCGTTTCGGCACCCCCCGCCACATCCGGATCGGTACCGACCGACCCCTGATCCGACCCCGACGACTTTCGTGGAACCCTCGTGACACCCCAGCCTGTCTCTAGGGGTGAGGAGGGACATGGACGAGTTCACCGAGTACGTCACCGCGCGCTGGCCCACGCTGGTCCGGTCCGCGGTTCTGCTCGGCTGTACGCCGTCCGAGGCCGAGGACCTGGTCCAGTCCGCGCTGGAGCGCTGTCTGCTCAAGTGGAACCGGGTGCGGGTCGCTGAGGACCGTGACGCGTACGTGCACCGCGTACTGGTCAACTGCTTCCGCTCCTCCCGCAGGCGCCGCTGGCACGGCGAGCTGCCGTCTGCGTCGCTCCCGGAGTCGCCCGACAGCGACAGGACGGCCGGTGTGGACGACACGGACGCCGTGATGCGCGCACTCGACCGGCTGCCGGGCGACCAGCGCACAGCCGTCGTACTGCGGTACTACGCGCACCTGAGCGAGCAACAGATGGCGTCCGTGCTGGGCGTCGCCGCCGGCACCGTCAAGAGCCGGCTGTCCCGAGCGGTGAAAGCCCTGGCACAGGACCCCCACCTGGCAGAACTGCGAGAACCCCGATGACCGACCTGACAGACCTCCTGGAACGGACCGCCGCTCACACTCCCGTCGGTCCACCCCCGCTGGACGCCCTACGAGCCGGAGCAACCCGCCGCCGACGCCGCCGTACGGCAGGACTCACAGCGCTCACGGCGGTAGCGGTCGGCGCTGTCATCGCCGGTGCGAACCTCCTGACCTCAGCCACACCGACCGCGCCTGTGACCTCAGCAAGCCCCACTCCGACGACGGACGCTCCGGTACCGCCTGCGACGCGGCTGGTTGCCTTCGGCCATGCCGCCATCGCCGTGCCGGCCGCCTGGGCGACCAACAAGAGCCAGTGCGGTACCCCCAAACAAGACACGGTCCAGATCGACGACCCCACCAGGGCACAGTTCTGCCAGAGCAACCGCCCGAAGGGTGTGGAGAGCGTGCAGCTGACCGGCACGCCGCCGTCCCTCGACTACCACGCCGACGAGGCGATCGTCATCGACGGCGTACAGGCCCAGCGCCAGCGGACGAGCTGCCTCAACGGCTGGCAGGGCACCAGGGTGTGCATGGGTGCAGTCGGCATTCCATCGCTCAAGGTGTGGTTCTACGCCGAGTCGTCCACGAGCGCCGCGGAGGTCGATCGCATCCTCGCCCGGATCCAGATCCTGCGGGACCGGTCCGGTGTCCCCAGCTACTCGTCGCTCGGTGGCCCGCCTCTCAACCCCATCGCGAAGAACTACGCGCCGCTGCTGCTGGCTGCGGACCTCAAGTCGCACTACAAGTGGGTGACGTCGCCCAGCTACCCGTCCGGCACCATCCTCGGCATCTCGCCCGCGGTCGGGACGGTGCTGCCGGTCGGATCGACGGTGACGCTGACGCTGGCGAGGTGACCGGAACTGTCGGTGGGGCCGCCTAGCGTCGGGGATATGGATGCGCGGGCGGTGGTGAAGGTGATGGCGGGGCTGCCGGGTGCCGAGGAGCAGGAGGGGTGGGCCGGGCAGCCGGTCTTCAAGGTGCGCAACAAGAGCTTTGCGTACCTGTCAGAGGATCAGACGCGCATGCATCTGAAGGCGCTTCGTGAGGAGCAGGAGGCGCTGGTCGCCGAGAATCCCGAGGTGTACGAGGCGTCCTGGGAGGGCGGCCGCTTCGCCTGGGTTCTGATCGAACTGGAGAAGGCCGACGAGGAGGAACTCGCCGAGCTCATCACCGAGGCCTGGCGCCTGACCGCCCCGAAGTACCTGGTGTCCCAGTTAGACGGCTGAGCGGACCAGGACCCACTGCGGGCTGGTGCGGCTGACCTCGGTGAAGCCGGCGTCGAGGTAGACGGACAGCGGGCCGCGGTAGAGGTCGGCCGACGGGATCCGGCCGGCGGTCGTGGTGTCCACGGCGCAGGCCTCGACGACGGGGGCGTCGTACGAGCGGGCCAGGTCGAGGGCGCCGCGGACCAGTTCCCCGGCGATCCCCTGACGGCGGTGGCCGACCGGTACGACGAAACAGGTGATCACCCAGGCATCCGGGTGGTCCGTGCGCCAGTTGGGGGAGGCGACGACGCGCGGGTACGACGTCCGCGGCCCCACGGCGCACCAGCCGACGGGGGCATCCCCGTCGCACGCAACGACACCGGGCGGTCGCTCACCGTTACGAATCTGCGCCTGGAGGCTGTCCCGGTGGGTTTCCGGGCTGCTGCCGGACCATGCCTTGCCGCGGAGCCGGAAGTACTGGCAGAAGCAGCGCGCGGGGTCGCCGCGCTCGCCCATCACCGTCGCGACGTCGGGCCAGGCGTCCGGCCCGGCCGGGCGTACGTTCACCATGGGATCACCGTAGCCGGGGGCCGGCTTGCACTCGTTTGGGGCGAGTGCTAATACTTGGTTAGCACTCCATGGGTGAGAGTGATAAGTGCTCGCGCCTGCCGGAGTGTGCAAGAAGACGGCCTCGATGAGGTGCCGGAGTGCGGCGGGACATGAGCGTCGCGGTGCCGGTGCCGTCCGTCGCGGGCATCGAGCCGGCTGAACACAAAGACTCGACGCGGGAGGACTCGCGGAGAATGCCCAAGCTGATTGCTTTCGATGAAGAGGCGCGCCGCGGCCTCGAGCGGGGAATGAACACCCTCGCCGACGCCGTCAAGGTGACGCTCGGCCCGAAGGGCCGCAACGTCGTGCTGGAGAAGAAGTGGGGCGCCCCCACGATCACCAACGACGGTGTCTCCATCGCCAAGGAGATCGAGCTCGAGGACCCGTACGAGAAGATCGGGGCCGAGCTCGTCAAGGAAGTTGCCAAGAAGACCGACGACGTCGCGGGTGACGGTACGACGACCGCCACCGTGCTGGCCCAGGCTCTCGTCCGCGAGGGGCTGCGCAACGTCGCCGCCGGCGCCAACCCGATGGGCCTGAAGAAGGGCATCGAGAAGGCGACCGAGGCCGTCAGCGAGCAGCTGCTGTCGCTGGCCAAGGACGTCGAGACCCGTGAGCAGATCGCGTCGACGGCGTCGATCTCCGCCGCGGACACCCAGGTTGGCCAGATCATCGCCGAGGCGATGGACAAGGTCGGCAAGGAAGGTGTCATCACCGTCGAGGAGAGCAACACCTTCGGCCTCGAGCTCGAGCTCACCGAGGGTATGCGCTTCGACAAGGGCTACATCTCGCCGTACTTCGTGACCGACACCGACCGGATGGAGGCCGTCCTCGACGACCCGTACATCCTGGTCGTGAACAGCAAGATCGGCAGCATCAAGGACCTGGTCCCGGTGCTGGAGAAGGTCATGCAGACCGGCAAGCCGCTGGCGATCATCGCCGAGGACGTCGAGGGCGAGGCGCTGGCCACCCTGGTCGTCAACAAGATCAAGGGCACCTTCAAGGCCGTCGCCGTCAAGGCGCCGGGCTTCGGTGACCGCCGCAAGGCCATGCTCGTCGACATCGCCGTCCTCACCGGCGGCGAGGTGATCTCCGAGGAGGTCGGCCTCAAGCTCGACACCGTCGACCTGGAGCTGCTCGGCCAGGCCCGCAAGATCGTCGTCACCAAGGACGAGACGACCATCGTCGAGGGCTCGGGCGACGCCGACCAGATCACCGGCCGGGTGAACCAGATCCGCGCCGAGATCGAGAAGTCGGACTCCGACTACGACCGCGAGAAGCTGCAGGAGCGGCTGGCCAAGCTGGCCGGCGGCGTCGCGGTGATCAAGGTCGGCGCGGCCACCGAGGTCGAGCTGAAGGAGCGCAAGCACCGCATCGAGGACGCCGTTCGCAACGCGAAGGCGGCCGTCGAGGAGGGCATCGTCGCCGGTGGTGGCGTCGCGCTGCTGCAGGCGTCGGTGCAGGCGTTCGAGAAGCTGGAGCTCGAGGGTGACGAGGCGACCGGTGCGCAGATCGTGCGCCAGGCCGTCGAGGCCCCGCTGAAGCAGATCGCCGTGAACGCCGGCCTCGAGGGCGGCGTCGTGGTGGAGAAGGTCCGCAACCTCGAGCCGGGTCACGGTCTGAACGCCGCGACCGGTGAGTACGTCGACCTGATCGCCACCGGCATCATCGACCCGGCCAAGGTGACCCGGTCCGCGCTGCAGAACGCGGCGTCGATCGCGGCCCTGTTCCTCACCACCGAGGCCGTCATCGCCGACAAGCCGGAGAAGGCCGCGGCCGCTCCGGGCGGCGCGCCCGACATGGGCGGCATGGACTTCTGATCCAGAGGTAGTCCAACAGCACAGCAGTAGAACCCAAGCGGCCCCGAGCTCACGCTCGGGGCCGCTTGCTGTTGGCAGCCCGACGCAGATAGCGACTACTCAGCGGCTCTGACAAATCTTGACGATATATACAACGTTAAGAATGGCTACTGCTACGGGTAGCATACCCTTGCGAATGGTGAGCGCCGGGCGCACACTGCGGTCATGGCGAACTTCGAGTGTCCGGTCTGCCGGGAAGGTACCCGCGTATCTCGTACGACGATGATCGACGGGACGAGCGCGAAGCGCGAGCGCGTCTGCTTCAGCAAGCCGCCGCACACGTTCGTCACGATCGAGACCACCGCTCAGCCCGAACTGCTCGTGGTCCGGGCCTCCGGACAGGTCGCTCCGTTCGACCGCGAGAAGCTGGAGCGCAGCATCCGGCAGGCGGCCGCGAGCACGATTCCCCGGGACCCGCAGATCACCAAGATCGCCGACGAGGCGCTCCGGATCCTCGCCCCGCAGCCCCGGGTGCCGATTCCGACGGCTGATCTCGGCGACGCCGTCCTGCTCGTCCTGAAACGCACCACGCCCGTCGCCGCCGTACGGTACGCGACGACGTTCCTCGCCAAGCGTGGCCGGATCGACGGTCCCGAGGACCTGGCCACCTGGCTGAAGACCGAGATCCTGCCCAAGGCCCAGCCCGCCCTGATGGACCCGTCGCGTCCGGTCTTCGTGATCAAGAGCCGCCGGTCGAACGAGCCGGTCGGACAAGGGGAGGACTTCAGCCTGATCAAGCTCTGGGACGGCCTGAGCCGCGCGACTCGGGGTCTCGGCCTCAACGGCAAGGCCTATGACGCCGCGGGTTACGACGACGCGGTCGGTTCGGTCGCCGCCTGGATCCTCGATCAGCTCCGCGCCCAGCCCATCGTCACGACGGGGCAGATCTCGGCCGAGACACTGCGGGTTCTCCGCAGCGTGTGTCCGCTCGGTTCCCTCCGGTACTCCATCCTGGTCAAGAGTTACACCACCGCCAGCGCCGTTCTCGACGAGTGCCAGAGCCTCACGGAGTACCCGCCCGCGCCGATCGACCTCACGCAGTACGAGGAGGCCGGCGCCGCACTGGCCGAGGAGGTGCGGGCATGGAAGGCGCGCTGATCGCCGGCCGTCACGCATGGCTGTCGACCCACCTCGGCCCGGCCGGCCCTCGCGGCACGCGGCTCACGAGCGCGTACCTTCACCCGATCGGAGCGGCGTTGATCGCAGACACCCGGTGGGCCGAGGATCTGCACCGCGTCCAGGAGGCGCCTCAACTGGTCCGACTGGACGGAATTGGTCAGGTCTTCGTCGGTTCCGGCCAGGGGTACTGCAGCCGGGCCGCTCACAGCCGCGAGGTGTCGGACATCGCGGCGACGCTGGCCGGCGAGCTCGGCCTACGGCAGGAGCTCGCTGCAGCGATCGGCCTGGCGCACGACTGTGGTCATCCGCCGCTCTCCCACGTGGGGGAGGCGGTGATCCGCGCGTACTGGCCCGAGTTCCACCACTCCGCGTACGCCGCCGAGGTCGCACTGGTCTCCCTGGGATTGTCGCCGGAGACTCTCGCCGGGGTCCGTCGACACCCATGGTCGGCCCACAGTTCTGGTTCGGCCGAGGCAGAGGTGGTCAGGTGGGCTGATCGGATCGCCTACCTGACCCGAGATCATGCGGACGCGGTCACTCTCGGGATGGTCGACGAGGCAGCGCTGCCTCGGGAGATCGAGGCCGAGATCGGTACGACGTATGTCGAGCAGCGGGAAGCGCTGCTGCGGGGAGTCGTCCAGGCGAGCCTCCGTACCGGATCTGTCTGCAGCGAGGACTCCACGGCGTTGGCGATGGCGCGGCTCCGGCAGTACAACTTCGACACCTTCTACACCGCCCCAGCCGTGCAGAGTCAAGCGGTTGTCTTCGCTGCTGCCATGGTCAGAGCACTGCACCGGGTGGCGGCGGCCTTTGGCATCAAACGATCGCCGGCGGACGCAGGCCCGCGGCTGATTCATGACCTGATGACGATGAACGATGCGGCGCTACTCGCGTACGCCGACGAGTCGATCGTCCCGTTTGCGCTTGCCGGACAAGTCGCGTAGGAGCACCGAGGAAGCTTCGCGCGTGGCTCGAAGGAGGTTCTCGTGGCCAAGTCGAAACGCGGGAAGCAGCGGCGCTCGCCGGTCAGCACCTTGGACTCCGTGGATCGCCACGTGTCCGATGCGACGGCGACTGACGACGCACTCAAGCGCTATCAGCTCTTGATGCGCTCCACGGTCGTGTGGTTGGGAGGCTTTGCCCTCGCAGCCCTCTTCATCGTCATGGGTGGGTTCGCGGTCGTCGTCTACCTTGCCGGGCTGTCGTTGCCGGCCGTGATCGGGATCGGGGTCGGCGTGGCCGGAACTGCGACGACGCTCGTCACCGCCATGGTGAAGACGCGTTCGAGCTTCCTCGCGGCAGCGAAACAGCTGTCCCCTCCGGATGCAGAGCGCCGGAGCGACAACGCCAGGACGGGCCGCCGCGAATGACAGCAGTCCCCCCGACGACACTCCCCATCAGGTGCCGGTGATCAGGTGGTGGGCCAGGACGGGGGAGAAGGTTCTGGTGGGGAGGTTCGGGGTGAGGCCGCAGGGGCCGTCGGATTCGCCGGGGGTGCGGAGCCAGAGGTGGAGGTCGACGGGGGTGGGGGTGCGGGCGGGGGGAGTGCCGAGTCTGCGGGCGGGTGGGTTGCAGGAGCTGCCGTCGGAGCCGTTGCCGTTGCGGCTGGTGTCGACGACGTAGTGCGTGCCGCCGCCGAGCGCCTGCAGGATGTCGTTGCCGCGGGCTACCGACTGCTCGGTGGTGAAGTAGTTCGCGGTGTTGAGCGCGAAGCCGCGGATCTTGCCGATGTCGGCGAGCCGCAGCCGGCGGGCGATCTCCTTCGCGTCGCCGGACGTCACGTTCCCGGCGTCGAGGTACGCCCAGGTGTTCGGGTTCTTCGCCGCGAACACCCCGACGGCGTACTTCAGCAGCGCGATCCGCCCGTCCCACTCCGATGTCGGGTAGCAGTCGAGTCGCGCCAGGGCGTCCGGCTCGAGGACCACCACCGCGGGCCGCGTCCCGATCCCGGCCGACACGGCCGCGATCCACGTCCGGTACGCCGCGTCCGACGCGGCCCCGCCGCCGATCCCGCACTGGCGTCCCGGCAGGTTGTCCGTCACCAGCACCGGCAGCTTCCCGGCCTTGTCCGCGGCTGTCGTGTACGCCGTGACGCCCGCGCGTACGTCGCCGCTCCACGCGCCGACCCATCGCGCGGACGCCTGCGCGGCGATCTTCGACGCGAGCTCGGTGTCCTCGGGATGCCGCCGGGCGTACGCCGCCGCGGACGAGGCCGGGTCGACGTAGAACCCGGTGGTCAGCGTCAACGGATCGCCGCTCGCTTCGGCCCGCCCGGACGCGGGCGGGCCGAAGGCAAGCAGGACGGCAGTCAGCAACAGCCCGGTCGTGAAGCGCGGAGTCGGCATCGGTGAAAGACCCTCCTGATCACTCAACGTGCCGACGACATTACTCGTAGCCAGCTCAGCTCTCCTCGTCGACCTCGCAGAACGAGGAGTAGTGGTCGGCGGTGTAGTAGACGTGCTCGGGTGTGGTCTTCACGCCGCCACCGACCAGCCGGCGGGCGCCGCGGTCGGGGGAACCCGGCGTGATCACGGTGTACTCGTGGTAGTAGCCGCTGGACTCCGACGGCAGGATGCCCTCGCGGTTCGAGAAGACGGTGCCGTCCTGGTCGTACGGGAACGGTCCACCGGAGTGGATGAGGTCGAGGGTGTCCGAGGCCTCGGCAGGCAACGAGCTCAGCGCGCAGGTGTCGATCGCGGCCGGCGAGCTGACGACGGACACGGCGGCGGTGGTGGGGGCTGGGGCGGCGTAGGCCGTGGACCCGAGGACGACGGTGGTCGCCAGGGTCACGGCGGCGATGAGGGTTCTCATGCCCGGAGGCTTCCCGGCGGCGGCGGCGCCGGTACATCCCAGCTGTGAATAACGGCTGGACTATGACCCCGCCGAACCCCTAGAGTCTGGCGCGGCGAGAGAGATCCCGGAGCGGAAGGAGCGACCGATGAACACACCGACTTGTTTCCCGGCGCGCCCGATCCGCTCGCACAGCTCGCACTGAGCGGAGCAGCGCGCCTCCTGCTGGAGGATCTGTGACCATCCGCACCACCGTCGAGGCCGACCTCGACACCATCTTCGCTCTCATCGAGCAGCAGTCCGTCAACACCGTCACCCTCGACCGCTACCGCGAATATGTTGCCGCGGGCTACTACAAGCACGACTGGAACTGGGTCGTCGAGGAGAACGGCACGATCCAGGCCCTGGCGATCTGGTGGGGCGTCCCGGGCGAGACCCACCCGTACAGCATCGACGGCCTGTACTACGCCGGCGACGGTGATCCGGTCCCGGTGTGGACCGAGCTGCTGAAGCACGCCGTCGCGTCCCGCTCGTCCGACGCCGAGCCGCCGGAGTACCACTTCTTCCTGGACAGCGACTGGCAGGCCCAGCCCGACGTCGTCGCGGCGCTCGAGTCGCGGGCCCAGGCGGCCGCGGCGGTCGGCATGAACAACGTCACCGACCGGCTGCGGTACGAGTGGAAGCCGGCCTACGGTCTGCCGGAACGCTCCACGCGGCTCACGTTCGGGCCCGCCGACGACGAGGCGTTCGTCGACGTGTTCGTGCGCGTCAGCCAGGGCAGCCTGGACGCCGCGACCGCGCGGGAGATCGCGCGACTGGGCGTCGAGGGCGCGGCCCGCGAAGAGCTGGCGATGTACAAGTCGATGCCCGGCGACCGGAACCTGTGGCGGCTGGCCTTCGACGGCGACGGCGAGCTGGTCGGCTTCGCGATGCCGACGGCGAACGCGGGCGGTCCGGTCGTCGGCTACCTCGGCGTCGTCCCCGAGCATCGTGGCAAGGGGCTCGGTGACGACCTGCTGGCCGAGATCACGCACCTGCTCGCGGAGACCGGTGCCGAGCAGATCCGGGCCGACACGGACTTCGGCAACGTCCCGATGGCGAAGAGCTTCGAACGCCTGGGATACCGGAACTTCGCGGTCCGCCGGGTGCTGTCGTTCCCGGAGAACTAGCCTGAGGTACTGACGCGCCAGGCCCGGATCCCTATGCTCCCTGACATGTCAGAGAGCTCCGGGGGGACGGGGGACGATGCGTGACATCGCGTTGATCCTGCACGTCTTGGCGGGTGTCGTCGCCGTCCTGTTCGGCCCGTTGGCGATCGTGCTCACGCTGCGCCGCCGCGGGCTGAACTGGGCCGGTGAGGTGTACCACTGGGCGATCGCGCTGGTCTGCCTGACCGCGCTGGTGATGGTGCCGTACGACTGGGACCGGCTCTGGTACTTCTGGCCGATCACGATCGCGTCGTACCTGTTCGTGTACGTCGGCCAGCGCGCCGCCGAGGCGCCCGGCGGGCTCTGGTACCGCGGCGTGCTGCGAGGGTACGGCGGCGGCTGGGTCGCGCTGTGGACCGCGATCGCGGTCGTCTCGCTGCCGCATCAGTGGTGGGCGTGGCTGATCCCGATCGTGATCGGCTCGACCGTGATCGAGTGGCTGTGCTTCAACCCGGCGCCGAGCTGGACCCAGCAGGCCCAGCCCGGCCACATCAGCTAGGCCTCAGGCCTGGCCGGCCTGCTCCTCCGGTGTCGCCTTGCGGACGACGAGCCGGGTCCAGGCGCCGACGTAGATGCGGTCGTCGGGGTTCAGTTCCTGGCGCTGCCCCGGGACGATCGGGGTCTCCGGCAACGGCCCGGCCGCGGACGCGACGTACGTGCCGTTGGAGGACTGCAGGTCCTCGACCCACCAGCGCTGGCCGTCCGTGGTCAGCTGGGCCTGCCGGCGGCTGACGCCGGTGTCGTCGCCGCAGTCGATCTCCGGAGAGATACCGCGGCTCTTCGACGGGCGGCCGATCAGCAGGCTCTTCTCGGTCAGCGGGATCACGGCCGGCAGCCCCGGGGACGGACACGGGTCGTCACTCTGCTGTACGGCGTACCAGTCGGGGTCGACCCAGCGCTCGACGACCCACTCGGCCACCGCGGCGGGGGCCGGCGGGGGCGGCGGACCCGCGGGGTCCGGGCCCAGGTCGAGCGAGGACGCGGGCCGCGGCATCGTCCCGGTGGTGAAGTCGTACCCGCAGCTCTCGCAGAACAGCGCGTCTGCCGCCGCCGGCTCGGAGCAGTTCGGGCAGGTCTGGCCCACCGGTGCCGGTGCTGGCGTGGCCGCCGGAGCGGGCGCCGCGACGGCCGGAGCCGGGGTCCCGGCCGCGGCCGGCGTCGCGGCGGCGCCGATCGGCAGGCCGCAGACGTCGCAGTAGTCGGTCGACGTGGAGGGGTGTCCGCTCGGACAGTTCACGGTCATTTCCGCACCCGGGTGGTCTTGGTGGAGGCTGTGTCGAGCGCCATCTCGTCGGCCTTCTCGACCGTGCGCTTGAGCCGCACCGTACCCGTTTCCTGGTCGTCGATGTCCACGACCTTGCGCAGCCGCGTGGTCGCCTCCTCGTTGCCGGTCGCCGCCGCGAGCTGCACGGCCCGGCCGAGCTTGGTGGTCGCGGTCGCTGTGTCGCCCGCGGCCTTGGCGGCCAGACCGTCCTGGATCGCCTGCGCCAGCTCGGTCTGACCGGTGTAGTGGGCGACCTCCGGGCTGATCCGGGTGGTGAGCGCCTCATCGGCGGACCACAGCGCCTTCACCAGGCCCTGGGCGACCGTGTTGTCGCCGATCACGAGCTGCACGCGTGCGGCGAGCTGCTCCTGCCCGACCGCTTTCGCGGCCAGCCGGATCGCGACGTGGTAGTCGCGGGACTCGTCGCCCCACGAGCCGGTCGGGTACGACCCGGTCAGCGGGTTCACGGCCGTCCGGCGCGACGTCAGGTCCTCGACGGTCGGCGCGACCTGCCGGACGAACAGCACCTCGGCGCCCTGCGGCGCCCAGACCCGCAGATCCGCCTGCGCGACGCCGCGGCTCATGGCGTTCTGGATGATCTTGGCGAACTCGGCGGCCAGCTGGTCCGGCGCCGGGATGATGTCGACGGTACCGAGCAGCGCCTGCGCGATCCGGCGGACCTCGTCGACCTGCCAGGCCACGCCGACGCCGCGGGCGTCGCACTGGAACTGGCCGGTGACCGACGCGATCGCCTGGGTCAGCGCCTCCGGCGTCTCGTGCTGGTTCTCGCCGTCGGTGAGCAGGAGCGCGTGCTTCTGCGACAGCGACGGCACGGTCGCGAACACCCGTGAGGCCAGCCGGAGCCAGGTGCCCATGGCGGTCCCGCCGTCGGCGTAGAACCGGGACACGGCGTCCTTGGCGGCCTGCCGGGTGTACGAGTCCATCTTGACCATCACCGGCTCCGCGGACGGCGGGAACGCCAGCTGCGCGCGGTCGTTGCCGGAGATCACCGCGAACCAGACGCCGTCGAGGATCTGGTCGAGCGCGGTCTGCGCGGCGTACGCGGCGGCCTGGACACCGTCACGGCCCATCGAGCCGGAGGTGTCGACGATGATGATCTCACCCGCGTCGCCGCTGCCGGACTGTCCCGCGGCGCCGGCACCGGAGCAGTCCACCGTGACGATGGCGTGCACGTCGGTCCCGCCGTCGGGCAGGAACTCGTTCTGGTAAACGGTGGCGGTGAAGTCGGCCATCTCGGTCCCTCTCCTTGGGTGCGCGCCGGTCAGATCCGCGCGAGCGCGACGGTGATGTTGTCCTGGCCGCCCTGGGCGTTGGCCCAGTCAACCAGGGCGGACGCGGTGGCCTTCGGCTCGCCCCCGTTGCCCGCAGCTGTCTGACGTACGAGGTCGGCCAGCGGTGCCGCCTCGGAGCAGTAGTTCCACAGGCCGTCCGAGCAGACCAGCAGCCAGCCCGGCCCGCCCACGTGCAGTGTCGTGGTACGCGGCGTGTGGTCCGGGGCGTCCTTGCCGAGCCAGCGGGTGATCGCGTGCGCGTGCGGGCCGGACTCGGCCTCCTCGCGCGACACCCCGGTGGCGATCAGCTCGGCCGCCCACGAGTCGTCCACGGTCAGGGCGATCGGCTCGGCGTCGTCCGGGAACCAGTACGCCCGGCTGTCGCCGACGTTGCCCGCGACCAGCAGCCCGTTCTCCAGTACGGCGGCCACGAACGTGCAGGACGCCGGGTTCGGGCTGTCCGGGCTGGTGTTGTCGAGTACGGCGTCACTCGCCGCGTCGGCCGCCGCCTTGAGCCTGGCCGCGACCGCCCCGGCCCGGGAGGTCTCAGTGCCGAGGCCCTGAGCGTGGCCGGCCTCCAGCACGTCACGCGCCGCGCGTGCGGCCGCCAGCGAGGCGACGTCGGAGTCGAGCGATGAGCTCACGCCGTCGCAGACCACCAGCAGCGCCCGGCTACCCGGCTCGGCGTCGGCGGCGATGGCCATCGCGTCCTCGTTCCGGCTGTGCCGGATACCGCGGTCGCAGACCCCGGCCACCCAGGGAGCGGGCTGCTCCTCGAAGTGGTCCCGCGGCTTGGCGGCCTTGGTGCCACACGTCTCGCAGTACCCGTCAGCGCCGATGGTGCCGCCGCACGACTTGCAGGGCCCCACAGCCTCCACCACGGCTGCGGTGATCTCCACCGTCGGCTCGGTGTCGGTGTCCAGCGCCGGGGAGGTCGGGGCAGCGGTCCCCGGCTTCAGCTCGGTGCCGCAGGCTTCGCAGAACAGGTCGGCCTCGGCCACCGGCCCGCCGCAGTTGGGGCAGACCGTGTCGGTCGAACTCGTCATCGCAACGTCCATCCTCGAACCTCGTTCGCCCAGTCGACCAGGACGATCCGTTCCGTCCGGGTCGGGGCCTGGTCGGCCAGAAACCGGTACGTGGCCTCGAGCCCGTCCCGCAGGGAGGACTCGGTCGCCGCGCGGCCGTCGATCCGGAGCGCTTCCTGTGGACCGGACTGCTGCACCTCGGTCAGCGCCGTCCGGAACACGTCCGCGGCCAGGTTGGCCCGGTCGACCGGGTCGATGGTCAGCGTCGCGATGCTGTCCATCGCCTGGGCGAGCGCGGGAAGGCCACGCCCCGATCCTGCCAGTAGTCCGGCTCGCTGGCGACGAGCCCGCACGTACGCGCCGCTGGTGCGGGGCACCAGGTCGAGCGCGGCGAGCGCGCCGTCCACGTCGCCACGCGAGGTCCGGATGTCGGTCAGACCGAACGCGGAGGGGGCGATGTAGTTGGCGTCAGTGCGCGCACAGGTGAGGTAGAGGCCCTCGGCAACGTCGAACTCGCCGCTGTGCTCACAGGCGATCGCCAGAGCGAGCTTCGGCGCCAGCTCGCCCGGCACCTGCCCGTAGACGGCGTTGAACGCGGACTGGGCGCCGGCCGAGTCACCGCGGGCCAGGGCAACCAGTCCGGCCATCCAGACGGCCCGCCACTCCCACGGGTCGGCGTTGAGCAGGTCGGCCACCGCGGTGTCGACCATGTCGTAGCGGTCCGGCCCGACCTCCAGCGCTGCCTCCGCGATCTCCAGCAGCGTCTGCGGCGACTGCTCGGGCGCGTCGATGAGCAGCTCGAGCCGCTTGGTCGAGTCCGGCACGCTCACCGTCTTCAGCCAGCCGGCCATCTTGTCGCTGTCGTCCGGCGCCAGCGACGGCAGCTGCTGCCAGGGCAGCGCCGCGTCGCCCAGCCCGACCGACTTGTCGCCGGGCGTACCGAACAGCAACGACGACGCCGAGTGCTGCGCGGCCTTCACGCCCTGCTTGTCGGCCACCACCTCACGCAGTACGCCGAGCAGCTGCACGCGGAACTCGTCCGCGGACTGGAAGCGGTCCGCCGGGTCCTTCGCGCACGCCTTGGCCAGCAGGCGGTACACCGAGTCGTACTTCTGGAACAGCGGTACGTCGCTCACCGGCGGCAGCGTGTCGACGTACCGGCTCTGGTAGCCGCGGAACTCCATCGCCAGCACGCACAGCGTCCGGCCGAGCGTGTAGATGTCGGAGGCGATCGACGGGCCGACCTCGGCCACCTCCGGCGCCTGGAAGCCGACCGTGCCGTAGATCGCCGAGTCCAGGTCGTCGATCCGCCGGACACCGCCCAGGTCGATCAGCTTGACCGCGTCACCGACCTGGATGATGTTGTCCGGCTTGAAGTCGCAGTAGACCAGGCCGAGGTCGTGCAGGTACGAGAACGCCGGCAGGATCTCCAGCAGGTACGCGATCGCCTGGTCGATCGGCAGCGCGTCGTACTGGCCGTTGTTCGCGGCCATCCGCTGCTTGAGCAGGGTCTTCAGCGACGTGCCGCCGACGTACTCCATCACGATGTAGCCGGCACCGTCGTGGGTGACGAAGTTGTAGATCTCGACGATCAGCGGGTGCTCGACCCGGGCCAGGAACGTCTGCTCGGCGATCGCCGCGGCCACCGCGTCCGGGTCCTCGGAGTTCAGCAGGCCCTTGAGGACGACCCAGCGGTCCGAGACGTTCTTGTCCCGGGCCAGGTAGATCCAGCCGAAACCGCCGTGCGCCAGGCATCCGGCCACCTCGTACTGGTCGTTGACCAGGTCGCCCGGCTGCAGCTTCGGCGAGAACGAGAACCGGTTGCGGCACTTCGGGCAGAAGCCCTCGGTGCGGCCGGGCTGCCCGTTGCGGGAGCGGCCGACCGGGTTGCCGCAGCTCGGGCAGTTGCGGCGATCCTCCGGGACCATCGGGTTGGCCAGGATCGCCTTGCTCGCATCGATCGCGGGGATCGACGGGACGTGCGTGAGACCGGCGCCGAGCCGCGCGCCGCGCAGCCGGGTGGACGACGTACCGAGCTTGCGGGTCAGTTTCGAGCCGGCCGCCGCCGCACGGGCCGAGCCGAGCGGTGTCGAGGCCAGCCGGTTCGACGCGCGAGAGACGGTCGAGACCGTGCTGATCGGGTCGGGGTCGGCCGCCGTACCGCCGTCAGGGGCGGGCGAGCCGCAGACGTCGCAGTACCCGTCGACGTACGTGCCGGTGCAGCCCGGCTGGGTGCACTTGCCGGTCGCCGGGGCCGGGGTGGCCGTGCTCGCTGCCGTGCTCGCTGCCGTGCTCGCCGCCGTGCTCGCCGCCGTGCTCGCCGCCGTGCTCGCCGCCGTGCTCGCCGCTTTGCTCGGCGCGGCGGGGGAGCCGCAGACGTCGCAGTACCCGTCGACGATGGAGCCGGTGCAGCCCGGCTGGGTGCAGGTCGTCATTTCGTTCCTTCCAGGTAGGCCTGGTAGGCCGCTACCAGTGCTGCGAGGCGGGCCAGGTCGACCGGCTCGGTCTCGATCACCGCTCGGCCGCGCCGGTACAGCTCGGCGAGATCTTCGTTGCCCGGAGCAACACTTGCCGCTTTGACCTGATAGGCGTCCAGCACCTGGGCCAGCTCGTCGCGGCGTTGCAGCGCACCGCCGTACGCCGCCTGCGCCTGGCCGAGCGCCCGCCGGACCGCGTCCAGCCGGGTCAGGTACTTCTCCAGCTCGGCCGGGGTGTTCGGCACCGGTCCGAGCGCGGTCACATCGGGGACGGCGAGGCGCGGGGCCGGGGCGACCGTCGCGACCGCCTTGTCGGCGAGCGCGCGGACCGCCGTACCTTGGGCCTCGAGTTCGCCGCGCAGCGTACGCGCCCGGGCGACGTCGGCGGCACGCTCCTTGCGGGTCGCGGCGCCGACGATCAGGTCGCGCTCGACCTTGGCGGCGTCCATCTCGAACGGGCCGACCAGCCCGCCGATGTCCGCGCCGCGCTTGTTGCGGTCGGCGAGATCCGTGAGCCGCCGGTCCAGGTCGTGGTGCTTGGCGAGCGCGTCGTTGCGGGCGTTGGCCGGCTCCTGCTTGACCAGGTCACTGATCCGCTCGACCTGCGCACGCAGTTGCCGCAGCCGGGCCGCCAGGTCGGCGTCGCCGGGCTCGAGAGCGAGCTTGGCCCGCAGGCTGGACGCCAGCGCGTCCGACAGCTTGCACGCCTCAGGCAACGAAACCGCGAGCGAGCCACCCGCGGCGCCGGCATCCAGACCGCCCCAGATCAACGCCGAGATCTGCTCGGTCTCCTTCTGCCCGACGCGGCCGGAGTCCCAGGTGACCAGAATCAGCTCGTACCGATCCGAGACCGCCTTCCAGACCGTCATGCTGAGCACGACATCCGCACTCAGCGCATCAGCCTCGTCCGAGTGGAGAGCGGCCTGATCCAACTCGTCCAACTCAGCCTTCCGCCGATCCCGCCACTCCCCGAGCAGGCCCAGATAGGAAAGCAACTCCGAAGCCGGAACACTGCTCCCCATCCTCCCCGGAGGAACGGGCGCCGAGACGATCGGCGTACGAACGGTCATTGGTTCACCGGAACGCGGCCGTAAAGCGCCACCGGTGGCTTGGGCGCCTCACCAAGTGCTGTCTTGAACCACCTGTCGTACGAGGTCTTCCAACCACCGTCGTCCTTCATCTGCTGCAGGACGACGTTCACGAACCTGACGAACTCCGGGTGCTTCAGCGAGATGCCCAGCCCGTACGGTTCGTCGCTGAACCGCTCCGGAAGGACCTTGGCGTACGGATCCTGAGCGACGTCGCCGGCCAGGACCGTGTCGTCGCCGCTGATCCCCTGTGCCTTGCCCTGCTGGAACAGGACCAGACATCCGGTGTCGGTGTCGGCGGTGACCGCCTTGACGGCGGGGTTCTTCTTCTTGAGGTTCTCGAGGCTGGTCGAACCAGCCGGTGCGCAGATCGTCTGACCGGACAGGTCGTCGGTGCTCTTGGCCGTCGAGTCGCTCTGCACCAGCGTCTTCTGACCTGAGCGGTAGTACTCGGCGGAGAAGGCGATGTCGTTCCACCGATCGCAGTTGATGGTCATGTTGCGCGCGACGATGTCGACCGGGTTCTTGGTGTCGCGCAGCGACGGGATCCGGGCGGGGCTGGAGATCACGCGCAGCTCGACGCGGCCAGGGTTCGTGTCGGCGTCCGGGAAGATGCCTTTGGCAACAGCTTGGATCATGTCGATGTCGAAACCCTGGATCTTGCCGCTGATCGGGTCGCGGTATCCCAGGTTGAAGCTGTCCGCGGAGACCCCGGCGATCAACCGGCCCCGCTTCTTGATCTCCGCCATCCAGGAGCCGGCAGGCATCGCGCCCCCCGGCGCCGGGGTGTCGGCGTTCGGTGCGTACGACGCCAGTGCGTTCTGGCCGTCCGCGCACGGCCTGGGTGGCTTGGGTGTGGTCGAGGTGGCCGGCGACGTTTCTTTCACCGGGAGCTGGGTGGCGGCGTAGTTGCCGGTGCCGCAGGCGGTGAGGAGGAGGGCGGTGGCGGCGGCGAGTGGGATCAGTTTTTTCATCGGTACTCCTCCAGGCGCTGCGACATGCCCCAGGCGACCAGCAGGGCGGCGACGATGCCGATCGGGACGCCCAGCCAGCCGATCGGGGGTAGGCCGTCGCGGGCGTCGGACAGTTCGCTCGACACGGCGTCGCTGCTGGCGGTCAGTTGTTCGGTGGAGGCGGTGTCGAACGCGCCGAACGTCTTCGCGGAGTTGTCGGCCGCCTTCGGGTCGCCGACGGCCATAGCGACCGCGCCGTCCCAGTTGCCGCTGGTGTCGGCCTCGCGGACCTTGCCGTGGACCCGCTTGTAGTCGGCCCAGGCGTCCTGAAGTCCGTCGGTGGTGCCGGACGACTTGCCCAGCTGGTTGTCGACCTCGGCCGCGGCCGCGGTGTACGCCTTGTCGAAGGCGTCACCCGAGCCGCGGGCGATCAGCGTCAGGCTTTCGTTGGAGCGAGCGTCGTAGGCCGCGATCCGGGCGCGGGACAGCGCGAGCGTCCGCTCGTACTCGGCGTTGCGGGTGTCCTTCGCGGTGCCGGACGCGCTCGCCAGCGCGACGCCGCCGATGACCGTGGTCAGCAGCACCAGCGCGGCACCCGCGGCGATCGGGACGTTGAGGTAGCGGTGCGTACGGCGGGCCAGCCAGCGCAGCGTGATCGCGAAGATGACCAGGCTGAGGATGCCGCCGGCGAGAATCCAGATGGTGCCCTTGCCGATCCCGTCGAACTCGGTGTCGACGCGCTGCTCGTTCGCCTCGACCAGCGCTTTCACCAGCGGCAGGGAGTCTTCCTGGAGCACCGAATTCGCGTCCTTCAGGTACTGCGAGCCGATCGGGAGACCCTGCCGGTTGTTGGCGCGAGCCTGCTCGATCAGGCCTTCGTACGTGACGAGGGTCTTGTTCAGCGCGCCGAGCACCTCACGGTCCGCGGGCTGCGCGCTGGCGGCGTCGGCGATCAGCCCGGCGGCAGCGGCCAGCGAGTTGACGAAGTGCGCGCGCTGGCCGGGCGGCTCGAGCCCGCCGACCAGGAACGCGTTGGTCGCGTCGGCGTTCGCGCTGACCAGGTTGGTGTGGATCGCCTGGATGCGGACGAGCTGGGCGGTGTTCGCCTGCGCGCGCTCGAGGGAGCCGTCGGACTGGCTGAAGCCCTGCGCGGCGGCGAGGCCGAACACCACGC
Organism: Kribbella sp. NPDC003557; assembly: GCF_040610805.1. Classification (NCBI taxonomy): domain Bacteria; kingdom Bacillati; phylum Actinomycetota; class Actinomycetes; order Propionibacteriales; family Kribbellaceae; genus Kribbella; species Kribbella sp. NPDC003557. The sequence continues at coordinate 591,272 of NZ_JBEXMY010000007.1, forward strand.
TCATCGCGGCGGCGAGGATCAGGAACGCGCGCATCCGGCCCGGCGTACCTTCGAACCACTGCGCGACCGCGCCGCGTGGACCGGCGCTCCGGGCGTTCGGCGCCTGTCCGGCCGCACCCTGCGGCGGGGCCGCCAGGGTCGCGGGCGGCGCACTCTGCGTCTGGGTCACGCCTGTTCTCCTTGCTCGCTCTGCTCAACCCGAACACTGTCAGGCCGGGCACTGTCGGGCTGCACACCGTCGTCCGGCACACTCTCGTCCGTCGCGCCGTCCGGCTGCGCACGCTCGGCCGGCGCGTTCGCGTCCGGCGCGGTGCGGTCGGGCGCGGTCGGGTCGGGCGCGGTCGGGTCGGGCGCGGTCGGGTCGGGCTCGGTGGGTGGGGTCTGTTCGGCTTCGTCGGTCAGGTCGGCGGCGAGGATCTGACGCAGCTCGTCCTTCGTCGGTGCCTTGACGTCGCGCAGCCGCCAGGCCTGCCGGCCGATCGCGGCCTCCAGCACGTTCCGGGCGAACCGTCCGTTGCCGAACGAGCTGTCCCGCGCGGTCGCCGCGAGGATCTCCTGGAACTTGTCGACCGCGGCCGGTACCAGCTCGTAGTCGGCCGCCTCGGCGAGCCCGGTGAGGATGTCGGTGAGCTCGTCGTCGCTGTAGTTCTCGAACTCGATCGTGGTCCGGAACCGGCTCGCCAGCCCGGGGTTCGCGGCGATGAACACTTCCATCGGTTCGGGGTACCCGGCAACGATCACGACCAGGTCGTCGCGCCGGTCCTCCATCTCCTTGACCAGCGTGTCGACGGCTTCCCGCCCGTACTGGTCGGCGCCCAGGTCACCGGCGGTCAGGCTGTACGCCTCGTCGATGAACAGCACACCGCCCGCGGCGGACGCGACCACGTCGGCCGTCTTCGTCGCGGTCTGCCCCAGGTACCCGGCGACGAGCTCGGACCGGTCGACCTCGACCAGCTGGCCCTTCGACAGCAGGCCGAGCGCCTTGTAGATCCCGCTCACCAGCCGCGCGACAGTCGTCTTGCCGGTCCCCGGATTCCCCACGAACACCAGGTGCCGCGTGATGGTCGGGCTCTTCAGTCCCGCCTCGGTCCGCAGCTTCTCGACGCGCAGTACGGCGACCTGCCGGTGCACCTCCCGCTTGACCCGAGCCAGCCCGGTCAGCCCGTCCAGCTCCTCCAGCAGCTCCTCAACAGTCTTGACCGGCTCGGCCACAACCGCCTCCGCAGCAGCCGCCGCCACACCAGCCGCCGCACCAGCGCCCGCCCCGCCGGCCGAGCCTCCTCCGACCCCCGGCCCACCGGCTGGACCTGCTCCGGCCTCCGCCCCGCCGGCTGAGCCTCCTCCGGCCCCCGGCCGACCAGCTGGGCCTGCTCCGCCGGCTGGGCCTGCTCCGGCGCCCGGCCCACCGGCTGGGTCTGCTCCGGCTCCCGCCCCGTCGGCCGTCGGCTTTGCCGGCGCTCCTGGCGCCGTCGCCCCGCTCCCCACCTGCAGCGTCCGCACCCCAGCCGCCTGTAGCTGCGCAGCAGCTGCGACCGACGCATTGCCCACGACTCGCATAGTGGGCTCGCCCAGAGTGCAGGCGGCAGATGCCACCTCCGCCAGCGCCTCGGCGTACGCCGCCTTCTCAGTAGAACCACTGGCGATCAGCTCGGTGAGTACGGCGGTAGGAGCGCCCCGCCAGCGACGGCCGCGCACGGCGGCGTCGAAGAAGTCCTGTGTCGTGCCGCCAGGAACAGCCTTACCCCAGTCGGCAGGCGCACCTGGTGCCGACTCGGCCAGGGCCGCGGCGAGCGACAGCGCCTCACCCCGGGCTGTGTCGTCGGCGACGCCGGCCCGAGCCGCGACTGTAAGGAGCGCCGACAGCGCCTCCTTAAGTCCCCCCGCGCCGCTCATGACCCTCCTCGTCCAGGTGGTGGTGCCAACGGTCCCGCCCCGGGATCCGGCGGCGGGGTCGACGCGGTCGGGCCGAGGGCGAGTCCTCCGCCAGTGGAGCCGGTGCCGAACTTCTCCTGCAGGAACCGGCCGTGCGCGATCAGTGCCGCCGCGTCGGCCCGGTTCACCGCGTCGAAGACCTTGTCCATCGTCGCGGCCAAGAGGTCCAACTGGTCGATCAGGATCATCAGCGACGTCTTGCCGCGGTCCACCGGGCGGGTGTCGGCCCACTGCCGCGGCAGCCGCAGGTACCCGCCGATCGCCTCCGGCAGGTAGTCCGTCGCGGTCGCCATCACGGAGTACGCCTGCACGCTGCCGCCCAGGTTGCCGAGCCGCGGGATCGTCTCCCGGACCACGCGGACCACCCGGGCGACGCGGGACGCCACCACGGCCGGTACGGCGCCGCCGGCGACCAGCTGCTCGACCCGGACCAGCGCCGCCAGCAGGTCGTCGTTCGTCGGCGGCCTGGGGACCGGCGCAGGCTCGGGCTCCTCCTTGCGACCGGTCAGCCGCGCGAAGAAGTCACCCAGAGCCAACGCCGTACCCCCTTAGTCTTTCCCGCGACTCAGCGACCGAGGTCGAGGTCGAGGCTGCCGTGCACGACCTGCTGGTTCTGCTGGGCGACCCGGTCCAGGTAGGAACGGGACTTGGTCACCTCGGTCTCCAGCGTGCCGATCGTCGCGGCCATGTTGTCCAGGGCCTCCACCTTGAAGGTGTCGATCGCGTCCATGGTCGCGTAGATGTTCGCGAACGCGGCCTGCAGCTGCGGCAGCCCGATGGTCGCCGACGCGGCCTGCTGCTGGATCGCCACCGAGTTGTCCTTCAGCATCTGCGAGGTGCGCTCGATCATGCCGCTGGTGGTGGTGTTCAGCGCGGTGATCTGGTCCAGCACGAGCTTCTGGTTGCCGAGCGCCTGCGCGACGATGACCGCCGTACGCAGTGCCGACACGGTGGTCGTGGACGCCCGGTCGACGCCCTTGATCAGCTCGATGTTGTTCTTGATCACGATGTCGATGGCCAGGTAGTTCTGGATCGACACGGCGAGCTGGGTGAGCAGGTCCTGGTGCTTCTGCCGGACGTAGAACAGCACGTCCTCGCGGAACGCCTTCGCCTTGTCCGGGTTCGTCGCCTCGAGCTCCGCGATCGCCGCGGACAGCCGCGCGTCGAGGCGCTCGGCGACGTACACGTACTGGTTCAGCCGGGTCATCGCGTCCCAGAGCTGCTGCTTCTCCAGGTTCAGCGCGGCGTTGTCCTTGCCGAGCTCGTCCTGGCCGTTGCGCAGGCTGTGCAGGATGCCCTCGAGGTGGCTCTGCGCGGTCTGGTACTTGCGGAAGTAGTCCTCGATCTTGTCCCCGAACGGGATCATCCCGAGGAGCTTCTTCACCCCGGTGGCTTCCTTCGGGTCCAGCTCCTCGACCGTCCGGCGAAGCTCGAGCAGGGTCTTGCCGACGGTCGACCCCTCCGACAGGCCGCCTTCCTGCAGCGCCCGGACCGGTGATTGGAGCAGCCGGTTCGAGCTCTCGGCGGCGGCGCGGATGTCGACGTCACCCATGCTGCGCACGTCACTGGCCTTCGCCGCGAACTCCGGCGAGCGCGGCTCGGCCGCCATCAGCGCGGTCAGGAACGTGTCGACCTTGGTGTCCAGCCCCGGCAACGCGGCAGGGTCGACAGCCGGCGCCATGGTCGGCGCGGAGGTGGCTGCCACCGGCTGTGACGGCGGCGGCGCAGTCAGTATCAGCCCCGGCGCGGTCGCCGTCGGCGGCTGCAACGGCGCCGCAGCGGGCTGCGCGGCAGCGGCCTGAGCAGCGGTGTTGTCGGCTTCAGTCATCGTGTTCCCCTCCGAGAGGTCCCCTGGACACCTCCGTGACGCGCGCCCAATCTAGTCGGTTCCAGGTCCCCACGGGCGGCCCGTTGCCTACTCGTTGTTAGCTGCGGCGGTAACCAACGAAGGAGAAGCCGTTGTGCGTCTCGCGGGCGGTCTCGGTCCAGTCGGCCTGAGCGACCTCCGGGAAGGTGACATCGCCGTCGGGGGACTGGTCGACCTCGGTGAGTTCCAGGGCGTCGGCGTGCGGGAGGGCCTGGCGGTAGATCTCGCCGCCGCCGGCCACGTACAGCGTTCCGTCGTACTTCAGGGCGTCGTCGAGGGAGTGGACGACGTCGACGCCGTCGGCGGACCAGTCGTGTTGCCGGGTGACGACGACGGTACGGCGGCCCGGGAGCGGGCGGCCGATCGAGTCGTAGGTCTTGCGGCCCATGACGAGCGTGTGACCGAGCGTGAGCTGCTTGAACCGCTGCAGGTCTTCACGGATCCGCCAGGGCAGGTCGTTGTCCCGCCCGATCACCCCGTTGCGCCCGACCGCGGCGATCAGGACGATGCTCATACGGCGATGGGGGCCTTGATCCCCGGGTGCGGGTCGTAGCCGACCAGTTCGACGTCGGCGATCTCGTAGCCGTCGATCGAGTCGCGGCGGTTGAGCTCCAGCGTCGGCAGCGGCCGCGGCTCGCGCGTGAGCTGCAGGCGGGCCTGGTCCAGGTGGTTCAGGTACAGGTGCGCGTCGCCGAGGGTGTGCACGAAGTCGCCGACCTCGAGCCCCGTCTGCTGGGCGACCATGTGGGTGAGCAGCGCGTACGACGCGATGTTGAACGGCACACCCAGGAAGATGTCGGCCGACCGCTGGTACAGCTGGCAGGACAGCCGGCCGTCCGCGACGTAGAACTGGAACATCGTGTGACACGGCGGCAACGCCATGTCGTCCACGTCGGCCACGTTCCACGCGTTCACGATGTGCCGGCGGGAGTCCGGGTTGTTCCGGATCGACGCGATCAGGTTCGCGATCTGGTCGACGTGGCGGCCGTCGGGCGTCGGCCAGGAACGCCACTGGTAGCCGTACACCGGGCCGAGCTCGCCGTTCTCGTCGGCCCACTCGTCCCAGATCGAGATGTTGTTCTCGTGCAGCCACTTGACGTTCGTCGAGCCGCTGAGGAACCAGATCAGCTCCCCGATCACCGACCGCAGATGCAGCTTCTTCGTGGTCACCGCCGGGAACCCGGCCCGCAGGTCGTACCGCGACTGGTACCCGAACACGCTCAGGGTGCCCGTCCCGGTCCGGTCCCCCTTCTCGGTCCCGTTGTCCAGCACGTGCCTCAACAGATCCAGGTACTGCTGCATGCGGCCAACCTACCTCCACCCCGTCCGCGCAGAGGTCAGCGGCGCGGGGCGGCCCGTCCTTGCGGAACAAAACTGCCACCAGGCGACGAATTGTTTCCGGAGAGCGGGCCGGCGACCGCTGTACAGCGGTTGCTGAGAGACTCACGCGTGTGGAGCTTGTGCTGACGCTCGTGGTGCGCGTCGAGAAGAAGGCCCGGCCGGCGCAGACCGACGCGCTGGAGACGGCGGCGCGGGCCGTGCTCGCGATCCTGGCCGACGAGCGGTCGCACGGCGAGGGGGAGTGGGCGGAGGCGATGGCGGCCTGGCAGGACAACCGCATCCGCAAGATCACCAAGCGCGCCCGCGGCATCGAGTGGCGCCGCGCCGAGGCCCTGCCCGGGATCACGGTGCGCGGCTACGGAACCGGCTCTTCGGTGCCTGCCGAGGACGTCGCCCCGTCCGGGGCCGCGGCGTCCGGGGCCGCGGCGTCCGAGGCCCCTGCGTCCGGGGCGCCTGCGTCCGGGGCGCCTGCGTCCGAGGCGCCTGCGTCCGGGGTCGCGGCAGCCGGGGCCGTGGCGTCCGGGGTCGTGGCGGCCGAGGTTCGGGTGTTTCCGCCGACGGGCGTGGACGACGTGCCGCCCGACCTCTTCAAGCTCCAGGTCAGCGGCACCGATTTCGAGGACACCGCGGACCTGCCGCCGCTGGACCCCGGCGTCCCGGTCCTGTGGCTCAACCCGACCCTGGAAATGTCCAGCGGCAAGGCGATGGCGCAGTGTGGTCATGCTGCCCAGCTCGCCTGGTGGGGTTTGTCGGAGCGGGCGCGCAAGGAGTGGGAGGCGACCGGCTTTGAGCTCGCCGTCCGCACGGCGACACCGGAGCACTGGCGAAGCCTGCTCACCAGCAACCTCCCGGTAGTCCAGGACGCCGGCTTCACCGAGATCGCGCCCGGTTCCCGCACCGTCATCGCCGACCACCCGCAACTGCGGCGCTGACTTCTATCGCATGACGCGGTAGTGCAGGTGGGTGACGCGGTCGCCCTGGATTACGCGAGGGTCGTCCAGCAGGATCTGCGGGCCCACGTAGTCGCCGAAGAACTTCACGCCGGTGCCGAAGAGAACTGGTACGACGTTGTAGGCGATCTCGTCGACGAGCCCGGCCGCCAGAGCCTGGCCGGTGAGGTTGCCGCCGGTGACCGAGACGTCGTGGTCGCCGGCGTGGTCCTTGGCCCGGGTGATCGCGTCCTCGATGCCGTTGACGAACGTGAACGGGGCGTCGGGGAACGGCCAGTCGGTCGGCGGCTGGTGGGTGACGACGAAGACGTGGTCGCCGACCGCGGGTACGCCGTTCCATCCGTTGGTGATGTCGAACAGCCGCCGCCCGATCACGCACGACCGGACGTTCGGCCAGGTGGCGTTGATGTAGTCCGCGCTCGCCCGGCTGAGGTGGAACGGCCGTCCCGGATCGGTCCCGTAGACCTCGACCGGGCCGTTGTTGTACCAGTCGAACAACGGCCCGACCTCGTCCTCGGTGTCGGCGACGAAACCGTCCAGCGAGACGACCGCCGTGGCGATGACGCTGCCCATCGCTACTTCACCACCCTGTACGTGAGGTGCTGCGCGGCCGGGGTCGAAACGGCGTCGACCAGCTCCAGTGCGTACGCCGGCGCGCTGCCGGCCGGGAACAACCGGGTCCCGCCGCCGAGCACGACGGGTGCCAGGTGCAACCGCAGTACGTCGGCGAGCCCTTCCGCGAGCACCTCGTGACAGATCTGCCCGCCGCCCATCACGTAGACGTCCTTGCCTTCGGCAACTTCAAGCGCCTGCGAGACGGCTTCCGCGGGACTGGCGACGAAGCGGAACCGATCGCCCAGCCGGGTGCTGACGGGCGGTGTGTGGGTGACGACGAAGACCGGCGGGTTGACCTCACCGGTCGGCTTCGCGCCGTACCCCATCTCGTCGCTCCACCCGCCCGGGGCGTCGATGACGTCGAAGAGGTTCCGGCCCTGGATGACCGCGCCCGTGGCGTCGAAGGCGGAGTCGAGGACGGTGCGGTCCGCGTCGGTGCCGTGGAAGACCCAGTCGTGCAGGGCCTCGCCGCCGTCACCGAGCCCGTTGTCCACTCCGGCACCGGGCCCGGTGACGTAGCCGTCCAGCGACACCGAGATGTCGACGACGACCTGGCTCATGTCAGCTCTCCTTCGCGACCAGCTCGGCCAGGCGGTTCATCGAGTCCTCGATGCCGTTGGCCATGCCGTACTCGATCGACTGGTCGCGGGCCTCGACCGACGGGAACACCGACCGCTGGTGCAGCCGGACGCCCTTCTCGGTCGGCTCCAGCGTCATCTTCTCGATGCACACCTCGCCCGGCGCGCCCTCCCACTCGAACGTCTGGATGACCAGCTTGTCCGGCTCGACGGTGTGGAAGACGCCGCGGAACGCGTACTCACCGGAGTCGTCCTTGTGGACGTAGCGGTACTTGCCGCCGGTGCGGACGTCGTACTCCTCGATGGTCGCCTCCAGCTCGCGCGGGCCGAGCCACTGGGCGACCAGGTCGCGGTCGGACATCACCCGGAACAGCTGCGCGGGCGTGGCGGCGAACTCGCGGGTGACCTCGACGAACGGGGTGCCCGCGGGGGTGTTGATGGTGGTGCCGTTCATGGTTACTGCTCCTTGTCCAGTAGCGCTTCCATCCGGCGGAAGCGGCGTTCGGTCTCGAGCCGGTACTCGTCGATCCAGCTCGTCAGTGCCTCGAGGGCGGCCGGCACCAGGTGGCACGGGCGGCGCTGGCCGTCCCGGGTCCGGGTGATCAGCCCGGCGGCCTCGAGCACCTGGATGTGCCGCGACACCGCCTGCTTGGTGATCGGGAACGGGTCGGCCAGCTCGTTCACCGTGGCCGGTCCACGCGACAGCCGCGCGATCATCGCCCGCCGCACCGGGTCGGCCAGCGCCGCGAACGCCCGGTCAAGCTGATCGTCATCAACCATCATCTTTATCAACCATTCCCTTGATCAACCGATGTGTTGAATATAGGTCGAGCTCGATCTGGTCGTCAACCCCCGGATCGAGCAACCTTGGTTGACATCGAATGGTTGTCAACCTAAGTTGCTTTTATGACCGAGTTGGTGGATCCCGAGGACCCCGCGGCAGGCCTGGCCGCGGTGGTGGCGTTACGCCGGCTGGCCGACCGGCTGGAGGACAGCCAGGTGGAGCGGGCGATGCGGGCCGGTTGGAGTTGGTCCGAGGTGGCCGAGGTGCTGGGGGTCACCCGGCAGGCCGTGCACAAGAAACACGCCCGGCGGCTGATCGCCGCCGGAGTTGCCCTGAGGAGGCGATGATGCCGGATCACAAGGATGTCCGGGCGATCCTGGTGCGCTCGGCGCGCGCCGAGGCCCGCCGGGACGGCTCGCGGACGATCGAGGCGGAACATGTGCTTCTGGCCGTGGCTGCACTCGACGGCTCGTCGGCCGCGCGGCTACTGGCCGAGGCCGGGCTGACGGACAGTGCGATCCGGGACGCCCTGAACCGGGAGTGGGAGCAGAGCCTGGCTGTCGCCGGGATCGCGGTCCGGACCGGACTGTTGCCAGAAGCAACACCCGACCGGGCCCGCGACCCGCAGATCGGCGAGTCCACCAAGCTCGTGCTCCGCCGGGCGATGGACGCCCCGCCGAAACTCGGCGGCCGTATCGGCCCGATGCGAATCCTGGTCGGCCTGCTCGACACCGAGCGCGGTCGCGTGGCCCGTACCCTCCAGGCTGCCGGCGTCGACCGTCAGGCCCTCCACGCCCGAGCCACCGAAGCCCTCGCGGCCGGCACCCCCTGAGGCGACGGACCTAGATCGTCTCGAAGGCGGCCATCATGGCCATGTCCTCGTGTTCGAGGTTGTGGCAGTGGATCAGGTACTTGCCCTTGTGGGCGGTGAACCTGACGAGGACCTCGACGACCTCGGCCGGCCGGATGTCGACGGTGTCCTTCCAGCCGTGGTCGTACGCCGAGATCTTGCCGCCGCCGCGGGTGAGGACCTGGAACGGCGCGAGGTGGACGTGCACCGGGTGGTGGACGTCGGTGACGAACGACCAGATCTCGTACTGGTCCAGCTTGACCTGCGCCTGCATCACGGCCGGGTCGAAGCCCTTCCCGTTGATCGTCCAGCCCCGGTGGTCGCCGGCACTCCCGCGGCGGAACCGCCACTCGCGCCGGACGACGCCCTTCGGCCGCGGGGTCACGGCGTACGACGAGAGCGTCGCCGGGACCCTGGTGTCGTCGGACGCCTTGCGGGCGACCTTGAAGCGCAGCACGTTCGCGTTGCCGTCGAGCTTGTTGACGACCGTGACCTCGTCGCCCGGCTGGTACTGCGAGAAGTCCACGACCACGTCGAAGCGCTCGGCCGGTGCGATCACCAGCGACTTGTGCTCGACCGGCTCCCCGAGCAGGCCGCCGTCGCTGCCGATCTGCACGAACGTCGCCGGGCCTTTGTCGAAGGCGAGTTCGTACCGCCGGGCGTTGCTCGCGTTCAGGATGCGGAAGCGGTACCGGACCGCGTCGACCTCGTGCACCGGCCACGGCGCGCCGTTCACCAGCGTGACGTCGGCGACGACACCTTCCATGTACGCCGACTCCACACCGGGACCGTCCTTCGCGGCCGGGTAGAGGAACGAGCCGTCCGCGTCGAACGCGCGGTCCGCGATCACCAGCGGGATCTCCCGATCGCCCTTCGGCAGCGGGAGTTCCGCCTCTTCGTCGTCGCGGACGATGTGCAGGCCGAACAGGCCGCGGTACACCTGCGGCGCGGTGTAGTCCATCGTGTGGTCGTGGTACCACAGCGTCGCGGCGCGCTGCGTGTTCGGGTACGTGTAGGTGCGCTTGCCCGTTGTCATGTCGCCGCCGGACATCCGGCGCCCGGTGTGGTGACCGGCGTGCTGTCCGTTCGCGGGCATGATCAGGTCGAGCGGCCAGCCGTCGCTCGGCGCGGGCGTGTGGCCGCCGTGCAGGTGGACCACGGTCGACACGTCGAGCTCGTTGACCTGCTCGACCACGGTGGTCCGTCCGCTCCGCACATCGAAGGTCGGGCCGGGGAACAGGCCGTCGTACCCCATCACCTCGGTCTTCAGGCCGGGCAGGATCTCCAGGCTCGCGGTGCGCTGGACGACCTGGTAGTAGTCGGCCTTCGCATCGGACCGGACCGCCTTCTTCACCGGTGGGATCCGCAGCGGCACCTGGAACGGGGCGGGGAGTTTCGCCTTGCTGCGCAGGAGTTCTCCGGCCTGTGCGGGCTTGGCCTCCTGGCCGCAGGCGGTGAGTACGAGGGCGCCACCCGAGGCGGCCAGAACTGCGCGGCGGGACAATCTCATCGCTTCGCCTCCTGGCGGTTGAGACGTGCGGTGGGGCGGAACGACCAGACGGTCATCCAGCAGACGGTGCCGACGATCGCGGTGCCGAGCGGGACGTGGACGGCGAAGTTCTGCAGGTAGCCGAAGGTGAGCTGGACGAACTCGGCGACGACCAGCAGGACGGAGATCAGGGCCGGCCAGATCCGGCCGCGACTGCCGATCGCGTAGCAGACGGCCGCGACGGTCTGGAGCAGTGCGAGCATCCAGATGGTGCCGCCGATGACGCTGTGCACGTTCGTCATCGCGTCGACGTTGCCGGCCAGGAAGTACCCGGCGGCGATCGGCTGCGCGACCACGAACACCGTGTGCAGCACGAGGGTGATGCGCAGCACCTGCAGGCTGGCCCGCGGCCTGCGGACCTTGACGGCCGGCTGCGGCTCGAGGGTGATCATGCGGCGACCACCTCGCGCTTGCCGACCCAGACCGCGAAGGCGACCGAGGCCGCGACGAGGGCGATGCCGAGTGGTACGTGGATCGCCAGCTGGCGGCTGTACCCCATCGCGATCTGGACGACCTCACCGGTCAGGATCAGCAGGCTCACCACGGCCGCGGTCCAGCGGCCGCCGGCCCGCCACCAGATCGTTGCCAGCAGCAACTGCGCGAGCCCGAGGAAGGCCAGGGCCAGCCCGATCGGCTCGTGCAGGCGCAGGCCGGACGGCGAGCCGTTCAGGTACACGCCCGCGAAGACCGGCTGCAGGCAGATCGCCAGCGCATGCACCGCGGCCGTCACCCGGAGCGCGTTCAGCAGCTTCATGTAGACAGACAATAGTAGTCTGGCTACATGTAGAGCAATCAGGTATTACCCGGAAGGGTCAGGTCAGGTGCCCCAGGGGTGCGACGGTGATGCCGGCCCGCTCGCACACCCAGTGCGGGTCCGGGCCGAGCTCGGGCTCGATGCGGAGCTCGTGGTCATGCAGGTCGTCGCAGGCCGTGCAGCGCGGCCAGCGGACGCCGGAGTCGACCAGGCGGTCCTGGACGTCCTGCGCCACCAGGCCCGCGATGTGCTCGGCACCGTCGGGCCACTGGTCCAGCCACCACTGGCGACCGGCGACGGCGTCCTCCAGCAAGGACACCATCACCGCGTCGTCGAAGCCGCGCGCGGCGAGGTCGTGCAGCACCATCGCCCGCGCGGTCAGCAACACTCCTGGCTCGTTCATCGCCCTTCAGAGTGCCAGACACCTCCGACAAAACAAGGTCAGCCGGCGGTGGTGGGGCAGGTCGGGGCGGGGTCGATGCGGTTGGCGAGCCGGAGCTCGCGTTCGGCGACGGACCGCAGTACTGCGCTGAGCCGCGAGCGGACCGCCCGGTTGCGGACCGGCTCGTCGTACGGCTGCTGGGGAGCGTTCGGGAGCGCGGACTGGCTGAGGTTGCGCGCGTTCTCGACGGCGGTGTTGCCGGCAATGAAGTACGTCATGGTTCTGCTCCCTCCTGAGAGCGTGGTTGATCGACCCGGGAACCGGACGGTTCCGGGGAGGTGTGTGTGGTTGTCAGTGCTTGGGCGCGGGTCCGCTGCTGGAGCGGACGATCAGCTGCGTCGGCATCAGCAGCTGGCGGTCGGTCGCGGCCGGGTCGAGCAGGATGCGGCCGACGGCGCGCCCCTTGTCCTTGATGGGCTGGCGGACCGTCGTCAGGCCGGCGGCCGCGGCGGCGGGGATGTCGTCGAACCCCGCCAGGGTCAGGTCGCGACCCGGGGTCAGGCCCCGGACCTTCATGGCTTCCAGTGCGCCGAGTGCCTGCACGTCGCTCAGCCCGACGATCGCCGTCGGCCGGTCCTGCGAGTCGAGCACGTACTCCGCGCCCTTCATCCCGGACGCGAACGCGTTGTGCCCGCCGGAGACGATCCGCAGCCGGGCGTCCGGCATCGCCTTCTGCAGGCCCTGGATCCGCAGCTCGCAGTCGGTGTACCCGACCTCGTCGAGCGTCAGCTCCACCGGCCGGCCGCCGGCCGCCTGCGCGTTGTCGACCAGGACGACGACCTCCCGGTGACCGAGCCGGGCCAGGTGCTCGCCCAGTTGCGCGGCCGCCTCGACCTCGTCGATCGCGACCCAGGACAGGTCCGGGTGGTCGCCCCGGTCGGTCGACACCGCCGGGATCCCGCGGTTGGCGAGGATCTCGAGCGCCGGGTGCCCACCCGGCACGCAGAAGATCGCCGCCGCGTCGATCGCGGCCTGCTGGACGGCGTTGCTGCCGCCGGCGATGTCGGTCGAGCTGAGCGGCATCAGCAGCAGGCTGGTGGCGAACTCCTCGGCGACCTCGGCGAGCCCGGCCAGGAAGCCGACCGCGTACGGATCCGAGAAGGCGTAGGCCAGTTTGTCCGTGAACAGCACCCCGACGGCGCCCGCCTTCCCGCTGCGCAGGGCGCGGGCCGACGCGTCCGGTCCGGCATACCCGAGCTCCTGGGCGGTGGCCAGGATCCGCTCGCGCAGCGCCGTGGAGAGCTGGTCGGGCTTGTTGTAGGCGTTCGAGACGGTCGACGGCGAGACGCCCACGGCCTTCGCCACGGTCTTCAGCGTCACTCCCGCCATCTCGATCACCTCATCTGTATCGTTCTTCTAAATCGTTCTAGAAAAACGATACAGAAGGCCGTGCGGGAGTGCAACAGGAATATGGGAGATGATGGCGCGCATGGGTTCGTTGCTGGAGATCATCGCGCTGCATCCGGCGGACGCAGAGGCGGCGCAGGAGGGCGGGGCGGACCGGCTGGAGCTGTGCGCCTCGATGGAGGCCGACGGGTTGTGCCCGTCGGTGTCGACGGTCAGCGCGATCCGCCGGGTCACCGATCTGCCGCTGCGGGTGATGCTGCGGCTGGAGAACTCGTTCACCACCGACGGCGCCGGACTGAACCGGCTGACCGCGATGGCGCAGTCCTTCCTGGCCGCGGGCGCGGACGGTTTCGTGCTCGGCTTCCTGACCCCGGACAACCAGGTGGACGTCGAGTCGGTGGCCGCGCTGGTCAGCACCTTCGCCGGTACGCCGTGGACGTTCCACCGCGCGATCGACGCCGTACTGGACCAGCAGCAGGCGTGGCGTGCGCTGCGCAGCCTGCCCGGTCTGGACTGCGTCCTGACGGCCGGCTCGTCGATCGGTGTGAGCCACGGCCTGGACGACTTGTGCAAGCTGGCGCGTGACGACGCCGCTGTCGCCGGCGTGATGATGGCCGGCGGCGGTCTGCAACCCGAGCACGTGCCGTGGCTGTTCCAGAGCGGTGTCCGCCGGTTCCACGTGGGTACGTCGGTCCGCCAGGACGGCTCGTGGACCAAGGCGTACGTGAACTCCCGGTTCGTGCGCTCGTGGCGCACCCTGCTCGACGCCCAGGACGCGCGCGAATGATCCTCATCGACCCGCCCGCCTGGCCGGCCTGGAACCGGATCTGGTCGCATCTGGTCAGCGACGAGTCCTACGAGGAACTGCACGCCTTCGCGAAGGCCGCCGGCATCCCGGCCCGCGGCTTCGACCGCGACCACTACGACGTGCCGAGCGACCGCTACGACGACCTGATCGCCGCCGGCGCCGTACCGGTCTCCAGCCGCGAACTGGTCAGCCGACTGATCGCGTCGGGGCTACGGCATCGCAAACGGCCCCCGACCGGATAGGTCAGGGGCCGTTCGTTCAGTCGAGCAGCTCGGTCACGGTGCCGGCGGCGACCGTGTGGCCGCCCTCGCGGACCGCGAAGCCGAGGCCGACGTCCATCGCGACCGGCTTCTCCAGCTCCACGCCGAGCTCGATCGTGTCGCCGGGCATCACCAGGGCGATCTCACCCAGGTCGATCCCGCCGGACACGTCCGTGGTCCGGAAGTAGAACTGCGGCCGGTAGTCCGCGGCGAACGGCGTGTGCCGGCCACCCTCGGCGGTGGACAGCGCGTGCAGGTTCGCCCGGAACTTCCGGTGCGGCCGGACACTGCCCGGCAACGCCACCACCTGGCCGCGACGGACCTCGTCACGCTTCACGCCACGCAGCAGCACCGCCGCGTTGTCGCCCGCGTCCGCGGACTCCAGCGACTTGCCGAACGTCTCCAGACCGATCGCCGTGCTGGTCACCGTCGGGCCGAGGCCGACGACCTCGACGGTGTCGCCGAGCTTCAGCGAACCGCGCTCGACCGCACCGGTGACCACGGTGCCGCGGCCGCTGATCGTGAGCACGTTCTCGATCGGCATCAGGAACGGCTCGCCGAGCTCGCGGTCGGGCACCGGCACGTAGTCGTCGACCGCGTCCAGCAGCTCACCGATCGCGGCGGTCCACCGCGGGTCGCCCTCGAGCACCTTCAGTCCGGACACGCGAACGACCGGTACGTCGTCGCCGGGGAAGCCGTACTCCGAGAGGAGCTCACGGACCTCCAGCTCGACCAGGTCGAGCAGCTCCGGGTCGTCGACGGTGTCGGCCTTGTTCAGCGCGACGACCAGGTACGGTACGCCGACCCGGCGCGCGAGCAGCACGTGCTCGCGCGTCTGCGGCATGGCGCCGTCCTGCGCGGACACGACCAGGATCGCGGCGTCCACCTGGGCGGCGCCGGTGATCATGTTCTTGACGTAGTCGGCGTGCCCGGGCATGTCGACGTGTGCGTAGTGCCGGGTCGCGGTCTCGTACTCGACGTGCGAGATGTTGATCGTGATCCCGCGCTGCATCTCCTCCGGCGCACGGTCGATGCCGTCGAAGGCGACGAAGCGGTTCACACCCGGGTCGCGCTCCGCGAGCACCTTGGTGATCGCCGCGGTCAGCGTGGTCTTGCCGTGGTCGACGTGACCCATCGTCCCGATGTTGAGGTGCGGCTTGGTCCGCACGAACTGGCTCTTGGCCATGAGAAATCCTTTGTCTGTCAGAAGGTTCGGGATGAGCCAGGACCCTCCGGCAAGCCCTCACAGCGCTGTCACCGCGTGGAGGGGGCCGGTGCGGGTCACCCTCCTCCGCGGGTCCTGCTGAGCAGGAGGAGGGTCAGCTTCGCGCGCCGGTGCAATCGACTGACAGTGCCCACGTGGGAGCGCCCGTCAGGCCGGTGCCTGACAGGTCGGACTCGAAAACCACGCGGAACATGCGGATCACGGTAGGTGTCAACAGGGCCGGGAGCAACAGAATTCCCGGAGCCTCAGTTGAGTGCGAACAGCCGGGTGCCGTCGGAGAAGATCGGGCGGGCGGCGGCGACCGTGACGGCCGGGCGGTTACAGGTGACTTCCTCGGACTTGGCCACCGGCTGCGTGTTCGGGCTGGGCAGGATCGGTCGCGGCTGGACGCCGGTGGTGCCGATCATCACGGGGGAGCAGCTGCCGTTCGGTTGCGGCATCAGCGTCACCACGCGCCCGTCCGGCAGCAGCGCGAAGCCGTTCCGCGGGTACTCCGGCTGCTGCAGCCGCGGCGGCACCTGCAGCAGGTGGTGCCACTGCGGTGTCCCGTCAGCAGGACTCGACGACGACACGTCGTACGTCTGCGGCTGTCCGGGGTCGTTCGCGGTCCGGCAGGTGATCAGCACCAGTGCGGCGTGCGTCGCGGCCAGCTGCGCGTCACATGACGAAGAGCCGAGCCGTGGTCGCGGGGTGCCCGGCACGGGGGTGGTCCAGATCAGATGGCCTTCGCTGATGTCGACCGACCACTGGTAGAGGGTGCCGCCGGCGGCGCCGGTCCAGATCAGGCCGGAGACCTCACGGGTGTCCGGTACGGCGACCATGTCGCCGACCCACGTCGACGGGTCCAGCTCCGAGCTCAGGTCGATCCGTGCGCCGAGGTCGACCTCCCAGCGCTGCGCGCCGGTCTTGATGTCCAGGCCGCGGACGACGGCACCGTTGCCGGCACACGCGTCCACGACGACGGCCTGGTCACCGACCAGGGCGCCCTGTGTCACGGTGCAGCGCACCTGCGCGCGCCAGTGGGTCGGGCTGCTGACGCCGTGCGCGACCACGTAGTTCTTCTCGGCCACGAGCAACTGGTCGCCGTCGACGGCCAGTGCGGTCCCGTCGGTGTCAACCTCGGTCAGCACCTGTCCGCTCACCGCGTTCAGTACGGCGTACGTCGGCAGCTTGATGCCCGCGGGCTCGCGGTTCTCCGAGCGCGGCAGGTGCGCCGCGACGGTGCGTCCGTCCGAGGACACGACCAGTCCGTTGGCGCCGCTGGAAGCAGCGTCCTGGACATCGGCCCGGGAGTAGCGCCACCTGATCTGACCGGTGGCGGCGTCGGACATGACCACGCCGTCCGGCCGCAGCTCCGCTACGCCGCCCGCCGTACCGGTGATGGCACCGGTCGCGGGGACCTCACGGCTCCAGGCCAGCGTCCCGTCGAGCTGGACCGGCTGCTGGGTCGGCTGTGCGGTCGTGGTCGTGCTGACCGTGTTGGCCGTCTCCAGCCGGGCCTGGACGAACGGCTCGCCGGCGGAGACGACGACCCACGCCAGCAGCGCGCCGCACACAGCGGTCGCGCCGACGCCCAGCCACCGCGGGGGAGCCTGGGCGTACGGCGGTGCTAGCCGCAACCGTCGTGCCAGCGCCAGCAACGCGCCTGCGAGCACCAGCGCGACCGAAGCGATCAGGAGGTACGGCCAGCGCTCGGACATGGCCGCACCGGGCTGGGCGACCGGCCAGCGCCACCAGCACACGCCGACCGCGATGAGTCCGACAGCTGCGAAGACGATCGCAGGGACGGTCACCAGGCGCTGCTGCGTCCTCCGGAACCACGCACAGGCCAGCGCGGCCGCAACCGCAGTACCGGCGATCGGGGCCCACACCGGGAAGCCGCTGACGTCGGCCGGGTCGGCCGGCCACTTGGCGGCCGCGCCGAGGCCGCGGCCCAGCAGGACCGAGGACGCGACGACCGCGCCGAGCGCCGCACCGAAGTAGACGACCGGGATCAGCCCGCCGATCGGTCGGGCCGCCCTAGGGCCCAGCGAACCGACCTCCCGGGTCAGGTTCTCCCTGGCGGGCCGTTCCCATTCCTCATGGCCCTTGGGGGTGGCGTACAGCCGGGTCTCGCTCAGGCCCTGCAGGAACGACATCCGGCCGCGGGCGAAGTCCCGGTCGGCGACGTGCCCGTACTCCTGCCGGATCCCGGCGGCGTACTCGTCGTACCGGGCGGCCGGCAGGCTCAGGATCCGCAGGTCGGCGTCGCAGAGCACGGCGCCGTTGCGGTCGTCCGCCGCGCAGTCGTGCTTCGCGGTCAGCCGGACCAGGCGGCCGATCTCCGCGACCTTCGCGGCCTCGACGCCGTACGCCGCCAGCTCGAGCTCGGCCAGCTGGGCCGAGACCTCCTCGTTCTCGCCGGGGTCGGCCTGCGGGTCGTAGATCGCGTCGTGGAACCAGGCCGCCAGCCGGACCGTGTCCGGGTCGTCGGCGTACTCGGCCAGCTCGTCGACGGTCTCCAGGACCTCGGTGAGGTGCTGCTGGTCGTGATAGTGACGATGTTGCTCTGCGTAACGAGCCAGCAGGTCGTCGCCCAACGGCTGCGCGTGCGGCAGCAGGCGATTCCACTGGTCGCGCAGGTCCATGGCCAAGGAGTCTGGCACCGGTTGGGACCTGTCGCCGACCGATCCGGGGTTCCCGGATCGGTCCGTGGCCAAAGCGATATCGGCTCGTCACCTGACCGCTCCGACAGATGCGCTCCGCAACGAATTGCAGCCGTGGAATTGCGGCGCAGATCACACTGCGGCGTGATCTGCGGGGGCCGCGGACGACTCCGGCTACGCGGAGTCACTAGCGCAGGGCGATCACGGTGTTCGGGCCGGAGGTGAGGACCAGGTTGCCGACGGCGCGGGCGTCACGGCTGCAGGTGATGCCGGTGGGGAGGCGGACCTGGCGGAAACCGGTCCGGCTGATCACGTTGGCGACGCAGCCGGTGGAGGCGCGGGCCAGTGACACGACTCGGCCGTCCGCGGTGACCGTGACCTTCGTCCGCGGGCTCACCGGAGCCAGGGTCTGCCAGGCGGTCAGTCCGGTGTTGGCGTCGATCGCGGTCACGACGCTCCGGCGGTTCTCGGTAGTGCTCGGGCCCGGGCAGTCCACGACGATCAGGTACTTCCCGGCCGCGTTCAGCAGCGTGCGGCAGGCCCAGGTCTTCGGCACCTCCCAGCGCCACCGGATGTCGCCGGTGCGCGGCTCGATCGCGGTCAGTGCGGCCGGTACGTCGGAGTCGCCGCCGGGCTCGGCCACCACGACCAGGCCCGCCACCACGACCGGCCGGCGGTAGGTGTCCGCCGAGGTCTTGGTCCACAGCTTCCGGCCCGACTGGACGTCCAGCGCGGTCATCTCGTCCGGCCGGTCGTCGCAGGTGTGGCTGACGAAGGTGAGCACCGTCTCGGCGGTGGCGATGGCGCCCAGGTCGGTACAGTCGCCGGAGTCGTACGTCCAGCGCTCGTGACCACTCGGGTCGACACCGCGCAGCTTGCCGGAGCGCTCGCCGACCAGCAGCGGCTGGGCCTGCTGGACGAAGCGGTCCCGCGTCCGGCCCGGCCACGCGGCCTTGCGGTGGCCGGTGTTCGCGTCGAGCAGCAGGTAGCCGACGTCGGCGAACTGGGCGAGTACGTACTCGCCGTTGCCGGTGGCCGCGATCACCGGCTTCTCGTCGGAGTCGGAGCGGCTGTAGCGCCAGCGCAGCGCACCGGTGGCCGCGTCCAGCATTTCGACCACGCCGGGGCGGGGGATCGCGACGCCGTACCGGGTGCCGATCGCCTCCTCCGCTCCGGTGCCCACGACGGAGTCGCTGACCCAGGCGACGCGGCCGTCGAGCACCGACGGCGTGGCCTTCCCGGCCTCGCGGGCGGCTCCCTCGACCCGCTCGTTGGACCTGAGGACGTAGCTGCGGGACAGCGGCTGGACGATCAGCAACAGGACGACGGCGACTGTGGCGGGTACGGCGAGCCAGGCGAGCTGCTGACCGAGGTTGCGGGCCGGGAGGAAGCGGGCGGTCCGCGTGCGGAGCAGCGAGGCCACGAGGGCAGCCGCGCCGGCGGCGAGCAGCAGGATCAGTGCGGAGATCAGCAGCGGCACACGGAGGCCCACGCCGACGGCCGGGTTGGTTCTGGGCGCTTGAGCCCAGGCGATGAGCAGTCCGGTCACGGCAATCGCCAGGACGCCGCCTGCGATGAGGCGGGCCCGCTGGCTGGCGCTGCGGGCGCAGCGGAAGAGGACTGGCGCGCTGAAGAACGAGAGGACAGCCAGGGCGACGGTCGGCCAGCCGGCCTCGTCCTGCGCGGCCGGGGTCTGCCAGGACGCACCGGACGCCGCGATCGCGACGACCGCGGCCGCAATCGCGGTGAACGTAGCGGTCGCGGTCAGGGCCGCCTGTTGCCAACCACGCCACGGAGCCGGGAGCTCACTGTCCAGTTCGGCGAGCTCGGCCTCGAGATTGACCCGGGCGACCGGGCTGAGGCGTTGGCGCGCCAGTTGGGTCCGGTACAGATGGCCGTCGAGCAGTTCGCGGACCTCGTCGTACCGGTGCTCCAGTGCGGTCTTCCGGTCACCGGCGTCGCGCCGCACCTCGGCTATGTGGACGGCGTACCGGCTGGGATCTGAGGCGAGGACGGCGTTGACGGCGTCCAGCAGTACGTCGCCGTTCGCGTCACGGCGCGGCGGTGCGTAGGAGTCCGGCGGCGGTGCGGCGAGGTCACCGGTCAGGCGGATCAGCCGGGCGACCTCGGCGATCCGGACGGGTGGTACGCCGTACTGCGGCAGCAGGTGCTCGGCCAGCCGGGCTGATGCCTCGGCGTCCTCGGACGGGGTGCCGGCCGGTTCGTGGACCGCCCGGTGGAACCAGGCGGCGAGGCGGACGCTGGTGGGATCCGTGGAGAGCTGGATGAGCGAGTCCAGCGCGGTCAGGACGATGCCGAGATAGTGGTCGCGGTAGGCGCGGCGGGTGCGCTCGACGTACCGGGCGACCAGGTCGTCGGCCAGCGAACCGGACCCGGGCACCAGGTCGTCCCACCGCGCCCGAAGCTCCACCACTGCTTCAGTCTGCCAGCCGCAGTTCTACAACCGTCCCACGATCACCCCACCGCGACCTTGCGGTTGCCTACTGCTTCGCCGACAAGATGCCCGTCAGCAGGCCCGGGTACAGAGCCTCGAGGTCTTCGCGGCGCAGGACGCTGATCCGCCGGGTGCCGTCGGTGTGGGTGGACAGGATGCCGGCCTCGCGCAGGATCTTCAGGTGGTGGGCCCGCGTGGACGCGGTCACCGGCAGCTCGATCTCGCCGCAGCAGACCCCGGCCGGGTTGTCGGCGAGCGCGCGGACGATGGTCAGCCGGACCGGCTCGCCCAACGCCTGGAGAACCGCCTCGACGCGGATCTCGTCCCGCTCCGGCTGCGGGAGCACTTTCGTGGCCATACATCCATAGTACGACGTCTGTCGAAGTTCGATGAACTTCGTAGTACGATGATCGTCGAACTACCGAACCTCGTCTCCGGAAGGTCTTCATGTCCGCACGGATCTACCTGCTCGGCGCCGGTGCGTTCGCGGTCGGCACCAGCGCGTACGTCGTGTCCGGTGTGCTGCCCGACGTCAGCTCGGAGCTGCACGTCTCGCTCACCGCCGCGGGTCAGCTCGCCACCGCCTTCTCGCTGTCGTACGCGATCGGTGCCCCGATCCTGTCCACGCTGGCCGGCCGGTGGGAGCGTCGTACCCTCCTGATCGCCGCGCTGGTCCTGGCCGCGCTCGGCAACCTGATCGCCGCGGTGGCCGTCAACTACCCGGTCCTGATCGCCGGCCGGGTCGTGGCCGCGCTCGGCGCCGCCCTGTACACGCCGGCCGCCACGCTGTTCGCCACCAGCCTGATGCCACCTGAGGAACGCGGCAGGGCCGTGGCCATCGTCTTCGGCGGTCTCACCTTCGCACTGGTCCTCGGCGTGCCCGCCGGCACTCTGCTGGGCCCGACGCTCGGTTACAAGGGCGTCTTCGCACTCATCACCGCGGTTGCCGTACTGGTCGCCATTGCCGAGCGCGCCGCGCTCCCGAAGGTCGACGCACCGCCCGTGGTCGGCTTGCGTGAGCGCTTCGCCGGTGTGACCGACCGGCGCGTGCAGGTGGTCCTGGCCATCACCGTGCTCGCCGTGCTCGCCGCGTTCAGCGTCTACATCTACATCGTGCCGCTGCTCAAGCACACGGCCGGCCTGACCGGCAACGTCACCGGCCTCCTGCTCCTCCTGTATGGCGTAGGTGCGGTCATCGGCAACTTCCTCGGCGGCCGGATCACGGACCGGTTCGGCAGCCTCCGCACGCTGGTCGTGCTGATGATCGGCATCACGGCCGTCCTCGCCACGCTGGACCTGACGCTCACGACCGAGGTCGGCGCCGGGGCGGCTCTGGTGGTCTGGGGCATGCTGACCTGGGCCTTCAACCCGCCGATCCAGAACCTGCTGCTGGAGCTCGGCGGCGGGCTCCTGATCTCGCTCAACGCGTCGGCCATCTACCTGGGCGCCGGACTGTCGGCTGTTGTCGGCGGACTGGTCATCCAGACCCTCGGGGTCGGCTACTTGCCAGTCCTGGCGGCCGCGCTGTCGCTGGTCGTGCTCGGTCTGGTCTACGTGCTCTGGCGTGACCCGTCGTTGCAGCGTGTCGAGGAGCTGGAGCGTGACGAGGACATCTACGTCACGGCTACGGCTGACTGAGGATCGCAGGCAGGTCCTCGCTGTGCAGAACGACCAGTGAGGTGACCGCACGAGTCAGACAGACGTAGAGGCGGCGGAGCCCGGTCCGCTCGTCGGCTTCACCAGCCACGATGCCGGCCGGCTCCACCAGCACCACGTGGTCGAACTCGAGACCCTTGGCGAGCGACGCCGGTACGACGTCCAGGTGGGCCTCGACGTCATCCTCGTCGCCCAGCACCGAGAATGGGATGCCCTGCAGCGCCTTCCGGGTCGAGGGGACCAGTGCGTCCGGGACGATCAGACCGATCGAGCCGAGACGTTCCGACACCTCACGGACGGTCGTCACCGCGGCGGCCAGACTGTCGGGCACGCGCGTGATGGTCAGCTCACCGCGTGCCCGCCGGACGGCTGTCGGCGGTTTGAGGTGCGGGGCGATCGACGGGAGCAGACGGGCGGCGTACTCGATCACTTGACCGGGGACGCGGAAGCCTGCGGTCAGCTCCTCGGTGTGGGCGCTGGTCTTGCCCAGGTGCTTCAACGCCTCGTCCCACGACGGCGTGGCCCACGGCGTGGTGCCCTGGGCGATGTCGCCGAGCACAGTCATCGAGCCGGTCGAGCAGCGCCGCCCGACAGCACGCAGCTGCATCGCGGACAGGTCCTGGGCCTCGTCCAGCACGACGTGGCCGAGTGACGGCGTACGGTCCACCAGGTCGGCGATCTCGTCGATCAGAGTGGCGTCGGCGACGGACCACTTGGCCGCGCCGGCGGACCGCGGCACCTTCTCCCAGGTCAGCAGCGCCTGCTCGTCCGCGCTGAGGATGCCGTCGGCGTGCTGGGCCAGCAGCTCAGGGTCGGTGAAGAGGCGGAACAGCAGCTTGGCCGGGTCCACCGCCGGCCAGAGCGCGTCGGCGTACTGCTTGACCGGGCGGCTGCGGGCCACCGAGTCCTGCACGCGGTCGTCGGGGGAGTCGCCTGCCGCCTCCATCCGCAGCAGGACGGCGTGCGCCAGGCGCTGCGGCAGCATCGCGCGACCGGCGCCGTACCGGATGCCGCGGCTGCGTAGCTCGGTGACAAGCTCCTCGGCCTGGTACGCCGCCACTCGCCAGCGGTGCGCGCCGCGTGGCACGACCAGCGACTCCTCGGGCAGTTCGACATGCGACCAGACGGCCCGGTGCAGTACCTCGGCCATCCGCGCATCGCCCTTGAGTACGTCGACCGGCGCCGGCCCGGGGCCTGCCACCTTCACCCGGGCGACCAGCTCCTCGACGGTGGTCTGCTTCGCCTCGATCTCACCCAGCGCGGGGAGGACGTCGCCGATGTACCGCAGGAAGCTCGCGTTCGGACCCACCACGAGCACCCCGGCCCGGCTGAGCTGGTCACGGTACGCATAGAGCAGGTACGCCGCCCTGTGCAGCCCGACCGCGGTCTTACCGGTACCGGGCGCGCCCTGGACGCAGATGGTGTCGTCGACGCCCGCCCGGACGATCACGTCCTGCTCGGGCTGGATGGTCGCCACGATGTCGCGCATCGGGCCGGAGCGGGGCCGCTCGATCTCGGCGTCCAGGATGTCGCTGTGCTGCTCGTCCTGGCCGCTGGCGGTCAGGTCCTCGTCCTCGAACGCGGTCATCTCGCCGTGCGTGAAGCCGAACCGCCGGCGAACCCCCACGCCCATCGGCTCGGTCTTGCTGGCGCGGTAGAACGGCACCGAGATGTCGGCCCGCCAGTCCACCACCAGCGGCTCGCCCAGCGCGTCGTTCACGTGCCGGCGACCGATGTGGAACGTCTCCTCGGTCGGCTCCAGGTAGTCCAGCCGCCCGAAGAACAGCGGGACGTCGGGGTCGTCCTCCAGCTCCTTCATCCGCCGGAAGATGGCGGCCTGCAGGAACTCCTGGTTGACCCGGTCCGCGCTGTGGATCTCCAGCGCGCCGGTCTTCTCCCGCATCAGCGCCAGCGCCGACCGGGAGGTCTTCAGGTAGTCCTTCTCGGCCTGGAGGGTGTCGGACGTGTCTGAGGGCATGCTGGAACCTCCGGCGAGTGTGGGGAGCCCAGCTACGTTACTTGAGCACTCTGCGCGGTGGAACCGAATTACGGGTCCGCAGCTTGTAGGCGTGCAGACCGGGCCGCAGCAGGAGCGGCAGGCTGGCGGCCAGCAGGACCAGCGCCACGATGCCGTCCAGCCAGTAGTGATTGGCGGTCACCACGACCACGCTGAACGTGATGATCGGGTGCAGCAGCCAGAGCCACCGCCAGCGCGACCTGGTGATCAGGATCATCGAGAGCGCGATCAGGGCGGCCCAGCCGACGTGCAGGCTCGGCATGGCGGCGAACTGGTTCACCGCGCCGCCGGTGTGGTCCGGACCGTAGACGGACTGACCGAACCGCAGCCCGGTGTCGACGAAGCCCGGCATCATCCGCGGCGGCGCCAGCGGGAACACGATGTGACCGATCAGCGCCAGCCCGGTCAGCGACACCATCGTCCACCGCACGTGCGAGTACGCCTTCGGCCGCCAGATGCTCAGCCAGAGCAGCACGGCGGCCGTCAGCGGCGCGTGCACGCTCGCGTAGTAGAGGTTGGCGCCCTCGATGGCGTGCGGGAACCGGAGGGCCCAGTGCTGGACCGCTGCCTCGTTCGGCAGGTGCAGCCAGTTCTGGAACGACAACACTTCGTGGGCGTGGTCGAAGGCCGACCCGGAGTGCCGGGCGGCGAGCTGCCGGCCGGCACTGTAGACGAGAAAGAGGGTGGCCAGCAGGACCGCTTCCCGGGCCACTCTCCAGAAGACCTTCTGTTGTTGTTCCCCGCCCTGCCCCACCCGCTCCAGTGCCTGTATCCCCATACCGTTCGACGGTACCTGCCGTACCCTCAGGATTTGCCCAGGCGCGACCCTGATGTTGCCCTGGGCAACCCCTTACCCCTTCACCGCGCCGGTCAGCACCCCCTTCGCGAAGTGCCGCTGCAGGAACGGGTAGACCACCAGGATCGGCACGATCGAGACGACCAGGATCGCCATCTGGATCGATGCCTGCGGCGGCAGCAGTTCGGTGCCCAGCTCCGCGCTGCCGAGCTGGGTGTCGTTGATGACGTACGTCCGCAGGACCAGCTGCAACGGCCACAGCTTGGAGTCGTTCAGGTACAGCAACGCGGAGAAGAACGCGTTCCAGTACGCCACCGCGTAGAACAGGCCGATCACCGACAGCACCGCCTTGGACAGCGGCAGCACGATGTACGAGAACGTCTTCAGCTCACCCGCGCCGTCGATCCGCGCGCTCTCGGTGATCTCGTTCGGCAGGTTCATGAAGAACGCGCGCAGCACCACGACGTTGAACGCGCTGATCATCGTCGGCACGATCAGCGCCCAGATGCTGTCCAGCAGCCCGACACCCTTGACCGTCAGGTACAGCGGGATGATGCCGGGGGAGAACAGCATGCTGAACAGCACGACCAGCAGAATCGGCCGTCCCGCCACGAAGCCGGGCCGCGACAGCGCGTAGGCCAGCAGGCACGACACGGTCAGGCTGAGCAGCGTGCCGACGATCGTCACGAAGATGCTGACGAACAGTGCCCGCGTCACCACACCGCCGGCGAACAACGACTCGTACGCCGAGAAGTTGATCGACTTCGGCAGCAGCACCAGGCCGCCGGACTCGTTGATCTGTTTGTTCGGCGCGACGCTGGTCGAGATCACGCCGACGAACGGGATGATCACGACCGCGCAGAAGACCAGCAGCACCAGGCCCTTGAAAGCCCGCATCGGCCACCCCGGCATCGGGACGCCTTGAACGATCTTGCGGCTCATTTCTGGTACACCCCTTGCTCGCCGAAGATGTGGGCGACCTTGTTCGCGGTCAGCACGAGCGCTACGCCGACGATGCCCTTGACGAGCCCGACCGCCGCGGCGACGCCCCACGCGCCACCCAGGACGCCGTTGTTGTAGACGTAGGTGTCCAGCACTTCGCTGACGTCACGTCCGACCGCCTGCTGCTGCAGGATGATCTGCTCGAAGCCGACGGTCAGCGAGTCGCCGAGCCGCAGGATGAACAGCAGGATGATGATCCCGCGCAGGCCCGGCAGCGTGACGTGCCAGAGCTGCTTCATCCGGCTCGCGCCGTCCACGCTGGCCGCCTCGTACAGCTGTGAGTCGATCTGGGACAGCGCGGCCAGGAACAGGATGGTCGCCCACCCGGTGTCCTTCCAGATGATCTGCGACGTCAGCAGCACGTGGAACAGCTCGGAGTTCCCGATGATGTCGATCGTCGACAGGTCGTGCGAGCGCAGGTAGTTGTTCAGCAGGCCGCTGCCGCCGAGCATCTGCTGGAACAGCGCGACCACGATCACCCACGACATGAAGTGCGGCAGGTAGAGGATGCTCTGCGCGATCCGCTTGATCCGCTCGGAGAACAGCGAGTTCAGCAGCAGGGCGAGCAGGATCGGCGCCGGGAACACGAAGATCGACTGCAGGCTGGTGAGGATCAGCGTGTTCTTCAGCGCCCGCAGGAACGCCGGGTCGCCGTTGAAGATCACGCTGAAGTTCGCCCAGCCCGACCAGTCGCTGCCGCCGATCCCGAGGAACGGCTGGTAGTCCTTGAACGCGATCACGTTGCCCAGCAGCGGCACGTAGTGGAAGGCGACGATCAGCGCGACCCCGGGCAGCGCGAACAGCAGCAGCACGCGGTCCCGCAGCAGCCGCCGTCCGAGGCTCAGGCGCTGCTGCGGGTGCTTGGCGGATCTCTGCAGCATTACTTCCCTGCCGTGTCGGCGTGCGCCTGCTCGAGCTCGGTGCGCATCTTGTCGCCGCCCGAGGACTTCCAGGTCTGCACCGCGGCGGTCCAGTCCGAGACCGGCTTCTTGCCCTGCACGATCTGGCCCTCCAGGTCGGTCATCGTCTTGGACAGCTGCGTCTGCTTCTTCGACTGGGTGTCGGAGTACAGCCCGTAGGACGCGTCGTACACGAGCCGCTTCGCGACCTTCTCCTGGATCGCGTGCTGCTTGCGCGGCACGTCCGGCTTGCCGGCCCAGTACAGCGCCAGCGTCGAGTCGCTGATGTACTGCAGGCCGATGCCGGTCTCCACCACGCCGACCTTGGACGGCACCGGGTCCGTGCCCTTGAGCGTGTAGTGCCGGCCCGCGACGCCGTACTTGCGGAACATGTACTCCTCGGTGCCGAACGGCGCCGCCATCCAGTTCGCCACCTTCAGCAGCGTCTCGGCGGAGTGTTTGCTGTCCTTGCTGAACGACGTCACGTTGTTCAGCGCCGACCCCATCCACGGCTTGCCCTCACCGCCGGTGAAGCCCGGTACGTCGAGCATGTTCACCGCGAACGCGTCGCCGGCGGTGTTGTCGGAGTAGTACTGGTTCCAGGCGACGAAGCTGTCGTAGTCGAACGCGGCGATACCGCCGTTGAACCACTGTTTGCGAGCGCTGGCCTTGTCGTTGAAGGCGTCCGGGTTGATCACCCCGGCGGCGACCATCTTGCGGCCGGCCTCGAGCGCCTCGAGCTGGGCCTCGTCCTCGAACATCGAGGTGAACTTGCCGCCCTCCTCCTTCCAGACGTTCGCGATCCCGAGCATCTGCCGGATGGTCGACAGCGGCACCCGGGTCCAGGCCCACTTGTTCTGCTTGGCCGCGGTCATCTCCTTGGCCAGATCGAAGAACTCCTGGAAGTTCTTCGGCGCCGGGTCCTTGATGCCCTTGGCGGCGAGCAGGTCCTCGCGGTACAGCGCCAGCGAGGTCCGGGACATGCCGCGCGGCACGGGTACGCCGTAGATGGCGCCGTTGAACACGCAGCCCTTCCAGTACTCGGCCGGGATGTTGGCCAGGAACGGGTACTTCTTGACCGCGTCACCCGACAGGTGCTCGGTCAGGTCCATGCACTTGGACTTCACCAGACCGGGGATCTGCGGGGTGTCGGTCGGGATGTTCAGGATGTCCGGCAGGTCGCCGCCCGCGATCCGGGTCGCGAACTTGTCCTTGTACTCGTCGTTCGACGCCATGCTGATCTGCAGCTCGGAGCCGAGCCGCTTGTTCAGCTCCTGCCAGAACTGGTTCCGGTCGGCGGCCGGCGGGATCGCGCCGGGGATGTTCGTCATGAACGTGATCGGCTTGCCGTCGCCCGGGGCCTCGGCGATCGCCTTCACCGGGTTCGCCGGGTACTTCAGGAAGCCGTCCAGCACCACGTCGGTACCGGGCAGGTCCGGCGTGATCTCGCCGTACTTCGTGTACGTCGGCAGCTTCACCGCCGCGTTCGCCGCGGCGGTGTTCTTCTTGTCGGACGCGCACCCCGCCAGCAGCGGCGTACCCGTGACCGCGACAGCGGCGGCGGCCAGACCGCCGCCGAGGAATGTTCTTCTGCTGACCGGCATGAGGCCTCACTTCCATCGGAGGCCCACACCATGACATAGTACGTCCTATGTCATCAAGAGTCGGTGCCGCGGAAATCTTCGATCCGGCGGGGAGCGGCTACCACACGTTCCGCATCCCGTCGGTGCTGTCGCGCGGCTCGGTGGTGCTCGCGTTCTGCGAGGGGCGGCTGCACGGCTCCGGTGACGCCGGCGAGATCGAGGTGGTGCTGCGGCGGTCGCTCGACGGCGGCAGCACCTGGCTGCCGTTGCAGGTGGTGTCGGCGGTGCCGGGCAAGACCTGCGGAAACCCGGTGCCGTTGGTCGACCTGGCCTCGGGGGACATCGTGCTGGTCACCGTGCAGAACGGCGCCGACGCGGTCGAGATGTCGCTTGCCCGGGGCACCGATCCGGTCCACGGCCGGCGGGTCTTCGTGCAGCGCTCCGCGGACGACGGTGCCACCTGGGGGCCGGCCGCGGAGATCACGGCGCAGGTGAAGCCGGGCGACTGGGGCTGGTACGCGACTGGTCCGTGTCACGGCATCACGCTGCGCTCCGGGCGTCTCGTCGTACCGGCGAACCACTCGTTCGTCCCGTCCGAGCCGGTGGACGACCTGATCCGGTTGAACGGCGGGCACTGCATCTACAGCGACGACGGCGGTGTCACGTGGTCGGTCGGATTCGTCGACCGCAACGACGGTGCCGAGATCAACGCCAACGAGACCACCGCCGCCGAGCTGCCCGACGGGCGGCTGTACTTCAACGCCCGCAACCACCAAGGCACCGGCCCGGCTCGTGTGCACGCCTGGTCCTCCGACGGCGGTCGGACACTCGACGCGCCGTACGCCGGGATTCCCGAGGTCACCGCACCCGGTATCCAGGGCAGCGTGCTCTGCCTGCCGGACGGACGCCTGCTGTTGTCGACTCCGGTGAACCCGTCCTCACGGCGAGAGCTGACCGTCTTCGTGTCCGAGGACTCCGGTGCGTCCTGGAAGTCGGCCCTGGTCGTTCACGAGGGCATGGCCGGGTATTCCGATCTGACGCTCTTGCCCGACGGCCCTGACGGCTCCGGCCGGAGAATCGGCATCTTCTACGAGGCCGGTGAGACGTCCTCGTTCGCGACCTTGCGCTTCACAACATTCGCCCTTTGAGGTTGGGAGACCCCTTGACCGCATCCGCCCGTCTGGCCGGCGTCGTACCGCCGCTGGTCACTCCGCTGACCCCCGAGTACGACGTCGACACCGCATCGCTGGCCCGGCTGATCCAGTACCAGCTGTCCGGGGGTGTGGACGGGGTGTTCGTGCTCGGCACCTCCGGCGAGGGCACGTTCCTGACCGACGAGCAGCGACAGGTCGTCGTGGAGACGACCGTCGCCGAGGTGGCCGGCCAGGTCCCGGTCCTGGCCGGCGTGATCGACACGTCCACGAACCGGGTCGCCGCGCATGTCTCTGCCGCTCTGAAGGCCGGTGTGTCCGGCATCGTCGCTACCGCGCCGTTCTACGCGGCCACGCATCCGGCCGAGATCGAGCGGCACTTCGTCCGGCTCGCCTCGCTCGTGGGCGACACCCCGCTGTACGCCTACGACATCCCGCCCCGCGCCGGCACGAAGCTGCCTGGGTCGTTGATGACAGCACTGGGCGAACAGGGCGTGATCGCCGGAGTGAAGGATTCGTCCGGCCAGGAGACGTCGCTCCGCGAACTGGTGCTGTCCCGCCGGGAGAAGGGCTTGAACGACTTCGCGATCATGACGGGCTCCGAGGTCACGGTCGACTCTGCACTGGCCTTCGGCGTCGACGGCGTCGTGCCGGGCCTGGGCAACGTCGACCCGGCAGGCTATGTGCGGTTGTTCAAAGCCGCGGCGGCCGGTGACACCGCGGCGGCACGCGACGAGCAGGACCGGTTGTTCCGGCTGTTCGAGATCATCAACGTCGCGGACCGCTCCCGGATGGGCGCGAGCTCGGCGGCGCTGGGGGCGTTCAAAGCCGGCCTCTACCTGTTGGGCGTGATCGCCTGCCCGGTCACGGCGTACCCGAGCATCCCCTTGGACGACACGGAGATCGCTGCTGTCCGGCCGCTGCTGGAACGCGCCGGATTACACTGAGCGATCTCAGACAATGGGAGGCCGGCAGTGACAACGGGTGGGCTCAGCCGGGCACGTGGTGCGGCAGGCAACCAGTCCTTCATCCGGGACGCGATGAAGTCGTACATCCTGGAGCGCGGGCTGAAGGCGGGTGACCCGCTGCCCAACGAGCAGGAGCTGATGGCGCAACTGGGCGTCGGCCGGCATCCGCTCCGGGAGGCGATGAAGGCGCTGCAGGCGGTCGGCATCATCGAGATCCGGCACGGGTACGGCACGTATGTCGGCGAGGTGAACCTGCAGTCGCTGGAGGACGGCCTCGCCTTCCGGATGTCGCAGTCGATGGCGGGGGACCTCCGCGACGTACAGAACGTCCTGGAGGTCCGCCAGGCCATCGAGGTCGGCCTCGCCGACGACGTGGTCGACCACTTCAAGCAGCACGGCTACGAGACGCTGGAGCCGATCGTCGAGCGGATGGAGGCCAGGGCCGCCGAGGGCAAGTACTTCCCCGACGAGGACTGGGCCTTCCACCAGGCGCTCTACGAGCCGCTCGGCAACGCGCTGGTGATCGACCTGCTCTCAGTCTTCTGGCGAACCTTCGCCCAGGTCGACGCCCGCCTCCCCGGCGCCCGCTACACCCCCGCCGACGCCGCCGCCTGGCACCGAGACCTCCTGGTGGCCCTGGAGTCCGGCAACCCCGCAACCTACGCCCACTCCATGAAGAGCCACTTCAACGGAATCCATACCCGCCTGGACAGCTGACTGCCTCAGGCGAACAGGTTTTCCGCGTCCACGATGGTGTAGGCGTAGCCCTGTTCGGCGAGGAAGCGTTGGCGGTGGGCGGCGAACTCGGCGTCGATGGTGTCGCGGGCGACGATCGAGTAGAAGCGGGCGGTGCGGCCGTCGCCCTTGGGGCGGAGGACGCGGCCGAGGCGCTGGGCCTCTTCCTGGCGGGAGCCGAAGGTGCCGGAGACCTGGATGGCGACCGACGCCTCGGGGAGGTCGATGGAGAAGTTGGCGACCTTGCTGACCACCAGCCGGGTGATCTCGCCGTGCCGGAACGCGTCGAACAGGCGCTGGCGTTCGCGGACCGTGGTCTCGCCCTTGATCACCGGGCATTCCAGGCGCTCGCCGAGCTCGTCCAGCTGGTCGATGTACTGACCGATGACGAGCAGCGGCTCACCCGCGTGGTGCTCGGCGATCCGGCGGACCAGCTTCGACTTCGCCGGGGTGGACGCGGCCAGGCGGTAGCGGTCCTCGGGCTCGGCGGTCGCGTACACGAACCGCTCGGTCTGCTCGAGGTCCACCCGCACCTCGATACAGTCCGCGGGCGCGATCCAGCCCTGCGCCTCGATGTCCTTCCACGGCGCGTCGTACCGCTTCGGGCCGATCAGCGAGAACACGTCGCCCTCGCGGCCGTCCTCGCGGACCAGCGTCGCGGTCAGCCCGAGCCGGCGCCGGGTCTGCAGGTCCGCGGTCATCCGGAAGATCGGCGCGGGCAGCAGGTGCACCTCGTCGTACACGATCAGGCCCCAGTCGCGGGCGTCGAACAGCTCCAGGTGCGTGTAGACGCCCTTCCGGCGCGTCGTCATCACCTGGTACGTCGCGATCGTCACCGGGCGGATCTCCTTGCGCGCACCGGAGTACTCGCCGATCTCGTCCTCGGTGAGGCTGGTGCGCTTCAGCAGCTCGTCCTTCCACTGCCGCGCGGACACCGTGTTCGTGACCAGGATGAGGGTGGTCGCGGACGCCTGTGCCATCGCGGCCGCGCCGACGATCGTCTTACCGGCGCCACAGGGCAGTACGACGACACCGCTGCCGCCGTGCCAGAACGAATCGGTCGCCTGCTCCTGGTACGGGCGGAGCTCCCAGCCGTCCTTCACCAGGTCGATCTGATGCGCCTCGCCGTCGACGTACCCGGCCAGGTCCTCAGCGGGCCAGCCCAGCTTCAGCAGGGTCTGCTTGAGGTGACCGCGCTCGGACGGGTGCACCAGGACGGTGTCGTCGTCGAGCCGGGCGCCCAGCATCGGCTTGACCTTGTTGCTGCGCAGGACCTCTTCCAGCACCGGCCGGTCGGTCGTGACCAGGACCAGTCCGTGCTGGGGGTGCTTCTCCAGCCGCAGCCGCCCATAGCGATCCAGGGTCTCGGCGATGTCGACCAGCAACGAGTGCGGGACCGGGTAGCGGCTGTAGCGCAGCAGGACGTCGATGACCTGCTCGGCGTCGTGCCCCGCGGCCCGCGCGTTCCACAGACCGAGCGGGGTCAGGCGATAGGTGTGTACGTGCTCCGGCGCCCGCTCCAGCTCCGCGAACGGTGCGATGGCCTTCCGGCAATCGTTCGCGTCCGCATGCGCCGTTTCCAACAACAGCGTCTTGTCCGACTGCACGATCAGTGGACCGTCTGTCACCCGCAGCTCCTATCCTCGCCCCGACCCTCCATTGTGCCTTCTCCGCCAAAACGGCCCAGGGCCAGTCGGCTCGTCTGCCTCCTTGAGCTGCCGCCGGATGCCCGGGTTGCCGCCGGCTGCGAAGACGACGTCGGAGCGGATACCGTCCGCGTAGGCCGCGAGGTCACGGTCGGCGGAGCCGGGCCAGCGCTCCCACGGGCCGCCTTCGCCGAGGAAGCGCTGGGCGTGAGTGGTGCCCAGCTGCTCATCCAGGTACATGAGCGTGGCCAGGGCTGTTCCCTGGCACTGGGTCTCGAAGCCCTCCCGCTCGACCGGCAAGGTGAGCGCGTGATCGAGGTACCGGACGAGCATCTGCGCGTCGCTCTCGGTGCCCAGGCAAGCGAGCGAGGTGCAGTACCCCCAGCCGTGGCCGCCCGTCAGGCCCGCCAGCATGTCCCGCTCGATCGCCGGGCGCAGGTCCTCGCGCCGGCCGGCGGCGATCAGCCAGGTCGCAGCGAGGCTCGTCCGCCAGCCACCGGCCTCCAGCATCAGTTGCAGGTCTTTCGCCGGCGCCAGCCGGCCGCCCCACCGGAGCCGGAACTGGTACCACGCCTGCCGCGGCCGTGGCCAGACCATGGCTCGGGCGATGAGGGGCAGGTAGCCGCCGTTCGGCGACCAGCGGAACATTGCCCAGAAGGCTCGGTCGTCGTCGTCCTTCACTCGACCGCCCGGGCCGCGGAGATGCGGTGGAGGGCGTAGGTGCGGGGGTTGTCGGTGGTGTCGTCGTAGGCGGTGAGCCAGCCGTCGGCGACGCGGACCGGTTCGACGATGCGTTCGGAGGAGTGGCCGTTGTGGTCGACGTACGCGATCCAGGTGCGGGTGTGCGCCTCGGCGGCGTTGGTGAGGACGGCGATGGTCTCGGCCGGGGCCGCAGGCTCGATCAGGCCGTCGTCGCCGGGGCGTTCGGCGGCGATGCGGTCGCCCGCGCGGACCTTCTCGATGACTGCCTTCACCTGGTCGTCCGTCAGGTCGAACGCGCTCTCGTTGAAGTCCCTGCTGGTACGCCGGCGCGGGGCCTCGCCACGTCGCGGCGTGCCGGTCACGTGCACCGCGCCTTCGAACGTCTCCGCTAGCGGCGCCAACCCGGCGTCCCGCAGCCGGCTGAGCACCATGTCCGGCGGTGACGGCGACACGACGACGGTCGGCGCCAGTCGACGGAACCGCACACCGGGCAGGTTCGAGCTGAGCAGCTGGGTCAGCACGTTCTCGTCGTCACAACGCAGGTACGTCGACGCGGTCCCGAGCCGCAGTACGCCGTGCCGCCGCGCGACGTCGTCGATCAGATACGCCAAGGGCTGCGGCACCGGGGTCCGCGAATGCTCCGCCAGCCACGTGTGCAGCTGCTCCGCCGTACGGCCGAGGTCGAACGCGCGCCGTACCGAGCTCTCACTGAACCGGTAGACGCCGGCGCCGCCGTCCGACTCCACGTCCGCCATCGCCGACAGCTCGTCCTGCACCGTGCGGACCAACGGCCCAGGAGCCACCGCCGTGAGGTCGGCCTGCAACAGCACCTCGGACACCGGCTCAGGCATCAGCGGACTGATCGCCTCGGCCAACTCGTCAGCAGTCGGCTCAGCTCCCAGTAGCGGCTGAGCATGCGCCGCCAGCGAGCCCAACCCGGTCAGCCCGAGCAGGGCCGCCTCTGACACGCTCCACTCGACCAGGTCGTCGCGGAACTGCCCGCCACGCCGCGGGCGATGCCAGGCCACCCAGGTCACCACGGTCTCCGGAGCAGGCGCGGTGCCCCGACCGGCCTCGGCCAGTGCCTGCAGCGCCAGCAGCCGGATCTCCGGCGCCAGCAACCGCTCCAGGTCCGGCGCCAACGCGTTGATCAGCCGCTCGCGCGCAGCGGCACTACTGCCGGTGCTGTCGCGCCGCCCGATCAGCCCGATCGCTCGCAGCCCGGAGAACCACGCCATGACGAGCTGAGCCCACCTGTGTGCCAGGTCCAGCTCCAGCCAGTCGTCGTACGAGCTGGTCGGCAGCCACAGCTCACTCGTCCCGACCTCAACCGCAGCCACGAGCCCAGCGGCGTACGCCATCTCCAGTACCGCGGCCGCGGTGTGCTCCTCGGCACCGATCTTCCCGGCCAGACTGCGCAGCTCGCGCACGCCGACACCACCCGTACGCAGTACCGGCGGCGGCTCCGTGCCCAGCTGCTCCAGCGCCCGGTCGACCAGCCGCACCAGGTCCAGCGCGGCACCGGCCGCGGCCCGATCCGCGATAGCGGCAGACACCTTCTTGCCGTCCAGCGGCGGCGGCACCGGACGCGTCGACGCCAGCACCCGCCCGCCCCGCAGATGCAGGCCGATCTGTCGCGGCAGCACCACTGTGTTCGCGTCCTTGGGTACGACGAGACCGCGCGCCAGCAGCCGCTCCACCGGGGTGCGCGCCGACGCGATCGTCACCGGCCGGTCCGCCTTCTCGACCGAGCCGGTCGGCGGACCCCAGGTCAGCTTGTCGAGAACGGCGCGCGCGTCCGGGCCGGCTTCCTCGATCAGCTTGTCCAGGTCGCCGAAGTGCCGCGTCGTGCTCGGACCGAGGCCTGCAGGCGTCGGACCGAGCAACTCGTGCACCGCACGGATCGGGCGGAGGTCGTCCTCGGTTCCCCAGACCAGCGCGAGGTCCAGCAGCTCGGCGACACGCGGCCGGACGACGTCCTCCGGCTGGTCGACACCCTGCGCCAACGCCGTCAGGTCCACCGGCTCCGGCAGCGCGGACAGCGACTCCAGCAGATCCACACCGAACTCGTCCAGCCGGTTGATGGCCCGCGCCGCGGACGCGTTGCTCGTCGCCCGCGCCGCAAGCTGCCCGGTATCCGCCGGAATCGGCAACGCCAGATCAGGCCGCCGCCGCAGCAACTCACCGAGCGCGGCGTCGCCCCAACTCCGCAGCGCCTCGGCGAGGGTACGGGGGCGGGTGGGCTCGGACGTGCTCATCCCTCCAACGGTACGGGATCCGCCCCGAGGTCGGTCAGGATCTTCGCCACGGTCTCGTCCAGCGCGCTGTCCAGCCCGATCACGGTCTGCTCGACGCCGTGGAGTACGTCGTGCTCCCGGTACCAGTCCTGCATCATCTCGGGGCTCACACCGTGCAGGTCCCGGGTTCCGTGCCGTACGACGGTCTCCGCGAACGGGATGTCGAAGTAGTAGTGCAGGGTCGTGCCACGGTGGTCCGCGGTGAGCCGGCGCAGCATGTCGCCGTACCGCGCGGCGTCCAGGATGCCCTCGAGCACCACGTCGTACCCGTGGTCGAGTGCGTAGCGGACGTTGGTGTCGATGAGCCCGATGTTCACGCCGCCCGGGAGGTCGTACTCGCGGAGCAGGATGCGGCGGATGTGGTCCTGCTCGACCCACGCCGTACCGCGGCCGAGGCGTTCGCGCAGCGTCCGGGCCGTGGTGGACTTGCCGGAGCCCGAGTTGCCGCGCAGCACGACCAGACGGGTGTCCGGACTCCATGTCACTCAGCTGCTCCGGCGTGACCGATCCGGTGGAAGCCGACACGCTCGTAGACCGCTGCGACCGCGTCCGACTCGGCGGACAGCAGGACGAGGTCCACGCCGTTGTCCAGCGCGTGCTCGACGAGTGCCGAGGTCACAGCGGCGGCCAGGCCGCGCCGGCGCATCGACGGCAGCGTGCCGACGCCGACGATCTCCGTGGTGGAGCCGACCGGCTGATGCGTTCCACTGGCCACCATGCCGTCGCCGGTGAACGCACCGGCGGTGACCGCGACCCCACGGCGCATCCGGTCCTGCAGGGCCGCGACAGTGTCGGCCGCCATCGCCGCAGCCGCGGAGTCTCGCTCTGCCGGCCCAGCGGTGCCAACAGCCGTGCCTGACTCACGGAACGCGAGCCCGGCGACCGCACGGGCCTGCCGTACCAGGCCGTCGTCGGCCGAGATGATCTCGCAGCGGGCATCGGCCACGGCAGGGCGGAAGTCCGCGCGCTCCAGCACCAGCAACGGGTGCTCGACCACACTGAGCCCGGCTGCCGCTGCGGCCGGTCCCAGCGACGGGCAGGTCTCCACGACCCACTCGAAGCTCAGTGGGATGCCAAGCTCGGCACACCGCTCCCGCACCAGCTCGATGTCAGCCGGCTGGATCGACGCCCCGGAACCGGGCACAGGGCGGGCGTAGTACGGCCAGATCGTCGTCGTGCGGAACAAGGTGAACGGTCCGACCTGTTCGGGAACCGCCCCGGACAAGGGAACCTTGTGCAGGTAGTCATCGACTCTCGTGATCATCGCGAAGCAGTGAACCACCCCGGCAGTCCAAGCGCCACCACAATGTCGAAGCGCGCCGACCGGCTCCGACGTCCCGGACGTCAGCCACGACGAGCGAGGAGCATCCGATGGAGAAAGTGACGTCAGCGGACGGCACGACGATCGCCTACGACCGCCTGGGCAGCGGACACCCGCTGGTCCTCGTCGGGGGAGCGTTGTGCGACCGGCAGGCGCTCCGGCCACTGGCCGACGAACTGGCGAGCAAGTGCGACGTGGTGACGTACGACCGCCGCGGCCGCGGGGACTCCGGCGACAGCACCCCGTACGACGTCCAGCGCGAGGTGGAGGACCTGGCCGCGCTGCTCACGGTCTTCGGCGGTACGGCGGCCGTCTACGGGCACTCGTCCGGGGCGGGACTGGCGGCGATCGCGGCGAGTCAGCTGCCGATCACGAAGCTCGTGCTGCACGAGCCGCCGTACGGACCCGACGACGTGGACCCGACGGACGACGGTGAGCGGGTGCTCGACCTGATCCGCGACGGCCAGAACCGGGAAGCCGTCGAGCTGTTCATGCTGATGACCGGCGCGCCGCAATCCGACGCGCTCGAAGTGGCCGCGCTACCGGGTGTCGCGGAGCTCGCGCCGACGCTCGCCTACGACTTCGCGGTGATGGCGCACGAGGGCACCACACCGGTCGAAACGCTCCGCGCGATCACGCAGCAGACCCTCGTGGTCGCCGGGACCGCGACCGCGCCGTTCATGCTCGACGCGGCGCATCGCATCGTGGCGATCCTGCCGAACGCGACGCTCGTCGAGCTCCCCGACCAGCACCACGTCGTACCGCCCGAGGTGCTCGCCCCGGTGGTTCAGGCGATGATCTCGACGGACACCCTGTCGGGGTAGAACGCGACGTGCTCGCGGATGTCCGCGACCGCGTCGTACGGCTGCTCGTAGGTCCAGACCGCGTTCTCGCCGGCCGCACCGGCGGGGAGCAGGCTGTAGTACGACGCGTCGCCCTTGTACGGGCAGTAGGTCTGGTGCTCGGTGCGCTCGAGCTGCGTGAAGTCGACGTCCTCGCGCGGGATGTACTGCACCGCCGGATAGCTCGCCTCCTG
The DNA here is from genome assembly GCF_040610805.1 of Kribbella sp. NPDC003557. Lineage (NCBI taxonomy): Bacteria > Bacillati > Actinomycetota > Actinomycetes > Propionibacteriales > Kribbellaceae > Kribbella > Kribbella sp. NPDC003557. The sequence continues at coordinate 629,483 of NZ_JBEXMY010000007.1, forward strand.
CAGCGACAGGGCGTCGCGGGTGTCCGCGATGACCACGTCGCCGACCTTCACGACCACACGGTCCGGGTTCTTGCCCACGGTGATCGGGTGGTCCGGTCCGGGAATCTTCACAGTCTTGTCGGCCATAACCGCTGACAACCCCGCGCGGGACGGCGCCATTCCCGGATCCGCGATGATCAGCGGATGGAGTTCCGGCAGATCCAGTACTTCGTCACCGTCGCGGAGGTGCTGAACTTCGGGCGTGCCGCCGAGCAGCTCGGGATCGGCCAGCCGGGCGTCAGCCAGCAGATCGCGCGCCTGGAACGCGAGCTCGGCGTCCAGCTCTTCGACCGCTCGGCCCGCGCCGTCCGCCTCACCGAGGCCGGCCAGCGCTTCCTCCCGGCCGCCCGCGCCGTGCTCGCCTCGGTCGAGGCGGCCCGCGCCGCCGCCACCGCCGAACCTTTCCGCCGGCTCCGGCTGGGAACCAGCACAGGACTGGGCGAACGGCTGGAGACAGTGGTGGCAGAGCTTTCGTCGAAGGGCGTGTACGTCGAGCTGGTGAGCGCGTCGACCCGCGCCCGGCTGGACCGGGTGAGAGCAGGCCAGCTCGACGCCGCGTTCGTCCGCGGACAGGACGAGGCGGCAGGTCTCGAGTTCGTCCCGGTCTGGGACGACGACCTGCTGATCGCCCTGCCGGCCACGACCGCCCCGCCGGAGGAGGTCCGGCTGACCGACCTCCGCGAACTCCCGCTCCGGATCACCGACCGCCGCACGAACCCGCCGCTGGTCGACCTGGTGCTCTCGGCGTGCGCGACCGCCGGCTTCGAACCGGTGCTCGGCCCACGCTCCAACAGCCTGCAGGACACCCACGCCGCGATCGGTGCCGGTCCACCGAGCTGGACGGTCATCTACGAGTCCCACGCTCGCCTGCTCCGCGAAGGGCGAGTTGTCTTCCGGCGACCGAGCCCGCGGCTCACCCTGACCACGAGCCTCGCGGTCCCGGCCGGTACGACGGTCGGCGGCGACCTCGCCGTCCTGCTGGAGGCCTGCCGGACGGCGTCCGATCAGTTCGAGTGATCGGAGGACATCGCAACTGCGTCTCGTTCGCGGCGGTCGTGCGGGCTGGAATGGGCTCAGAACCCATCACCGAAAGGAAATCCGATGCCTGTCGTCACCGTCCTGCAGGGTCCGCGGACCCCGGAACTCAAGCGCGACCTGGTCCAGAAGGTCACCGACGCCTTCGTCGACACCCTCGGCGTACCGGCCGAGAGCGTCCAGGTCTGGATCCAGGAGACCCCGCCGGAGAGCTGGGCGGTCGGCGGCACGCTCACCGCCGACAAGTAGCCGCGCCCGGCCGGTGGAGTGGCGTCCTCGCGGCGTCACTCCGCGGTGAGCTCGACCACCAGACACGGCCCGCCGTCGAAGGCGCCGCCGTCGATGCCCAGCGCCAGGCCGTCGGCGTACAGGTGTGGCCCGGTCAGGAACTGCGGGTCGATGCCGAGCTGGTCGGCGACGATGCTGTGGCCGTGCACGATCCGGCGGCCGCCGAGATGCTGGAGCATGATCCGGGCCACCTCGGGACCGCTCGGGCCGCGGAACGCGTACCGCGACGTCATCCGGCGCCAGATCTCCCACCACACCTCGATGTCGTCGGAGTGCAGCTCGGCCCGGGCCGCGGCGTTGATCTGGTCGAGCGTGTCGCCCCACTCGACGTACTCGGCGGTGTCGGAGTGCATCAGCAGCTGGTCGGCGTCCAGCCCGAGCATCGGCCGGTCGAGCAGCCAGTCCACGTCGTCGTCGGTGAGCAGCTCCTGGTCGCGGTCCTGGCCGCCGTTCAAGGCCCAGGAACGCTCGAAGCTGCGCAGCGTGATGCCGTCGTGCGGGACGAACGTGTCACCGAACTTGTACATCCCGAGGGCCAGGATCTCGTGGTTGCCGAGCAGCATCCGGACCGCGCCGTCGGGAGCCTGGTCGATCAGGCCGCGCACGTAGCGCAGGACCCCGATCCCGTCCGGGCCGCGGTCGAAGAAGTCGCCGAGGAACCACAGCCTGACGTCCTCGCCCGCCCAGTTGCCGTCGGCATCGGTGAGGCCGGCGGCGTGCAGTGCGGCGGTCAGTTTCCCCAGGTGGCCGTGGACGTCGCTCACGGCGTACACCCGGGTCATGTCATCCCCGCAGCGTCAGCACGATCAGTACGACGTTCAGGGCCGTGACGGCGGTGGCTACCAGGCATGCCGCGAGAGTAGTCGCCCGGCGGTTGACGAAGTCGCCCATGACGCGCCGGGAGGCGGTCAATCTCACCAGCGGCCATAGGGCGCACGGGATGCCGAAGCTCAGCACCACCTGCGAAACCACCAGTGCGCGGCTGGGGTCGATGCCGATCGCCAGGACGAGCAGCGCGGGGATCAGCGTGATCAGGCGCCGTACCGGCAGCGGGACGTGACGCTGCCAGAAGCCGTCCAGGATGACCGAGCCCGCGTAGGTCCCGACCGAGGAGGACGCGAAGCCGCTGGCCAGCAGGGCGAGCGCGAACAGCAGGGCGGGGAGCTGGCCGAGGCGGTCGCCGATCGCGATGTGGGCGGCGTCGAGGGAGTCGGCGCCGGTGCCCTTCAGGGCAGCCGCGGCCAGGACGACCATGGCCAGGTTGACCGCGCCGGCGAGCGCCATCGCAACCGCGACGTCGAGCCGGGTCGCCCGCAGTACGCGGGACTTGCCGTTCTCGGAGCGGATGGTCTTCCAGTGCCGGTCGGTCACGAGTGCGCCGTGCAGCCAGATCGCGTGCGGCATCACGGTCGCGCCGAGCATGCCGGCCGCCAGCACCAGCGATTCGGTGCCGTCCAGCCGCGGCACCAGGCCGCCGACCACGCCGCTCGCCGACGGGTCCGACTTCACCGTGGACACCACGAAGCCGACCAGGACGACGGCCAGCAGACCGATGATCGCGGCCTCGAACGGCCGCTGGCCCCGCTTCGACTGGTAGATCAGCAGCCCGAACGAGACCACGCCGGTGATCACGCCGCCGACCAGCAGCGGTACGCCGAACAGCAGGTTCAGCGCGATCGCGCCGCCGACCACCTCGGCCAGGTCGGTCGCGATCGCGACCACCTCGGCCTGCGCCCACAGCCCGGTCGACGTCGGGCGCCGGAACTCGTCGCGGCACAGTTGCGGCAGCGTCCGCCCGGTCGCGATGCTCGCCTTGGCCGCCAGGTACTGCACCAGGACGGCCATCAGGTTGGCCCCGACCACCACCCAGCACAGCAGGTAACCGTAGGTCGCACCGGCGGCGATGTTGGTGGCGAAGTTACCGGGGTCGACGTACGCGACGGCAGCTACGAACGCCGGCCCGAGCAGCAACAGCCCGGACCGACTCAGTTGCCGCCGCAGCGGTGCCGGTGCGTACATGAGAGAAGTCTCTCTGTCTGTACCCAGCGCGCAACCCCTGTGCGCGTTTTGAGACGCGGGTTACGCCCAGGCGAAGTGCACCTGGAGCGAGACCTCGACGGTGTGGTCGCCCGGTACAACGTTGAGAGCGGAGTCGTACGCGCCCTTGCCGAGCATTGCGGACTCGGTACGGATCGGGAACTGGCCCTGGCTCTCCGAGATCGCGGTCACCGAGCCGAGAGAGAACCCGGACAGGGCAGCGAGGTGCCCGGCCTTCGCCTTGGCCTGCTGGAACGCCAGCTCCCGGGCCTGGGCCAGCAGCGCGGACTTGTCCTCGATGTCGAACTGCAGCCCGTGCAGGGCGAGGCTGTTGCCGATAGCACCGACAGCCGCGTTCAGCAGCGCGCCGAAGCCGGTCAGGTCCTTCGTCTCCACCAGCACGGTGTGCGAGGCGCGGTACGCCGGGTCCGTGCCGGGCTCCCGGTACTCCTGGAACACGTTCACCGCACTGGTCCCCAGCTGCGAGTCCTGCACTCCCTGGGCCCGCAACGCCCCGAGCACCGCCTCGGTCCGCTCGCCGACCGTGGCGACAGCCGCCGCCACATCAGCTGCGACCTGCTCCACGCCGAACGTCACCCGCAGCACATCCGGCGTGCCACTGACCTGCCCTGACCCGACAACACTCACCCCTGTGTCCATAACGGTCAGTCTGGCATCACCAGCAAGTCACCGGTCATCTCACACTGCAGCCGAACTCCAGATCTACGAGTCGCCGCTCAGCTGGCGCGGGGGATGATGCGGGCCGGGATGTCGTGGTGGTGGCAGAGGGACAGGAGGGCGGTGCCGTCGATGAGTTGGAGGGGTTTGCCGTTGGCGAACTGGTAGCTGGTGGGGCCGAAGCCGGACGTGGTGATCAGGATGCCCTTGGTGGCGCCGGCGTCGATGACGGTGCCGAAGAGGTCGCGGACGGCGGTCGGTGGGACGGTGCGGGTCCAGAGTTTCGCCTGGACGACGAACTTGCCGCCGGTGATCGGGCGCGGGTCGTAGGCGACGCAGTCGATCCCGCCGTCCGTTCCGCGCCGGAACAGCCTGGTTTCCAGGCCCATCCGCGTGAGCAGGTTGTGCACCAGGTGCTCGAACGCCTCGGGGGTGAGCTCCAGCAGGTTCGGGCGTGCGTCGATCTCGCTGATCACGTCGACCGCCTCGACGGTGCGCGGGTCGGCGAGGTCGAACTCCAGCACCGGCTCCACCGGCTGCAGCTCCTCCGGGTGCCGTGACACCTCCGCGGCGAAGTAGTGCCGTACGCAGGCCACAGGGTCGAGCTGGTCCAGCACCAGCGCCTGGTACTGCTCCCGCGTGGCCCGCAACGTGATCAGGCACGGCCGTACGGTCTGGCCGGTCGTGAGGTCCACCGACTCGACCATGCCGTTGAACACGACGGTCTCGACCACGCCGTACCTGTCACTTCCGAAGACCAGGTGCAGCGCGCGCAGAGCCAGCTGCGCCACCCGTTGTTGGTACAGCCGTCGCAGCTCCAGCGGCTCTCGCATGACCGCGAGCACCGTGTCCAGTGAGCGGTCGTAGCGGTACGACGCCTCTGCCGGTACGACGCTGACGTCGGGCAGGTCCCACTCCACCGCCAGCAGCGTCGACTCGGGGACGTACCCGACCTTGCGCCGGCGAGGGAAGTCCAGTGGCTCGGGGACCCGGTCCAGCGCCCTGGTGAAATACCGCGTCACGGCGGCCCGGTCGCGGCCGCGGACCGCGTGCTCGTACGCGTCCATCCGCGCATGCTGTTCCGCGGTCGCCTCGTCGAGCCGGCGCTGCTGGTCGACCTGCTCGCGCACCCCACGCGCCACCCGCTCCTTGCGGGCTTCCTCGAAGGCCCGGTGCCGTTCGATCGCCTCCGCGAACCGGTCCTCCGCGTCGGCGAGCCGGCGCGCGAACCGGCGCTCGGCGCCCCACCACCGGAACCGGCCCGGCGGCTGAGGCACGAACGCATCCCAGACGGGTCCGGGATGCGCCTCGAGATCGGCCGGCGGCACGGTCGGCGGCGCGCGCCGCGGCGCCCGCTTCAGGGTCTGCAGATCGGTGCCGTGGACATCGCCGGCGAGCGCGTCGGCGAGGATGCCGCCCAGGGCCTGGACGCGTTCCTGCACCGCAGCGGTACGTTGCGCCGCCTCGGCAGTACGCCCGGGCGGACGGTCGCTGCGGGCGTGACCTTCCACGGATCGGCCCATCGCCTCACACCTCTCGACTCCAAGGTAACCGCCCAACCACGCTCCGCGACCGTTGTGACGCAGAGTTGGTAAGGACATTGCTTGCCGTCCACCCCCTGTTTCCTGCCGCGCGTGCACTTGCAGACGCATTTGCCGAGCGTGACGATGGCTTGCATGAGCCTGCCGTCGTACGCGTCCGGGGTGTCCGAGGTTCCGTTGCTGGGCGAGACGATCGGCGCCAACCTGAGACGCACCATCGGCGCGTACGGCGACCGCGAGGCCCTCGTCGAGGTGCAGACCGGCCGGCGCTGGACGTACGACGAGTTCGGCGCCGAGGTCGAGCTGGTCGCGCGCGGCCTGATGGCCCGCGGCATCGCGAAGGGCGACCGGGTCGGCATCTGGGCGCCGAACCGGGCCGAGTGGACGATCACGCAGTACGCGACCGCGCTGATCGGCGCGATCCTGGTGAACATCAACCCGGCGTACCGCACCCACGAGCTGTCCTACGCGCTCAACCAGTCCGGTGTCCGGCTGCTCGTCTCCGCGACCGACTTCAAGACCAGCGACTACCGGGCGATGGTCGACGAGGTGAAACCCGACTGCCCGGCCCTCGAGCAGATCGTCTACCTCGGCACCGGCGATTGGGACGCGCTCCGCGACGACGCGTCCCGGATCCCGGTCGACGGGCTGCACGCCCGCGAGGCGGAGCTGTCCTTCGACGACCCGATCAACATCCAGTACACCAGCGGTACGACGGGGTTCCCGAAGGGCGCGACGCTCAGCCACCACAACATCCTGAACAACGGCTTCTTCGTCACCGAGACGATCGCGTTCACCGCCGACGACCGCCTGTGTATTCCGGTGCCCTTCTACCACTGCTTCGGCATGGTGATGGGCAACCTCGGCTGCACCACACACGGCGCCTGCATGGTGATCCCGGGGCCGGCGTTCGACCCGGCGGCGACGCTCCGGGCCGTCCAGGACGAGCGCTGCACCGGGCTGTACGGCGTACCGACGATGTTCATCGCCGAGCTCGGCCTGCCGGACTTCGCCGACTACGACCTGACCAGCCTGCGGACCGGGGTGATGGCCGGATCGCCGTGCCCGGTCGAGGTGATGAAGCGCTGCGTCGCGGACATGCACATGGCCGAGGTCGCGATCTGCTACGGCATGACCGAGACCTCGCCGGTGTCAACGCAGACCCGGCGCGACGACGACCTGGACCGCCGGACGTCGACCGTCGGCCGGGTGATGCCGCACGTCGAGGTGAAGCTCGTCGACCCGGCGACCGGGCTGGTCGTCGGCCGCGGCGAGCCCGGCGAGCTGTGCACCCGCGGGTACTCGGTGATGCTCGGCTACTGGGACGAGCCGGAGAAGACCGCGGAGGCGATCGACCAGGCCCGCTGGATGCACACCGGCGACCTGGCGACGATGCGCGAGGACGGGTACGTGAACATCGTCGGCCGGATCAAGGACATGGTCATCCGCGGCGGCGAGAACGTGTACCCGCGCGAGATCGAGGAGTTCCTCTACACCCACCCGGCGATCGCCGACGTGCAGGTCATCGGCGTCCCCGACGAGAAGTACGGCGAGGAGCTCTGCGCCTGGATCAAGCTCAAGCCCGGTGCGGACCCGCTCGACGCCGACGCGATCAGAACCTTCGCCGCCGGCAAGCTGGCGCACTTCAAGATCCCGAGGTACGTCCTGCTCGTCGACGACTTCCCGATGACGGTCACCGGCAAGATCCGCAAGGTCGAGATGCGCGAGAAGTCCGTCGAGCTGCTGGGCCTCAGCTGACCTTGAGGTGCTCCGCGAACGCCTGTAACGCAGGGGTTTCCTCGCCGCGGCGCCAGGTCAGGGCGAGGGCGGAGTCGGGGACGCCGGTGAGCGGGATGCTGATGATGTCGGCGCGCTGGTTGCGGCTGGCGGTGGCCTGGCAGACGAGCATCGCGCCGCGGTCGGCGGCGATCAGTGAGAGCCCTTCGGAGAAGGTGCGGACCTCGGGGCCGCGATGGATCAAGGCGCCGGCCGGGGTTTGCGTGGGCGCTTGGGTCAGGCGCCAGTAGCTGGGCGCCGGGCCGGAGAAACCGATCAGGGTCTCGCCCGCCAGGTCCTCCACGTCGACGCACGTGCGGCCGGCCAGCCGATGCCGCTTCGACACGGCGAGGGTCTGCGGCACGACGGAGAACGTCGGCCCGACGACCAGGTCGTCCTCCGCGATCGGCAGGAGGGCGACGGCCGCGTCGACGTCGCCGCGCCGCAGGGCGCTGAACGGGTCGTTCATCGGGAGTTCCCAGACGTCGATCAGGCAGTTCGGGTTGCGTGACTGGAACGCCGACACCGCGTTGAGGATCTCGTCGTTCACCGTGCCCTGGAAACCGATCCGGAGCTGACCCTTCACGCAGGCGGCGTACTCGCGGGCGCCCTCGACGACCCGCTCCAGTGCCGCGTACGCGGGTCGCAGCGAGGTCAGGAACTCCTTGCCGAGCGGCGTCAGCGCCACCCGCCGGCTCGTCCGCTCGAACAGCGGCCCGCCGATCCGGCGCTCCAGCGACTGCAGCAGCTGGCTGACCCGGCTCTGCGAGAGGTAGAGGCGTTCGGCCGTACGGCCGAAGTGCAGCTCGTCGGCGAGGACGAGGAAGCACTCCAGTTCACGGATCTCGACAGCCACGGCCTACCTCCGATCGATGAGCTCAGCTAATACAAGCATGATCAGATCGCCGTTGTTCCGCATCACCCCGGGACGGCTCACTGGATGTATGACGACGATCTGCGCCGACCAGACGATCACCCGGGGATGGGCCGCACCGATCACGATGGCCGCGACCGTGTTCACCGTGGTGACTGCCGAGATGCTCCCGGTCGGGCTGCTCACCCCGATGGCCGAATCCCTGCACGTCACCGAAGGCACTGCGGGCCTGGCCCTGACCACGACAGGCCTCGTCTCGGCAGTCGCCGCGCCCGTCCTGCCGCTCGGCCTCGGGCGACTGGACCGCCGGGCGGTGCTGGGCGGACTGATGGTGCTGCTCGCCTCCGGGTCGTTCGCAGCCGCGCTCGCACCGGTCTATTGGGTCCTTATCGCGGCGCGGGTCCTCATGGGTGTCTCGATCGGTGGCGTCTGGCTGCTCACCATCGGCCTGGCCCGCCGCGTCGTCCCCGAACACGCCGCCGGACCCGCAACCTCCTTGATCTTCAGCGGGATCGGGATCGCGTCGGTGCTCGGCATCCCGGCCGGCGCGTACGTCGGTGAGATCCTCGGCTGGCGCTGGGCCTTCGCGGGCATCGGCCTGCTGTCGATGGCGTTCGCCGTCGCGCTGGTCTACTACCTGCCGTCACTCGCGCCCGAGAAGGCGGTGCGCTGGGGCGACGTCCGCGACGTGCTGCGGATCGACGACATCCGCGTCGGCCTCGTCCTCGTGGTGCTGATCGTGACCGGCCACTTCGCGGCGTACACCTACATCCGCCCGCTGCTGGAGCCGCACACCGGTCCGGCGCTGATCGGCACCCTCCTGCTCGCGTACGGTGTGGCCGGTGTCGTGGGCAACTTCTTCACAGGGGCCTTGCGCCCGTCCCGGGCCCTGGCCGTCATCGCCGGCGGCATCGCCTTGTCCGCCTTCGCGATGCCCCTGATCGGTACGACGATCGCGGGATCCCTTGTCCTGCTGGTGATCTGGGGCCTCGCGTACGGCGGGACGAGTGTCAGCACGCAGGCGTGGGGTCACGCGGCGGCGCCCAGTGCCCCCGAAGCGTCGTCCGCTGTGCTGGTGGGGGTGTACAACGGCGCGATCGCACTGGGCGCCTTCACCGGCGGCCAGGTCGCCGACCGTCTCGGCACGGCGACCGTCACCTGGCTTCCCGCGGTCCTGGCGACCGCGGCGCTGGTCGTCCTGCTAGCGCACCGCCGCCAGCGCGGCTGAGTCCTCGTCGCCGAAGTCGTCCTCGAGCTTCTCCGGCGAGTAGTCGAGGTCGATCCCGGCGACGTCCGCGCCGACCGCGGACTCGATCGCGCCGAGCCGGCGGGTGGCGCGATCGCCCGCGTACGTCATCAACGCGGTCGGGTTGATCTCCGGCGGCAGCTCGGGGGAGTTGTCCATCGCCCACTGGATCTGGGTCAGCGCGTGCGGGAGCAGTTCCTCCATCGTGTCGGTGACGACCTTCCAGTTCGACGCGTCCGCCGCGACGTGCCGGCGGCAGGTGAACGTGCCCCACGCCATGTGCCGCCGCTCGTCGTCGCCGATCCGGCGGATCAGCTCCTGCATCCCGGGCAGCACGCCGCGCGACGTACAGAGCAGGTTCCACGCGTGGTACCCGGTCAGGGCCAGGGTCCCTTCCACCACGTGGTTGTAGGTCACCGACGCGCGGACCTGGTTGGCCGGCGACGGGTCGTCGGCCAGCGACTTCAGTGCGACCGGCAGCGCCTCGTAGAAGATCGCCCGGTAGCCCGGGTTGTTCTCGACGTAGCGGTGCAGGTCCTCGGTGACGCCGACCGCGTCCAGCCAGAGCCGGAACACCGCGGTGTGCTTGGCCTCCTCGAAGCAGAACTGCGTCAGGTACATCTCGTCGCCGAACCGGCCCTCGGCTGCCATCGCCTGCAGGAACGGCTGCAGGTCCTCGGTCACCGCCTCCTCGCCGGCGATGAACTGCGAGCAGAGCATCAACGCGTTGTCCTTGTCGTTGTCGCTCAGCTCCTGCCAGTCCTTCGCGTCCTGGCTGAAGTCGATGTCGCGCGGGTTCCAGAACTTGCGGTTGCCCTTGTCGAACAGCCGCAGCGGCATCGCGTCCCAGTTGAGGCCGCCGGCCTTGAGGGAGCTGAAACCCTGCCTGTGCAGATCGTTCATACGTGCTGCCTCCTGGACTCGGCTAAGAAGGGTGACAGGACACGAGCCAGCTGCGCCGCCACCACGGCCGGGGGAGGGCCCGGCGTGACGATGTGGCTGATGACGACGCGCAGGGCGACGTCGACGCAGCTGGTCGCGTCTTCCGCAGGCACCTCCGGCCAGTGCTCCCTGACATGGGAATCCAGCCGGAGGTGCGCCAGTTCCAGCACCTGCTGCCCCCGTGTGGTCAGCAGTTGACTGGCCTGGTCCGATCCCGGCCGGCTCAGCGCCGCCTTCACCAGGGGGTTCTCCCCGGCCAGCGTGAGCGCCCGCTCCACCGCGGCCCGGAGGCCGTCGATCGGATCGGACTGCTCGGCGAGCGCCGCGTTCACATCCAGCAGGAACCGTTCGGTCTCGCGTCCCGCGACGGCTTCCAGCACGCCCCACTTGTCGCCGAACTCGTTGTAGACGGTCTGCCGGGACACCCCGGTACGACGAGCCACTTCGGCCATCCGAAGCGCGTCGTACCCACCTGTCTCGATGGCGTCCTGGGCAGCGTCCAGCAACTCGTCCCGCAGCCGGCGTTTGGTCCGATCGGCAAACGAGTCCATGCCGACGAGGGTTTACAAAACTGCCCCGGATGTCAAGTGCTCGGACACCAAGTCGTCAATTGTCAAGTGCGGAGAAGTGCGACGCGTCGCCCGTTCGCCTTGCTGTAGTCGGAGTCGATCGTGACTGCTCCCTCACGGTCGGTTAATACTTATAATCCGACTGATTTACTAGATATGTCGGCCGTTTCGGGATGCGAGACCGCGACGCAGGTGGGAGCACGTAGGGTTGGGGACGTGTCAACCGCCGCTCTTGAACCCGCTCCCGAGACCGCCGACGTGCCGGAGTTGGTGGTCGGCTTCGACCTGGACATGACGTTGATCGACTCCCGGCCGGGGATCCAGGCCGTCTGGGACCTGCTCGCCGCGGAGACCGGCGTGCCGATCGACACCGACCTGGTGGTCAGCCGGCTCGGGCCGCCGCTGACCTGGGAGATGGCGAACTGGTTCCCGGCCGAGCAGGTCGACGCGATGGTCGCGCGGTACCGCGAGCACTACCCGTCGCACGCCATCACCGGCAGCCTGCCGCTGCCGGGCGTGGCCGAGTCGCTGGCCGCGATCCGGGCGCTGCGCGGGCGGACGATGGTCGTGTCCGCGAAGCACACCCCGTCGGTCCGGCTGCACCTCGAGCACCTGGGGCTGGACGTCGACGAGCCGGTCGGCGACCTGCACGGAGCCGAGAAGGGCACGGCGCTGCGCGCGCACCAGGCCACGATCTTCGTCGGCGACCACACCGCCGACATCGACGGCGCTCATGCCGCCGGCGCGCTCGCGGTGTCGGTCGCGACCGGTCCGTTCACCGCGGACGAGTTGCGCGCGTACGGCGCCGACGTCGTACTGAACGACCTGACCGAGTTCCCCGCCTGGCTCGACGCGTACGTGCTCGAGCAGCGGCTGGAAGCGCTCATGCGGCGGCTGTCGTCGTACGACAAGATGGTGGTCGCGTTCAGCGGCGGCGCTGACTCGGCGTTCCTGCTCGCGGCCGCGGCGCGGGCGATCGGCCCGGCGAACGTGGTCGCGGCGACCGCGGTCTCACCCTCGTTGCCGGCCGCGGAGCTGGAGCCCGCGGCGCGGTTCGCGGACGGGCTCGGGGTCCGGCACGTCTCGCCGCACACGCACGAGATGGAGCGCGAGGGGTACCAGGCGAACTCGGGCGCCCGGTGCTACTTCTGCAAGGCTGAGCTGGTCGAGACGCTGCAGCCGATCGCGGACGAGTTCGGCATCACCGCGATCGCGACCGGGACGAACGCCGACGACGCGATCGCCGGGTTCCGGCCGGGCATCCGGGCCGCCTTCGAGCGCGGCGCGCTGACGCCGCTGAAGGACGCGCGACTGACCAAGGCGCAGATCCGGACGGCGTCGCGCAGCTGGGGTCTGGAGACGTCGGACAAACCCGCCGCGGCGTGCCTGTCCAGCCGGATCGCGTACGGCATCCGCATCACCCCGAACCTGCTCGTCCGGGTCGACCGTGCCGAGCAGGCCGTCCGTGCGCGGCTCGCGGCGTACGGCGTCGAGAACGTGCGCGTCCGCGACCTCGGGGAGACCGCGTCGATCGAGATCGACGCCGCATTACTGGACCGCGTGGACCACGAAATGCTGGTGAATGCGGTCATGGCCGAAGGGTTCCCGGCGGCGCAGGTCGACCCGCGCGGGTTCCGGTCCGGGTCGATGAACGAACGCTTGGCAGAGCCGGAGAAATACCGGAACTTGTAGGGGGTGCGGGGAGGCTGCTCGATCAGGTAGTTTCCGGAGGCGCCGTTGCGCAGGTTCACGTACGCTGGGTTTCCCGATCGGGCTTCACGGTCCGGTCGCTTCCCGAACGATTGACGACTGAAGAGGTTCCCGTGCCCGTTGGCAAGGTGAAGTGGTATGACTCCGAGAAGGGGTTCGGATTCCTCAGCAAGGAGGAGGGCGGGGACGTCTACGTCCGCGCCGAGGCCTTGCCGTCGGGTGTGACCAACCTGAAGCCGGGCCAGAAGGTCGAGTTCGGCGTCGTCGAGGGACGTAAGGGCGAGCAGGCGCTGCAGGTCCGGCTGATCGACCCGCCGCCGTCGGTGGCGAAGGCGATGCGGCCGAAGCCGGAGGAGATGCAGGTCGTCATCGAGGACCTGATCAAGCTCCTCGACCGCCTCGGCGAGAACTACCGCCGCGGCCGCCAGCCCGACAACAAGTCCGCCCGCCAGGTCGCCACCGTGCTGCGCGGCGTCGCCGACAAGCTCGACTACTAGTTCGTCAGCCGGGTGATGCGCGCCTGGATGCCGTCGAGGACGGTGTCCAGGCCGAAGGTGAATTCTCCCGCGTCGAAGTCGCCGGCGTAGCCCTCGTCGAGAGGTTGCTCGAGGGTCGCCGCGATCCCGGGGAAGCGGTCCGGCGTCGCGAGCATCGTCAGGCGCTCGGTGTAGAGCTGGTCGGCCGCGCGGATCGCGTCCGGTTCGGTCAGCATGTTCGCGGTGAGTTGCGCCGTACCGCGGACGTAGATGTTCACCAGCAGCATCGCGGACAACCGGTCCGGCGGTGTGAGCGGCGTGCCCTCGAACGCGCCCAGCCCCGACTCCATCCAGGCCAGCTGGTTCGGTGACAACGGCGGCTCCTGGACCGGGATCTGCAGGATCCACGGGTGCCGCCGCAGCCCGTCGCGGAACGCCTCGGCCCAGGCGGTGATCCGGCCCCGCCAGCCGAGCTCCGGGTCGAGCGCCGGCGGGTCGCCGAACGCGTGCTCGAGCATCACGACGTACAGATCGTCCTTGGCGTCGACGTACCGGTAGAGCGACATCGTGGTGAAGCCGAGCTCGGCCGCCACCTTGCTCATCGAGACCGCCGCGAGCCCGCCCGCGTCGGCCAGTTTGATCGCGGCCCGCGCGATGTCGCTGATGTGGAAGGCCGGCTTCGGCCCCGGGCGGCTCCGCCCCTCGATACCCCACATCTGCTGCAAGACCCTGGGCAGCTCGCTCTCGTCCATACGCCGCAGTCTATCTGTTTACAGCATAGACAGTCTTGTGTATGGTCTGTGTATGGCGCACACAGTGTGCGGCATAGACAGATAACCGGAGGGGCATCATGGGGACCACCGAACGGGCGGGCCGCAAGGAATGGATCGCACTCGGCGTGCTCGCGCTGCCGCTGCTGCTGGTCTCGATGGACGTGTCGGTGCTGTACTTCGCGGTCCCGTTCATCAGCGCGGACCTCGGCGTGAACGCGACCGAGCAGCTGTGGATCTTCGACATCTACGGGTTCGTGCTGGCCGGCCTGCTGATCACCATGGGCTCGCTCGGCGACCGGATCGGCCGCCGCCGGCTGCTGCTGTTCGGCGCGATCGGCTTCGGGCTCGCCTCGGTCGCGGCGGCGTACGCGCAGAACCCCGAGCAGCTGATCGCGGCCCGCGCGCTGCTCGGTATCGGCGGCGCGACCCTGATGCCGTCGACCCTGGCGCTGATCCGGAACATGTTCCACGACCCGAAGCAGCGGTCGAAGGCGATCGCGTTCTGGAGCGCGGTGATGATGGGCGGGATCACCCTCGGCCCGGTGCTCGGCGGGTTCCTGCTGGAGCACTTCTGGTGGGGCTCGGTGTTCCTGATCAACACCCCGGCGATGGTGCTGCTCGTGGTGCTCGCGCCGGTCCTGCTGCCCGAGTTCAAGGCGCCGGTGCGCGGGCGGTTCGACCTGCTCGGTTCGGTGCTGTCGCTGGCTGCCGTTCTGCCGGTGATCTGGGGGATCAAGGAGCTGGCGGCCCACGGCGTGTCCGCCCTGCCGGTGGTGGCGATCGTGGCCGGGCTGGTGTTCGGGGTGCTGTTCGTCCAGCGGCAGCGGACCGCGGCGCACCCGATGGTCGACCTGTCGATGTTCCGCAACCGCGCGTTCAGCGGGTCGCTGGCGGCGAACACCGTCGGCACCCTGGCGCTCGTCGGCAACGCGGTGTTCCTGACCCAGTACCTGCAGTTGGTGCACGGCCTCTCGCCGTTGAAGGCTGCGCTGTGGTCGCTGGCCCCGTCGGTCCTGGTCGGCGGCGCGGCTCCGCTCGCCACCGCGCTGGCCGGGAAGATGGACCGCGCTTATGTGATCGGTGGAGCGTTCGTCCTCGCGGCTTCGGGGTACGGCGTACTCACCCAGATCCAGGTCGACTCGTCACTGGTGGTCCCGCTGCTCGGGGCCGGGCTGCTCGCGGCCGGTCTGGTGATGGTGATGACCCTGGTGACCGAGGCGGTCGTCGGCTCCGTCGCTCCGGAGCGTGCCGGGTCGGCGTCCGCGGTGATGGAGACCTGCGCCGAGTTCGGCGGCGCGCTCGGGATCGCGGTCCTGGGCTCGATCGGCACCGCGGTCTACCGCGCCGACGTCCCGACCGACCTGCCCGCCGGCGTCGCCGCTCCGGTCCGTGAGGGCCTGCCTGCCGCGACTGCAGCAGCCGCCCAGCTGCCCGCGCAACTGGCCGACACCGTCCTGGCCACCGCCCGCCACGCCTTCACTCACAGCATGAGCGTGGTCGCCCTGGTTGGCGCAGTCGTCCTGCTGGTCACCGCGGTCGCCACCACCATCACCCTCCGCGGCACCACCCACGGCACCGCTCCCGCCGAGCAGCCGGCCGCCGAGGAGGCGGACCTAGCCCCCGTAGCCTGACCCGCTCAACCCGGCGGCCGAGTGACCCCTCACTCGGCCGCCGAGTGCTGTCAGCTGCGCCCCCGGCGCTTGTCTCGCAACCTGCGTCCGGCGGGTGCTCTAGCGGGGCGGGCGGCGCGGTGTGTCTCGGGGGTGGTGGTGGCGTCTGGACGAGGGCTGATTGCGTTCCTCGGTGGTGTCTTCGGACCACGGCTGCGGGTTCTCGCCGGTGTTCTCGTCCTCGTCGGGCTGGCCGCTCCACCAGCGGCCGATGGGCTGCTCCGGCGGCGGCTTCTGGTCGCCGGTGCGCCACTCGACGGTGGGCTCGTCCTGTGAGCTCGAGCGCCGCTCACGGGCCGCCCGCTGCTCCGCGACGCTGAGGATCGTGCGCGTCGTGGTGTCAGGGTGCTCATCGCGGTACGACGGCTCGTGCGACTGCGCCGCGGCGTGTGGCTTGTGCGCGTCGGTGCGAGGCCCGCCGAGACCGCCCGGGCGCAGCGTCTCCGGCGTGCTGCGCGAGCTCGGGCGCATTCGCAGGACCAGGAAGACCACGATCAGCAGCACACCCGCGAGGAACCCGAACCCGAGCCGCGGGATCAGTGGCAGCACGATCCCGCAGCCGCCACCGATCACCCAGGCGAGCTGCAGCACCGTCTCGGACCGCGCGAACACCGACGTCCGCACGGACTCCGGCACGTCGCGCTGGATCATCGCATCCAGCGACAACTTGCCGAGCGAACTGCACAAGCCGGCCACCAGACCGAGCGTGATCAGGATCGGCAGGCCGTACAGCACCGCGACCGCGATCGCGACGGTCGCGTCGGCGAGCAGCACCACCAGCACGACCGCTTCCGGTTTACGGGCCTTGAGCAACGACCCGAGGATGGTGCCGAGACTGTTGCCGAGCCCGGCCGCGGCCACCACCGCCCCGGCCGCGACGGCGCCCTTGACCCCGCTGACCGGCTGGTCGCGGAGCAGGAACGCCAGATACATGGTCAGGAACCCGGACACGAACCGCAGGCCCAGGTTGCACCGGATCCCGCGGGCCACGGCGGCGGTGATCGCGCGGCGCCGGGCGTCGCGCCCCGCCGTACCGGTCACCTCTTCGTCGGCGGGGGAGTCGACCGCGGCGGGCAGCCGGATCGCGAGGATCAGGCCGACGATGTAGACCAGTGCGGCCCAGCGCAGCGACCACTCCGGCCCGATCGCGGCGAACGCGGCCGCGATCCCGGCGCCGATCGTCGCGCCCGCGACACCGGCCAGCGAGATCCGGGAGTTGGCCGTGACGAGGGTGATCTGTTTGGGGAGCAGCCGCGGCACGGCGGAGGCGCGCGTGACGCCGTACGCCTTGGAGGCGACCAGACAGCCGAGCGCCGCCGGATACAGCCAGGCGGAGCCGTGGCCGGCGATCGACGAGGCCAGGGCCCAGACCAGGAACGCGCGGACGCCGAGAGTCGCCCCGATCGCCCAGCGGCGGCCGTGGCGGAACCGGTCGAGGATCGGGCCGATCAGCGGCGCCATCAACGCGAACGGCGCCATCGTCAGCACCAGGAACAGCGCCACCCGGTCGCGCGCCTCGCCGCTCGGCACGGTGAAGAACACCGTCCCGGCCAGCGACACCGCGAACGCCGTGTCACCTGCCGCGTTCACCGCGCCGAGCTCGATCAGCCTCGACAGCCCCGACTCACCCGCGCCCTGGGCGCTCGTCAGCCCGCGGATCCGGCGCCCGGTCGCGCGGCCGACCTTCCCGCTGACCTCGGCGGCCTTCTTCGACGCCGACGCGACACCTTCGGCGCCGACCTTCGACGCGTGCCCGACCTTCTTGCCCGCGCTCCCCATCCGCCCGCGGGCGTCACTGAACCGCTCGCCGGCCGACTTCCCGGCGGCTTTCGGCCCGCCCGCGTCGCCGCGCGGCGGACCGCCCGCGGCGTTTCCGCCGGGATTGGCCTTGGGGTCGGGGGAGTGCATGGAACCATCCTGCCTCGTACCGGGGACAGACCGCAGGCACCGCGCGTACGACGGGTGGGCGACGGCGGTTCGGAGTACTGGGAACGGCGTGCGAGAATGGGCGATTGTGACTCCCGTCAGAACCCCCGAACCGGTACGTGCGAAGCCCGACGCCGTCTGCGTCGCGGCGGTCGAACCGGCGCGTGAGGCCGCGATCGCCGAGGCCGGCGCCGCACAGGTCGGGGAGCACCTCGGTCATCTGGTCGAGGGCGAGCGCCTCGTCACGCACTACTTCGCCTCCACCCACCCCGGGTACCGCGGCTGGCGCTGGGCCGTCACGCTGACCCGCGCCTCGCGGGCCAAGACCGTCACGGTCAACGAGGTCGTGATGCTCCCCGGCGGCGAGGCCGTCGTCGCGCCGGAGTGGATCCCGTGGTCCGAGCGCGTCCAGCCCGGCGACCTGCGCCCCGGCGACCTGTTCCCGACCCACCCCGACGACCCGCGCCTCGAGCCCGGCTTCACCGACACCGCCGACGCTCCCGAAGAGGTGCTCACGGTCGTCGAGGAGCTCGGCCTCGGCCGCGAGCGCGTGCTCTCGCCGATCGGCCGCGAAGAGGCGGCCGAGCGGTGGTACGCCGGCGACTTCGGACCGACGTCCGCGATCGCCCAGGCCGTCCCGTACAAGTGCCACTCGTGCGGCTACTGGATCCGCCTCGCCGACAGCCTCGGCCAGGCCTTCGGCGTCTGCGCCAACGAAATGGCCCCCGGCGAGGCCCGAGTCGTCGCCTACGACTACGGCTGCGGCGCCCACTCCGACGCCACCATCGACATCACCGAACCCCCCACCCCCGACCACGCCTTCGACACCACCGGCTACGACACCCTCGAACTAGAGAACTGACCGGCCGCCGAACTGGTGTAGCACGCGGGGGTTACACGCGGCTGGTCAGTCTTCGGTTTCGGGGCGGTGGCCGGCTTGGATGGCGGTCCAGCGGCGTTTGCAGTACCAGAGGCCGATGAGGCCCAGGCCGATGCCGGCTACGGGGACCCAGAGCCACCAGTCGAGGCCGTTGGCGTCGAGGCGGTCGCGGAAGAGGAACAGGACGACCAGCGCGACGGCCCACAGGGCGATGCCGGTGATGACGCTGGGGATGCCGGACAGGTCGAGGGGTTTGACCTCGGCGTGGACCAGTTCGCCGCGGGCCAGCTGGCTGGTCGGGTCGGTGCGCTTCTTGGATGCCCCCTGATCCTCCGCCACGCCACCTACCTTAGCTTCGTTTCCGATTAGTGCTCGCAACTGCCCGGTAGGAACTGGCACGATGCGGGCATGAGCTCGTCCCAGGCCGCGACGGCCCGCTCCGGTTCCGGTCCTCTCGACTCGTTCTTCAAGATCAGTGAACGCGGATCCACGCTCGGCCGCGAGGTGCGCGGCGGGCTGGTCACCTTCTTCACGATGGCCTACATCGTGGTGCTGAACCCGCTGATCATCGGCACCGTCAAGGACGGCACCGGTCAGTTCGTGGGCGGCGGCACCGACCCGGCGGCGGCGATCGCGAAGATCGCGGTGGCGACCGCGCTGGTGGCCGGCGTGGTGACGATCCTGATGGGCGTGGTCGCGAACTTCCCGCTGGCGCTGGCCACCGGTCTCGGCCTGAACGCGTTCATCGCGTTCTCGGTGGCGACCAAGATGACCTGGGCGGACGCGATGGGCCTGGTGGTCCTCGAGGGCCTGATCATCCTGGTGCTGGTGCTGACCGGCTTCCGCAAGGCGGTGTTCGAGGCAGTGCCGCTGCAGCTGAAGATCGCGATCAGCGTCGGCATCGGCCTGTTCATCACGTTCATCGGTGTGATCGACGCCGGCTTCGTACGGCGTCCCGCGGCGCCGACCGGCCCGCCGGTCGAACTCGGTGTCGGCGGCAACCTCCACGGCTGGCCGACGCTGGTCTTCGTCTTCGGCCTGCTCCTGATCGTCACGCTGTACGCCCGGAAGGTGAAGGGCGCGATCCTGATCGGCATCCTGGCCGCGACCGCGCTGGCGATCGTCATCGAGGCGATCGCGACCATCGGCGCCCGCACCGACAAGAACCCGGGCGGCTGGGGCCTGAGCGTGCCGAAGCTGCCGGACCAGTGGTTCACCAAGCCGAACCTGGACACGATCGGCGAGTTCAGCCTGTTCGGCTCGTTCGAGAAGATCGGGGTGGTGTCGGCGCTGCTGCTGATCTTCACGCTGATGCTGGCCGACTTCTTCGACACGATGGGCACGATGACCGCGATCGGCGCCGAGGCGGGCCTGAACGACAAGGACGGTATCCCGCCGAACTCGCAGCGGATCCTGATCGTGGACAGCGTCGCGGCGGCCGCGGGCGGCGCGGCGTCGGTGTCGAGCAACACGTCGTACATCGAGTCCGCGTCGGGTGTCGGCGAGGGCGCGCGGACCGGGCTGGCGAGCGTGGTGACCGGGATCTGCTTCCTGATCTCGATGGTGGTCGCGCCGCTGGTGACGCTGGTGCCGTACGAGGCGGCGACGCCGGCGCTGATCCTGGTCGGGTTCCTGATGATGACGCAGGTGAAGGGTATCGACTTCGACGACCTCGAGGTCGCGTTCCCGGCGTTCCTGACGATCGTGCTGATGCCGTTCACGTACTCGATCTCGGCCGGTATCGGCGCCGGCTTCGTCTCGTACGCGATCCTCAAGACGGTCCGCGGCAAGGCCCGCCAGGTGCACCCGCTGATGTGGGTGGTGGCGGCGCTGTTCGTGGTCTACTTCGCGATCGGCCCGCTGACCGACTGGCTGACCTGACGCATCTCGAGGTACTCGGCGCGGGCCGTGAACAGGTCGCGCAGCTCGGCGCCGACGGTGTCGAGGAACTCGGTGCGGTACGTCGAGTCGGTGAGCAGCGCGATCGAGTAGTACAGGCCGGTGAAGTTCGCGATGCCGACCGCGACCTTGATCAGCGAGGCGCTGAGGACGAGCGGATGGTCCAGCAGCGTGAGGTGGTACGACCAGGAGCCGGCGTCGACGCCCCACTGTTCGTAGATGTGTTCGCTGATCGCGAGCATGCCGAAGGCAACGAAGAACAGGCCGACGCCGGCGCTCACCACGAGAACCTGCATCCACTGCCGGATCACCAGGCTGACGCTGACGTTGAAGCGCTGGATCCGGCGCAGCGGCGGACCGGACCCGGCGGTGCGCTCGATCGCGTCCACCTCCAGCGGCAGCCGGATCAGCAGGAACACCGTGCTCAGCAGGGTGAAGGCGATCACCGAGAAGACGATGAAGGCGGCGGGCATCCCCGCGAACACCTGCCACATGTCCGCGGTCATGAACAGCACCAGTGAGAAGACCAGCAGCAGCGGCAACGCCCGGATGAAGCTGGCGACCGAGTTGGCCAGCTCGCGGGCCAGTTGGCGCACTCCCCAGACGACGGTCGCGATGAAGCCGTAGCCGACCACGACGTACACCGCTCCCAGCAGCAACAGGTTGCCGCCGGCGACGCCGAAGAACTGCTTGACCTGCCCCTGCGTGACCACCGGCAGCAGGGCCGGCAGCAGGACGAACACCGCCAGCTCCGGGATCCCGAAGCGGGTCGGCAACGACCAGAACGGCCGCCCGCGGAACCCGTTCAGCAGGCCGAACCCGACGACGAGCGCGACCAGGCCGCCGATCGCGGCCAGCAGGTTCTGCCACCACAGCCAGTCCAGCGAGGTGGCGCCGAGCATCTCGGCCAGGAACACCAGCACGAGCAGCGGCGCCGCCCGCGTGTAGATGTCGTGCGTGGGCGAGAAGTCCTCGATGAACAGCGGCAGCCCCGCCCGCCGGAACCGCTGCTCGTACCGCTCCAGCTCGGCCGTCGTTCCCATGACCGCGAACTCTAGCGGAGCCGGGAATACCAAGCGGCGGAAACCAGTTTTAGTTAGCAAAGGTAATGAGTTAAGGTAAAGACATGCCCGAAGTCGTAGCGCAGCAGGTGAAGAGTGACGTCGGGCTGGCGAGTGCGCTGCGGTCCTCGACCCTGCGGCTGTCGCGGCAGATCCGCCGGCAGCGCGAGCCCGGTCACGACCTCACCGCGAACCAGCTCAGCGTGCTCGGCGCGCTGTCCAAGCACGAGGCGATGACGATCGGCGAGCTCGCCGCCCACGAGCAGGTGAAGCCGCCGTCGATGACGCGGATCGTGACGAACATGGAGGAGGCGGGCCTGGTCGCCCGCCGGCCCCACCCGACCGACAAGCGCCAGATCATGGTCGAGCTGACCGCCAAGGCCGACGAGCTGATCCTGGCGAACCGCCGGCGCCGCGACGAGTGGCTGCAGACCAAGCTGAAGCAACTGACCCCCGAGGAGCGCGACATCCTGCGCAAGGCAGCCCCTGTTCTCGAACGGCTGGCGGCTCGATGAGCCCGACCTTCCGTGCGTTCAAAGTCCGAAATTTCCGTCTGTACGCCTCCGGCGCGATCGTGTCGAACGTCGGCACCTGGATGCAGCGCGTCGCCCAGGACTGGCTGGTCCTGGAGCTGACCCACTCCGGGACGGCGCTCGGTATCGTCACCGGCCTCCAGTTCCTCCCGGCCCTCCTGCTGGGTCCGTACGCCGGTCTGGTCGCCGACCGCTTCCCGAAGCGGCAGGTGCTGACCGTCACCCAGATCGCGATGGCGTCCGTCGCGCTGGTCCTCGGTGGCCTCACGATCGCCGGCGTCGTCCAGCCGTGGCACGTGTATCTGCTGGCCCTGCTGTTCGGTGTCGGCACGGCGTTCGACGCCCCGACCCGGCAGGCGTTCGTGGTCGAGATGGTCGGCCGCGACGAGCTGTCGAACGCGGTGGGCCTCAACTCCGCGTCGTTCAACGCCGCCCGGCTGCTGGGCCCGGCGCTGGCCGGCCTGCTGATCAACTGGATCGGCACGGGACCGGTGATCCTGATCAACGGGTTCACCTACTCCGCCGTGATCCTGTCGCTGCGCCTGATGCGGGTGGGCGAGCTGCACACGCCGAAACCCGCGGCCCGGGACAAGGGCATGATCCGCGACGGTATGCGCTACCTGTGGCGCAGACCGGACCTGATGATGGTGCTGGTGGCGGTGTTCTTCGCCGGCACGTTCGGGCTGAACTTCCAGTTGACCTCGGCCCTGATGGCGACGCAGGTCTTCCACAAGGGCGCGGGGGAGTACGGCATCCTCGGCTCGGTGCTCGCGATCGGTTCGCTGGCCGGCGCCCTGCTGGCCGCCCGCCGGGTCCGGATCCGCGCCCGTCTGGTGATCGGTGCGGCCCTGGCCTTCGGCGTCGCCGAGGTGGTCAGTGCGCTGATGCCGAGCTACCTGGGCTTCGCGCTGGTGCTGCCGCTGGTCGGGCTCGCCTCGCTGACCATGCTGACGTCCGCGAACGCGACGATGCAGCTGAGCATCGAGCCGACCATGCGCGGCCGGGTGATGGCGCTCTACATGACCGTTCTGATGGGTGGTACGCCGATCGGCTCGCCGTTCATCGGCTGGGTCGGGCAGGAGTTCGGCGCCCGTTACTCGCTGATCGTCGGCGGCGGGCTGACCGTGCTCGGCACGATCGGCTCGGTGCTGTACTTCTCCCGCCGGCGTGGTCTCGCGATCCGGCCGCGGTTGCTGCCGCGCCCGCGCCTCGAGGTGCTGCCGCAGACCGAGCTGCTCGGCGAGAAGGCGGTCCTGGACGGCGCACCCGAGGCGGAGCCCAAGAAGGCGGTAGGGCCGCAGGTCGCCTAGGGCCTGATCCGGGTCAGCAGGCGGGTCGCGAAGAACAGCACGTCCACGTCCGTGTGCCGCCGGCTCACCATCGTCGCCGGGTCGTGCCTCGGCTTCGGCCGTACGTCGGGGGTCGCGGCGGTCGCGATCCGGAGGAACCCGCGCGCGCCGAGGCGCCCCTGCTCCGGCATCCACTCGACGTCGACGATCTCGTCGAGCGGCACCGACCAGAGGTCGCCGAGCGCCTTCTTCTTCCGGCCCGCGGACCGGCGGTAGGTGAACGTGAGGCGCCCGTTCGCGACCACCAGCGTCGCATCGTGCCCCTCGAACTGGTCCGGCGCGCCCGGCGGTGCGACCAGCCACGCGGTGGCGGCGGTCGCCGGTACGTCGCGGCGTACCAGGACCTGCGCGACGTCGCGGGCGATGTCCCCGGCGAGGTCGAGGTCGACACCCGGGAAGTCGTAGACGTCGATCAGCCGGGTCACCGACTGCAGCGGGTCGGCGCCCTCGCGCAGGACGAGCCGGGCCCCGGTCCCGGTCACCTCGACCGATCGCAGTGCCTCCACCGGCAACACGCGCTCACCCAGCCGGGCCCGGACCGCGCCGGCGAGCGGATGGAACCCGCTCCGCGTCGCGTCGTACCGGATCCGGAGGGTGCCGAGGCCGTCCCAGACGACCGTCCCGTTCGTGCTCGTCAGCTCACCGCGTGTCACTCGTCCTATCCTCCCTGGTGGGCGGGTCTTGGCGGTCAGGGTCACAATGAGGCGTGACCCATTACGACCTCGCCATCATCGGGACCGGCTCCGGTAACACCATCGTCAACCGGCGGTTCGCCGACTGGAAGGTGGCGATCGTCGAGCGCGGTACGTTCGGCGGCACCTGCCTGAACGTCGGCTGCATCCCGACCAAGATGTTCGTGCACGCCGCCGACGTGGCCGCGACCCCGTCGGTGAGCTCGGGGTACGGCATCGACGAGCAGCTGCTCGGCGTCCGCTGGCCCGAGGTCCGGGACCGGATCTTCGGCCGCATCGACCCGATCGCGGCCGGCGGCTCGGAGTACCGGCACCACAACCCGGACAACGCGAACGTCACCGTGTACGACGGGACCGGGCGGTTCACCGGCGTCAAGGAGCTGACCGTCGACGGCAAGGACGGCTCGTCGAGCGTGTTCAGCGCCGACCGGTACGTGATCGCCAGCGGCAGCCGGCCGATCGTGCCGCCGATCCCGGGCCTGGCGGAGACCGGGTTCCACACGTCGAACACGATCATGCGGCTCGAGCAGCTGCCGCGCCGGCTGGCGATCATCGGCAGCGGGTTCGTGGCGGCCGAGTTCGCGCACGTGTTCGCGTCGTTCGGCGTCGAGGTGACGGTGATCGCCCGCTCCGGCGAGCTGCTGCGGACCGAGGACGCGGAGATCGCCGCGCGCTACACCGAGATCGCGCGGGCGAAGTACGACGTACGGCTCAACCACGAGACGATCCGGGTCGCGCGCCGCGACGACGGCTCGATCCTGCTCGGGATGCTGCACCCGGACGGCTCCGACGAGCTGGAGGTCGACGAGCTCCTCGTCGCCGTCGGCCGGGAGCCGAACTCGGACCTGCTGAACCTGGACGCCACCGGTGTCGAGGTGGACCGCGAGGGACGCGTGGTCGTCGACGCGTACCAGCAGACCACCGTCGACGGCATCTACGCGCTCGGCGACGTGACGAACCCGCACCAGCTCAAGCACGTCGCGAACCACGAGGCCCGGGTGGTCAAGCACAACCTGCTCAACCCGGACGACCGGATCGAGGCCGACCACCGGTTCGTCCCGCACGCGGTGTTCAGCTCGCCGCAGATCGCCTCCGTCGGGCTCACCGAGGAGCAGGCGCGGGACCGTGGAATCCCTTATGTGGCAGCGGTTCAGCGGTACGCTGACATCGCGTACGGCTGGGCGATGGAGGACACCACCGGGTTCGCGAAGGTCCTGGCCGACCCGGACAGCGGGCAGATCATCGGCTGCCACGTCATCGGCCCGCAGGCGCCGACCGTGATCCAGCCGGTGATCCAGGCGATGAGCTTCGGGCTGGACGCGTACACGATGGCCCGCGGCCAGTACTGGATCCACCCGGCGATGCCCGAGCTGATCGAGAACGCCCTGCTGAAGCTGGAGCTACACCCGAAACGCTGAGATCACGTCAGCCACCGTGTCGATGGTGTCCAGGTCGGGGAGGCTGATCATCACTTCGGCCACCCCGGCCTCGGACAGCTCGCGGAACCGGCCGATCTGGTCGTCCGTCGTGCCCGCGTTGACCGATTCCGCGTACTTCGCCGGGTTCACGTTCCGCGGACGGAGCGTGCGAATCAGCTGGTCGAGATCCTCGTGATCCTTGCCCACCAAGGTTGTGGACAGATGGGTCAGCTCTACTGGTCTGTCGCCCAGGCGCGTGGCTGCTTTGCGGACTGCGGCGACGTCGCCGAAGACGTTGACCGCATCGGCGTACCGCGCCGCCAGCCGCAGCGTCCGCGGTCCACTCCCGCCGACCAGCAGCGGAAGATGTTCCTGCAGCGGACGCGGATAGCAGGTCGTGTCGGGTACGTCGAGGAGCTTGCCGTGGAACGGTTTGTTGCCTGGTCCCCATAAAACCGGCAGCAACCGCAACGCGTCCTCGAGCAGGGCATAGCGCTCGCCGACCGGAGGAAACGGCCAGCCGTACGCCTTGTGCTCGGCCTCGAACCACGCGAGCCCGACGCCGCACACGGCCCGCCCGCCGCTCAGCACGTCGAGCGTCGCCGCGATCTTCCCGAGGTGCGCGACGTTGCGGTACGTGATGCCCGAGACCAGCGTGCCCAGCCGGACGCGCGTCGTACAGGCGGCGAGATAGCCGAGCGTCGTCCAGCTCTCCAGGAAGTCCTCCCAGGCCCGCCCCACCTGCGGGATCTGCCGGAAGTGGTCCATCACGTAGATCGCGTCGAACCCCGCCGCCTCGGCCCGCTCCGCCACCTGCCGTACCCACTCCGCCATCCCCGCGCGTCCCGCCGGGTGGGTGTAGCTGCTCAACTGCAACCCGAAGCGCAACCCGACCGGAGCTTCTGACTGCCGCGCCTGCGCCGCGGTCGACTCGACGAACACGGTCGGCACCACCCGCGCCGCGGTCGGCTCCAGTACGTCGTCGTATCCCTCGCCCGGCAACTCCTTCTTCGCCACGGCCCACGACCGCAACTGGCTGGTCAGAGCATCCGCAGGAATACGTTTTTCGGCCCGCTCCCGGTTCCGCCGCCGGCACTCCTCTGCCGGCGTGTCGAACGCCACGGCGACGCAGGCCATCCCGGCATCCCGAGCCAGCTCCAGCCATCGCCTGCGCCGTTCGGCATCCAGCCCCAGCGTGTCGATGACCGTCGTCAGCCGCCGCCCGATCCGTTGCCGCACCACCACGTCCAGCAAAGCGAACGCGTCCGCGCTCGCCGCGATGTCGTCCTCACCCGCCCCGACCAACGCGCGCAACCGATCGCTGGAAACGATCAGGTCGGCGGCGAACCGCTCCGCCGCCCACGTCGACTTCCCCGACGCCCCCGGACCGGCCAGGATCACCACACAAGGTGACGGCAGCCGGTGTTCCACAGAAAACAGTTTCCACCACCGATACGCTTTTCGGATGCGATTGTTCGTGGCCGTCGTGCCACCCATCGAAGTAGTGGAGGATCTGAGCGAGTTCGTCGAGCCGCGCCGGCAGCACCCGGATGACGACATCCGGTGGGCCGCGGACGACCACTGGCATCTCACGCTGGCGTTCCTCGGCGAGGTGCCGGACTGGAAGACCGAGGAGCTGGAGGAGCGGCTGGAGCGGGCCGCGAAGCGGCAGAAACCGTTCGAGCTGCGGCTCGCCGGCGCCGGCGCGTTCCCCGGGGTGCCGGACGCCCGGGTGCTGTACGCCGGGGTGCGCGACGAGACCGAGTCGCTCAAGCACCTGTCGATGACCACCCGGGCCGCCGCCAACCGGGCCGGTGTCACCGTCGAGGGGCGCAAGTTCAACCCGCACCTGACACTCGCGCGGCTCCGGCGGCCGGTCGACGTCACCAGGTGGGTGCGGATCTTCGACACCTACGAGAGCCCGGTGTGGACGGCGGGCAGCCTGCAGCTGATCGAGTCCCGCCTCGGCGAGGGCCCGGGCCACAGTGCGGCGTACGTCACGGTAGGCGAATGGGACTTCTTAGGTTAACCTCAGGAAGGTTAGCCGTACCTAATGCTATGAGAGAGTCCCGCCATGCTCGCGAACTACCTGATCGGACTCCGTGAAGGACTCGAGGCCTCGCTGGTCGTCAGTATCCTCGCCACCTTCCTGGTCAAGTCGGACCATCGCGATCGACTCAAACTGGTCTGGATCGGTGTCGCCACGGCGCTTGCCGTGGCGGTCGCCGCCTGGGGTCTGCTCCAGTTCGTCACCGCGCTGACCGCGAAGTCCTTCACCACCCAGGAGACCGTCGGCGGCGTGATGTCGATCCTCGCGGTCGGCTTCGTCACCTGGATGATCTTCTGGATGCGCAAGGCGTCCCGGAGCATCGCCAAGGAGCTCCGGGAACGGATGGGCCAGGCGCTCGAGGTGGGGTCGCGCGCGGTCGTGATCCTGGCGTTCCTGGCGGTGTTCCGGGAGAGCATCGAGACCGCGTTCATCGTGTACGCGTCGGCCGCCACCGCGACCACCGCCGTGCCGTTCGTCGGCGTCCTGCTCGGGCTCGCCACCTCGGTGCTGCTCGGCTTCGCGATCTACAAGGGCGCGGTGAAGATCAACCTGGCCGTGTTCTTCAAGTGGACCGGCGCGGTGCTGATCCTGGTCGCGGCCGGCATCTTCGCCTACGGCTTCCACGACCTGCAGGAGGCGAACATCCTGCCCGGCCTGCACACGCTGGCCTTCGACATCTCCCACGTGATCCCGCCGGACAGCTGGTACGGCGTCCTGCTCAAGGGCATCTTCAACTTCAACCCGGCACCGTCGGTGCTGGAGGCGATCGCGTGGGTCGCCTATCTCGTCCCGGTGATGGTGCTCTACTTCCGCCCGGTGAAGAGCTCCGCACCGCCCGCCGTACCGGCGACGACCGCTCACAAAGCGGCCTGAATCCCCAGGAGAACCATGCGCACGACTCTGGCCCGTCGGGCCTCCATCTTCGGTGTCGTCCTCGGCCTCGCCGCGCTGACCGCGTGTGCGAAGGAGGAGCCGGCGGCCAAGGACGACGGCACCGGCCCGGTGTCGGTCAAGGCGTCCGACTCGGGCTGTGACCTGAGCCGCCGCGACGTCAAGTCCGGCACCAGCACGTTCTCGGTGGAGAACGCCGGCAGCAAGGTCACCGAGTTCTACGTGTACGCCGACGGCGACCGCGTGATGGGCGAGGTGGAGAACATCGGGCCGGGCCTGAAGCGGGACCTGATCGTCGAACTGCCGACCGGCAAGTACCAGGCGGTCTGCAAGCCCGGCATGGTCGGCGACGGGATCCGCGGCGACCTCACGGTCACCGGCGACGCGCCGGCGCAGGTCGACACCGACACCGCGCTGAAGCAGGCGACCGAGAGCTACCAGCGGTACGTGAACTCGCAGGCGGTCGCGCTGGAGCAGAAGACCACCGAGTTCGTCGCCGCGGTGAAGGCCGGCGACGTCGCGAAGGCGAAGGCGCTGTTCCCGGTGTCGCGGACGTACTGGGAGCGGATCGAGCCGGTCGCGGAGTCGTTCGGCGACCTGGACCCGAAGATCGACGCGCGGGTGAACGACGTCGAGCCGGGGACGGAGTGGACCGGGTACCACCGGATCGAGCAGGCGCTCTGGGTCTCGAACACCACCAAGGGCATGGAGAAGTACGCCGACCTGCTGCTGGCCGACGTGAAGACGGTGGTCGCGAAGGCGAAGACCGTGAAGCTCACGCCGCTGCAGCTGGCCAACGGCGCCAAGGAACTGCTCGACGAGGTCGCGACCGGCAAGGTCACCGGCGAGGAGGACCGCTACTCGCACACCGACCTCTGGGACTTCCAGGCGAACGTCGAAGGCTCCCAGGCCGCGATCCAGGCCCTCCGCCCCGCCCTGCAGAAGCGCGACGCGGCCCTCGTCACCCAGCTGGACACCCAGTTCAAGGCCGTCTTCGCGTCCCTCGACAAGTACCGCGAAGGCGACGGCTTCAAGCCCTACACCGCCACCGAGCCCGAGAAGAAGGCCCTGGGCGCAGTAGTAGACGGCCTCGCCGAGCCCGTCAGCAAGGTCGCCGGAGTGCTGGCGAAGAAATGACAAACGAAGCCAACCCCCCGACCCCGGCCGACGGCCAGGCTCCCGTTCCTGCTCCTGCTCCCGCCGCCGCCCCGGCGCAGCCGGGGCGGGGGGGGGGGGTGTAGCCAGGGGGGCATTTGGGGGCCGGCCGGGCCGCGGGTGGCCCAGG
>NZ_JBEXMY010000008.1:0-422951 GCF_040610805.1 Kribbella sp. NPDC003557
GCGCCGACGCCGGAGGCGTCGGCGCGGCGGGTGGTTGCGCGGGCGTTCGAGCTTGATGTGACGGATCTCGAGCGGACTGTGGAGGTGGTCTCGGGGCTCGAGCGAGTTGATGTGTTGGTGAGTGCTGCTGGTGTGGATGTCTGCGACACCGTGCCCAACACGTCACCGGACGAGTGGCGGGCGATTCTGGACGTCGACCTGACCGGGGTCTACAACTCGTGCCGGGCCGTGCTGCCGCGGTTCGTCGCGCAGGGCGGTGGGGCGATCGTGACGATCTCGTCCGCGATCGGCACGGTCGGCGAGCGGAACAGGTCGGCGTACTGCGCGGCGAAGGCCGGCGTCGAGAACCTGACCCGCGCGATGGCCCTCGACCACGGCCCGGCCGGCGTCCGCGCGAACTGCGTGGCGCCCGGCCTCATCGACACCCCGCTGATCCGCAACGGGAAGGTCGGCGGTGAGGACGACCCGGGCGCGATGCAGGCCATGGTCGAGCGGCACCACGCGCTCGGCCGGATCGGGCAGCCGTCGGAAGTGGCCGCCGCGATCGCGTTCCTGGCCAGCGACGACGCGTCGTTCATCACCGGCGCGGTCCTGCCGGTCGACGCGGGATGGACGGCGCAATGAACATCCTGGGCGGTTACCGCGTCCTCGACGTGTCGGTGGCGATGGCCGGTCCGCTGGCGGCGATGCGGCTCGGCGACCTCGGCGCGGACGTGGTCAAGGTCGAGCCGGTGACCGGCGAATGGCAGCGGCACACGTCCGCGGGCGGCGCCGCCGGCAACGAGGTCAACGCGTCGTTCCTCTCGCTGAACCGCAACAAGCGCAGCCTCGCCGTCGACCTCAAGTCCGACGAGGGCCGCGAGCTCCTGTACGAGCTGGTACGCACCGCGGATGTGTTCCTGCAGAACTACCGGCCCGGCGTCGCCGCCCGCCTCGGCGTCGACTACGACACGCTGCGCGCACTGAAGCCCTCACTGGTCTACGTCTCCATCTCCGGGTACGGCGAGAGCGGTCCGTACGCCGAGTGGCCCGGACAGGACCTGCTGGTGCAGGCGATGAGTGGTGCGCTGTTCAGCGCCGGCCGCCCGGACGAGCCACCCGTTGCCGCGCCGTACTTCCTGGCCGACGCGGTCACGGCGTACAGCGCGTTCGAAGGCGTACTGGCCGCGCTGCTGCACCGGGAGCGGACAGGGGAGGGTCAGCTCGTCCAGGTGAATATGCTGGACGCGGTGATCGCCCTGCAGATGCAGGAGCTGTCGGTGCACACCGTCGGCGGCGTGCCGCAGACGCGCTCCGAGGAGGTGCACGCGCACAGCTACATCCGTGCGCCGTACGGGATCTTCACCACGGCCGACGGATACATCTCACTGGCCTTCGCGAACCTCCCGGTGCTGGCCGAGGTGTTGGACGCACCACAGCTGGCCGGGCTGGACGCAGAGCGCGACGGGTTCGCCCGTCGCGACGAGATCGCGGCCGCAGTGTCAGCGGCGCTGCGACGGGAGTCGACCGAGCACTGGATGCTCAAGCTGCGTGAGCGTGGCGTGTGGTGCGGCCCGGTTCTGTCGTACGACGACCTGCGCACGGATCCCCAGGTGCTGCACAACGAGTCGTTCGTGACGTACGAGCACCCGACCGAGGGGACCGTGACGACACCGGGGTTCCCGTACCGCTTCAGCCGGACACCTGCCGAAGTACACCGGGCGGCTCCGCTGGTTGGTGAGCACACTGAGGAGCTGTTGGCTGAGCTCGGTGTCTCGCCGGCGCGGCGGCAGGCGCTGCTGGATTCGGGTGCGGTGGTCGCGCCGTGACCGTGGCGTTGCGCGGTCTGACCTGGGACCATCCGCGGGGCTATCGGCCGCTGGAGGTCTTCTCGCACCCTGACGTCGTGGTGGAGTGGGACCGGCAGCCGTTGTCCGGTTTCGAGTCGACGCCGTTGGTGGAACTCGCGGATCGCTATGACCTCCTGGTGATCGACCACCCCGGCCTGGGCGCCGCAATCGAGGCGGGTGCGGTACTGCCCGTCGAGGACGTCTTCGCGCCCGACGACCTGGCTCTGTGGGAGTCGCGTGCCGTCCCGCCCACCTGGTCCAGCTATCAGCTGGAAGGGCATGGGTGGGCGCTCCCGCTGGACGCGGCTACGCAGACGTGTGTCTACCGGGCCGACCGACTGCCTACGCCACCAAAGAGTTGGTCAGACGTCCTGCAGCTGTCTGAGCCTGTGGTGCTGTGCGTCGCAGGTCCACACGCCGGGCTGATGTTGCTGGGGCTCGCGGGAGATCGCGCAGGGGAGACCCTGCTCGACCGGCAGCGCGCGGTCGCGGCGTTGGAGTTGCTGCGTGCTGTGTGGAGGCGGAGCGATCAGACGGCGGCTGGGCTTGATCCGATCGGGGTCCATGAGTTGCTTGTGGCCGGGGAGGCGGACTGTTGCCCGCTCGTCTACAGCTACGCGTACTACGGGCAGACACTGAGCTGGTCCGCTGCGCCTCGGCTGTTCGATGCAGACGGGCCGGGGAACGGCACGCTGGGTGGTACGGGGCTGGCGGTTACGCCTCGGGCTTACTCGAAGGTGCTGGCTGTGACCAAGTACGTGCGCGGGCTGCTCGACGTGAAAACGCAAGTCGAGTTGGCGGCCGTGGGAGGGCAGTCGGCGACCGCCGCGGTGTGGGAGTCGCCTGACGTGGACCAGGCGTGGAACGGGCACTACTCGGCCACGCTCGAGACCGTGCGCGCGTCGTACGTCCGGCCGCGGTTCGACGGCTGGATCGGGTTCCAGGACGAGCTGGCCGAGCGGGTGCGGGAGCTGCTCGGCAACGACGACGACCTCGGCGCCGCGGTCGACCGGATCGAGGACGACTTCAAGAAGGTGCGCCATGGATGACGGCCGGATCCGCTTCGACCAGGACGGGTACGTCGGTGTGCTCACGCTCGACCGGCCCGCGAAGCTGAACGCGGCCACCCGGTCGATGAGCGCCGAGCTGCTCGAACTCATCCCGCGCATCGACGAGGACCCGTCGATCCGCGCGGTCGTGGTGACCGGCGCGGGTGAGCGCGCCTTCTCGGTCGGCAGCGACATCGGCGAGCTCGACCGGTACGACGGCCCGTGGCACTTCCGGAACCGGCGCGACTACTGCGACGCGCTGCGCTCGCTGCGGACGCCGGTGATCGCGGCGGTCAACGGGTACGCGTACGGCGGCGGGCTGGAGCTGGCGCTGTCGTGCGACATCCGGCTGGCCTCGTCGACCGCGAGCTTCGCGGCGGCCGAGATCAAGCTCGGCTGGATCGGCGGCGGGGGAGTGACGGCGCTGCTCGCGGCTTCGGTGCCGGCCGGCGACGCGGCGACGCTGCTGCTCACCGGCGATCCGATCGACGCCGTCGAGGCGCTGCGGATCGGGCTGGTCAGCAAGCTCCTGGCCCCGGACGACCTGTTGCCGGCAGCAACCGAGCTGGCGCACCGGATCGCCGCCCGCCCGCCGGTCGCGGCCGCCGCGGCCAAGGCGAACCTGCGGGCCGCTTGGTCGATGGGCCTGGAAGCCGCCATCCAGTACGAGCGCGAGTTGCAGGCGGTTGCCCTCGGCACCCAGGACGCCGCCGAAGGACGAGCGGCGTTCGCGGAACGCCGGACCGGAACCTTCGAAGGACGGTGAACCATGCCCGCTGAGATCGCACCGGGAATCCACCGGCTGGCGACCGACTACCCGCACGTGTGCGGCCTGCCGCTGTGGCTGCACGTCATCGACGCCGGCTCCGAGCTGGTGCTGCTGGACGCGGGGATCGCGTCGACCCCCGAGTCGACGACGGCGCCCGAGCTCGCCGGTATCGGCCTCGGGTTGTCCGACCTCACGCTGGTCGTCAACAGCCACGCGCACCCCGATCACATGGGCGGCAACGCTGTACTGCGTAAACACAGCGGGGCCCGGTTCGCGGCCCCCGCGCTGGAGGCAGCGTGGCTGGAGGACAACGAGCGGTTGCTGACCGAGCTGTGGGGCGCGGACCCGGACGCGCTGGACCTCTCGGAGGCCGAGCGGACCGAACTGCTCGACATGCTGGACGAACGGGTCCGCATCGACGTCCTGCTGCGCGACGGCGATCTTCTGCCCGGTGAGCGCCCGTTGCAGGTGATCACGACCAGCGGCCACAGTCCGGGGCACATCGCCGTACTCGACGAGACGTCGCGGACCCTGTTCACCTTCGACGACGTGCAGGGACGCGGCCGCCCGTACCTCGACAGCTCGGTCTGGCTCGCGCCGCTCTACACCGACGTCACGCGCTACACGAGTGGGTTGAGCCGGCTCCTCGAGCTCGACTTCGACGCCCTGGTGCCGTCGCACGGCGACGCGCTGGACGCGGCCGCCGGCCGGAAGCTGATCGAGGAGAGCCTCGAATGGGTCGCCGGCGTCGACGAGCTCACCGCCCGGCTGCTTCGCACGCGCGGTTCGCTGACTGTCCGTGACCTCGCGGAAGCCATCGGTACCGAGCTCGGGGCGTACGGCGGTCTCAACCTGCAGACCGTGCGGATGGCCCGCGCGCACCTCGAACACCTGGCCCGCCGCGGCGGCGCCGAGACCCGCTGGCACCACCGCACCTGACCGGTTTCCGCAAGACACTCCGACCGAAGCTGCGTGGCTCCCCAAGACACGACACAGTCGAACAAAGGAGAACGGAAAGCGTTCTCCAAGGTGGGGGGCTACGACCTGGGAGTGTCGCGTGGCTCAAACAGAACGAATCCCCAGCCGACCGACCACGGCCGGAGAACCGACAGGCTCCGGACCACCGGGCGCCGTTACGGACAGTAGATCCCCGGGGCGTCCGGCGGGGAAGCCGCTGACCTGGTGGGCGCGGGCCCGCCGGGACAAGATCCTGTTGCTGATGGCCCTGCCCGGGCTGGCGCTGCTGCTGGTGTTCCACTACCTGCCGCTGCTCGGGAACCTGATCGCGTTCCAGGAGTACCTGCCGTTCGTGCCGCTCGGCCGCAGCGCGTGGGTCGGGTGGGACAACTTCGCGGTGATCTTCAACGGCGACGCGGAGTTCCTCAACGCACTCAAGAACACGCTGCTGATCACGGTCGTCCAGGTGATCTTCGTGTTCCCGGCGCCGATCGCGCTGGCGCTGCTGCTGAACAGCCTGCTGTCCGAGCGGATCAAACGCGTCGTGCAGTCCGTGCTGTACCTGCCGCACTTCCTGTCCTGGGTGATCGTGATCGCGATCTTCCAGCAGATCCTCGGCGGCAGCGGGCTGATCAACAACTTCCTC
This sequence comes from Kribbella sp. NPDC003557, assembly GCF_040610805.1. NCBI lineage: Bacteria > Bacillati > Actinomycetota > Actinomycetes > Propionibacteriales > Kribbellaceae > Kribbella > Kribbella sp. NPDC003557. Next base: position 5,251 of record NZ_JBEXMY010000008.1, read on the forward strand.
CGCGAGCACGGGATGGGCACGATCGACTTCCTCGGCAACCCGGACGGCTTCATCGCGCTGCTCACCAGTCAGGTGATCTGGAAGGACACCGGGTGGGGGACGATCCTGTTCCTGGCCGCGCTCACGCAGATCGATCCGGGGCTGTACGAGGCGGCCCGCGTCGACGGCGCCTCGCGCTGGCGGCAGTTGTGGCACGTCACGGTGCCCGGGATCCGCGGCCTGATCATCCTGCTGCTGATCCTGCGGCTCGGTGACTCGCTGACCGTCGGTTTCGAGCAGATCATCCTGCAGCAGAACCTGGTCGGACGACCGGCGAGCGAGGTGCTCGACACCTACGTCTACAACAACGGTGTACTGGCCGGCCAATGGGGCGTCTCCGCCGCGGTCGGACTGGTGAAGGGCCTGGTCGGCGTCGCCCTGGTGATCGGCGCCAACAAGATCGCCCATATCTTCGGCGAAGCGGGGGTGTACAAGAAATGAGCACGCTGCAGAAGGGCATCGACGAAGGTCCCGGTACCGCGTCGCGGGCGGTGAAGGCCGTCGTACTGCTGGTGTGTTGTGCGGTCGTCATCATCCCGTTCATCGGCGTGATCTCGACCAGCATCGCCAGCCAGGAACACGTCACGAACTCCGGCGGTTTCGTGCTCTGGCCGGACGGGCTCAACCTGGACGCGTACGAGTCGATCTTCAACGGCGGCGTCGTCCAGCGGGCGTTGCTGGTCAGCATGGTGATCGCGACCGGCGGCACGCTGATCAGCCTGGCCGGGTCGACGATGCTGGCCTACGCACTCAGCCGGCCGGGGTCGTTCGGGCAGCGGCCGATCTTGCTGATCGTGCTGTTCAGCCTGCTGTTCAGCCCGGGCCTGATCCCGAACTACCTGGTGGTGAAGGAGTTCGGCCTGCTCGACTCGCTGCTGGCGCTGATCCTGCCGACGGCGATCAGTGGCTTCAACGTGATCGTGCTGCGCTCGTTCTTCATGGGCATCCCGGACTCGGTCCTCGACTCGGCCCGAATCGACGGCGCCGGCGACTTCCGGATCTTCTGGTCGATCGTGCTCCCGCTGTCCCGCGCGGTGCTCGCGGTCGTCGGGCTGTTCTACGCGGTCGGCTACTGGAACGCGTTCTTCAACGCGATGCTCTACATCAACGACACCGCGAAATGGCCGTTGCAGCTGGTCCTGCGGACGTACGTCATCAACAACACCGAGCTGAGCAGCGGTGACCTCGGCGGCGCGGCGGCCGACCAGTTGCCGCCGCAGGAGTCGATCCAGATGGCGATCCTGGTGGTGTCGCTGGTGCCGATCCTGATCGTGTACCCGTTCCTGCAGCGGCACTTCGCCAAGGGCATGCTGACCGGGGCGGTGAAGGGATGACGCTCAGCAGAAGGACGCTCCTCGGCGGATCGCTGGCCGCCGCGGCGGTCGGCATGACCGGCTGCTCGACCGTGACCCGGTCGACCGACATCGCGGCGCTGAACAAGCCGGTCGCGCTGCCGACGTACCGACGCTTCGACGGCCCCAAGCCGGACCTGCCACGCAGCCATCCGCTGATGCCGGACTGCTTCTACCGGTTCCCGGCGAACCCGACGAAGGCGACCAGCGGTACGCCGGGGGACGGGACCGACGTGGTCGGCTCGACCCTGACGTCGAACCCGATCCCGCCGACGGCCGACCGCAATCCGTACTGGCAGGAGCTGAACCGTCGGCTCGGGTCGCCGCTGGAGCTCACCATCACGGCGGCGACCGACTATCCGAACAAGTTCGCCACGGCGGTGGCCGGTGACACGCTGGGCGACCTGTTCAACGTGGACGGCGGGTTCGCGTACCTGCCGCAGTTCCTGGAGGCGCGGGCGCAGGACCTGACCGAGTACCTGTCCGGGGACGCGATCCTCGAGTACCCCTTCCTGGCGAACGCGCCGCAGGCGTCGTGGCGGGGCTGCGTGTTCTCCGGCGGGATCCGGGCGGTGCCGATCCAGCGCGGCGTGATGTCGTCGAACACGCTGCTGGTGCGGCAGGACCTGCTGGACCAGCTCGGGGTCGAGATCGGCTCGCCGACCGTCGACGAGCTGGTGAAGGTGGCCAAGGCGGTCACCGACGGCAAGAAGAACCGGTGGGGTTTCGCCGTACCGCCGACCGCGACGGTCAGTGCGATGCTCGGCCTGCCGAACGGGTGGGAGGTGCGCGACGGGAAGCTCGTGCACAGCCGGGAACTGCCGGAGCACAAGGAACTGCTCGCGATCACCCGGCAGATGGTGAAGGACGGCCTGATCCATCCGGACGGGGTCGCGAAGAACAACCAGAAGGTCTGGTTCACGCAGGGGTCGGCGGTGATGACACAGGACACGTACTCGTCGATCCAGAGCTTCTACCGGCGCGCGACGAACAAGAACTTCAGCATCACGATCCCGGTGCCGCGCGCCGACGACGGCAAGGTCGGGCGGGTCCTGCTCGGGTCGCCGAACAACTCGATCGCGGCGATCCGGCCGAGCTCACCGGAGCGGACGAAGGCGCTGCTGCGGATCCTGAACTGGTTCGCGGCGCCGTTCGGGACAGAGGAGTACCTGTTCCGGAAGTTCGGGTTGCCCGGGCGGCACTACACACTGAACGGCACCGACCCGCAGCTGACCAAGGACGGCGGGAGCGAGGTGTGCCTGGGTGAATTCCCGGTCCAGTACCTGGCCGACGGCCCGTACCCCGCGTACTTCCCCGGCCACCCCGAGGCGGTCGACACGGCGTACAACCACCTCAAAGCCGTCCTCCCGACAGCGATCCTGCCGCCGGCGTACGGCCTCTACTCACCCACCCAATCCACCAAGGGCAAGGTCCTCGACACCCGAATGGACGCCCTGACCAAGGACATCCAACTAGGCCGAGCAGACCTCTCCGCCTGGGACGAAGCCGTCACCAACTACCGAAAATCCGGAGCCGACGCCATCCGAGACGAACTGGAACAGGCCCTGGCCATCAAGGGCGACAAGTAGGTCCGTGCGCACCCGCCGGGGTCTGTGAACAAGCAATAGCCTGTTCACAGACCCCACCGGTTGTCGTAGCCCTGCTAGTTGCAGCGCAGCGCGTCGAGGTTCGGCGCCTCGCCCATGGCTTGGTTGCCGGCGTTGTTGGGGTGTAGGCCGTCTCCGCCGTCGTAGGGGGCGGCCAGGCGGGTGGGGTCGGCGGGGTCGCGGGTGGCGGCGTCGAAGTCGGCGACGGCGTCGAACTCGCCGCTGGTGCGGATGAAGGTGTTGACCGCCTGGCGGATCGCCTCCTTCTCCGGTGTGTACACGAACGAGCTGCCCATCGGCGTCAGCGTCCCGCCGACGATGCAGCGCCCGGACGCGTGCACCCGCGTGATCAGCTGCCGGTAGCCGGCGATCAGCTGTTCCGTCGTCGCCCCGGCGTAGATGTCGTTGATCCCCTCCAGCACCAGCACCGTCCGCACGCCGGGCTTGGTCAGCACGTCCTTGTCCAACCGGGCCAGCGCGCTCGCCCCGGCACTGCCCGCCTTCGCGACCCCGCCGAGCACCCGGTTCCCCGAGACGCCCTCGTTCGAGATCGCCAGCCGCCGCGGTTCCGGCAGCTGCGCGTACCGGGCGGCGAGGATGTCGGGCCACCGCTGGTCGGTGTCGATCGTCGTACCGACCGACGACGTGATCGAGTCGCCGAGCGTCGCGACGGTCTCCACCGGCTGCGACGCCTCGACGATCGCGGCGTTCAGGAAGAACCAGGCCGAGGACTCCGTCTGGTACGCCGTCGCGGACTCGTCGGCCGCGTGATCGCCGGACGTCGACTTGTAGCTGTGCTGCATCGCCCGGTTGTGCGCGGTGATCACGCCCGTCGTCCCGACCACGTGCAGGCTGACCGTCAGCTTGGTCAGCGCCGGCACCGCGCCCGGCAGCGGATCGCTGATCGCCATCGCACCGGGCGGGATCGTCACCGTCGTACTGCCGCCGAACGTCAGCCGCCGGCTGGACCCCGGCACCACGCTCGCGCCGCTGTCCTGCCGCCCGACGTACACCGAGTCCGACACCAGCGGCTGGTCCCCGTTCGCGTTGGAGATCCGGATCCGTAGGTCCTTCCCGCCGACGGATGTCCGCAGCACGTTCCGCACCGTCATGTCGCTCAACGTCCCGCCGGCGATGTCGTCGGCCGCACCCCAGGTCGTGACCAGCGCGCCGCGTCCACCCCCTTCGGTCGTCGCCTGGTCGCCGGGTGCGGCCGCCACCAGACCCGCCGCACCCACCGCCGTCACCAGCACACTCGCGCCCACCCGGCGCCATGAGGTAAATGTCATGCCCATCAAGTCACCCCTGAATAGAAATGCTTGCAATCGTTTGCACTGATTCTGTCGCCGAGCGGTCGGCAAACCGAGCCGAACGGTCGGTGGACGGCACCCGACGGACCGGTCCGGGGGCACCCGACCCGGGCGCACCGGCGGATTGCTCGGCCAGGGACAATGGGTGGCGATGACGCTGACTGAGAACGTTCCGGGGACGACCGAGCCCGACGACCTGTTCGACGCCTTCCAGGGATGGGTGACGGAGCAGGGGATCTCGTTGTACCCGGCGCAGGAAGAGGCGTTGATCGAGGTGATGACGGGGTCGAACGTGATCCTGTCGACGCCGACCGGGTCCGGGAAGAGTCTGGTGGCGACCGGTGCGCACTTCGCCGCGCTGGCGAACGGGCAGCGGACGTTCTACACCGCGCCGATCAAGGCGCTGGTGTCGGAGAAGTTCTTCGCGTTGTGTGACGTGTTCGGGGCGGACAAGGTCGGCATGCTGACCGGTGACGCCGCGGTCAACGCGGGCGCCCCGATCATCTGTTGCACGGCGGAGGTCCTGGCGAACATCGCGCTGCGCGAGGGCGCGGACGCGGACGTCGGCCAGGTGGTGATGGACGAGTTCCACTTCTACTCCGAGCCGGATCGCGGCTGGGCCTGGCAGGTGCCGCTGCTCGAGCTGCCGAAGGCGCAGTTCATCCTGATGTCCGCGACCCTCGGCGACGTCGAGCGGTTCAAGATCGACCTGTCCCGCCGGACCGCTCGCCCGACGGCGATCGTCGCGTCCGGCGAGCGCCCGGTCCCGCTGATCTACAAGTACGTCACCACCGCCCTGCACGAGACGCTCGAAGAGCTGCTCACCACCCACCAGGCCCCGGTGTATGTCGTGCACTTCACCCAGGCGGCCGCTCTCGAACGTGCCCAGGCGCTGATGAGCATCAACGTCTCCTCGAAGGAGGAGAAGGAGAAGATCAACGAGCTGATCGGGAACTTCCGGTTCAGCAAGGGTTTCGGCCGGACGCTGCAGCGGCTGGTGAAGCACGGCATCGGCGTGCACCACGCCGGCATGCTCCCGAAGTACCGCCGGCTCGTCGAGCAGCTCGCGCAGGCGGGGCTGCTGAAGGTCATCTGCGGCACCGACACTCTCGGCGTCGGCATCAACGTCCCGATCCGCACGGTCGTCCTCACCGCGCTCAGCAAGTACGACGGCCGCCGCCAGCGGATCCTGAAGGCGCGCGAGTTCCATCAGATCGCGGGCCGCGCCGGCCGCGCCGGGTACGACACGTCCGGCACCGTCGTCGTGCAGGCGCCGGACCACGTCGTGGAGAACGTCAAGGCTCTCGCGAAGGCCGGTGACGATCCGAAGAAGCAGCGCAAGGTGCAGCGGAAGAAGCCGCCGGAAGGTTTCGTCACCTGGGGCGAGGACACCTTCGACCGGCTGGTCGCGGCCGAGCCCGAGGCGCTCCGGTCGCGAATGCGGGTCAGCCACGCGATGCTGCTCAACGTCATCGCCCGCGACGGCAACGCGTTCGAGAGCATGCGGCGGCTGCTGCGCGACAACCACGAGGACAGCAAGGCGCAGGTCCGGCTGATCCGCCGCGCGATCCAGATCTACCGCACGCTCGTCACCGCGGGCGTGGTGGAGCGCCTCGACGAGCCGGACGAGAACGGCCGCCTCCTGCGGCTGACCGTCGACCTGCAGAAGGACTTCAGCCTCAACCAGCCGCTGTCCACCTTCGCCCTGGCGGCGCTGGACCTGCTCGACCCGGCCGACCCGTCGTACGCGCTGGACGTGGTCTCGATCATCGAGGCCACGCTGGAGGACCCGCGCGCGGTGCTCTGGGCGCAGGAGCACCACGCCCGGGGCGAGGCGGTCAACGCGATGAAGGCCGAGGGCATCGAGTACGAGGAGCGGATGGAGCTGCTCGAGGACGTCAGCTGGCCGAAGCCGCTCGCGGAGTTGCTCGAGGCAACGTTCGAGATGTACCGGCAGACGCATCCGTGGATCGCGGACACCGGGCTGTCGCCGAAGGCCGTGGTCCGGGACATGTTCGAGCGCGCGATGACGTTCGGCGAGTTCATCGGGTACTACGGTCTGGCTCGCTCCGAGGGCATCGTCCTGCGCTATCTCAGCGACGCCTACAAGGCGCTGCGGCAGACCGTGCCGCCGGACAAGGTGAACGAGGACCTGGAAGACCTGATCGAGTGGCTCGGCGAGGTGGTCCGCCAGACCGACTCCAGCCTGCTCGACGAGTGGGAGGAGCTGACCAACCCCACCGAGGAGGAGGCCGCCGAGCCGACACCGGCCGGCCCGCGCCGGATCACCTTGAACACCAGGGCGTTCCGGGTCCTGGTCCGCAACGCGATGTTCCGTCGCGTCGAGCTACTCGCCCTGCACCGCTGGGCCGAGCTCGGCCAGCTCGACAGCGAGGCCGGCTGGGACGCGGGCCGCTGGGCCGAGGCCGGTACGGCGTACTACGCCGAGCACGAGGTCGTCGGGACGGGCCCGGCCGCCCGCGGCCCGGCGCTGTTCATGGTCGAGGAGCACCCGGGCTATTGGGAGGTCCAGCAGATCATCGACGACCCGGAAGGCAACCACGACTGGCGCATCACCGCGAGCGTCGACCTGGCCGCCTCCGACGAGGCCGGCGAACTCGTCCTCGAACTGGCGTCGTTCAAGCCGTTGTAGGCCACTCCACGTCGACCTCGGTCTCGGCGTCGTAGTCGACACTCGCGACGTCGAAGCCGTACAGGCGGCGGACCTCGGCGAGGAACCACGCGGCGTCGGCGACCTCGGCGATGTTGGACGGGGTGGCCGACTCCCACTGGGTGCGGACGGCGGACTGGACGTCGTCGTTGAGTTCCCAGCGGTCGAGGCGGATGCGGCCCTCGTCGTCCAGGTCGAGCGGGGCCTCGCCGGTGAGCTGGTCCCACAGCGCGATCGACTGCTCGACCGGGGTCTGCAGGCCGGTCACCTTGTGCAGCAGGCTGACGTACAGGCCGATGCCGGGGATCGCGGACGACGCCTGGGTGACGGCGGCGCCGTTCACGGAGGTCATCGCCGTCACGCCGTCCGCGGCGAGCTTCAGCGCGGTCTGCTCCAGGTCCGCCTTGGCCGCGCCGATCGAGCCCTGGCGGTAGAGCGGCCCGGTCAGCTCGGAGCCGATGTAGGTGAGGGCGACGGTGTTGAAGCCGGGCTTGAGCAGGTCGCGGTCCCGCAGCGCGGTGATCCAGCGGGTCCAGTCCTCGCCGCCCATCACCTTCACGGTCTGCGCGATCTCGTCGTCGGTCGCGACCTCGATCCCGACCTCCTGCAGCACCGGCGCACCGTCGTCGAACGCGAGGCTCTTGGTGGTGTGCTCGGCGCCGATCGCCTTCAGCACGGACTGGTAGGTCTCGCCGGTGCGCGGGTCGGTACGCCGCGGCGCCGCGACGCTGTAGACCAGGTGATCGATCCCGCCGAGCTTCGCGGCGATCAGGTCGAGGACCTCGTCCTTGGTGGTGTCCGCGAACGCGTCGGCGTTCACGAACGTCCACGAGCGACCGAGCTCGGCGGCCAGCGCGGCGGTCTCGGCGGTCCGGTACCAGCCGGCGGTCGCCGTACGGCGGGCCGTGGCGGCCTTCTCGAAGCAGATGCCGATGCCGTCGATCCCGTACCGCGCGAGGCCGGCGATCGTGGTCGCGAGCCCGTACCCCGAGCTGGACCCGATCACGAGCGCCGTACGCCGCTCCGCAGGACGCTGCTCGACCTCCGCCGCCATGTCCCGCACGACCTGGGCACACCCGGCCGGGTGCGAGTCGAGAAACAGGAAACCCCGCCCAACCGGCTTCACCACGCGCTCAGTCATGCGGAGGAGCTTATTAGCTCCAGTACATCTCTGCGTCGTCAGGCTCGACGACGACGTCGGCGCCGAGGCGGCGGAGGTTGCCGGCGAAGTCGGTGTAGCCGCGGTGCACGTGGTGGGCGGCCGAGACGAGGGTCTCGCCCTCTGCGGCGAGGCCGGCCAGCACCAGCGCGGCCCCGGCGCGGATGTCCGAGGCGACCACGGGCGCGCCGGACAGCCGCGGCACGCCGCGGACCACGGCATGATGCCCGTCGGTCTGGATCTGGGCGCCCAGCCGGGTCAGCTCCTGCGCGAACGTGAACCGGCCCTCGAACAGGTTCTCGGTGACCATCGCGGCGCCGTCGCTGATCGCGTTCAGCGCGATCACGAACGCCTGCAGGTCGGTGGCGAAGCCGGGGTAGGGGAGCGTGACCACGTCCACCGGCTTCGGCCGGTCGTGCATCCGGACCCGGAAGCCGGGGTTCAGCACGGTGATCTCCGCGCCGGCCCGGTGCAGCTTGTCCAGCGGCAGCTCCAGGTGCTCGGCGTGCCCGTTGGCGATCGTCACGTCACCCTTGGTGATCGCGGCCGCGAACGCCCAGCTGCCGGACACGATCCGGTCCGGGACCACCACGTGCTCGACCGGGTTCAGCAGCCCGTCCACGCCGGTGATCTCGATCCGCGGCGAGCCGGCGCCGTCGATCTGCGCGCCCATCCCGACCAGCATCGCCGCGATGTCCTGGATCTCCGGCTCGCGGGCGGCGTTCTCGATGATCGTGGTCCCGCGGGCGAGCACCGCGGCCATCATGATCGTCTCGGTGGCGCCGACGCTCGGGAAGTCCAGCCAGACCTCGGCGCCGTGCAGGCCCTGCGGTGCCTCGGCGATCACGAAACCGTGCTCGATGTGCACCTTCGCGCCCATCGACTCCAGGCCGGCGACGTGCATGTTGAGGCCGCGGGAGCCGATGTTGTCGCCGCCCGGCAGCGCGACCTCCGCCTGGCCGCAGCGGGCCAGCAGCGGGCCGAGCACCGAGATCGACGCGCGCAGCTTGCGGACCAGGTCGTAGTCGCACTGGTGACCGATCGTGCCCGGTACGGCGATGGTGGCGAGCCGTTGCTCCGCGTCCACCGTCACCTCGCAACCGAGAGTGTCCAGCAGTTGCGCCATGAACGTGACGTCGAGAATGCCCGGCACCTGCCGCAGCGTCGTCGTACCTTCCGCCAGCAGTGCCGCCGCCATCAGCTTGAGCACACTGTTCTTCGCCCCGGCCACCTCGACAGCGCCCTCGAGCCGTGCCTCACCCGCGATCCGAAACCGTTCCACCGGTCGACTGTAGCGTTTGCCGGTCCGCGGCTTTGCGTAGAGTCCTGGCATGGCTGTGAACTTGACGCGGATCTACACCCGCACCGGTGACGCCGGCGAGACCCGTCTCGGCGACAACTCCACCACGTCGAAGACGGACCCGCGACTGGCGGCGTACGGCGAGGTCGACGAGGCGAATTCCGCGATCGGGGTGGCCATCGCGGCCGGGCACCTGAACAGCGCGATCGTCGTGCTGCTGACCCGGATCCAGAACGACCTGTTCGACGTCGGCGCGGACCTGTGCAACCCGGTCACGACCAACCCGGAGTATCCGCCGCTGCGGATCACCCAGGACTACGTCGACCGGCTGGAGAGCTGGTGCGACGACTACAACGGCCGGCTGACCAAGCTCCGCTCGTTCATCCTGCCCGGCGGCACCGAGGGCGCCGCGTACCTGAACGTCGCCCGCGCGGTCGTCCGCCGTGCCGAGCGGGCCGGCTGGGCCGCCGTCGAGACGCACGGCCCGTCGGTCAACCTACTCGCGATCACGTACCTGAACCGGCTGTCCGACCTGCTTTTCATCCTCGGCCGGGTCGCCAACCTGTCCTCCGGCGGCGACGTCCTCTGGGTCCCGGGCGGTGAGCGGGACTAGCTGATCTCCCAGCTGAACGGCATCCGGAGTACGCCGGCGGGCGGCAGGCCGAGAGCGGTGTAGAGACCGGCGGTCAGGCCGTCGAGCGTCAGCGGCGCCGCGCTGACTGCCAGATCGTCGGTCGTCGTCGGGGCCTTCAGCTGACTCAGCAGGTTGCGATGCGGGACCGAGGTCACGCCGATCTCCTCGCGGTCCAGACCGGCGCGGTTGCAGGCGAGTGTCAACGCGTGCTGGAAGCCGCCGAGCTCGTCGATGAGCTTGTGGCTGTGCGCGTCCGCACCGGTCCAGACCCGTCCGCGCGCCAGCGACTCCAGCCGCTCCTCGGGCAGGCCGCGGTCCTGGGCCGCCTTGGCGACGAAGTCCTTGTAGATCCGGTCGAGTGTCTCCTCCAGGCGCGCCCACTGCTCGTCGGTGAACTCCTCCTGCGCGGAGTACATCTCGGCGTTCGCCCCTTCGGACACCGCCTCCCGCGAGATGCCGATCCGTCCGAGTGCGTCGCGGACGACGCCCTTGCCGGTCAGGACCCCGATCGACCCGGTGATCGTGCCGGGCTGGGCCACGATCACGTCGGCCGGCATCGCGACGAAGTACCCGCCGGACGCGGCCACGCCGCCCATCGAGGCGATCACAGGGCGCCCGGTCGAGCGCAACCGCAGTACCTCGTTGCGGATCGCGTCCGACGCGACGTACGAACCGCCCGGGCTGTCCACGCGCAGCACGACGGCCTTCACACGCTCGTTGTCCGCCACGGCGCGCAGTGCGGCGCCGACGGTGTCGGAGCCGGAGCCGGGACCACCGAACGGGCTGTTCGAGTTGCGGCCGACCGAGATGCCGCCTGTCACGCGGACCACTGCCACCAGCGGCTTCTGCGGCCAGGGGAGCGCCTTGCGCACGTCTTCGAGGGTCCGCGGACCACGCCGGATGTACCGCTCGGCCAGCAGCCTGTCGTCGTACTGGAGCGTCTTCTCGAGCTCGTCATAGACATCCGAGCGGTAGCCGAGCCGGTCGACCAGTCCGGCATCCAGACCGGCCTGCGCGTCCAGGGGCGCGCTGTCGACGAGCTCCCGGACCCGTGCGGTGTCCAGACGCCGCCGGACGGCGATGCCCTCGACGATCTGCTCGTACGCCGACTCCGCGAGCCGCGACGCCATCTCGCGGGCCGGCGGGGTCATCTCCCGCTCGGTGAACGTGTCGGCAGCGGTCTTGTACTCACGCCGCTTGCCGAACTGCGGGATCACGCCCGCCTTGTCGAGCGCACCGCGGACGAAGACGGCCTGCACGGAGACACCGGTGACGGCAAGGTCGCCGGACGGCTGCACCCAGATCTCGTCGAAGGCTGTCGCCAGGTAGTACGGCACGGTGCCCTGGCCGGTCTCGCCGAACGACTCGGTCCAGGCGACGGCCGGCTTCCCCGACGTACGGAAGTCCGCCACCGCCTCACGCAGCTCCTGCACCTGCGCGAGCGACAACCGGTGCCCACCGAGGTGTGCGACCACCCCGACCACACTGTCGTCACGCGCCCCCTTCCGCAGCGCGCCCACCAGCTCGCGCAGTGTCGGCAGGTGCCGCGCGCGGAACGCGGCCACCGGGGAAGCGGGCGGCGTCTCGAGCACACCGCGGGTCAGATCCAGCTCAAGCAGAGTCCCCATACCCCGACCCTAGACCCCCGGCAAAGGCCGGCTACCGCACAGCGGTGGAAGGTGGGGTCGGCTCGTCGTCGGTCCAGCCGGACTCGAGGACGACGGTGGAGCCCGTCTTCGGCCCGCGGATCGTGGAGCTGAGCAGGCGCCCGGTGGCCGGGTCGATGATGTACGTCGCGCCGCTCCAGAACAGGCTGGTCCGCGTAGCACTCGGCTTGACGGCCGCGATGCTGACCTCGGTGCCGACGCGGCCGATCGGGTCCTTGATGCCGGTGCGGATCCGGGTCCCCGGCAGACCGGCGAGCACCCGCAGGGCCGCGCCGCGGAGCTTGGGCGGTGACGGCATCTCGAACAGCAGCCGCCCGGCGGCGGCGAACACGGCGTAGTCCCGGTCGGCGCCGGACAGGTCCTGCCCGGTCGTCCTGGTGAGCACCTGGGCGAGCAGTGCGGGGTCGGTCGGCAGCGCGGCGATCTGCTTGGCGCTCAACGGCTTCTCGCCCAGGAAGTAGCCGGGCGGCACGTCGCGGAACGACATCTTGTTCACCACCGGCTCGGTCTTCCGGGCCAGATCCACCCAGCCGAACCACGAGGCGACGCCCGGCTTCATCGGCATCCAGCTCTCGGTGATCGACCGCCGCGCGTACTTCCCGGTCGTCACCTGCAGGCTCCGCACCCGGAAGTACGTCCCGGACACCTTCTCGTCCTTCTCCTGCCGTACGGCGACCGCGATCAGCACCTCGGCCGCGGTGGCGAGCTTTGGCGCGGTCGTGGTCGTCGGCCCGCTCGGTACGTTCCCGTCGTCGCCACGCCCGACCAGCAGTGCCCCGCCCAGCCCCGCCACGGCCACCAACGCGGTGGTTGCCGTGATCGCAGTCCCGAGCCAGCCGGTCCGGACCATGGACACGCGCGGCTTGTGCATCAGCTCCTGCAACTGGCGGCGCGCGTCCTGCGCCGCCTCGGGAGTCGGCGGCTCCTGCTCCGGAAAGGCCTTCCGCAGTACGTCGAACTCGTTCACGACGCGTCCTCCGAAGGGTTCGTGACGGCTGCCCGTACCGCCCGGCGTGCACGGGACAGTCGCGAACACACTGTGCCGTACGCGATGCCCAGCGCGGCCGCGACCTCGTCGTACGTCAGCTGTCCGAGGGCGACCAGCAGCAACACCTCCCGGTCCTTCGCGTTCAGCTTCGCCAGCGCGGCGGCCAGCTCGCGGGACGCGCCCTGGGCCGTCACCTGCGCGGTCACCCGGTCCTCGTGTGCTGCCGCCGGTACGGGTGCCGGCAGCTTCGCCGCGGCGCGCCACGCCCGGACCTCGTCGCGCCGGTGCCGGCGGATGAGATTGGTCGCGATCCCGTACAGCCAGGCCCGGACCGCCCCGCTGCGCCGGTCGAACCGCTCCCGCTGCCGGAACGCGATCAGGAACGTCTCGGCCGCCAGGTCGTCGGCGACGTCGGTCCCCAGCCGGCGGGCGACGTAGGAGTGCACCTGGCCGAAGTACCGGTCGAAGATCACCGCGAACCGCTCCGGCTCGCGGACCGACGCCTCCAGCGCCCGGGCGTCGTCGGTGACGGGGACGGCATCGCGCCACGGTGGATTCTGGTACGGAAACGCGACCCCAGCTTCGGACGTCATGGTGGAGTGACGCCTGAGATCGCTCTCAGGTGGACACGCTGTCTCAGGGAGCGTCGAGGAGACCGCGGGCGGCGGCCTCGTCCTGCGGCCAGACGTACACCGTCCAGCCGTCGGTGGTGCGGGCCGCGGTCGCCTTGATGCCGAAGGTCCGCAGCCGGCTGACCAGCACGCGGGCCTCGTTGTAGTTCGCCACGGTGCGGATGTCGACGAGCAGGCCGAACGCGTCCCGCTCGGCCGGGCGGTGGTCGACGCGACGCACCAGCGACCCGCCCTTCGCCTTCGAGAACGCCCAGCGGCAGAGCAGGACCATCACACCGGCCAACGCGATGGCCACGACCGGGAAGAGGAAGTACTGCTCGGCGAACACGGACACCATTGTCGCGCGAAACAAAAGATCGCGAGGTCTTGGCAACCTTCCGTGTCTCCGGGGAGTCTTTACGAACACAAGCGCTGTCACGCGGCCGATGGACACCTCGGGGGCCGCCGGAAGAGCGGAGGGCACGGACATGCTCGCACCGACCCACAGCAAGCAGGACAACGTCGTACACCTGACCGGCATCCTGGACGTGCGCTCGGTGGGCGACGTCCGTCAAACTCTCAACGACCTGATCGACACCTCCGACGGCGACGTGATCGTCGACCTGGAGGAGGTCGACGCGGTCGACGCGACCGGCCTCGGACTGCTGGTCGCGACCCATCGCCGCACCCAGTCGCTCGGCCGGCAACTGGTCCTCTGGCACCCGATGCCGTCGGTGGTGCGCATCCTCGCGGTCACCCGCCTGCACCGCGTCCTCAACGTCGAGCGGACACCCCTGCCGATCAGCGCCTGAATGTGACCCACACCCCTGGTGACGCCAGTCACGAGGAGCGGACTCACAAGGGCACAGAGTCCTACTCTCGGGTACATGGCGACCGACAAGGATCGACCCTGGGTGATGCGGACGTACGCGGGCCACTCGTCCGCGGCGGAGTCCAACGCGCTGTTCCGCCGGAACCTCGCGAAGGGCCAGACCGGACTGTCGGTCGCGTTCGACCTGCCCACCCAGACCGGGTACGACGCGGACCACCCGCTCGCGAAGGGTGAGGTCGGCAAGGTCGGCGTACCGGTCGCGCACCTCGGCGACGTCCGGGCGTTGTTCGACCGGATCCCGCTGGCGCAGATGAACACGTCGATGACCATCAACGCGACCGCGATGTGGCTGCTCGCGCTCTACCAGGTGGCCGCGCAGGAGCAGGGCGCGTCGCCGGCCGAGCTGACCGGCACCACGCAGAACGACATCGTCAAGGAGTATCTGTCCCGCGGCACGTACGCGTTCCCGCCGGACGCCTCGCTGCGGCTGACCACCGACCTGATCGCCTACACGGTCGCGGACATGCCGAAGTGGAACCCGATCAACATCTGCAGCTACCACCTGCAGGAGGCCGGCGCGACGCCGGTGCAGGAGCTCGCGTTCGCGCTGTCCACCGCGATCGCCGTCCTCGACCGGGTCCGCGACGGCGGGCAGGTGCCGCCGGAGCGGTTCGGGGACGTGGTGCAGCGGATCTCGTTCTTCGTGAACGCCGGGGTGCGGTTCATCGAGGAGACGTGCAAGATGCGCGCCTTCGTCGAGCTGTGGGACTCGTTGACCTCACAGCGGTACGGCGTCACGGACCCGAAGGCGCGCCGGCTGCGCTACGGCGTCCAGGTGAACTCGCTCGGGCTGACCGAGGCGCAGCCGGAGAACAACGTGCAGCGGATCGTGCTCGAGATGCTCGGCGTGACGCTGTCGAAGAACGCGCGGGCCCGGGCCGTCCAGCTGCCGGCGTGGAACGAGGCGCTCGGGTTGCCGCGCCCGTGGGACCAGCAGTGGTCTTTGCGGATGCAGCAGGTGCTGGCCTACGAGTCCGACCTGCTCGAGTACGACGACATCTTCGACGGCTCGCACGTCATCGAGGCGAAGGTGTCCGAGCTGGTCGACGGGGCGCGCGAGGAGATCGACCGGGTCCAGGCGATGGGCGGCGCGGTCGCGGCCGTCGAGAGCGGGTACCTGAAGCAGGCGCTGGTCGCGTCGCACGCCGAGCGGCGGCAGCGGATCGAGTCCGGTGAGCAGGTCGTCGTCGGCGTGAACAAGTTCGAGAACACCGAGCCGTCCCCGCTGACCGCCGACCTGGACACCGCGATCCAGACAGTGGACCCCGCGGCCGAGGCAGCAGCGCTGGAGTCGCTGCGCACATGGCGCGCCGAACGGGACGCGACCGCCGTCGAGGCTGCTCTGTCGAAGCTGCGCGCGGCGGCCAAGACGACCGACAACCTGATGCCCGTCACGCTGGAGTGCGCTCGCGCCGGGGTGACGACCGGGGAGTGGGCCGGTGTGCTGCGCGAGATGTACGGCGAGTACCGGGCACCGACCGGGGTCAGCGGATCGGTCGGCGTGTCCGGTGGTGGCGCCGAGATCGCCGCTGTCCGGCAGAAGGTGGCCGGGACCTCCACGGAGCTCGGCGGCCGGCTCCGGCTGCTGGTCGGTAAGCCCGGTTTGGACGGCCACTCGAACGGCGCCGAGCAGGTCGCGGTCCGGGCCCGCGACGTCGGCTTCGAGGTCATCTACCAAGGCATCCGCCTCACCCCGGAGCAGATCGTCGCCGCCGCGGTCGCCGAGGACGTGCACTGCGTCGGCCTGTCGATCCTGTCCGGCTCCCATATGGAGCTGGTCCCGCAGGTCGTCGAGGGTCTGCGCGAGGCGGGCCTCGAGGACGTCCCGGTCGTGGTCGGCGGCATCGTCCCCGATGCCGACGCCAAGGCGCTGCGCGCCGCCGGAGTGGCCGCGGTCTACACGCCGAAGGACTACGACCTCACCGGCATGATGGCCGACGTCGTCGACGTGATCCGACACGCCAACAAGCTGTAGGAACTCCGCAGTTCCGTAACGCCACCGATGACTACTCGTTGTGAGTGGGTCCGAGCGATACGGGGCTGACAGGAAGATGCGCCATGCGCCGTGGTCACGCGGAGAATCTGGTCGGTGAGCTGTACGACGAGCTGGTCTACGTCGCTTTCCAGGCCACGCCTGTCCGGCTGGGCCGGCACCGGCGGGTGCTGGTCGCGCACGCCGTCGTCCAGCGGTTGCCGCGCCAGGTCGAGCGAGCTGTTGCCCAGGTCCCGCCGGCGGAGCTGTTCGGCCTCGTCGTCAAGGCGGCGCTGAGCGCGGGCGACGCCCGGCAACGGGTGCGCATCCGCGGCCTGCGGTTCTTCCCGATGACGGACGCGCCCGAGCCCCTCCAACTGGAGGAGGCGCTGCACCGCGAGCCGCCGGAGGTGCGGGTGGCCTGGGCGCTGCGACAGCGCGCCGGGCTCGACGACGACGCCGTACGGCGGATCCTGGCCGCGGCCGGTGTCGCCGACACGACCGCCGTCCTGTCGGCCGCCGGTCACGTCGCGTTGCCGCCGGAGCAGCTCTTCGACCCGTGTGCGGTCAAGCTGGCGCCGGAGTGGAACCGGTCGCGATCGCGGCTCGTGCTCGCGCTGCCGCTGATACTGATCGCGGGCTGTCTCGTCGCGTGGGGTGTGTCGCACGATCCGGCCGAGGTCACGTCGAGCCGCCCCACCGGGTCGAGTGTCGAGTCGCAGACGGTCACCGCCGGTTTCAGAGCCGCCCCGGCGAATCTGTGGCGGAGCACGTCGAAGCTCGACTTCGCCGCGTGGTCGCCGCGCGGGGAGCTTGCCGGCGACACCCAGATCCAGAGCCGTGTCTGGCAGTTCTGGCAGCAGGGCAAGCAGGTGACCACGGCACCGGGGACGTCACCAGTGGCTCCGGCCGAGCCGCCCGCCCTGCTGTACGCGGGTCGCGTGGCCGGCGCCGTCGTGGTGCTTGTGTACGACGGGACGCGGGTCGGACGCTACACGGAGGTCGGCGGAGCGCAGAGCCTGCGCCTGGACCGGGTGGACTCCGCGGACCTGATGACCTCGGCCGCGATCGCCGTCAGCCGGACCCCGCAGGGAACGCGGTACGTCCTGGCGCCGTGGATCGCAGCCGCCGCGGTGCGCGATCTCGCCGTACCCGCCGGCACCTCGCGTCCGCTGGAGGTCGCGGGTGGCTTGACGGCCGCGGTCCCGGGTGGCGGCGCCGGGTGCCGCAGCCGTTTCGTGCTCGAGTTGCGCAGCTCGCCCGCCGTCGCCGAGAAGCACGCGTTCGTGCTGGCCGATCTCGGCAACCTGGTTCCGGCGCACCTGACCTACATGCCGCTGCCCGCCGACGGCACCGCACGGTCACCGCGAGAGGTGCTGAGCACCGAGGCGCGGATCTCGTGGGCGCTGCACGCCTGCACACTCGACGGCTGGCACGACGCGGGCACGCGGCTGATCAACAACTGGGCGTTCGCCGAGCAGAAGCTGCCGACCGGCGGGACGGCGCGGTGGTCGTGTCTGCGCGTCGACGCCTGGTCCGGTCAGGGGCTGGCGACGGTGCGCCTCGAACCGCCGTCCGGCCCGGCCGTTCCGGTGGGCACCTCCGTCGGCACCAGCGCCTGCAGCCGCTTCTCCCAGAACATCGCCGCCGCGACCGTATGGCGGGCTCCGACCCGGCAGAGCTACGTCCTGGCCGCCGGCAGCCGCCACGTCACCGGCCTGGTGCTCCGGACGAACCGTGGCCGCCAGGCGGTCACCTCACCCGTCGCCGTCCCGCTCGTACGCGGTACGACCGTCACCGGACTGCAGGCCCGGCTCGCCAACGGCAAGACCTTCGAGGGCATGACCGGTCCGGCGACCGGACGCGCAGGCGGGAGCCGCTGACGAAGCTGCTGACGGAGCTGTTGACGGAGCTGTTGACCGAGCTGCTGGCGGAGCTGCCGATCGGAGCCCGAGAACACCTCCGGAATCCGGCCGCGGCGTGGTAGAAGAAGTGCATGAGCGCGAAGACCCGGCAACTGTCGAACGGAACTGAGATCCCGGTGCTCGGCCTCGGGGTCTGGCAGGTGGACGACGGCGAGGAGTGTGAGCGCGCCGTCCGGTGGGCGCTCGAGGCCGGCTACCGGCTGATCGACACGGCGCAGGCCTACCGCAACGAGGCCAGCGTCGGGAAGGCGATCCGGGACAGCGGCATCCCGCGCGAGGAGATCTTCCTGACCACGAAGTTCTACCCGGGCGGCAAGGACGCGCGGGTGGAGGCGGAGAAGAGCCTCGAACGGCTCGGCACCGACTACCTCGACCTGTACCTGATCCACTGGCCGCAGGGCGGGCCGACGTGGGCCTGGCCGGCGATGGAGGCCGCCGTCGACGCCGGGCTCACCAAGGGCATCGGCATCTCGAACTTCAGCGCCGCCGAGCTGGCCGAGCTGCAGAAGATCGCCCGGATCCAGCCGGTCGCGAACCAGGTCCTGTTCAGCCCGTTCGAGTACCGCAAGGGACTCGTCGAGGCCTGTGAGGAGGCCGGCGTCGTCGTGCAGGCGTACAGCCCGCTCGGCACCGGCCGGCACCTCGACGACCCGGTCATCGCGCGGATCGCCGACGCGACCGGCCGGACACCCGCGCAGGTCCTGATCCGCTGGGCGATCCAGAAGGGTCTCTCGGTGATCCCGAAGTCGATCCACCAGGACCGGATCGTCGAGAACTTCGACGTCTTCGGCTTCGAGCTGGACGACGCGCAGGTCGCCGGCCTGGACGCCCTCGACACCACGCACCTGACGGCGGACGCCCTGGCGCAGAGCGGCAAGTGGTGGTCCTGACGCCATGGTCCAGGAGGTACTGCGGGAGCCTGCCAAGGCAGCGATCTTCCTCGTCCTCGACGTGCGTCCTGGTTCCGAGAGCGTCGCGCGGGACGTGCTGGCGGACCTCGCCGGACTGACCCGCGCGGTCGGATTCCGGGTGCCGGACGACCAGCTCAGCTGTGTGGCCGGGATCGGCGCGTCCCTGTGGCGCCGGCTCTACTCCCTGCCGGCGCCGCGCGGCCTGCACCCGTTCCGCGGGGTGGCCGGCGCGCGGCACACCGCCCCGGCGACGCACGGCGACCTGCTACTCCACCTGCGCGCCCGGAGCCTCGACCTGTGCTTCGAGCTCGCCCGCCAGGTGATGGCCCGGCTCGCCGGCCACGTGAAGCTCCGCGACGAGGTGCACGGCTTCAAGTACTTCGACCAGCGCGACCTGCTCGGCTTCGTCGACGGCACCGAGAACCCGTCCGGCGCGGAGGCGGTCGCCGCCGTCACGATCGGCGCCGAGGATCCGGCGTACGCCGGGGGCAGCTACGTGATCGTGCAGAAGTACCTGCACGACCTCGACGCGTGGCAGGCCTTGCCGGTCGCCGAGCAGGAGCGGGTGATCGGCCGGGCGAAACTCAGCGACGTCGAGCTGCCCGCGGCCGACCAGCCCGCGAACTCGCACGTCGCGGTCACCACGATCGTCGACCCGGACGGCACCGAGCGGCAGATCGTCCGCGAGAACATGGCCTTCGGCGCGCCCGGATCCGCCGAGTTCGGCACCTACTTCATCGGGTACGCCGGGACCCCGGACGTGATCGAGCGGATGCTGCGCCGGATGTTCGTCGGCGAGCCGCCCGGCAACCACGACCGGATCCTCGACTTCTCGACCGCGGTCACCGGCAGCCTGTTCTTCGTGCCGCCCGCGGACTTCCTCGCATCCGCCGGCACCCGGCCGGCCACCACCAGCGCGGACGGCTCGCTGGGCATCGGCAGCCTGAAAAGGAGTCACGCATGACCAACAACCTGCACCGCGAACTCGCCCCGGTCTCGGACGCCGCGTGGGGCGAGATCGAGGAGGAGGCCCGGCGCACCTTCACCCGCGACATCGCCGGCCGCCGCGTCGTCGACCTCGTCGGCCCGGCCGGTCCGGGACTGTCCTCGGTCGGCACCGGCCACACCGAACCGGTCGAGGCACCGGGCGACGGCGTGCTCGCGCTCCGCCGGACCTCGCAGCCGATCATCGAGCTGCGGGTTCCGTTCACCGTCTCGCGGCAGGCCGTCGACGACGTGGAGCGCGGCGCGAAGGACTCGGACTGGCAACCGGTGAAGGACGCCGCGAAGCAGATCGCGTACGCCGAGGACCACCTGGTCTTCCACGGCTCCGGCGCCGCCGGAATCGTCGGCCTCGCGCCGAGCACCTCGAACCCGGTTCTCACGCTCCCGCCGGACCCGCGCGAGCTGCCGGACACGGTCGCCCAGGCCCTGCGCGCGCTCCGCCTGGCCGGGGTGAACGGTCCGTACAGCCTGCTGCTGTCCGCCGACACCTACACCGCGGTCGCGGAGACCACCGACCACGGCTACCCGATCCGCGAGCATCTGGCCCGGCTGATCGGCGACGGCGAGATCATCTGGGCGCCCGCTCTCGAGGGTGCCTTGCTGGTGTCGACCCGCGGCGGCGACTACGAGCTGCACCTCGGGCAGGACCTGTCGATCGGATACCTCTCCCACGACGCCGACACCGTGCAGCTGTACCTGCAGGAGTCGCTGACGTTCCTCGCGCTCACCGCGGAGTCCAGCGTCGTGGTCCGTTAGTTCGGCCCGTAGTTCCAGAAGTAGCCCTGGCGGCAGGTCTTCGGGTCGGGGTGCGGGTTGTCGCTCTGCCAGACGGAGAGTTTGCCGTTCGGGTCGAGGTAGCACGCCTTGCTGAGGGCCGCGGCCTCGCCGTCGGTCCTCGGGCTGGTGTACACGAGCTTGCCCGTCGCGTCGTACCCGCGGACGACGTACACGCGGCGGGCGGAGTCGGCGTGCGGGCCGCGGACCTGGAGGTACGGGACCGCGGTGTAGAAGTAGCCGTTCCGCAACACCGCCTCGACCGGCTCCTGGTTGCCGACAGCAACCGTGATGCGCTTGATGTGCGCGGCGTACGCGCCGGCGCCGATCATCCGGGGCTCGACCGCGCGGTACAGGTCCTGGTTGACGCCCTGCGGAAGGACCTGTTCGACGGCGCCCTTCGCGTCCAGCCCGCACGTGGTCCACAGACCGAACTGCTTGATGACCACCCAGGACGTCGTGTACGCGTCCGCCGGAGGGTTCGTGAACCGGAACCCGTCGAGGACCTGGTAGCGCACCGATTCCGGGGTATGCCCCGACAGTTGGCGAGTCTGCGCGCAGAGCTTCGCGAACCGCGCCTTGTCGGTCTCGTTCAAAGGTGCCACCGTCTGCGGCGGCTGCTTCGCGGGAGCCTGTCCGTCGTCACGGCGCAGTGCCGGTACGCCGAACGCGAGGCCGGCCGTCACGGCGAGGACGGCCGCCGCGGCCAGCAGCGGTACGACGCGGCCGCGCGGCTTGCGGGCCGCCTCGTGGGCGACGATCGCGGTCAGCTCGGCCCGCTGCCGTTCGCGGGTTTCCGGGCGCAGGTCCGGAGGAGAGGTGATCATGCCGGTGACTCCATCGGGGAAAGAAGATTGAGTTCGCGCAGGTGCTTACGGGCCCGCGACAGCCGGGACTTGACGGTGCCGAGCGGTACGTCGAGGGCGACCGCCGCGGCCTGCTGGTCGAGGCCCGCCCAGATGCAGAGCTCGACGATCTCGCGTTCGTGTTTCGGGAGGCGCCGCAGCGACTGCCGGGCCTGCTCGATCCGGCGGTCGTCGTCGAGCCGGCCGGCGACGTCGTCGGCGTGGTCGCGGACGTCGTGGACCAGCACATGCGCCGCCGCGAGCGCCCGGCGGTACCGGAGCTTGGCGCGCCACTCGTTCCGGACGGTGTAGTCGGCGGTGCGCAGCAGCCAGGGGAGTGCCGAGTCGCGGTCGAGGACCACGTCGGCGCGCCGCCGCCAGGCGTGCAGGAACACCGTGGAGGTGAGGTCCTCGGCATCGCTCCACGACCCGGTCCGCCGGTACAGGAATCCGTAGATCGCCTGCGCGTGCCGGTCGTACAGCTGCCCGAACGCCTCGGAATCGCCGTCCGCCGCGCGTTCCCACAGCGATCCGTCGGACGCCGCCGACGACGCCGCCACCTTCGGCCCGTCGTCCACTACCTGAACCCCCATCGACCCTCCGATCTCGCCTGACACCCCGTACGTGTCGGGCGCGCGGGAAAGGTTCCCGCCGCGGGTCGATCAGTCACGGTAGTTCGAACCGCTGTAGCGCAGGAGCGCGGGAGTCCACAGGCCCAGCGCGGCGACCAGCAGGACCAGCAGGACGGCGCTGACGAACGTCGTGATGTTGACGCCGTAGTGCTCGGCGAAGGCGCCCAGCGCGAGGGACGCGACCGGCATGATGCCGATCGCCAGCTCCTGGACGCCCAGCGCGCGACCGTGCAGGGACTCGTCGGTGGTCATCAGGAGCAGCGTCGTCTGGAGTACGCCGAACGCGGCGCTCATCACCCCGATCGCGGCGGTGAGGACGAACGCGACGACCCTGTCGTGGGACAGCGCGAACAGGGACCACAGCGTGCCCCAGATCGCCGTGCCGACGACGAACATGCCGCCCTTGCAACGGAAGTCGCCGAGCCAGGCGATCACCAGCGACCCGGTCAGGCCGCCGACGCCGGCGCAGGTGAGCAGCCAGCCGAGTCCCGCCGCGTCGAGGCCGAGCGACTCCTGGGCGAACACCGGCATGAAGGACTGGGCGACCGGCCACAGCAACGTGTTCGCGGCCAGCGTGACCAGCAGCACCGTCGAGGCGAGCCGGTTCCTGGCGATGTCCCGCAGCCCGCTGGTGACCATCCGGATCGCCGAGCCCGCGTGCGTGCCGGCCACGCGCCCGTAGCCGCGCAACGGCAGCAACGCGACCAGCGAGACGGCGTACCAGAAGGTCGAGACCCACAGGGCGGCCGGAGCGCCCAGCCCGGTGATCAGCAGCCCGCCGATCGCGGGGCCGATCACCTGCGTCATGTTGAGCGCCATCGAGTTCAGCGCGTTCGCGTTGCTGAGGTTCTGCCGGCCGACCAGGTCCATCACCAGGGAGGCGCGGGCCGGCTGCGACGGCGACTGCGCGAGCCCGATCGCGAGTCCGCCGACCACGAGCACCCAGTACGACGCCTTCCCGAGCGAGGCCAGGGTGGCGACGGTGCCGACGGCAACCAATGCCCAGGACGCCGCGATGATCAGCAGCCGCACCCGGTCGTGCCGGTCCGCGAACGCACCGGCGAACGGCCCCAGCAGCAACGGCGCCAGCCGCACCGCCGTGTAGACCGCGACCAGGAAGTCGGAGTGTGTCGTCTCCCATGCGAGCCACCCGAGCACGAGTGTCTGCGTCCACACACCGCCGAAGAAGAACAGGTTCGAGAACCAGAACAGCCGGAAGACGCGGTTGTCCCGCAGTGAGCCCAGCGTCCGATCGACCGCCGTACCGGTACTCACACCCGGAGTTCGCCGTCGCGGACGACGACCTGCCCGCCGGCGATCACGAGCTCGCGACGCGGTGCGCGCACCAGCACGTCCGGCGCGTTCTCGGCGTCGAGCAGCACGATGTCGGCCCGCGCGCCGACGGTGAGACCGTGGTTCTCGCGGTGCACGAACGCGGCGCCGTACGTCGTCGCGAGCTCGACGGCATACGTCAGGTCCTCGTCGGTGCGGAGCCCGTGCAGCCGGGCGAAACCGCGGGCCACCTGCAGCAGGTCGCCGTCGCCGTACGGCGACCACAGGTCGCGGATGCCGTCGGTGCCGAGGCCGAGTGCCACGCCCGCCGCGAGCATCTCGCGGAACGGCAACGGCGCCGAGGTCGGCGGGGCGACCGTCGTCCAGGAGATCCCGGCCGCGCCGAGTTGGTCGACCATCTCGGCCCGTCGCGCCGGCGGCAGCTCGCCGAGCGCGAACCCGTGCGACACGTTCACCTTGCCCTGCAGACCGGCCTGCACGGTGCGCTCGGCGATCAGCTCGTACTGGAAGCCGCCGAGGTCGCCGCGGTCGTGCAGGTGGATGTCGATCCCGACCTCGCGCCGGCCGGCGATCTCGAACAGCGCGTCCAGCTGGCCGACCGGGTCGCGGTCGATCGTGGCCGGGTCCAGGCCGCCGATGCTCGTCGCGCCTTCGGCCGCGGCCTGGTCGAGCAGGTCGAGGACGCCGGGCCGCCGCAGGACGCCGTCCTGCGGGAACGCCACGATCTCCACGTCGACCGCGCCGTCGAGCGCGGCCGCGGCCTCGCGCACGGTGGCGATCCCGCGCAGCCCGACCCCCAGGTCGACGTCGATGTGGGTGCGGGTGGCCGTCGTGCCGTGCCGGAGGAACTCACGCAGCACGGCCTTCGCGCCGCTCGCGCTCGGGATGCCGTACTTGTCGCGCTCGGCGCGCTCGTGGGCGATCCGGCCCTGCGTGGTCGGCTGCCCGCCGTACGAGACCCACGGCTGATCCCACCAGCTCTTGTCGACGTGCGCGTGCGCGTTCACGAACCCCGGCAGCGCGAGCAGCCCGTGCCCGTCGATCCGCTCGCCGGTCTGTGCGCCGCTCTGTGCACCGGTCCCGGTGGGGGAGAGGTCCGAGATGACGCCGTCGACGATCGTCACGTCGACCGGGTCGCCGCCCCACGGGCGCACGTCAGCAAGCAGCAAGGAGGTCATGCGACGAATGGTATACCAAAACTGTCGACCCTCTCACGCGGTCCCGCGGCTGCTCCGGAACAGGCTGCGGGACTGCGCGAGGTGCTCGGTGGCGAGCCGCCCGGCCGCGTCGATGTCGCGGTTGGCGATCGCGCTGAACAGCTCCCGGTGCTGCTCGGCGACCGCGATCAGGTCGTCGTGCTGGGTCAGCAGCCAGCGCATCCGGCTGCGCAGCGGGCGCTCGATCTCGACCAGCAGCTCGTTGGAGGCGAGCTCGGTCACGAGCTCGTGGAAGTCGGCCGCCTTCCGCCGTGCGGCGACGGCGTCCGCGGCCCGCGCCGCGGCGAACTGCTCGTCCAGCACGGCTTGCAGACGGTCGAGTCCTTCCCGGGTACGCCGTTGCGCGGCGAGCCGGAAGGTCAGCGGCTCGAAAGCCGACCGGACCTCGGTGAGGTCGGCGATGTCGGAGTCGGTGAACGTCCGCACCACCGCCCAGGACCGGGGCCGCAGCGTCACCAGTCCTTCGCCGACGAGCGCCTTCAAGGCCTCCCGCACCGGCACCCGGCTGACGTCCAGCGCGGCCGCCAGCTCCCGCTCGACCAGCCGCTCACCCGGCAGCCGCACCCCGTCCAGGATCTCCTCGCGCAGCTGTCGCGTCACCCGCCCGGTCTCGGATTCCCGACTCTCGCCCATCGACCTCTCCAGGGTTTGGTATGCCATCGTCCAGCATGCCGCACCGGCCGGTCACGGGGCGAATCAGGTGCCACCTCAGGTGTACTGTCCACGCAATGGAGGCACCGGAATCACTGACCTGGACCACATCCGCGCCGGGACGAACGGTCTCGGCGCCGTTCGTCATCTCGCAGCCGTACCTGAACTTCCGGATCAGCGGCGGCGACTACGAGTACAAGACCTGCCTGAACGTGGTCGTGAACGGCGAGATCGTCCGCACCGAGACCGGCCGCGGCACCGAACAGCCGCACCCGGCGTCGTTCGACCTCACCGACCGGCTCGGCCAGGAGGCGCACCTCGAGATCGTCTCGGAGGCCGGCCACAGCCACGTCGACGTGAGCGACATCGCGCTGAGCCCGGCGCCGGCGATCGACACGACGAAGCCCCCGCTGTACCGGGAAGCGCTGCGCCCGCAGTTGCACTTCACGGCCCGGCAATGGGCCATGCACCGGCTGAACCCGGTCGAGCGTGAAGAGGGCTGGCTGAACGACCTGAACGGCCTGGTCTTCCATGAGGGCGAGTACCACCTGTTCGCGCAGCGCTGGAACAAGTGCTGGATCCATGCCGTCAGCAACGACCTGGTGCACTGGACAGAACTCGAGCCGGCGTTCTTCGAGGAGGACCTCGACACCGGCGTGCAGTCGGGCAGTTGCGTCGTCGACGTCGGCAACACCTCGGGGCTCGCCGAGCCCGGCGGCGAGCCGGCGATGGTCGCCTTCTGGTCGCGCAACGACAACCGGTCGCAGTGCGCGTCGTACAGCCTCGACCGCGGGCGGACCTGGACGCACTACGCGGGCAACCCGATCATGGACCTGCCCGAGCGCGATCCGATGGTGTTCCGCGATCACCGGCGCTCGCAGTGGGTGATGGTGCTGTACGGCGACGACCGGTACCAGCTGCTGCGCTCCGGCGACCTGCTGCACTGGGAGGCGCTGGACAGCTCGATCGCGGACAGCTTCGAGTGCCCGGACTTCTTCGAGCTCCCGGTCGCCGGCTCGGACGAGTCGCGCTGGGTCCTCGTGCGCGGCGACGGCCGCTACTCGGTCGGCAGCTTCGACGGGAAGGCGTTCGTCGAGGAGACCTCGCAGTTGCAGGTCGACGGCGGGCCGCACTTCTACGCCACCCAGAGCTGGGCCGCCGATCCCGCCCCGCGCCGTGTCCAGGTCGCGTGGATGCGCGGCGGCCGCTACCCGAACATGCCGTTCAACCAGCAGGTGAGCATCCCCTGCGACCTGACCCTGCACCGTACCGCTGACGGCCTGCGGATGTTCCGCACCCCGGTGCCGGAGCTCGCAAGTCTGGAGCGCACCCGGCACACCTGGCCGTCCCGGGTGTTGTCGGTGGACAGTCCGTGGCGGATCGGTACGGCGTGGCCGTTGCTCCGCATCACCTGCGATGTGGCCGTGCCGGCGGACGGCGAGCTGGCGTTCGACATCTGCGGCACGCGCGTCACGGTGACGTCGGGCCGCATCGCCGTCCTCGACGGTGAACAGCCGACGATCACCCCGCTCACCAAGCTCGACATCCTGGTGGACACGACGTCCGTCGAGGTGTTCGCGAACGACGGTGAGGCCTCGCTGACGGCCTGCGTCCAGCCGGGGCACTTCGAGCTCACTCTGACCGCGTCCGGAGCCGATTGCGCGATCGAACGTCTCGACGTCGCCGAGCTCGAGGCGATCTGGCCGTAGCTGGTCAGCTCGCGCTCTTCTCCTTGACCAGGTCCTCGACGGCCTTCGGGATCGTGGTCTCGAAGTCGAGCAGCTTGGCCCACGTGAGCGTGATCGTGATGACGACCATCTCGTCGTACAGCGCCTTCACACCCTCCACCCAGGACGGGTACTGCTCGTCGGTCATGACCTTGTGGCCGGCGATCAGGTAGCCCTCGGGGACGCCCTGCACGGTGGTCACCTCGGCGGTGCCGCGGAGCAGCAGCACCTTGGGCGGGAAGGCGCCGGTGTCGATGGTGAGCGCGACCTTCGGGTTCTTCCGGAGCGCTGCGACCTTGGCGGCCTTCGGAGCGGTGGCGATCCGGAGCTGGTCGCCCTCGACCCAGAAGCCGATCGGCACGACCCGCGGGTCGCCGTCGAGGCCGTCGTAGGCGAAGCGGGCCGGCTCGGGGCCGTTCAGGAGCTGCTGGGCGTAGGGCTTGGCGAGGATCTCGGCGATCTGCTGCTTGTTCATGTCGGTTCCTGTCCGTGAGGTCGGTTCTCATCAGGGGGACGGAGCCGCCCGGTGGTTCTCGACATCGATAGGTTGGCGCATCGTGGAAAGTTTTGATCTCGGTCGCGGAACGGTCCGGCTCGCCGACGACGGGTCCGTCGCGCAGGTGCTGCATCCGGACGGTCGCAGCGTGTTGCTGGACGACGGCGTGGTGCACGACAGCCTGCACGCCTGGGGCAAGGGGTTCGTGATCACCGACCGTGGCGCGCACCGCTTCGACGCCCCCGCGTTCACCCGGTGGCGGAGCAGCGGCATCGACCTGATGTACCGGTTCGGCGACCTGGAGCTGCGCGTCGGCCGCCGGTTCGGCGAGCAGTGGACGGAGACCTACGAGCTGCGCAACACCGGCGCCGATCCGGTCGAGATCGGCTCGCTGGCGGTGAGTACGCCGTACCGCGACGTCTACACGTCGAGCCGCGAGAGTCTCACCGGCGCGGTGCACGCGCATGTCTGGACCGGCGGCGCGGACGCCTGGGTGTGGGCGGTGCCGATGGACGGCAGCGGCCCGGGGCTCGGCCTGCAGCTGAAGGAGGGCGAGCTCTGGGCGTACTCGGTCGAGTCCCGCGAGCCCGGCACGAGCAGCAACATCCGCGGCCACATCTACCTCCACGTCACCGACCACGCCCGCGCTCCGCACGCGATGGGCGGCCAGCCGACGAAGGTCCTGTACCCCGATCAGTCGTACCGCTGGACCTGGCAGCTGGCCTGGTACGACGACCTGCCCGCGTTCCACGCCGACCGCGCGCCGCTCATCGACGCCCCGCGTCTGGCTGCCGAGGTGGGTGAGACCCTCCAGCTCACCGGGATCGCTCCCAGCGAGCTGACCGGTGGCACGCCGGGAGTCCAGCACGTCGAGGCGACGGACGGCACTCGCACGGCACGGATCGCGGTCCTCTTCCACGAACCGCTCCGGACCGTCGCCGAGCGCCGTGCCCGCTTCATCCTCGACCGTCAGCGCCGGCCGGAGCTCGACGGCAGCCGCAAATATGCGTTCGTGCCGTACGACGACGACAGCGGCCTGACTGTTCTGTCGAGCGCGTGGCGCGACTGGTCCGACGCCCGCGAACGCGTCGGCATGGCGCTGCTCCTGCAGGAGGTCCGCGAGCGCGGCTGGGGCGACCGCGCCGAGCTGGACGAGGCGCTGACAGGGTACGAGCAGTTCGTCCGCGACCACCTGCTCGACGACCAGGGCACGATCCAGGACGACAGCATCCACCAGAACGCCGTCCGGCTGTACAACTTCCCGTGGTTCGCCCGCTTCCTGCTCGGGCAGGGCGATCGCGCCGGGGCGACCCGCATCCTCGACCGGTACTACGAACTCGGCGGCGACCACTTCCTCGCCTTCGACCTCGGCCCGCTGCTGAGCGAGCTCGGCCTGCACGACCACCTCGTCCGGCACGCGAAGACCTTCATCTCCTACGGCGACGAGCTGCCGCCGCACGAGGTCAACTACGAGCAGTCGATGGTCGCGCCGCTGCTCGAGCTGCTCGTCTCGGCGTACCGGGTCGCACCGGACGAGATCGACGGCGCCGAGCTGACCCGTCGTCTGCCGTGGCTGACCGCGTTCGCCGCCGACCAGCCGGACGTGCGGCTGCGGCACGTCCCGATCCGGCACTGGGACGGCTACTGGTTCGGCCGGCTGCGGTTGTGGGGCGACGTCTTCCCGCACTACTGGTCCGCGTTGAGCGCGGTCGTGTACGCCGCCTGGCCGCGCGAGCTCGTGACGCCCGAGCAGGCCGCCTGGCTGGACCGCGCGGAGGACGCGATTCTCCGCGCGAACCTCGTCAGCTTCGCCGCGGACGGATCGGCGACCTGCGCGTTCGTGTACCCGAGCTGCGTCAACGGCCAGCCCGCCCACGTCGCCGATCCGCTCGCGAACGACCAGGACTGGGCGCTCGTCTACGCGTTGCGACGACTAGCCCAGCCGGGGGAGTAGCTCCCGCAGCTGCGCCATCACGTAGTCGTGCACGCTCGTGCCGTACGAGATGCGGGTGGCGCCGGCCGCGGCGAGTTCGGCCGGCGTCGGGCCGCCGGTCTTCGCGTGGCCGTTGATCGGTCCGCCGACCGCCTCGGCCACCTGGGCCAGTTGGTCCAGCGGAGCGAGGATCGGGTAGACGCAGTCGACTCCGGCGCGGCGGTACTCGCGCCCGCGCCGTACGGCCTCACCCACCGGGTCGTCGACCGGGCGGATGAACGTGTCGACGCGCGCGTTGATCACCAGCTCGGCCCCGGCGGCGGCCCGCACCTCGGCCAGGTAGTCCGCCTGTCGCGCGACGTCGACCAGCGCGCCGCCGGCCGAGTCCTCGAGGTTGCAGCCGACCGCGCCGGTCTCCAGCAACCGCTCGGCGAACTCCTTGGGCGGCAGGCCGTACCCGGCCTCCATATCGGCCGTCACCGGTACGTCGACGGCGCGGGCGATCTGCGCGACCGCGGCGAACATCGTGTCCGGCGGGGTCAGCTGCCCGTCGTCGTACCCGAGCACGCGGGCGACCGCGCCGCTGCTGGTGGCCACGGCGGCGTAACCGGCCTCGGCGACCAGGCGCGCGCTCACCGGGTCCCACGCGTTGGGGAGGACTAGGGGAGCGTCGCCGGGCCGGACGTGGTGCAGGGCCCTGAACAGTTCGGCAGTCATCGATGCGACCTCACGGCTTGTAGTGACCGGGCTCCATCCTCCCGGTCACCCCCACCCGGGTCCACATGTTGATCGTGATGATCAACGCGATCAGCCGCGCCAGGTCCTTCTCGTCGAACGCCTCGGCCGCGACCTGGTACACGTCGTCCGGGACGTGGTCGACGCTGATCAGCGTGATCGCCTCGGTCAGCTGCAGCGCGGCCTTCTCCTGCTCGGTGTAGAACTTCTGCGCCTCGCGCCAGACCGGGAGCAGCGCGATCCGCTGCTGCTGGTCCTCGCCGAGCTCCCGCAGGTCGAGGGAGTGCATGTCCGTGCAGTACGCACAGCCGTTGATCTGCGAGGCCCGGATCCGCACCAGGTGCGCGAGCTTCGGGTCCAGCCCGGTGTCGGACACCCGGTCCAGCTCGATCATCGCCTGGTAGAAGTCGGGCGCCAGGTTGGCGAGCTTGACCCGCCGCGTCGTCGTTGTCATGTGCTCCAACCTATGACCGAATCGGCCCAGGTGTATGGTCCACTTCTATGGAGGATCCAGGGGCCAATTCGACCGGAGCCGACCTGCATCTGGAGCTCGGTGCGGCGCGCGGCCGGGGCGACCTGGTGCGGGCGCTGCACGAGTCGATCCGGAGCGGGCGGCTGGTGCCGGGCACCCGGCTGCCGTCGTCGCGCTCGCTGGCGAAGGATCTCGGGATCGCGCGGAACACGGTGGCCGACGCGTACGGGCAGCTGGTCGCGGAGGGATGGCTGACCGCGCGGCAGGGGTCCGGGACGGTGGTCGCGAACCGGGCCGCGGTCCCGCCGGGGCCGGCGGTTCTGTTGCCTGAGGCCCGGACCTTCCGGTACGACCTGACGCCGGGGGCGCCGGACGTGGCGACGTTCCCGCGCACCGAGTGGCTGGCGGCGGCCCGGAAGGCGCTGACCTCGGCGCCGAACGAGGCGTTCGGGCTGGGTGATCCGCGCGGCCGGATCGAGCTGCGGACGGTGCTCGCGGACTACCTCGCCAGGGCGCGCGGCGTCCGGGCCGACCCGGAGCGGATCCTGATCTGTTCGGGCTACGTGCAGGCGCTGAGCCTGCTGAGCGAGGTGGTCCGGAACCTCGGCGGGACGACGATGGCGGTCGAGGAGTTCGGGTACGGGCTGCATCGCGACGTCATCCGGGCCCGTGGGCTGGAGGCGGTCGCCGTGCCCGTCGACGAGCTGGGTGCGCAGACCTCGCAGCTGACCGGGCAGGGGGTGCTGCTGACGCCGGCCCACCAGATGCCGACGGGCGTGCCGCTCGCGCCGGAACGCCGTACGGCCGCGGTCGAGTGGGCGCGGGAGTCGGGGGCGGTGCTGATCGAGGACGACTACGACGGGGAGTTCCGGTACGACCGGCAGGCGGTCGGGGCGTTGCAGGCACTCGACCCGGAGCGCGTCGTCTACACCGGCACGGCGAGTAAGAGCCTCGCGCCCGGACTGCGGCTGGCGTGGATGGTGCTGCCGCAGCGCCTGATCGAGCCGGTCGTCGCCGCGAAGCGGACCGCCGACTACCAGACCGCGACCGTCGAACAGCTCGTCCTCGCGGAGTTCATCGCCTCCGGGCACTACGACCGGCACGTCCGGCGGTCCCGCCTGCATTACCGGCGCCGCCGCGACCGCCTGGTCGAGCTGCTCGCGGTCCGCGCACCAACCGTCGAGGTCGCCGGCATCTCGGCCGGACTGCACGTGCTGCTCGACGTGGCCGGTGATGCCGAGGACATCGTCACCCGGGCGGCCCGCCAGGGCCTCGGCCTCGCGTCGCTCTCGACGTACCACTTCGACCCGACGCCGGCCACCCGCCAGGCGGTGATCGTCGGCTACGGCACGCCGCCCGACCATGCGTACCCCGGCGCCCTCGATCTGCTCTGCCAGGTGCTCGGCGTGTGATAAATCCGGCGACGCCGGCCAGCGCCGCCGGAATACTGGTCGGCCATGGATGAGGTCGAGGTCGTCGTCGCGCATTCCGAGCGTGCGACGCTGCGCGTCGGGGACGTGTTCCTGAAGGTGGACTCCGATCCGGCGCGCCTCGACGCCGAGGTCGAGGCGATGACCCTCGCGCCGGTCCCGATCCCGGAGCTCCTGTGGCGCAAGCCGAACGTGCTGGCGATCGCCGCGGTCCCGGGCTCGACGCTCGGGCGTCTCGGCGGGCCGTCGACCGGGTCGCCCGCGGCCTGGGCCGCGGCGGGCGCCGCCATCCGGACGATGCACGAGGCGCCGCTGCCACCCCGGCAGGGCCAGGCCGGCCGGAGCATCGCGACGCTGACGGCCGAACTCGACACCGAGTGCGAGCTGCTCGTGAGCAAGGGCGTCCTGCCCGCCGACCTGGTCGCCCGCAACCGCGAGGTCGCCGAGGCCGCGCTCCGGCCGTGGGCCCCGGCGTTCACCCACGGCGACCTGCAGATCGCGCACCTCTTCCTCGATGGTGACGAGGTCACCGGCATCATCGACTGGTCCGAGGCGGGTCAGGGTGATGCCCTGTTCGACCTGGCCACCTTCACGCTGGGCCACGAGGACCACCTCGGCGACCTCCTCGCCGGGTACGGCGCCGACGTCGACCTCGACGTGATCCGGGCGTGGTGGTCGTTGCGGAGTCTGCTGATCGTGCGCTGGCTGATCGAGCACGGCTTCGATGCCTTCGCGCCGGGCTGCGAGGTCGACGTCCTCAAAGCACGGATGTGAGGCAGGTCTAGGTCACGCTCGCCGCGAGCGCCCGGATGTCGTCCGGGCCGACTCGACAGCAGCCGCCGACGTACGTCGCTCCTGCGGCCACCCACTCGCGGGCGAAGGTGTCCGGCCCGGTGCCGTCGCCGACCCAGTGCCGGGCGATCGGGTCCCACGCCCCGCCCCGGTTGGGGTAGGCGATCGCGGGCCTGCCGGTGGTGGCGACCGCGGTCCGGACGGCGGGCAGGACGTCGGCAGGCTTGCAACAGTTGATGCCGATAGCAACCACCTGGGTAACGGCCGGGATGCTGAAGGCTTCGGTGAGCGGCTGGCCGGCCCGGGTGCGGTCGCCGTCGATCGAGTACGAGAACCAGGCGGGGACGCCGAGATCGCGGATGAGCTCGACGAGCACCTCGGCCTCCTGGGTGTCCGGGATCGTTTCGACGGCGAGCAGGTCGGGGCCGGCGGCGGCCAGGAGTTCCAGGCGAGGACCGTGGAAGTCGCGCAGGACGGCCGAGCTGACGCCGTACCGGCCGCGGTACTCCGAGCCGTCGGCGAGCATCGCGCCGTACGGGCCGACGGAGGCGGCGACCAGCCGGCCGGGGAACTCGTCGCGGACCTCGCGGGCGATCCGGACCGAGCTCGCGATCAGGCGTTCGGCCTCGGTGCGGTCGACACCGGCGCGTTCGAAGCCGGCCAGGCTGGCCTGGTAGCTCGCCGTGGTCGCGACCATCGCGCCGGCCTCGTAGTAGGCGCGGTGCACCGCAGCGATCTCTGCCGGATCGTCCCGCAGCAGCCGGGCGGACCACAGCGCGTCGGACAGGTCGTGGCCGCGGTCCTCCAGCGCGTTGGACAGGCCGCCGTCCAGGATGACCGGCAGGTCAGACGCCTTGGACAAGTTCGAAGACCTCGTCCGCGCAGCCCCAGGAGACGGTGACGCCCGAGCCGCCGTGGCCGTAGCAGTGGATGATCGGCTCACCGGACCGGGTGCGGACGAGTTCGCACCGGATCGCCGGTCGCGCCGGCCGCAGCCCCACCCGCTGCCGGACGACTTTCGCCGTGCGGAGCTGGGGAACCAGCTCGGCCGCGCGCTCGAGGATCTCCGACGAGGTCGTCGGGTCGACCGTCAGGTTCCAGTCGCCGGGCTGGCTGGTGCCGCCGACGACCACGTCGTTCGGGCGTGGGATCACATACGTCATCTCGTCCGGCGAACGGTCCGCGATCAGCCACTCGGTGAGCCCGCACGGTTCGACCGTCAGCACCTGCCCGCGGATCGGCGTCACCGTCGGGTCGCTCGCGGTCAGCCGGGCGCCCAGCCCGGTGCAGTTCACGACCAGGTCGGCCCCGGTCGGCAGCGCGGACAGCGCCGCGCGGGTCAGTGTCCCGCCGGCCGCCTCGAGCCGTTTCACCAGCGCCGGCAGGTACGCCGGCATGTCGATCACCGGGGTCGTGAACGCCCACCCGTCCGCGAACCCGACCGGCGGCGACCCGACCCGGCTGAGATCGGGCAGGACATCGGCCCACCCCGGATCCGGCGTCCGCTCGACCAGGAACTCGCGCCCGTGCAGCAGTCGCACCGACGGCTCGACCTCCGCCAGCTTCGCGAACTCCTCGTACGACGTCCGCGACCAGCCGGCCACCCGGTCCTCCGGCGCCGACAGGTACGGGTACCAGATCGCGGCCGCCACCGACGACGTGGTCTCCAGCGGCAGGTCGCGAGCGAACACCGCCACCTCGTACCCGCCCTCGGCGAGCCTGATGGCGCAACTGAGCCCGATCACGCCCGCCCCGACAACGATCACGCGCATTCACACAGTGTTACGCACGCACGGACATCACACCACCCGGCGGCGAATCTGCAGCTCGACAGGAGGTGTCCGCCGGTCGGCGCGACTCTCAGGCGTGCGCCGGTCCGCGCCGACCGTTCAGTGGACGTATACGTACTGTCGAGCTGCCGCGCTCAGTGGAGGTTGACAGCCAGCGAGTAGAAGCGGGTGATCTGGGTGGCGCCGTTGTTGTCGTCCGACATCAGGTACAGCTGGCGCCGGCCGCCCGGGAGGTAGCCGCCGAGGGCGAGAGCCTCGACGTTGTCGAGCAACGGGTTCGGTTGCGGCTGCTTGGCGACCGCACCCGACGGCGGGCAGTCCACCAGGTCGAACAGCAGCTTCTTCCGCAGGAAGACCGATGACGGTACGTCGGCCAGCGAGGCCACCTTCGAGACATCGGCGGCCCGGCGCAGCGAGACGGTGAACACGCGGATCGTGTTGCCGACGCCCGGCGTGTACGTCCGCTCCATCGACACCAGCTCCGTCGGTCCCGCCGACGCGAGCTCGACGAGTGCGAGCCCCGGGTCGGGCTGGTAGGCGTACTGCGCCACGGGCCGGTACGCGTGGCCGGGCAGACCGGCGTACCGGATGATCCGGTTCCGCGTGCGGTTGCCGGTGTCGGTCCCGTCCGATGCGAGCGGCCCTTCCATCCCGGCGTACAGCGACAGGCCGTCGCGGCTCACCGCCAGAGACTCGAACGTCGCGTTGGCGGTAGCTTCCCCGGCCGGCGCGACCAGGAAACGGGCCGGCACCGGGAGCTCGCCGATCTGCTTCCCGTCCGACAAACGGAAGCGGCGGATGGACGGCTCGCGCTCCGACGTCGCCAGGATGGTCCGGTCGCCGCGCTCGACGACCAGCCCCTCACCGTCGAAGTCGCCGCCGTTGTACGGCGTGCCGTCCGGGCGCCGGAGAATCGTCATCCCGTCGACGCTCACCGACGTCGGCCTGCCGTTGACGTGCAGGTCGAAGACACGGGCCGGCGTGGTCCCGACGTTGTCCACGAGCGCGACCGCGCTGTGCGGCCCGGTCACGTTGAGCGCCGACAGGCCGGCCACCGGCTGCCCGCCGAACGTCGTCTTGTCCAGCGCGTCGCTGAACCCGAGGAGCGTGGCGTCCGGCGAGCACACCCCGCCGCCGCCGTCGTGCGTGTCCGGCATCGCCGACGCGGTGAGCGTCGTGGTGAGGGCGGTCAGGACGACAGCTGCGGCCAGCGGCTTCTGCCAACGCATTCCGGGCTCCTAGGGAGAGACGACAGCACCGGGGCAAACCTACTCGCTGACGCCGCGGCTCAGCAGGACGGTCGCGATGAAGGTCCGGTAAAGCCGCAGCGGATCGTCGTTGCGCAAGGCAACGACTCGCTCCTCGCGCCGCTCGACGCCGCGCAGCTCGCAGGCCAGCTCGGCGAAGGCCCGGGTGTGGAACCGGACGGTCAGCTCGGCCGGCAGCGTGATGCCCGGCAGCCGGATGTCGCTCACCCGGGCGAGCGCGCGGCGGGCACCGTCGTGGATCAGCTCGCGCGCGCGTTCAGGATGGACCGACAGCGCGGCGTTGTGCGACACCGAGTCCTTCACCACGACCGACTCGATGTCCGGGCAGAACGCCTGCGCCTCGTCGATCGTGACCCGGTCGCCGGAGATCAGCACGACCGGCACCCGGCAGGCGAGCGCCACCAGCGCGTTGATGCCGGCCTCGCCGGTGACCGTGCCGTTCAGCCGGACCTCGGCGATCGCCCGCGGGTTGTAGGTGTGGTGCAGCACGGACGACGTCGCCCCCGCCGACCCGTGGTAAGAGACGAAGAACGCGGCGTCGAACGACTCGTCGAGGCCTTGCATCATGTACAGCGGCTTGTGTTTCCCGGACAGGTAGCTCGCGCGTCCGTGCAGTTCGTCGGGGCGGAGGTTCTGCATCGTCGAGTGCGAGTCGTTCACCAGGAACTCGGTCCCGCCCGCGGCCAGCGCGCCGTCGATCGCGGCGTTCACCTCGGCCTGCAGCTGGCCCCGGTAGTACTCGTACTCCGTGGCGGGGCCGCGCGCCTGGCTCCAGTCGACGACTCCCGCCGTACCCTCCATGTCCGTTGAC
Source organism: Kribbella sp. NPDC003557 (assembly GCF_040610805.1). Classification (NCBI taxonomy): domain Bacteria; kingdom Bacillati; phylum Actinomycetota; class Actinomycetes; order Propionibacteriales; family Kribbellaceae; genus Kribbella; species Kribbella sp. NPDC003557. The sequence continues at coordinate 42,160 of NZ_JBEXMY010000008.1, forward strand.
AAGAAGACCTTCATCTACCGCACCATACAAGGCCGTTTCGGGTCGAACTCCCAGTCCTCGATCAGGGACCGCATCGCGATCGCGTCGTCGCGGGCGCCGAGCCCGTGCTCCAGGTACAGCTCGTGAGCGGCGGCCAGTGCGTCCCGGTCGAGCTCGACCCCGAGCCCCGGCCGCGTCGGTACGGCGATCTCGCCGCCGGCGATCCGGAGCGGGTCCTTGGTCAGCGCCTGCCCGTCCTGCCAGATCCAGTGCGTGTCGAGCGCGGTGATCTCACCCGGTGCGGCCGCGCCGACATGGGTGAACATCGCCAGCGAGATGTCGAAGTGGTTGTTGGAGTGCGAGCCCCAGGTCAGCCCGAAGTCGTGGCACAGCTGCGCGACCCGCACCGATCCGGCCATCGTCCAGAAGTGCGGATCCGCCAGCGGGATGTCGACGGCGTCCGTGCGGATCGCGTGCGCCAGCTCGCGCCAGTCGGTCGCGATCATGTTCGTGGCCGTGCGCAGACCGGTCTGCCGCTTGAACTCGGCCATCGTCTCCCGCCCGGAGAACCCGGGCTCGGCGCCGCACGGGTCCTCGACGTACGCGAGGACGTCGTCCAGTCCCGAGCAGACCGCCACGGCTTCGCGGACCAGCCACGCGCCGTTCGGGTCGACGGTGATCCGCGCGGACGGGAACCGCTCGTGCAAGGCCCGGACCGCGTCGATCTCGACGTGCGGATCGAAGACGCCGCCTTTCAGCTTGAAGTCCGCGAACCCGTACCGCTCCTGCGCCGCGACGGCCAGCTCGACCACCGCATCAGCCGTCAACGCCGGCCTCCGCCGCAGCTGCAACCAGCTGTCCTCGCCGGCTTCGGTCCTGTAGGGCAGGTCGGTCTGTTCTACGTCGCCGACGTAGAACAAGTAACCCAGGACGGGGACTGCGGCGCGTTGCTGTCCTTCGCCGAGGAGTTCCGCGACAGGTACGCCGAGGTGCTGGCCGAGCAGGTCGAGCAGCGCGCACTCGAGCCCGGTCACGGCATGCACCGTCGTCCGGAGGTCGAAGGTCTGCAGCCCGCGGCCCTCGCTGTCGAGGCCTTGGAATCTCGTGGCGATGGACCGGAGGATGCTCCGATGGTGGGACAGCTCCTTGCCCACCACCAACTGAGCGGCTTCGCGGATCGTGCCGGCGATCTTCTCGCCGCCGGGGACCTCTCCGAGGCCGGTGTTGCCCGCGCCGTCGGTGACGATCACTACGTTGCGGGTGAAGAACGGACCGTGCGCGCCGCTCAGATTGAGCAGCATGCTGTCGTAGCCGGCGACCGGCACGACCTCGACCGACGTGACGGTCGGAGTCATCGGACCTTCCCGATCAACTCGGTGAGCTGGGCGAGCTCGTCCTGGGTGAGGTCCTGCAGCGGCGGCCGTACCGGTCCGGCGCCGCGGCCGATCGCGTTCACGCCGGCCTTCACGATCGACACGGCGTACCCCTTGGTCCGGTCGCGGATGTCCAGGTACGGCAGCACGAACTCGTTCAGCTTCCGGTACACCGAGACGCGGTCCTGGGCGATCACGTCGGCGTAGAAGCCGAGCGCGAACTCCGGCACGAAGTTGAAGATCGCCGAGGAGTACGTGCTGTACCCGAGCTGCAGCAGCGGCAGCGCGAACGTCTCGGCCGTCGGCAGCCCGCCGACGTACGTGAGCCGCTCGCCGACCCGCGCATAGGTCCGGGTCATCTGCTCGACGTTCCCGACGCCGTCCTTCAGGCAGACCAGGTTCGGGTTCCGGTCCGCGAGCTCGGCGACCGTCACATCGCTGAGGATCGCGTTCGCCCGGCTGTAGACCGTCACCCCGAGGCCCGTGCTGCGGCAGACCGCCGACACGTGCTCGATCAAACCACGCTGACCCGCCTCGGTCAGGTACGGCGGGAACAGCAGGATCCCGTCCGCGCCCGCCGCCTCTGCCGCGCGCGCCCCCGCCATCGCCGACGCGGTCCCGCCCGTCGCCGGCGCGATCACCGGGACCCGCCCGTTCACCTCGGAGACAGCCGTGCGGACGACCATGTCGATCTCCTCCGGCGTGAGGGAGAAGCCCTCGCCGGTACCGCCCGCGGCGAACAGACCTGCGACGTCGTACTGGCTCAGCCAGGACAGGTGCTCGCGGTACCCGGCCTCGTTGAAACCGAGGTCCGCGTGGAAGTGCGTGACGGGGAACGACAGCAGCCCGGTCTTCAGCTGCGCGGCGAGTTCCGCGGGGGAGTAGTGGGTCACGCCGGTCAGCGTAAGAACCGCGGTGGATACCTGTCCAAGATCGATTTTGGATCTAATGATGCTCTGGGAGCATCGTGAGGACGCGCTGCAGGACCGGGCTGATCGCGTCTCGGCGCCAGATCGCGTGCAGCTCGACCGGCCCGCCGGGGCCGTCCAGGTCGCAGTACGTCACGCCCTCGACGCCGAGGTGCCGGGCCGACGCGGGCACCAGCGCGACGCCGCGACCGGCCGCGACCAGCAGGATCACGGTGAGGATCTGCTGCACCCGCTGCTCGATCCGCGGGTGCGACTCGGCGAGGAACCGCACGGTCAGCTCGTGGAAGTACCGGGCCTGGGTGGGCGAGTAGCTGATCACCTGCTCGCCGCTGAAGTCGGCCGACGTGAGCGGCCGGCCGAGGGCGGCGAGCCGATGGTTGCCGGGGACAACGGCACACAAGGGTTCGCGGGACACGATGCGTGAGTCCAGGACGGCGGCGTCGAACGGCGGCCGCCCGAGCCCGAGATCCAGCTCGCCGCGCAGCAGGCCGTCGATCTGCGCCGGCGTGACCCGCTCGTGCAGGATCACGTCCACGTCCGGCAGCTCCTCGGACATCCGGCGCAGCAGCGGGCCGAGCGTCCGGATCGCCGACGTGGCGGTGAAGCCGAGCCGCAGCGTCCCGGCCGCGCCCTGGTCGACCCGGCGGGCGAGATCTCCCGCGGTCTCGACCAGCGCGAGCAGCCGGCGCGCCTCGGTCAGGAACGCCCGCCCGGCCTCGGTCAGCTCGACCTTGCGGTTGTCGCGCTCCAGCAGCCGGGCACCGACGGCCCGCTCGAGTTTCTGCACCTGCCGGCTGAGCGGCGGCTGGGTCATGTTCAGCCGCTCAGCGGCGCGCCCGAAGTGCAACTCCTCCGCGACGGCGACGAAGGCACTCAGCTGGTCGAGCGAGAACATGATGCACGAAAGGTATCACTCGGTGCGATATGGGCGTTGGAAACGCATGGCTAGACAGGCCAGCCGTTGGCGGAGAGGGCGTTCAGTACGGCGGTGCGCTGCGGGTTCAGCGGGACGTACAGAAGCGTCTTGCCGTCCGGCCCACGAAGGCGGACGTAACGCCTTCCGACTGTGCTCGAGGTGACGGCCGTCCGCTGCACGACCTGCGAGGCAAGCGTCCCGCGGGTAACCGTCACCCGGTCCGGCCGGACGGCGACGGTCAGCTTGACCCGCAACGCATGCCGAACAGACAGCCAGACCAGCCCCAACGCAAGCAGGACGCCAGGCCCCATCACCGCGAACATGATCGCAACCGGCGACCCACCCTCAAACGCCAACACCAACACCCCAGCAGCAACAACCCCCGCTACGCCCAGCCACCTGTTGGTGTTGAGGGAGCTGGGGGAGTTCGTCTCGGGCGTGGCAAGAGTGGGGGACCAGGGCCAGCCTTCGGCTTGGGTGGCTTGGTGGAGTTCGTCTGCGTCGAAGCGGGCGAGGGGGATTCGGCCGGTGGAGGTTATGCCGTCGAGTTGCAGGTACGGCCGGCCGCGGGACTCCACGATGCGCAGCACGCTGTCGTCGTTCCGTACGAGTTCCCATGACGAACCGGACGCACGCACCGCGGTGATCCCGTCCGGCCGGACCTCGATCCAGTCCGGATGCCGGCGCCCGGCGCGCGGTGCCGGTTTGCGGGCGTGAACGAGCTGGGGCATGCCGTGCAACGCTAGCCGGGATGCCGGGTCAACCGGTGCCGGGTACCCGACAGGTGCACGCGCATCGCCGCCCGCGCCGCCTCCGGATCCGACCGCGCGATCGCCGCGCCGATGTTCTCGTGCTCGTGCACCACCCGGGTCAGGTGCTCCGGATCCGACATCTCGTACGCCGGGTCGAGCCGGGTCCGCGGCAGCATGATCATCATCGGCCCGAGTTCGCCGACCAGGTCCGCGTAGAACCGGTTGCCCGAAGCAACAGCAACCTTGAGGTGGAACGCGAAGTCCGCCTCCACCGACCGGCCCGGATCGTCACCGACGCGCCGGAAGTCGTCCAGCGCCCGCTCGATGCCCTTCAGCTGATGGTCGGTCCGCCGTCCCGCGGCCAGCCCCGCCGCCTCGCTCTCGACGCCGATCCGGAAATCCATCAGGTCCAGCACGTCGCGGTGCGAGCGCACCTCGCGCAGCCCCGCCGTACGCTCCGGGACCTCGAGCACGAACGACCCGCGCCCCTGGAACGTCTCCACCAGCCCGGCCGCCTGCAGCCGCGACACCGCCTCGCGGACGACGGTCCGGCTGACACCGAACTCCTCGACCAGGCTGTTCTCCCCCGGCAGCTTCGCACCGGGCGCGATCCCGCCGTCGAGGATCCGCCGCTTCAGGTCCTCGACGATCTGGTCGGCCAAGCCGCTCACGAGAACTCGCAGCTGTCGACCGTCCAGCGGGCGCACTGCTCGGTGGTCGTGAAGCCGAGCCCTGGCCGGTCGGGGACCAGCATCCGGCCGTCGACCGTCTCCAGCCGCTCGTTGAACAGCGGGTTCAGCCACTCGAAGTGCTCGACCCAGGGCTCCCGCGGGTACGCCGCGGCGAGGTGCAGGTGGATCTCCATCGCGAAGTGCGGCGCGAGCTGGAGACCGTGGTGGTCGGCCAGCGTCGCGAGCTTGAGGAACGGCGTGATGCCGCCGATCCGGGGCGCGTCCGGCTGGATGATGTCGGCCGCGCGGGCCTCGATCAGCCGCACGTGCTCGCCGACGCTGGACAGCATCTCGCCGGTCGCTATCGGGGTGTCGAGCGCCGCCGCGAGCTCCGCGTGCCCGAGCGCGTCGTACGCGTCCAGCGGCTCCTCGATCCACACCAGCCCGAACTGCTCCAGCACCCGGCCGATCCGCAACGCCGTCGGCCGGTCCCACTGCTGGTTCGCGTCCACCATCAGCGGGACGTCGTCGCCGAGGTGTTCGCGCACCGCCCGGACGCGCTCGAGGTCGATCCGGCTGTCGGGCTGGCCGACCTTGATCTTGATCCCGCCGATGCCGTCGGCCAGCGACGTCGACGCACGCTCCTTCACCTCCCCGATCGGGGCGTGCAGGAAGCCGCCGGAGGTGTTGTACGCCCGGACCGAGTCACGGTGCGCGCCGAGCAGCTTGGCGAGCGGCAGGCCGGCTCGCTTGGCCTTCAGGTCCCACAGTGCGATGTCGATCGCGGCGATCGCCTGCGTCGCGACACCCGAGCGGCCGACCGAGGCGCCGGCCCAGAGCAGCTTGTCGGACAGCTTGGCGATGTCGGACGGGTCCTCGCCGATCAGGTTGGCCGCGATCTCCTTCGCATGTGCGTACTGCGCCGGTCCGCCGGCCCGCTTGGAGTAGCTGAACCCGAGACCGTGCTGGTCCTGCTCGGTCGCGATCTCGGCGAACAGGAACACCACATCGGTCATCGGCCGCTGCCGCCCGGTCAGCACCTTGGCGTCACTGATCGGCTGGTCGAGCGGGAGGACGACGGACTTGAGCTGCACGCGGCGGATGCGGTCCATGCCGGGTGATCATACAAGTAGCCGACTTGTCCTACAATGCCTTCGTTTGATGCGGTCGTAACACCAGGTGACTGCTCCGGAAACACAAGAAGGACAAGCTGCTGCGCGCCGACAGCGTGGTCGTGCACGCCCGCCTGCCGCCAGCTGGGGAAGGAAGCAGCCAATGGACGTCTCGGAGAAGCTGCTCCGGTCGTACGCGACGATCGACACCGACGACGACGGCCGGATCTGGTCCTGGGAATTGCTCAACACTCTCGGCCGGGCCGGGATCATGCCGGACGATCCGCGGGTCCGCGCGGCGCTGGACGGTGTCCGTGACGCCGCCGGCCGGCCCGCGATCACGCCGTACGCCCAGCCTGTGCAGCTCGATCTCGACACGTTCGCCGAGGTCGCGCGGCACGAGGTGATCCAGCGAGCGCTGACCGGTGATCTGGCCGTTCCCGCGGACGAGTTCGCGGCGTTCGCGCACGCCGTGGAGCGGATCCACACCGACCTGCTGGACGAGCGGTCCGGCGAGACCGCGGACTACATCCCGACCTTGCGGGACGCCGATCCGGAGAAGTTCGGGATCGCGATCTGCACCGCCGACGGCCAGGTGTTCTCGATCGGCGACACCGCGGCGGAGTTCAGCGTCCAGTCGACGTCGAAGCCGTTCAACTACGCGATCGCGCTGGAGCAGCTCGGCCCGGAGGAGGTGCACCGCTGGGTCGGCCAGGAACAGAGCGGCGGTCCGTTCAACGATCCGCTCCTGTCGCTGGGTGCGGACGGCCGGCCGCACAACCCGATGATCAACGCCGGGGCGATCGGGACGCTCGCCCTGGTCGACGCCGGCAAGGATCTGTCCGCCAGGTTCACCACCGTCCGGGACACGTGGGCCGCGATGACCGGCGAGCGTCCGCAGCTGCACGGGGCGACGTTCCTGGCCGAGCGCGAAACCGGGTTCGGGAACGTCATGTTCGCCAACGCGCTGGCGCGGAACGGGAAGCTGTACGGCGCGAGCCCGACCGACCGGCGTGCCCCCGAGGACGCCACCGAGCTCTACACCATGGGCTGCTCGCTCACCATGACCGCCGACAGCCTGGTGAAGGCCGGTGCCACGCTCGCGAACGGTGGAGTCGCGCCCTTGAGCGGCCGGCAGGTGTTCTCCGAGGAGACCGCCGCCCGCGTGCTGTCGATGATGGGCCACAGCGGGATGTACAACGACTCAGGGCAGTTCTCGAACGAGGTCGGGCTGCCGGCCAAGAGCGGGGTGTCCGGCAACGTCTTGATGGTCGTGCCGTCGAAGCGGATGGCCGTCGTGGTGTTCTCACCGCGTCTGGACGCGGTCGGCAACTCGGTGCGTGGGGTCGAGGTGTGCAAGCGGCTCGTCAACGAGTTCGGCCTGCATCCGTACCGGAGCATGGGCGCCGAGCGCGGCCGCGCCGCGGGCCAGCTGGTCGGTGCGCTCAACGGCGCCGACAGGCGAGCCGAGGCGGCCAGCGCGGCCGACCGCGCACTCGGCGGCCTGCCGAGGCCCGGATCCGCTCGCCCGAGCACCGCGCCGGGCACAGCGGCGGTCACGACGGCCGAGCAGCCCGCGGCGGTCTCCGTGACCCGACCCGGCGCCAAGCCTGTGCAGCAGCTCTGATCCCCAGGCCATCACAACCGAACGGCCCCCGGCACGCTGAGCGTGGCGGGGGCCGTGGTGTCGCAATTGTGATGACCTCGCGGTCGGCTACTCGACGGTGACCGACTTCGCCAGGTTGCGCGGCTTGTCGACGTCGTGGCCGAGGGCAACGGCCGCGTAGTACGCGATGATCTGCAGGGGGATGGTCAGCAGGATCGGGTCCAGCTCGGCCTCGTTCTTCGGCACCACGATCTTCGCCGCGACCCCGTCCGGTACGTCGACGCCCGGGTGCGTCACGACGTACAGCGGGCCGGAGCGGGCGCCGATCTCGTGCAGTGCGCCGATGTTGCGGTCGAGCAGCTCGTCGTCGGGGACGATCGCGACGCTCGGCACGTCCGGCGAGATCAGCGCGAGCGGGCCGTGCTTCAGCTCGGAGGTCTGGTACGCCTCGGCGTGCCGGTAGGAGATCTCCTTGAGCTTCTGCGCACCCTCGCGCGCGACCGGGTAGCCGCGGGTCCGGCCGACGAAGAAGAGCGATTCGTGCTGCGCGAGCCGGCCGGCGATCTTGGCCAGCTCCTCCTCCTGCGCGACGATCGCGGCGATGTGCTCCGGCAGCTTCTTCAGGCCGTCGATCAGCCGGCGGCCGTCGGCGGGGGAGACGTCCCGGATCCGGCCGAGGTGGATGCCGAGCATCGCGAACCCGACCGCCATGTTGGTCAGCGCCTTGGTCGACGCCACCGAGACCTCCGGGCCGGCGTGCAGGTAGACACCGCCGTCGACTTCACGCGCGATGCTCGAACCGACCGCGTTCACCAGGCCGATCACGCGGCCGCCCTTGCGCTTCAGCTCCTGCACCGCGACCAGCGTGTCCAGGGTCTCGCCGGACTGCGACACCGCGACGTACAGCGTGTCCCGCTCGACCACCGGGTTGCGGTACCGGAACTCCGAGGCCGGCTCGGCGTCGGCGGGGATCCGCGCGACCTCCTCGATGAACTGCGCGCCCATCTGGCCGGCGTAGTACGCCGAACCGCAGCCGAGGATCTTGACCCGCTTGATCTCCCGCGCCTCGCGGGCGTCCATGTTCAGGCCGCCGAGGTGCACGGTGTGGAAGCGCTCGTCCAGCCGGCCCCGGATGACCCGGCCGACCGCGTCCGGCTGCTCGTGGATCTCCTTCATCATGAAGTGCTCGTGCAGGCCGCGCTCGAACTCCTCGGCCTCCCACTCGACCGTCTTCGCGGTCTTGGTGGTCGGCGACGCGTCCTGGGTGAACGTGCGGTAGCCGTCGGCGCGCACGGTCGCGAGCTCGCCGTCGTCCAAATACACGACCTGGCGGGTGTAGCGGATCAGCGCGGCGGCGTCGGAGGCGATGTGCATCTCGCCGTCGCCGATGCCGAGGATCAGCGGGCTGCCGTTGCGGGCGACCACGATCCGGTCCGGGAAGTCGAGGTCGACGACCGCGATGCCGTAGGTGCCCTCGATCCGGCGCAGGCTGGCCAGCACCTTCTCCTCGAGGGTGTCGCCGTCTGCCTGCTCGATCAGGTGCGCGAGCACCTCGGTGTCGGTCTCGGAGCGCAGCTTGACGCCGGAGTCCTCCAGTTGCGCGCGGATCGCGGCGGCGTTGTCGAAGATGCCGTTGTGCACGACCGCGATCCGCTCGTTGCCGCTGGCGTGCGGGTGCGCGTTGTCCTTGCTCGGGCCGCCGTGGGTGGCCCACCGGGTGTGGCCGATGCCGAGCTTGCCGCCGAACCGCTTCGGCAGCGACGCCTCCAGCTCGCGGACCCGGCCGGCGTCCTTGTGCACCTTCAGCTCACTCGAGCCGAGAACGGCGACACCCGCCGAGTCGTAGCCGCGGTACTCCAAGCGGGCCAGTCCGTCCACCAGGATGGGCGCGGCCGGCTTGGTGCCGACGTACCCGACGATTCCGCACATGTGATGGTGCCCCTTCGTAGGTTCGGTTGAGCGGCCCGGTCAGCCGTAGACGATCCGTCGCAGCTGCCGGGCGGAGAGTTCGGGTGAGCGGACCGGCCAGTGCCGGAGCTCGGCGCCGAGGCGGGCGAAGATCTCGTCGTTGCGGGCGCCGTAGGTCTGCAGCTCACGGTGCCGGCGCCGGACGTACTCCTCGGTCGTCTCGGTGAAATAGGCCAGCACGTCGGCGACCACGCGCCGCGCGACATCCGCCGACAGTCCCGTCGTCCGGCTGACCTGCTCGGCCAGCTCGTCGACCGGCTCCACAGCCGCCGCCTCACTGATCACCCGTCAACCATGCAGTCTTTCCGGGGGCAACGCCAAGCATCTGCCCGAAATCGGGCAAATTCGCTGCTTTGTCAGGAGCTAGAACAGCCGGAGTACGTCGGACTCCATGCCGCGCAGGGCGTCGTAGTCGACGGTCAGGCACTCCAGGCCGCGGTCCGTGGCGAGGAACTGGGCCTGCGGCTTGATCAGCTGGGCGGCGAAGATGCCGCGGACCGGGGCGAGCAGCGGGTCGCGGTTGAGGAGTTCGACGTACCGGGTGAGCTGCTCGACGCCGTCGATCTCGCCGCGGCGCTTGATCTCGACCGCGACATGCTTGCCGTCGGCGTCGCGCAGCAGCAGGTCGACCGGGCCGATCGCGGTCGGGTACTCCCGGCGGACCAGCGTCCAGCCCTCGCCGAAGGTGTGCACGTGCTCGGCGAGCAGCTCCTGCAGGTGCGCCTCGACGCCGTCCTTGATCAGGCCGGGGTCGGTCCCGAGCTCGTACGCGGTGTCGCTGTGCACCTCCTCGAGGGTGATCCGCAGCTCCTCACCGGCCTTGTTGGTGACGCTCCAGACGTTGTCCTCCTCCGTCAGCTTGCACGGCGGGGACATCCAGTTCAGCGGCTTGTACGACCCGCCGTCGGCGTGGATCAGCACGGACCCGTCCGCCTTCACCATCAGCAAGCGCGGCGCCATCGGCAGATGAGCCGTCAGCCGCCCCGAGTAGTCCACAGAACACGTAGCAATCACCAAGCGCACGACAAAGCACCGTAGTGCACCGGCCGCGCGGAGTGGGAAGGTGGTGACCATGATGCCGAAGGTGAGTGACGCGGCGGTCGCGGCGTACGAGGAGGTCGCGGCCGGGCTGGAGGCGGGCGGCGTGGTCCGGGGCAGCATGTTCGGCATGCCGTGCCTGAAGATCGGCAAGAAGGTGCTCGCCGGGATGTACGGCGACGCGATGACCTTCAAACTCCCGCCGGAACCGCGGGAGCGGGCGCTCGCGCTGCCCGGCGTCGAGCAGTTCGACCCGGGGATGGGTCGGCCGATGAAGGAGTGGGTAAGGATCCCTCTGGACCAGTCGGCCGTCTGGCCGCAGTACGCCGCCGAGGCCTTGGAGTACGTCGCCGGATGAACCTCATGTGTCCCGCCCGCATCCTGCTGCTGCCCGGTGACGTCCAGGACGCGGCGGTCGGCGAGCGGGTCGCCCAGGTGTACGCCGGCCCGTTCGAGGCGGCCGCCGGGGCGCGGCTGGCCGACCGCCTCGGCGTGAAGCTCACCGTCGTACCCGAGCTGACCCAGCGCCCGGACGCCGAGCTGCAGGCGATCGCCGACCTGCACCGCGGCGAGACCGTGGTCGTTCTCGGGCTGGACCTCGGCTTCCGGCTGCCGGCGATCGTCGAGCACACCGGCGACGGCTGGACCCGGCTCGCCTCCGACAACGAGCTGACGCTGGCGTCGTACGAACAGGCCGCCGGCAAGTTCCGCGACTCGATTCCCAGCGAACCCAACAACCTGCTGATCGACCTGCTCGCCGAACGCCTGCCGTCCGGCGGGCGCGTGCTCGAGCTCGGCAGCGGCACCGGCAAGGACGCGATCGAGCTGGAGACCCGCGGGTACGTCGTCCGCCGCACCGACGCGACCCAGGCGTTCGTCGAGATGATGCGGTCCGACGGGTACGCCGCCGACCGGCTGAACGCGATCACCGACGACTTCGGCGGGCCGTACGGCGCGGTCTACGCGAGCGCGGTGTTCCTGCACTTCGACCGCGCCCAGCTCGACGGCGTACTGCGGAAGGCGCGGCGGGCCGCGCCGGTCCTCGCCTTCGCCACCCGCGAGGGCAAGGGGGAGGAGTGGTCGAACCGGCACCTCGACCTCCCGCGGCATTTCGTGCTGTGGCAGGAGGAGCCGCTGAGGGACCTGCTGGCCGCGACCGGATGGTCGGTGCAGCGGCTGGAGCGGGGCGAGTCGCGCATCGGGACGTGGTTCCAGGTCCTGGCGGTGCGGTCGTGATCCGCGCCGGCGTCGTCCTGCTGACCGAGGACGGGATCGCCGCGATCGAGCGGGTCCGCGACGGGCGGACGTACCACGTGCTGCCCGGCGGTCAGGTGGAGAGCGGCGAGAGCCCGGCCGAGGCCGCGCGCCGGGAGGTGCACGAGGAGCTCGGCCTGCTGGTCAAGATCCGGGCGGCGGTCGCGGTCGTGCAGTTCGGCGACAGTACTCAGCACTACTTCGTCGCGGACGTGATCGGCGGCGAGTTCGGGACCGGCGACGGGCCGGAGTTCGCGAATCCGCCGGATTCTGAACGGGGGAGCTATCGGGCCGTGTGGCTGCCGGTGACGGAGCTCGTCGCACGGGATCTCCGCCCGCGACCGATCGCGGCCGCGCTGGAGACCGCACCGGATCCGTGGTGGCTGCTCGAAGGGTGGATGCAGACCCCGGTGGTGCTGGAGGAGTCTCAGCCTCGCGGGTGAACCTGGTTGCTGGGACTTGTCGTGGGGGGTGTGAGGTTGGCCTCGGCGGTGACGCAGCTCATGGGCGGACCAGTGTTGGGACTGGCATAGTGCTGGGCATGGCTCGTGAATTGACGACGGTTGGTGTGGTGGGGCTCGGCACGATGGGGGCCGGGATTGCCGAGGTGTTCGCGCGTCACGGCCTGACGGTGGTCGGGGTCGAGCGGGACGACGAGGCCGTCGAGCGCGGTCGTGGGCACATCCAGCACTCGACCGACCGGGCCGTGAAGCGCGGCAAGCTGTCGGTCGAGGACCAGCAGGCGCTGTTCGACCGGGTCACGTTCGCCACCTCGCTGGAGGCGCTGGCCGGCTGCGACCTGGTGATCGAGGCCGTCGTCGAGCGGCTCGAGCTGAAGCGCGAGATCTTCGCCGCGCTGGACAAGATCGTCCGCGACGACGCGATCCTGGCGACCAACACCTCGTCGTTGTCGGTCACCGAGATCTCCGTCGCCACCCAGCGCCCGCGGCGCGTCGTCGGCATGCACTTCTTCAACCCGGCGCCGGTGCAGGAGTTCGTCGAGGTGATCAAGACCGTCGTCACCGAGCCGGACGTGGTCGAGGACGTGCAGGCCCTGGCCCGCCGGCTCGACAAGGTCCCGGTCGTCGCCGCCGACCGCGCCGGCTTCATCGCGAACGCGCTGCTGTTCGGCTACCTGAACCACGCCGTCTCGATGGTCGAGTCCCGCTACGCCACCCGCGAGGATGTCGACGCGGCGATGCGGCTCGGCTGCGGGTACCCGATGGGCCCGCTCGCGCTGCTGGACCTGATCGGCCTCGACACGGCGTACGAGATCCTCGACACGATGTACAAGCAGGGCCGCAACCGCCTGCACGCCCCGGCGCCGATCCTCAAGCAGATGGTCACCGCCGGGCTGCTCGGCCGGAAGACCGGGCGCGGCTTCTACACCTACGAGGCGCCCGACTCGCCGGTCGTGGTGGACGACGAGCACACCCCGCACCGCAACGGTGACGAGATCGCGGTCCGGCCGGTCCAGCAGGTCGGCGTGGTCGGCTCCGGCACGATGGCGGTCGGCATCGTCGAGGTCCTCGCCAAGGCCGGGTACGACGTCGTGTACGTCGCCCGCGGCACCGAGAAGGTCGACCGCGTCCGCGGCGTCCTGGAGCGCTCGCTGGAGAAGGGTGTGCAGCGCGGCAAGCTGTCCACCGAGGAGCGGGACGCGGCGCTGCGCCGGGTGACCGGTACGGCGAAGCTCGACGACCTGGCGGGCGTCGACCTGGTGATCGAGGCCGTGGTCGAGGAGCTCAGCGTCAAGCAGGCGCTGTTCGAGACGTTCGACGAGATCTGCAAGCCGGGCGCGATCCTGGCGACCACGACGTCGAGCCTTCCGGTGATCGACCTGGCGATGGCGACCAAGCGGCCGGGTGACGTGGTCGGGCTGCACTTCTTCAACCCGGCGCCGGTGATGCAGCTGGTCGAGGTCGTCAGCACGGTGAGCACGTCCGCCGACGTCGCCGACACGGTGGCCGCCGTGGCCGTTGCCGCAGGCAAGCACCCGGTACGCTGCGGCGACCGGGCCGGGTTCATCGTCAACGCGCTGCTGTTCCCGTACCTGAACGACGCGGTCCGGATGCTCGAGGCGCACTACGCCGGTGTCGACGACATCGACGCCGCGATGAAGCTCGGCTGCCGCCTCCCGATGGGCCCGTTCGCCCTGCTCGACGTGGTCGGCCTGGACGTCTCGCTGGCCATCCAGCGGACCCTCTACCTGGAGTTCCGCGAGCCCGGCTTCGCGCCGGCCCCGCTGCTCGAACACCTGGTCACCGCCGGCTACCTGGGCCGCAAGACCGGCCGCGGTTTCCGCGACTACTCCTGAACCCGGGGTAGCATCGCCCCTCACCTGACCGCGGGAGGGAGCCGGAGATGCCGGATGGTGAGGCGGGGCGCAAGCACATCACGGAGGCGCTCGGCGGCCGCGCGGTCGCACCGCTGAGCGATGACGACCGGGTCGAACGGGAGCGTGTCCGCGACCTGGTCCAGGCGGTGGCCGGCTGCTACCACACCCTTGTCGCCCAGCAGGCCGGCGCGAACGCCGAACTGGCGGCCAAGCTCGATTTCCACGACGCCGAGTTCCGCCGCCGGGACACCATGAGCGCGGCCGAGCGCGCCGAGGTGCTCCGTAGTTACCCGGCCCTGCTGGCAGAACTCCGCGCCGAGATCGACGGATGACCGCCGATCCCACCCTGACCCCGGACGAAGCGAACGCGGTCACCGCCCGCCGGATCGCGCAGATCACACCGCTGTGGCTGCCCGAGCGAGCCGCCGGCCAACGTCCCGTCCTGGTGGTCATCGGCGGCCAGCCGGCGGCCGGCAAGTCGACCGCCCAGGAACTCATCCGGGCGGCGCTCGACGCCCGTCGGGTCGCGGTGTACGACCGGGACGACGATCCGCCGGCGCACCCGCGGTTCGACCCGATCATGCGCGCGAACGGTGTCGACGGCAACCTTCTCGTCGCCGAAGGGCTCCCGCCGAACCTGCGTGACGACTGCCTCGACCATCTGCGGTCGCGGCAGTATGACGTGATCGCCAGCAGTCCGCTGCAGTCGGAGGCGGCGACCCGGTTCTGGGTGGACGGTTTCCGTCCCGAGAACTACCGGATCGCCGTCGTCTACATCGCCACGAACGAGGCCAACAGCCTGCTCGGTATCGCGAACCGGTACCAGCAGGCGAAGGACACCGTCGGCTACGGCCGCTGGCTGGAGAAGGAACTCCACGACCGTGCCGCTGCCGGAATGCCCGACGCGGCGCATGCAGCGGAGGTGCAGGGCCTGGTCGACGACCTCTACGTCGTCGACCGGGACGGCAACGTGCTGTACGAGAACCACCGTGGCGACGACGGTGTGATGCCGCCGCCGCATCGTGGCCGGGAGACGATCCTCGGCGAGCGCAACCGTCCGCCGACACCGGCCGAGCACCAGTGGTTCCTCGGCACCGCCGTGCCACTGCTCGACCGGGCCGCCGATCTGGAGCCTCCGGTCCTGCAGTTGGTACAGACCGCGCTGCGGCTGCACAACGAGCGGCCGGCCCCCGAGCCCCTCGTCCGCGGGTCCGAACTCCGCCTCGACCAGCGGCTTGCCGATCTTCGGCGGATCGCGGGTTCCGGTGTCGCGCCGCCGCAGATCGGCACCGTGGCCGCGGCGGACGCACGGCCGGTCGGCGGACGGGTTTCGGAGCGGCGATCGCTCGATCGCTGAGTACCCTGGCGACATGCCGCATGAGCCGACGAACCACATCACCGAGGCGCTGGGTGGGCGGCGGGTCGAGCCGCTGAGCCACGAGGAGCGGGTGGAGCGGGAGCGGGTCCGGACTCTCGTGCAGAGCGTGGCCTCGTGCTACAGCTCGCTGGTCGCGCAGACGAGTGACGCGGATCGGCGGGCCGAGCTTGCCGAGCGGCTCGCCTTCCACGACGCCGAGCTGCGGCGGATCGACGCGATGCCGGGCGCGGAACGGCGTATCGTCATCGGCACGTATCCGGCGCTGCTGACGCGGTTGCGCGCCGAGCTCGACGGATGATCGCGAGCACGCGTCTCGACCTGACCTTGGCCGAGGCGCAGGCGGTGCTCGCCCGTCGCCAGGCGCAGATCACTCCCGAGGAGCCGCCGTTGCGGGCTCCAGGTCAGCGGCCGCTGGTGGTGCTGATCGGAGGCCCGCCGGGGTCGGGCAAGTCGACCACGCAGTGGCTCCTGCAGGCGTCGCTCGGCGCGCGGTCCGTCGCGGTGTACGACTTCGACGACGACATCACGGCGCATCCCCGGTACGACGCGATCATGCGGGCGCGGGGCATGGGCGGCGCCGACGAACTCGCCCGCAACCTGCCGCGCGGCATGATGGTGCGCTGCCTCGAACACCTGCGCCGCGGCGAACCGCAGTACGACGTGATCGCCAGCGCCCCGCTGCATCGGGTGCCACTGGCGACGAACTGGGTGGACGGCTTCCGCGCCGTCGACTACCGCGTCGCGCTGGTCTACGTCGTGACCCACGAGGCCACGTGCCGGCTGGGACGCGTCAGCCGGTTTCAGCAGGCGCTCGACGACACGGGCATCGGCCGATGGGTCCGACCGGAGCTCGGCGACCTGTCCTACCGGTTGGTGCCGGACACCGCCCAGGAGCTCGAGTCCCTGTCGTACGTCGACGACCTGTACCTCGTCGACCGCAACGGATTCGTCCTGTACGAGAACCACCGCGACGAGGCCGGCCGGATGCCCGAGCCGTGGCACGCCAAGCAGGAGATCCTTGCCGAACGCAACCGCCCGCCGACCCCCGCCGAGAACGACCAGTTCCTCGCCACCGCGCTTCCGCTACTGGACCGCGGCGACAACCTGGCCGCGCCCGTCATCGCCGAGCTCCGCACTGCGATGGCCCAGCACGAGGCGCGCGGGGAGCCACAGCCGCGCGCACTGATCCTGCCGGACCGCCTGGACCACCAAGTCAGCGCCCTCCGCCGCTTCACCACCGGCATCGCCGCCCCCACCACCATCTCCACCCGCGTCACAGGTGGGGATGGTGGTGTTCGCAGCCCAGGTTCCTCCCGGCCAGGCCCTGCCCGCACCCGCGACCGCTGAGTGCCATCGGCGCCCGTGGCAGTAGGCGGGCCCGCGGTTCGGGGCACTCGGGAGGGACCTGACATACCCGCGAGCAGCGAGGGGCTGACCCGCGAGGGCTGGCAGACTCGGGCGGGTGTCGAGGAGATCGGTCGAGCGCGATCTGGTGTCGGTGGGTGGGACGCTGCTCGTCGTCGTGACGGGGCTCGGGCTGATCATGATGCCGCAGGCAGTCGGCGCCGACTGGTCGGGCTGGACCTCGCTGATGGTGCTGGTTGCCGTGGTGGTGATTCCGGTGGCCTGGGTGCTGATCGGGATCACCGCGGGATCGGCCACCGTAGCGCGCTGGATCGCGGTGCTCGGGGTCGGTGCGGTGCTCATCCGGCTCGCCTGGACGACGTACGACGCGGGCCTGGCGATGCTCCTCGCCGTACTGCCGCTGCTCGCCGTGATCGTCCTGCTCGGCGCGGTCCTCGCGTACTCGTGGCCGCGGGCAACCACCCGCGCGGTCCAGGACTGCGCGCACCGCAACGGCTGGCGGCTCGTCGATCCGCGGGAGCTGCGGCTGCCGCCGCTCCCGTTGCCGGTCGGCCGTACCTGGACCGCCCGGAACGTCGTACAGACATCGAACGGTGTCGCCTTCGAGGTGCGGTGGCTGCACTGGAACGGGCTGCTGTGCCGGCGACGCGTCCTGAGCGCCTTCGTCACGACGCTGCCGGTCGCGCTGCCGGGGCTGGAGGTACGACCGGGCGGGCTCACCCGTTCGGACCTCACGCTGGAGAGCGCCGAGTTCAACCGGAGCTTCGACGTGATCGGCGATGAGCCCCGCTACCTCACCGCGGTCCTGCACCCGCGCACCATGCAAGCGCTCCTCGACGCGCGCCCCGTACGGCTGGCCATCGCAAGCACAGCGCTCGTAATATCCCGCGACGAGCCGCTGACGGCCGAGTCACTCACGCAGGGTCTCGCGACCAGCATCAAGGTCCCGCAGCACGTGTACGACGACTGGGGCCGGCGCGCCCCGGAACCCGGCCGCGGCCTGCGATTCCTGGGGCGTCGCTTCGACCCGTCACCCGGCGCGGCGCTGCTGCGGATGACCACACTCGCGACCGGGATCCTCGGCCTGACGCTGCTCACCTGCCTGGCCGCCGCGGCCACCGAGGCCGACTTCGATCCACCGCACTCCGTCGGCCGGCTACTGACCGGCGGTGCGGTGCTGCTCGCGATCGCTGCAGCCTGCGCCCTGGCAAGGCGGGTTTACGGCTCGGCCTGGGCGTAGTCGCCGCAGGGGCCGCCGCCAATAGCCTCGGGCAGAACGGTCTCGCGGCGATCCGGACGGACCAGCGGGTTGTAGAAGGCCGCGATCTCGACGCTGTCCTCAGGGATGTAGTGGAAGATCAGCGAGCGGCGGAAACGGTCCTCGGTGGTGTTCGGGCGGGAGCCGTGCACAACGCTGCCGTGGAAGAACAGCACGTCGCCCGCCTTCATCCGGGTCTGCACCCTGCTGAGGCCGTCCGGGACCGGCACCTCGACGCTGGTGAACGACTCGGTCAGGTCGGCCGGCTCCGGGCAGACCAGCTCGGTCTTGTGCGAGCCGGGCACGACCGCGAGCCCGCCGTTGTCCGCGTCCACGTCGTCGATCGCGATCCAGGCCGCGAGGCACGTCTCCGGATCCGCGCGCAGGAACGTGTTGTCCTGGTGCAGGGCCTGCCCGCGGGCGCCCGGCGGCTTGAAGTAGAACATCGACTGGGCGCCGAGCGCGGGACCGATCAGAGCCTGCACGACATCGAGGATCCGGCTGTCCAGCATCAGCTCCATCGAGAGCTTCCCGGCCTCGGTGCCGTCCGCCCGGTGCGGGTGCACGAACCGCGGGAACTTCGCGAGCGGGTCGTCGTCCGGTACGCCGTCGTCGATCGCGAGCGAGTGGTCCACCGCGACCTGCTCCATGAAGACCGTCTTGATCCGCTCGACCTCGGCGGGCTCGAGCAACTGGGGGACCTGGACGATGCCGTCCCGCTGGTAGATGTCCACGACTGTCATGCCTCCAGGATCTGTCCCCGGGGCCCGGCCGAGCGATAGCCTATCGCGCTGTGAACCTTCGATATCCTGCTGAGTCGCCACATCCGGTGGTGCGCCGGCTGGTGACCGGCGAGTTCGACGAAGGGCCTGAGTACGCGACGTATCGGCGGCGCGGGACGACCGACTGGCTGCTGGTGCAGACCCTCGACGGCCAGGGACGATTCGGTCAGGTCGCGGCCGCTCCGGGCAGCGTCACGCTGGTACGCCCCGGCACCCTGCACGACTACGCCACAGTCGGCGACCGGTGGCATTTCCTGTACGCGCACATGCACCCGAAGCCCGACTGGCTGCCGCTGCTCGACTGGCCGGAGGTTGTCCCCGGCACCGTTCAGCTCCACCCAGCCGGCCCCACCTTCGAGCGCATCGCCGACCACCTGCGCGACGCCGTACGGCATCAGGACAGCGTCCTGCCCCAGGCCGAGCAGCTCAGCGCTAACTCGCTCGAAGCGGCGCTGCTGTGGTGCGACACCCAGAACCCGAGGGCGGTCCAGATCGACGACCGGCTGCTGCGCGCGATCGAGCTGGTCGACCAGGACCTCACCGCTGCGCTGGACGTTCCGCGCCTGGCGCGCGCGGTCAATCTGTCGGTGTCACGGTTCGCGCATCTGTTCCGCGAGCAGTTGGGCGTCACGCCGCAGCAGTTCGTGGAGCGACGCCGCCTCGATGCCGCGGCCCGGCTGCTCGAGCTGACCAGCCGGTCGATCGCGTCCGTGGCGGCACAGGTCGGCTACCCGGATCCGCTGTACTTCTCCACCCGCTTCCGGCGCCACACGGGCACCAGCCCGAGCGCCTACCGTCAGCGGGACGACAGGTAGGTGAGGACCGCCATCACGCGCCGGTTGTCGTCCTCGGACGGCGGCAGGTCGAGCTTGGAGAAGATGTTGTTGGTGTGTTTGCTGACGGCCTTCTCGGTGACGAACAGGGCGCCGGCGATGGCGGCGTTCGAGCGGCCCTCGGCCATCAGCCCGAGAACCTCGGACTCGCGCGGGGTGAGCCGGCTGATCGGTTCGTCGCGGGTGTTGCGGGCCAGCAGCTGACCGATCACGTCCGGGTCCATCGCGGTGCCGCCGGCCGCGACCCGGCGGACGGCGTCCAGGAAGTCGGCGACGTTCGACACGCGGTCCTTCAGCAGGTACCCGACGCCGCCTCCGCCGCCGATGAGCAGCTCCCGCGCGTACAGCTGCTCGACGTACTGCGAGAGCACCAGGATCGGCAGCCCGGGGACCTGGTTGCGCGCCTCGATAGCGGCCTTCAGGCCTTCGTCGGTGAACGTCGGAGGGAGCCGTACGTCGACCACCGCGACGTCCGGCCGGTGCTCCACCAGCGCGGGCACCAGCCGGGGCCCGTTGTCGACCGCCTCCACGACCTCGAAGTCGTGCGCCTCCAGCAGGCGGATCAGGCCGTCCCGGAGGAGGGCGTGGTCTTCAGCGATGAGGACTCGCAAGGCAGCTCCATGATCACGGTGGTCGGCCCGGCGCTCGGGCTCACCACGGTCAACGTACCGTCGAAGGCGGCCAGCCGCCGCTCGATACCGTACAGACCTCCGCCGGGCTTGATCACCGCGCCTCCGGTGCCGTCGTCACCGACGATCATGTGCAGCTTCTCGTCCTCGTGGGTGATCTGCACCCACGCGTTCGTCGCGGCCGAGTACTTGACCGCGTTCGCCAGGCATTCGGCGACCGCGAAGTACGCCGCCGACTCGACCGGCGCGGGCGGCCGGCCGGGCACGTCGAAGGTGACGTCGACCTTGAACGGGCAGGTCAGCGCGAGCGCCTTGACCGCACCTTCCAGGCCGCGGTCGGCGAGCACCGGCGGGTGGATCCCGCGGACCAGGTCCCGCAGCTCGGACAGCGCCGTACTCGCGGACTCGCGCGCCTCGGTGAGCAGCGCCGCAGCCTGGGCCGGATCCCGCGCCACCATCTCCTCGGCCATGCCGAGGTTCATGCTCAGCGCGGCCAGCCGGGCCTGCGCGCCGTCGTGCAGGTCGCGCTCGATCCGGCGCAGCTCGGCCGCCTGGGTGTCGACGGTCTCGGCCCGCGACTCGGCCAGCTCGCGGACCCGCATCGCCAGCTTCGCGCTCTCGGTCGGGCCGAGCAGCGAGCGGGCGACGTACGCGTTCGCCTTCAGCAGCCGCTCGCCGGCGGCCTGCCAGATCAGGAACGCGATCAGCGCCACCGGCATCACCAGGAAGCTGGACCAGAAGTTCACCGTGAACAGCCCGCCGAACGGCTCGGTGAACACGCCCTCGGGCGTAACCCCGACCAGCAGCGGGTAGACGAGGTAGAAGAGCCCGGCCAGGAACAGCACGGCGCTCAGCAGGCACAGTGTGAACCCGATCACGGCGTTGACGAGCAGCCAGACGACGTCCCGCCAGGTCTGCGGGTCGGTCAGGATCGTCCGCAGCCGCATCAGCATGCCGGGCATCGGAGGCTGCTTGTACGGCCGCGGGATGCGCTCGCCGAGGAAGCCGGCCAGCAGCGTGCGGTGGCAGTTCGCGAACCAGCGGGCGGTCGGCACCACCACGAGCAGTAACGGGATCCCGACCCACACCGCGATCAGCGGCACGGACACCACACTGAGCACGAACAGGGCGATCCCGAGCTCGGCCAGGATCGCGAGGAACAGCGCGATCCACGGCTGGGCGAGCTTCGGGTAGCGCATCGGCGGCGCTTCGGTGGTGGCGACGGTGGTGCTCAT
Source organism: Kribbella sp. NPDC003557 (assembly GCF_040610805.1). Taxonomy (NCBI): domain Bacteria; kingdom Bacillati; phylum Actinomycetota; class Actinomycetes; order Propionibacteriales; family Kribbellaceae; genus Kribbella; species Kribbella sp. NPDC003557. The sequence continues at coordinate 63,576 of NZ_JBEXMY010000008.1, forward strand.
GCCTCCATCATGACCGAGCGTGAGAGCCACGGCAGTGGAGTTATGCCCACTCTTCGGCGGGCACTGTCACCCCCGGTGAATTGGGTAGTAACTCCCATGTTTTCGGGCGTTCGACCGACAAGGCTTGATGCCGTACGCTGGCCGCGGCTGTACGCCTAGGCCTCCCACCGCTCTCGAGACGAGGACCTGATGGCTCAGCCACTCGCGTCACCTGCTGCTACCCGCCGTTCCGACTTCTCCCCGCTGTTGCGGGAGATCAAGGCCGCCGGCCTGCTGGAGCGCCGTACGGCGGCGTATGCGATGGCGATCGGGATCAACGTGGCGCTGATGGCGCTGACCTGGGCGGGAATCGCGGTGATCGGCGCCTCGTGGTGGGTGCTGCTGCTCGCGGTCCCGCTGGGCATCCTGACCACCCGGGCGGCCTTCTTCGGGCACGACGCCGGGCACCAGCAGATCGCCGCCTCGCGCAAGCTGCACGACTGGATCGGCATGCTGCACGGCAACCTCCTGCTCGGCATGAGCTACGCCTGGTGGAACGACAAGCACAACCGCCACCACGCCAACCCGAACCACACCGACAAGGATCCGGACGTCGGCGAGGGCGTGCTGGTCTGGACGCTCGAGCAGGCCGAGGGCCGCAAGGGCCTGGAGGGCTGGCTGACCCGGAACCAGGCACGGATCTTCTTCCCGCTGCTGACCCTGGAGGGCTTCAACCTCAAGGTGTCGAGCATCCGCTTCCTGCTCGCCCGCCGGCGTACCGAGAAGGTCGAGCTCGGCCTGATGGCGGCGCACCTGGTGCTGTACTTCGGCGCCCTGTTCCTGATCATGTCGCCCGGCCAGGCGGTGCTGTTCGCGCTCATCCACCACATGGTCTTCGGGCTGCACCTCGGCAGCGTGTTCGCGCCCAACCACAAGGGCATGGAGATGCCCGACGACGACAGCAACTGGGGTCACCTGGAGAAGCAGGTGCTCACGTCGCGCAACGTGAACGGCGGTCTGGTCACCGACTGGATGATGGGCGGGCTCAACTACCAGATCGAGCACCACCTCTTCCCGAGCATGCCGCGCGCCAACCTCCGGTTCGCCCAGCCGATCGTGCGCGCGTACTGCGAACGGATCGGGATGCCGTACGTGTCCACGGGCCTGATCGATTCGTACCGGATGGGGCTGCGTCACATGCACGCCGTCGGCGAGGAGCTTCGGGCGACCGACTAGCCTTGAGGGGCTATGGCGCGCAGAAAGCCTTCCAAGTGGCAGCGGCCGGTCAGTGACCGGCCGCTGCTCGGTGGTACCCAGTCCCGCGAGGTGAAGGCCGGCGGGGAGTGGAACGTCCGGCGGGTCTCCGGATCCGCCTCGGCGAAGTCGTACCGCTGCCCGGGCTGCGACCAGCAGATCGCGCCGGCCACGCCGCACGTCGTCGTCTGGCCGGACAACCCCAGCCTGCTCGGCGCCCTGGGTGGTGCGCAGTCCCTCGACGAGCGGCGCCACTGGCACACGGCGTGCTGGCAACGGAGCCGCTGAAAGGTGTGCGGATGAAGCTTCCGGTGACGGCGTACGGCGAGATCGGTACGCCGGTCGTGGTGATGCACGGCTTGTTCGGCTCGGGGCGGAACTGGATGACCGCCGCGCGCCGGCTCGCGGACCGGCACCGGGTGTTCGCGCTCGACCTGCGCAACCACGGCACGTCACCGCACGTCGCCACGATGAGCTACCCGGAGATGGCCGACGACGTCCGGGAGACGATCGAGTCGCTCGGGGTCGGGCCGGTCGCGCTCGTCGGGCACTCGATGGGCGGCAAGACCGCGATGCTCACCGCGCTGCAGTATCCGGCCGTGGTCGAGCGGCTCGTCGTGGTGGACGCGGCGCCGGTCGCGTACCCGCCGGCGTTCGTCGAGTACGCCCGCGCGATGCGGACCGCGGATCTGTCGTCGGTCACCCGGCGCGCCGAGGTCGACGCGCAGTTGGCCGACGCGGTGCCGACGCCGGGGACGCGGGCCTTCCTGCTGCAGAACCTGATCCTCGACGCCGACGGCGCCCGCTGGCGGCCGAACCTGCCGGTGATCGAGGCCGCGCTCCCGGCCATCTCCGGCTGGCCCGCGGTCGAGGGCCTGCACTACGACGGGCCGACGCTGTTCATCTACGGCGGCAAGTCCGACTACGTCCAGCACGACCACCGCGCGACCATCGCGGCGTACTTCCCCCACGTCCAGTACACCGAGGTCCCCGAAGCCGGCCACTGGGTCCACGCCGAACGCCTCGACGACTTCCTCGCCGCCCTGACACCCTTCATCAACTGAAGAACAGAGATATTGAGGGAGTTGGATGCCTGGCCGGGTTCGGTGCTCCGGCGACGGTCGGCGGATCATAGGTCTGCAGCTGGACAGGAGGTGTGCCTTCCTGACCGGGGCCGGCCCGCTCGGGCACACCGGAAACCAGGCCCGACAACCCGACACCTCCTGTCGAGATGCCGCCCCAGCATCCCCGAGACAGCGACCTGACTCCGGGCCTGCACAGCAGTCTGGCAAACGGTTGTCAGTAATCCATTGACCTTAGCGCGGCTGCGTCGGTAAGTTTTCAACCCAGTTCCTGCAGGATCCACGATCTGGGTTGGGTGTGGTGGCGATGGTGGTCCGGACCGGCGCGCAGCGGCTGGCCGAGGACCCGGGGCTGGGGCCGGACGGGCGCCTGGGGCTGATCACGAACTTCACCGGCGTGCTGCCGGATCTCACGCCGACGCCGGTGGCGTTGCGCGCGGCCGGTCTGCCGTTGACGGCGTTGTTCGGTCCCGAGCACGGCCTCCGCGGTACGGCGCAAGCGGGCGCGAGCGAAGGCGAAGGGGTCGACCCGGACACCGGGCTCCCGGTCTTCGACACGTACCGGCGGAAGGGGCGTGAACTCGACGACCTATTCTCCGGCGTCGACGCGCTGCTGTTCGACATCCAGGACATCGGGACGCGGTTCTACACCTACATCTGGACGATGTACGACTGCCAGCAGGCGGCCGCGCGGCTCGGTCTGCCGTTCGTGGTGCTGGACCGGCCGAATCCGCTCGGCGGCGTCCGCGTCGAGGGACCGATGCTGCAGCCGGGCTTCGAGAGCTTCGTCGGGCGGGCGCCGATCCCGCTGCGGCACGGGCTCACGGTCGGCGAACTCGCCCGGCAGCTGGGCCCGGCAACGGTCGTCGAACTCGAAGGCTGGAGCCGGACGGCGACCGGCACCGGGATGCCCTGGGTGCCGCCGTCGCCGAACATGCCGACGCCCGACACCGCGCTCGTCTACCCCGGCACCGGCCTCTTCGAGGGCACCAACCTCAGCGAAGGCCGCGGGACGACGCGACCGTTCGAGACGATCGGGGCGCCGTACGTCGACGACCGGCTGGTCCCGGCGCTGCGCTCGTGCGAGCTGCCCGGCGTGATGTTCCGGCGGACCTGGTTCGAGCCGGTATTCAGCAAGTACGCCGGCCAGCCGGTGTCCGGCGTCCAGCTGCACGTCGTCGACCGGGACGCGTTCGAGCCGGTGCGGACCGCGCTGGTGATGCTCCGGGTGCTGAACGAGCTCTACCCCGGGGACTTCGGGCTGTTGCCGTCGCTCGACAAGCTGTGGGGCTCGGGCTCGCTGCGGAAAACGCTGGAAGCCGGCGACGACCCGCTCGAGCTCTTGCCCACGGCAACTACTCCCGCCGGCTGGACACGGCCTGGCGTGCTGCTTTACGAAGGGAAGGCCTGATGAGCCGCTCCGAAGGTCCGCCCGCGGCGGGTGGCAACGCCACCATCCGCTCCGCAGACGCGGCCGCGGGGGGGTGATGTGGTGATCCGTTCGTTCCAGGTCGGGGACGGACCGGCGATCGCTGCCGCGTGGACGGCTGCCGCGCCGGCCGATCCGATCAGCTACCAGCGGTTCCGCGACCTGTTCCTGCTCGACCGCAACTTCGACGCGGCCGGTCTCCAGGTGGCCGTGATCAATGATCAGATCGTCGGCGCCGCGTACGCCGTCCGCCGTCTGATCGCCGCCGACGCCGATGACCTGGAGCCGGCGTCCGGCTGGATCCCGTTCTTCTTCGTGCACCCGGAGCACCGCGGCCGCGGGCTCGGCCGCGAGTTGTTGTCCGCGGCAATGGACTGGCTCCGGTCGCAGGGCCGGTCCGAGGTGTTCTTCTCGTCGTACACCCCGAACTACTTCCTGCCCGGCCTCGACGCGGCCCGCTACCCATCGGCCGCCCGGCAGCTTGCCGGGCTCGGCTTCGAGCGCCGGTACGACGCGGTCGCGATGGACCGCGGCCTGGTCGGGTACGCCGTGCCTGACGAGGTCCGCAAGCGGATCGACTCGCTGACCTCCGAGGGCTACACCTTCGGTACCCCGGCCGGCGACGAGCTGACCGCGCTGATCGCGATCGCCGGCGCGGAGTTCAACCCGGACTGGGCGCGCGCGATCCGCGAGGGCGTCGTGTCCGGTCTGCCCCTCGATCGCATCGTGGTGGCACGCGAGCCCGGCGGAGCGATCCTCGGCTGGGCGATGCACGGGACGTACGAGGCGGTGATCGACCGGTTCGGGCCGTTCGGCGTCCTGCCGGCCTCGCGCGGCACCGGGCTCGGGAAGGTGCTGCTGCACCTGACACTCGAGCGGATGGTCGCCGCCGGCGCGCACAGCGCCTGGTTCCTGTGGACCGGCGAGAAATCCGCCGCCGGGCAGCTGTACCTGAAGACGGGATTCGGGATCACCCGCACGTTCACCATCCTCCGGGCGCCCCTGCACCCGGACGGCGGAAAGGAGTGACATGCGCATCGCCAGAGGTTTGCGGCTTGCTGTTGTCCTGGGGCTCCTCGCGACCGGCGCTGCCTGCGGCGGCAGCAGCGGCTCGGGTGGCGGCGACAAGGTCGAGCTGACGCTGCTGAGCCACTACAGCGACGGCCCGTCGAAGGACGGGCTGGACAAGATGATCCAGCAGTGGAACAAGGACAACCCGAAGATCCAGGTGAAGGCACAGGTGGTCAAGTTCGACGACCTGCTCACCACGATGACGGTCCGGCAGACCGGCGGCCGCGGCGCCGACATCGTCAGCGCGTACGGCCTGTGGGGCGGCCAGCTGATGAAGGCGAACGTCGTCGCGAAGGTGCCGGACGACATCGCGACCAAGATCAAGGCCGAGTACAGCCCGGCGGCGCTCGGCGCGGTGACCACCGGCGACACGTTGCTCGGCTACCCGACCGAGCTGAACACCTACGTGCTGTTCTACAACAAGAAGATCCTCGCCGCGGCCGGTGTCGCCAAGCCGCCGACGACCTGGGCCGAGCTCGCCGACGCGGCGAAGAAGACCGTGAAGCGCGATGCCAAGGGCAACATCCAGATCGAGGGCCTGAGCCTGATCCAGGACGGCGACAACAAGTCGGTGCACCCGTTCCTGTCGCTGCTCGACGCGGCCGGCGGGACGTTCCTCGGTCCGGACGGCACGCCGCAGTTCGACAACGCCGAGGGCAAGGCGGCGCTGAAGTTCGAGGCCGATCTCGCGGCCGCGAAGGCGACCAACCCGTCGATCATGCCGACCAAGCAGTTCCGCAGCGGCGGGGTCGCGATGGCGATCCAGGCCGGCTGGTGGATCGGCAGCCTGAAGACCCAGATGAAGGACAAGTACGGCACCGACGTCGGCGTGACGGCGATCCCCGGCCCGGCCCCGGGCAGCAAGGGCTCGCTGGCCTACGGGTTCTTCATGGGCGTGAACCAGCGCAGCAAGCACGCCGACGAGGCGTGGAAGTTCCTCACCTGGATGAACGAGCACAAGGCGGCCGAGGGTAACGTCACGGAGACCGGCAAGTGGCTGGCCGACCAGGGCCTGATCCCGCCGCGGACGGCTGACCAGGCGGAGTACAAGAAGTCGCTGTCCGACCCGAACCTGGCGCCGATCTACGACGCCGCGACGTACGCGATGGCCGAGCCCAACCAGCCGGGTGCGTACGAGGCGAAGACCGCGCTGCACAACGCGATCATGGGCGTGCTCGCCGACGGCAAGAGTCCGGACGACGCGCTGGCGCAGGCCGCCAAGGCGGTCAAGCCGCAATGACGACCGCGGTCAGCCGGGCCGGTGCCGATAACATGACGGCCGCACCGGCCCGGCGGCTCGGCAGGCTGCATCGCGAGGGCCGGGCGGCGTACCTGTTCCTGGCGCCGGCGCTGCTGTTCTTCTGCGTGTTCCTGATCCTGCCGTTCATCTTCGCGATCGTGCTGGCGTTCTCGGACTGGGGCGGGTTCGACCTGGGCACGCTGCACTGGTCGGGGATCGGGAACTTCCGCGAGGTGCTGAGCTTCGACGGGACCTTCGTCAAGCCGATCCTGGTGAACACGCTGCTGTTCGCGTTCGGTTCGGTGTTCCTGGCGACGTTCGGGTCGGTGCTGGTCGCGTACTGCATCGACCGGCTGGCGTTCCAGGGATTCTGGCGGGTGCTGTACTTCCTGCCCGTCGTCGCCACGGTCGTGGCCATCGGCAACGTGTGGAAGATGATGTACCAGCCGGCCGGGCTGATCAACGGCGTCCTGAACAAGCTCGGCGTGAACAGCGTCGGCTTCCTGTCCGACTCGTCGTACGCGCTGCCGTCGGTGACCGTCGTGCACGCCTGGGCCTCGATCGGCGGCGCCGTGCTGATCCTGACCGCCGGGCTGAAGGCGATCCCGGAGATGTACTACGAGGCAGCCGAGGTGGACGGTGCGAACGCCTGGCACCTGTTCTGGTCGATCACGCTGCCGCTGCTGCGGCCGGCGTTGCTGTTCGTGCTGATCACGCAGTTCATCGGCGGGTTGCAGTCGTTCGCGCTGATCATCGTGATGACCGGCGACGGCGGGCCGGTGAACGCGACCAACGTGGCGGCGTTCGAGATGTACCAGCGGGCCTTCAAGTACGGCGCCTGGGGGACGGCGAGCGCGATGGCGATGGTGCTGTTCGTGATCATCCTGGCGATCACGCTGCTGCAGCTGTGGATCGCCCGGCGGCGTGGGGAGGAGACCTCGTGAAGCGGCGTGGCAGGTTCCCGTGGTTCGCGTACCTGGTCGTGTTGCTCGGCGGCGTCGCGATGGTGATGCCGTTCCTCGACATGGTGATGAGCTCGTTCAAGGGCGCGGGCGAGTACGGCGTGATCCCGTACAAGCTGCTGCCGTCGTCGTTCGGCCTGGACAACTACCGCGAGGCGTTCTCGCAGCTGGAGCTGCCGCGGCTGTTCCGCAACAGCGTGATCGTGACGGTCAGCGTCACGGTGTCGGTGCTGATCACGTCGGCGCTGGCCGGGTACGCGCTGGCCAAGCTGCGGTTCCGCGGCCGCGCGGTGATCTTCCGGTTCATCCTCGCGACGATGATGCTGCCGCCGTTCCTGCTGCTGATCCCGACGTTCCTGATCATGCTGAACTGGCCGCTGGCCGGCGGCAACGACATCCTCGGTCGCGGCGGCGACGGCGGGCTGACCACCAGCCTGCTCGCGCTGATCCTGCCGTTCACGGTGTCCGGGTTCGGGATCTTCCTGATGCGGCAGTTCATGGTCTCGTTGCCGGACGAGATGCTCGAGGCGGCCAAGATCGACGGCGCGAACCAGTGGCAGACCTGGCGGCTGATCGTGCTGCCGCAGACCAAGCCGGTGGCGATCACACTCGGCCTGATCACGTTCATCGGCACCTGGAACGAGTACATCTGGACGCTGCTGATCTCGTCGTCCGACCCATCGCTGCAGACGCTGCCGGTCGGCATCCAGCTGCTGCAGAGCTTCCTCGACCCGGACCGCACGATGCCGATCGTGATGGCCGGCCTGGTGATCAGCACGCTGCCGGTGCTGGTCGTGTTCCTGATGTTCCAGAAGTACTACGTCCGTGGCGTCGTGCTCAGCGGCCTGAAGTGAGGAGACCCTTGTGACCAGAACAGTGCTCGCCATCGGGGCGCACATCGGCGACATGGACCTGACCGCCGGGCCGACGCTGGCCCAGCTCGTGCTCGAGGGCGCGTCGGCCACGATCGTCGCGCTGACACCGGGCGAACGCGGGCACCCGCGGATGACGCCCGCGGAGTACAAGACGCAGAAGATCGCCGAGGGGACGGCGTTCGCGGAGGCGATCGGCGCGGACTTCGCGGTGCTCGACCACAGCGACGGGTTCCTGCCGTCGACCGACGACGTCGCGCTGCAGCTGGCCCAGATCATCCGCGAGAAGCAGCCCGACACGATCATCACGCACTGGAAACACTCCATCCACCGCGACCACGAGCACACCGCGCTGCTCGCCGAGCGTGCCCGTTTCCTGGCCGGCCTACCGTTGTCGGCCGACGACGATTTCGCCGCGATCACGCAGTACCCGGAACTGGCCGCGAAGGTGGCCGCGCTGCCGCGGCACGGCGTCCGGACGTTCCTGCACGCGGAGAACTGGGAGGACATGGAGGGATTCACGCCGTCCCTGTACGTCCCGATCCCCGAGGAGGCCTTCTACCGCTGGGTCTCCGCCATCCGCCACCAGGCCTTCGCCCGCGGCGAGACGTACGGCTTCCGCTACATCGACTACTACACCGCCCTGATGACCACCCGCGGCTGCCTCGCGTCGTACCCCCGCGCGTGCGCCTTCCACACCAGCCGGTCCCCGGAGGTCAGCAAGCTCGCCGGCCCGTAGATTACGTCGTGCCGGTGATCGAGAGGAGTGGGGCTGTGGCTGAGGTTCGGTTGGTGGTTCAGTCGGACGACTTCGGGATGTGCCATGCGGTGAACGCCGGCACGGTGCAGGCCTTCCGCGAGGGGATCGTGACGCAGGTGTCGACCATGGCGGCGTGTCCGTGGTTCACCGAGGCGGCGGCGCTGGCGCGGGAGTTCTCGATCCCGGTGGGCGTGCATCAGACGCTGACGTGCGAGTGGGACTTCCTGCGGTGGCGGCCGTTGACGGACGGGGCGTCGCTGGTGGGGGAGGACGGCACGTTCCGGCGTACGGTGGCCGAGGCCGCGGCGGGCATTTCCCACGAGGACGCGGTGCGGGAGTTGTCGGCGCAGGCGGCGAAGTTCGCGGCGGAGGGACTGACGCTCGAATACCTCGACTTCCACATGGGGTCGTCGGTGCCGTCGGCGTACGACGAGGTGTCCGCGGCGCTCGGCAAGCCGTTCATCTACGGGCCGGAGTGGTCGTCCCGCTTCGCGTCGATGGAGATCCTGAGCGACCGCGACGCCGCGGACAAGAAGCCGTGGACGCTCTCGTATCTCGACGCGCTCACCCCCGGCGTACACCTCCTCGTCACCCACTGCGCCGCCGCCGACCCCGAACTCGCCGCCCTCCACCGCCCCGGCTCCGACACCTACCGCTGGGCCGAGGAATACCGCCTCTCCGACCAGGCCATCGTCCTCGAGCCCGACATCCACCAGTCGATCAAGGACAGAGGAATCGAGCTCACGACCGTCCAAGCCGCCTTCGCCGGCTGACCCTGTCCGCCGAGTCGTGGATTTCGGCTGTGATCGTCAGCCACAATTCACGACTCGGCGATCGGGGGAGGAGCCGATCGCCACGACTCGGCGGGTCAGCGCTGTGGGCCGGTCGCACGTAAGGCGCCTGGTGGGGCGCCTGTCGCGGACTTGACGTGGCGGGTGAGGTGGCTGACCGAGTGGTAGCCGGTGAGGTCGGCGACGGCTTGGAGGGGGAGGGTCGAGTTCCGGATGTGGGCGAGGGCGTGGCGTAGACGGACTGCTTGCAGGGCGGCCTGAGGGCTGGTGTTGCGGAGGCGGGCGAAGGCGGCCCGCAGGCCGGAGGGTGAGATGCCCAGGTCGGCTGCGACCTGGTTGATGCGGAGGCCCGTGGCGAAGCGTTCCTCGAAGAGCTGTTCTGCTTGGGCGACCAGTTGTTCGGCCGGTGTTTGCGGTGGGGTGGCTGCGGCGCGTTTCAGGCGGAGGTCCAGTTCGGCGAGGAGCAGCGAGCGGATTTCGCCGTCGGTTTCCCTGACCAGGGCGTCGAACACGCGGCGCAGGGTGTGGTCGGTGTCGTCGTAGCACAGGCGCGGCCACGGGTGGGTGGTTGCGGCGTCCACCTGGAGGAAGCGGTTCGCGTACCCGGTGCGGCTCTGCTCGGCGTGCCATGTGTGCGGCGGCGTGAGGAGCACGGTGCCGGGCGTGGCGTCGTACGTGTCGTCGCCGACGGGGCAGGTGATCCGGCCGCGAACGTAGTACACGAGCTCCCACGAGGTGTGCGCGTGGGGCGGGTAGTCCTTGCCGGGCGCCGCGGTGTGGACTCCGGCGCCGAGGAGTCGTGGCGATTTGTGCACAAGCCCTGTCGCCTTCTGCATTGTTTCGCGGGTGGGTCCGATCGATGCTGTCATCGATTCGTGCATCTTGTGAAGGAGTGCTTGGGATGGATATGACGACCGCGCTGCGCGAGCTCGGCGTGACCGACGACGTACTCACGCAGGACGAGAGGGACCAACTGGACCGCGACGGGTACCTGCCGCTGGAGGGGATCCTGACGGGCGCCGAGGTCGCCGCGATCAACGAAAGGCTGGCCGAACTGACCGCCGCCGAGGGCGACCGGGCCGGCCTGGAGGTGCATCAGGAGAAGGGCACGGACCGGCTGGCGGACCTGGTGAACAAGGACCCGAGGTTCGCGGTGTGTTTCAGCCACCCGCGGGTGCTGGCGGCGATGCGGCACGTACTGGGCGAGTTCCGGCTGTCGTCACTGAACAGCCGCGCGGCGCTGCCCGGCGAAGGCCACCAGGCCCTGCACGCCGACTCCGGCCACCCGGTCGAGCCCGGCGCGTACGAGGTCTGCAACTCGATCTGGCTCCTCGACGACTTCACCCCCGAGAACGGCGCCACCCGCGTCGTCCCCGGCTCCCACCGCCGCGGCACCATGCCCGCCGACGAGATGCCCGACCCCGCCGCCCCCCACCCCGACCAGATCCAACTCACCGGCCGAGCCGGCACCGTCGTCATCTTCAACAGCCACCTGTGGCACGGCGGCACCAAGAACCACACCGACAAACCCCGCCGAGCCATGCACTCGTACTTCGCCCTCCGCCACCTACCCCAGCAACTCGACCAGCAGGCGTACCTCCGCGTAAACACCTACAACCACCTGACCCCCGCCCAGCACTACATCCTCGACGTCACCGCCTGATCGATCCGTCTACCCGATTGGCCTTGAAAGTGTCTAGCCAGCTAGCCTAAAATCATGGTCAGCGAGCAGCCGACACGGAAGGTCGTGAAGGCGTTCAGGGACGCCGGCTGGCGGCGGGTCAGGACGGAGGGTTCGCACAGCTTGTACGAATGTTCCTGCGGTCAGCACACGTTCGTGCTGCCGGACGGCCACCGGATGATCTCTCCGGGGATCGTCCGGAAGGTCGACAAGGCACTCGCCGAGTGTGAGGAGGAGCGGTGAAGACCTACGAGGTGACGGTCAGCCGGGAAGACCGTTGGTGGATGGTTGCTGTCCCGGAGCTCGGGGGAGTGACCCAGGCGCGGCGGCTCGACGAGGTCGAGCAGATGGCACGGGAGTTCATCGCGGTGTCCACTGACGTACCGCTGTCGAAGGTCGCGATCGAAGTGGCCGGCATCGACGCGGACGGGCAGAACCTGCTCGAGGCGAAAACGCTGGTCGACGCCCTCCGCCGCCGGGCGAAGGACCTCGAAGCCTTGGTCGCCGAGCTCACGCGCGAGGTGGCGTCCGCGCTGACCGACGCAAGCGTTCCCGTCCGCGATGTGAGCAGCATCCTCGGCGTCTCCCACCAACGCGTCTCTCAGTTGGTGCAGACAGCCGCAAACAAAGAATCCGGCCGGAAGGCGATGCGGCAAGCGCGGCAGGAGTTCACCCACGACCTCGTCATCAGACTCGACGACGGACGATCCCTACAACTGATCGAAATCACCGAACCGAAGCGCAGCCGGACCGCCAAGGCTCGGACAGCTCCACCCGCGGCTGATCGCCCCGCTCGCGCGAGTGCCACACCACGCTCTTCCCGAAGGCAGAAGGCTGCCGGCAGGCAAACCGTGTGACCTTCCTTCGGGTGGCGCGAGCGTCACCCGAAGGAAGCTGCTCAGGAGGCGTCGGCTTTGCGGACCCAGACTTCTCGGATGATGAGGAGGATGGCGGCGGCGGAGGGGATGGCGAGGAGGGCGCCGACGACGCCGAGGAGGGCGCCGCCGAGGAGGGCGGCGATAACGGTGACGGCGCCGGGGATGTCGACGGCGCGGCGCATGATGCGCGGGGCGACGACGTAGTTCTCGACCTGCTGGTAGATGATGCCGTAGATCAGGCAGCCGAGCCCGGTCCACAGGCCGCCGGTGAAGCCGATCAGGGAGACCACGACGACGCCGATCAGTCCGCCGACCATCGGGATGAAGTCGCAGAACATCACCACGATCGCCAGCGCCACGGCGTACTCCCGCAGGCCGATGATCTCCAGGAAGATGAACATACAGACGCCCGCGCACAGCGCCACCATGAACTGGCCGCTGACGTAGCCGCCGACCCGGCCGAGGACCTCGTCGCCGAGGATCGAGACGCGGGTCCGGCGGGTGCGGGGGACCAGGCTGTACGCCGCGCGCTTCACCGACGGGAGCGACGCGAGGAAGTACAGCGTCAGCACCAGGATCGTGAACGTGTTGAACAGCGCGCCCGCGACCACCTTGCCGACGCCGAGGATGCCGCCGAACGCGCGCTGGGCCAGCGCCGGGTCCTGGATGTAGTCCTGCGCCTTCTGGATGAAGTGGTACTTGCTGTCGAGCTCGTTGAGGGTCTTCGACTTGGTCAGCAGGTCGAGCCACTCTGGGGCGTTCTTGATCAGGCTGTTGATCTGGTCGGTGACGACCGGGACGATCGCGAACCCGACGCCGGCGACCGCGAGGATCATCAGCAGGAACACCACGCCGACGGACAGGCCGCGCCGCAGGCCGCGGCGCATGAACCACTCGACCAGCGGGTTCAGGCCGACGGCGATGAACATCGAGACCAGCAGCAGGATCAGGACCGAGCGGGCCTGGCCGGCCGCGTTCCACAGACCCCAGGCGACGAGAACGCCGAGCGCGGCGAAGAAGCCGAAGGTGAACGGGTTGCCCCGGCGCAGCGGCGGACCCGGCGTTCCCATACCGACCGAGGGGTGCCGCTCCTCGATCAGCAGCTCGTCGACGATGTCCCCGTCCGCCGCATGCGCGGCAGCCGCAGCTTCGTCGGCCGAGACGTCAGCCTTGTCCGCGGACGTATCGGCCTTGTCGGCGGAAGTGTCCGCCTTGTCGGCAGCAGCGTCCGCTTCGTCCGCGGAAGCATCCGCTTTGTCTGCGGAAGCGTCCGCTTTGTCTGCGGAGGTGTCGGCCTTGTCAGCGGCAGCGTCCGCTTGGTGAGCGGAAACGTCGGCCTCGTCCGCGGAAGCGTCCGCCTTGTCCGCGGAGGTGTCGGCCTTGCCCGCGGAAGCGTCCGCCTTGTCCGCGGAGGTGTCGGCCATGTCCGCGGAGGTGTCGGCCATGTCGGCGGAAGCGTCCGCCTTGTCTGCGGAGGCATCGGCCTGGTCCGCTGAAGTGTCGGCTTTGTCCGCGGCGGCGTCGGCCTGAACCGCCAGAGTGTCCGCCTTGGCTGCGGAAATGTCCGCCTCGTCGGCCGAGGTGTCCGCTGCCCGTGCCGAATCGGCCGCCTCGTCGGACGACGTGTCGGCTGCGCGTGCGGCGTCGGTCGCCTCGTCCGAGGAGGAGTCGGCGGCGTCGGCCGCGGCTTCGGCTTCGGTGGCTGAGGTGGCGGCCTGGGCGGCTGCTTGTTCGCTCTTGCCGGCGGCGGCTTCGGCCTTGGCGGCCGCGGACTTCGCTTCGCGAGTTGCCTCGGCGAGATCCGCTTCCGGGGTCGCTGTGGAGGTGTCGTCGCCGGGAGGCGTCACATCTTGTCCTTCGGGGATCGCGCGCTCGAGGTGGTCGTGTCGTCGGACGCACTCCCGGACTTCGCCGGGGCGGACGGCCGCGTCTGCGCCCGAGTCTCCTCGCTCGCGAGGTCACCCAGCCGGAACTCGTCCACCATCGTCGAGTCCTTCGGCTCCTCGGTGTCGTCCGCGGCGGAGTCGGCCGGGCCGCCGGCGGACCGGCTGGTCTTGTCGGCGAGGCCGTCGGCGTCCTTCGGGTCGACGCGCAGATCGGTGTCGATCCGGGTCTCGTCGACGCGCGCGTCCCCGGCCCCGGAGCCGACGAACGGGCTGGCGCCGGTGAACGGCCCCGCTTCGTCCTCCTCGTCGTACGACTCACTCGCGCCGGACGCGGCCGGAGTCGCCCCCTGGAACGGGTTGTCGGCCGCCGTCGTCGCCGGGTACGGGTTGTCGTCCTCGGCAGCAGAATCAGCCGGGGACTCGGCGGGGAACGCCGTCCCCTCGGCGGACCCAGCCTCGGACGTGGCGCCAGCCGCGTCCGACGAAGCCTCGGGCGAGAACGCCGAGCCAGCCGAGCCCGACGAAGCCTCGGGCGAGAACGCCGAGCCAGCCGAGCCCGACGAAGCCTCGGGCGAGAACCCGGTGGCCGGGCTCGACGAAGCCTGAGGCGAGAACGCGCCGGCCGGGCTTGACGAGGCCTCGGGCGAGAACGCGCTGGCCGGGCCTGACGTTGCCTCGGGCGAGAACGCGCCGGCCGACGGGCCTGACGTTGCCTCGGGGGAGAACGTGGACGGGCCCTCGGCGGAGAACGGGCTCGCGGCCGCTCCGTCGGCAGCGAACGGGCTGCCCGCGCCGGAGCCGGGCGTGCCGAACGGGTTGCCGCCGCGCCCCGACGGACCGTCGGTGAGACCGGACGACGACTCGGTGCCCCGGGCAAACGGGTTCACGTACGGCGCCGCGGCGGTCTCGGAGTCGAGCTCGGCGGCCTGCCGGGCGATATTGCTGGCGATCTCGTTCAGGCCGGCGATCTGGGTGAGGATGCCGTCGCGGCGCTTGGCCAGCCGCTCGGTCTCGCGGGCGACGACGGTCCGGGACCGCTCCGCCTCGTCGGCGGCGTTCGCGAGCTCGGCCTCGGCGCGGGTCCGCGCGGTGGTCAGCAGCTGCTCGGCCTCGCGGCGGGCGCGCGACAGCGTCCGCTCGGCCGACTCCTCGGCCTCGGTGCGGATCTTGCGGGCCTGCTCGGTCGCCTCGGCCACCCGGCGCTCGGACGCCTCGGCGGCCTCCTTCATCTGGGTGGTCAGGCTGTCGGTGTCGGCCGCGATCTGCTGGTGCTTGTCGGCCAGCTCCTTGGCCTGCTGCTCCCGCTCGTCCGCCAGCCGCGCCCGCAGCGCCGCCGACTCGCGCTGGATCGCGGTCCGGATCTTCTCGGCCTCGTGCAGCGCGCCGTTCTTCAGCGTGCTGGACTGCGACTCGGCCGTCAGCTGCAGCTGCTCCGCCTTCCGCTGGGCCGCCTGCAGCACCTCGGCCGCCTCGGTCTCCGCCGTACGCCGCAGCTCGGCCGCGTCACCCTCGGCCGTACGCCGCATGCTGTCCGCCTCGTTCAGCGCGACGGTGCGGATGTCCTCGGCCTCGCGGTCGCCGGTCGCCCGCGCGGCGGCCGCCTCCTTGGCCGCGTTCGCGCGCAGCTCCTCGGCCTCGCGCTTGGCCTCCTCGAGCGCCTCGGACGCCTGGTCCTGGGCGAGCCGGAGGATCTGCGCGGCCCGGTCGCCGAGCCCGGCGTACGACGGGTTGGCGCTGGCCTCGAGCTGACGCCGGGTCTCCTCGAGCTGCTGCTGCATCGGCGCGACGCTCTGCTGCAGGCTGTCCGCGCGGTTGCGGGCCTCGACGAGCTGCATCTCCAGCGCGCGGACATAGTCGTCCACGGCCTGCTTGTCGTACCCACGACGGCTGACCGGGAAGCCCCCGGCCGCGGTCGCCGTGCGATCGAAGAACGGCAGGCTCGACTCGTCAGGCATTTCCCGAGGTTTCCCTTCTGGCGGCTCACAGTGAATCCCCCACCATAAGCCTGTCAGAACCCGCCTCAAACGCCCAAACGAACTACCTGTTACGGAAGCGATTAATTCCGTCGAGGTGTTTCTCGCGCAGCGCGGTGTCGCGGACGCCGAGGCCTTCGGTGGGGGCCAGGGTGAGGACGCCGACCTTGCCCTGGTGCAGGTTGCGGTGCACGTCGTAGGCCGCCTGGGCGGTGTCCTCGAGCGGATAGACCTTGCTGACCGTCGGGTGCACCATGCCCTTGGCGATCAGCCGGTTCGCCTCCCAGGCCTCGCGGTAGTTGGCGAAGTGAGAGCCGATGATCCGTTTCAGGTTCATCCACAGGTACCGGTTGTCGTACTCGTGCATGAACCCCGACGTCGACGCGCAGGTGACGATCGTCCCGCCGCGGCGCGCGACGTACACCGAGGCGCCGAACGTCTCCCGGCCCGGGTGCTCGAACACGATGTCCGGGTCGTCGCCGCCGGTCAGCTCGCGGATCCGGGCGCCGAGCCGCTTCCATTCCTTCGGGTCCTGGGTCGACTCGTCCTTCCAGAACCGGTACCCCTCGGCCGACCGGTCGATGATCAGCTCGGCGCCCATCGCGCGGCAGATCTCGGCCTTCTCCGGCGACGACACCACACAGACCGGGATCGCGCCGCCGTTCAGCGCGAACTGGGTCGCGTACGAGCCCAGGCCGCCGGACGCGCCCCAGATCAGCACCACGTCGCCCTGCTTCATGTTGGCGCCGTTCGCCGACACGAGCTGGCGGTACGCCGTGCTGTTCACGAGCCCGGGCGACGCCGCCTCCTCCCACGTCAGATGCGCCGGCTTCGGCATCAGCTGGTTGGACTTCACCAGCGCCAGCTCCGCCAGGCCGCCGAAGTTCGTCTCGAAACCCCAGATCCGCTGCTCGGAGTCGAGCATCGTGTCGTTGTGCCCGTCCGGCGACTCCAGCTCGACCGACAGGCAGTGCGCGACCACCTCGTCGCCCGGCTTCCAGGCGTTCACGCCCGGCCCGGTCCGCAGGACGACGCCCGCGAGGTCGGAGCCCACCACGTGGTACGGCAGGTCGTGCCGGGCGGTCAGCGGCGACAGCTTCCCGTACCGCTTCAGGAACGAGAACGTCGACACCGGCTCGAAGATCGACGTCCAGACGGTGTTGTAGTTGATCGCGCTCGCCATCACCGCGACCAGCGCCTCGCCCGGGCCGAGCTCGGGGGTCGGGACGTCGTCGAGGTGCAGGCTCTTGCGCGGGTCCTTCTCCTTCGCGTCCAGGCCCTCGAACATCGTCGCCTCGTCGGCGTGCACGGTGATGCCCCGGTAGTGCTCCGGTACGTCGAGCTCGCCGACGGCGGCACTGTCGCCGGAGAGGATCGCATCGAGGATCTGCTTCACGAAAGTACCTCCTGGAACGGCGGTCTGTGTGAGCGGAACTTACCGTCGAGTATGCACGCGTGGCTGTGCGCTGTAACACAGCGGAGCACGGGTGAGACGACCGTCACTTTTCCAGTCCACCGTTGTCAGTGGTCTTATCCGCGTGACGTCACCGCAGACGTGTGTGCAGCCGCACCTGGGTGAAGTCGTCGCCCGACCGCAGCTGGGCCAGGTCGCACAGCTGGTTGGCCAGCCAGACGCCCCGGCCGCCGAGCCCGTCCAGCGGCGGCAGCACCCGCCCGACCAGCAGGTCGTCGATCCGCCCACGGTCGAGTACGTCGCAGATCAGCGTGCCGTCGGCGATCCACACCGCCAGCCGGCCGCGCCCGCCACCGAACCGGATGCTGTTCGTACAGATCTCGTGCAGGGCCAGCGACAGGTCGTCGAGCCGGTCCCGCGAGACACCGTGCGACGCTGCCTGACCACTCAGCCATTGCCGGATCTCCCCGAGCTCGGCCGGCCCGAACTCCCAGCGCTCGGCGCGGTCCGGGATGTCGTCCAGCGCGGTCCGGAACACCTTCTCCGCAAGGGCATCCGCGCCCGCGTGGGTCGCGGTCGGGTCGATCCCGACGGACGCCTCGTACGCGCAGCACAACCGGAACGACCGGTCGCGCGCGAACGCGATCCCGGTCAGCGCCTCGTGCAGCAGCACCTCGTCGTACGCCGCCTGGCCGCGGCCCGGGTACGCCGGCTCGCCGAGTCCGCGGACCGGCCCGGGGTGCTGCTCGAGGAGGTCGCGCCAGAACGGGATCAGCCGCGCGGGGTTGCCCCCGGCAACGGTCATGTCGTGGAAGCCGACCTGGCCGGACACCGGTCCGAGGGCAGCCCGCAGGACGGCGCCCCGCTCCGGCGGCAGCACCGCCACGATGGTTTCCCCCGCCGTCAGACCCTCCCGAACGAACGCGACCGCGCGCTGCACGAACTCCTCGTCCGAAGCATGGACGAAGCCCTCGTGCTCGAACCCGGTCGGCGCACCGTGCAACGAGTCGGTGGCGCTGTCCCTCAGCACCCGAACAGGGTAGTCCGCCACCCCGCCCGAGTCCCGCCCGTTTCGCGTGCCGTTACCCGGCGTGGGTGGGCGATGGCTCCACGAGTTCGACGAGGACGCCGCCGGCGGACTTCGGGTGGACGAAGTTGACGCGGGAGCCGGCGGTGCCGCGCTTCGGTTCGTCGTAGAGCAGGCGGGCGCCCCGGTCGCGGAGGACCTCCGAGACGGCGTCGAGGTCGCTGACGCGGTAGGCGAGCTGCTGGATGCCGGGGCCTCGCTGGTCGAGGAACTTGGCGATCGGCGAGGCGTCCGACAGTGGCGCCAGCAGCTGGATCGAGGAGCCCGAGTCGCCGACCGAGAGCATCGCCTCCCGGACGCCCTGCTCCTCGTTGATCTCCTCGTGCGCCACGGTCATGCCGAACACGTCGGCGTAGTACCGGACGGCCTCGTCGAAGTCGGGCACCGCGATGCCGACGTGGTCGATCGCGTCGAACAGCTGATCCATGTCGCCAGCGTGGCGCACGCCGTCCCTCCAGGCCATCGAAAGTGGCCCAGCCGACACGATCCGTGTGACCCGTCTGACGTGCTCGAGCAGCGGCGTACCAGTGCCGTCGCAGGTATCGTGACGGCATGTCTGACACGCGGAACCACAGCGTCATCGTCGCCGGTGCACGGACCCCGATCGGGCGGTTGCTGGGTGGCCTCAAGGGCTTCACCGGAGCAGAGCTCGGCGGGTTCGCGATCAAGGGCGCACTGGACAAGGCCGGCGTCGCGCCGGACCAGGTCGAGTACGTCGTCATGGGCCAGGTCCTGCAGGCCGGCGGCGGTCAGATCACCGCCCGCCAGGCCGCGGTCAAGGGCGGCATCCCGATGGATGTCCCGGCCATCACGATCAACAAGGTCTGCCTGTCCGGGCTGAACGCGATCGCGCTCGCCGACCAGCTGATCCGCGCCGGTGAGTACGACATCGTCGTGGCCGGCGGCATGGAGTCGATGACCAACGCGCCGCACCTGCTGCCGAAGTCCCGCGAGGGCTTCAAGTACGGCGACGTGCCGCTGGTCGACTCGATGGCCTACGACGGGCTCTGGGACGCGTTCACCGACCAGGCCATGGGCGCGCTCACGGACCAGCAGAACAACACGGTCGAGAAGCTGACCCGCGAGGAGCAGGACGAGTTCAGCGCCCGCTCGCACCAGCGCGCCGCCGAGGCCTGGAAGAACGGCGTCTTCGCCGACGAGGTGATCCCGGTCGAGGTGCCGCAGCGCAAGGGCGACCCGATCGTGGTCGACAGCGACGAAGGTGTCCGCGGCGACACCTCGGTCGAGGCCCTGGCCAGGCTGCGGCCGGCGTTCGGCAAGGACGGCACGATCACGGCCGGCTCGGCGTCGCAGATCTCCGACGGCGGCTGCGCGGTCGTCGTGATGAGCAAGGCGAAGGCCGAGGAGCTCGGGCTCAGCTGGATCGCCGAGATCGGCGCGCACGGCTCGGTCGCCGGACCGGACTCGACGCTGCAGAGCCAGCCGGCCAACGCGATCGTCAAGGCCTGCTCGAAGGAAGGCATCGCGCCGGCCGACCTCGACCTGATCGAGATCAACGAGGCGTTCGCGGCGGTCGGCATCGCGTCCGCGCGCGAGCTGCAGGTCGGCGAGGACAAGGTGAACGTGAACGGCGGCGCGATCGCGCTCGGCCACCCGATCGGGATGTCCGGCGCGCGGCTGGTGCTGCACCTGGCGCTCGAGCTCGGCCGCCGCGGCGGCGGTGTCGGCGCGGCCGCCCTGTGCGGCGGCGGCGGTCAGGGCGACGCGCTGATCGTCCGGGTGCCGAAGAGCTGATGCCGATCCCGAACCCGGCCGGCGCCCGGCGGGTGGGCTGATGCCACGACGTACGGCGCCTGTCGGCGAGTTGGTCGAGCGGGCCCGGGAGGGTGACTCCCGGGCCGTGGCGCGACTGATCTCGCTGGTCGAGGACGAGTCCCCGCTGCTGCGCGACGTGATGGCCGCCCTGGCGCCGTACGCCGGGCATGCGCACATCGTCGGCATCACCGGGTCGCCGGGCGTCGGCAAGTCGACGTCCACGTCGGCGCTGGTGTCGGCGTACCGGGAGACCGGGAAACGGGTCGGCGTGCTCGCGGTCGACCCGTCGTCGCCGTTCTCCGGCGGCGCGCTGCTCGGTGACCGGGTGCGGATGCAGGACCACGCGACCGATCGTGGGGTGTTCATCCGGTCGATGGCGTCCCGCGGGCATCTGGGCGGGCTGTCGTGGTCGACGCCGCAGGCACTGCGGGTGCTGGACGCGGCCGGGTTCGACGTGGTGCTGGTGGAGACCGTCGGCGTCGGGCAGTCCGAGGTCGAGATCGCCGGGATGGCCGACACCACGCTGGTGCTGCTCGCGCCCGGCATGGGCGACGGCATCCAGGCCGCCAAGGCCGGGATCCTCGAGGTCGGCGACATCTACGTGGTGAACAAGGCCGACCGCGACGGGGTCCAGTCGGTCACCCGGGACCTCCGGGCGATGCTGGCGCTGGCCGAGCGGGCCGAGGGCGCCTGGTTGCCGCCGATCCTCAAGACGGTTGCGTCCCGCAACGAGGGTGTCGCCGAGGTGGTCGAGGCGATCGAGGACCGGCTGGAGTGGATGCGCGGGAACGGCGTCCTCACCGACCGCCGGCGCGGTCGCGCCCGGGACGAGATCGAGGCGATCGCGACCACCGCGCTGCGCGCCCGGTTCGCCCACCTGCACGGTGACGCCCGGCTCGACGTGCTCGCGGCGAAGGTCGCGGACGGGGACACCGACCCCTATTCGGCGGCCGACGAGTTGATCGCCGCGTTGTGACGATTGTCTCGCTGTGGAACAATCGACCACGCAGTGTCACTTTGTGTCTTTGCTTTTCGTTCACCAGGAGTTGTGCCGGATTCGGGCAAATACCGCAGAATTCACGCCGTGTACGGTGGTCCGCGTCTCAGGGCGGCGCGCCGATGGCTGCCGTGCCCCCGAATCCGTTACAGAATGGACCTTGTAGCTGGTGAGCATTGTGCGGTGGGCTGTGTTCAGTCAGTGACAATTGGTGACCGTCCGTGATACAAACTCAAACACAGTCGACCGAGTGGGTTAGGAACAAGGAGTGGCGACATGCCGAAGAAGCTGTTGATCTGGTCGCTCATCGCCTTTGCCGGCTTCTATCTGTTCACTCAGCCGGCCAACGCCGCCAACGCGGTAGGAGGCGCGTTCTCGGCCGTTGGTGACGCCTTCACCAGCGTCATCGCGTTCCTGACCGCGCTGTTCAGCTGATCCCTCGTTGCGAGTGTCCCGTTGCGCGCCGTCGTGCGGGACACTTGGATGTACGGGGTCACACAACAGCGTGACAGGGGAGTGAGCGGATGGCCGGAATAGGCCTGTTCCGGATCTTCGACCCGAAGGTCCGGCGCCATCTGATCTCGGACGAGGGCGAAGTCGTCATCGACGAGGTGCGGCAGCACTGGGTGGTGTACTCGGTGCCGATGCTCGAGGTGGTTCTGGCGGCGGCGCTGCTGGTCACGATGGCCACCACCGCGATCGGCGGGCAGCCGGTGCTGCTGGCCATCGTGCTCGTGCTGTGTGCGCATGCCTTCTGGCAGTTCCTCACGCACCATCGGGACCGGTTCGTGGTCACCAACATGCGGGTGATGCGGATCCGTGGCGTCTTCTCGCAGACGGTCGCGACCACCCCGATCGCCCGGGTCCTCGACATCACGCTGCAGAAGCCGATCATCGGCCGGATGCTCGGCTACGGGCACTTCGTCTTCGAGTCGGCCGCGCAGGACCAGGGTTTCCGCGAGATCAAGTGGGTCAGCCGGCCTGACGACCGCGACCTGACCATCCAGCGCGTCATCCAGCGCACCGGCCTGCGGGCCTCGGCGAGTGTCGACGTACTCGAGGGGGACGAGGACTCCGACGACGACGGCACCGGTCCGATCGGAATGGACTCGGCGCAGGAAGTCATCGCGAGCACACCGGCGCCGGCCGCCGCGCAGCCGTCGTCCCGGCCGGCGTCGCCGCCGTCGTCCGGCTCGAAGTCGATCTTCAACAGCGAACGCGGCAACTGGACCGACAACGACTGATCAGCCGTGCACGGGCTGATCAGGTGTTGACGGTCGTTTGCTCCGACTTGGCGCGGAACAAGGCCCGGCGGCGTTCTCTGTGCGCGCGCTCCGGGTGGTCCGGCGGAGCGGTGGCCAGCGCCTGGTCGAGCTCGTCGACGGCTTCCGCGTAGCGCGAGCGGCGGGCGAGGAGCTCGGCCCGGACCGCGTGCCGGCGTGAGCTGGGCGGTATCGCGTCGAGCAGCTCGAGCGCCCGGTCCACCTCGCCCGTCTCGGCGATCGCGACGACCCGGGCGAGCTCGGCGGCAGGGCTCGGCGACACCGCGACCAGCAGGTCGTACAACCGGACGATCTCGCGCCAGTCGGTCGCCGGGTAGCTGGGCACGCGTGCGTGCTCGGCCGCGATCGCGGCCTGCAGCTGATAGGCGTCGGCCTGCCGGGCGGACCGTTCCAGCGAGTCGTTGAGCAGCGTCACGCCGCGGCTGATGAGGTCCTGATCCCACAACGAGCGGTCCTGCAGGTCGAGCGTGACGACATCGCCGGCGTCGTCGAGACGGGCCGGACGGCGCGCCTCCGTGAGGAGCAGGAGCGCTAGAACGGCGGTCGGTGTGGGCTGGTCGGGGAGCAGCGAGTGCAGCAGCTCGGCCAGCCGGATCGCCTCGCCGCAGAGGTCGACGTCGTACGCCGCGTCGCCCTCGGCCGGTGCGTGACCCGCGGTGTACAGGCTGTGGATCACAGCGCAGACCGCGGGCAGCCGCTCGGGCAGCTCGGCCTCGGCCGGTACACGGTACGGGATCCGGGCGGCCGCGATCTTCTGCCGCGCCCGCACGAGCCGCTTCGTGGTCGCGACCTCGGTGGTGAGCAGGACGCCGGCGATCTGGGCGGGGGAGAGGCCGCAGAGGGTGCGGAGCGCGAGGGCCACGCGGGTCGGCGGGGACAGCGACGGGTGGCAGCAGGTGAAGATCAGCCGCAGCAGGTCGTCCTGGACGACGGCCTCGGTGTCGACCTCGCGCTTGGACAGCTCGATCAGGTCCGCGCCGTCGCGCTCCTTGGCGCCGCGCGACTGCTCGCGGCGGATGATGTCGATCGCCTTGCGCCGCGCGGTCACGGTGAGCCAGGCGCGCGGTTCGGGCGGTACGCCGGTGACCGGCCAGGCGCCGAGCGCCGCCACCGCGGCCTCCTGGACGGCATCCTCGGCGAGCTGGACGTTGCCGACGGTCCGGATCAGGGTCGCGAGGATCCGCGTCCCCTCGATCCGGATCGTCTCGGCCAGGGCGTCGTGGTTCATCGGGCCAGGATGACCGGCCTGACCTCCACCGCGCCGCCCCAGGCGGCCGGGATCTCGGCGGCGATCCGCACCGCTTCCTCGAGATCGTCGGCCTCGATCAGGTAGTAGCCGGTCAACGCTTCCTTGGTCTCGGCGTACGGCCCGTCGGTGGTGACCACCGGCCCGCCGCGGGCGCCCTCGACCCGGACGACGGTCGCCGTCGAGGTCGGGTGCAGCACCGCGCTCGCCTTGACCTGCTCGGCGAACTCGGCCCCGAACCTGCGGTACTCGGCCAGCTCCTCGGCCTGCTCGGGCGCCCACCAGTCGACGTCGGCGGTGTAGGTCAGTGCAAGATATTGCGCCATCGGAGTCCTCCTTCTCGGCTGTTGTGAAGGGAACGAACGGCAAGCCTCCCGGAGGACATCATCACTGCGACGCTTCGGAAATTCTGCCGCGGAACGCCCGCACCACGGCCGGATCGCCGTCGACCACGATCGCGTCCTCGCCGGCCCGCCCCCACAGCCACAGGTAGACCTGCGCCGGGTCCCCGGAGATCTCCGCCGCCGCGTCGCCTTCGGCGCCTTGCCGTACCTCGATACTCGTCGCGTCGGCGTGCACGGTCCAGGACCGGCCCGCGGCGGTGAGCCGCACGGCCGCGTCGATCGGGTACGCGGTGTCGCCCTCTTCCCACCACGGGCCGCCGACCGTCGGATAGAGGATCTCGTCGATCCCGTCGAGGGCCAGCCGGGGGTCGATCGGGCTGACCGCGTCGTGCGCCTGCTCGACGTCGATCCGGTGGACGACGGTCTCGTGCGCCATCCGCCGGTGCCAGAACGCCGACGTCGGGTCGCGTGGGCTGAACGTCCACGTCGGCGTGCCGGTCCCGGCCGCGGCCAGCGCGTCGACGATCGCCGCCCGGGCCTCGTCGTACCACTCCACGGTCGCGAGGCCGGAGAAGTCCGGCGGCCACGGGTCGGGGAGGGCTCCGAGTTTCAGCACCTCGACCTTGTGCACGTAGACCGTCGCGACGTGCCGCACCAGGTTGTCGACCGTCCAGCCCGGGCAACTGGGCACCGCAGCGTCGAGCCCGGTCCGCGCCACCTCACCGAGCCGGGCGCTCTCGGCCCGCACGTGCTCCAGAAAGTCCATGCCCGAACCATCGCAGAGCCCGTGGACAGTTTCAGAGGCTCCGCGCCTTCAGCGCCGCCTCCCAGTCCTCGGTCTCGCTGTGGCTGATCTCCACGACCCGCTCGGCGAGCAGCTTCACCGGGTCGCCGGCCTTCGCGTACCGGCCGGCCTTCTGGGAGTACAGCCAGGCCTCGTTCCGCAGCTCCTGCGCGGTCCGGGTGTATGTCGGGTACGAATCCTTGAACCCGAACAGTGTCCGGATCCCCTCGGCCAGCGCGATCACACCGCCCAGCGTCGGAGCCAGCCAGGTGGGCGCGTTGATGGCCACGGAGATCGCGATCACCAGGGCGGCGAGGAGCTGCACGGTCCCGAGCGCGCGGTACCAGATACGCGCGCGCCGGGCCTGCGCGGCGTACCAACGGAAGCGGATGCTGATCAACTGCTCGGCGGGCGCGTCAGTCCCCAACGTGGGGAAATCCGAATCTCTGAGTCTTCTCGACATGGTCAGAACAGTGTGGGGTTAAGGTTCCGCCCATGGCCAGGAAGAGGGCGTTGCCGTTCGATCCGATCGACGAGGCGTCGCGGCAGTGGGGCCGGCGCTGGGGTGCCGTCGAGCAGATGCGGGCGGTCACGTCGCTGATGCGCGCGCAGCAGATCGTGATCAACGAGCTCGACGAGATCCTCCGCAAGCACGGGCTGACATTTGCCCGGTTCGAGGCGCTGGTGCTGCTCACGTTCTCGCGCCGCGGGTCGCTGCCGCTGGGGAAGATGGGGGAGCGGCTCCAGGTGCACCCGACCTCGGTGACGTCGATCGTGCGCCGGCTGGAGGCGGCCGGGCTGGTGACCCGGACGCCGCACCCCGACGACGGCCGCGCGGTGCTCTGCGAGATCACCCCCGAGGGCCGCGACCTGGTCGAACGCGCCACCGCCGACCTGGTCGCCGCCGACTTCGCCCTGTCCGGCCTCACCGACGAGCAGCTGAAGATGCTCTGGTCCGTCCTCGAACCCCTCCGCCACAACGCCGGCGACTTCACCTGACCGAGCCCCGCACAGCCTCTGTGATGCACGCCGGATTGGAAATAGTTGGACGTCCTAGTACTTTGGGACCAGTCCCCGAGGAGGTCTGACATGGATGCCGAGCAGATCGCGGCCGGCCGGAGCCGGTGGCAGCAGCGGTACGACGCGGCGCGCACGCGGGAGGCGGACTTCACCACCTTGTCCGGCACCGAGGTCCAGCCGGTGTACGGGCCGCCGGAGGGGGTCGACGACCCGCGGATGGAGCGGATCGGCTGGCCGGGGGAGTTCCCGTTCACCCGCGGGCTGTATGCGACCGGGTACCGCGGCCGCACCTGGACGATCCGTCAGTTCGCCGGCTTCGGTAACGCCGAGCAGACCAACGAGCGGTACAAGATGATCCTGAACGGCGGCGGTGGCGGCCTGTCGGTCGCGTTCGACATGCCGACGCTGATGGGCCGCGACTCCGACGAGCCGAAGTCGCTCGGCGAGGTCGGGCACTGCGGTGTCGCGATCGACTCGGCAACCGACATGGACCGGCTGTTCAAGGACATCCCGCTGCAGGACGTCACCACGTCGATGACGATCTCCGGCCCCGCCGTGCCGGCCTTCTGCATGTACCTGGTCGCGGCCGAGCGCCAGGGTGCCGACATCTCGAAGCTGAACGGCACGCTGCAGACCGACATCTTCAAGGAGTACATCGCGCAGAAGGAGTGGCTGTTCCCGCCGGAGCCGCACCTGCGCCTGATCGGCGACCTGATGGAGTACTGCGCGACCACGATCCCGGCGTACAAACCGCTCAGCGTCTCCGGGTACCACATCCGCGAGGCCGGCTCGACGGCCGCGCAGGAGCTCGCCTACACCCTCGCCGACGGCTTCGGGTACGTCGAGCTCGGGCTGTCCCGCGGCCTGGACGTCGACGTGTTCGCGCCCGGCCTGTCGTTCTTCTTCGACAGCCACCTGGACTTCTTCGAGGAGATCGCGAAGTTCCGCGCGGCCCGCCGGATCTGGGCCCGCTGGCTGCGCGACGAGTACGGGGCGAAGACCGACAAGGCGCAGTGGCTGCGGTTCCACACCCAGACCGCGGGTGTCTCGCTGACGGCGCAGCAGCCGTACAACAACGTCGTCCGGACGGCCGTCGAGGCGCTCGCCGCCGTGCTCGGCGGGACCAACTCGCTGCACACCAACGCGCTCGACGAGACGCTCGCCCTGCCGAGCGAGGAGTCGGCCGAGATCGCGCTGCGGACGCAGTCGGTGCTGATGGAGGAGATCGGCGTCACCAACGTCGCAGACCCGCTCGGCGGGTCCTGGTACGTCGAGGCGCTCACCGACGAGATCGAGGCGGAGGCCGAGGAGATCTTCGCCCGGATCAAGGAGATGAGCCCGGACGAGTCGATGACCGGCGGCATCCTGCGCGGCATCGAGGACGGCTGGTTCATGGCCGAGATCGCCGACGCCGCGTTCGAGTACCAGCAGAAGCTCGAGAAGGGCGAGAAGAAGATCGTCGGCGTGAACACGCTGACTGACACGGTGTCCGGCGAGCTGGAGATCCTGCGGGTCTCGCACGAGGTCGAGGTCGAGCAGTGCCGGGTGCTGGCCGAGCGCAAGTCCCACCGCGACGAGGACCGGGTACGGCGTACGCTATCGGCTCTGGTGGAGGCGGCCAGCGGCACTGGCAACCTGATCGAGCCCATGCTGGAGGCGGTGCGTGCGGAGGCCACGATGGGGGAAATCTGTCACGTTCTTCGGGAACAGTGGGGAGAGTACCGAGAGCCCGCCCGGTTCTGACGAGCCGCCGTCCTCGGGGCAGGACGGCGCCCGCGATGCGCTCGACGGGCGCCGGGTCGTGGTCTGCGGCTCGGACCGGACGATGCTCCGGGTGGTCACCGAGCTGGTGAGCTCCGGCGAGCGGGTGACCGCGATCGTCAACCCGGCGTCGCGGCACTACGACCGGATCGGTGAGCTCGGCGCGACCGTGATGGGCGCGCGGGTGATCAGCGAGGGGCTGCTGCGCCGGGCCGGGGTCGACGCCGACGACGACGGTACGCCGTCCACCGCGCGCGCACTGGTGCTGCTGGACACCGACGACGTCCACAACGTGCACACCGCCCTCACCGCGCGGGACATGGATCCGGAGCTGCGGATCGTCGTACAGATGGTGAACCCGCGGCTGAGCAAGCAGCTGAACGACCTGCTCGGCGACTGCGTGGTGATCAACGGGCCGTCGCTGGCCGCGCCCGCGTTCGTGTCGGACGCGCTCGAGGACGACGAGCTGACCTGGATGGAGCTCGGCGGCCAGCGACTGGTGGTGGGGCCGGCCGATCTGATCCGTGAGCCGCACAGGACGGTGCTCGCCGACACCACCTCGTCGGCCACCCCGCAGTTGCTGCCGGCATCGAGCGCCGACCCGGACGGCGACATCGTGCTCGGCACCGGAGTGCGGCCGATCTGGCGCAGCCGCGACGTCCGTCCCGCGGGCTGGTTCATGGCGCTGCGCGACATCCTGGACAGCCGGGTGCGCAAGATCGCCGCGGTGATGGCGTTCCTGGTCGCGGGCGGTACGGCGGTCATCCACTTCTTCGGCGGGATCGAATGGTGGCGGTCGGTCTACCTCGCGGCCGGCGCGGTGACCTCGGCCGGGATCGAGGACGACGCGTTCTCCGAGGCCGACCCGTGGGTGAAGGTCGCGGCGGTCGCGGTGCAGCTGACCGGCATCGTGCTGATGGCGCTGCTGACCGCGGTCGTGGTCGACTCGCTGATCGGCGCCCGGCTGTCGCGGATCATCGGCGGCGTCCGCGGCCGGCCGCGCAACCACGTGGTGGTGTGCGGTCTCGGCACGGTCGGTGCGCGGGTGCTGGAGATCCTCACCGAGCGCGGCGTCGCCGTGGTCGGCGTCGACCAGGACGAGGACGCGCCCGGTGTCCTGGTCGCGCACCGGCTGCGGATCCCGGTCGTGATCGGGGACAGCAGCAACGAGGAGACGCTGCGGTCGGCGGGCGTCCAGCGTTGTCAGTCGGTGCTCGCGATCACCGACGGCGACATCACCAACCTGGAGTCGGCGATGGTGGTCCGGGACCTGAACCCGGACGCCCGGATCACGATGCGGATGTTCGACCACGACCTGGCGCAGCGGGTCGAGCGCCGGCTGGGCCTCGGTCACAGCCGGTCGGTGTCGATGCTGGTGGCGCCGGCGGTCGCGGCCGCGGTCGCGAACCGGCGCAAGCAGGTGACGATCCCGGCCGGACGCCGCGTGCTGCTGCTGACCGAGGTGAACGTCGAGTCCGGATCGGTCGCGGGCGGGCTGCGGCTCGGCGAGCTGGACGAGGCCGGCGGGCTGCGGGTGCTGGCCCGGCAGGACTTCGACGGTCCCTGGGACTGGGATCCGGAGCCGGACCGGGTGCTACGGCCGGGGGACCGGCTCGCGGTCGCCGGTACCCGCAGCGGGCTCGCCCGGCTGCTGATGGCGACCCGGGCGCAGCGCGGTTCGGCCGCGTCGTAGAGGATAGAGCTGTGGAGACACAGTTCAGTACGCACGGATTGCGAGGACAGTGGTGAGCCAGTCCAACTTCTCCCGTCCCGGGGCGATCGATCTGTCGGCCCTGCGCAAGCCTGGCGGTGCGCCGGCACCCGGCGGCCCGGCGGGCGGTGCTCCGGCCGGTGGCGGCGGTGCCGCGGGGTCGTACGTGCTGAACGTGAGCGAGCCGACCTTCCAGAGCGACGTCATCGAGCGCTCGCTGCAGGTCCCGGTGGTGGTCGAGTTCTGGTCGCCGCGCTCGCAGGCGTCGGTCGCGCTCGGCCCGGTGCTCGCGGCGCTGTCCACCGAGTACGCCGGGAAGTTCTTGCTCGCGCGGATCGACATCGACGCGAACCCGCAGCTGGCCCAGGCGGTTGGCGTCCAGACGGTTCCGCTGGTGATCGCCGTCCTGCGCGGGCAGGTCGTGCCGCTGTTCCAGGGCGCGCTCGGCGAGCCGGAGGCCCGGCAGTACCTCGACCAGCTGCTGACCGTCGCGGTCGCGAACGGGATCACCGGTCGCGCCGAGCCGGTCGGTCCGGCGGCGGCGGACGGGCCTGACCCGGACGAGGAGGAGGCGCCGAACCCGCGGTACGAGAAGGCCGAGAACGCGATCGGCGCGGGCGACCTGGACGGCGCGATCGCGGCGTACGAGGAGCTGCTGAAGGAGACGCCGAACGACGCCGAGGCGAAGTCGGGCCTGGCCCGGGTGCAGCTGGTGAAGCGGACGCAGGACGTGCCGGCCGACGTACGGACGCGGGCGGCCGACAACCCGGCGGACGTCGAGGCGCAGCTGCTGGTCGCTGACGTGGACCTGATGGGCGGGCACGTGGACGACGCGTTCGCGCGGCTGATCGCCACCGTCCAGGCGACCGCGGGCGACGAGCGGAACACCGTGCGGCTGCACCTGCTCGAGCTGTTCGAGGTCGTCGGCGCGGACGACGAGCGGGTCGTCAAGGCGCGTCGTCGGCTGATGGCTGCGCTCTTCTGACGGGGACGTTCCGAGCGGGTGTGAATCGGCTGGCCGGATCCGGTCGGTGTGAATTCTTGTAATTGGCGCTGAAGTGCTCTGAGAATTCTTCACATGAGCGCTGTCGAGTCACCGCCGCCGAGCCTGGAGGCACGGATCCACGGCCTGCTGCCGGCGCTCAGCCCGGCCCAGGCGCGGATCGCCGCGGAGGTCCTGCGGGACCCGGCGGCGGTCGCCTCGTCGACGATCGGGCAACTGGCGGCCCGGTGCGGGACGTCGCTGCCCAGCGTCACCCGCTTCTGTCTGGCGCTCGGCCTGTCCGGGTACGCCGAGCTGCGCCTGACGCTGGCGGCCGAGAGTGGCCGGACCAGTCCGAGCTGGGAGCGGGGGACCGGCTCCGAGGTCGGTCCGGACGACTCGCTGGACGACGTACTGCGGACGCTGCTGCGCGCCGACACCCGCGCGCTCGAGGACACCGTCGCGGCGCTCGACGTCGACGCGCTCGGACGCGCCGTCGAAGCGATCTCGAACGCCCGGCGGATCGACCTGTACGCCGTGGCCGGGTCGGCCGCCGTCGCCGAGGACCTGCGCCTGCGGTTGCACCGGATCGGGCGCGGCGCGAGCACCTGGAGCGACGTCCACACCGCGCTGGCCAGCTCCGCGCTGCTCGGCAGCGGGGACGTCGCGATCGGGATCTCGCACAGCGGCGAGACGATCGAGGTCCTGGAGCCGATGACCAGGTCGGGCCGGCAGGGCGCCACGACTGTTGCCATCACCAACTATCCGCGCTCGCCGCTGGCACGGGCGGCCGACATCGTGCTGGTCACCGCGGCCCGGGACGTCACGTTCCGCACCGGCGGCCTGTCCGGGCGGCACGCCCAGATGATCGTCCTCGACGCGCTCTACCTCGGCGTCGCGCAACGCGACTACCCGCTGGCCGAACAGGCCTTCGACGCCACGGCCGACGCGGTGTCGACGCACCGCCACCGTTCCTGAACTCCCGCACTCCCGCACTCCGTTCGACCGCCTTCCGAAGGAGAGTCATGCAGAGTCCACACCAGACCCTTGGCCCCAGCCGCCGCAGCCTGCTGCTCGGCGCGGGTGCCACCGCCATCACCGCGGCGACCGCCGCGACCGCCTCCACCGCAGCCGCCTCCACCGCTTCGGCTTCTGCGGCTTCGGCTTCCGCCGGGGCTTCGGCTGGGGCTGCTCTCGCGGGTGCGGCCGAGGTCGCCGTACCGTCGCCGGACGTGTTGCCGCTGACCGGGGGGCCGGACTTCCCGATCGGGTTGTTCTGGCCGCCGCACCCGTTCGCGAGCACCGCGGAACGGTTCGCCGAGATCAAGAACGCCGGGTTCGACTTCGTCATCTCCGGCAACTACGCCGGCGACGGCAACATCTTCACCTACCAGCTCGGGCTCGCCCGCGACGCCGGCCTGAAGATGCTGATCTCCGACGACATCCAGATCCGCAACATGGCCCGCTGGTTCTCGATCTCCGACACCACGACGGACTTCCTCAGCGTCACCCCGGCCGAGGCCAAGGAGCTCTACACCCGGGCCCGGAACGCGTACGGCCCGTACTCCTCGCTGGCCGGGTTCAACTTCTACGACGAGCCCGGCGCGGGCTGGTTCGCGACGCTGGCGAAGGCGCTGGCGATCTCCCGTGAGCTGGCGCCGCAGCTGCTGCCGTACATCAACCTGTTCCCGTCCGACGACGCCGCCTACTACCGCAGCTTCGTCGACGTGGTGAAGCCGTCGCTGATCTCGTTCGACCGGTACCCGCTGCTGTCCGAGGGCCGCGAGGACGCGAACTACTTCCACAACTGGGCGATCGTCCGCGACGCCGCGCTGCACGGCGACATCCCGTCCTGGGTGTTCATCCAGACGCTTGCCTACAACAACCATCGCGAGCCGACCGCGGCCGAGCTGCTCTGGCAGGTGAACGTCAGCCTCGCCTACGGCGCGAAGGGGATCCAGTACTTCACCTACTGGACGCCGGAGGCCGCCCGCGGCGAGGGGTTCGGGCCGGCGCTCATCACGGTGGACGGCGAACGCACCTCGCGGTACTACGCCGCGAAGCAGATCAACACCACCTGGCTGCACCAGGTCGGACGCGAACTCA
Source organism: Kribbella sp. NPDC003557 (assembly GCF_040610805.1). Lineage (NCBI taxonomy): Bacteria > Bacillati > Actinomycetota > Actinomycetes > Propionibacteriales > Kribbellaceae > Kribbella > Kribbella sp. NPDC003557. The sequence continues at coordinate 95,945 of NZ_JBEXMY010000008.1, forward strand.
AGCCGCTGGTGTCCGAGACCGTCGAGCACGTCAACGAGACGCCGCTGCCGAACGGGACCGTCGGCTTCACCCCGACGAGCCTGGTGTCAGGAATCTCCGGAAATCCGGTCGTCGTCGGCACGTTCCGCCCCCGGGACACGGCCTCGGGCGACCGCTGGCTCCTGGTCACCAACCGCTCCCACAGCACCCGCGCCCGGGCGGTGGTCTCGCTGAACAGCCAGACCGTCGGGTCGGCCGGGTTGTTCCAGCCGTCCCGCCAGCAGTACGCCCCCCAACGCGTAGGCCAGCTCCCCCTAACCCTCGCCCCAGGCGCCGCAACCCTCCTCAAGCTCACCGCCAAGTAGGGGTTGCCCTCTCAACTGGAGGGTTGCCTGCTCGATATTTCAGCGGGCAACCCTCCAACTCGAGGGGCAAGCGGATCAGGTCGTTTGGCCCGTGTAGACGCCCATGGTGCGGAAACGGAGGGCTGGGGCCGCGTACTCCTCCAGGGCGTGCGCGGTCCAGCCCACCATCCGGGCCAGGGCGAACAGGGCGTCCCCGGCGTCCGGGCGGAAGCCGTACGCATGCATGATCGCGGCGATGGCGAGATCGCTGTTCGGGAACGTCGGCGTGCGCTCGGCGATCGCGTGGATCGTGCCGACGATCGGGTGATCGCCGAGCAGGCCGAGCAGTACGTCGGCGCGCGGGTCGCGGTGCTGGTAGATCCGGTGGCCGAAGCCGGGGACGGGTTCGCCGGAGCGCAGTTGGTCGGAGAGCGCCTTCAGGGGGTCTTGTCGGGCGCGCTCCAGGAACTCGTAGGCGAGGGTCGGTGCGGCGCCGTGGTACTGACCGTCGAGCGCGCCGAGGCCGGCCGAGATGACGGCGTACAGGTTCGCGCGGGCGCTGGCGGCGACCCGGGCCGCGATGGTCGAGACCGCGAGCCCGTGGTCGGCGAGCAGGATCAGCGCGGCGTCGAGCACCTCCGGCCGCGGCTCCTGGTCGGAGAACTTCGGCCAGAGTCTCCCGCCCAGTGTCGTACCGGCGGTTGCCGGTCCCGGCAGCGCCGCGATCAGCGTCCCGATCAACCTCCCGGCCGCAGCCGTCACCGAAGCCGCCGACACATCGAACCGCAACGGATCCGCAGCCCCCAGAACAGCCACCGCCACCCGCAACCGATCCGTCAACCGAGCCCCCTCCGGCACAACCCCCATGGCCCTTCGGGCCAGCTCCACCTCGTGCCCCCGAACCCCGAACAAACCCGTCTCCGGCCCCGCATCCCCTCCGCCAGCAGTACCAGCGCCTGTGGCGCCAGCAGTACCAGCGCCTGTGGCGCCAGCAGTACCAGCGCCTGTGGCGCCCGCAGTACCAGCGCCTGCGGCGCCCGCAGTACCAGCGCCTGCGGCGCCCGTGGCGCCGGCCGTACCTGCGCCCGTGGCGCCCACAGGGCCGTCCTGGGGGAGTTGGCCGGTCCAGAGGAGGGTGGCTACCTGCTCGACGGTGGCGGTGGTGGCGAGGGTGTGGGCGGGGTGGCCTCGGTAGTGGAGGGTGTCGTCTTGGAGGAGGGTGAGTTCGGATTCGATGCGTTCGACGACGCCTGAGTGCTCGACGGAGCGGGCGGCGAGGCGTTCTACGTCGGCGGCGGGGAACAGGCTGCCGCGGCGGCCGCGGGCGCGGACGCTGGTGAGTAGACCGCGGCTGACGTACGCGTAGACCGTCGCCGGCTTCACCTGCAGACGACGCGCCACCTCGGCGGTGGTCAGGTAATTCTCGTCACCTTCGGCCGGCATCCACGCTCCTCGCAGCACTCATGTTGACTGGATCAATATTGACAACTATTGATTGCCTGTCAACCCTGAAGATATGTCAACAACGATCAACGTCCCGCCCGGCCTGCGCAACGTCGTCGTCACCGAGACGACCCTCGGCGACGTCCGCGGCGACGAGGGGTTCTACCACTACCGCCAGTACTCGGCGATCGATCTCGCCAAGTCCAAGACGCTCGAAGACGTCTGGTACCTGATGTTCGAGGGCCACCTCCCGACCGACGCCGAGCGCGACCGGTTCGTCGCCGAGCTCGCCCCGCTGCGCGTCCTCCCCGACGAGGTCAGCGCGGTCCTTCCGGCGATCGCGACCGCCGGCGCGACGTTCAACCCGCTCGCAGGCCTCCGCACTGCGCTGTCGCTGCTCGCCGCCGTACGCGGTCTGCCGCCGCTGTGGGACGCCGACCCGGCCCGGCGCAAGGCCGACGCGATGCTGGTCTGCGCGGTGACGCCGACCATCCTCGCGGCTCTCTACCGGCTCCGCGAGGGACAGCAGCCGCTGAAGCCGCGCGCCGACCTCTCGGCGGCCGAGAACTGGCTGTACCTGGTGACCGGCCACGAGCCCACCGCCGTCCACGCAACCGCGATCGAGCACTACCTGATCTCGACCGTCGACCACGGCTTCAACGCGTCGACGTTCACCGCGCGGGTGATCGCCTCGACCGGCGCGGACGTGGTCGCGGCCGTGGCCGGCGCGATCGGCGCGTTCTCGGGCCCGCTGCACGGCGGCGCCCCGGACCGCGCCCTGGCCAGCCTCGACGAGATCGGGACGCCGGACCGGATCGACGACTGGGTCCGTGCGAAGGTGTCCGCGGGCGACCGGATCATGGGCTTCGGGCACGCGGTGTACCGCACCGAGGACCCGCGCTCGCTGATGCTGCGCGACATCGCCCGCGGGATCGGCGGCGAGCTGGTGGACTTCGCGACCACGGTCGAGCAGCGCATCGTCGACGTGCTCGCCGAGCTCAAGCCGGGCCGCAACCTGTACGCCAACGTCGAGTTCTACGCCGGTGTGATGATGGAGCTCTGCGGCATCCCACGCGCCATGTTCACGCCGACGTTCGCGGTCAGCCGGATCATCGGCTGGTCGGCCAACATCCTCGAGCAGTCCACCGACCCGAAGATCATCCGCCCGATCGCCACGTACGTAGGCCCGCAGCCACCCGTACCCGTTCCCTGACCCCCCGCCGGATAACCAACCCGAACACCCACACCGCCCCACACCGCCCCACACCTCGGGGGTTGCCCCCTCAGATGGTGGGTTACCCCCTGGGAATCTGAGGGGGCAACCCACCATTCGAGTGGTCAACCAAGGTTTACGGCGGACAGGCGGCGAGACTGGCGTGGGGGTGGGTGGAGGTCAGTCCCGGGTGAACTGCATGGTGCCGTCGTCGAGGCGGTTGTAGCGGAGGGTCAGCAGGTCGCGCGGGTAGTTCTGCCGCAGCCGCCACGGGCCTTGGGTGCCTTGGCGGGGGAGGAGGGCGGCCGCGCGGCGGATGTAGCCGGAGGTGAGGTCGACGACCGGGCGGGGCGGGGCGTCGTACTCGGCGGGGTCGATCTCCGGGACGCAGATCCGGGTGCCGGTGGCGGTGAGGTGGTTGAGCAGCCGGCAGACGTACTGCGAGGTGAGGTCGGAGCGCAGCGTCCACGAGTTGTTGGTGTAGCCGATGCACCAGGCGAGATTCGGGACGCCGCTGAGCATCATGCCCTTGTAGACGAAGGTGTCGTGCGGCGCGACCGGCCGCCCGTCGACCGTCACCTCGATGTTGCCGAGCGCAACCATACGGAGGCCGGTCGCGGTGACCACCAGATCGGCGTCCAGTTCCCGGCCGGACCGCAGCCGCAGCCCGGTCGGGACGAACCGGTCGATCTCGTCGGTCACCACCGACGCCGAGCCGTTGCGCAGCGCCTTGAACAAGTCGGCATCCGGGACCAGGCAGAGCCGCTGGTCCCAGGGTTTGTAGCGCGGCGTGAAGTGCGGATCGACCGGGATCGACTCCGGCAACTGCTTGGCCACGGTGCTGTTCAGCAGCCACGCCGCGTGCGCCGGCCACTTCCGGAACGCGCCGTACACCGCGGTGCTCAACGCGACGTTCTTCCCGCGGATCACCCGGTGGGCGAGCTTCTCGGGCAGCACAGCGCGGATCCGGTCGGACATCGCGTCCCGCGCCGGACGGGAGGCGACGTAGCTCGGCGACCGCTGCAGCATCGTCACATGCTCCGCCGTCCCAGCCATCGCGGGCACCAGCGTCACCGCGGTCGCCCCGCTGCCGATCACGACCACGCGCTGGCCGGTGTAGTCCAGCTGGTCCGGCCAGTGCTGCGGGTGCACGATCCGCCCCTGGAAGTCGTCCTTGCCGTCGAAGTCGACGACGTACCCCGCGTCGTAGTCGTAGTACCCGCTGCACACGTAGAGGAACGAGCACGTGTACGCCGTGTCCGCGGTCCGCACCGTCCACAGCGCGTCCGCCGACGACCACGAGGCGCGCACAACCCGCTGACCGAAGCGGATGTGCTTGTCGATCCCGTACGCCGCCGCGGTCTCGTGCAGGTAGTCGAGGATGGCCGGACCGTCCGCGATCGCCTTCGCCGCCTTCCACGGGTGGAACGGGAACCCGAGCGTGAACATGTCGGAGTCCGACCGCACCCCCGGGTACCGGAACAGGTCCCAGGTGCCGCCGAGCGCGTCGCGGCCCTCCAGGACGGCGTACGTGCGGTCCGGGCAGCGCGTCTGGATCCGGTACGCCGCGCCGATGCCGGACAGGCCGGCGCCGACGACGAGGACGTCGAGGTGCTCCATGTACCCCACGGTAATAAAGATTCTTCCCGGGCGTTGTCGATTCCGTGTCGGGGCGTTCGTCAGCAAGATATCCAAGTAACCGGCGCTAGACGAGGGAGTCTGAGATGGCGCAGTACATGTTCCTGCTGTTCGACAGCGAGGAGTGGTACGACAACCTGACCCGCGACGAGTGGCAGCAGGCGATGAAGCTGCACGGCGAGTTCGCGGCGGCGGTGGAGAAGGCCGGGGCGCGGATCCTCGGCGGGGAGGCGCTGGAGCGGTCCAGCACGGCCAGCACGGTCAAGAACCGGGAGGGCGCGGAGCCGCTGGTCACCGACGGCCCGTTCATCGAGACCCGGGAGGCGCTCGGCGGCTTCTACGTCATCGAGGCCCGCGACCTCGACCAGGCGCTGGAGCTGGCCAAGCTCTGCCCGTCGGGCAACGTCGAGGTCCGGCCCGTGATGCCGACGTCCGAGGACGCCGCACCGCCGGCCTGAAGACGACTCGGGTACGCCGATGCTCTGCCCGTCGGCGTACCCGTTGCCGAGACAGGGGGAGAAGTGACCGAGGCCGTGGAGGTGACCCGGGTGGTGGACCGGGTGCACCGGGAGAGCTGGTCGACCGTGCTGGCGTCCGTGGTCCGGCTGACGCGGGACCTGGACCTGGCGGAGGACTGTACGCAGGACGCGTTCGTCCGGGCGCTGCGGACCTGGCCGGACGGGATCCCGGACAATCCGGCGGGCTGGCTGACGACGGTCGCCCGGCGGCTGGCGCTGGACGGGCTGCGCCGCGAGACCAACCTGCGGCGGAAGCTTCCGCTGCTGGTGGAGGAGCCGGGCGAGACCGAGCAGCCGACGGATCCACTGCGGCTGGTGTTCACCTGCTGCCACCCGGCGCTGGCGCGGGAGTCACAGGTGGCGTTGACGCTGCGGCTGATCTGCGGCCTGACCACGCGCGAGGTCGCCGCGGTGCTGCTGATCGCCGAGGCGACGGCGGCGGCGCGGATCACCCGGGCGAAGAAGAAGATCGCGGCGGCCGGGATCCCGTACCGCATCCCGGCCGACCACGAGCTGCCGGCGCGGATGGACGTGGTGCTGACCGTCGTCCACCTCGTCTACACGGCCGGGTACGTCGCGACCGGCGCGGAGCTGACCCGGACGGACCTGACCGGGCGGGCGATCGAGCTGGCGCGGATGCTGGAGCGGTTGATGCCGGACGAGCCGGAACCGCAGGCGCTGCTCGGGTTGCTGTTGATGACCGAGGCGCGCGGCGATGCGCGGGTCAGCGCCGACGGCGAGCTGGTCCTGCTGGCGGACCAGGACCGGTCGCGCTGGAACGGGAAGCTGCTGGCCGAGGGGGTCGCGCGGGCGACGGCGGCGCTACAGCGCGGGCACGGGCGGTTCGCGCTCCAGGCGGCCGTCGCCGGTCTGCACGTGACCGCGCCGTCGTGGGAGCAGACGGACTGGCCCCAGGTGGTCCGGATGTACGACGCGATGATGGTGAGCTGGCCGACCCCGATCGTCGCGCTCAACCGGGCGGCCGCGCACAGCCTGGTCCCCGGCGCTGACCTGGAGGCGGTGCTCACCGAACTGGATGCCCTGAGCAAAGAACCGGCCCTCGCGACCTACGCCTACCTGCCGGCGACCCGCGCGGACGTCTGCACCCGGCTGGGGCGCCAGGCCGAGGCAGCCGAGGCCTACGCGCAAGCCATCCAGCTCACCGCCAACGAAACCGAACGCCGCTTCCTCACCACCCGCCTCAAGAGTCTGCGGTAGGCGCCCACAGCCGGTCCGCGTCGCCGGCTTCGAGGCGGCCCCGGTAGACGTCGATCTTGTGGTCGATGAGTTCGAGGCTCTCGCTGAGTGCGGCGAGCTGGGTGAGGATCTCCGCGCGATGCGTCTCCAGCAACTCCAGGCGGTCCTTCTCGTTACCGCGACCGGCGGTGACGAGCTCGGCGTACTTGCGGATGGTGCGGATCGGCATCCCGGTGGCGCGGAACCGGGTGCAGATCTTGATCCAGTCCAGGTCGATCTGGCGGTAGCGGCGGCGCCCGCCGGCGGTGCGGTCGACGGTGGTGACGACCAGGCCGGCGCGCTCGTAGTACCGCAGCGTGTGGACGCTGACACCGGTCCGCTCGGCGGCCTCGGCGATGCTGATCCCGCGTTCATTGACTTCGAGCACGCTCTAAATCCTAGCGTGGCCGGTATGACTACGCTCGAGGCAACCGTCGGCGTCCGCCGGTACACCGTGCTCGCGATCTGCTGCGCCAGCCTGCTCGTCTCGGTGATGGACATCTCGATCGTGAACATGGCGCTGCCCGCGATCCGCGACGACCTCGGCGCCTCGACGGCCGGTCTCCAGTGGACCGTCGACGCCTACACCCTGGTGCTGGCGAGCTTCCTGCTGCTGGCCGGCTCCACCGCCGACCGGTTCGGCCGCAAACGCATGTTCCGCCTCGGCCTGATCGTCTTCGGCCTCGGCTCGCTGCTCTGCAGCCTCGCCCCGACCATCGAGGCGCTGGTCGCCGCCCGCGCCGTCCAGGCGGTCGGCGGCACGCTGCTGAACCCGGTCGCGATGGCGATCGTGGTGACGGTCTTCCCGGACCGCGCCGAGCGCGCCCGCGCGATCGGGATCTTCGGCGCGACCGCCGGGCTCTCGCTCGTCCTCGGCCCGATCCTCGGCGGCGCGCTCGTCGACAGCTTCGGCTGGCGCTCGGTCTTCTGGGTGAATCTGCCGATCATCGCGCTCGCGGTGCTCTTCACCAGCTTGTACGTGCCGGAGTCCCGCGCCGCCCGTGGCCGCCGCTTCGACCCGGTCGGCCAGCTCCTGGTGGTGCTGGTCCTCGGCAGCGCGGTGTCCGCGATCATCGAGCAGGACGCGTGGCGGACGCCGTTGATCGTCACAGCCGCCGTCGCGGCGGTGCTGTTGATCGCGTACGAGCGCCGCCGGGAGGAGCCGCTGCTCGAACTGCGGCTCTTCCGCAGCATCCCGTTCAGCTCCGCGGTGGTGATCGCGATGGTCGCGTACACCGGGTTCGGCGCGTTCCTGTTCGTCACCACGCTCTACCTGCAGAGCATCCGCAACCTGTCCGCCCTGGACGCGGGCCTGTGCCTGCTGCCCGTCGGCCTGCTCATCACCGTGCTCTCGCCGCTCACGGGCCGGGTGGTGGGCGCGCGCGGCCCGCGGCTGCCGCTCGTCGTCGCCGGTACGGCGCTGACGCTCGGCGCGATCGCCTCGCTCGGGATCGGACCGGCCACCCCGCTGCCCGTCGTGCTCGGGATCTTCCTGCTGTTCGGCGTCTTCCTCGGCACGATCAACCCGCCGATCGCGAACTCGGCCGTGTCCGGCATGCCCGCGTCGATGGCGGGCGTGGCCGGGTCGCTCGCGTCGGTCGGCCGGCAGACCGGTACATCGCTCGGCGTCGCGGTCGCGGGGTCGATCATCGGCACCGCGGCCGCGACACCGGCCGACCCGCAGCGGTTCGTCCACGCCGAGCACATCGTCTGGTGGCCGACGGTCGCGATCGGCCACGTCGTACTGGCGCTGGCCCTGTTCAGTACGAGCCGCCGCGCCCATCGGACTGTGCAGGTAGACCGAAACGCGTGACGAGGCCCGGGTCGCTGAACACGTGGATGTGCGTGAGACCGGTCCGAGTCGGCGTGAGTACGGCGACGCCGTACGGCTCGCCCTTGAAGTACGCGCCCACCGCGGGCTGGCCGTTCGCGACGATCGGGAGCATCCGCCAGTCACCCGGATCGCCGACCGCGGAGGCCAGCAGGCGCAGGCACAGCACGCGGCCGTCGAACCAGGTCGTCGTCCCGACCATCTCGATCGCGGCGTCCGCGCGGAGGGCCCGTTCGAGCGCCGCGGTGTCGGCGTTCTCGAAGCCGGTGATGTAGTCGTCGAGCAGAGCGCGAGCCACGGGGTCGGTCGGCTCCACCACCTCGTCCTGGGACGGCGCCGTCTCGTCGAGGCGGGCCCGTGCGCGCTGCAGGGTGCTCTTCACGGCCGCGACCGAGGTGTCGAGCATCTCCGCCACCTCCGCCGCCGGGAACGCCAGCACCTCGCGCAGGATCAGCACAGCGCGCTGCTTGGGCGGCAGGTACTGCAGGGCGGCGATCAGCGCCAGCCGAAGACTCTCCCGCAGCGTGACGATCGCGGCGGGATCGGAGGCGACGAGCGACTCGGCGATCGGCTCCAGCCAGGCCGTCCCGTCCGGCTCGGCGGGTGGCGGGGCGGCGAGGTCCGTACTCGGTGCGGCGATCCCCGACGGCAGCGCCCGGCGGCGGCGTTGCTCGAGCGCGGTCAGGCACACGTTGGTCGCGATGCGGTACAGCCACACCCGCACCGACGACCTGCCCTCGAAGTCGTCCCACGACCGCCAGGCCCGCAGGTACGTCTCCTGCACCGCGTCCTCGGCCTCGTGCACCGAGGCGAGCATCCGGTAGCAGTGTGCGAGCAACTCCTTCCGGAACGGCTCGGTCACGCCGAACTCGCGCACCACGACTCCCTCCGCCGTCACAGCCCGACCGCCATCGCCAGATCCTTTCGTTGCAGCTCTGTCACCGGTACAGACCGAGAACGCCGGGACAAGGAATCGGTGTGCTTGACTTGAGTATGGCTACGCCGAACGCGGGGTCGCCGTTGGCGGCCTCGGAAGAGCGCACGTGGGCGATGGTCGCGCACATCGGGGTGCTGGTCGCGGCCTGGTTCGCGATGGGGTTCCTGTGCCCGCTGATCATCTGGCTGATCTTCCGCTACCGCTCGGACTTCGTCCGCCGGCACGCGGTGGAGTCGCTGAACTTCCAGCTCTCGCTGCTGATCTACTCGGCGGTCGCGGCCGTGCTGATCTTCTTCACGCTCGGGCTCGGGGTGCTGATCGTCGTGCCGCTGCTGGTGATCGGGGCGATCGCGGCGCTGGTGGTGATCATCCTCGCGACGGTCGCCGCCTCCGGTGGGAAGGACTACACGTACCCGTTGACGATTCGCCTCGTCCATTAGGGTCGGCCCGGTGGAGCTCATCGGGCAGGGGATGGAAGGCGCCGTCTACGACCTCGGCGACGGGACGGTCCGCAAGGTCTGGTTCGACCGGCGGCCGGAGGACGTGCTGCCGCTGCGGGCGTTCCTCGACGAGCTGCCGGAGCTGCCGTTCCGGACGCCGCGGATCCGGGAGATCGCCGCGGCGGAGAACGGGCTGGCGATCACCGTCGAGGACAAGCTGACCGGGGTGCCGCTGCACGAGGCCGGGCTGCCGGAAGAGGTCGGCCTGGACGCGTTCGTCACGGTGGTCGAGGCGTTGCGAGGGACGACTCCGGGGCCGGCGAGCAGGCTGCTGCCGGCGGTTGGCGAGTCGTTCTGGGAGCGGTCGTGGGGTGCGAGTCTCGCGGCGCTCGTACGACGTCGTGCGCAGGTCTCGCAGGGCTATCTGGAGCGCGACGTACCTGATTTCTCCCAACTGCTGCAGGAAACGCTCGACGCCCTCTCCCAGCTCGATTCCGACGGCTTGAGCGTGGTCCACGGGGATATCTGTCCGCCCAACCTGTTGATGGAAGGGGAGCGGGTGGCGGCCGTGCTGGATTGGGGGTTCTTGTCGACCGCCGGGGACAGCACGTTCGAGGCGTCGCTGGCGGCGGGGTTCTTCGACATGTACTCACCGGACGCCCGGCGGTTGGACGACCTGCTGACCGAGCGGTTCGCAGGACTGGGGCACGACCGCGAACGGATGCGGCTCTACCGCAAGGCGTACGCGATCATCACCGCGACGGTCTACGACGAGAACGCCGCCGACGGCCACTACACCTGGTGCGTCAACCAGCTCACGAGGTGATGGGGGAGCCGTTGCTGAGGTTGTGGAGCTGATCGGGGGCGGCGAGGATCATCGGGAGCCGGCGGGCGTTGAGCGGCGAGACCAGGCCGGCCAGTTCGTCCGGCGCGCGCCAGGAGATCGAGCGGATCTCGAAACCGTCCGGCCGCAGACGGTCGATCAGGGACGGGTCGTGGACGCCGCCGTCGTACAGGATCTCGACCGCGTCGCCCCAGCCTTCCCACCGCGGCAGCCAGTCGATCGCGAGGATGCCGAGCAGCGGCAGCGCCGTACCGAGCTCTTCCTCCATCTCCCGCGAGGCACCGGTCGCCGGGTCCTCGTCCGGCTCGACCACTCCGCCCGGCAGCTCCAGGTCCTTCTTGTAGCTGACCTGGCACAACAGCACCCGTCCGAGAGTGTCGCGGACGACGACGTGCGCGATCACCCGCTTCTTCGGCAGCGCCGAGTCCATCAGCGCGGTCCAGCCCGTCACCGTGTCCGGCCGCGCATCGTCCACGCGCATGCCGTAGATGGCCACGTCGCGGCGCTCGCCCTCGACCAGCGCGGCCCCGCGCAGCACGCCCTCGCGCCGGAAACCGGACCGGATCGCGACCCGGGCGGACGAATGCAGCTCCACGTCCACCTCGACCTGCAGTCGCTCCAGACCGAGCTCACCGAACGCGTACTCGCTCAGCAACCGGAGCGCACGCTGCGCGATCTCCGTGCCGCCGTCCAGCGCCCACACCACCAGACCGACACCCGGCGTGGTCCGGCGGACCTCGACGGTGCCGACCGGCTGCCCGTTCTCGACGTCGAACCTGACGACCACCTCGTCGTCGAGTGCGAGTCGCAGCGTCAGGTCACCATCGGTCAGCGGAGCGGTCACGCCGTGAACGCTACCCGGTGAACCGCAGGTACACCGTCGCCAGGGGTGGCACGGACAGCTCAGCGCTGCTGTCCAGCCCGTGCCACGGCGTCCCGTTGGCCTCCACCGCACCGAAGTTGCCGACACCGGACCCGCCGTACGACGCGGCGTCGGTGTTGACGACCTCCTCCCAGCGACCGGCGTACGGCAGGCCGAGCCGGTAGCCGTGGTGCGGGACCGCGGAGAAGTTCGCGACGCACGCCACGGTCGGCTCGCCCTCCTCGCCGTACCGGACGAAGGAGAACACGTTGTTGCCGGCGTCGTTCGCGTCGATCCAGCTGAACTTCTCCGCCGCGTGGTCGGTGCGCCAGAACGCCGGGTTGTCCTTGTAGACACGGTTCAGGTCACGGACCAGGTCCTGCAGGCCCTGGTGGTCGCTGTGATCCAGCAGCCACCAGTCCAGCTCGCCCTTCTCCGACCACTCCGACTCCTGGCCGAACTCGCACCCCATGAACAGCAGTTGCTTGCCCGGGTGCGCCCACATCATCGCGAGATAGGCGCGCAGGTTCGCGAGCTGCTGCCACCGGTCGCCCGGCATCTTGCGCAGCAGCGAGCCCTTGCCGTGCACGACCTCGTCGTGGGACAGCGGGAGGACGAAGTTCTCGGAGTACGCGTACATCATCGAGAACGTCATCTCGTGGTGGTGGAACTGGCGGTGCACAGGCTCGTGCTCCAGGTAGCGGAGCGAGTCGTTCATCCAGCCCATGTTCCACTTGAAGCCGAACCCGAGCCCGCCGAGGTGCGTGGCCCGGGTGACGCCCGGCCAGGACGTCGACTCCTCGGCCACCGTGATCACGCCCGGGACCCGCTTGTAGAGCGTCGCGTTCATCTCCTGCAGGAACGACACGGCCTCGAGGTTCTCCCGGCCGCCGTACTGGTTCGGCACCCACTGCCCGTCGGAGCGCGAGTAGTCCAGGTAGAGCATCGAGGCGACCGCGTCCACCCGCAGGCCGTCGATGTGGAACTCCTCGGCCCAGTAGATCGCGTTCGCCACCAGGAAGTTCCGCACCTGCGGACGGCCGAAGTCGAAGACCAGCGTGCCCCAGTCGGGCTGCTCGCCGCGGCGCGGGTCCGGGTGCTCGTACAGCGGCGTCCCGTCGAACCGGGCCAGCGCCCAGGCGTCCTTCGGGAAGTGCGCCGGCACCCAGTCCACGATCACGCCGATCCCGGACTGATGCAGCCGGTCGACCAGGAACCGGAAGTCGTCGGGGTCGCCGAAGCGCGACGTCGGCGCGAAGTACGACGTGACCTGGTAACCCCACGAGCCGCCGAACGGATGCTCCATCACCGGCATGAACTCGACATGGGTGAAGCCCATCTCGTTGACATAGGCAACGAGCTCGTCGGCCAGCTCACGGTACGACCTGCCCTTGCGCCAGGAGCCGAGATGCACCTCGTACACACTCATCGGCTCGGCGTAGGCCTGCGCCGCGGCGCGCCGCTCGATCCACGCGGCGTCGTCCCACTCGTACGTCGACTCGTGCACGACGGACGCGTTCGCCGGGGGAGTCTCGGCCAGGTTCGCCATCGGGTCGGCCTTCTGCCGCCAGACACCGTCGCGGCCGCAGATGTCGAACTTGTACCGCGTCCCCGGGCCGACGCCGGGCACGAACAGCTCCCACACGCCGGAGGAGCCGAGCGACCGCATCGGATGCGCGCGGCCGTCCCAGAAGTTGAAGTCGGCCGTCAGCCGGATGCCCTGCGCGTTCGGCGCCCAGACCGCGAACGACGTACCGGTCACGGCGCCGGCCGGTCCTTCGTAGCGGCGGACGTGCGCGCCGAGCACGGTCCACAGCTGCTCGTGACGGCCTTCGCCGATCAGGTGCAGGTCGACCTCGCCGAGCGACGGGAGATACCGGTACGGGTCGTCGACCTCGGTCGCGGGACCGTCGGTGTAGGTGACCTCGAGCCGGTAGTCGGGGACCTTGTCGACGTCCAGCACACCGACCCAGACGCCGTCGTACTCGTGGCGCAGGTCGAGCCGCCCGCCGTCGTACAGCACCGTGACACTGTTCGCGTACGGACGGAGCGCGCGGACCGTCACACCGTGCTCGCCGAGATGCGGGCCGAGCACGTGATGGGGATCGTGGAACGTGCCGGCGACCAGTCGCTCGAGGTCGGTCCGGGCGACCGGAACCGCTGTCACCACAGGCTTGTCGGCCGACACCACCGGCTCCTCAAAAGCTTCACGCTCTCCCATAGACCCCATCCTGCCCGATCACGTCGTCGTTCACCGCACCCCGTACCCGTCGAGTCCCGAAGTACACAAACGCGGTCGGTCAGCGCGTCGCGAACGGCGTTCCGGCGGGATTACCGACCGGCCAACTGTGCGGCCGCCGACAGCGGGATCCGCAGCCAGGTCGGGCGGTTGCGGGCCTCGTAGAGCACCTCGTAGATCACCTTGTCGGCGAGGAACGCGTTCAGCAGGACGTGCTGGCCGCGCGGATCCGTGCCCGCCACCTCGGCGTACCCGTCGCAGAAGGCCTGCTGGTTGCGGGTCGCCCACTCGGCCGCGCGGTAGGCGATCTGCTGGTCGCCCTCGTGGTCCTGCAGCAGCGACCGGGCCGCGTAGTCGAACGAGCGCAGCATCCCGGCGACGTCCTTCACCGGCGTGTCCAGCGCCCGGCGCTCGACCAGCGACTTGGCCGGCTCGCCCTCGAAGTCGATCAGCTTCCAGCCCTCGATCGTGCGCAGCACCTGACCCAGGTGGTAGTCACCGTGGATCCGCTGCACGGTCACCGGCTGGTCGTACGCCGCCAGCGCGTCGAACGCCCCCGCCAGCCCCGCGGCGTACGGCGCGAGCTCCGGGATCGCCGCCGACGCGGTGTCCAGCCGGCGGCGCATCGCGTTCGCGTGCTCGACCAGCTTGGCCGGCTCCCAGACGTCGGTGCCGAGCGCCTTCGCCAGCTCGGAGTGCACCTGCGCCGTGCTCGCGCCGAGCCGGTGCGACTCCGGCGCGAAGTCGCCGCCGACCTCCTCGGCGTGCAGGTCGGCCTCCGCGTACAGGTCCCGCACCGACGAGGTCGCGAACGACCAGCCGTCGGTCGAGTTGTTCTGGAACGCCGTCATCATCGCCAGCTCGCCGCTGTCGGTGCCGCCGCCCGCGCGCGGCCACCTGCCGCGCGCGGAACCCAGCACCTCCGGGACCAGCTCGGATCCGGCCTCGGTGAGCGCCGACTCGATCTCCACCCCGGGGTTGCTCCCGGGCTCGAGCCGACGGAACACCTTCAGCAACGCCACGTCGCCGAACACCAGCGACGTGTTGCTCTGCTCCACGGTGAGGACCAGGGACCGTGCGTCCGGCGGCACCTCGACGTGGTGTTCCGGCGCCTGGACGGGGTGGAACTCCAGCCCGTCCAGCTGCCGTCCGTGCGTCAGCCCGTCCAGCCAGTACGGCGTCGCTTCCTTGTCGTGCAGCGCGTCGTACACCCAGACCTCGGTGTCGCCGAGGTCGGGCTCGATCCACTCACCGACCAGCGCGTGGCCGAGGTTCTCGACCGGTGCGCGGTGGTAGCTGAGCGGCAGCTGGTACACCCGGATCGGGATCTCGATCCCGGGCGGACCCGCACAGTAGACGAACCCGATCCGGACCGCGGGCCAGGCGTCCGTGTCCGACAGCCAGGCCGAGGTGGCCATCGCTTCGACATGGACGTCGTGTCCCTTCTCGCCGAACCACCTCTGGCCCGCGCAGAAGGACTGGACCTGGTCCAGATGGGAAGTCACTTAAATGCTCTCCTCATGCTTCTCCGACTGTGCTTCCGGCTTCGCGACCGGCAGCCGGAACCAGTAGAAACCGTGGGCACCGAGGGTCAGAAGGTAGGGCAGCTCACCGATCGTCGGGAAGTGCACACCGCCGAGAAGTTCGACCGGCTCGACGCCCTGCCACTGCCGCAGGTCCAGTTCGATCGGCTGCGGGAACCTGGACAGGTTGTTCACGCACAGCACCACGTCGTCGCCGAACTCGCGGACGTAGGACAGCACGCTCGGGTTGGAGCCGCCCAGGTCGGTGAACGTGCCCATACCGAACGACGGGTGCTGCTTGCGGGTCTGGATCATCCGCCGGGTCCAGTGCAGCAGCGACGAGGCGTTCTCCATCTCGGCCTCGACGTTCACCGCCTGGAAGCCGTAGACGGGGTCCATGATCACCGGCAGGCTGAGCTTGCCCGGCGTCGCGGTGGAGAACGAGGCGTTGCGATCCGGCGACCACTGCATCGGGGTCCGGACGCCGTCGCGGTCGCCCAGCCAGATGTTGTCGCCCATGCCGATCTCGTCGCCGTAGTACAGGATCGGGGAGCCGGGCAGGCTGAGCAGCAGCGCGGTGAACAACTCCATCTTGTTGACGTCGTTGTCCAGCAGCGGCGCCAGCCGGCGGCGGATGCCGATGTTGGCCTTCATCCGCGGGTCCTGCGCGTACTCGCCCCACATGTAGTCGCGATCCTCGTCGCTGACCATCTCGAGCGTCAGCTCGTCGTGGTTGCGCAGGAAGATGCCCCACTGGCAGGTGTCCGGGATCTCCGGCGTCTGGGCCAGGATCTCCGAGATCGGGAACCGCGACTCCCGGCGCACGCCCATGAAGATGCGCGGCATCACCGGGAAGTGGAACGCCATCTGGCACTCGTCGCCGCCCGAGTCCCGGTCGCCGAAGTACTCGACCACGTCGGCCGGCCACTGGTTCGCCTCGCAGAGCAGGACGCGGTCCTCGTAGTTCGCGTCCACCTCCTTGCGGACCCGCTTCAGGAACTCGTGGGTGCGCGGCAGGTTCTCGCAGTTGGTGCCGTCGGTCTCGAACAGGTACGGCACCGCGTCCAGCCGGAAGCCGTCGACACCGCGGTCCAGCCAGAACTTCAGCGCCTCGATCATCGCGTCGCCGACGGCCGGGTTCTCGAAGTTCAGGTCCGGCTGGTTCGAGTAGAACCGGTGCCAGAAGTACTGCCCGCGCACCGGGTCCCAGGTCCAGTTCGAGGACTCGGTGTCGACGAAGATGATGCGCGCGTCGGTGTACTTGTCGTCGGTGTCGGACCACACGTAGAAGTCGCCGTACGGGCCCTCGGGGTCCTCCCGCGACGCCTGGAACCAGGGGTGCTGGTCCGACGTGTGGTTCATGACGAAGTCGACGATCACCCGGATGCCACGAGCGTGCGCCTGGTTGAGGAACTCCTCGAACTCGGGCACCGTGCCGATCTCCGGCATCACGTTGGTGTAGTCGGAGATGTCGTAGCCGCCGTCGCGCAGCGGCGACGGGTAGAAGGGCGGTAACCAGAGGCAGTCGACGCCGAGCCACTCGAGATAGTCGAGTTTCTCGGTCAGGCCCTGCAGGTCGCCGATGCCGTCGGCGTTCGAGTCCTTGAAGGACCGCACGAGGACCTCGTAGAAGACGGCCCGCTTGAACCACAGCGGGTCACTCTTCGTCAGTCCGTGGTGCTGCTCCGGCAGCATGTCGGTCACGCTCACCTCCATCGGGTGTCTCCAAACCTAGCGGTACTGCAGCTTGACTTCAGGCCGCCTGCTCCGGGCACTGCTCCCGGGTACCCCGTTACGGCGTACTCAAAAGGAGGGCAGCACATGGTGCCGGACGCAGGCCGGTGATGTGGTGACGCCGTCGGCCGGACGGTTCCGCAAGGCGTTCGGCCTAGTCTGGCGGCCCTTCGCCGATCCACGCAAATAGGGCTCGCGCTCAGCCTGTACTGCGATTCGATGACGGCGGCGGCTCACCGTTTCCGGTCGCGCTCGCCGCGCTCCTTCTCGGCCTTCTGCGCCGCCCCGCCGCGGCCGCGACCGCCGCCGCGCCGACGCAGCGCACCCCTGAGATTCACCGATCGCAAACCCGGATAAGCCTCGTCGGCGTTGACGTTGCGCCCCTCGCGCCCCTCACCCGGCAGGATGATCGCGTCCGGTTCGAGCGGCTCCGGCGCATCGGGTCCCATCGCGTCCTCCTTCAAGCAGTCGGGCGACGCACCTTGCTGTGCTTACCAGTGCCCAGCAAACGGTACGTCCCCCGACGGGTCGACCGAGGCCTCGCCGTCAACGGTTCTTCTGCATCTACGGCATCTCGACGGTCAGGACCAGCTGCTCGGGCACACCGACCTCTTCGACCAGCAGCGCGAGCGCTGCTTTGAGGTCTTCGATGGCGGCGTCACGGGTCTCGCCCTCACCATTGGCGAACGCGGCCGGTGTCAGGGCGGCCGTGGCGAACCAGCCACCGTCCTCGGCGTCCTCGGCAATGGTGAAGGGAACGGTGATCTCGTGCGGCAACTCCGCCTCCTGGTTACTCAGCGTTGCCGAAATCGTCAGACTGTGACGGGGTCAGTTCTCCGGTACGTCCACGTCGACCGTCAACTGGTCGGGGGCGCCGGATTCGGCTACTGCGCGGGTGATCTGGGTGCGGAGGTCCTCGAGGGAGGCCTCGCGGGTTTCGCCCTCGCCGGAGACGAAGATGTCGGGGGTCAGGGCCGCCTCGGCGACCCAGGTGCCGTCCTCGTCCTGGGCGGCGATGTAGGGCAGGTGGAGCTGACGTCGCAAGGTGTCTCCCGGGGTCAGCCGCGCGGATCCGCGGCCTTGCGCGGACGGCGGGCGTACTTGGTGAAGCCGGCCCGCTCGGCGTCGGCCTCGGAGCGGAACCAGACCTCGGGTTTGGTCCGGCCGTAGTACGGCGAATCGGGCGTGTGGAAGAGCATCGACTGCGCATTGCCCTTGATCGTGAACCCGTCCGGCGGCCCCTGATGCGGCACGGCATCGGCCGACCCCTCGCCATACCTCCCCGGCGGCACGTCGCCGCGCTCGTCCGCACCACCCTCGTCCACCGGCTGGATGTGGTCGAACAGCGTCGGCTCCCCACCCATCAACAACGAGAACTCCGCCCGCTTCTCCCGCTCCCCAACAACACCCGCCTCCGCCGCAGGAGCCACCTCCGCCGCGGCAGCCGGCTTCGCCGCGCCAGGCTGCTCCGCCGTCGCGGACGACTCCGCGACTACGGCCGTCTCGCCAAGGGCGTCCGTCTCGCCAACCGCGTCCGTCTCGCCAAGGGCGTCCGGCTCGCCAACCGCGTCCGTCGTGCCAATCGCGTCCGTCGCGCCAGCCGCGTCCGTCGCGCCAACCGCGTCCGTCTCGCCCACCGCGGGCGGCTTCGCCACGGCAGGCGGATGCCCGACCGTGGGCGGCTTCGCCGCGGCCGGCGCCTGCGCTCCTGCGGACGGCTCCTGGGCAGCGGATGGCTCCGCCACTGCGGACGGTCCCGTCGAAGCCGGCGGGTCTTCGACTGCTGGCGGCTTCGCTGCGGAACGCGGCTCTTTGGCTGCCTGCGGCCGCGGGGTGGACAGGGCTGGGCGGCGGTCGAGGAGGTACCAGGTGATGCCGGCGCCGAGGACGAAGGCCAGGAAGGAGCCGAGCCAGTTGTCGCGGAGGAGCCAGCTCATCGGCGGGCTCCTCTCGCGGGGGTGCGGACCAGGCGGTGCACCAGCCAGGCGGCCGTGCTGCCCAGGACGAACGCGACCAGCAGCAGAAACCAGGTCTCGGCGATCAGCCAGCTCATTCAGTTCCCCTGAACTACTCGGATCTCGGCGCGGCGGTTCGCGACCCGCCCGGCACCGGTGGCGTTGGAAGCGATCGGGAACGCCTCGCCGTACCCGTGCGCGAGGATCCGGTCCGCGCCGACACCCAGCCGCACCAGCTCGGCCTTCACCGCGGCCGCCCGGCGCTCGGACAGCGGCAGGCTGGTCGCGGGCGAGCCGAGGTCGTCGGTATGCCCCGCCACCTCGACACGCACCGTCGTACACGACTTGAGGACGGCGGCGGCCTTCACCACGGACGGCTTGGACGCGTCGTTCACGATCGACGTACCGGACAGGAAGTTGATCCGGTACTCCCGGCTGAACGCGGCCAGCCGGCTCTGGAAGGTACGGCACGGCTCGCTGACCGCGCTCTTCGGCGGCGCCGGCAGCTCCAGCTCGTCCGCGATCACCGCGCCCGGAACAGCCGTCGCGGCGGCGCGGGCGATGGTCGCCTTGGTCGCCTGGTCCGGCACCTGACCGGACAGCGTGACCGTGTCCCCGTCGTACCGCACCGAGGCGTCCCCGGTCCCGATCGCGAGCGCCCGGAGCAGCGCGGACAACGCCGACCCCTCGGCGAGCCCGTTCGCGGCGTCGATCGTGGTGCGGTCGTCGTACTCACGGTCCGGACCGAGCACCTGCTCGACCTCGGCGCGGATCGCGTCCTTGACCGCCTGGCTGCGCACCGGCGCCTGCACCCGGATCGAGCGGTCCGTCCGCCCGACCTCGAACGCCGGTACGTCGGACCGCGGCGGCGCGCTGCTGCTCGCCGGCGCACTCGGGCTCACCGGCGCGCTGGGGCTCGGCGTACTGCCGGAGGCGTTCTCGACCGCGACCGACCGCACGCCGTCGACACCGGCCACGATCTCCCGGACCACGGCGGGATCGACCCCGGACGGGACGGTGATCCGCGCGCTCCGGCCGTCGAAGTCGACCGAGCCTGCCTCGATACCGCGGGCCTTGAGCGCGGCTTCGGTGCGCTCGCGGAGGTCGTCCTCGGTGGTGCCGGCGCGCGCCGGAATCAGCACAGCGGTCAGCAGTACGGGGACTGCGAGGGCCGCGAGCAACCAGATGACGAGCGGCCGCCGAACCAGACCGGGCACTGTTCCTCCGTGGATGCGGTCAGAGTGGCCGTGCCCGAGGAGACTACTCCGACACCCTCGCCGAGCGCACACCGATCCGCCGAACGTCGCAGGTTTTCCTGTCCTGTCTCGGACAGGACGCATATGTGCCAGCCTGCCGCGCAGTGAATCCCTTGACTTAGTTCGGGTCGTGAACCGTACTTATGGCGGGTCGTTTCGACTGGGAGGGGCTTGCTGTGTTGGCGATGGCTGGTAAGTCAGAGGAGAGACCGTCCGACACGTCGTTGATCATCGGCGTGGCCGCGACCACCGCCGAACGGGTCCAACTGGCCCGCCTACTGGGCGAGGCCGACGCCCTACTACTCGTCTCAACCGCCGACCAAGCCCGCGCCTTCCTGGACCTGACCGGTGTCGCCGTGACCCCGGGCGCGCGAGTCGCCGGAGGTGCCGCGGGCGCCGCAGTCGCGCCGAGCGCTGCGGTCGCCGCGGGTGCCATCGGGGCCGTGGGTGGCGTGCCGGTCGCGGCCGTGGACGCGGAGCGGTGGATTCAGGCGGTGCGGGAGCCTGCGCCGGTTGCTGGGCTGTGCCTCGACGTGGACCGGCGGGTGGTCCGGTGGAAGGACCGTGAGATGCCGCTGACCCGGCTCGAGCACGACTTCCTGCACTGCCTGGTAGCGGAACCCGGCCGGGTGTGGACCTACCAGCGCCTGCACCACGCGGTCTGGGGCAACGAGCACCTGGGCCACGGCTCGCACATCCACTCGGTCGTCAAACGCCTCCGCCAGAAACTCGCCAACCTCGGCGCCACAGTCACCATCCACGCCGTCCGCGGCGTCGGTTTCCACCTCCTGCCCACCACCTGACCGGCCCCGCATCCGGGAACGGATGCAACCCATTCCGGCCTGTACCGCATTTGACCCAGAGGAATCTCTGGGGAGCGGGGGACAGGCATGCGCAAGTGGGGCTTGTATCTGGTCGTGGTTCTGGCCGCGGTGGCGGTCCGGGTGTGGTTCGTGGACTACCGGTCCGGTGACTACCTCCGCTACCTCGGACCGTGGTCGACATTCATCGAGACCCACGGCGGCTTCCGGGCCCTCGAGCACGAGTTCTCGAACTACAACGCGCCCTACCTCTATCTGATGGTCGCCGCGAGCTACCTGCCGTAGTCGTCGCTGCTCTCGGTCAAGCTGATCTGGCTCGGCTTCGAGTTGCTCCTCGCGTGGAACGTCCACCGCCTCCTGACCGTCCGCCACCCGACCGGGTACCTGCCGCTGCGCGCGCTCGCGATGATCCCGCTCACGTACCTGCTGCTCGACGTACCGGCGGTCCTGCTCGGAGCAGGCGTCGTGCTGCTCGCGCTGGTGGCGATCGCTCTGCGGGCCAGACTCACCGACGAGCGGATCGTGCTGTACGTCGTGACGTCGGCGCTGCTGACGCCGTCGCGATCGGGGTGCTGCTGGGGTGGCTGCTGACAAGCCGAACGGCCCCGGACGAGGTCCGGGGCCGGTCGGGTCAGCGGAAGCTGACTGCTACTTGACGGGCTTACTCATGGCCTTACTTGATGGACTTCAGGGCGAAGTCCTCGGTGACCGGTTCTCCGGCCAGGAGCTTCGTCGTGCGGGTCTGGGGCTTGTAGCCGTCCTTGGCGGCGATCAGGGTGAGCGGGTTGTTGCGACGGTCGAGCCAGTAGGCGTACTTACCGTCCTTGTCGGTGATGAAGGTGTAGGACTGGGCCCACGAGTCCACCTGCACGATCGCGCCCGGGAGGGCGGCGGAGGCGCCGGACGAGCTGACGCCCGTGACGGTGCCCTGCAGCTTGCTCCAGCTGGTCGGCGGGGTGACGTTCATCGTCACGCCGACCGGAGCGACCGTGTAGGGGGTGTTCTCGCCGATCGTCACGGCACCGCTGTAGGTACCGGGCTGGTCGACGCTCGCGGTGAGCGTGACCTTGACGGTCGCCGACTGTCCCGGGGCCAGCGTGGCCTCGGTCTTGTCGATCGACAGCCAGCTCACGTCCGCCGACGACTCGGTGCAGTCCTCGAGACCCGGCAGGGCCTCGCTGTCCACGGTGGCGTTGAAGCTGCCGGACGAGCCACCGATCTTGTAGAAGCCGCACGCCGCACCACCGCGGTAGCGGGGCAGGTTGGCGTTCGGCAGCGCCGACCAGGTCTCCGCCGACGGGTCGTAGGAGAACCCGGCGTTGGTGACCGCACCGGCCTGGACACCGCCGACGATCAGCAGCTTCCCGCCGGCGACGGCGTACGACGCCGCCCAGTGGTCGGCCGGAGCGTCCGCGATCGCGGTCCAGGAGTCGGCTCCCGGGTCGTAGACGTAGGCCGCCTTGAGCGAGTTGGTGCCGTCGTTACCGCCGGCGCAGTACAGCTTGCCGTCGATGGCGCCGCAGGAAGCGAACGCGACCGACTGCGGGTAGTTCGCCAGCGTCTCCCAGGCGTTCGCCGACGGGTCGTACCGGACGACCGTGTTGCTCATCGGCAGACAGCTGGAGGTGGTGCACCCGCCGACGGCGTACAGCTTGCCGTCGAGCACGGCCTGACCGGCCGCGGCCCGCGGGGCCGGGTTGGCGGCCAGTGCGGTCCAGGCGTTGGCGGCCGGGTCGTACGACCAGGTCTCCGGCGCCGGGCCGGACGATCCCCAGCCGGAGCTGGCGATGATCTTGCCGCCGATGACGCCGACGCTGACGGCGTTGCGAGCACCCGGCAGCGGGGCGATCGCGGTCCAGGCGAGCGCCGCCGGGTCGTACACGTAGCTGTTCGCGGTGGACGCACTACCGTTGCCGCCGGCAATCGAGTAGATCTTGCCGTCGACGTTGACCACCCGGTTGTCCATCACGGTCGCCGGGTAGTCGGCGATGTCGGCCCACGGAGCCGCCATCGGCTTCGCGGCGGCCGGCGCGGCGCCGGTCTTGCCCGACAGCATCCGGGCGAACGAGGTGTCCACGGCGAGCCGCTGCAGCGGGGCGCCGGGCCCGTTCTCCACCTGGGCCTTGGTGGTCGTGGTGCCGTTCGCGTTCTGCAGGACGAAACCGTTGTCCTTCTCGCCGAACTTCACGTCCACCGGCGCTCCGCCGGTGTTGGTGACGGTGAACGACTTGGTGACCTTGCCGGTCGGCAGCTTCAGGTTGCCGGTGACACTGCCCGGCGTGACGGCCAGCTGGCCGGCCTTCAGCGAGTAGTCGGCCGTGGTGGTCCAGTCGGCCTCGACCGCCACGGTCGCGGTCGCGGTGACGTAGTTGCCGGCCTTCGCGGTGAAGCCCTGGTTGCCGTCCGCGGAGGAGTACAGCCAGTAGAAGCCGTCGTTGAGACCGGTGTCCTCGGGCGTCGCCACGGTCGTCGCGGACTCGGTGCTGCCGTCACGGGTGACGACCGCGCCGTTTACGAACCCGTTCGTGTTGGCGTCCTTGACGTTGCCGACGACGATGCCGCCGCCGGTCGGCACACAGGTGACCTGGCTGCCGACGAGTACGTTGTCGACCTCCCACCACCACTCGTACGAGGCGTCGTAGTAGTGGAACCGCACCTGGACCGCGGACTTGCCGGCCGCCTGCGGGATCGCGATCTCCTTGACGCCGCGGACGTCGGCGGTCTGGGCGAGCACGTTGCTCCAGGTCGCGCCGCCGTCGATCGACAGGTCGACGTCGGCCTTCTCGCCGCCGAGGTAGTTCAGGTCCTGGTTGAAACGGATCACCGGAGCGGTGACCGAGGTCAGGTCCACGACCGGGCTGACCAGCGAGGTGTCCTGCTGCCCGCCGCCGCCGTACTTGTCGCTGTCGATGATCGCGAACTTGCCGCTACCACCGGCCAGGTTGCCCCGGTTGCCCGGGTCGTCGAACTTCCAGACCTGCCCGTTGCCCTTGTTGTCGACGACGGTCCAGCCGCTCGGCGCGGCACCGGAGTCGAAGGTCTCGTAGACGCCGTCCGAGCCCCACTTGTAACCGGGCGCGGTGCTGCACGAGCTGGCGTCGGCCGGGACCGCGATGTTCTGGGTCAGGTTGCCGCTGCCGACCGTGATCGGCTGGCTGACGGCCTGGTAACCCGGGTACTTCGTCTCGACCTTGAGGCTGTACGCCGCACCGGACGGGACCTTGAGGCTGTACCGGCCGTTGCTCGGGGTCGTGTAGTCGAACACGCCGCCCGGGCCCTCGACCGTCACCTTCGCGTACAGCGGCCAGCCGTGGCCGGAGCCGTCCGTGACGGTGCCACCGACGCTCACCTGCGGAGTGCTCTCCAGGGCGAAGCTCTTGGTGGTGGTCTGACCGGTGGTGATGGTGACGGTGGCGGTCTGGGTCTTGTACCCGAAGGACGCGACCGTCAGGTTGTAGTCGCCGGCCTGCAGCACCGACGAGAACGTGCCGTTGCTGCTGGTGGTCAGCGTCTTGTCGGGCTGGCCGTCCGCCTTCACCGTCACGCTGGCGCCCGCGAGCGGGGTACCACCGGTGGCGGCGGTGACGGTACCGGTGAGCGTGCCGGTGTCGCCGATCGGCGCGGCGTCCAACAGGGCCAGCGCGTCCAGGCGGCCCTGGCCGAAGACGTTGTTGTTCGCGTCGGTGCCGCCGCACTGGCTGTTCGGCGTGTCGATCGCGGTCTGGTTCAGCAGCGCCCGGGTCGCCGTGACGTCATCCTTGAGCGACGGCGAGGCCGACCACAGCAGGGCCACGGCGGCGGTCAGGTGCGGTGTCGCCATCGACGTACCGTTGAACGCGCCGTAGGTGTTGCCCGGCAGGCTGGACCGGACGTTGACACCGGGGGCCGAGATGTTCGGCTTGATGGTGCCGTTCTGGCCCACACCGCGGCCGGAGAACGACGCGATGTTGTTGTTGATGTCGTAGGCGCCGGCCGAGTAGTTGCTCGTCAGGCTGCCCGGAGAGCCGCTGCTCTGACAGGCCGAGCCGCTGTTGCCGTTGGCGAACGCACCGAAGATCCCGGACGCGGTCCAGGCCAGGGTGATGTCCTCCATGAACGGGTCGTTCGACGGCAGCGTGGAGCCCCACGAGTTGTTGATGACGTTCGGCCGCTTGCTCGCGTCCGGGTTCTGCCCGGCGAGGTCGGTCGGCTCGAGCATCCACTGGCCGGACTCGATCAGCGCGGCGTCGCTCGGGCAGCAGCCGTTCGCGGCGATCCACTTGACGCCCGGTGCGACACCGATCTGGTTGCCCGCGCCGTCGTCGCCGACCATGGTGCCCATCGTGTGGGTGCCGTGGCCGTTGCCGTCGGCCGGCGCGCTCGGCGAGGTGCCGGCCGCGTCGAACCAGTTGTAGTTGTGGTTGAAGGTGCCGTCACCGTTGTTGCCGCGGTACTGGTTCACCAGCGCCGGGTGGTCGTACTGCACACCGGTGTCGATGCTGGCGACGACGATGCCCTCACCCTTGTCGCCGTACTGCGACCAGACCTGGTTCGCCTTGATGTTGGCGACGCCCCATTCGACGGCCTGGATCGCCTTCTCCTGCTGGCCCGGCGTGACCTTCGGTACCTCGATCTGGAGCGGCGCGTACAGGCCCTCGACCTCGGTGTGGCCGGCCAGGTTCTGGGCCAGGTCCAGCGAGCCGCTCTCGATGCGGATCGCATTCGTGCCCCAGAACGACTGGTACTTCACGTGCTGCGCGTCCAGCTCGGCGCGGATCTTCGCCTGGCTGTCCGCGGCGGCCTTCTTCAGCGCGGCGGCGACCGCCGTACCGCGCTCGTTCCAGTTGGTGATCTTGCTGGCCGCGGTCAGGTCGGCCTTCGCCGCGAACCGGACCCAGTAGTCCGTCGCGGCCTTGGCGTCCTTGCCGTCCAGCTTCTCCATCAGGTCAGGCTTGATCTTGGAGGCCGGCGTGGCCTCCGGCTTGGTAGGCGGTGACGCCTGGGCCTGGCCGGCGGCGGCCATCCCGGTCGCCAGCACGGCCACCGTCGCCAGGGCACCCACCAGGGATCTGGCGAGTCCCTTCCGTTGATGTGACATCTCTGCAGCCCCTCACTTGAAAGACCCCGAGTCGACTCCCCCGAGTCATCTGCTGCAGGAGGGCAGTGGTGCGAACTCTGCGTGCCCCCCAGGTCGCGGCATGTGACACCGCAAGCCTGACGAGGAATCTATGTGTCAGAACAACGTGGTAACAAGCACACCTGGTGAGCAAGATGTGACTAGCTGTCGCACCGATCGAAGCAAATTAGGCAAACCTTGGCAGTCCGTTGACGATCCCGGGCAGATGTTGACATCGTGACTGGATGGTCACCGCCCGTGAACCCGCCCCTCCGGACGCCGATCTGACAGAGAACTTCCCGCTGCTGATCGCGGTGTCGGCCTCGGCCGAGCAACGTGTCCGCCTGGCCGAACTCGTCGACGACGTGGCGCCGTTGCTGCTGGTCTCCAGCCTCGACGAACTGCGCCGCCTGCTGGTTCCCGCGCACCAGCCGCCGCCCGGCGCACCCGAGCAACCCGAGCCGCCGGAGCCGGACGCGGTCGACGCCACGTCCGTCCGCGCGACCGGCGAGGACCCCGACGCGGACGTGCTCACCATCGATCGGGCCCGCTCCGTCGCCCGCTGGCGCGACGGCGAGATCCAGCTCACCGACCTCGAGCAGGAGCTGCTCAGCCGGCTGATGTCGACGCCGCTGCGGGTCTGGTCGTACGACGCCCTGCACGACACCGTCTGGCGGGACCGCAGCGTCCGCGGCACCGCCGACGTCCACTCGGTGGTGAAACGGCTGCGCCGCAAACTCGACGACCTCGGGACGACGGTCACCATCGACGCCGTCCGCGGGATCGGCTTCCGGCTGACCGACCACCAGCGCCCGATGATCACCGATCTGCGCGCGGGGTAGTTGCGGGGTAGGTTCTGGCGATGTGACCTTCTCCGCGCTGAGCCATCTCGAGTGCCCGCGCTGCGGGGCGACCCACGACGCCGACCAGATCATCGGCCTGTGTCCGTGCGGATCGCCGCTGCTCGCGCGGTACGGCGTACCGGTTGCGCTTCGGAAGGAGGATCTGGCGTCGCGCGCGCCGGACCTCTGGCGGTACCACGAGCTGCTGCCCGTGCGCTCGCCGTCGAACGTGGTGACGCTGGGGGAGGGGATGACGCCGCTGCTGCCGATGCCGCGGTACGGCGCCTCGGTCGGCGTCGAGCGGCTGCTGATGAAGGACGAGAGCCTCATCCCGACCGGTACGTTCAAGGCGCGGGGCGCCGCCGTCGGTGTGTCCCGCGCGTATGAGGTCGGTGTGCGGAAGATCGCGATGCCGACCAACGGGAACGCCGGATCGGCCTGGGCCGCGTACGCCGCACGCGCCGGGATGGAGGCGCTGATCGCGATGCCGATCGCCGCGCCAGAGATCTGCCGGCGCGAGGTGACCGCGGTCGGCGCACGGCTGCAGCTCATCGACGGGCTGATCGGCGACGCGGCGGCGTACATCCGCGAGCAGCCCGGGTACTTCGACGCGTCGACGCTGAAGGAGCCGTACCGCATCGAGGGCAAGAAGACGATGGGCCTGGAGATCGCCGAGCAGCTGAACTGGCAACTGCCCGACGTCATCGTCTACCCGACCGGCGGCGGCGTCGGCATCATCGGCATCTGGAAGGCGCTGACCGAGCTGCGCGACCTGGGCTGGATCTCTGGTCCGCTGCCGCGGCTGGTCGCAGTGCAGTCCACCGGCTGCGCGCCGATCGTGCGCGCGTGGGAGAAAGGCCTGCCGGAGAGCGAGCCCTGGCCCGACGCCCGAACCGTCGCCTTCGGCATCACCGTCCCCAAGGCCCTCGGCGACTTCCTCGTCCTGCAGGCAATCGCCGAAACGGGAGGCTGCGCGGTAGCCGTCGACGACGAGGACATCCTGGCCGAACAACACAAGGTCGCGCAGCTCGAAGGCGCTTTCACCTGCCCCGAAGGCGCAGCCAACTTCGCAGCCATCCGGGCGTTGCGGGAGTCCGGCTGGATCCGCGGCGACGAACAAGTGGTCGCGTTGAACACCGGGGCGGGTTTGAAATACCCGGAAACCGTGCAGCTGTAGGTTGTCGGCCCCGCGCGCCCTACACAGCCGCTACCTTCGTCGCTCCGCTCCTCACCGCGGCTGCTCCGTGCGCTCCTACCCACCCCGCTTTCTACTTCCGGCTGACGCCGGGAGTTGCCGGCTAGTTGCGAGCTGGCGCTCGCGGACGACAACCGCGCCGCGCTGTCGACAGGTGAACTGGTGGTGACGGCGAACGGTGGTCGCCTTCACAGGCGAGCGCCGGCCAGAAGAGCCAGCGGCAGCCCCGAGTGGCCGAGGCTTGTGCATGGCCTGAAGCCTGGGGTGGGTGCGAGCGGCGTCCAGCGCGGCGACGGAGGAGCCGTGCGTAGCACCGCGTGGGCTGGCCACTGTCCCGATGGAGCGCAACTGAAGGCCGAAACTGTCCTTACACCTGGCGCGCGGCCGTGCACCACCACCTACCTCCGCACCTCTCGCCGGCTGAAGACCTGCAGGTCGACAGGACGTGTAGGTTCACTGCGCCGCAATCCGGCCTGCTGCCCGCCTGCGGGCCGAGCCAGTGGACGTATACGTACTGTCCAACTGCCGATGTCCTCGGCTCTGCGGGACGGGCCCGCTTTCGCACCCGAGCGCCAGCTCGCAACTAGCCGGCACCAGCCGGCAACCCCCGACGCCAGCCGGAGCAGCCGGCGTTAGCTGGAACAACCGGCGGTAGCCGGAACAACCAGCGGTAGCTGGAAGCAGGGGCGCCAGCCGCAACTCCCGGCGGTAGCCGGAACAACCAGCGGTAGCTGGAAGCACCGGCGCCAGCCAGCAACCCCCGGCGCCAGCCGGCAACCCTCGGCGCCAGCCGGCGTTAGCTGGAACAACCGGCGCCAGCCGGAACAACCGGCGGTACTTGGAAGCAGGGGCGCCAGCCGCAGGTCCCGGCGAGAGCCGGAACAACCAGCTGTAGCTGGAACAGCCGGCGCCAGCCGGAGTGGCCGGCGGTGGCCGGGCTGATGCACGGCGCTGAGCCGGGGGTGGGTGGGAGCGGCGCGTAGCGCGGCGATGGAGGAGCCGGCGTTGCGCCGCGTGGGGCTGACCCATCACCTCCGGGAGCTGTTTCCGCGCGAGCAGTTCCCGTCAGCTCACGCCGCGCAAACAGTTCCGCGCGAGCAGTTCGGCTCAGGCTTGGCCGCGGCGTACGGCGAGGATGTGGGCCGGTTCGCCGTTGGGGTCGAGGCGGACGTAGTTGCTCTGGCCCCAGCGCCACGTCGCGCCGGTGATCTCGTCGTACACGGTGAAGGTGTCCTCCGGCCGCATCCCGAGCGCGGCCATGTCGAGGTGGACCATGGATTCGCGGACCGAGTGCGGGTCGGTGTTGACGACGACGATGACGGTGTCGCTGTGGCCGTCGGCAGCCGTCGAGCGCTTCGAGTAGCACATGATCGCTTCGTCGTCGACGTTGTGCAGCGCCAGGTTGCGCAATTGCTGCAGGGACGGGTGCCGGCGGCGGATGTTGTTCAGCAGGGTCAGGTACGGCGCCAGCGAGCGCCCCTCCGCCTCGGCCGCCTCCCAGTCGCGCGGGCGGAGCTGGAACTTCTCGGTGTCCAGGTACTCCTCCGAGCCGGGCCGCAGCGCGACGTGCTCGAACAGCTCGTACCCGGCGTACACGCCCCAGGCCGGCGACGACGTCGACGCGATCGCGGCGCGGATCTTGAACGCGCCCGGGCCGCCGTACTGCAGGTACGCCGTGAGGATGTCCGGCGTGTTCACGAAGAAGTTCGGCCGCAGGAAGTGACCGGTCTCCTTGGTCAGCTCCTCCAGGTACTCCTCCAGCTCCCACTTCTCGTTGCGCCAGGTGAAGTACGTGTACGACTGGTGGAACCCGACCTTCGCGAGCTCGCGCATCATCGGCCGCCGGGTGAACGCCTCGGACAGGAACACCACGTCCGGGTCGGTCTTGCGGATCTCGCCGAGCAGGTACTCCCAGAAGTTGACCGGCTTGGTGTGCGGGTTGTCGACGCGGAACACCGTGACGCCCTTGGAGATCCACAGCTTCACGATCCGCAGCACCTCGGCGTAGATGCCTTCGGGGTCGTTGTCGAAGTTGATCGGGTAGATGTCCTGGTACTTCTTCGGCGGGTTCTCGGCGTACGCGATCGAGCCGTCGGCGCGGACCGAGAACCACTTCGGGTGTTCCTTCACCCACGGGTGGTCGGGCGAGGCTTGTAGCGCCAGATCGATCGCGACCTCGAGGCCGACCTCGCGGGCGCGGCCGACGAAGTACTCGAAATCCTCGAACGTGCCGAGCTCCGGGTGGATCGCGTCGTGGCCGCCGTCCTCGGAGCCGATCGCCCACGGCGAGCCCGGGTCGCCGGGCTTCGGGTCGAGCGTGTTGTTCGGGCCCTTGCGGAACGAGTGGCCGACCGGGTGGATCGGCGGCACGTAGAGGATGTCGAAGCCCATCTTCGCGACGGCCTCGAGCCGGTTCGCCGCGGTCCGGAAGGTCCCGGACTTCCACTCACCGGCTTCTTCGTCGTACTTCGCACCTTCGGAGCGCGGGAAGAACTCGTACCAGCTGCCGTACAGCGCACGGGTGCGGTCTACCCACACCGGATAGGTCTCGGAGGAGGTGATCAGCTCGCGCACCGGGTACCGCCCGAGCGCCGCGCGGACCTGCGGCGAGATGCCCGCGGCCAGCCGGGCCTCCGGCGGCAGCGCGCCGTTCGCGAGCGCGTGCGCCGCGTCGCTCAGCGTGCCGCGGTCCGCCCGGACGGCAGGTGGTACGCCGGCGGCCGCGCGGTCGAAGAACGCGGCGCCTTCGGCGAACATCAGATCGACGTCGATACCGGCCGGGACCTTGATCTCGGCGTTGTGCCGCCAGGTCCCGTACGGGTCGCTCCAGCCCTCGACCGCGAACGTCCACGCGCCCTGCTCCTGCAGCGTCACGTCGACGGTCCAGCGGTCGCTGCCCTGGCCGACCGGGGTCATCAGCATGCGTCTGGTCTGTCCCGACGGCGAGGTCAGCACGACGTTCGCGTTCACGGCGTCATGGCCTTCCCGGAAGACCGTTGCCGCGATGGTGAACGTCTCGCCGACCGCGGCCTTGGCCGGATACGCTCCGGCGTCGACAGTCGGGGTGACGTCGGTGATCGGGATGCGCCCAGTCATGGCGTAGACGAACCTTCCCATCTGATTGAGTAGCCGTCCGTAACGTGTGGGCTTCGGATCCGGCGGGTTGGGTAACTACGTCGAGTACGACACTGCTGACGTTATCGGTTCCCAGTACCCCGCTGTGACACACCGGGCTGCAAAATCTTGCTCGCGTTGCAAGATCGATGCATCCCGAGGGTGTCTTGCGCACCATCGCCCGGTACGGTGTCCCGGTGCGAGCGATACGACGATTCTCCGTCCGCCCTGTCCTGCCCGAGCCGCTGACCGGTCTGGGCACCCTGGTGAACAACCTCCGCTGGGCCTGGCACCCGGAGACGCAGGACGTCTTCGAGGCCGTCGACCCGCAGCTGTGGCGGAGCACCGGCGGTGACCCGGTCAAGCTGCTCGGCGAGGTCCCGGCGGCCCGGCTCGACGAGCTGGCCAACGACCACGCTTTCCTGCGCCGGCTCGAACTGGCTGTAGCCGACCTGGACAGCTACGTGACCGACGACCGGTGGTTCCAGACCGCGGGCGGCTCGCCGCTCGACGCGGTCGCGTACTTCTCCCCGGAGTTCGGCATCACCCACGTGCTGCCGCAGTACTCCGGCGGTCTGGGCATCCTCGCCGGTGACCACCTGAAGGCCGCCAGCGACCTCGGCGTACCGCTGATCGGCGTCGGCCTGCTGTACCGGCACGGGTACTTCGCGCAGTCGCTCAACCGTGAGGGCTGGCAGCAGGAGCGCTACCCGCTGGTCGACCCGGACGGGCTGCCGATCAGCCTGCTCCGCGACGGCGACGCACCGGCGACCGTCACGCTGAACCTGCCCGGCAACCGCGAGCTGCACGCGCAGATCTGGGTCGCCCAGGTCGGCCGCGTGCCGCTGCTGATGCTCGACTCCGACATCGAGGAGAACGAGCCGTCCGAGCGCGAGGTGACCGACCGGCTGTACGGCGGTTCGACCGAGCACCGGCTGCTGCAGGAACTGCTGCTCGGCGTCGGCGGCGTCCGCGCTGTCCGTACGTACTGCCGGATCACCGGCCACGCGGCGCCCGAGGTGTTCCACACCAACGAGGGCCACGCCGGCTTCCTCGGCATCGAGCGCATCCGGGAGCTTGCCGCCGGCAAGGACCTCGACTTCGACACCGCGCTCGAGGTCAACCGCGGCGGCACCGTCTTCACCACGCACACCCCGGTGCCGGCCGGTATCGACCGGTTCCCGGTCGAGCTGATCCAGCAGCACTTCTCGCCGGACGTGTTCGGCCCGGAGGTCCCGATCGACCGGATCCTCGAGCTCGGCGCCGAGGACTTCGAGGGCGGCGACCCGGCGCTGTTCAACATGGCGATCATGGGCCTGCGGCTCGCCCAGCGCGCGAACGGCGTGTCCAAGCTGCACGGCGTCGTCAGCCGCGGCATGTTCGCCGGGCTGTGGCCGAGCTTCGACCCGATCGACGTACCGATCACCTCGATCACCAACGGCGTGCACGCGCCGACCTGGGTGGCGCGCGAGGTGCACGACCTGACGTACGCGAACTACACCGCCGACGGCGACTCGGTCTTCGAGGGTCTCGACAAGACCACCGACGCGCAGATCTGGGAGACCAAGCGGCTGCTCCGCCAGCGGTTCATCGACGACACCCGCGCGCGGGTCCGGCAGTCCTGGCTGAACCGGGGCGCCAGCGAGGCCGAGCTCGGCTGGGTCGACCAGATCCTCGACCCCGACGTGCTGACGATGGGCTTCGCGCGGCGCGTCCCGTCGTACAAGCGGCTCACCCTGATGCTGCGCGATCCCGCGCGGCTGAAGGCGCTGCTGCTGCACCCGCAGCGGCCGGTGCAGATCGTCATCGCCGGCAAGGCGCACCCGCACGACGAGGGCGGCAAGAAGCTCATCCAGGAGATGGTCCGCTTCGCCGACGACCCCGAGGTGCGGCACCGGATCGTGTTCGTGCCGGACTACGACATCAAGCTGGCCCAGCCGATGTACCCGGGCTGCGACGTCTGGCTGAACAACCCGCTGCGTCCGTACGAGGCATGCGGCACGTCGGGTATGAAGGCGGCGCTGAACGGTGCCCTGAACCTGTCCATCCGCGACGGCTGGTGGGACGAGTGGTACGACGACGAGTTCGGCTGGGCGATCCCGTCCGCCGAAGGGATCGAGGACACCGAGCGGCGTGACGACCTCGAGGCGCACGCGCTGTACGACCTGATCGAGAAGCAGGTCGCCCCGCGGTTCTACGACGGCGAGGTGCCCGGCCGCTGGATCGAGATGCTGCGGCACACGATCAAGGAGCTCGGGCCGAAGGTGCTCGCCACCCGGATGGTCCGCGACTACGTCGAGCAGCTGTACGTGCCGGCCGCCAAGTCGTCGCGTTCGCTGAACTCGACGTACGACGGCGCCCGCGAGCTGGCCGCGTGGAAGCAGAAGGTCCGGGCGGCCTGGCCGCAGATCCGGGTCGACCACGTGGAGCTGCAGGGCCTCGGTGACGTGCCGCAGCTGGGCACCACCGTCGGGATCCGCGCGTTCGCGGCGCTCGGCGACCTGGAGCCGGCCGACATCTGTGTCGAGGTGCTGCACGGCCGCGTCGACGCCAACGACGAGATCACCGACCCGGTGCGGACGTCGCTGTCGCTGGCCGAGACCTACGAAGGCAACCGGCACCGGTACGAGGGCGAACTGAAGCTGGACCGCACCGGCCCCTTCGGCTACACGGTCCGCGTCGTCCCGAACCACACCGGCCTCGCCAGCCCCGCCGAACTCGGCCTCGCCGCCGGCCCGTCCGACCCCGAGGACCCGTCCACCCCGGACCTCCCCGCCGGCTCGGAATTCTGAGCCGTTCCACACAAAAGACACACCCCCGCCTGCCTCACCAGGCGGGGGTGTTTTGTGTGCTGGCGTAGTTGTGGAGGGCTTGTGCGTACGGGTGAAAGCCGACCCACGCGCGCTACGCAGCCGCTAACCTCGTCGCTCCGCTCCTCACCGCGTCTGCTCCACGCGCTCCCGCCCACCCCCGGCTTGGCGCCGTGCATCTGTTACCGGGCTGGCGCCGGGAGGCTTCCGCTGGCGCGGGTGCTCCGGCTGGCGCCGGGGGTTGCGGGCTGGCGCCAGCTGGTTCGCGCTGGCGCGCGGTGTGACTGCCGGGTGGTGACGTGCTCAGGTGGCGGTGGGCGCTGAGGTGGTACGTGCTCGGGTGGTGGCGTGCCGAGGTGGCGGGTGGGCACTGAGCTGATGATGTACACGGACGCCCATCGTGCGGGTGCTGACGTGGTTGGCGTCCGCTTTGTTGGTGGCTGTGCTCTGTCTCGACCATTGTGCGTGGCGGGCACTCCCCGAGGTGACTAGTGCCGTTTGGGCCTCCGCAGACGCCGACGAGCTGCTGGCCGCGT
The DNA here is from genome assembly GCF_040610805.1 of Kribbella sp. NPDC003557. Classification (NCBI taxonomy): domain Bacteria; kingdom Bacillati; phylum Actinomycetota; class Actinomycetes; order Propionibacteriales; family Kribbellaceae; genus Kribbella; species Kribbella sp. NPDC003557. Next base: position 130,350 of record NZ_JBEXMY010000008.1, read on the forward strand.
TCCTCGCCGCCGGCTAAACCCCGGTCCTCACCGGCCCCGCCCGCCGGCTGATCACCGGCGACCCCCGTGGCCGAGGTCGCCGACGATCATCGCGTCCGGATCGAGCGCCTGTTCGCCGTACTCGGCACAGGCTTCGCCTGACAACCGGCGCCGGTCCGACAGCCGGCGGACGGAATCCGCTACGCGAGGTCCTTCCACACGAACTTGCCGTCGCTGGCCGGGGAGGTGACGAAAGCGCGGCCGGCGAAGGTCAGGCCGGGATCGCTGCGGTAGAGGTCGTTGACCTCCTTGGTCGCCGTCTCGTCTCCGTTGTCGGAGGCAAGCATCAGGTCGGCGATCCGGTCGGTGAGGTCGAGGTCGGCGCCCTCCAGGGTGTCGGACATCGCGCCCCAGTTGTCCCACAACAGCAACTCGTCACCGTTCAGATGGGCGAGTTGGTAGTGCACGTAGGTCCGGATGAACCAGCCGCCGTGCAGCTTCAGTGGGGCGTCCGGGTTCGGGTCGGCGCCGAACAGGTCGCCGTCGAGCACGCCGTCGCGGTAGCCCCGCCAGATCTCGGCCGCGGACCGGAACGGTCCGGCGGGCATGTCCGCGACGTCGAACGTGAACCGCGGATCGGCCGGGTCCATCTCCGCGTCGATCATCACCCACCGCTCGCCGTTCCAGTACTCCGCGACTACATGGTCGTGGTCGAAGCCCTCGGCGAAGTAGTTCCCGAAACCGACCCGGCTGCGGGCCGGGATGCCCTTGTGCCGCAGGATCGACACGAACAGCAGTGTGTAGTCCCGGCAGCACCCGACGACCCGGTCGAAGGGTTCGCGCGGCACGGCGAGCGCCGTACCGTTGCGCTTCTGGTCGGTGGCGAGAATCGCCGAGACCCAGCGGTTGTCGATCTCGGCGAGCCGTTCGCCGGTGAACTCGATCCCGCCGGCGCGGTAGTGGATCAGCAGGTTCCGAACCACCGCGGCGATCCCGGCGACATCGTCCGGCAGTGCGTCGTACAGTCCGGCATGGTCGCCGGGGTCGCTGAAGCGAGTCTGCATCGCGTAGTCCATCAAAGGTTCCTCTCCAGAACGGGCAGGGCGATGTCGACGGCCGGTTCGTTGCGGGGGAGCAGGTGGCAGTCCGGGCGGTAGATCTCGCGCGGCGGACCCGCATCGGGGGTGCCGGACGCGCGGGCCCAGTCGTAGACGAGGTCGTACGCGAGCATGATCCGCGGGTACGCACACTCGTCCATCGTGATCGTGCAGTACGCCTCCCGGTGCGCCGGCTCGACACGGATGCCGATCCGGCCGGACGGGTCCACGAGACCGTCGAACGGCACGCAGATCTCGACGGTCGCCTCGGCCTCCGGCGTGACGGCGCCGTGGAAGAGCACCCACGAGCCGGCGTCGGCGGCCGCGCCGCAGGATCGCAGGTACGACACGATCTCGTCGGTGCAGGTGACGAGGTTCCCGACCAGCATCTGCTGGTCGGTGTCGACCCGGATCGAGGCGACCTTGGTCGCCGGCACGTCCCGTGTCAGCACGGGCCGCGGCGCGAGCCCCGGCGTACCCGACCGGGTCAACCGGTCCCGTAGGTACCCCAGCGTCGCCCGGCGCGCAGCAGTGGTCGCCTCCTCGGCGGCCCACCAGCGGTCGAGCCGGATCAGTGCCTCCTCGTCGGTCCCCGCGAGGACTTCGGCGATCGTGGTCAGCGGCATGTCCAACTGCCGCAGCACACTGATCCGCCGCGCCCGCTCGAGCTGGCTCTCGTCGTACCGGCGGTACCCGTTCGCCGGATCCACCTGCGCCGGCGCCAGCAGCCCTGACACGTCGTACAGCCGCAGGGCTTTCTGGGAAAGCCCCGCCCGCCGCCCGAACTCACTGATCGTCAACACGCGACCATGACACCCCCTGCCCTTGGGGCAGAGTAAAGGGGAACGCCTTCACATCCGGCTCGACCCACCCGGTCCGCGCGGCCGGCGACGCCAGAGCGCGCGAACTGTAGAAGCGCGTCAGCAGCCGCTTGTCCAGCAGCCCCGGGTTCCGCCGGACCAGTTCGTCGAAGTCACCCGGTGCCTCAGCCATGTGGTACGCCGTGAGCTCGACCCAGGCCCTGCTCACCGTCGCGTTGTACTTCTGCGGCGCCCCGGCGTACCGCGCCGTGCGACGGATCCCGTCGCTGATCAGCTCCACCGCGCCGGCCGTCCCACAGCGCTGGACGGCGAGCCACGTCAGCCGCACATGCTCGCGATGCCCGAACCGTGAAGCGGTGGACATCACCTCATCCATCAGTTCCTCGAACGTGCCCATTGCCCCACGGTCGGCATCAGGTGCCGCACCCGCAACCGGGTTTCCAGCGGGGGTTGCCTTGAAGACAGTAACGATATATCGTTAGTGTCATGAAGAATATCGAGGAGGATCTGATGAACACCCCCAACGAACTCCGTGGCCGCCGACGCGGCCACCGTCACCCCCGGCGCGATGGCTCGCGTTCGGGTGAAGGCATGTCGATGCACCGCGGCCGTGGTGAGCGTGGTGAGCGTGGTGAGCGCGGTGAGCGCGGTGAGCGCGGTGAGCGCGGCTCGCGGCGCGGCCCGGGGCGCGGCCGGGCGCCGCGCGGCGATGTCCGAACGGCCGTCCTGATGCTGCTCGCCGAGGAGCCGATGCACGGCTACCAGCTGATGCAGGCCATCGCCGACCGCAGCAACGGGCGCTGGACCCCCAGCCCGGGTGCGATCTACCCGACCATCAACCAACTGGAGGACGAGGGCCTGGTCGCCGTCACGGCCGAGGCCGGCCGCAAGCTCGTCACTCTGACCGACACCGGGCGTGAGTACGTCGACGGGCGTGACGAGTCGACCGACCCGTTCGCCGCGTTCGCGAACGTCGCTCCTGGCGCCGACCTGCGCGGACTGATCGAGGAGCTGGCTTCAGCCACTCGGCAGGTCGCCCGCAGCGGCTCGGAGGCGCAGCGTGCCGAGGCCGCCAAGGTCCTGGCCGAGGCCCGTCGCTCCCTCTACCTACTGCTCGCCGACGCCCCGGTCGTCCCCGAGCCCCCGAAGGCACCCGAGGCCTGAGACCTCAGGGCTTGAGTACGCCGGCCGGCAGCGCGGCGAGAAGCGCGTCGGCGTGGCGGCGGTAGCCGAGGTTGTTGGGGTGGAACGCGTCCGGTGCGAGCATGCCGCGCCACGGCGGGCGCGCGTACCGCGACACCTCCGCGACCGGCAGTCCGCGGGACGTGGCCGTGGTGCTGATGTGCTGGTTGATGCCGGACACGTACGGGCTCACCGCGCCACCGATCCGCCAGAGACGGTCCGGCACCGTCAGGTCCATCACGACCGCGGAGGAGGGGAGGCGGTCGATCACCTGGCGGAGGCGATCGCGGAAACGCTTAGGCGGCGTCGCCAGGATGTCGTTGTTGCCGATACCGCAGGTGACCAGGGCCGGGGTCAGTCCGTCCAGTAACGGGAGCTGGTCGTCCAGCACGTGCTGGGTCTGTGCACCGGACCGCGAGAGGTTCAAGACGCGCCACGGTGTGCCTTTACGGCGAAGGGCGTTCAGCACCTGGCCGACGTACCCGTGCAGCGGCGAGGACGCCCCAAGTCCTTGCGCGGTCGAGTCGCCGAGCACAACCCAGAGCGGCCCATCGCCCGCCAGCGTCAGAGAGTTCTGCTGCGTCCAGTACTCGGCGTAGGTCCGCGCCTGGACGTCGACGTACGCCACGCCGTCCACCCAGCGCTGGATCGCCAGCCGCGAACTCGTCCGCTCCGCCTCGCCCCACCGCATGATCGCGCGATGCAGCGCCCCGATCGGTGTCGTCAACGTCGGTCCCCCCAGACATGAACAGAAGGTGACCAGCGAATGTACAGGCGGAAGGTTAACGACCCCTTCGACGGCTCAGAGCGCGCGCAGCAGCACCAGGCAGCGGGGAGCGAGCGGCACCGTCGCGCCGGCTTCCACCTCGGTCACCATGCTGTTGCTGGTGTCCAGCACGACCTCGTAGGCCGGTGCCCACGACGCGTCCGGTACGACGACGTTGCGCGTCTCCGGCGTCGCGTTCAGCGCCAGCAGGAACGAACTGTCGGTCAGCGCGTTGCCCTCGGCATCGGTGGCCCGCAGCGCGTCGCCGCGCAGGAACATGCCGATCGTCCGGAGGCTGCCGTCGAACCAGTCCGCGTCGGTCATCTCGCCGCCGTGCGGTGCGATCCACGACAGGTCCTTGCGGCCGCCCGACACGACCGGCTGCCCGGAGAAGTAGTGCCACTGCCGCAGCGCGGGGTGGGCCGCGCGGAGGGCCAGCAGCTTCTTCGTCAGCTCGAGATGGTCGGACCAGGTGCCCGGCAGCGACCAGTCGAACCAGGAGATCTCGCTGTCCTGGCAGTACGCGTTGTTGTTGCCGTGCTGCGTGCGCCCGCACTCGTCCCCGGCGGTGATCATCGGGACGCCGGTGGACAGGATCAGCGTGGACATCAGGTTCGCCATCTGCCGCTTGCGCAACGCGATCACGCCGGCGTCGTCGGTCTCGCCCTCGACACCGCAGTTCCAGGAGCGGTTGTCGTCGGTGCCGTCCCGGTTGTCCTCGTGGTTGGCCTCGTTGTGCTTGTGGTCGTAGCTGACCAGGTCCCGCAGCGTGAACCCGTCGTGCGCGGTGACGAAGTTGATCGACGCGTACGGGTACCGCCCGTCGTCGCCGTACAGGTCGCTGGACCCGGACAGCCGGTAGGCGAGGTCCTTCACGCCGTCGGAGGTGTTGCGCCAGACGTCGCGGACACTGTCGCGGAACTTGCCGTTCCACTCCGACCACGGCGGGCCGAAGTTCCCGACCTGGTAGCCGAACGGGCCGACGTCCCACGGCTCGGCGATCAGCTTCACCCGGCCGAGGACCGGGTCGGCGGCGACTTCGGCGAGGAACGGGTGGTCGGGGATGTCGACCTCGTGCCGCTCGTTGCGCACCAGCGTGACGGCCAGGTCGAACCGGAAGCCGTCGACGCCCATCTCCTCGACCCAGTAGCGCAGCGAGTCCATCACCAGCCGCCGGACCTGCGGGTGTGACGTGTCGACCGAGTTGCCCGTGCCGGTCACGTCGTACATCGCGGCCCCATGACCGTCACCGTGGGTCAGTCGGTAGTAGGCGCGGTTGTCGATCCCGCGGAAGCTCAGCGTCGGCCCGTCGAAGCCACCCTCGGCCGTGTGGTTGTAGACCACGTCGAGGATGACCTCGATGCCCGCGGCATGGAACGCGGCGACCATCGCCTTGAACTCGGCCACCTGCTCGCCGCGCGAACCCGACGACGAGAACGGGGCGTGCGGCGCGAAGAAGCCGAGCGTGTTGTAGCCCCAGTAGTTCGGCAGGCCGCGCGCCGCGATCGAGGGCTCGGTCAGGAAGTGGTGGATCGGCAGCAGTTCGACCGACGTCACACCGAGGTCGGTCAGGTACCTGATCACCGACGGATGCGCGAGCCCGGCGTACGTCCCGCGCTGGTGCTCGGGTACGTCGGGATGCCGGTGGGTGAAGCCCTTCGTGTGCAGCTCGTAGATAACCGTCTCGCCCCAGTGCACCGGCCTGCTGATCGGCGGCGGCGGGTCAGACGGGGCGACGACCACACCGACCGGCACGTGCCCGGCAGAGTCGGCGTCGGAGGAGTCGTAGATCACCGGGCTCGAGTAGTCCAGGGATCCGTCCACCGCTCGTGCGTACGGGTCGAGCAGCAGCTTCGACGGGTTGAAGCGCAGACCGTGCGACGGGTCGAACGGGCCGTGCACGCGGTACCCGTACCGCTGGCCCTCGCCGACGCCGGGCACGAACCCGGTCCAGAACTCGCCCGTGTGGGTCAGATCCAGGTTGCGCTGGCTGCCGTCGTCGGCGATCAGGGCGAGTTCCACCCGCTCGGCCGCCGGGGCCCACAGCGTGAACGTGGTGCCATCGGTCTGGACCACTGCGCCGGGACGCGGAGCGGTGCCGGCGGCCAGGCCGGCAGCATCCGGGGCGGCGGTCGCTTCTGTCACCGGGACATTCTGCACAGGTCGCTGTCAGTTCACGATAGTGAGGTGGTTGTGTTCGTGAGACGGTAGTTGCGAACGCCTGTGCGCAGTGATACGCAAGGACCGTTACTAATTTACCCACCCCCAGGGGAACACATGTCGGAAGAGTTGGCCGGTCTGACCGTCGGTCTGATCGGCGCGGGCAACATCTCGCGCATCCACGCCGCGTCCTGGAAGGCCGTCGGCGCCCGGGTCCTGGTCTATTCGCTCGAAGGCGCGGAGGAACTGGCGGAGCAGTTCGGGCTGGAGGTCGTGGCGTCGCTGGACGCCGTCCTGGCCGAGGCCGAGTTCGTCGACATCGTCACGCCGTCGGCGACGCACAAGGAGATCACGCTGGCCGCGATCAAGGCCGGCAAGAACGTCATCTGCGAGAAGCCGCTGACGCTGACCGCGGCCGACTCGCACGAGGTGATCGACGCGGCCGCGGCGGCCGGCGTCCGGCTGTACCCGGCGCACGTGGTGCGGTACTTCCCGGCGTACAAGGCGGCGTACGACGCGATCCAGGTGGGGCGGATCGGTGAGGTCGCGGTGGCGCGCTTCTACCGGCAGGCGTCCTCCCCGGCCGGTGCGGGCTGGTACCGCGACGTGGCCCGGTCCGGCGGCGTGATCATGGACCTGATGGTGCACGACCTCGACCAGGCGCGCTGGCTGTGCGGCGAGGTCACGAGCGTGTACGCCGTCCAGAACCCGCCGACCGTCGACGGCATCAGCCCGGTGAACGTGGCGGCGCACGTGACGCTGACGCACGAGTCCGGTGCGATCAGCCACTGCCGCGCGACCTGGGGAGCGACCGGCACGACGTTCCAGACGGGCTTCTCGGTCGCCGGTTCGAGCGGCGTCCTGAAGTTCAAGTCCGACAGCGACACCGGCTACAAGGAAGAGCTGCAGAACGGCGCCGCCGCGGGCGACCTGCTGATCCCCGAGTCGTCGCTGGGGGAGAGCCCGTACCTGACTCAGCTGCGGGAGTTCGCCATCGGCCTGCGGGGCGGCGCGGAGCCGCGCGTGCTCGCGTCCGACGGCGCGACCGCGGTGTACCTGGCCGAGGCGGCCCGGGCGTCGATGGAATCCGGTCAGCCGATCGACATGAAGACCTTCGTCTCGACAGGAGCAGTGGCATGACTTTGAAGGTCGCGATCGCGTCGTTCGCGCACGTCCACGCGGGTTCGTACGCGCACCTGCTCGCGTCGATGCCCGAGATCGACGTCCTGTCCGCCGACCCGGACGGCGCCACGGCGCCCGACCCCGGTCCGCGCGGTGCCGACTTCGCCGCGCAGTTCGGCATCCCGTACGTCGACTCGTACGACGAGCTGTTCGCGTGGGGCCCGGACGCGGTGGTGGTGACGTCCGAGAACGCCGGCCACCGCGAACTGGTCGAGCGGGCCGCCGCCGTCGGCGCGCACGTGCTGTGCGAGAAGCCGCTGGCGACCGAGGTGGCCGACGGCGAGGCGATGCTCGCGGCGTGCGAGGCCGCCGGGACGATCCTGATGATCGCGTACCCGGTCCGGTTCGCGCCGTCGTACGCGCAGTTGCGGGCGAACGTCGAGGCCGGCCGCCTCGGTGACGTGTTCGCCGTCCTGGGCACCAACAACGGGAAGATCCCGTACGCCGCGCGGCAGTGGTTCACCGATGCCGAGCTGGCCGGCGGCGGAGCGCTCGTCGACCACACCGTGCACTGCGCGGACCTGATCGACGGCCTGACCGGGGGCGCGTCCGCTACCCGGGTGCACGCCGCGGCGAACCGGATCCTGCACCAGGAGAAGGGGGTGGAGGTGGAGACCGGCGGCCTGGTCACGATCAACTACGACAACGGGCTGCTGGCAACCATCGACTGCTCGTGGAGCGTTCCGGACAACGGTCCGACCTGGGGCGGCGTGACGCTGCAGGTGACCGGTACGAACGGATCGGTGGAGATCGAGCCGTTCGTGACGCACGTCGGCGGCACGGACGCCGACGGCGAGGTCTTCCTCGGCATCGGCGGCAACCTGGACGCGTCCCTGCTGGACACCTTCCTGGACGCGGTCCGCACCACAGGCCCGGCCCAGCCCGGCAAGCCCCCCGCGGTCGTCCCCCAGCCCGACGGAGCCGTAGGCCTGCGCACCCTCAAGATCGTCGACGGAGCCCGCCGCTCCGCCGCCTCCGGCCAGGCGGTGGACGTGTAACACTCACCAACCCGCCCAGACGGCCGTCGCCCACGCTCGGGCGCGGCCGTCCGGACTGGTTGCACGGGGTTTGATGAGTGCTGGGCGTCCGCATCCGGTACCGTTCCCGGGGATGTGACCCGTGGGTAGGCGCACAGGCAAAGGAGCGGATGCATGGGCGAGTTCGTCAATCTGACCGTGAGTGACGGGGTCGGGACGATCCGGCTGGATCGGCCGAAGATGAACGCGCTGAACGTCCAGGTCCAGGAGGAGATCCGGGCCGCCGCGCTGGAGGCCGCCGCGTCGGACGAGGTGCGGGCGGTGGTGATCTACGGCGGCGAGCGGGTGTTCGCGGCCGGCGCGGACATCAAGGAGATGGCCGACATGTCGTACGCCGACATGGCCAAGCGCTCCGGTCCGCTGCAGTCCTCGCTGTCCGCGGTCGCCGCGATCCCGAAGCCGACCGTCGCCGCGATCACCGGCTACGCGCTCGGCGGCGGCTGCGAGCTCGCGCTCTGCGCCGACTACCGGATCGCCGCCGAGGACGCCAAGCTCGGCCAGCCGGAGATCCTGCTCGGCATCATCCCGGGCGCCGGCGGCACCCAGCGGCTGTCCCGCCTGGTCGGCCCGTCGAAGGCCAAGGACCTGATCTACACCGGCCGTTTCGTCGACGCCGAGGAGTCGCTGCGGATCGGCCTGGTCGACAAGGTCGTGCCTGCCGCCGAGGTGTACGACGCCGCCGTCGCGTGGGCGTCGCAGTTCTCCCACGGCGCCGCGATGGCGCTGCGCGCGGCCAAGGAGTCGATCGACTCCGGCCTCGGCGTCGACCTGACCACCGGCCTGGAGATCGAGCGGCAGCAGTTCGCCGCGCTGTTCGCCACCGAGGACCGCGCGATCGGGATGAAGTCCTTCGTCGAGAACGGCCCCGGCAAAGCTGAATTCAAGGGAAAGTGATGTCTGCTACTGAGAAGCCGGCCGCGACCGCCGAAGAGGTCGAGGCGGCCTGGAACGACAACAAGCTCGCCCAGGTGCTGTACCACGACTGGGAGGCGTCGACGTACGACGAGAAGTGGTCGATCTCGTACGACGAACGCTGCGTCGACTACGCCCGGGACCGGTTCGTCGCGGTCGCCGGGTCGCGCGGCTGGCCGTACGGCAAGACGCTCGAGATCGGCGCCGGCACCGGCTTCTTCACGCTGAACCTGAAACTGGCCGGCGTCCTCGACGAGGCCCATGTCACCGACCTGTCGCCGGGCATGGTCGAGGCCGCGAAGAAGAACGCGAAGACGCTGGGCTTCGCGATCGAGGGCAAGGTCGCCGACGCCGAGAAGCTGCCGTACGACGACGACACCTTCGACCTGGTGATCGGGCACGCGGTCATCCACCACATCCCGGACGTCGAGCTGGCGTTCCGCGAGATGCTGCGGGTGCTGAAGCCGGGCGGCCGGTTCGTGATCTGCGGCGAGCCGACCCGGTACGGCGACTTCGTGGCCCGGCGGCTGTCCCGGTTCACCTGGTGGGCGACCACCAACGTCACCAAGCTGCCCGCGCTGGCGCACTGGCGGCGGCCGCAGGAGGAGCTCGACGAGTCGTCCCGCGCGGCCGCGCTGGAAGCGGTCGTGGACCTGCACACGTTCGATCCGGACACGCTGGCGCGGACCGCGACCCGGGCGGGTGCGACCGGGGTGAAGACCGTGACCGAGGAGCTGCTGGCCGCGTGGGTCGGGTGGCCGATCAGGACGTTCGAGGCCGCCGTGCCGGAGCAGAAGCTCGGGTTCGGCTGGCGGATGTTCGCGTACAAGTCGTGGCTGCAGCTGTCCAAGGTGGACAAGGCGCTGTCGGCCGTCGTCCCCGACGAGCTGTACTACAACGTCTCGATCACCGGAGTGGCAAGCAAGCAGTAGGGTGTTGCGATGCGGTTGCTGTCCGTGGCGAATCTGCGCTGGGTGGTGCGCCATCGGGCGTGGACGCCGTACTACCTGAAGCGCTACTGGCGGTTCGCCTGGTTCAAGCTGCGCCACCCGCACGTGATCACCGAGGGTTTCGTGTTCCTCGGCAAGCATCTGGAGATCGTGGCGCGGCCCGGGCACGGCCGGATCGTGCTCGGCCGCTGGGTGCACCTCGGTGACGAGACCCGGCTGCGCGCACACGAGGGGACGCTGCGGATCGGCGACAAGGTCGTGTTCGCCCGCGACGTCACGGTGAACTGCTACCTGGACGTGGAGATCGGCGCGTCGACGCTGATCGCGGACTGGACCTACATCTGCGACTTCGACCACAAGACCGAGGACCTCGACCTGCCGATCAAGGACCAGGGCCTGGTGAAGTCGCCGGTCCGGATCGGCCCGGACTGCTGGCTGGCCACGAAGGTCACGGTCACCCGCGGGACCGATATCGGCCGGGGCGTGGTGATCGGCGCGAACAGCGTTGCCCGTGGCAACATCCCCGACTACGCGATCGCGGCCGGCGTACCGGCGAAGGTGCTCGGCGACCGCACCGAGCGGTACGCCGCCAACGCCGAGCGCCGCAAGTACCTGGCCGGTCTGGCCGACGCGAACGACCGGACCGCGGCGCTGCTGCAGTCCGGGGTGCAGCCGGTGGAGAAGCCCGTCGAGAAGACTGTCGAAAAGCCCGTGGAGAAGTCTGCGGAAGCGCCCGGGGAGAAGCCTTCCGCGCTCGGCCGGAGCGTGGCGCCGGGCGATGCGGGCGGTGATGAGGTAGAAGCAGATGGTGAAAAAGAGAGCGTGAGGGGTTCTCAAGTTACTCACCAGTCGGGCACTATGGCCCCCACATCCGGTCGGACGCCCACGAGCGGATGAGCATCGGCATCGGTAGCGGAGAGGAGAAGTAGCGTGGCCGACCGGACCGCCGATCGGGCTGCCCGGTCGCTGCTCGACCAGGCCGCGGCCGACACCTCGATCACGCAGGCGCGGACCCGCGCGGTCGATCCGGTCCCGATCGTGGCCGCCCCGGCAGCCCCTGGCGGCGCTACGTTGGAACCAGTGCTTGAAACGAACGAGTCAGACATGGGCGTGAACACCAGCGTGAACCCGGAAGCACAGGCAGTGAACAGCGTGGACAGCGGCGTGGACAGGGTGGCCGGGGTGACCGGCGGCGTGGACGGCAGTACGGCAGTGGCGCCGGTGGCCGGCGCCCGTCGCCGGTTGTCGCCGCGCCCGGTCCCGGTCAGCCGGCGGAGGAGACCGCCGGCCGCCGCGATGACCACGGACGAGGAACGGACCCCGGCTGAGGAGATGGACGACGTGGGTACGCAGGACGAGAAGGCGGAGCCGAACCCGGCCGCCGGAGCTTCCGGAGCCGGCAAGGCCGGTACGACGCCGGACGCCGGCGCGGCGGCGACCGGCAGCGCATCGGGTGCGGCGACCGCGACGAAGACCGCCCGGCCGAAGACGGCCGCGGAGATCGTGGCCGAGCAGCGGGCCCGGGAGAAGGCTGCCGAGGGCGCGACGCCGGATGCGGCCGGCTCGGAGGATGCCGCAGCTGGTGCGCCGGTGGGTGCGGCCAAGGAGACCGGTGCTGCCGCGGGCAAGGACGCCGCCGGCAAGGAGACGACCACGGCGACGGTGAAACCGGCCGTACCGTCTGGTGCCTCGGGCAACAAACCGCCGGCGGCCAAGGGCGGTTCCTCGGGATCCGGTTCCGGCAAGGGTAAGCAGGCGCTGACCTCGGTCGGCTCCGGTGTGCGGAAGCTGCGCAACCTGATCGCGTCGCTGATCTGGCTGGTCGCGGTGCTCGCGGCCGCGGTCCTCGCGCTGGGTGCGCTGTTCACCGCGCTCGACCAGACCAACCAGAGCAACGAGATCGTGCGCTGGATCCTGGAGCGCGGTCACGACCTGGTCGGGCCGTTCAAGGACCTGTTCCGGCTGGAGACCGCGAAGAACACCCTGCTGGTGAACTGGGGGATCGCGGCGCTGGTCTACCTGATCGCCGGCAAGATCATCGAGCGGATCGTCCGGCCCTAGCGCTTCGGCCGGGCCACGAGGATCAGATCGAGAGATTCGTCCAGGTCTCCTGGGCGGATCTCGAAGTCGGCGTACGACGTACTCCGCACGAGCGCGGCCAGGGTGTCGTCCCACTGGTCGTGCTCGGCGGCGAGTTGCGCGTCGACACAGGAGCCGTGCTGCGCCTCCCAGGACGTCAGCCGGTCGCCGTGGTGCAGGCCGAGCGCCTGCGTGATGACGAAATGCGGCTCGAGCAGCTCGGCGAACTCGGCGGCCGTCAGCTCGCGCGTGTGGTACCAGTTGCCGCTCGGGAAGGTCAGGCGGTTCGGCGTACTGAGGATCAGCGTCCCGGTGGGCTCCAGGATGCGCGCGCACTCCGCGACGAACCGCGGCTGCTCCCACAGGTGCTCGATCGTCTGCAGTGAGGTGATCGTCGCGAAAGCGCTGTCCGCGAAGGGCGTCCGGACGAGATTGCCGCGCGCGACATTGACCTGCGGATAAACCCGGCGGACGTGCCGCAACGTCGTATCTTCATAGTCGAGACCGGTCACGGAGCTCGCCCCGGCGAGGCGGAGCAGCTCCGCGCCGTAGCCCTCGCCGCAGCCGGCGTCGAGGAACCGCCCGGTCCCGATCGGCAGTTCGGCCGTGATCCAGCGGTAGGCGGCGTCGTGGCGCGCGAACCAATAGTTCTCGTGCCAGATCCCGGGCGCGGTCCTCTCGCCGGTCAGCGGTAACGTCTCGGTCACCTGAGTCAGACTAGTCGGATCCGAGACTGTGATGGGACTCGCACGCAGCTTATGTTTCTCGTGGGTAACATCCGTGGCAGGCTTGGCAGAGACCGTTAACCAGAAGGGGTCCCACACGCTATGAAGATCGTCGTCTGCGCGAAGTTCGTGCCGGATGCCACCGCGGACCGCCGCTTCCGCTCGGAGGACAACACGGTGGACCGGGCCGGTGTCGACGGGCTGCTGTCCGAGCTGGACGAGTATGCCGTCGAGACCGCACTCACTGTCAAGGAGGCCGGGGACGCCGAGGTGACCGTTCTCACGGTCGGCCCGGAGCAGGCCGCCGATGCGGTGAAGAAGGGTCTGCAGATGGGCGCCGACGCCGGTGTCCACGTGGTCGACGACGCGATCCACGGCTCGGACGCGGTCGCCACCTCGCTGATCCTGTCGAAGGCGCTGGCCAAGCTGGAGGCGGACCTGGTCGTGTTCGGCATGGGGTCGACCGACGGCGGCATGGGTGTCGTCCCGGCGATGGTGTCGGAGCGGCTCCGGCTGCCTGCCGTGACGCTGGGCTCGGAGGTGACCGTCGACGGGCAGACCGTCCGGATCCGCCGCGACGGCGACACCGCGAGCGAGACGATCGAGGGCACGCTGCCGCTGGTGCTGAGCGTCTCGGACCAGGCGAACGAGCCGCGCTACCCGTCGTTCAAGGGGATCATGGCCGCGAAGAAGAAGCCGGTCGAGACCTGGTCGCTGGCCGACCTCGAGCTGACGCCCGAGCAGGTGGGTGGTTCGGGCGCGTGGACCGAGGTGGTCGAGGTGACCGCCCGTCCGGCCCGGACCGCCGGCACGATCGTCACCGACGAGGACGGCAGCGGCGCCGCCGGGCTCGTCGAGTTCCTGTCCACGAACAAGTTCCTCTGAGGAGCGGCTGAGTAATGTCGAACGTTCTGGTTCTCGTTGACCACACCGCGGGCACGGTCCGCAAGACGACCGCCGAGCTCCTCACGATCGCGCGCCGCCTCGGTGAGCCGGTCGCCGTCTTCATCGGCGAGGGCGTGCAGGAGGCGCTGCCGGCGCTCGGGCAGTACGGCGCGACCAAGGTGATCGCGCTGACGAACCCGGAGCTCACGCAGTTCCTGGTGGCGCCGAAGGCCGAGGCGCTGCAGCAGGTCGCGGCGAAGCTCGAGCCGTCGGCGATCCTGATCTCGTCGAGCGCCGAGGGCAAGGAGATCGCGGCCCGGCTCGCGGTCAAGCTCGACTCCGGCCTGATCACCGACGCGGTCGACGTGCAGGAGGGCGCGGTCACCACGCAGTCGGTGTTCGCGGGCAACTACACCGTCCAGGCCAAGGTCACCCACGGCACGCCGATCATCACGGTCAAGCCGAACGCCGCCACCCCGGAGGCCGCGGAGACCTCGCCGGAGGCGGAGGAGTTCGACGTGACGATCTCCGACGCCGCGAAGACCGCGCGGATCACCGACTCCAAGCCGCGGGAGGCGACCGGTCGCCCGGAGCTGACCGAGGCCGCGATCATCGTGTCCGGCGGCCGCGGCACCGGCGGTGACTTCGGCCCGGTCGAGGCGTTCGCGGACTCGCTCGGCGCGGCGGTCGGCGCGTCCCGCGCGGCGGTCGACTCGGGGTGGTATCCGCACGCCTACCAGGTCGGCCAGACCGGCAAGACCGTGTCCCCGCAGCTGTATGTCGCGGCCGGCATCTCCGGCGCGATCCAGCACCGCGCGGGCATGCAGACCTCGAAGACGATCGTCGCGGTCAACAAGGACCCCGAGGCCCCGATCTTCGAGCTGGTCGACTACGGCGTCGTCGGCGACCTCCACAAGGTCCTCCCCGCCGCCACCGAAGACGTCACCAAGCGCAAGTCCTGACATTCCCGCGACAGCCCGGCTCGGTTCCCCTCCCGGCCGGGCTGTCGCGCGGAGCCCCGTGGATGGCGGGTTGTTTGTCAGCTGGCGTGTTGTAACCCGGCAGCCGTGAAACAACCCGCCAGTCGCCGGCCTGCGGAGGGCTGACATGCGGGCGTGGCGGATGGGCGAGCGTTCCGGCGGCACTTGAAGGGCTCGTACGACCGGCGCCGCTGGCTCGCGGACATGATCGACCATCTGCACCCCGGTCATCCGTGGTGCGACCGCATCCGCTGACCGGAACCGCTAGGTGGTGAGCTGCTCGCGGACGGCGGCCAGGTCCTCGGTGATGGCGGCCTTCCGGGCGTCGGTGTTCTTGAGGTAGTCGGCGAGCGCGGTCGCGGCCGTCGAGCAGCGCTCGCTGAGGTTGCCGACCTCACCGGCGGCCCGTGTCTTGTCGTTGTTGACGGCGCGGCGCAGCGAGACGTAGCTGTTGAGACCGAACGCCATCACCACCAGACCGACCACGATCCAGAACCAGTGCAGCAGCAGCCCGAGCCCGATCGCCACCACGGCGCCGCCCGCCAGCAGACTGATCGGCACCACGCGCTGTCCGGTGGTCGTCACCCCGCCGGCCGCGGTCAGCGACGAGGTCGCCTTGCCCAGTTCGAGCTGGTCGGGACCGTCGGCGCGGATGGTGATCGTGTGCGCGCCGCTGTCGACGGAGACCTCCGTCGGCCCGGGGCGCTCCGCGGTCTGCGCCAAGGTCTCGACCCCGGGCAGCGCCAACGGGCCGACGACCCGCAGCGCGGTCGCCGACAGGTGCGGGTCCGCGGACAGGGCGAGGTCTTCGGTGAGCAATGCGTCGACGGCGCCGGCCGGGTCCTCCAGTGCCATCGCGGCCGACTCGGGCGAACCGGTGACCCGTGCCCGCAGTACGGCGATCCGGGCCAGCGTCTCGCGCTCGGGGGCGCTGCCCTCGGAGATCAGCAGGCGCAGCATGGCCGCCGGGCTGTCCTTGTCCGGCTCGTTGCCCGCGTCGGCGTCGCGCCGGGACTTGCCGTCGCGCCGGGAGGCCTTCGCGTCGTCGGGGGAGCGGTCGGACTTGCGCTCCTCCGGGTAGCTCAGCTCGGGGTCGGGCTCGCGGGCCTCGGTGTTGCCGACGATCGTCTCGACGGCGTTGCGGATCCGGCTCAACCGGTCCCCGGCGTCGTCCTGGGCCTCGGTGGCCTTCAGCCGCGGGCCCTTCGGGCGGGACGAGCTGCCGCGCATCTCGAGTCGCGACAGCCAGGCGCCGTCGGGTGACGCGACCGCCTGCAGCCGCTTCACCACGAGCTCCAGCCCGTCCGTTCCGAAGCCGCCGCGCGCCGCCGTCGTCCAGAGCACGCGCTGCACCCTGGTCAGGCTTCCGTCGGCGGCCGGTGTGCCGAACGCCGTGTCCAGCCACTCGGTGCGTACCTGGTGCCGCTGCCCGAGGACGGCCAACGCCAGCGACAGGTAGATCGACGTCCGGCGCTCGTCGAGCTCCATCGCCGTACTGATCGCCTGCTCGTCCGGCTTCGCGGCGTGCAGGGCGATCAGGGCTTCGGTGGCCGGGCCCAGCCAGTACCGGGGGACGGGCTTGCCGGTCTCCGGCAGTTCGGTGCTCGACGCCATCGCGGACAGCACCCGGGTGGCGTAGCGGCGGAGCTCGGCGGCGTCGACGAAGCCGGCCGTCTCGTGGCGGAGGTCGGACAGCTCGACGTAGGCGTCGAAGGCCCGCGTCAGGCTGTCCACCCGGCTCTGCAGGCTGCCCTGGATGTGGGACAACTGGGAGCGGAGGCTCGAGGTCTCCTGCCGCGCGTACGACATCTCGCTCTCCAGGTTGGAGAGCTGCTGGTTCTGCTTGCGCTCGGTCCACCAGTCGGACATGACTCCGCCTTCCGCTCCACCGGATGTTGCTCTCCGGAAGGATTGCGTGTGAGCGGGTCATCACGACCAGACCGGCCGCCGCGAGTCGATGCCCGTGCCGTACTGCGGGTCGCCGCCGGTGACCAGGATCCAGTGCTCGGTCGGGCGAGCGCGGTAGAGCCGGATGTCGTCGTGCAGTTCCTCGACGGAGTACGCGCGCAGCTCCGGGTACCGCGCGGCGTAGAGCGCCACACATCGCTCCAGCTCGTCCTCCGGCACCTGGGCGGCCCGGGCGCGGCAGTACACCGCCGACGCGCCGCCGATCGGGACGCTCGAGTCGAAGATCGCGATGCTGACGTCGGGCCGTTCGGCCACGTTGCGCGAGTGCAGCGCGTCCGGCGACGACACCCAGTAGAACGCGTCGTGCCCGTCGGGCGTGAAGTAGACCGGCGTCACCCAGGGCAGGCCGTCGGCCCCGACCGTCCCGAGCACGAGGTACTTGTTCGCTTCGATGACCGCGGCCGCGCGCCGGTCGAGGATCTCCTGGGTCATGGCTTCTCCACGTCGTACGTCAGGTGGGTCGCGTTCGGGGTGCCGGTGCTGCCGCGGGGCACCAGCCGGATCGGTGTCAGCGTGGTCCGCTCGAACAGCGGCGTACCGTCGCCGAGCACGATCGGCGCGACGTGGACGCGGAGCTCGTCCACCAGACCGGCGTACAGGTACTGCCGGCACAGGTGCCCGCCGCCCATGATCATCACGTCCTTCACACCGGCCGCGTCACGGGCGAGCTTGAGCGCGGGCCGGATGCCGTCCGGTACGAACTCGAACCAGCCGTCCAGCCGCACCCGGCTCGGCGGGTTCGACGTCACCACGAAGAGCGCGGGCCGCTCGCCGCTGAACCCGTCGGCGCTCCATCCCTGCGGCCCGTCGATCAGGTCGAAGGTCCGGCGGCCCATCAGGACCGCGCCGATGCCCGTGCTGGTGCGTTCGAACGCCTCCCGGTCCGCGTCCGTCTGAGCACCGGTGATCCAGTCGTGCAGCGGCTCGCCGCCGATCCCGAGACCGTGCGTGAGGTCCGCGCCCGGCCCGGTGACGAAGCCGTCCAGCGACATCGTGATGTCCAGCAGTACTCGTCCCATGGTCTTCTCCCAAGCTTCCGAGGTTGTCCCTCCACCTTCGGCGCGGCCGGTACGGAAAGTCGTCCGTAGCGGCCACGGAAGGACCACGGATCCCGCATGATGGGCCAATGGCTGGTCCGAAGGACGTGTCGGCGCGGGAGGCCGAGGTGCTCGCGGCGCTCGCGGGTGACCGCTCGAACGCCCAGATCGCCCGGCGGCTGCAGATCAGTATCAGGACCGTCGAGAGCCACATCTCCTCGCTGCTCCGCAAGTACGGCGTCGCGGACCGGCACGAGCTCGCCGCACTGGCCGAGGCGCAACCGGAGGGCTTCAGTACGCCGACCGGCCCGGGGACGACGTTCGTCGGCCGCGAGCAGGACAGCGCGGAGCTGACCAGGGCACTCGGCAGTAACCGTCTCGTCAGCCTGCTTGGCCCGGGTGGTGTCGGTAAGACCCGCCTGGCGCTCCAGGTCGCCGCAGAGATCGCCGACAGGTACCCACACGGCGGTGCGGTCGTCGACCTGGTCCCGGTGCGGCCGGGCTTCGTCGTCGCCGCGGTCGCTGAGTCGCTACAGGTCACCGAGCAACCACCGCAGACCCTGACAGACGCAGTGCTCGAGAGATTGAAGCGTGGCCGGACCCTGCTCGTTCTCGACAACTGTGAGCACCTGCTGGACGACGTGGCCGGTCTGGTTGCCCGCATCCTCACTGAGGCGACAGAGACCGCAGTGCTGGTGACCAGCCGCGAGCGTCTCGGTGTGGCGGGCGAGCGGCCGCTGCAGCTCGGTCCGCTGGCACTGGGAACCGAAGCGGAGCAGCTGTTCCGGGACAGGGCCGCTCTGGTCGCGCCTGACCTGGCCGACGACAGTCAGCTTGCGCAGAAGGTGTGCGCCGAGCTGGACGGCGTACCGCTGGCTATCGAGCTCGCTGCTGCCCGCGCTGGGTCGTTGGGGCCGGACGGCTTGCTGGCAGCGCTGGACGACCGGCTGCGGCTGCTGTCGGGAGGGCGTGGCCCGGACGAGCGACACAGCTCGCTGGCGCACGTCATCGGCTGGAGCTACGACCTGCTCGGTGAGGATGAGCGCAGGTTGTTCCGGCGGCTCGGTGTCTTTGTCGGGGGCTTTGACCTCGCCGCGGCTGCGGCTGTGTCGCCAGAGAGCACCAAGAGTGAGCTGAGCGACCTCCTCGGCCGGCTGACCGACAAGAGCCTCCTGCACCGCACCCTGCACGCGGGGACCAGCCGCTGGCGGATGCTCGAGACAGTCCGCGTCTTCGCCCTGGAGCAGCTGAAGGACGAGTACGACGAGGTTGCCGCGTTGCATGTGGCGTGGGCCGATGCCGTTGCGACCAGGCTTGAGCGGCAACTGGAAGCGGGGGAGGACTGGCAGCAGGAGTTCGAC
The DNA here is from genome assembly GCF_040610805.1 of Kribbella sp. NPDC003557. NCBI lineage: Bacteria > Bacillati > Actinomycetota > Actinomycetes > Propionibacteriales > Kribbellaceae > Kribbella > Kribbella sp. NPDC003557. Next base: position 149,471 of record NZ_JBEXMY010000008.1, read on the forward strand.
CTGCTGGCGCCGGACCTGCGGGCGGCGCGGGGCGACGTACGGCCGCTCGCCCGCAAGCTCGCCCACCTGACCTTCGCCCGGCGACGCTTCCTGGAGGCGCGTGAGCACTACCTGGCCGCGGCCGACAACGCTGTGAACGCCGCCGAGCTGTACGACGATCTGCGCGACGCCGCCGATGCCGCGATGGTGGTCGCGGACGGGGAGCACGCGTTCCAGCTGATGATGCGCGCGGGCGCCGACGGGAACCCGGAGGCGCTCGGGTACGCCGTCACCATCCTGAACCGCTACGAGGTGACCAACCCCGCCCCACTCCCCGAGGACGGCGGCGCCGCCCTCCTACCCGCTGCACCTGCCGTGGCGGTTCAGGTCGCTCGGGCGTGGGTGGACCGGTTCGGGGTTGCCTCGGCGGAGTCGGCCGTCAGCGCCGCTCGCCGGGCGGGTGAGCCGTTGGAGCTGATGAGCGCGCTCGACGCGTACGGCATCGCGGTCGCCGCCGCGGGACGGCTCCGCGAGGCCGAGGCGGTCGCGAAGGAGCGGCTCGCCATCGCGGCCACGCTGCCCGATCACGATCCGCGGGCGGTGGCCGAGATCGTCGACGCGTTCCACACCGCGTCGACATGTGCGGTCGCGGTCGGCGATCTCGTCGAAGCGGTCCGGCTGGCGCGGTTGACCGACGATCCGGTGCACGGCCATCCGTACATCACCGCACCGCGCAAGGTCCGTGCCTACGCGCTCAGCGGGATGTTCCCCGAGGCGGTCGCCGCCGCCGACGTGATGTGGAACGGCTGGCGCGCCGCCGGCTGCCCACCCCGCGTCTGGATGGCATCCGCCGCCGCGGCAGCCGCACTCGCCCACGGCCTACTCGGCACGGGCCAAGAGACCGTCTGGCAGTCCCGGGCCCTGGAGATCGCCCGCGTGACCGACGCAGCCGACGACCCGGGCCTAGCGGCCCCAGCAGCCTTCGTAGAGGCCCGCCTAGCCGTCCACCACCATGACACGAGGGCAGCGGTTGGGGGAGTGGTCGAGCGGGCGTTCGGAGCGTTCCCCGAGCCGTGGTGGATCCCGTACGCGAATGCCGCCGGCGCCGAGTTGGCCGTCGTGTCCGGGCACGCGCAAGCGGCGGAGTACCTCGAGCGAGCGGTGAGTGAGAACGCGTGGGCGGAGGCCGTGCTGCTGCGGGCCCGGGGCCGCCTGACCAAGGACCGCGACACCCTGCACGAGGCGGCTGAGAAGTTCGGGCGGATCGGCTCGCGGTACGAGCAGCAGCTCACGCTGGAACTCGCGCGCTGACTCCCGAGGAGCGGGAACATCGGTACCGGACATACCCTTGAAACTGTTATGACTCCTCCCGACCGTCGCACGGTGTACCTGGACCACGCGGCGACGACGCCCATGCTCCCGGCCGCGATCGAGGCGATGACGTATCACCTCACCCGGACCGGTAACGCTTCGTCACTGCACGGCTCCGGCCGGTGCGCGCGACGGACGGTCGAGGAAGCGCGCGAGTCGATCGCCGCGTCCCTCGGGGCGCAGCCCAGCGAGATCGTGTTCACCTCCGGCGGCACCGAGGCGGACAACCTCGCGCTCAAGGGCCTGTGGTGGTCCCGGCTGGCCGCCGACCCGCGCCGGCGCCGGATCCTGCTCAGCGGTATCGAGCACCACGCGGTCCTCGACCCGGCGGTCTGGCTCGGTCAGCACGAGCAGGCCGAGATCGAGTGGCTGCCGGTCGACGAGCTCGGCCGGGTCCGCCCGGACGACGTCCGCAGGGCGATCGAGCGGGACCCGGAGTCGGTGTCGTTCGTCACGCTGATGATGGCCAACAACGAGGTCGGCACGCTGCAGCCGGTCACCGAGGTCGCGGCGATCGCGCAGGAGTTCGGCGTCCCCGTGCACACCGACGCCGTCCAGGCGATCGGGCAGGTGCCGGTGGACTTCGGCGAGCTCGGCGTCGACGCGATGACGGTGTCCGCGCACAAGCTCGGCGGTCCGTACGGGATCGGGGCGCTCGTCGTCCACAAGGAGACGCAGCTGACGCCGATCCTGCACGGCGGCGGGCAGGAGCGCGACGTCCGGTCCGGCACCCTCGACGTACCGGCGACCGCCGGGTTCGCGGTCGCGGCCGAGCACGCGGTCAAGCACCAGGCCGACGAGGCGCTCCGGCTGGCCGAGCTGCGGGACACCCTGATCGCCGGCATCACCGGTACCGTCGACGGGGCGCTGCTGTCGGGCGACCCGGTGGGCCGCTTGCCCGGTAACGCACACTTGTCCTTCAGCGACTGCGAGGGCGACTCGCTGTTGCTGCTGCTCGACGCGCGCGGTATCGAGGTCTCGACCGGGTCCGCGTGCAACGCCGGGGTCGCCGAGCCGAGCCATGTGCTGCTGGCGATGGGGTACGACGACCAGCGGGCCCGGGGCTCGCTCCGGTTCACCCTCGGGCACACGAGTACGCGCGCCGACATCGACGCCGTACTGGACACCATCGGGCCGGTCGTGGAGCGGGCGAAGTCCGCCGGCCTGCAGAACGTGGGAAGGAACACCTGATGCGGGTACTCGCAGCCATGTCCGGCGGGGTCGACTCCGCCGTCGCGGCCGCGCGGATGGCCGAGGCCGGGCACGACGTGACCGGTGTGCACCTGGCGCTCAGCCGCAACCCGCAGTCGTACCGCAGCGGCGCCCGCGGGTGCTGCACGATCGAGGACTCCCGCGACGCCCGCCGGGCCGCGGACGTGATCGGCATCCCGTTCTACGTGTGGGACCTGGCCGAGCGTTTCCACGCCGACGTGGTCGAGGACTTCGTCAGCGAGTACGCCGCCGGCCGCACGCCGAACCCGTGCCTGCGCTGCAACGAGAAGGTCAAGTTCAGCGCCGTCCTGGAGCGTGCCCTCGCGCTCGGCTTCGACGCGGTCGCGACCGGGCACTACGCGCGGATCGTGGACACGCCGTCGGGCCGCGAGCTGCACCGGGCGGTGGACCCGGCCAAGGACCAGTCGTATGTGCTCGGCGTCCTGACCCAGCAGCAGCTCGCACACGCGTTCTTCCCGCTCGGCGACACGGTCAAGACCGAGGTCCGCGAGGAGGCCGAGCGGCGCGGGTTGTCGGTCGCGGCCAAGCCGGACAGCCACGACATCTGCTTCATCGCCGACGGCAACACCGCGGGCTTCCTCGGCGCGCAGCTCGGCGAGGCGCCCGGCGACATCATCGATGCGCAGGGCAACAAGCTGGGCGAGCACCAGGGCACTCACGGTTTCACCATCGGCCAGCGCAAGGGCCTGCGGATCGGCACGCCGGCCGCGGACGGCAAGCCGCGCTTCGTCCTCGACATCAGCCCGGTCGAACGCACCGTGACCGTGGGCTCCCGCGAGGAGCTCGCCGTCTCCCACCTCACCGCGTCGAAGCCGCGCTGGTGCGGACCGGCCCCCGCGGCCGACCTGCGGGCGACGGCCCAGCTCCGCGCTCACGGCGAGGAGGTCGCCGTCACCGCGACGGTGCTGGACGACAAGGTGCAGGTCTCCTTCGACGAGCCCACCTCCGCCGTCGCCCCGGGACAGGCCGTCGTGCTGTACGACGGCACCCGCGTCATCGGCTCCGCGACCATCGACTCGGTCCAGCGCGTCACCGCTGGCGTATGACGACAACAGGCCTGGGCTCCGTCCCCGGTGACGACATCCGCGAGTGGATGCGCGCCGTACTCGAGCTGGTCGACCTCCCGTTCCTGCCCGAGCTGCCGGCCCGTCCGTACGGCGACATGGTCAGCCGGACCGTCGCCGTACTGACCGAGCTGGCCGCGGACCTGCAGCCGGTCGGGTGGCGGCTGACCGGTGGCGGAGACGCGCGGGCCAGTCTGGACCAGCGGCGTGCGCGGGCGTTGCTGCAGGAAGACCTGGACGTGCTGGAGGAGTACGCCGACGGGTACCAGGGGCAGCTGAAGGTGCAGGTCACCGGGCCGTGGACGCTTGCGGCGGCGGTGGAGCGGCCGCGTGGCGACAAGGTGCTGGCGGACCACGGCGCGCGGCGGGATCTGGCGCAGGCGCTGGCGGACGGTGTCCAGCAGCACGTGGCCGAGGTACGGAAGCGGGTTCCGGGCGCCGAGGTTGTGTTGCAGGTGGACGAGCCGGGCCTGCCCGCCGTACTGGCTGGAGCGGTGCCGACGGCGTCCGGCTGGAGTAAGCACCGGTCTGTCGACGGGCCTGGCGCCGTGGAGCTGCTCAGCCTGTTCACTGCCGGCGGGCCGACGGTCGTGCACTGCTGCGCTGCCCGGCCACCGATCGAGGTCTTCACCAAGGCAGGCGCGACGGGCGTCGCCGTCGACGTCTCCCTGCTCAACACGGCCGCCTGGGACCAGGTCGCGGCCGCAGCCGAGGCCGGTTCGAGCATCTACGCGGGTGTCGTACCCACCACAGGCGTCCTGCCCAAGGCAGAACAGGCCGCCGAGCCGCTCGTACGCCGGTGGCGGGAACTGGGCCTCGACCCGCAGCTGCTGAAGCAGGTCGTCGTCACACCCGCCTGCGGGCTTGCGGCCGCTCCGTCACCGGGTGACGCCCGAGCGCGCCTGAAACTGCTTCGCGACATCGCGGACGTGCTCGGCGAAGCAGCCGACGAATGACCCGAAACTGTCCGTGAGGACATGTAAGTTCTGCTTATGAGCGAGAACGTCGGGGCTCCTGCCGAGGTGCGGACGCGGCACGCGGACCTGAGCAAGGAGATCGAGGACCACCGCGCGCGGTACTACCTGGCCAGCGCGATCATCTCGGACGCGGACTTCGACGCGCTGATGCATGAGCTGCAGGGCATCGAGGAGGAGTTTCCGGAGCTTCGGACGCCCGACTCGCCCACCCAGAAGGTCGGCGTGCCGATCTCCACCCTGTTCACGCCGATCCAGCACCCGATGCGGATGGAGAGCCTCGGCAACGCGTTCTCCGCCGAGCAGATGGAGGCCTGGGCCAAGCGGCTGGAGCGTGAGGTCACGGTCCAGCAGATCAACGACAGCGGGTTCCTCTGCGAGCTCAAGGTCGACGGCCTCGCCCTCGACCTGGTCTACGAGAACGGCAAGCTCGTCAGCGGCGCCACCCGCGGCGACGGCCGCATCGGCGAGGACGTCACGCCGAACGTGCGCACCATCAAGAGCATCCCGGAGCAGCTGCGCGGCGACGAGCTGCCGGCCTTCCTGGAGGTCCGCGGCGAGGTCTACTTCCGCGTCGAGGACTTCGAGGAGCTGAACGCGCAGCTCGTCGAGGCCGGCAAGGACGTGTTCTCCAACCCGCGCAACAGCGCGGCCGGGTCGCTGCGCCAGAAGGACCCGCGGGTCTCCGCCGGCCGGCCGCTGCGGTTCGTCGTGCACGGTCTCGGCAAGGTCGAGGGCCACCACATCGGCCGGCTCTCGGAGGCGTATGACCAGCTGAAGGCCTGGGGCCTGCCGGTCAGCGACCGCGCCCGCCGGGTCGGCACGCTCGACGAGGTCAACGAGTTCATCGCGTACTACGGCGAGAACCGGCACTCGGTCGACCACGAGATCGACGGCGTGGTGGTGAAGGTCGACGAGGTCGACCTGCAGCGCGCCCTCGGGTCGACGTCGAGCGCGCCGCGCTGGGCGATCGCGTACAAGTACCCGCCGGAAGAGGTCAACACCAAGCTGATCGAGATCGAGGTGAACGTCGGCCGCACCGGCCGGGTCACCCCGTTCGCGCACATGGAGCCGGTCCGCGTGGCCGGATCCACGGTCGAGTACGCGACGCTTCACAACGCCAAGGAGGTCGCCCGCAAGGACGTCCGGCCGGGCGACACCGTCGTCCTGCGGAAGGCGGGCGACGTGATCCCCGAGGTCCTCGGACCGGTCGTGGATCTGCGCCCCGAGGGTCTGCCGGCGTGGGAGATGCCGACGCGATGCCCGTGGTGCGACACGGTGCTGGCGCCCGCGAAGGAGTCCGACGTCGACATCCGGTGCCCCAACTCGCAGTACTGCCAGGGCCAGCTGCGCGAGCGGCTGTTCTACCTGGCCGGGCGGTCCGCGTTCGACATCGAGGGCCTCGGCTTCAAGGCGGCCGACGCGCTGATCCGCGGCGGGCTGATCGCCGACGAGGGCGACCTGTTCGCGCTCACCGAGGACAAGCTCGCCGCGAGCGAGTTCTTCACCACGAAGGCCGGAGCGCTGTCGGCGAACGCCCGCAAGCTGCTGGCCAACCTCGAGGAGGCGAAGACCAAGCCGCTGTCCCGGGTCATGGTGGCGCTGTCGATCCGGCACGTCGGGCCGACCGCGGCCGCGGCGCTGACCGAGGTGTTCGACACCATCGACGGCGTCCGGGCGGCGAGCGAGGAGCAGCTGGCCGAGACCGAGGGCGTCGGCCCGACCATCGCGCAGGCGCTGATCGAGTGGTTCCAGGTGCCGTGGCACCAGGCGATCGTGGACAAGTGGCAGGCGTCCGGTGTGGTCATGCGCGAGGAGCGCACCGGCCCGGAGCTGCCGCAGACGCTGACCGGGCTGTCGGTCGTGGTGACCGGGACCGTCGAGGGGTTCAGCCGGGACGAGGCGACCGAGGCGATCGTCGGGCGCGGCGGCAAGGTCGCGAGCTCGGTGTCGAAGAAGACCTCGTTCGTCGTCGTCGGCGATTCGCCGGGATCGAAGTACGACAAGGCCGTCCAGCTCGGCGTGCCGATCCTGGACGCGGCCGGTTTCCGGGTGCTCCTCGAGGACGGCTCCGACGCTGCCGCCGCCGTGGCGACCACGCCGTCGGCGGACCAGTCGTAACGATTTCGGCAGTCCGCGAACCGGATGGATCCGGTGAGGGCTCTGAGCCGTCCGACTGTTAACTTTGCACGTCGACACTGGGTCAGAAGGAGCAAATATGACGACGCCGCCGCAGGGACCGTGGGGTCCTGGGCAGCCGGGGGGCCAGCCAGGCGGGCAGCACGGGGGACAGGGTGGCCAGCCGCCGCAGCAGGGCGGCTGGGGACAACAGCCTCCGGGCCAGGGCGGTGGCTGGAGCCAGCCTCCGCAGCAGCCTCAGCAGGGTCGGCCTCAACAGGGTCAGCCGCAGCAGGGACAGCCCCAGCAGGGACAGCCGCAGCAGGACCAGCCGCCGCAGCAGGGTGGCTGGGGCCAGCAGCCTGGCCAGGGGCAGCAGCCCAGTCAGTACGGTCAGCCGCCGGCGGGTGGCTGGGGTCAGCCGCCGCAGCAGCAGGGCGGCGCCTACCAGCAGCAGTCGTGGGGCCAGCGCCAGCAGCAAGGCGGGTGGCACCAGCAGCAGGGCGGTCCCGGCCAGCAGTGGCAGCCGGGCGGTCCGGGGTCCAAAGGCCCGGGCGGCATCAGCAAGGAGAAGCTTCCGCTGCTCATCGGCGGCGGCGTGGTCGGCCTCGTGGTGATCGGCCTGCTGGTGTTCCTCGGCATCCGTGCGTTCGGCGGTGACGACGAGCCCACGACGCAGCCCACGACGACCTCCGAGCCCACCGAGAGCGGCAGCCCGAACCCGTCCGGCTCCCCGTCGACGTCCGGCGGTCCCGGCCAGAACGGCGAGCTCGGCAACGCGACCGGCCAGGCCAAGGCCGCGACCGAGAAGCTGCAGGGCCTCGGCTTCGGCTGCAGCGACCTGTTCAACACCGGTCAGGGCGCGCACCGCGGCTGCTTCAAGCAGGACGGCCGCAAGGAGTCCGAGGCGATCTTCCAGTTCTCGCCTGACGGCACCATCATCGCGGTCCGGCTGCAGGCCCAGGACGACGACAACTTCAACAACGCGCAGGTCGCCTTCGACCAGGTGCTGCAGGCGCTCGGCAACGACACCTTCGGCGCCGACCAGGTCAAGAAGATCCAGGACTCGGTGAAGACCGGTCAGCGTTCCGACGAGGTCGGCACCACCTGGGGCGAGTTCCAGCTCAGCAACCAGGGCCAGAGCGTGCGGGTGTCCGGCCACAAGTCCGGCGAGGACTCGATGGACCTGCCGGACCAGACCTTCGACACCACCCAGGCGCAGCTGATCACGGCGCTGAAGGCCAAGGGCTACGTCTGCACGACCTCCTGCAAGAAGGACGTCGGCAAGTACGGCTACCAGCGGGTCTTCTTCTACGCCAGCAGCGGCAAGGGCATCAAGGACATCGAGGTCAGCGCCTCCGGTGAGGCCGCGGACGCCAAGAAGGCGCTGCCGGCCGCGCTCGGTGACGCGTTCGGCGCCCTCAAGGGCGGGAACATCGAGGCCGTGAAGTCGTACGTCGACGCGCACAACGACGGGAAGACGTACGCTGCATATGTGGGCGGGTGGAAGGTCGAGATCAGCGGGAACAGCTCGGCCAGCTACACGTCCCAGCAGGTCTCGATCTCGTACGAGTCGTTCTACGCCTGAGCAGCCTGAGTAGTGTCACGGAGGACGGATTGAAGTTCCCCCGGGAGAAGCGGGAGTCTCGGACGGTGGCCCAGCCACCGCCCGAGGCGGTCCAGCGCGTCGACGGCGGCGGGGCCTGGGGCCCCACCCAGTTCGACCTCCCGGACCGGAACGGCAGCAACAGCCAGGCGATCCTGATCGTCAGCCTGGTCGGCGTCGTCATCCTCCTGATCATCGCCGGCCTCTGGGCCCTCGCCTACTTCCAGTTCACCTGAACCACCGGAAAGCCCCGCCCGTCGAGCGGGGCTTTCGCACGCCCGCCGCCGTGCGTACGTCGCCGTGCGTGCGTCAGCGTCCGAGCGGATATCCACTGCAATTGGGGGTTCTTGGCTGGTGTGAGCGGGGAGAACCCCCAATTCGAGGGGCTAACCCCTCGAATTGCAGCCCGCAGCCCGCAGCCGCAGCCCGCAGCCGCAGCCCGCAGCCGCAGCCCGCGGAGCGCCGACCGGCGGCGGGGCCTGGGTGTGAGTCAGGATGTGGCGCGGATGGTGACGGCCAGGGAGGCCAGGTAGGACAGGCGGGCGACCTCGGAGCCGAGGAACTCGGGGCCGCCGCGGCGGCCGATCACCAGGATGCGCCGGTCGGACTCCAGCGGCGCGGCGACCAGGACCGACTCGGCGAGGCCCTTGTGGTCCGGCGCCTCCAGCGTGGTCGCCTTCTCCATCGGGAGCCAGCCGCCGGTCACGTCGCCGAACTCCGGCGTCGCGCTCGTCTCCAGCGCGACCTTCACCTCGCTGCCGGTGCCGTCGAGCAGCGCCGCCCAGTCCGCGTGCAGCACGGCCGGTGACTGCTCGACCAGGATGTCGATCGCGTCCGCCGGCGCCGACGTCATCTGCTCGACCGCTTCCAGGTCCATGTGCAGCCCGCCGCCCGCGCCATACCGCGAGAACCAGATGACCTCGACGTCCGGCACGCTGTTGCAGGCCGACACCAGCCGGTCCGGGAGCACTCCCGGTGGCAGGTCGACCACGATGTCGTCGACGGCGGTGCCGTTCTCCCGCCGGTGCTCGACGATCTCGATCGCGTGGATGTCGGCGTTCACCTCACCGAGGGCCGTCGCGACGGTGCCGAGCGAACCGGGTCGGTCCGGGATGATCAAGCGCAGCAGGAACACCGAACGATCATCTCCCAGCCGATCACCATGCGCGTAACGCCTTGTCGCCGCCCATGTTACAGAGCGGTAGGTGAAGACACGCCCGCCCATCTCATCCTGCCGTTGTTCACAGCCCGGGGGATGTGAAATGCGGCCGTCATACAGCGCCCACTAAGCTGAGGCGGGTCATGTGTCTACATGGCTCACAGCTACTGCACGCATTGGATCAGTTCATGCCATCGATTACCCGCGAAGAGGTCGCGCACCTGGCGCGACTGGCGCGGATCGAGCTCACCGACGACGAGCTCGACCACCTCGCGCCGCAGCTCGACCAGATCATCACCCTGGTCGGGCAGGTCAGCCAGGTGGCGGCGGACGACATCCCGCCGACCTCGCACGCCCTGCCGCTGACCAACGTGATGCGCCCGGACGAGAACGTCCCGTGCCTCACGCCCGAGCAGGCGCTGTCCGGCGCGCCGGCCGCGGAGGACCAGCGCTTCCGGGTGCCGCGGATCCTGGAGGAGGACTGACGATGAGCGATCTCACCAGGAAGACCGCGGCGGAGCTGTCCGAGCTGATGACGTCCGGGCAGGCGAGCTCGGTGGAGATCACCCAGGCCCACCTCGACCGGATCGCCGCCGTCGACGGTGCCGTGCACGCGTTCCTGCACGTCGACACCGACGGCGCGCTGGCGCAGGCGAAGGCGGTCGACGACCGGCGGGCCGCGGGCGAGCAGCTGTCCCCGCTGGCGGGCGTGCCGCTGGCGCTGAAGGACGTGCTCACCCAGGAGGGTGTGCCGACCACGGCCGGCTCGAAGATCCTCGAGGGCTGGAAGCCGCCGTACGACTCGACGGTCGTGAAGCGGCTGAAGGACGCCGGGATCGTGATCCTCGGCAAGACCAACATGGACGAGTTCGCGATGGGCTCCTCCACCGAGAACTCGGCGTACGGCACCACCCACAACCCGTGGGACCTGGGCCGGATCCCGGGCGGCTCCGGCGGCGGTTCGTCCGCGGCCATCTCGGCGTACGAGGCGCCGCTCGCGATCGGCACCGACACCGGCGGCTCGATCCGGCAGCCCGGCGCCTTCACCGGCACGGTCGGGGTCAAGCCGACGTACGGCGGCACCTCGCGGTACGGGCTGATCGCGCTGGCCTCCTCGCTGGACACACCCGGCCCGTGTGCGCGGACGACGCTCGACGCGGCGCTGCTGCACGAGGTGATCGCCGGCTGGGACCCGATGGACTCCACGTCGATCAACCAGGACGTCCCGCCGGTGGTCGAGGCGGCGCGCAACGGTGACGTCGCCGGTCTGCGGATCGGTGTCGTGAAGGAGCTCGGCGGCGAGGGCTACCAGCCCGGTGTCGAGGCCCGCTTCCACGAGGCGGTCGAGCTGCTCACCAAGCTCGGCGCCGAGGTGGTCGAGGTCTCCTGCCCGCACTTCCAGTACGCGCTCCCGGCGTACTACCTGATCCTGCCGAGCGAGGCCTCGTCCAACCTGGCCAAGTTCGACGCGATGCGGTACGGCCTGCGCGTCGGCGACGACGGCGAGAACAGCGCGGAGAAGGTGATGAGCCTGACCCGCGAGGCCGGCTTCGGCGCCGAGGTCAAGCGCCGCATCATGCTCGGCACGCACGCCCTGTCCAGCGGGTACTACGACGCGTACTACGGCCAGGCGCAGAAGGTGCGGACGCTGATCGCCCGCGACTTCGCCAGTGCCTACGAGCAGGTCGACGTGCTGGTCTCGCCGGCCACGCCGACGACCGCGTTCGCGATCGGCGACCGGATCGACGACCCGATCGCGATGTACAAGAACGACCTGTGCACGATCCCGTCCAACCTGGCCGGCAACGCGGCCGCGTCGTTCCCGTGCGGTCTCGCCGACGAGGACGGCCTGCCGGTCGGCTTCCACGTGATGGCGCCGGTGATGCGCGACGACCTGCTCTACACGGTCGGCGCCGCGCTGGAGTCCGCGCTGGCCGAGCAGTGGGGCGGCGTCCTGATGACCAAGGCTCCGGAGCTGGAGGTGACCCGATGACTGCCGAGGTCCTCGAAATCGACGACGCGCTGGCGCAGTACGACCCGGTGATGGGCCTCGAGGTCCACGTCGAGCTGAACACGAAGTCGAAGATGTTCTGCGGCTGCCCGACCGAGTTCGGCGCGCCGCCGAACACTCAGACCTGCCCGGTCTGCCTCGGCCTGCCCGGCGCTCTGCCGGTGGTGAACGCCAAGGCGGTCGAGTCCGCGATCAAGATCGGTCTCGCGCTGAACTGCGAGATCGCCGAGTGGTGCCGGTTCGCCCGGAAGAACTACTTCTACCCGGACATGCCGAAGAACTTCCAGACCTCGCAGTACGACGAGCCGATCGCGTTCAACGGCTGGACCGAGGTCGTCGTCGACGGCGAGACGTACCGGATCGAGATCGAGCGCGCGCACATGGAGGAGGACACCGGCAAGTCCACCCACATCGGCGGCGCGACCGGCCGGATCCACGGCGCCTCGCACTCGCTGGTCGACTACAACCGGGCCGGCATCCCGCTGATCGAGATCGTCACCAAGACGATCGAGGTCCCGCCGGCGAAGGCAGCCGCGGTCGCCCGGGCGTATGTGAGCATGCTGCGCGACCTGCTGCTGTCGCTGGACGTGTCGGACGTCCGGATGGACCAGGGCTCGCTGCGTTGCGACGCGAACGTCTCGCTGAAGCCGCACGGTTCCACTGCTCTGGGCACGCGGACCGAGACCAAGAACGTGAACTCGTTCCGTTCGGTCGAGCGCGCGATCACCTACGAGATCACCCGGCAGGCGGCGATCCTGTCGTCCGGCGGCAAGATCCTGCAGGAGACCCGGCACTGGCACGAGGACACCGGCATCACCACGTCCGGCCGGGAGAAGTCCGACGCGGACGACTACCGGTACTTCCCGGAGCCCGACCTGGTCCCGGTCGCGCCGTCGCGCGAGTGGGTCGAGGAGCTGCGCGGGACGCTGCCGGAGGCGCCTTCGGTACGGCGTGCGCGGCTGCAGGAGGACTGGGGTTTCACCGATCTCGAGATGCGCGACGTCGTCAACGGCAACGCGCTGGAGCCGATCGTCGCGACGATCGAGCTCGGCGTCACACCGGCGGCCGCGAAGAAGTGGTGGCTGGGCGAGCTGGCCCGCTCGGCGAACGAGTCGGGCCAGGAGCTCGACGCGCTCGGCGTCGGCCCGGCCGAGGTCGCCGAGGTGCAGAAGCTCGTCGACGACGGCACGCTGAACGACAAGCTCGCCCGGCAGGTCTTCGAGGGCCTGCTCGCCGGTGAGGGCACGCCGGCCGAGATCATCGAGAAGCGCGGCCTGGCCCTGGTCTCCGACGACTCGGCCCTCCTCGAGGCCATCGACCGCGCGATCGCGGCCAACCCCGACGTCGTCGAAAAGGTCAACTCCGGCAAACCAGCCGCCGCCGGCGCCCTGATCGGCGCCGTCATGAAGGACATGCGAGGCCAGGCCGACGCCGCCAAGGTCCGCCAACTCCTCAACGAAAAACTCGGGATCTGATCCGATCGAGGGGGTGCAGGTCCCTGCACCCCCTCGACGGTCAGGCCGCGTTCTTCTGCTGTGGCTGTGGCGCGTCGGCGATGACCTCGCGCTCGACACGGCCGTCGTCCACGTCGGCGGCGTCGGCGAGCAGGGTCTGGGCGACTGACAGTTCCTCGGTCGTGCAGCGGACCTCGTAGCGGGTCGGCAGGATCTCGGTCGTGACGGCTTCCGGGCGATTACGGACCAGCCCGCGGAACAGACCTCCGAGCGCTCCGACGAGTCCGCCGTACACGAAGCCCCACATCACAACAGCCAGACCATTCAGAGTGGTCTCGGCGACCAGGGTGACGAAGACCGCCGCGAGTACGCCGAGAAGCGCGCCCTGCGCGGCGCTGACGAGGGTGAGCCTCACGGCCGGGACTGTTCTGCGTCTGGTGGCCTGCCGGAGTCCGGCGCCGACGATCTCCAGGTTCGCCGCTGTCATCCCGTAGCTTCTCAAGTACTCGACTGTTCGCTGAGCATCGTCGAATCTGCTCACCGATGCGATCACGCTGCTGGGGACGCCAGACGCCTGGCCGGTCGGCATACCGATCTCCTCCTCAGGTCGTTTCCTCAACAAGTACCAGACGACCGAAGACCTGAAACGGTTGACTTTTCAGGAGGTGCTGATCGTCACGCGCAGGATCCGGTCGTCGCCGTCGCGGGTGTCGCCGCGGCCGTCGGTGTTCGACGTGGTCACCCACAACGAGCCGTCCGGCGCGGCCTCGACCGTGCGCAGACGCCCGTACTGGTTGGTGAAGAACGCCTGCGGCTCACCGACCCGCTTCCCGCCCGCGACCGGGATCGCCCAGAGCCTCTGACCGCGGAGCGACGCCATGAAGACATGTCCCTTGGCGAACGCGATAGCCGACGGTGACGCGTCGGCCGTGTGCCACTGCGCGATCGGGTCGGTCATACCGTCGAGCCGGCTGATGCCCTCCGCGGCCGGCCAGCCGTAGTTCGATCCGGGGGTGATCGCGTTCAGCTCGTCCCAGGTGTTCTGCCCGAATTCCGCGGCGTACAACTGGTCGCCGTCGAACGCGAGCCCCTGCACGTTGCGGTGCCCCTTGGTGATCCACACCCGCCCGTCCGGGTTGCCCGGCGCGGCCTTGCCCTCGGTGGTGATCCGCAGGATCTTGCCGCCGAGCGAGTTGTCGTCCTGCGAGTTCGGCCGGTCCGACCCGTCCCCGGTCCCGGCGTACAGGAATCCGTCCGGCCCGAACCGCAACCGCCCGCCGTTGTGGATCGCCGCGGCCGGAATCCCCTCGAGAATCACCTGCTGGTCCGACAGCTTCCCGTCCTGGTAGGTGATCCGCGCGATCCGGTTGTCGTCGCCGCCGGAGTAGTAGGCGTAGATGTACGGCTTCCCCGGATACCCCGGATCCACCGCCAGTCCCAGCAATCCACCCTCGGACGAGGGATTCACATCCTCCACCTCGCCGACCTCACCGACCTGCCCGTCAGCGATCCGCTTGACCTTCGCCGAGTCCCGCTCCGCCACCAACGCACTCTTGTCCGGCAGGAACGCGAGGCCCCACGGCACCTCGATCCCGGTCGCCACCGTCGACGCCACCGTCAGCTTCACCGCCGCCGCACCGGCCGCCGTTCCCGCACTGGCCGGCACCGACGCCGTCGCAGTACCGGACCCCGACGGCGAGTCGTCCGAACACCCCGAAACCAACGCCAACGCCGCCACCACCACCACAGCCCGACCCCGCACGCCCGTCTCCTCCGTTAGCCCTGCCCTCCAAGCTAGCGACCGACACGAGCCCTCACGGCAGCACAACCCGAGTCGCAACCAATTCGAGCTTCGCAGAAATGTGATGCACGTCATCACCCGGCGGCCGGGCATCCGAAACTGTATGGCTCGTTTGTATGAGTTGTACCTGCCGATCACAGTGTGCGACCCCTAGGATCCACTCCGCATCTATGGCTCGGGGGAGTCGAAGAGCGGTGGGGCGATGTATCGGTGTGGTCTGCCCAGTGGGCGCATGACAAGGACGCGCGGTCCTGTCGCAGTTGTTTGCACCTTGGCGATCGGCGTCATGGCGTGGCTGGTCGCTGGGCCGGCCGAGGCTCGACCGGCCACGGTCGCGGCAGCGGGCGGCGCGACCAAAGACTCTCCGTCGCAGCAGGCGACGGCGACCGGCGAGCGGGTCGAGGTGCTGCAGAAACGCACCGAGACCTCACAGGTCTTCGCGAACCCCGATGGCACCTACACGCTGGAGCAGAGCAATGTTCCGGTCCGCGCCAAGCGAGGCGACCAGTGGTTTGCCATCGACACCACGCTGGAGCACAGCGGTGACGGGCGGATCCGGCCCAAGGCCACCGCACTCGATCTGAGCTTGTCCGGCGGTGGAACCGATCCGCTCATCGTCGTGAAGTCCGACGGCCACGAGCTGAAGCTGAGCTGGCCCGGTGCGCTGCCCGCACCGACAATCGCCGAGGACAGCGTGACCTACGCGAACGTGTTCCCGGACGTCGACCTCAAGATCTCGGCATCGGCCGACTCCTACAACGAGGTCCTGGTCGTGAAGACACCCGCGGCCGCGCGTCTCCCGGAGTTGCAGGATCTCGACCTGGAGATCGAGGCCGGTGACCTGACGGTCGCCAAGGCGCCGGGTGGAGTGATCGAGGCGAAGGACGACCTGGGACAGGTCGTGTTCACCGGGCCGCAGCCGATGATGTGGGATTCCCGGGGCGAGGCTCAGGCGCCCACGGACGACGACCGGACCGAGGCACCGCTCGAAGGTGACAAGGTCGTCCAGGTTCCGGTGTCGGTCACTCAGGACACGCTGTCGATCAGTCCGGCGGCCAGCCTGATCAACGATGCCGCTACGGAGTACCCCTTGCACATCGATCCGGCGCTCTCTTCCACCCAGAGTGGCCGGGCGATGATGAACGAGCACTATCCGAGCACGTCGTCATGGAACTGGGTGGGCCCGGAAGGTGTCGGGTACCAATCGTTCGAGCCGTGGAGCCGCAAGCGCCTCATCTACAAGATGGGCATCTCAGGACTCGCCGGGACGCACATCCTGGCCGCGGAGTTCAAGGCGTACGAGACCTGGGCGGCGAGCTGCACCAAGAAAGAGGTCCAGGTCTGGAAGACCGCCGCGATCAACACCGAAGTCAACTGGAGCAACGGCTCCGGCTCGAACGTCTGGCTCAAGAAGGTTGCCTCGGTCACCGATGCGGTCGGCCGCGACGAATGCACACCGAACGGCAAGTGGCTCGAGTTCAACGTTCTGTCCGCCGTCGCCGAGCAGGCCGCGGCTCGCAGCTCGTGGGTCCACCTCGGTCTCCGCGCCGCCAGTGAGACCGACTCGATGGCCTGGAAGCGATTCCGCTCCGACGGCTTTCTCAGCATCACCTACAACCGGATTCCGGTGCTTGCGAACCCGCACACGACGGATCCGGCGATGGGCTGTCCGAGCTCCTCCAATCCCGGCCGGATCAACCAGCTGAGCCCGGTACCGTGGATCACCGTCCTGGACGCCGACCGCACGTCGACGCAGGTGGGGTTCGAGTTCTGGATCAACAACAAGCCGGAGCCCGCCTTCACCGGAGTCAGTGCCGTCAAACTCAGCGGGAGCACGGTCGAGTTCTCCCCGCAGGCCGATGTGACCAATCTGTACCAGGGCGTGCTGATCGGCTGGCGGGCCAGGGCCTGGGACGGTGTGGACTACTCGGCCTGGTCGCCGATGTGCTGGTTCGTGATCGACACGACCAAACCGCCGGTGCCCGAGGTCGAGATCACGTCCGGGAACGTCGTGTACTCGCTGGGACAGCGGATCGACGTGCACATCAAGGCCACGTCGGCCGATCAGAACTACTTCCGCTACACCATCGACACCTTGGACCCGACCAGCGCGAACCTCCCGGTGAGTCCCGGAACGTTCAGCTTCACGGCGGCCAAGCCTGGTCCGGCCGTGATCCGTGCCTGGGCCTATGACCGTACCGGGAACCGGAGCGCAGACTACGGGCAGGCGATCGTGAAGATCCGGACCGGTGATCCAGCGGGCCTGTGGCACATGGACGAAGGTGCCGGGACGATCTTGCTGGACGTCGGCGCGGCGGGACGGAACGCGACGATGAGCGCGACGGCGGGCTGGGCGGCCGGTGATCGCTTCGATCCGACCTCCGAGCAGAAGGACTGGTCGGTCGACCTGCCGGGCAACGGGTTTGCCTCACCGACGCAGAACGACATCCTGGACACAACCCGAAGCTTCAGCGCGAGTGTCCGCGTCAAGCTCTCGAACAAGCCGGGCCGTCAGATCGCGATCAGCGAGGACCGGACCGGCACGAGTGGATTCACTCTCGGGGTGCTGAGCCAGAACCTCGCCGATCCAGGCGAGCCGAAGGCCACCTGGGCATTCACGATGGCTGACCCGGACGGCTCGGGCGAGATCACCGCCGTTTCTGAGGAGTTGCCGTACCTGGCCGGTGAATGGGTCTATCTGACCGGCGTGTACGACTCCACCAACCAGACGATGGCGCTGTACGTGAACGACGAGACGTACGTCAAGGCCGGCCTGCCGTTCACCATGCTCGACGGTGACGGGGCTCTGCGCTTGGGGACCGGCATGTCCGGCGGCACCTCCCTTCCCGTCCAGGGCCAGATCGACGACGCCCGGATTTACCCCGGCCCGATCGACGAAAGCACAGTCCTGACCGACATGGCTGACTCCAGCCCGACCAGTTGAGACGAGAAGGCGAGCCAGCGAATGCGATACCTGATTGTCAAGCGGAGCCGGTCCGCGCTCGTGGCGCTGATCAGCCTGAGTCTGGTGGCCGGCACGGCCAACTTCGTCCCCGAGGCGAGGGCCGCCAAGCCCAGTCGACCCGCTCCGGCTGTTCAGCAGGAGAAGCCGACGCCCGGGAAAGAAGTTCGGCCCACGCCGGTGGCCGACCGCGCGATCGAGCAGGCCGCCGCGGCCGAGGTCGCGCCCGCCGAACCGATCTGGCCGACCACCTCGACGACGGTGACGACGGCCGGAGCGACGCCGAACGCCAACCCGGTCTCCATCGAGCCGGTGCAGGCTCCCCGGGGCGCGTCGTATCCGGCGCCGACGGTCCAGGTCGACGTCCTGGGGCAGTCCGACAGCGCGCGCCTGGGCGTGGCCGGCGTCGTACTGCGGCTCAGCCGGACCGACGTCCAGGCACAGGCGACGAAGGTCAAGGTCAAGGTCGCCTATGACAAGTTCGCGACCGCTTTTGGTGGCGATTGGGCAACTCGGCTCCGGCTCACCGAGCTGACCTGCGATGTCGGGGGTTGTCACCAGAGCCGGGTACTGCCCGACTCGCGCAACGACCTGCAGAGCAAGACAGTGACGGCCGAGCTCGACCTACCGGAACGGCTCGCAGGTCCGCGCGCGATGGACGCCGGGTTCACAACCCTGGCCTTGACCGCGGGAGTTTCCGGCTCGGCCGGTTCGTACGCGGCGACCTCGCTCTCGCCTTCGTCGGTCTGGAACGTCGGTTCACAGACGGGGGACTTCACGTGGAACTACCCGCTTCGCGTCCCACCGGGGACTGCTGGTCCGAAGCCGGAGCTCTCCATCGCGTACAGCTCGGGCTCGGTCGACGGGCAGGTTGCCTCGACCAACAATCAGACGTCGTGGGTCGGTCAGGGACACGCGCTCGAGCCCGGTTTCATCGAGCGGAAGTACGTTTCCTGCGCTGACGACATGGCGGGCAGCAACACCACGGTGAAGACCGGTGACCTGTGCTGGAAAACGGACAACGCCGTCCTGTCCCTGGGCGGTCACTCCGGTGAGCTGATCAAGATCAGCACCGACGCCACGAACAAGATCGACACGTTCAAGCTCAAGAACGACGACGGGACGCAGGTCCAGCGCCGCTACGGTGCGACGAACGGCGCCCGCGAGGGCGAGTACTGGATCGTCACCACGACCGACGGCACGAAGTACTACTTCGGCATCAATCCGTCGCTGCCGGGATCCAACCGTGCGAACTCGGTCAATACAGTGCCCGTGTTCGGTAACCAGGCCGGCGAGCCTTGCCATACCTCTGCATTCGCGACGTCGTACTGCACGCAGGCGTGGCGCTGGAACGTCGATCGAGTCGTTGACCTGAGCAACAACCTGATGAGCTACTGGTACGTCCAGGAGAACAACTACTACGGCCGGAACAACAACACCGGCGTCTCCTTGTACCAGCGAGCGAGCTATCCTTGGATCATCGACTACGGCAAGGTCGCCGGCCCGAACGAAACCACTTCGGCCGCGGCTGTCCGGGTCTGGTTCACGGTAGGGGAGCGCTGCGTGCCAAGTGGCACCGTGACCTGTGACCCCGCCCAGTTGACCGCCGCCAACGCGTCGAATTGGCCGGACACACCGTTCGACCAGATCTGCACGTCGTCGACCTCGTGCCCGAACCGGACCTCGCCGTCGTTCTTCACCCGTAAGCGACTCGCGACGATCAACACGGGGGTCCTCAAAGGCAGCGGCTACTCCGCAGTGGACACCTGGACACTGACCCAGGACTACCCGACGTCGGGCGACACGAACCGGTCCCTGTTCCTGCGCAGCATCACCCACCAGGGCAAGGTCGGTGGCGCGCTGACGAATCCGGCCGTCACCTTCGCCCAGGTCGACAAGCCGAACCGGGTGGATGCGATCGGCGACGGTGCGCCGGCAATGTACAAGTTCCGTGTCGGGTCGATCACGTCCGAGTCCGGCCAGATCACCAACGTCAACTACAGCGCCGCCGACTGTACGCCGACGTCGAAGCCGGCCAATCCGGCCACCAGCACCCGGCGCTGTTTCCCGGTCTACTGGACGATCGACGGCGGCACCGAGCCGACGATGCATTGGTTCCACAAGTACGTGGTGACGAGTGTGGTCGTCGACGACGGCAGCGGCGGCGGGCCTGATCAGAGCACGACATACGACTACCTCGGGACCCCGGCCTGGCATTTCGACGACAACGAGCTCACGCTGCCCAAGTACCGGACCTGGAGTGACTGGCGGGGATACGGCAAGGTCGACGTGAAGGTCGGCCCGACCGGCAACCAGTCACGGACGCAGTACACCTTCTTCCGCGGCATGCATGACGACTATCTCGACAAGGCCGGCACCACTCGGAAGACGTCGATCGTCACGGACAGCCAGGGCGACACGGTCGAGGATGCCAACCGGTACAACGGCTACGTCCGAGAGCAGATCGCCTACGACGGGGCGAGCGGCCCGGAGGTGACGGGGACCATCAACATGCCGTGGGTGAAGGCAACCGGCTCGGCGGGCGGCGAAACCTCCATGCTGCTGCGGACGGCGTCATCGACGACCAGGACGCGTTTGAGCAGCGGTTCCTATCGATTGGCCGGAACCAGCACGTCCTTCGACGATCTCGGCATGCCGACAGCAGTCGACGATCACGGCGACCTGGCAACGAACGCAGATGACCGCTGCACCAGATACACGTACAACCGCAACGCGGGGATCTGGTTGCTGGACTCGGTGAGCCGGGAACAGCAGGCCTCGCTCCGGTGCTCGGTGGAGCCAAGTCAGGCCGATCAGATCATCTCCGACCTGAGGACGTACTTCGACGACAGCACGAGTTTGACGGCGGCGCCTGTTCGCGGTCTGATCACCAAGGTCGAGTCCCTGGACGACACCGAGTCCGGCCCGGCCTACGTCCAGCGTTCGCGGACCGTCTACGATTCGCTCGGCCGGGTCCTCGAGACCTACGACGGGCTGAACCGGCGGACGAGCAAGGTCACCTTCACGCCGGCGACCGGCGGGCCGGTGACAGGCACCGCGACCGAAGACGCGAAGGGCTTCGTCAGCTCCAGCATCATCGACCCGTCCTGGGGTGCGACGGTCGCCGAGGTCGACCCGAACGGCCGGCGGACCGACCTCACTTACGACGCCTTCGGTCGGTTGACAGGTGTCTGGCTGCCGAACCGTTCCAAGGCCGGCGGCGCGACCGCGTCGATGA
Organism: Kribbella sp. NPDC003557; assembly: GCF_040610805.1. Classification (NCBI taxonomy): domain Bacteria; kingdom Bacillati; phylum Actinomycetota; class Actinomycetes; order Propionibacteriales; family Kribbellaceae; genus Kribbella; species Kribbella sp. NPDC003557. Next base: position 170,441 of record NZ_JBEXMY010000008.1, read on the forward strand.
TCTTCAGCTATCTGGTGTCGAAGACCGCGCCGAACGTCGTCGCGACCCAGGAACTGAAACCGGACGGCACATACAAGATCAGCAGGACCCTCCTGGACGGGCTCCTGCGCCGCCGCCAGGTCCAGACCCCCGGCGCGAACGGCGGACGCGTCATCGCGGACACCACGTACGATGCCCGCGGCAACGTCGCCACCGAGGAAGGCCCGTACTTCGACAACACCTCGGTGCCGACGAACACGCTCTTCGACGCCGACGAACCGAACCTTCCGGCGCGGCAGATCTACACCTACGACGGCGCCAACCGGGTCATCGCGAGCGCGTTCGTCTCGCAGGCGACGGAGAAGTGGCGTACGCAGACGGTGTATGGCGGCAACGCGGTTGCCACCATCCCGCCGGAAGGTGGGACCACCACGATCCAGATGCTCGACGCCCGCGGCAAGGCGACTGAGCTCCGGCAGTTCCATGGCCGCGCCGCCGGAGGGGAGTACGACTCGACGAAGTACGAGTACACCCCGGACAACCAGTTGGCGAGCGTGACCAACCCGTCCGGCAGCGTCTGGCAGTACACGTACGACCGCCGCGGCCGGCAGATCAGCGTGAACGACCCCGACAAGGGGACGACGACGTCGTCGTACGACGCGGCAGACCGATTGACCTCGACGAAGGACGCGCGCGGTCAGGAGCTGTTTTTCTCGTACGACGAGCTGGACCGGAAGACCGCCGTACGCAGTGGGTCTGCGGCCGGCCCGACGCTTGCCAGCTGGCTGTACGACACACTCGGCAAAGGTCTGCTGACCTCGTCGACACGGACGGTGGACGGCAACAACTACGTCTCCGCGATCACTGGTTACGACGCGATGGATCGGCCGACCGGGAGCCAGGTCACGATCCCGGCCTCCGAAGGGAAACTGGCCGGTACCTACACGAGCTCCACGAGCTACAACCCGGACGGGACGGTGCGTAAAGCCGTTCTGCCGTCAACGCCAGGGCTGCCGGACGAGTCGATCGACCTGTACTACGACGACGCCGGCTATCTGAAGGCGATGCTGGGCTGGCAGGCGTACGTCAGCGGGACCAAACGCGGCAACTACGGTGAGCCGCTCCAGTACCACATGGGCCAGAAGACAGGGCTCGGCGTCTTCCAGTCGTTCGTCTACGAAGAGGGCAGCCGTCGGCTGACTCAGATGAAGGTCGACCGCGAGGCCGTTCTCGAGACCGACGACACCTTCGACTACGCGTACGACGACGCTGCCAATGTCACCTCGATCTCCCACAAGTACGGCACGTCGACGGACTTGCAGTGCTTCGGCCACGACTACTTGCGCCGGACGACCGAGGCTTGGACGCCGGCTACCACCTGCGGTGCAACTCGTTCGGCTGCTGCTCTTGGCGGACCTGCTCCCTACTGGCAGTCCTACACCTATGACGATGCCGGAGATCGCACGAAGCTGATCGACCACAGGCCGGCCGGCGACACGACAACCACTTACACGTATCCGGCAGCCGGCGCCGCGCGACCGCACGGCGTGACCGCCGTCAACTCGTCCGGCCCTTCCGGCACGTCGGTCGACAACTACGGCTACGACGCCGTCGGCAACATGTCCACCAGGACGGTCGGCGGTGATACCGACACGCTGACCTGGGATCCAGAGGGACACCTGGCGTCCGTCAGCGGCCCCGACGGCGACACGAGCTATGTATACGACGCCGACGGCAGCCGCCTCATCCGTCACGATCCCAAGGGGGCGACCCTTTACCTCGCCTCCGCCGAAGTCCGGTGGGACAAGGCAGCCGATTCGGTCAGCTCCACCCGCTACTACGACTTCGACGGCTCGACGGTCGCGATGCGCAACAACTCGCAGTCGGTCGAGTACCTGATCGCCGATCCCCAGGGCACCGCCACGGTCTCGGTCGACGGCCTCAGCGCGGTGGTCTCCCGCCGCAGCATGGATCCGTTCGGCAACTCGCGCGGTACCACATCGCCGACCTGGGAGCTGAACTCCAGGGGCTTCGTCAACGGCGTGGACGATCCATCGACCGGCCTCACCCATCTGGGTGCCCGCGAGTACGACCCGAAGCTGGGCCGGTTCATCAGCGTGGACCCATTGGTGGACGTCGCGGACCCGCAGACCCTGAACGGCTACCGGTACGGCAACAACAACCCATCGACGTTCAGCGATCCGGACGGCCTGATGGAGAAGGAGGAGAGCTACCACAACGGCGAGACAGCGGACTGGACCGACGAGGAGTTCCAGCACTGGCTCGACACCAAGGAAGAGCCCGACCGCACAGTCAAGAAGCGCGAAGAGCGCGAGCAGGTCCAGAAGATCACCAAGCACCGCGAGGCCAAGGAACAGGCCAAGAAGAAGATCAAGAAGGTCATCAAGGACCTGGTCAAGATCGTCGCCGACGAGCTAGGTGTCACCGACGCCCTGAACTGCTTCACGAACGGCGACGTCGGCGCCTGCGTAGCCACCGGCGTCACTGTCCTCTCCTCCTTCGCCGGCGGCATAGCCGGCAAACTCATCAGCAAGTACCTCCTCCACGCCAAGAGAGCCTGGAAACTCATAGGCCGCATCAAAGAACTCGTCGGCGAAGCCATCGACGGCATCAAGGGCCTTCGCAAAGCCGAAGACGAACTGAAGGCTGCCAGTTGTGTGGCCAACTCGTTCGTGCCAGGAACTCTCGTCCTCCTGGCGAACGGCACCCGAAAACCGATCGAGCAAGTCAAGCTCGGCGACAAAGTCCTCGCCACCGACCCGACGACAGGACTCTCCTCCGCGCAACCGGTCATACGGACCATCATCGGACATGGGACGAAAGACCTAGTAGACGTTCAGGTGGCGGCGTCGGGGTCGGGGGGTGTGACGAAATCCGGGATCGTCACGGCTACCGCCGGGCATCGGTTCTATCTGCCACTTCTGAACCGTTGGGTCGACGCAGGGGACCTCGTGGCGGGCGACCGCCTCGCTTCGGCCGGTTCTCATCAAGCCATGCGGGTCAGCGCCGTACGACGCTATGCACGTATTGCCACGGTCTACAACCTCACCGTTCAAAAGACCCACACGTACTACGTTGCTGCCGAGAGCAGTGGACCTGCGCTCGTACATAACTGCAAGTCTCGAGACCCCGCCACGGGAGGTCTGGACGATGCGGCATACGATCGACTCTCTGGCTCCCATGGATCCGATGTCGCAGAGGGAGTCGACTACCAGGTAAAACGGATGCATGACGGATCGGCTACGGCCGGCGACCATGAGATCCCTGGAATTGGTCATGACCCTGACGGATTGGGTGACTACTTCGGCTCCTGGCGAGGTCGGTTGACTCATACCGACTCGCAGACCGGAGCAAGAGTTGGCTATGACGGCTCGAAGGGCGTTCTGGTTGTCCAGAACTCGTATATGATCCACGGCTACAAGTTCAGTCCCAGTGCGTTCGCGAGTGGTAGGTACGTGGAATGAGGACAAATATCAGCGCGGCGCGGTCTGATGATCGTTATGTGCTCCGATTCACAGCCGCCCAGCGCTCGATGATGAAGTCGGTCGGCATTTTCGTTCGGGACCGCGCCGACGCGGTGGATTCGGTCGTCCGGTTCGGGGCCGAGTCGACTGTTGCGTCGAACATCATTGAGCGGACACAGTCGGACAATGCATTCACGCCGCAAGAAGCACATATACTGTTCAGCGTATTGGTGGGGACTGCCGTCATGATTCAGACTGAGGAGCAGTTCTATCTGCGATTGGGGTTCTTCCGTGAGCAGGCCATGGATCTCGCCAACTCGCTGGCTGCTGCGCTCTCGGATGCTGAATAGTCGATTCCGATCGCTCCGTCTCGGGTCGACCGGTCGGAGCAGAGAGGCGGTTTGGTGCCTTGGCGGAGTTCCACGCGTTGGTGATTCTCGAGAGGCGCGATGAGGTCACAGAAGAGGTCGCGCGCGAGGAAGGGGCGGTGACCTGCTGATGCCAGACTCTTCGCCGAGCGGTCCAGCGCTGCTGAGTTGGACGACAGCCTGTTCGGGTTGTGGTTGATACCCGAGAGCGACGCCTCAGTCCTCATGGAGGATTTTCGGCCGGACGAGCGGTGGCGCGAACGTCTGGCCCGGTCTCCAGTGGCGTGGGCTCGGCGAGATGCAGCGATCGTTGATCGCCTTCTGGCTCGCGAGCCATCAAGCCGCGAGCTCGTCGTGCGAACACTCGACTTCACCGACATCCCTTGGTGCCTGGAACGTCGGGCCATCTGACAGAAGGCCGGGTGGTCGTCGCGTTCACGTGCGCTTCGACGTGTCAGTCGGCGTCGGAGCAAGGCAAAGCAATCCTTTGGACGCGACTTCGTTGACCGGTGTGCAAGTCGCTCGCTCATAGTTCCGGGGAACAGCGACAGTGGCGCTCGGCAGGGCAACCAAGGCAGGAGTTCTCACGATGGCATCGTCGTTTGAGCGGCGCGAGTGGAGTGCTGAGCGCCTGAGAGTCATCCAGCACGGGACCGTCGCAGATGCGACGGATGCGTTGCGTGGCATCACCTACAACTCGACTGATCGCGAGTGGATTCAGGCTGTGTTGTCGAGTTGCACGACTGCCGAGTTCGTGCACGCCTCTCCGAACTGGCAACGGATCCCGTCCTCGTTGGCACGGCCGACGACGCGCTCGACGACATTTGCTCGTTCGTCGACTCGGTCGACGAGTCGCCGAAGGAACCACGGTAGGTGCGGAGCGTGAGGCTGAGTCTTTCGTTTCACGCGCCTTCGGGGAGATCAGCGATTGGATCCTCCGGTGGCATGAAACTGCGGAGTTCGGTGTCGTTGCTGAATACTTCTTTCCGGAGTACCGGGTTGCTCAGGTCGCCGGCGGTCCGGGCGGGGAGTTGTGGTTCAGTGCCGAGGTCGGGGCGACGACCCGGGATCGGAATGCGATGAGGTTCGGGCGCGAGCTGGTCGTCCGGGCCGCGGAGTCCCTCAGGGCCGATGCGTGGCAGGTGAACACGGTGAACGGCGTACGGTCCAGGGTCGACGCCTACCTGTACACCGACGGGGCCAGGCGTCTCCAGACTCTTGGTGTTGCGTCGTTGGGCGGGAGCGACTGGATCAGGTTCGAGCTGGACTGAGATCAGTCGGGCGGTAGGGCGCGACGTACAGCGGGCGCTACGCGTGATGCGAACAGCTTGAGGGACCGTACAGCTGCCTCGTGGGACATCTTCGGTACGCGTAGCCAGTGGGCGAACTGGGTGAAGTGGATTGCGGCGTGTAGGTGCAGGAGGCGAGCCGCTACGTCCTCTGGTGTGCCGACCAGATAGTTCTTGCGGTGGAGTGGGGCCAGTTCGGTGTTGCTGTAGGAGGCGATCTCACCTTCCAGGTAGGCGATGCCGGGGGAGGCGTCGGACCAGGCTCGGTCGGGGTCGTCGTCCACGTGCAGGATGCTGGTGCAGATGAGTGGGGTCGGCCCGGGGGCGACCTCGTCCAGCAACTGGCGGCGGGCGATGAGATCGGAGGGTGTGGCGCAGTAGACGATGATGCCGTCACCCAGGCGGGCGGCTCTGCGGAGGCCGGGGGCGGTTACGCCGGCGGTCCACACAGGGATGTGGCATTGCGGGCGTGGTGTGACGCCTAGGCGGCCGGACCAGGCGCCTCTGAGGACGGCGATGCCCTCTTCGAGCAGGGCGCCGCGGCGGCGGCGGTCGGCGCCGAAGGTGGTGAACTCTCGTTCGGCGTATCCCTGGCCGACGCCGAGTACGAATCGCCCGCCCGAGACCAGATCGCGTACGGCGGCGTCCTCGGCCACGCGCAGTGGGTGGTGCAAGGGCAACACGAGCACGTTGGTGCCAATCCGGATCCGGGAAGTCCGCGCGGCCAGCACGCCGGCCATCACCAGTGGCGACGGCAGCATGCCGTCAGGGGTCAGGTGGTGCTCGGGCAGCCAGGCTCCGTCGAAACTGAGCCGGTCGGCGAGCACCACCTCCTCGATTCGCTCCGCGGAGTACCCCGCTCCTTCCTCACGGACATCGACCAGAACCCCGAACTCGACAGTCACGCCTCCACCGTCACGCGCCCAGACCGCCCCGGTCCAATGCCAAATCCGCCCGGACTTGATGCAAAGGACGTCACCAGGTAGGTCGTAGCGGGAAGTGGGAGTTGCCGCGGTGGTCGGGTTTTGCGGCGAGGACCTGGTGGAGTTGGATCGTGTTGTGTTCGAAGCCGGCTCGGCTGGCGGCCAGGTAGAGGCCCCAGATCTTGGCGGTGGCGGGGCCGACCTCGGCGACGGCCTCGTCCCAGTGGGCGACGAGGTTCTCGTTCCAGGCGGTCAGCGTGAGGGCGTAGTGCTCGCGGAGGTTCTCCTCGTGGCGGACCTCGAAGCCGGCGTCCTGGGCCTCGGCGATGATGCGGCCGGAGCCGATCAGTTCGCCGTCGGGGAAGATGTAGCGGTCGATGAACGCGCCGGTGTTGCGGAACCGGTTGTCCGGCCTGGTGATGCAGTGGTTGAGCAGCCGGCCGCCCGGCTTCAGCCGGTCGTGCAGGAAGCCGAAGTACGACGGGTAGTTCCGGACGCCGATGTGCTCGGTCAGGCCGATCGAGCTGATCGCGTCGAAGTCGTACTCGGGGACGTCGCGGTAGTCCAGGAACCGCACCTCGGCGCGGTCCTCCAGCCCGTCCCGCTTGATCGCCTGGGCGGCCCACTCGGCCTGCGCGGCAGACAGTGTCACGCCGAGCGCGGTGACGCCGTACTCGCGGGCCGCGTGCCGGACCATGCCGCCCCACCCGCAACCGACGTCGAGCAGCCGCATGCCGGGCTTCAGGTCGAGCTTGCGCGCGACCAGGTCGTACTTCTCGTACTGCGCCTCTTCCAGTGAGGCGTCCGCGGTCGGGAACACCGCGCACGTGTACGTCATCGACGGACCGAGCACCCACTCGTAGAACGTGTTCGACACGTCGTAGTGGTGGTGGATCGCGGACTTGTCCCGCGCCTTGGAGTGCCGCAACCCCTCGAACGTCCGGCGCCACTTGGGCAGGTGTTCCTGCGGCGGGGGAGGCGGCGGCTTGAGGTGACTCCAGCCGAGGCTGCGCAGGATGCGGACGGCCTCGGCCGCCTTCGGCCGGTGGAAGTGGAACTGGTCGAGGATGAGCCGCATCAGGTCGTACGGGTTGCCCGGGTGGACGCCGGTGATCTCCAGGTCGCCCATCACGTACGCACGGACCATTCCGAGGTCGCCGGGCGCGGTCAGGATGTACGACAGCCCGCGCTCGTTGGCCAGATGCATGTGAATGGCCGAGTCCGAAGGGCCGGCCGCACTGCCGTCGTACGCCGAGAACCGGAACGGCAGGCCGTCCGGGATCACGGTCGTGAGGGCTTCGGCGATCGATACCTGCTGGGTCGCGAGCGTCGTCATCGGCGCGTCACCGCCTTTTCGTAGAGCCCGGTGAGCCGGGCGTCCGGGTCGTAGCGTTTCTTCACCTCGTCCAGCGCTGCGACGTTGTAGAGCCGGTCGAAGGTCTCACGGTCGTAATAGGCGTCCGAGTACAGCGACTTGTGGCCGCCGAAGTCGGTGACGGCCTGCTCGATCCGCCGGTTCACGTCGCCGTCGGCCGCGCCGGGCGCGATCGGGACGGTGCCCCAGAAGCCGACGTTGACGTACGTCTCGCCGGGCTTCAGCGGATACAGCGGCCAGGACGTCGAGCCGCGCAGCCGCAGCGGGCAGAGCCAGACCGGCCGCATCCCCACCTCGGCGTCGAACCAGCGCAGGAAGTCCGCCAACCGCGCCACCGGGATCTCCACGTCCTGCACCACGCGCTCGCGGTCCGGGTTGCCGCGGCGGCGGTTCAGCCGGGCGGCGACGTGGTGCCGGTTCTCGAAGCCGACGATCTTGTGGAACACGTCGCTGCGTCGCCAGCGACGAGGCCACAGCCGCCGTACGAGGGGTTTCTGCACGCCGAACGCCGCGGAGCACCAGAACCAGTCGGTGTCCCAGCGCCACAGGTAGTCGTGGGCGCTGAGGAAGTCCGTCTGCCGCTGCTGGATCGACCGGTAGTAGATCTGCTGACCTGTGTAGTCGCTCGCGCGGACGGCGGCGTCGCTGTTGCGGCCGAGCGTCAGGTACGCCTCGGACGGGCTGAACGCGACGCCGTCGACGAAGTGCACCGGCTCGCCGTCGTACGTGCCGGAGGCAACGATCTCGTCGACGGCCGGCGCCAGCGCGTCGAGACCGAGCCGGACGTGCCGGAGTGCGACGTACGGCGAGATGCGGTCGAGCTCGATCCGCAGCCGGGTCGCGTACCCGAGCGTGCCGTAGGAGTTCGGGAACATCCGGAACAGGTCGGCGTGCTCGCCCTCGGGGCGCGCCGTGACCAGCGCGCCGGACCCGGTCAGCACGTCCAGCTCGAGCACCGACTCGTGCGGCAGCCCGGCACGGAACGACGACGACTCGATGCCGAGCCCGGTGACCGCGCCGCCGAGCGTGATGGTCTTCAGCTGCGGCACGACCATCGGCGTCAGGCCGTGCGGGAGCGTCGCCGCGACCAGGTCCTCGTACGTGCACATGCCCTGGACGTCGGCCGTGCGCGCGTCCGGGTCGACGCCGATCACGCCGGTCAGCTTCGACACGTCCAGCCCGGGACGGTCGACCGCGGTCCGCGGCCGGAACAGGTTGGAACTGCGCTTCGCCAGCCGGACGGGCTCGCCCGGCGGGATCAGTTCGTACGACGCCCGCAGCCGCCCGACGGCCTGATCGTGCGCGACCACCACCGCCCTGTCCGATGTCGAAGGCACCGATCCAGAGTACGACGACGGACGCGCTGCGGCACCGGAGTTCAAAACTGTCCACGAACCCGAGTAGGTTCGGGGTCATGGCTGACGTGGTGAAGGCATGGCTTCCGTGGGAGGACCCGGACAGGTTCCTCGGCGGGGTGCCCGGCGGGTTCGACGTGGACGTCTACTCCGGCGGCGAGCGGCCGAAGTCGCTCGACGAGGTGGAGTTCTACGTGCCCAGCTACATGGGCGGCGGCGACGTGTTCGACGTCGTCCGCGACATGCCGGCGCTGAAGGTCGTGCAGCTGCAGACGGCCGGGTTCGAGCACGTGCAGTCCCGGCTCGCCGACGGTGTCACCTTGTGCAACGCGCGGGGCGTCCACGACGCGTCCACGGCCGAGCTGGCGGTCGGCCTGATCCTGGCGTCGTACCGGAACCTGCCGCGTGCGGTCCGTGACCAGGAGCGCGAGGTCTGGCCGGGGTCGTACGACGAGGTCGACGACTCGCTCGCCGACCGCACGGTGCTGATCCTGGGGTACGGCGCGATCGGCGAGGCGCTCGAGCGGCGGCTGACCGGTTTCGAGTGCGACGTGATCCGGGTCGCGCGGCGGGCGCGGGACGGTGTGCACCCGATCGCGGAGTTGCCGGCGCTGTTGCCGCGCGCGGACGTCGTGGTGCTGCTGACGCCCGCGACGCCGGAGACCAAGCGGATGGTGGACGCGAAGTTCCTGGCGTCGATGAAGGACGGCGCGCTGCTGGTGAATGTGGCGCGCGGCATCGTCGTGGACACCGATGCCTTGCTCGCCGAGCTCGGGACGCGGCGGCTGCGGGCCGCGCTCGACGTGACCGATCCCGAGCCGTTGCCCGCCGGACATCCGCTGTGGTCTGCTCCGAACGTGCTGGTCAACCCGCACCGCGGCGGCGCCTCGACGGCGTTCGCGCCGCGGGTCGCGCGGCTGGTGCGGGCGCAGTTGCAGCGCTACGCGTCCGGGGAACCGTTGATCAATGTCGTGGCGGGGCCGCCACGCTAGGACACGCTAGGAGGAGGACGACGATGTCCGACGCCGTACTGCTGATCGGGACCAAGAAAGGGCTCTGGATCGGCCGGAGCGACGCTGCCCGCAAGGACTGGCAGCTGGACGGACCGGTGCCCGAGTTCGAGATGCAGGGTGTGTACGCCGTGGGCATCGACACCCGTGGCGACCGGCCCCGCCTGTTCGTCGGCGGCACCAGTGAGCACTGGGGTCCCGCGGTCTTCCACTCCGACGATCTCGGCAAGAGCTGGGCTGAGCCGCCGGAGGGCTCGATCGGGTTCCCGGAGGACGCCGACGCGTCGCTGGAGCGCGTCTGGCAGATCCAGCCGGGGCCGGCCGGTCAACCTGGCGTTGTGTACGCCGGCTCCGAGCCGCAGGCGCTGTGGAAGTCGACCGACGGCGGAGTGACGTTCGAGCTGGTCCGCGGCCTGTGGGACCACCCGCACCGGTCGGAGTGGGGCGCCGGGTTCGGTGGCGCGGCGATCCACACCGTGCTGCCGCACTCGACCGACCCCGACCGGATGAGCGTGGCGATGTCGACCGGCGGCGTCTACCGGACCACCGACGGCGGCGCGACCTGGTCGCCGGCGAACCAGGGGATCCAGGCGAAGTTCTTCCCGGACCCGTATCCGGAGTTCGGGCAATGCGTCCACAAACTGGCCGCGCACCCCGACGCGCCCGAGCGGATGTTCGCGCAGAACCACCACGGCGTGTACCGGTCGGACGACGCCGGCGGGATCTGGAAGTCGATCGCGGACGGCCTGCCGTCGGACTTCGGGTTCCCGATCGTCGTGCACCCGCACGAGCCCGAGACCGTGTACGTGTTCCCGCTGATCGCGGACGCGAACCGGATCCCCACCGAGGCGAAATGCCGGGTCTACCGGTCCCGCGACGCCGGCAGCACCTGGGAGCCGCTGTCCGCCGGACTGCCCGACATCTCCTACGCCCCGGTGCTGCGGGACGCGATGTCGACCGACACCGCCGACCCCGCCGGGGTGTACGTCGGCACGCGGGACGGCTGCGTCTACGCGAGCGCCGACGCCGGCGACAGCTGGACCGAGGTCGCCCGCCACCTGCCCGACGTCCTGACCGTGCGCGCCGCGGTGGTCGGATGATCGGCGTCCGCCTGCCCACGGTGCTCCGTCCGTTCGCGGGCGGCGCCGAGCGCGTGGAAGTCGAGGCCAAGACCGTGGCCGAGGCGTTCGCCGCGCTCGATGCACCGCTGCGCCGGCGGCTGACCGACGAGCGGGGCGCGATCCGCCGGCACGTCAACATCTACCTGGGCGACGACAACATCCGCGATCTCGACGGGGTGCGGACGCCGCTCAGCGACGGCGACGAGCTGCTGATCCTGCCCAGCGTCGCGGGCGGCTGACGCCCGAAAACAAAAGACTGCACTTCCGGGCGCCGCTTGGTTAGCGTCGGGCGGCATGAGCAACGTCCTCCTGCTGACCGGGCCGTCCGGATCCGGTAAGACGACCGTGGCGCGCCTCGTCGCGACCGACGCGTCACGGCCGACCATGCACCTGACCACCGACGAGTTCTACCGCGGCATCCGCACCGGGTTCGTCGCGCCGTACCTGCCCGGCGCGCAACACCAGAACGAGGTGGTCGTCGACGCGATCGTCGCGACCGTCGCCGTCTATGCCCGCGGCGGGTACGACGTGGTGGTGGACGGGGTCATCGGTCCGTGGTTCCTGCCACCGTTCCGGGCTGCGGCCGCGACCGGCACGTGGACGATGTCGTACGTCGTCCTGCGCCCGGATCTCGGGACGACGTTGCGGCGCGGGCAGGCCCGGCCGCAGCCCGAGCTGACCGACGTCGACGCACTCACCGGTCTGCACGGCGCCTTCGCGGACCTCGGCCCGTTGGAGCCGCACGCACTCGACACCACCCGGCTCGACGCGGAGCGAACCGCCGCCGAGGTCCGCAATGCCGTTGCCTCGGGCTCCTACCTGCTCAACGCCAGCGACTGAGAACAGTCCGTGACCGTCCGCGCCGAGGGGTTGTGGCCCGGACCGGTCAGTTCTAGATTCGCCGATGGGGGCCGACGGTCGGGCCGTCGCTGGGGGGTGCCCGGGGGGAGGGGCACCCTATGCATGCGTTTCTGCACCGGCTCGGGCGCGGAGCGGCACATTTCCACTGGTTCGTGATCGCCGGCTGGCTGGTGGTCGTCGTCGGGCTGTTCGGCCTCAAGTCGGCGTTCGGCGGCACCTATGTCAACAACTACACCGTTCCGGGCAGTGAGTCATCCGCTGGTTTGAACATCCTGAACAAGGACTTCAGCACCGCCGGCGGCTACTCGGGCTCGATCGTGTTCCACGCGAAGACCGGCACCGTGGCCGAACACGCGGCGCAGGTCAAGTCGTCGATGGACGCGGTCGCCGAACTGCCCGACGTGGTCAGCGCCGTGGACCCGCTGGCGACCTCGCAGGCGGCGTACATCTCCAAGGACGGCAGCATCGTGAACGCGCCGGTCTCGTTCTCGGTGGTCCCGGCCTCGCTCGACAGTTCGTACCTGGACAAGCTCGACGCGGCGGTCGGGCCGGCCCGCGCGGCCGGCCTCCAGGTCGAGTACGGCGGCGGCGCCGGGCAGATCGGGAAACAGGCCGACGACCTGTTGTCGGAGGCGATCGGCCTCGGACTCGCGCTGGTACTGCTGTTCCTGATGTTCCGGTCGATCGTCGCGGCCGGACTCCCGCTGCTGGCGGCGGTCTTCAGCGTCGGCGGCGGACTGGCGATCCTCGGCCTGCTGGCGGCCGTGAAGCAGTTCCCGGTGTCCGCGCCGACGGTCGCGACGTTGCTCGGCCTCGGGGTCGCGATCGACTACGGACTCTTCCTGGTGTCACGCCATCGTGAGCAGCTGGACGACGGGATGAGCGTGGGCGAGTCGGCGGGACGGGCCGCGTCCACCTCCGGTGCGGCGATCCTGGTCGCGGGCGGGACGGTCGTGATCGCGATCCTCGGCCTGTACGTATCCGGCGTACCGTTCGTCGGCGCGCTCGGGCTGTCGTCGGCGATCGTGGTCGCCGTCACGGTGCTGGCCGCGCTGACGCTGATCCCCGCCCTGCTGGGACTCGCGAAGCTGATGGTCCTGAACCGCAAGGACCGGCATCACCTCGCCGAGGAACGCGAGCTCGAGGCCGGTCTCGCGGACGAGTCGGCGATCGCCGAGCACCGCGCGGAGGAACACGAACGCCGGGACGCCAAACACGAGCAGAGCGCGTTCGCGCGCTGGGGGCGCATGGTGAGCGCCCGGCCCTGGCCGTGGGGCATCGCCGCCACGGTGGTGCTGCTCGTGCTGGCGATCCCGCTGCTGTCGATGAACCTCGGCCAGCTCGACGCCGGTACCGACCCGGCCGAGGACTCCAGCCGCAAGGCGTACGACCTGATCGCGCAGGGCTTCGGTCCGGGGGCCAACGGTCCGCTGACGGTCGTCGTCCAGCTCGAGTCGGTGAGTCCGGCCGACAAGCAGTCGGTGCTCAGCGGGCTCGCGTCGACGCTGCAGACGACCCCGGGCGTGGCCGCCGTCCAGCAGCCGACCACGAACAGCGCCGGGACGACCGCGATCATCAACGTCGTCCCGACCACGTCGCCGTCGTCGGCCGAGACCGAGGACCTGATCAGCCGGATCCGCGACGACGTGCTGCCCGCCCAGAAGGAACCGACGTACGTCGTCGGCACCACCGCCGGGTACGTCGACTTCACCGAGAAGGTGGGCGGCCGGATGCCGTGGCTGATCGGGGCCGTGGTGCTGCTCGCGTTCGTGCTGCTGACGGTCGCGTTCCGCTCGCTGCTGATCGGGGTGAAGGCCGCGATCCTCAACCTGTTGTCGGTCGGGGCCGCGTACGGGGTGATCGTCGCGGTCTTCCAGTGGGGCTGGGGATCGTCGCTGGTCGGCATCGACGAGAAGGTGCCGATCCCGTCGTTCGTGCCGATGCTGATGTTCGCGATCGTGTTCGGGCTGTCGATGGACTACGAGGTGTTCCTGCTGTCCCGGGTGCACGAGGCCTGGATCGCGACCCGGGACAGCCACCGCGCGGTGGCGATCGGGATCGGCGCGACGGCGCGGGTGATCACCACCGCGGCCGCGATCATGGTCGTGGTCTTCCTGAGCTTCGTCCTGGACGACGACCCGACGGTGAAGATGCTGGCGGTCGGCATGGCCGTGGCCGTCCTGATCGACGCCAGCATCGTCAGGATGATCCTGGTCCCGTCCGTGATGACACTGCTCGGCCCGCGGGCCTGGTGGCTGCCGCGCTGGCTGGACCGCATCGTGCCCGACATCCAGCTCGAGGGCGGGCCGCCGCCGGCACCCCCGGCCCCCAGGGAGAAGGTCGGCTCGGCCCCCTGATCAGTGCCGTGATCAATGGCGGAACAGCCGTACGCCGGTCGGGGACCAGGTGATCCCGGCCGCCGTACAGGCTGCCGCGACCTCGGGTGAGCGGATCGAACCGGCCGGCTCGGCGATCTGCGCGACGCCGTAGCGCTGGGCCTCCACCACGTTGTCGGTGAACGGCAACGCGCCGTCGGAGACCATCGACACGCCGGTCAGCGGATCGGCCGAGTGGCGGGCCCACCACAGCGTCGCCTTCTCGCCGGCGAGGCGGGTGCAGTCCACCCGTGACTGCTGCCCGGCGCCGACCCCGATCGTCATCCCGTCCTTCACGAACACGACGGTGTTGGACTGGGTGTACCGGGCGACGATCATGCCCAGCAGCAGATCACGCGCGGCGGCGTCCGGCACCTCGTCGGCCAGCAGGTCCCGGGTCAACGGCCGTGCGTCGCGCGTCTGCGACAGCCGGACCCCGAACAGCTCGCGGACCTCCTCCGCGGGCGGTTCGAAAGCCGGGTCGACCTCCAGCACGAGGTAGGTCCCGCGCTTCTTCGCGGCCAGGATCTCGACGACGCCCTCGTCGTACCCGGGCGCGATGATCCCGTCCGACACGACCCGTTTCAGCACCGCGGCCAGCTCGAGGTCGACCGGATGCGAGACCGCCACGAAGTCGCCGTACGACGACTTCGGGTCGGCGTCGCGGGCCCGGGTGTATGCCTCCGCCGCCGTCTCGCCGATGGCTGCGCCGGCGGGGGAGACGTGCTTGTACGACGCAGCGGCCGGCTTTCCGAGCGTGTGCGCGGCCTCCCGCACCAGTTGCCAGCCGGTCAGGGCGTCGAGGATGTTGATGTACGACGGTTCGCCGGCGACGACCGTGAACGGCGGGTGCTCGAGCGTCGCCGTCTGATGAGGGTTCGTTCCGTACCGCAGGCGCATCGGGACCTCCGAGTCGATCGGAGGCGCCCAGGCGGACGACGCCCTGTACTTTCGCTCCCTGGTGGTGATCCACCCTCGCCAGTCGCGGTACGGCCAGACTACTTCGTGGCCCGGACGACCAGCAGCGCCGCGTCCGCGGTGAGCGGCTGCCCGTGCCACCCGCTGTCGATCGTCACGTCGGTGAATCCGGCCTGCAGCAGGTCGGTCGTGATCTCCTCGGCCGACCGGAAGTACAAGACGTTGCGGTAGACCGCGTCGTGGCCGTCCGGGAACACGTTGTGCGCGTCGAACACCACCCGCCCGCCGGCGATCTCGATCAGCTCGAGCCATTCCTTCAGATGTCCGAACGCCGTGTCGCGTTCGCCGTACGTCGCCTCGCTGGTCCACTGCGCCCACGCGCGGGCCGCCGGGTTGCGCGACTCGAACGCGAACATCCCGCCGGGACGCAGCGCGGCGGCGAGGGCGGTCGCCGCGGCCCGGTGGTCCGCGACGTGCATCATCGTGTTGCCGCTGCTGACGACGAGATCGGCGTCGCCCGCGGGCTCCACCACCCGGTGGTCGCCGTCGATCCAGGTGACCGCGTCGGCGCCCGGCTGCCGGCGCGCGTAGCCGAGCATCGTCGGGCTCGGGTCGATGCCGATCACCGCCCGGCCCGGTGTGGCCAGGGAGCGGGTCAGCATGCCGGTGCCGCAGCCGAAGTCGATGACCTTCGTCGCACCCTCGGCCAGCGCCCGGTAGTACGCGTGGTCGTCGCCGGGCGGGTTGTCCAGGTCGTAGAGATGCACCAGCTGCTCGTCGCCGTACGGATCGTCAGTCACCTTTCGCATGCTAGGTCCTGCCGCGGACCAGGCAGTTGGGGAGCCGGTGCGGGGGACGAGTTCCGCACCGGCTCGATCAGGGGATCAGACCGCGGACACCCAGGCGTAGATGTCGGCGGGGCGACCGGCGCTCTCGGCGTGCTGCGGATCGAACGGCCCGTGCTTGCGCACCTCGTTGTCCGAGTTGCCCTCGACCGTGGTGATCCTCCCGTCGGTGCCGACGGCAACGACCACGCCGGTGTGCACGCTGGTGTCGGTGTTGTCGGGACCGGTGCCGTAGAGCACGATGTCGCCCGGCTGCATCCCGGTGTCGCCGTCGTGGGTGCGGCTCTTGCCCTGGCCCCACGTGTAGATGTCGCCGGTGAAGCCGTAGTTGGGGATGTCGATGCCGGCCTGCCGCCAGGTCCAGGTGGCGAAGTGCGCGCACCAGGCCTCGCACGGTCCGTACGGATTGCAGTTGCTGCCCGGCGGCGTCTCCTGCTGGCCGATCTCGCCGTTGGCGGCGTTCACGATGGTCGTCCGGGTGTCGGCCGCGGTGGCGGTCAGCGACAGTGATCCGCAGAGGGCGACGAGAACTGCCGCCACGAGCAGTCGTACCGAGAGGCGCATGGGTCACTCCGATCTGGAGAGGGGGCGGTGGAAACCTTCGTGCGCGCATCCTCAGTATGTGACTGATTTACCTCACAGAGCCATTGCGGCGGCATCAAGTTACCGACACGCTGTTCGTAAGACGGCCGTCCCAGATACTGGGACGTGGGCGGGTCCAACTTGACCCGGTCGCCGGGTGTCGGCGAATAATGCCTACATGCGATCGATTCTCCTCGTACTTGTGCGGCGCGCCGACTGACGCGACCACTGAGTCGAGCGCGCCCCTTCAGCCAACCCGGCGGAAGGGGTTTTTTGTTGCCAATGCGACTATCCGTGACCCGGAAGCGCAGTGACAACGGCCACAAGCGAGGATGGATCGGTCGCGAGCAGTGCAGCTTTTTTAGGCAAAACAGCGTGACTGACTGAGGGAAGGCACTCATGAGTGAGCAGCTGACCGGGGCACAGGCTCTGATCCGCGCACTGGAACATGCCGGGGTCGACACCGTCTTCGGCATCCCGGGCGGCGCGATCCTCCCGGCGTACGACCCGATGCTCGACTCGACCCAGATCCGCCACATCCTGGTACGTCACGAGCAGGGCGCCGGCCACGCCGCCCAGGGGTACGCCGCGGCGTCCGGCAAGGTCGGCGTCTGCATGGCCACCTCCGGGCCGGGCGCCACGAACCTGGTGACCCCGATCGCCGACGCGTACATGGACTCGGTGCCGCTGGTGGCGATCACCGGTCAGGTCGCGAGCGCCGCGATCGGCACGGACGCCTTCCAGGAGGCCGACATCCGCGGCATCACGATGCCGATCACCAAGCACAACTTCCTGGTCAACGACCCGGACGAGATCGCCACCACGATCGCCGAGGCCTTCCACATCGCCTCCACCGGCCGGCCCGGCCCGGTGCTGGTCGACGTGACCAAGGACGCGATGCAGACCAAGGGCGTCGACTTCCAGTGGCCGACCGAGCTGTCGCTGCCCGGCTACCGGCCGGTGACCCGCCCGCACCCGAAGCAGGTGCGGGAGGCGGCCCGCCTGATCGCCGCGGCCGAGAAGCCCGTGCTGTACGTCGGCGGCGGCGTGATCCGCGCGCAGGCCAGTGTCGAGCTCAAGGACCTCGCCGAGCTGCTCGGCATCCCCGTCGTCACCACGCTGATGGCCCGCGGCGCCCTGCCGGACACCCACGAGCTGCACTTCGGGATGCCCGGGATGCACGGCTCGGTGTCCGCCGTCGGCGCGCTGCAGCGGTCCGACCTGCTGATCTGCCTGGGCGCCCGGTTCGACGACCGCGTCACCGGCCGGCTCGACTCGTTCGCCCCGGAGGCGAAGGTCATCCACGCCGACATCGACCCGGCCGAGATCGGCAAGAACCGGGCCGCCGACGTGCCGATCGTGGGTGACTGCAAGGAGGTCATCACCGACCTGATCGCGGCGCTGCGCACCGAGATCGCGAACACCGGCCGCACCCCGTCGTACGACGCCTGGCGCAAGCAGCTGGACGCGGTCCGCGCGCGCTACCCGCTCGGGTACGACGAGCCCGAGGACGGCACGCTGTCGCCGCAGCACGTGATCAAGCGGATCGGCGAGATCGCCGGACCGGACGCCGTCTACACCGCGGGCGTCGGCCAGCACCAGATGTGGTCCGCGCACTTCCTGCCCTTCGAGAAGCCCGGCCACTGGCTGAACTCCGGCGGTCTCGGCACCATGGGGTACGCGGTGCCGGCCGCGATGGGCGCCAAGGTCGCGCGGCCGGACAAGACCGTCTGGGCGATCGACGGCGACGGCTGCTTCCAGATGACCAACCAGGAGCTGGTCACCTGCGCGCTCGAGGGCATCCCGATCAAGGTTGCCGTGATCAACAACCAGTCGCTGGGCATGGTCCGGCAGTGGCAGACGCTGTTCTACGACAAGCGGTACTCCAACACCGACCTGCACTCGGCCCGGATCCCGGACTTCGCCAAGCTGGCCGAGGCGATGGGCGGCGTCGGGCTGCGCTGCTCGGACAAGGACTCGGTCGACGCCACCATCGAGAAGGCGATGGCGGTCACCGACGCGCCGGTGGTCGTCGACTTCGTGGTGCACCGCGACGCGATGGTGTGGCCGATGGTCGCCGCCGGCGTCAGCAACGACGAGATCCAGATCGCCCGCGACATGGCACCGACCTGGGACAGCGAGGAACTGTGATGAGCAAGCACACACTGTCGATCCTGGTCGAGAACAAGCACGGTGTGCTGGCCCGGGTGGCGGCGCTGATCTCACGCCGCGGGTTCAACATCGATTCCCTCGCGGTCGGTCCGACCGAGCACCCCGAGGTGTCCCGGATGACCATCGCGGTCAGCGTGGACGAGCAGCCGTTGGAGCAGATCACCAAGCAGCTCAACAAGCTCGTCAACGTGATCAAGATCGTCGAACTCGAGCCCACGCAGACGGTCCAGCGCGAACTGCTGCTGGTCAAGGTCAAGGCGGACACCCTGACCCGCGGACAGGTGCTGGAGACCGTCCAGCTGTTCCGTGCGAAGGTGGTGGACGTGGCACCGGACGCGATCACCATCGAGGCGACCGGCAATCCCGAGAAACTCGAAGCCATGCTCCGGGTGCTGGAACCCTTCGGCGTCCGCGAGCTGGTGCAGTCCGGCATGGTGGCGATCGGCCGGGGCAGCCGCTCCATCTCCGACCGCACCCTGCGACCGGTCCCGGTGCCGCCGCCGCACGTCCAGTCCGGACCCCCGAACGTGCAGGCGCGACCTGCTGATCGCCAGCCTTCGCACCCGGTACCGGCGCCGCCGCCGGGCCGTACCGCCGCCGCCGTACCGAATCAACACTAAGGAGAAGTGCCCGAAGTGGCTGCTGAAATGTTCTACGACGACAACGCCGACCTGTCGGTGATCCAGGGCCGGCACGTGGCCGTGCTCGGCTATGGCTCCCAGGGCCACGCCCACGCGCTCTCGCTGCGCGACTCCGGCGTCGACGTCCGCGTCGGCCTGCCCGAGGGCTCGAAGAGCCGCGCCAAGGCCGAGGCACAGGGCCTGCGGGTCGTCACGCCGGCCGAGGCCTGCGAGGAGGCCGACGTCATCGTCGTCCTGGCGCCGGACCCGGCCCAGCGCAAGCTCTACACCGAGGCCATCGAGCCGAACCTGGTCGACGGCGACGCGCTGGTCTTCGGTCACGGCTTCAACATCCGGTTCGGCTACATCAAGCCGCCGGCGGGTGTCGACGTGTTCATGGTCGCGCCGAAGGGCCCGGGTCACCTGGTCCGCCGCGAGTACTCCGAGGGTCGCGGCGTACCGGTCCTGGTCGCGGTCGAGCAGGACGCCACCGGCAAGGCCTGGGACCTGGCGCTCTCGTACGCCAAGGGCATCGGCGGCCTGCGGGCCGGCGGGATCAAGACCACCTTCACCGAGGAGACCGAGACCGACCTGTTCGGTGAGCAGGCCGTCCTCTGCGGTGGTGTGTCGGCGCTGATCCAGGCCGGGTTCGAGACGCTGACCGAGGCCGGCTACCAGCCCGAGGTCGCGTACTTCGAGTGCCTGCACGAGCTCAAGCTGATCGTCGACCTGATCTACGAAGGCGGTATCGCCAAGCAGCGCTGGTCGGTCTCCGACACCGCCGAGTACGGCGACTACGTGTCCGGCCCGCGGATCATCGACGCGTCGGTGAAGGCCCGGATGAAGGAGGTCCTCGGCGACATCACCGACGGCACCTTCGCGGCCCGCTTCATCGCCGATCAGGACGCCGGCGCGCCGGAGTTCGCCGAGTTCCGCAAGCAGAGCGAGTCGCACCCGATCGAGGCCGTCGGCAAGGAGCTGCGCGGTCTGATGGCGTGGGTCAAGTCGCACGACGAGGACTACGTCGAGGGCACGGCCGCCCGCTGACGGACGCATCGTGGGGCCCGGACCATCCAGGTGGGTGGTCCGGGCCCTTTCGTTTGACACAATATGTGACGATTCTGGCGTGGAGTGGTAACGGTGGGGGAGGTGTGACCGGTGGAGGACGGCAGGAACGTCCCGCCGCGACCGCCGCGGCGGGTTCCGGCGGGCGCCGGGACACTCACGCAGATGGAGTCCCCGAGCCGCCCGGCGCACCCGTCCGAGCCGCAGCCGCGCGGTCCGTGGATCTTCGGCCGGGTCCTGGCCGGGTTCGTCGCCCTGCTGGTGATCGTCGCGGGCGGCGCCGGCGCGGGCTGGTACGTCCGTGCGCAGAGCCTGCGGATCGACACCGCCGCGGTGCTGACCTCGGCCGGCCCGGCCGTGGTCCGGGTGCTCGCGACCACCTGCGCCGGCACCGGTGAGGCCTCCGGCGTCCTGATCGACAACGGGCGGGTGCTGACCGCGGCCTCGGCGGTCGACCAGCCGAAGTCGATCGTCGTGGTGGCGCCGGACGGCCGGATCCGGCGCGCCAACCTGCTCGCCACCAGCGCGGACGGCGTCGCGATCCTGCAGTCGATCGGCTTCGACGAGACGCCCCTGCGGCTGCCGGAGGCGGACCTCGACCCCAAGGCCGAACGTGCGCTGGTGGGCTACACCGCCGCGGGCAAACAGGTCGTCAACGCGGTCGGGTCGGAGGCGGACCCCGAGCCGCTGAGCCAGTTCATGAACGCGGCCAAGCTGGGCAGCCCGGTCGTCAGCAAGTCCGGCGAACTCGTCGGCCTGATCACCGGCGACACGGTCCAGGCCAGCACGATCGTCCCCCTCACCAAACTCCGCGGGTACGTCGCCCAGGCGCCGTCGGGCGTCACGGTCGGAACTCTCGGGGACTGTCCGCAGTCCCGCGGTCCGCAGGGCGCCATCGCGCCGGAGCTGCAGGTCGCCGGTACGCCGCTCGCGCTGGAGGTGCGGCAGCTGCTCGCCAGCTACCTGACGCTGGAGAACCAGCAGGACTTCGCGGCGCTGCAGGCGCTCTACTCGCCGAGGTACGCCAGGGGCATGACCGAGGCCGTGGACCGGGAGAAGCACCAGACGACGTACTTCTTCAACCCCAGGATCACCGACCTGGCGCCGGACGGCTCGTCGGCGAGGATGGCGTACAACGTCATGTACTCGCCCAACGCGAAAGGCGCCGGCGGCCAGAACTGCAGCCGGCTGGACACGAGGTTCGCCCTGGTCAGGTCGCGCGGCAAGCTGGTCATCGACGCTACCAAGGCGCTGGGTGGCGCACCTGCCTGCGACACCTAATGACCGGCATCCGGGTCGCTCCGCGCGGCGGTTCGCGGACGCGGTACCATCGAGTCAGCGGGCACAGCGCGGTGCTCTGTTCTTGATGAGCCCCTACCGCTTCTGCAGGAGATTCCTCCATGACTGACGTAACCCGGCCCGTCGTCCTGATCGCCGAAGAGCTCAGCCCGGCCACCGTCGAGGCCCTCGGTCCCGACTTCGAGATCCGGCACACCAACGGCGCCGACCGCGCCGAGCTGCTCCCGGCCATCGCCGACGTCGACGCCATCCTGATCCGTAGCGCCACCAAGGTCGACGCCGAGGCGCTGGCCGCGGCGAAGAAGCTGAAGGTCGTCGCCCGGGCCGGTGTCGGCCTGGACAACGTGGACGTGAAGGCCGCCACCCAGGCCGGTGTGATGGTCGTGAACGCGCCGACGTCCAACATCGTCAGCGCCGCCGAGCTCGCGGTCGCCCTGCTGCTGGCGTCCGCGCGCCGCGTCCCGGCGGCGAACGAGTCGCTGAAGAAGGGCGAGTGGAAGCGCAGCAAGTACTCGGGTGTCGAGCTGTTCGAGAAGACCGTCGGCATCGTCGGCCTCGGCAAGATCGGCGTCCTGGTCGCGCAGCGGCTGGCCGCCTTCGGCATGAACGTGATCGCCTACGACCCGTACGTGCAGGCCGGCCGGGCCGCGCAGATGGGCGTCCGGCTCGCCACCCTGGACGAGCTGCTGGCGACCAGTGACTTCATCTCGGTGCACCTGCCGAAGACCCCGGAGACCATCGGCCTGATCGGCGACGAGCAGCTGCACAAGGTCAAGCCCGAGGTCGTCATCGTGAACGCGGCCCGCGGCGGCATCGTCGACGAGCAGGCGCTTTACTCTGCATTGAAGGAAGGGCGCGTGGCCGGCGCCGGGCTGGACGTGTTCGCGTCCGAGCCGTGCACCGACTCGCCGCTGTTCGAGTTCGAGAACGTCGTCGTCACGCCGCACCTCGGCGCGTCCACCGACGAGGCGCAGGAGAAGGCCGGGATCGCGGTCGCCAAGTCGGTGCGGCTCGCGCTGTCGGGTGAGCTGGTCCCGGACGCCGTGAACGTCCAGGGCGGCGTGATCGCCGAGGACGTCCGGCCGGGGATCGGGCTGACCGAGAAGCTCGGCCGGATCTTCACCGCGCTGGCCGGCGGCGTCGCGCAGCAGCTCGACGTCGAGGTCCGCGGCGAGATCACGCAGTACGACGTCAAGGTGCTCGAGCTGGCCGCGCTCAAGGGCGTCTTCGCCGATGTCGTCGAGGACAACGTCTCGTACGTGAACGCGCCGCTGCTGGCCGCCGAGCGGGGCCTCGAGGTCCGGCTCGTCACCGACCACGACAGCCCCGAGCACCGCAACCTGATCACGCTGCGCGGCACGCTCGCCGACGGCGCCCAGGTGTCGGTGTCGGGCACGCTGGTCGGCGTCCGGCAGTCGGAGCGGCTGGTCGAGATCGACGGGTTCGACGTCGAGATCGAGCTGGCCGCGCACCTGGCGTTCCTCACCTACGAGGACCGGCCGGGCATCGTCGGCCAGGTCGGCCGGATCCTCGGCGACGCCGACGTGAACATCGCCGGCATGCAGGTCAGCCGGGACCGCAAGGGCGGCAAGGCGCTGGTCGCGCTGTCGGTCGACTCGAAGATCGAGCCCGCGGTGCTGGACGACATCAGCGCCGCCGTCCAGGCCGACACCGCCCGCACGGTGGACCTCGAGGCGTAGGCGAGCATCTGGGGACTTTCCGCCTACTGCGCGGCGCAAAGTCCCCAGATACCCTCCAGTCACCCGAACGACTGATTTACTGAAGGCGGTCAGCCGCCCGCAGGCGCATGGCGGCTGACAAGGGCCCGAGCTCCATAGCTCGGGCCCGCTTCAGTTTCAGCGACAGTGCTAGTGGCGCGTGGCCAGGAGTACGGCGGCGTCGGGGGCGACCATCACCTCGACGGTGGTGAACCGCTTGTCCATCAGCCATTCCTGGCGCAGCGTGTCGACGCGCCCCTCGTACATCGGCGGCCAGACGGCCGACGGGGTGAAGTCGTCCAGGACGACGAACCCGCCCGGCTCGACGACGTCGGCGATGACGTCGCGGGCGGACAGCTTCGCCTCGCGGGCGTCCACGAACAGCAGCGCGAACGGCCCGCGCTCGATCAGTGCGGTCCAGTCGGCCGAAACGACCTCGATCCGCTCGTCGGCCGCGAACAGGTCCGCGACTGCCTGCGCGAGTTGCGGGTCGCTCTCCGCGGTGACGATGTTGGTGCCCTCGCCGGCGCCGCTGCGCAGCCACGCCGAGCCGACGCCGCAGCCGGTCCCGAGCTCACCGAGCAGGCCGGTCTTCGAGGCCGCGAGGGTGGCCAGCAACCGGCCGGTCTCGTTCCTGGTGGAGCTGACGAATCCGCGCCGGCCGGACAGGCTGAGGGCCGCCGAGACCAGCGGCGGCAGTTCTGGAGGAGCACTCACGGGGTGAGAGTCGCACAGGTCCGGTCCAGCGCCCGCACTGCGATCTCAGATATCGGGACAACCTGCCCGCATTGTGGAGAAATAGTCGGATGTGCGAGTAAATTCGTGCGCATCCTGCCGCCCACGACATCCTTGGGAGGAGCAGCATGTACGAGATGTATCCAGCCAACTGGCCCGCGATCGACGCCCGCGAGCGCAAGGCGACCCGGCGTCGCCGTACGGCGCGCCCGGCCGGTGACGAGGTCAAGGCTGTCCAAGAGGCCATGAACCGCCGCGACAATGGGGGAGAACCCAAGAAGTGAGCGAGAACAAGTTCTTCACGCTGGCCGTCGTCCCGGGTGACGGGATCGGACCCGAGGTGACCACCGAGGCGCTCAAGGTCCTCGACGCGGTCGCCGCGCAGCACGGCGTGACGTTCGAGCGGACCGAGTACGACCTCGGCGCGAAGCGCTGGCACGCCACCGGCGAGACGCTGCCGGACGCCGAGCTGGCGGAGATCCGCAAGCACGACGCGATCCTGCTCGGCGCGGTCGGGGACCCGAGCGTCCCGTCCGGCGTCCTCGAGCGCGGTCTGCTGCTCAAGCTCCGGTTCACCCTCGACCACTACGTCAACCTGCGGCCCTCGAAGATCTACCCGTCCGTCGGCTCCCCGCTGGCGAACCCGGGTGTCGTCGACTTCGTCGTCGTCCGCGAGGGCACCGAGGGTCCGTACGTCGGTAACGGCGGCGCGCTCCGGGTCGGCACGCCGGCCGAGATCGCCACCGAGGTGTCGGTGAACACGGCGTACGGCGTCGAGCGGGTCGTCCGCGACGCGTTCGCCCGCGCGCAGGCCCGGCCGCGCAAGAAGCTCACGCTCGTGCACAAGAACAACGTGCTCGTGCACGCCGGCCACCTGTGGAAGCGGACCGTCGACAAGGTCGCCGCGGAGTTCCCCGAGATCGCCGTCGACTACCTGCACGTGGACGCGGCGACGATCTTCCTGGTCACCGACCCGGCCCGGTTCGACGTGATCGTCACCGACAACCTGTTCGGCGACATCATCACCGACCTGGCGGCCGCGATCAGCGGCGGGATCGGGCTGGCCGCGAGCGGCAACATCAACCCGGACCGGACCGCGCCGAGCATGTTCGAGCCGGTGCACGGCTCCGCGCCGGACATCGCCGGCCAGCAGAAGGCCGACCCGACCGCGGCCATCCTGTCCGCGGCGCTGCTGCTCGAGCACCTCGGGCTGACCGAGGCGGCGCGGGCGATCGAGGCGGCCGTCGAGGCGGACATCGAGGAGCGCACCGGCGCGGCCCGGAGCACCTCCGAGATCGGCGACGCGATCACCAAGCGCGCGGCGGGCTGACCCGTCATGACGCCCTGTGACATCACAACTGGTTCTCGCATGACCAGTTCGGCTAGAGGTACGGTGCGGCTATGAGCGCCGATCTGCAGTTCACCGTTGAGCCAACCACCCAACCGGCCAGCGACGACCAGCGCGCCCAGATCCTGGCGAACCCGGGATTCGGGCAGTACTTCACCGACCACATGGCGATCGCCACCTGGACGGCCGAGAAGGGCTGGCACGACGCACGGATCACCGCCTTCGGACCGCTGGAGCTGTCTCCGGCGACCTCGGTGTTCCACTACGCCCAGACGATCTTCGAGGGGATGAAGGCCTACCGGCATCCCGACGACTCGATCCACCTGTTCCGCCCCGAGGCCAACGCGGTCCGGTTCCAGCGGTCCGCGCACCGGCTCGCGCTGCCGGAGCTGCCGACCGCCACGTTCCTCGACTCGCTGCACAAGCTGGTCGAGCTCGACAAGGCGTGGGTGCCGGGCGGCGGCGAGACCTCGCTGTACCTGCGGCCGTTCATGTTCGGCTCGGACCCGTTCCTCGGCGTCCGCCCGTCGGCCCAGGTCACGTACTGCGTGATCGCCTCGCCGGCCGGGTCGTACTTCGCGAACGGCGTGAAGCCGGTCCGGATCTGGCTGAGCGAGGAGTACACCCGCGCGGCCCCCGGCGGCACCGGCGCGGCGAAGACCGGCGGCAACTACGCCTCCTCGCTGCTCGCCCAGGCCGAGGCTATCGAGCAGGGCTGCGACCAGGTCGCGTTCCTCGACGCGGTCGAGAAGAAGTGGGTCGAGGAGCTCGGCGGGATGAACCTGTACTTCGTCCTCGACGACAACTCGGTCGTCACGCCGGAGCTGTCCGGCACGATCCTCGAGGGCGTCACCCGGGACTCGATCCTGAAGCTGGTCACCGACCTCGGCTACACGGTCACCGAGCGCAAGATCTCGGTCGACGAGTGGCGCGAGGGTGCGGCCTCCGGCAAGGTGAAGGAGGTGTTCGCCTGCGGCACCGCCGCGGTCGTCACCCCGGTCGCCTCGCTGAAGTGGAAGGACGGCGAGACCACGATCGGCGACGGCAACGGCGGCCCGGTCACCGCGGCCGTCCGCACCGCCCTCCTCGACGTGCAGTACGGCCGCGCCGCCGACCCGCACGGCTGGATGACCCGCATCGTCTGACGCAGTTCTTCGCAGCGGCCCGGCAGGACTCCCGCCGGGCCGCTGTCATGTGCCGCGGGTGATGAACCAGCCGATGGTGTTGACGACGGCCAGGATCAGCCACAGCCCGATCGCCAGCACCGGCGCTCCGGTCCACCAGACCTCGTCGTAGCTCCCCGACTCCGGCTTCAACAGCACGATCACGATCGACACGGCGAGTCCGGCGTACGCACACACGAAGGCGGCGAGCTTCGTCGGTGTCGCGAGGGCGACCAGCGCGAGGACGAGGTACGCGATGAACAGCAGATTCGCGGCGCTGCCGAGGATGTCCGCGTGCCGGACCATTCCGAAGCCGGTGAACAGCTGCAAGCCGCGGCCGTGGTCCCGGACCAGCCAGGTCGGCACCAACGTGATCAGCAACGCGAGCGCAGTGGTGTACCCGAGCAACTGGAACCGCAGTTGGTTGACCGGGTCCCGGTCGGCACGCGGTGGCAGCGGTGCCTTGAGTACGTCGAGGTTTGCGTCGTCCGGCTCGCTCACGATCGATCCCTGGTCATCGGGGGTGTTTCAAACGATCTTTTCAGGACGTGGTGTCAGCCTTGCGGTCCGCCCCGGCACGGGCGGCTCTCAGGGCGACGAGCGAGACGACGGTCGAGATGAACCAGAGGCCGAGGGCAACGATCGGCGCGCCGGTCCAGTCGGCGTGGATCCGGATGCTGCCGCTGGGCCGGTTCGCCAGCACGACGACGGTCACGACGAACCCGGCCACACCCAGCAGGACCGGGGCACCCTTCTCCGGGCGGGCCAGCAGGAATCCGAGCGCCAGCAGGATGTAGGCCAGGAAGAGACAGGTGCCCAGGGCCTCCATCGGCGACTTGCCCTCCGGGCTGAGCCCGAGCAGGCCGATGCCGCTGTAGAGGCTGAGGTCGTCGCTGAATTCCCGGGTGAGCCAGGTGGGTGCCAGCGCCGCCAGCAAGGCGACGCCGACGGCGAAGTTCATCATCCGGTAGTGCTGCGGGCCGAGCTCGCCGGCCGGAGCGTCGCTCACGGGGGTGTGTCCCTTCTCGAGGCGTCGGGGTCGCGGGCGAATTCACAGAATCTTTTCAGGTCTGCGGGTCGGACATCCGGTCGGTCGTCGGCTCGGGCGTTCGATAGTGTCTGGCGGCATGGGTGCCTTTCCGGGTGAGGTCGAGAAGTACTACGCGGAGCTCGCGGAGCGTCGGGAGTGGCCGGCGGAGACCGTCGCCGCGATCCGGTCGACCGTCGAGCTGATCCGGGACCTGGACCGCGGGACGGCGTCGCGGACGTACGGCGCGGCGGTCGACGACTACGGCACCGACTGGCTCTACGAGGCGGTCTGGCACGAGCGCGAGTGGGTCGTCGTCCGCCAGCTCGGCATGGGCGAGGACGGCGACGTCAAGCGGTACTGGTGGCAGCGGATCGAGGACGACGAGGGCATGCTCACCGACCAGCCGCTCGACCGCGAGAGCTGGGGGTTGCGCCCGCTGACCCGCGAGGACTTCTACACCGCCTGGGACGACCCGGGCTGGTCCCTCAGCGCCTGACTTCCGGGCCTGAACTCCGGGGCTGAACTCCAGTACGCGCCGGAGTACTGAATGTTCGTGATGCGAGACGGGGACCTCATGGTCCGGACATTGTGTGGCAGACTGCAAAACGTCATGAAGCACTATCGGGTGATTATTTCCTAGGCGCGCTCAGCCGGCAGTACCTGAGCGCGCAGACCTCTCGCACCTTGCGGGAGGTTTTTTGTTTGCCCGACAGACCCCTTCCGGAAGGTCGATCTCCATGAGTATCTCGGACGATTTCCACGTCTACGACACCACCTTGCGCGACGGTGCGCAGCAGGAGGGTCTGGCGCTGTCCGTGGCCGACAAGATCGCCATCGCGCAGTACCTGGACGAGCTGGGGGTCGGCTTCATCGAGGGCGGGTGGCCGGGCGCCGTCCCCAAGGACACCGAGTTCTTCGAGCGGGCGAAGACCGAGCTGCACCTGCGGAACGCGACGTTCGCGGCGTTCGGCGCCACCTGCAAACCGGCCTCGGCCGCCGCCGACGACCCGCAGGTGGCCGCGCTGCGGAACTCCGGCGCCGCCGTCGTCACACTCGTTGCGAAGAGCCACGACGCGCACGTCGAGCGGGCCCTGCGCACGACCCTCGACGAGAACCTGCGGATGGTCGCCGACACTGTCCGGCACCTCCGGGAGAACGGCCAGCGGGTCTTCCTCGACACCGAGCACTTCTTCGACGGCTACCGCGCGAACCGGGCCTACGCGCTCGAGGTGGTACGCGTAGCCGCCGAGGCCGGCGCCGACGTCGTCGCGCTGTGCGACACCAACGGTGGGACCCTGCCGCGGGAGCTGCAGGACGTCGTCCGCGACGTCCTCGAGTCGACCGGGGCCCGGCTCGGCATCCACGCCCACAACGACGGCGGCTGCGCGGTGGCGAACTCGATCGCCGCCGTCGAGGCCGGCGTCACGCACGTCCAGGGCACGATCAACGGGTACGGCGAGCGGACCGGTAACGCCGACCTGCTGGCGATCGTCGCCAACCTCGAGCTCAAGCGGGACATGCGACTCCTCCCGCCCGGCAACCTCGCCGACTCGTTCCGGATCGCGCACGCGATCGCCGAGGTGACGAACGTGCCGCCGTCGACCCGGCAGCCGTACGTCGGGCTGTCCGCGTTCGCCCACAAGGCGGGCCTGCACGCCAGCGCGATCAAGGTCGACCCGGATCTCTACCAGCACACGGATCCGGCTCGTGTGGGCAACGACATGCGGATGCTGGTGTCGGAGATGGCCGGCCGGGCGAGTGTCGAGCTGAAGGGCCGCGAGCTCGGGTTCGAGCTCGGCAACGACCGCGAGCTGGTCAGCCGGGTGACCGAGCGGGTGAAGGACCTGGAGGCCCGCGGGTACACGTTCGAGGCGGCCGACGCGTCGTTCTCGCTGCTGCTCACCGAGGAGGTCGACGGGAAGCGTCCGAGCTTCTTCGACGTCGAGTCCTGGCGGGTGATCACCGAGTCGCGCGCCGACGGGGAGGCGGTGTCGGAGTCCACGGTGAAGCTGGTCGCCGGCGGCGAGCGGGAGATCGTCACCGGCGAGGGCAACGGGCCGGTCAACGCGCTCGACCACGCGCTGCGGGCCGCGATCGAGCGGGCGTACCCGGTGGTGAACAAGTTCGACCTGGTCGACTACAAGGTCCGCATCCTCGACCAGGGCCACGGCACGGACGCGGTGATCAGAGTGCTGATCGAGACCGCGGACGGCGAGGGCTCGTGGGTGACGGTCGGCGTCGGCCACAACATCGTCGAGGCGTCCTGGGAGGCGCTCGTCGACGGCGTCACCTTCGGCCTGCTCCGCCACAAGGAGGTCGCGCGATGAGCCTGGTGATCGTCGAACGCGCCGTCACCACGTTCACCGCGCAGGTGGTCGAGGTCGAGGGTCTGCTGGCCCGGATCGCCGTCCTGCTGAACCCGTACGACGTCCGCGAGCTCGCCCTGTCCCTCGACGACCGCACCCTGCGGATCGTCGTCGAGGGCAACGGCTTCGACGCCGGCCGGGTCGCCGCCCGGCTGGAGAAGGTGATCGGCGTCCTCGAGGTGGTCATCAGCTGAAACTGATCAGTTCGAACTGGACAGTTCGGACTGTCTAATTTACCGTGGTCGGGTGAGCGAACGGATTTCCCCTTCGGCGACCCAGGCCGCCGGTGAGGTGCGGGTGGTGTTCGGGCGGGTCAAGCGGCGGCTCAAGGAGCTGGCCGAGACCGACGACCTGACGCCGTCGCAGTCGTCGGTGGTGAGCCGGTTGGACAAGGACGGGCCGGCGTCGGCCAGTGAGCTGGCGGCGGCGGAGCGGATCCGGCCGCAGTCGATGGCGGCGATCCTGGCCGCGCTCCGCGAGGCCGATCTGATCGAGCGGCACCCGGATCCCGAGGACGGCCGGCGGCAGGTGGTGTCGCTGACCACGGCCGGCCGGCATCGCCTGCAGGGCGACCGCAAGGTGCGGCAGGAGTGGCTGGCCCGCACGTTGCAGGACCACTGCACCGAGGCCGAGCGGCAGGAGATCATCAAGGCGCTCGCCCTACTGGACCACGCGATCGAGGCGGCGACCGGCCGTTGACCGGTGGTGCAGGCGGCCGGGCGTTGACCGGTGGTGCAGGCGATCGAGGCGGCGACCGGGCGTTGGCCGGTTGCCGGCGCGGCTTTCCGGCGGTCCCGCGGTGACGTCGCCGGAGCGGTTCGATCGGCGGCTGATCGCGCCGATGCTCGTCGGGTCGATCCTCAACCCGATCAACTCGTCGATGCTCGCGGTGGCGCTGATCCCGATCGGCGCCGCGTTCGGCGTACCGCCGTCGCAGACCGCGTGGCTGGTCACCGGGCTGTACCTGGCCACCGCGGTCGGCCAGCCCGTGATGGGCCGGCTGGTCGACCTGTTCGGCCCGCGGCCGCTCTACCTGTTCGCCACGTCGCTCGTCGGTGCCGCCGGCCTGCTCGGCGCGCTGGCCCCGAACCTCGGCGTCCTCGTCGCCTCGCGGGTCCTGCTCGGGCTCGGTACGTCGGCCGCGTACCCGGCGGCGATGTCCCTGATCCGCAGCGAGGCCGACCGGACCGGGATGGACACGCCGGCCGTGATCCTGAGCAGCCTGTCGATCGCGAACCAGGTGATCGCGGTGATCGGCCCGACGCTCGGCGGACTCCTGATCGGGCTCGGCGGCTGGCACCTGATCTTCACCATCAACATCCCGTTGTCGGTCATCTGCGTGGTGCTCGGCACGCTCTGGCTGCCGCGACGCGCACGCTCGCGGGGCGCCGGGGGACTGGACTACGTCGGCATCGTGTTGTTCACCGGCACGCTGGTCTCGTTGATGGTGTTCCTCATGCGGCCGCTCGTCTCCCGCTGGTACCTGCTCGTGCTCGCCGTCGCCCTGGGCGTGGCGTTCGTGATCGCGCAGCTGCGGGTCGTGGAGCCGTTCATCGACCTGCGCGTCCTGGGCGGCAACCGGCCGCTGATCATGACCTACACGCGGCAGGTGCTCGCGTTCGTCGGCGCGTACTCGTTCCTCTACGGCTTCACCCAATGGCTCGAGGAAGCGCGCGGACTCGGCGCGTCCGCGGCCGGCCTGCTCCTGCTGCCGCTGTCGCTCGCGGCGGTGGTCATCACCGCGCTGACCGGCCGGCGGGCGGCGATCCGCGGCAAACTCGTTGCCGGAGGCCTCTTTCTGGTGCTGGCCGCGATCGCCCAGCTGCTGGTCGGTCCGAGCACACCGATCTGGCTGCTCGCCGTGGTCGGCGTGATCGCCGGCGTACCGCAGGGGCTGAACAACCTCGCCAACCAGACCGCCCTCTACCAGCAGGCCGACCCGGCCCGGATCGGCTCGTCCGCCGGATTGCTGCGGACCTGCGTGTACGTCGGCGCGCTCGTCTCGGCCGCCGCGAACGCCCACTTCTTCCACAACGGCGCGACGACAGCCGGACTGCACGACCTGGCGATCTTCCTGCTCGTGGTGTCCGGCCTGCTCGTCCTGGTCACCTTCCTCGCCCTTCCCGCACAACCCGAATAGAGGTCCACTCGTGCCTGTCACCACCCTCGACCCCACGACGGCCCTGGTCGTCATCGACCTGCAGAACGGCGTCGCCGCGCTCCCGGGTACACCGCATTCGACCGCCGCCGTGATCGGCAAGACCGTCGAGCTCGCCGACGCCTTCCGGAAGCGTGACCTTCCGGTGGTGCTCGTCCGGGTCAGCTTCGCCGCCGACGGCGCGGACCGGCTGCCCGGCCGGACCGAGCAGCCCGCACGATCGGCCGGCGCGACACCGCCGCCGGGAGCCGATCAGATCGTCGACCAGTTGGCGGGCCACGCCGGGGACATCGTCGTGACCAAGCGCAACTGGGGCGCGTTCCACGGCACCGACCTCGACGTCCACCTGCGCCGGCGCGGCATCACGCAGATCGTGCTGACCGGTGTCGCCACCAGCATCGGCGTCGAGTCGACCGCGCGGGCGGCGTACGAGCACGGCTACCACGTCACGCTCGCGACCGACGCGATGACGGACCTGTCGGCCGACGCCCACCAGAACTCGCTGACCCGGATCTTCCCGCGCCTCGGCGAATCCGGCACCACGGCGGAGATCCTCGCCCTGCTCGCCTGACATTTCGCGTTTTCGTTGCCCGGCGGGAGACGGCGGGGCTAGCGTCGCGATCAGTCCGAGCGTAGGAGGGGATCCATGTCGCTGACCGATGGCGAACAGGCGCAGGTCGAGCAGGCCAACACATCCGGCAAGCAACCCGTGGTGTTCATTCACGGTCTCTGGCTGCTGTCCAGCAGCTGGGACCGCTGGCGCCGGCTGTTCGAGGAGAACGGCTACACCACGGTCGCGCCGGGCTGGCCGGACGATCCGGAGACGGTGGCCGAGGCCCGCGAGCACCCAGAGGTGTTCGCGCACAAGATGGTGCAGGCGGTCACCGATCACTACCTGGACGCGATCGGCCGGCTGGATCGCCGGCCTGCCGTCGTGGGGCATTCGTTCGGTGGGCTGATCGCGCAGAAGATCGCCGGCCAGGGCGCGTCGGCCGTCACGGTCGCCATCGATCCGGCCCCGGGGCGCGGGGTGCTGCCGTTGCCGCCGTCCGCGCTGAAGGCGGGTTCGCCGGTGCTGGGGAATCCGGCGAACGCGCGGCGCTCGGTGACGCTGACGTTCGAGGAGTTCACCTACGGCTGGGCGAACAACCTCGGCGAGGAGGAGGCCCGGCAGTTGTACGACGAGTTCCACGTGGCGGCGTCCGGCGTACCGATCTTCCAGGCGGCGGTGGCCAACCTGAACCCGTTCAGCGAGACCAAGGTCGACTTCAAGGCGGCGAACCGTGGACCGATCCTGCTGATCTCGGGGGAGAAGGACCACACGGTGCCGCGCGCGATGACCTACGCGGCGTACCGGCAGCACAAGAAGAACGCCGGCACCACCGAGTTCGTCGAGCTCCCGGGCCGTGGCCATTCGCTGGTGATCGACAACGGCTGGGAGGAAGTCGCCCGCACCGCGCTCGACTTCGTCCACAAACACGCCGCCTGACCGCGATACCGCGCGTGAGGTGGAAGGCCCGCGGGGCGGCGAGTTGCGCCGCGGGCCTTCCGGTCTGTGTCGGTCTCCGGGTGTCAGTCCCAGCTGAGTCCGCCGGCGGACTGGTACTCGATGACGCGGGTCTCGAAGAAGTTCTTCTCCTTCTTCAGGTCCATCACCTCTGACATCCATCCGAAGGGGTTCCGCGTTTCACCGAAGATCGGTTCGAGACCGATTTGTTCCGCTCTGCGGTCCGTGACGAAGTGCATGTACTGCTCGCAGAGGTCCGCGGTCAGGCCGAGCATGCCGTTCGGCATCGTGGCCCGGCCGTAGGCGACCTCCAGCTCGCACGCCTCGGTCAGCATCTGCCGGACCTCGGCCTGGAACGCGGTCGTCCACAGGTGCGGGTTCTCCTGTTTGATCTGGTTGATGCAGTCGATGCCGAAGTTCAGGTGGATCGACTCGTCGCGCAGGATGTACTGGTACTGCTCCGCGATGCCGACCATCTTGTTCCGCCGGCCGAGCGACAGGATCTGCGCGAACCCGGTGTAGAACCACATCCCCTCGAAGACCACGTAGAACGCGATCAGGTCCCGCAGGAACGCGGTGTCCGCCTCGGGTGTGCCGGTGCGGAAGTCCGGATCCTCCAGATGCTGGGTGTACTTGAGCGCCCACGCGTCCTTGTCGGAGATCGACGGGACCTCGCGGTACATGTTGAACAGCTCGCCCTCGTCGAGCCCGAGCGACGTGCAGATGTACTGGAAGGTGTGCGTGTGCACGGCCTCCTCGAACGCCTGGCGGAGCAGGTACTGCCGGCACTCGGGGTTGCTGAGCTGGCGGTAGACCGCGAGCACGATGTTGTTCGCGACCAGGGACTCCGCGGTGGCGAAGAACCCCAGGTTGCGCTTGAGCATCAGCCGCTCGTCGTCGGTCAGGCCGTCGCGCGACTTCCACAGCGAGATGTCGGCCTGCATCGACACCTCGGTCGGCATCCAGTGGTTGTTGCAGGCCGCGAGGTACTTCTCCCAGGCCCACGTGTACTTCAGCGGCAGCAGCTGGTTGACGTCCGCGCGGGCGTTGATCATCGCCTTGTCGGCGACCTCGACGCGGGCCGCTCCGATCGAGATCTCGTGCAGTCCGGTGGTCACTGGCAGGCCTCGCAGTCCGGGTCGTCGAGGGAGCAGACCGCTCCGGTGGGCTCGGGAACAGCAACAGAAACAGGTACGGCGTTGAGGCGGCCGTCGGTGCCTTGCAGCGTGGACTTCTCGACGTGGGTCGCTGACTGGGAACGCAGGTAATAAGTCGTCTTGAGTCCATAGCGCCAAGCTGACCGGTAAAGCTCGTCGAGCGCGCGGCCCGAGGGCTGCGCCATATAGAGGTTCAGCGACTGGGCCTGGTCGATCCACTTCTGCCGCCGCGACGCCGCCTTCACCAGCCAGTGCGGATCGATCTCGAAGGCCGTCGCGTACAACTCGCGCAGGTCCGCCGGGATCCGCTCGATCCGGGCGAGCACGCCGTCGTGGTACTTCAGGTCCGACACCATCACCTGGTCCCACAGCCCGCGGGCCTTCAGGTCGGCGACCAGGAACGGGTTCGCGACGGTGAACTCGCCGGACATGTTCGACTTCACGAACAGGTTGCTGTACGTCGGCTCGATCGACTGGCTCACGCCGCAGATGTTCGAGATCGTGGCGGTCGGCGCGATCGCCAGGACGTTCGAGTTCCGCATCCCGTCGCGGAGGACCTTCGCGCGCAGACCGTCCCAGTCGAGCTCGGTGCCGCGGTCGATGATCACGTCACCGTCGCGCGCGGTGTGCAACAGGTCCAGCGAGTCGATCGGCAGGATCCCGAGGCTCCACAGCGATCCGTCGTACGACGAGTACCGGCCGCGCTCGGCCGCCAGCTCACTCGAGGCCTCGATCGCGTAGTAGCTGATCTGCTCCATCGAGCGGTCCGCGAACTCGACCGCCGCGTCCGACGCATACGGGATGCGCAGGGCGAACAACGCGTCGGCGAACCCCATCAGGCCGAGGCCGACCGGGCGGTGCCGCTGGTTCGCCCGCTCCGACTCCGGGGTGGTGTAGAAGTTCACGTCGATGACGTTGTCGAGCATCCGCACCGCGGTCTTCACGGTGTCCCGGAGCAGGTCCGCGTCAAGACCTTCCTCGGTGAGATGCGCGACCAGGTTGACCGAGCCGAGGTTGCAGACCGCGGTCTCGTCGACGGTGGTGTTGAGGGTGATCTCGGTGCACAGGTTCGACGAGTGGACGACACCGTCGTGCTGCTGCGGCGAGCGCAGGTTGCAGGCGTCCTTGAAGGTGATCCACGGGTGCCCGGTCTCGAACAGCACGGTCAGCATCCGCCGCCACAGGTCGACGGCCTTGACCCGCTTGAACACCCGGATCTCGCCGCGGTCCGCAGCCTCCTCGTACCGCACGTAGGCCGTCGCGAACGCCGAACCGTACAGATCGTGCAGGTCCGGAACCTCGTCCGGAGAGAACAACGTCCACTCACCACCGGCCTCGACCCGCTGCATGAACAGATCCGGCACCCAGTTGGCCGTATTCATGTCATGCGTCCGCCGCCGCTCGTCCCCGGTGTTCTTCCGCAGGTCGAGAAACTCCTCGACGTCGATATGCCACGTCTCCAGATACGCACACACCGCGCCCTTGCGTCGTCCGCCTTGGTTGACGGCAACTGCCGTGTCGTTGGCTACCTTCAGGAAGGGGACGACGCCTTGGGACTCGCCGTTGGTGCCTCGGATGTGGGCGCCGATGCCGCGGACGGGGGTCCAGTCGTTGCCGAGGCCGCCGGAGTACTTGGCGAGGAGGGCGTTGTTGCGGATGCCGGTGAAGATGCCGGACAGGTCGTCGTCGACGGTGGTGAGGAAGCAGGACGACAGCTGCGGCCGCGTGGTGCCGGAGTTGAACAGGGTCGGTGTCGACGACATGAAGCGGAACGAGCTGAGCAGTTCGTAGAACTCGATCGCCCGTGCCTCGCGGTCGTCCTCGCGCAGCGCCATGCCCATCGCGACCCGGAGGAAGAACGCCTGCGGCAACTCGTACCGCACCTTGCCGAGGTGGAGCAGGTAGCGGTCGTAGAGGGTCTGCAGGCTGAGGAAGGTGAAGTTCAGATCGGCCTCGGGCTTGATCGCCGCCGCGAGCCGGCCGAGGTCGAAGCGGCCGAGCTCGGGGTCCAGTTGGCCGGCGTCGATGCCGACCTGGATGTACCGCGGGAAGTAGTCGACATAGGCGTCGGTCATGTCGGCCTGGCTGGCCCGGCGTGGCTCGCCGTGGACGCGGCCGAGTGCCTCGCGGCGGATCTGGTCCAGCAGCAGGCGCGAGGCGGCAAAGCTGTACTGCGGCTCGGTCTCGACGTACGACCGGGCGGCCATCACGAGGGCGAGCTCGACCTCGTGCTCCGCGATGCCGTCGTAGCAGGCGCCGAGGGTCTCGTCGAGGATCTGTTCGGGGTCGACGGCGTCGAGTCCGGCGGCCGCCTCGGCGACGATCACGCGGAGCCGGTCGACGTCGAGCGGGGACCGGCTGCCGTCGGCCGCGCGCACGGTCAGCGGCGGCTTCGTAGTGACGCCGGCGGCGTCGGCGGGAGTGCGGGCCTTGGTCCGCTCCTCGCGATAGAGGACGTAGGCGCGGGCGACCTGGTGCTCACCGGCGCGCATCAGCGCCAGCTCGACCTGGTCCTGGATGTCTTCGACCTGCACGCTGCGGGCGCTGGCGCCGCGGCTGGTCAGGGCGGTGACGACCCGGCCGGTCAGGTCGGTCACCAGGTCGCGGACCCGGTGCGTGGCGGCGGCCTCGGAGCCCTCGACGGCGAGGAAGGCCTTGGTCATGGCGACGGAGATCTTGGTGGCGTCGAACGGCGTGCTGCTGCCGTCCCGGCGGATGACGGTGAGCTCCGTCCGAAGCTCTGCGGTGGCCGCAGAGGATGAGGAAGCAATGGTCACAGGTGTGCGCTCCAGAAGAGTTCGGAGACCCGGGACCACGCGAGCGGACGCACGACGGGACCGGCAGCACCGGCCGGGACACTGCCGTCACGTCCGGCGACCCACCCGCGAGGTCTCGGACCGCGTGCACCGGCGGTGCACGCGCCGGTGGCAGGTATCCGGACTCGCGGGCACCGTGCGACAGCGTGTCCGCTCACCGTTGCGGGGCAGCTCCGGAGTTGCACCGGATTCCCCTGTTGCCTCGGGACGCTCAACATCTTGTGGTGCTGCTCGCCCCGAACCACCAGCAGTAGTGATGCTAGGTGGATCGGCCTACATCTTGGGGTAGCGCCACGCCGTGTGTCGCACATCTTGTGGTCCTCACGCCGCGACCGCGTAGAGGTCCTGCAGTGTCATGATCTCCGAGCCGTGGTGGATCAGCTCACGGTTCAGCCGCAGGACGACGTGCCCGAACGGCTCGGACGCGTCCAGTTCGTTCGCCTGGCTCAGGCCGATGGTCATCGCCTCGTCCTCGTCCAGGCCGGCGATCGCGTCCTGCCAGGCCTCGACCCAGTACGTCAGCCAGGCCACCGCGTCGCGGGCGTTGCCGTGCAGGGTGATGTCGTCGCGCCCCTGCTGACTCCCGCCGAACGTCCACTCCCAGCGCTCGAAGAACATCTCGGTCAGGTGCGCGATCAGCCAGGCGATCGTCCGCGGCCCGCGATGGTCCGGCTCGTTGGGCCACTGTGCCACCCACTCGCCGGAGCCGAGCGGCCGGAACTGCCCGGTGTAATGCCGCCGGACGACGGTGAGCGCCTCACTGCTCGGACGCCAGAAGTACTGCTCGTCGGTCAGTTGGGCGAGGCGGCCGGACAGCACCATCCAGCTGAAGCCGAGCTGTCCGCGGACCATGGCCATCGCCGACGGCCGGTGCAGGATGTCCCAGTCGAACGCCTCCGGCATCACAACTCCCCTGTACGGTCGAACATATGTTCGAATTCTTGCTCGATCGCGCCCGGAAAGTCAAACCTCCTTGTGTGTCGGTCCTGGCCTCGACGGAACCGGTCTGCTAGGCGCCTCGATCCGCGTGTCCGCGGCCGGACTCGCGAACCGGCGCTCCAGCAGTGTGAAGGCGTCGATCAGTTCCGGTGCCTCGTAGACGCGGTTGCGGCGCCCGTCCGTGATCTCACGCAGGATGCCCGTCTCGACCAGCCGGGCCAGGCCCTGGTTGGCCGCCTGCTGGGAGCGGTCGATGAGCTGGGCCGCGGCTGCGAGCGTCAGGACCGGCGCGGCCGGCAACGCCTCGATCAGCAACTCGGCCGCCGAGCCGGCCCGCACCGGAGCCGCGCGCTCCCGCCACGCAGCCTTCAGATCGGCGGCGGTCTGCTCGAAGCGAGCGGCCTCGGCGGTCGCGTGCGTGCAGGCGGTCGCGAACATCCGCAACCACGGGTTCGCGGCCGCGCGGGCCTTCGCGGTCGTCGCGCGTCCGACGTACCGGAAGGCGGTCAGGGTGTCGACGTACTGCGCGGCGTGCGTGGCAAGTGCGAGCGAGACGGGCGGCACGGTGCGCGTGACCAGGCCGTCGGCGCGCAGGATCAGGTGGATCAGTGCGCGGCCGGTCCGGCCGTTGCCGTCGGCGAACGGGTGGATCGTCTCGAACTGCGCGTGGGCGATCGCGGTCTTGGCCAGCACCGGCAGCGGGGACTCGCGGACGAACGTCATCAGGTCCGCGAGCAGGTCCGGGATCAGCTGGGCCGGCGGCGGCACGTAGTACGCCTCGGCGGGGGAGCGGCCGCCGATCCAGTTCTGCAGGTAGCGGATCTCGCCGCCGTACTCCGGGTTCGGCGACTGCGCCATCAGCCGGCGATGCGCCTCGAGCAGGTGGTCGACCTCGAGCTTGTCGCCGGCCTGGACGGACTCGGTCACCCAGGTCATCGCGTCGACCGCGCCGAGGACCTCCTCGGCGGTCACGTCGTGCACGCGGTCCCGCAGCACGTCGGCCTTCAGCAGCCGGCGCGCGCCGACCACGAGGCCTTCGATGTGGGACGACCCGACCGCCTCGGCGCGCAGCAGCAACCGCGCCAGCGCCTCGCTGTTGGTCAGCACGGCGGCGGTCGCGTCGAGCCGGGCCAGGTCACCGGCGGCGTCCTCGAGCAGTGCCAGGACGTCGTCACTCAGGTCGAACTCGCGCCCGACCAGCGCGTCCGGGAAGTACAGCTCGTACGAACCGCCCAGGCGCTCCGCCCGGGTGAACCCGTCGGGGTGCCCGGGCCAGCGGTGCAACTCGACCCGTGCCATGGTCTTATTCAAGCTTATCCACAAACCTTGAACAAGGGCTGTGGATAAATCACCCGCCTGAACCCCGGAATTCGGCACACTGCTCGGTGTGACCCTGGATGCGCAGACGCAGCGGATGGTGGCCGCCAACGAAGCCGACTGGAACGCTCGCGCGCCGCTGCATGCGGCCAGCGACTTCTACGACCGGCCCGCGGATTTCTGGTTCGCGGACTACGAGTGGGCGGATCTCGGCCCGCTCGACGGTCGTGACGTCCTGCATCTGCAGTGCCATCTGGGCACCGAGACGATCGAGTTCGCCCGCCGGGGCGCGCGCACCAGCGGACTGGACCTGTCGGAGAAGTCGCTCGAGGCAGCCCGGGAGATCGCGACCGAGGCAGGCGTCGAGGTCGACTACCTGCACGCCGACGTGTACGACGCTGTGCGCGCGGTCGGCGGCCGGCGGTTCGACGTGGTCTACACCGGCAAGGGTGCGCTCTGCTACCTGCCGGACCTGCAGCAGTGGGCCGAGGTCGTCCGTGAGTTGCTGAAGCCTGGCGGCGTCCTCTACATCGTCGAGTTCCACCCGCTGCTCAACTCGCTCCGCGAGGTCTCCCTCCCGGGCGAGTCCGACGAACTGGTCCTCCGCGCCGACTACCTGGAGGGGCGCGGCCCGATCGCGCACGACTCCACCGTCACGTATACCGGTGACGAGGTGCCAGGCCGCCAGACCAGCTACGAATGGCGCCACGGCCTCGGCGAGATCGTCACCACGCTCGCCGGTGCCGGCTTCCGGATCACCGGCCTACGCGAGTCCGAGGTGCTGCCGTGGCCTCGCTGGGCAGCGATGCGGCAAACCCCGGACGGCTGGTGGCGCCTGCCGGACGATGCGCCGCGCATCCCGCTGTTCTTCGCGCTGAAGGCGATCCGATGAGCCGCGCGGACCGTGAGCAGGACCTGATCACCTACTACAGCGGCGAGATCCACGCCCGCGTCGGCCGGGACCTGCCGGAGCCGCGAGTCGAACGACGTACGGCGTACCTCGACCAGCTCCGCGCAGAAGGCCGCGACACCGTCCTGGAGGTCGGCTGCGGCCCCGGCCGCGACGGCGAGGCGATCGCGGCGGCCGGCTTCACCTACACCGGCGTCGACCTGTCCCCGGCGAGCGTCGAGGCCTGCCGCGCGCTCGGCCTGCACGCGGAGGCCGCGTCGGTCCTCGACCTGCCGTTCGGCGAC
Organism: Kribbella sp. NPDC003557; assembly: GCF_040610805.1. NCBI lineage: Bacteria > Bacillati > Actinomycetota > Actinomycetes > Propionibacteriales > Kribbellaceae > Kribbella > Kribbella sp. NPDC003557. The sequence continues at coordinate 211,531 of NZ_JBEXMY010000008.1, forward strand.
GCGTCGTTCGACGCCGGCTGGACCATGAGCACCTTGCTGCACGTGGCGGACCAGGACCTCGATCAAGCTCTGCGCGAGATCGTCCGGGTGCTCCGCCCGGGCGCACCGCTGGCCATCGGCCTCTGGGGCGACATCAGCAGCGGCGAGCACGTGTGGGACGACGGCAAGGGCTACGGCCCCGGCCGCTTCTTCAGCATCCGCAGCGACGAGGACATGCAGGAGGTCCTCGGCCGACATGGCGATCTGGAGCAGTGGACAACCTGGAACGACGGCGGCGCCATGCACTACCAATGGGCCGTGCTCCGGGTCAGCGCTTCCTAGGGCCGCGGAGCGCCACGTAGAGCAAGGAGACGCCGAACGCGGCGACGATCGGGCCGACGGTGGCCCAGAGGGTGCTGCCGGTCATCGAGCTGCCCTTGAGGTAGCCGAGACCCTGGAACGTCCAGACGCCGCCGATCGCGATGAGCAGTACGGCGAACGCGATGGCGACGATCTTTCCCATGCAGGGAGGTTAGCCGAGCAGGTCGTCGCAGAGGTCGACGAGTTGGCGGCGGAGCGGGCGGGCACGATCGGCGAAGGAGCGCTGGGCGGCGGTGTACTCCGCCTTGCCGTCAGGCGTCTCGATCCGCACGGGGGAGTAGCCGAGCGGCTGCAGGTCGTACGGCGAGGCGCGCATGTCCAGCGTGCGGATGTCGCGGGCCAGCTCGAAGCACGACAGCACCAACGCGCTCGGCGTGAACGGCATCAGCTTGCTCGCCCACTTGTAGAGGTCCATGTTCGCGTGCAGGCAGCCGCCCTGCTCCAGTGCCGGCTGCGACTCACGCGTGGGCTGCAGGGTGTTCAGCGGACGCGCGGAGTCGGTGAAGAACCGGAACGCGTCGAAGTGCGAGCAGCCGATCTTGTGCGACTCGACGACCTGATCGGTGCCCTCGGCACCTAGCCGCAGCGGCCAGGAAGCGTGCCGTACGTCGGGAGTGCGGTAGACCATCGCCCACTCGTGCAGGCCGAAACAGCCGAACTGGGCCTGGCGGTCGAGCGTCGACGCGAGCAGCTTGCGGATCCAGGCGATGCTGTCCGCGCGGCGTTCGATCTCGGCGGGATCCAGCGTCGCGGCCCCGTCGACCAGCCGGTAGCCGCGACGATCGCCGTACGACGCGGCGTCTTCCAGACGGACGCCCGGGCCCGGATGCCACACCCTGAGCTGGTTCGGACGGGTCGGGTAATAGGTGAAGAGGAAGTCCTCGACGGGATGGGCTTCGCGGCGCTTCCGCCGGGCGAGATGGCCCGCCAGCGAGGCGTCGACCCGGCGGGCGTGGTCCTCGGCGTACGACGACCACTCGGCAAACTCCAGCGTGACGGTCATAGGTCCAGGGCGAAGGCGTACAGATCGACGCCCGGGATGGGGGCCCAGTCACGCTCCGGAAGGCGGGTGAAGCCCAGGTGCTCGTAGATCCGGTGGGCGGCCGTCATGTAGGTGGCGCTGCTCATCACGATCCGCCGGTGGCCGAACTCGCGGGCGCGCTCGACGCAACGCTGTGTCAGCGCCGTACCGATCCCCAGCCCGCGGGCGCGGCCGGCGACGCCGAGCATGCGGAACTCGCCTTCGTCGTCGAGGCCGATCTCGCGGTAGACCGAGCCGACAGGACAGTAGGTCACGGTGCCCAGCAGGCCGGAGGCGTCCACGGCGACCCACAGCTCCGCCTTCGCGGCGCGGTCCGCGGCGGCACGCAGCGTCATCGCGTACTCACCGCGGACGAAGCCGTCGTGTGAATACGCCTCCACGGTCAGGTCGCCGACGGCGTCGTACTCCGAGGGAACGGCCTGGCGGATCTCCACAGTCACCGGATAACTGTCTCATCCTGGGGCGACGGTAGGCTCGGCCCGTGCGTATCGCCAGATTCTCCGTGGACGACGAGCCGAAGTACGGCGTCGTCGAGACCGACGACCCCGAAGGGCTCGTCGGCACCGTCAACGTTCTCGACTCGGACCCGCTCTACCGGTCGGCGCAGTTCACCGGGGAGAAGCTGCAGCTCGCGGACGTCCGCCTGCTGGCGCCGGTGATCCCGCGCAGCAAGGTGGTCTGCGTCGGCCGCAACTACGCGGCGCACGCCGAGGAGCTCGGCAACGACGTGCCGAAGGAGCCGCTGATCTTCCTGAAGCCGAACACCAGCGTGATCGGCCCGCGGGACGGCATCGTCTATCCGGAGCAGACCAACGACCTGCATTTCGAGGGCGAGCTGGCGATCGTGATCGGCCGGATCTGCCGGGACCTGCCCAAGGAGCGGGTCAACGAGGTGATCTTCGGCTACACGATCGCGAACGACGTGACCGCGCGTGACCTGCAGAAGAGCGACGGGCAGTGGGCCCGGGCCAAGGGGTTCGACACGTTCTGCCCGCTCGGCCCGTGGATCAGCACCGAGTTCGACGCGTCCGACGTGCGGGTCAGCACCGAGCTGAACGGCGAGCCCAAGCAGGACGGGCGGACGTCGCAGTTCATCTTCGACATCCCCGAGGTGCTGGCCTACATCACCTCGTTCACCACGCTGCTGCCCGGTGACGTCGTGCTCACCGGGACGCCGGCGGGCGTCGGCCCGATGCTGCCGGGCGACGAGGTCTCGGTCAGCGTCGAAGGTATCGGAACCCTGACGAACAAGGTGATCGTGCGTGACTGACGCCGTGCTTGGCGACCTCGAGCCGCACGAGGTGCGGGTCCGGTTCCCACCGTCGCCGACGGGGCTGCTGACCGTCGGCAACATCCGCAGCGCACTGTTCAACTGGGCGTTCGCCCGGCACTTCGGCGGCAAGCTGGTGCTCCGGATCGAGGACACCGACACCTCCCGGAACACCGAGGAGGGCTACCGCTACACCTACGACGCGCTGCGCTGGCTCGGCCTGACCTGGGACGAGGGCCCCGAGGCCGGCGGTGACTTCGGCCCGTACCTGCAGTCCGAGCGGATGGAGCTGTACGCCGACGTCGTCGCGAAGCTGATGGCCGCGGGCAGGGCGTACCACTGCTACTGCTCGCAGGAGGAGCTCGACCAGCGCCGGGAGGCGGCTCGCACGGCCGGCCAGCACAGCGGGTACGACGGCCACTGCCGCGACCTCACACCCGAGCGCGTGCAGGCGTACGTCGACGAAGGCCGCCGTCCCGTGGTGCGGCTGCGGATGCCGGACCACCCGATCGTGTTCGACGACCTGGTCCGCGGCGAGATCACGTTCCTCCCGGAGAACCTCGGCGACTACGTCCTGGTCCGGGCGAACGGCTACCCGCTCTACCCGTTGGTGAACCCGGTCGACGACGCGCTGATGGAGATCACCCACGTGCTGCGCGGCGAGGACCTGCTGCCGTCCACGCCGCGCCAGATCGCGCTGTACGAGGCGCTCGCGGACATCGGTGTCGGCAGCGGCCGCACGCCCCGCTTCGGTCACCTGCCGTTCGTGATGGGCGAGGGCAACAAGCGGCTGTCCAAGCGGGACAAGGGATCCGGCCTGACGGAGTACGTCGACCGCGGATTCCTGCCCGAGGGCCTGCTGAACTACCTGGCGCTGCTCGGCTGGTCGATCGCCGAGGACCGCGACGTGTTCACGATGGCGGAGATGGTCGAGGCGTTCGACATCCGCAAGGTGAACTCGAACGCGGCCCGCTTCGACCCGAAGAAGTGCGAGGCGATCAACGCCGCCCACATGCGGCTGCTCCCGCAGGACGAGTTCGCGCGGCGGATGATCCCGTTCCTGGCCGCGGCCGGGGTGCTGCCGGCGGAGCCGTCCGAGGATCAGCTCGCCGTGCTGCGGGCCGCCGTACCGCTCGTGCAGGAGCGGATGGCCACGCTGTCGGAGTCCGACGAGATGCTCGGGTTCCTGTTCGTCGACGAGGACGCGTTCAGGCTCGACCCGGACGCGGCCGCGAAGGTGCTGAGCGGCGACGCGGACGCCGTCCTGGACGCGTCGGTGAAGGCCCTGTCCGAGGTGGCGGACTGGACCACCGAGGCGATCGAGGCGGCGCTGCGGGCGTCGCTGATCGACGGGCTCGGGCTCAAGCCGAAGAACGCGTTCGGCCCGGTCCGGGTGGCGATCTCCGGCCGCCGGATCTCGCCGCCGCTGTTCGAGTCGCTGGAGCTGCTCGGCCGGGAGAAGTCCCTGCACCGCCTCGAGCGCGCCCGCCGTACGACGTCATGAACGAGAAGACCGGCCTGACGCCGTACCAGCGGCTGCTCAAGAACGACGTCACCCCGCGCTCGTACGTCGTGCTGGGCGCCTTCACGATCCTCGTCGGCTGGATGATCTCGGGCATCGTCATCCTGGGCGTGCAGATGGCGATCCGCGAGGACCCGCCCGGGACACTGTCCTGGTTCGGGTTGCTGGCCACGAATCTGACGCTGATCCCGCTGATCCCGCTGTCGGTGTACGTCGCCCGCGGGCTGAACAAGCAGACGCCGGGCCTGCTGGCGTCGGTGGTCGGCCGGATCCGGTGGCGGCCGCTGGCCTGGTTCGCCGTCGTCGCGGTCGTCCTCGAGCTGATCTCGTTCGCGGTCATCGAGCTGGGGAACGTGCCGCTGGCCACCGGCGAACGCCACGGCGGCGGCATGGCGCCGGACGCGATCGCGGTCATCGCGGTCACACTGCTGACCTCGCCGATCCAGGCCGCGGGGGAGGAGTACTACTTCCGCGGGTATCTGCTGCAGGCCGTCGGGGCGTACGCCCGGAGCTGGGTGGTGGCCGTGCTCGTCACCGGGCTGCTGTTCACCGCCGCGCACGGGATCTGGCCGTGGCAGAGCCCGGCGCTGTTCGTGGACCGCCTCGCCTTCGGTCTGGTCGCCGGCCTGCTCGTCGTCCGCACCGGCGGCCTGGAGGCCGGCATCGCGTCGCATGCGGCGAACAACGTGGTGACGTTCGTGTTCGCGGCGTTCACCGACACCGTCGGGGCGAGCCTCGGGGTGAAGGACGCGCCCTGGCCGCTGGTCACGATCGACGTGCTGAAGTTCGCGGCGTTCGGCGCGATCGCGCTGTGGATGAGCGGGCGGATGAAACTCGAGAACCGCTCCGAGCTGCCGTTGAGTGCCCTGTCGGTGGGCGGTCCGCGACAGGTGTGACGGGAGTGACAACGCGCCGGAGGGGGCCCGTTTTGCTGTCGGGTCCCTGCCTCGGGTAAGCTCTCCGAGCCGGGTTGATGAGGGCGGAAACGAACTCCTCGACTCAGTGAAATGCCTTTGGGGTATGGGGTAATTGGCAGCCCGTCTGATTCTGGTTCAGTTAGTCTAGGTTCGAGTCCTAGTACCCCAGCGGATTGGACCGCACCGATGAAAATCGGTAGAGTTCAACCTCGTTGCCCGGGCCGCAAAGCCCGGACGACACACCTCTGGCCCCGTTGTGTAGCGGCCTAGCACGCCGCCCTCTCAAGGCGGTAGCGCGGGTTCGAATCCCGTCGGGGCTACCAGAGTAGAAGGCCCCCGTCCTCCCGGACGGGGGCCTTCGTCGTTCCCGGACCCCGTCGCCGGCAACTGCTGGACACTCCCAGGTCTAAGCGCTTAGAGTCTAAGCGCTTAGACCTCTCCTGGACCCGAAAGGGGATCGCTGTGCGGCGGAACCTCTTCGCTCTTCCGGCCGCGGCGGTTGCCGCGGCCCTGCTGCTCGCCGGTTGCGGCGGTTCGTCCGACGGCCCGGCCGGCACCGGCGCGACGGCCGACCCCGGTCCGGCGACCGGGACGATCACGTTCACCGGGACCGACAACGCCGAGACCTACCAGCCCGTGATCAAGGCCTTCGAGGCGAAGAACCCCGGGATCAAGGTGACCTACACCCAGATCCCGTTCGACCAGTTCAACGCGACCATGCAGCAGCGGCTGAGCGCGAAGGACGCCGGGATCGACGTCTACACCGTCGACGAGCCGCGCGTCTCGCAGCTGGCCGCCAAGGGCTTCCTCACCGATCTGAGCGACCTCGACGACCAGGTGAAGACCAAGTTCAGCGCCACGGCGTACAAGACCAACCACTTCCGCGACAAGCTCTGGTCGTTGCCGATGTGGAACTCGACGCAGTTCCTCTTCTACAACAGGACCGCGCTCGCCAAGGCGAAGGTGACCCCGCCGACCGCGGACCCGCAGCAGCGCTGGACCTGGGAGCAGGTCGAGGCCGCCGGCCGCAAGGCGATGCAGGCGGGCGGCACGAAGTACGGCCTGTTCTTGGAGCAGCCCGAGGCGTACTACCAGCTGCAGCCGCTGGCCGAGTCCCTCGGCGGCGGATCCGGGATCGAGGGCGACGACGCCCTCACCCCGGCGGTCGAGACCGACGGCTGGAAGAAGGCCATGCAGTGGTACGGCGCCACGTTCGCGAGCGGACTGTCGCCGCGCGGCATCGGCGGGTTCCAGACCGGACCGGTGTTCGCCGCGGGTGACGTCGCCTTCTTCGTCGGCGGGCCGTGGGACCTGAAGATCTTCGGCAGCTCGAAGATCGACTGGGGCGTCGCCCCGCTGCCGTACTTCCAGGGCGGCAAGCCGGTCACCCCGACCGGTTCCTGGTCGCTCGGCGTCAACCCGGCGTCGAAGCAGCAGGGGATGGCGCGCAAGTTCGTCGAGTTCGCCACGCTGGACCCGGCCGGCAACCTGGCCACCACGAGTACGACCACGATCATCCCGGCGAACCTCGAGGCCCAGAAGCAGTACACACCGCAGATGGACACGTTCTCCGGTGCGAAGACGGCCGGTGCGGCGGCGATCACGGCGTACGAGAGTGAGCACACCGCGGTGTCGCGGCCGGTCAGCGTCGGGTACATCCAGTTCGAGGAGGTCATGGGCAAGGCGTTCGCGGACATCCGCAACGGGACCGATCCGAACGCGCGGTTGCAGGAGGCGACCCGGCAGCTGACCGACGCCTGGAAGTCCATTAAGTGAGGCAACGGCAAGGGCTGATCGCTCTCGCGTTCCTGGCGCCTGCGCTGGTGTGCCTCGCCGTCCTGCGGATCGTCCCGGCGATCTCGGCGGTGGTCGAGAGCTTCTACACCGAGAGCCTGCTGCGCGGCGGCCGGGTGTTCGCGGGCCTGGGCAACTACACGGACCTGCTGTCGAACAAGGACTTCCGGCAGTCGGTCGGCGTGACGCTGCTGTTCACCGTGCTGGTGAACCCGATCCAGGTCGCGGTCTCGTTCCTGCTCGCGGTCCTCTTCACCCAGAGGGCCGCGGGCGCCCGGCTGTGGCGCACCCTGGTGATCCTGCCGATCGCCACCCCGCCTGCGGTGTCGGCAGTGATCTGGAGCGTCATCTACCGGCCGGACGGCCTCGCGAACGGCGTACTGGAACGGCTGGGCCTCCCGGCGCAGCCGTTCCTCACCTCCCCGAGTCAGGTGCTGCCGTCGCTGATTGTCCTGCTGTCCTGGATCGGCGTCGGGTACTGGATGCTGTTCCTGATCGCGGGCATCCAAGAGATCCCGGTCGAGGTCCGCGAAGCCGCGCTCCTGGACGGCGCCGGACCGTGGCGCCGGATGGTGTCCGTCGTGCTTCCGCTGGTCCGCCGGCCGCTCGCGTTCGTCCTGGTCGCCGACACGGTCTCGAACCTGCTCGTGTTCGCGCCGGTGCAGATCCTCACCAAGGGCGGCCCGAACGGCAACAGCAACCTGCTGATGTACGACGTGTACAGCCGCGCCTACGCGATCGGCGACATCCACGTCGCACAGGCCGAGGTCGTCATCCTGGTCGCGCTGACGCTGGCGATCGTGGCCGGGCAGTTCCGTCTGCTGCGGGGTGACCAGTGAAGCGGGCCAGTCTCTCGGTGCTCGGCGGGGTCGTCGGCATCCTGTTCTTCCTGCCGCTGCTGTGGGTGGTGACGAACTCGTTGCGCCCGGGCTCGGAGACGTTCGCCAACCTCAATCCGCTGTCCTGGCAGACGTTCCTCGAGCTCCGCCCGACCCTCACCAACTACGCGTCCTTGCTGGACAGCGCGATCGGGCGCGCGACGCTGAACTCGATCCTGGTCAGCGCGGCCACGGTCGTCCTCGGGCTCGCGGTCTGCGCCACCGCGGCGTTCGGGCTCGCGGCGTTCGAGTTCCGCGGCCGCGGGCTGGTGTTCGGCATCGTGGTGCTGAGCTTCCTGGTGCCGTTCGACGCGATCGCGATCCCGCTGTCCACGATGTTCCGGGACTGGCAGCTGACGAACACCTTCGCGGGGCTGGTGCTGCCGGGGATCGGCAACGGGATGGCGATCTTCCTGCTCCGGCAGTTCTTCCTCGGCATCCCGGCCGAGCTGGTCGAGGCGGGGCGGCTCGACGGGCTGGGCTGGTTCGGGGTGTTCCGCTGGATCTACCTGCCGCTGTCGAAGCCCGCGCTGATCGGCGCCGGGCTGATGCTGTTCCTGTTCCAGTGGCAGGCCTACGTCTGGCCGCTGCTGATCGGCACCGACGCGCGCCACATCCTCGGCCCGGTGGCGCTGTCCAACCTGCAGGGCCAGAACTTCACCGACTACGGTCTCGTGTTCGCGGGCGCCGTCGTCCTCACCGTCATCCCGCTGGTGGTCATCGCCGGCTTCCAGCGGTACTTCGTCCAGTCCGTGTCCAGCACCGGACTCAAGTAAGGAGATCCCACGATCCATGCAGCGATCCCTCATTCTCGACACCGATATCGGCTCCGACGTCGACGACGCGATGGCGCTCGCCCAGATCCTGGGCAGCCCGGACCTCAGCCTGCTCGAGGTCCACACCGTGTACGGCGACACGCGGCTGCGGGCCCGGCTGGCCCGCAGGTACGGCGTCCTCGCCGGGCGCGACCTGGACGTCGTCCCCGGTCTCGCCGAACCGTTGTCGGGCCGGGAGGTCTGGTGGGCCGGGCACGAGGGCACGCTGCACGGCGACCTGTCGCGGGAGACCGTCAGCGCCGGCAGCGCGCCCGAGCGTCTGGTCGCGCGGCTGCGTGAGCAACCTGGTGAGCTCGACGTCGCCGCGATCGGCCCGCTGACGAACCTGGCCGCGGCGCTGGCTCTCGAACCCGAGGCGGCGCGGTGGATCCGGCACCTGTGGGTGATGGGCGGGTCCTTCGGTGACGACAAGGCGGAGCACAACTTCAAGTCCGACGACGTCGCCGCGCAGGCCGTGCTGAACGCGGGGATCCCGACGACCGTCACCGGATTGGAGATCACCCAGCAGGTCACGATCGGGGCGGCGCTGCTGGAGCGGATCCGCGGTGCGGGTTCGCTCGGGGCGGCTCTGGGTGCGGATATCGAGCAGTGGTGGGCGTTCTGGAGCGAGACGTGGAACGTGCCGCACGATCCGGTGGCGGTACTGGCTCTGAGTCGCCCGGAACTGTTCACCTTCTCCGAGGTGGGCTCCGTTTCCGTTGCGGTCGGCGGCGAGGGGGCCGGGCGGAGCACGTTCTCTGCGGATCCCGGCGGGACCGTGCGGATCGTGACCGGCGTCGACGCGGAGCGGGTGGCCGAGGAGATCACGGCCCGGATCGTGGCCGGGGGAACGGCTTACGCTGTGCAGCGTGGGGAGATCGATGGCGACGGCGCGTGACGTCGCGGAGCGGGCCGGTACGTCGACCGCGGTCGTCAGCTACGTCTTCAACAACGGCCCCCGGCCTGTGTCGGCGGAAACCCGCCGGCGCGTGCTCGAGGCCGCGGCCGAGCTGGACTACCGGCCGAACATTCTCGCCCGCGCGCTCAGCGCCGGCCGCACGTACTCGCTCGGCCTGCTGATCCCGCAGATCCGGAACCCGTACTTCGCCACGCTCGCCGAGCACCTGGAGAGCTACGCGCGCCGGCACGACCACCTGCTGCTGATCGGCGACTCGGCCGGCGACCCCGAGCAGGAGTCGGCGCACATCGGCTCGTTCATCGAGCGCAAGGTCGACGGCGTGGTGCTCGTCTCGTTGCTCGTCGAGCCGGCGATCCAGCGGTTCGCGGCGGCCGGCGTACCGGTGGTCGCGCTGCATCCGGTGCCCGACGGCGTGACGGTGTCCACGCTCTCGATCGACTACGTCGCGGGTGCGCGGGCGTCGGCGGATCACCTGCTGTCCCACGGCTACCGGACCCTCGGCGTGGTCACCGGCCCCGCGGAATCGCCCGGTACGGCGGAACACCGCAGCGGTATCGAGCGCGCGCTGAAGGCGCATCCGCGGGCCTCCGCGCGGTACGTTGCCGCGCCCGTGTCGCGGTTCGCCGCGCGGGACGCCGTACGGCCGTGGTTCGAGCAGAAGCGGCCGCCGCGGGCGATCTACTGCTCGACGGACGAGCAGGCCTTCGGCGTCCTGTTCGCGGCCTGGGAGGCCGGACTGCGGGTGCCGGAGGACGTGGCGGTGATGGGCTTCGACGGCACCAGCGAGTGCACGGTGACGATCCCGCCGCTGGCCAGCGTGCGGCAGCCGATCGAGGAGACCGCGCGCCGGGCCGTCGAACTGTTGCTCGACCGCACCGATCCGCCGGCCGCGCGGCACGTCCTCGACTACGAGCTGGTTCCCAGCACGTCGTGCGGCTGTTCAGAAACACCTGCGACCCGAGAAGTACGCTGAGGCCATGGCCGTCGAGTTCAATCACACGATCGTGAACTGCACCGATAAGGTTGCGTCGGCGCGCTTCCTCGCGGAGATCCTCGGGCTCGGCGAACCGGCGAGCTACGGGCCGTTCGCCGTGGTGCAGCTGGGGAACGGCACCTCGCTGGATTTCGCCGACGCGCAGGGACAGCCGCACCGGCAGCACTACGCGTTCCTCGTCGGTGAGGAGGAGTTCGACCAGATCCACGCCCGGATCGTCGAGCGCGGACTCACCTATTGGGCCGACCCGTTCCACCGCCGCGAGGGTGAGATCAATACCAACGACGGTGGTCGGGGTCTCTACTGGAACGATCCCGACGGACACAACCTCGAGATCATCACGGTGCCGTACGGCGGGGCTGTCTGACCCCGCCGCGCGACTGCGGTCAGGCGGGGGACGGACTGGCGTGAGCCGGACCTGAGCTCGCGCGCCGGACCGACAGGGCGACAGCGATGAGCACGACGCCCCAGATGAGTGCTGTGATGCCCAGCAGGACGGCGATGCCGACCGCGCCCGCACCGGGGTTGGCGGCGAACAGGATGCCGATGAACAGCGACAGCAGGCCGCTGACGACCAGCAGCCAGCGCGGCATCACCTGCTGACTGCTGAAGGCGCCGACGAGCTCGAAGATGCCGCGGATGATCAGCCAGATCCCGAGGATCCAGGTCAGCGCCTTGGCGGTCAGGCCCGGACTGGTGATCGCGAAGAATGCCGCGAGCAGGGCGATCACACCGAGCGCGACCAGCCACAGCCGGCTGCCTCGCGACTCCGGCTGGAAGGCCTGGGCGATCGACCCGATCCCGTCGACGAGGGCCCAGAACCCCCACAGCAGCGCCAGTGCGACCGCCGTCTCGATCGGCCAGACGATCGCGAGAATCCCGAACACGATGCCGATCGCACCGCGCACCAGCAACATCTTCCACCCGAGAGTCAGCCAGTCCCGCTCCATGTCGGACCTCCTTGTGGGCTAGTCCCCTCATGGTGATCCGGCTGGGCGCCTCACCGCAATGACCGGCCTACTGTGGGTGTGTGGCCCTCGCTGTCTGCCTGCTCTTCGACCGCCGCACCGACCGGCTCCTGCGGGCCTTGTGGGGCCGGCTGGAGGAGCTCGGCGTGCCGACGCTGCAGACGCACACGCACGGCCGTCACGTGCCGCACCTGTCGCTGGCGGTGCTGCGTGAGTGGGACCACGACAGGGTCATGAAGGCCGTGCAGCCGTTGCTGAGCGATCGGCCGGTCGACCTGTTCTTCGACGCCCTGGGCACGTTCCGGCGCGGGCGGGCCTGGTTGGCGCCGGCCGTGGGCGTGGAGGTCCTGCAGTTGCAGGCGGCCGTCGTGTCGGCGCTGGAGGCAACGGATGCCGAGCTCCATCGGCACTACCAGCCGGGGCAATGGGTGCCGCACTGCACGGTCGCGCCGCGGGTTCCGCTGGTCGCGCTGCCGGTGCTGGCGGCGGCGGTGTACGACGTCCTGCCGCTGGAAGCCACTGCGGACCGTGCCGCTCTGATCGACAGCGGCACGGGGCAGATGTGGCCGCTCTAGCTACTCGGAAGCGCGGCGGAGGGCTTCGGACAGGCGCTCGGCGGCGGCCATGACGGCCGGGGCGTGCATGCGGCCGGGCTGACGGGAGAGCCGCTCGATCGGGCCGGAGACCGAGACGGCCGCGATCACCTTGCCGCTGGGGGAGCGGACCGGGGCGGACACCGACGCGACGCCCTGCTCGCGCTCGCCGACCGAGTGCGCCCAGCCGCGGCGCCGCACGCCGGCCAGGGCGGCAGCGTTGAACGAGGCGTTGTGCAGACCGCGGTGCATCCGCTCCGGGTCCTCCCACGCAAGCAGTATTTGGGCGGCCGACCCGGCGGCCATGGTCAGCTGGCTGCCCACCGGGACGGTGTCGCGCAGCCCCGAAGGACGCTCGGCGGCGGCGACGCACACCCGGTACTCACCCTGGCGGCGGAACAACTGCGCCGATTCGCCGGTGATGTCGCGCAGCCGTGCCAGCACCGGGCCGGCGGTCGCGAGCAGCCGGTCCTCGCCGGCGGCCGAGGCCAACTCGCTGAGTCGCGGGCCGAGCACGAAGCGTCCCTGCATGTCCCGGCCGACCAGCCGGTGGTGCTCGAGAGCGACCGCCAGGCGGTGTGCCGTCGGACGCGCCAGACCCGTGGCCGCCACCAGACCGGCCAGGGTCGCCGGCCCGGATTCGAGGGCGGACAGCACGAGGGCTGCTTTGTCGAGAACACCGACTCCGCTAGAGTTGTCCATGAGACGATATTGCAGTCTCAAATCGTGGAACGCAAGTCGCTTCGGCAGCCCGATCGAGAGCACTGTGAGCGAAAGCACCTCACTACACAACCATCTCAAAGGAGAGTCTGATGGGTAGGACGTTGTCGGAAAAGGTCTGGGATGCGCATGTCGTGCGCCATGCCGACGGAGAACCCGACCTCCTCTACATCGACCTCCACCTGGTGCACGAGGTGACCAGTCCGCAGGCGTTCGACGGGCTGCGCCTGGCCGGGCGGCCGGTCCGGCGCCCCGACCTGACGATCGCCACCGAGGACCACAACGTCCCGACCTTCGACGTGGACAAGCCGATCGCCGACCCGGTGTCGCGGACGCAGGTGGACACGCTGCGCAAGAACGCCGAGGAGTTCGGCATCCGGATCCACACCCTCGGCGACCCGGACCAGGGCGTCGTGCACGTGATCGGCCCGCAGCTCGGCCTGACCCAGCCCGGGATGACCGTGGTCTGCGGTGACAGCCACACCTCGACGCACGGCGCCTTCGGGGCGATTGCCTTCGGCATCGGTACCAGCGAGGTCGAGCACGTGCTCGCCACCCAGACGCTGATGCAGGCCCGGCCGAAGACCATGGCGGTCACGGTCGACGGCGTCCTGCCCGAAGGCGTCTCGGCCAAGGACCTGGTGCTGTCGCTGATCGCCAAGGTCGGCACCGGCGGCGGCCAGGGCTACATCGTCGAGTACCGCGGCGAGGCGATCCGGGCGCTGAGCATGGAAGCCCGGATGACGATCTGCAACATGTCGATCGAGTGGGGCGCCAAGGCCGGCATGATCGCGCCGGACGAGACCACCTTCGAGTACCTGAAGGACAAGCCGCACGCGCCGCAGGGCCTCGACTGGGAGGCGGCCGTCGAGTACTGGAAGAGCCTGGCCACCGACGAGGACGCGTCCTTCGACCGCGAGGTGGTGCTGAAGGCCGAGGAGATCACGCCGTTCGTCACCTGGGGCACGAACCCGGGCCAGGGCGTGCCGCTGGCGGCCACCGTGCCGTCGCCGGACGACTTCGACAACGAGAACGACCGGGTCGCCGCCGAGCGCGCCCTGGAGTACATGGGGCTGACCGCCGGTACGCCGCTGCGCGACATCCACGTGGACACGGTGTTCCTGGGGTCCTGCACCAACGGCCGGATCGAGGACCTGCGGGCCGCGGCCGGCGTACTCGCCGGGCGGAAGGTTGCCGAGGGCACCCGGATGCTGGTGGTCCCGGGCTCCGGGCGGGTCCGGCTGCAGGCCGAGGCCGAGGGCCTGGACACGATCTTCAAGGACGCCGGCGCCGAGTGGCGGGGCGCCGGATGCTCGATGTGCCTGGGCATGAACCCGGACCAGCTGGCCCCGGGGGAGCGCAGCGCCTCCACGTCGAACCGCAACTTCGAAGGCCGTCAGGGCAAGGGCGGTCGGACCCACCTGGTCTCGCCGCTGGTCGCCGCCGCGACCGCCGTCACCGGAACGCTGGCCGCTCCGGCCGACCTGCCGCCCGTCGCCGCACCCGCGAACGCCTGAGGAGCAACGGAATCATGGAAGCCTTCACCCAGCACATCGGTACGGCGGCTCCGCTGCGCCGCAGCAACGTCGACACCGACCAGATCATCCCGGCCGTGTACCTGAAGCGGGTCACCCGGACCGGCTTCGAGGACGGGCTGTTCGCGGCCTGGCGCAACGACCCGTCGTTCGTCCTGAACCAGCCCGAGTACGACGGGGTCTCGGTGCTCGTGGCGGGACCGGACTTCGGCACCGGATCCTCGCGGGAGCACGCGGTCTGGGCCCTGCTCGACTACGGGTTCCGCGTGGTCGTGTCGTCGCGGTTCGGCGACATCTTCCGCGGCAACTCGGGCAAGGCCGGGCTGCTCGCGGCCCTGGTGACGCAGGACGTCGTCGAGCAACTGTGGACCACGATCGAGACCGACCCGGGCACCAAGGTCACGGTCGACCTGGAGAACAAGACGATTTCGGCCGGTGACGTCTCGGCACCCTTCGAGATCGACGACTACACGCGCTACCGGCTGCTGAACGGTCTCGACGACGTCGGCATCACGCTGTCGCACGCGGACGAGATCGCTGCCTACGAAGCGACCCGGCCGTCCTTCAAGCCCGCAACCCTTCCCGCCAAGGCATAGCAGCCGCCGAGGCCTGAAGCTCGTGCAGAGTTATCGCCCCCGTAACGTTCGGATGGCCGGGGGCGATAACTCTGGTGTTACCCTTCTGGGGTTGGCAGAACCAGGTGTGCGAGACCAAGGAGGTGAGGCGCTGATGACGAACAGCAGCGATCCCTCCAGACATACCGGTCTCGCTCGGCCTGTGGGGGGTCTTTTCCTCTAGTAGTAGCAGGGTCGGGCAGACGTGTGCTCATCACTCACCCGCACCACATTGCTCCTGGAGGACTCATGTCCGACCTGCGCCTGCGCACGTTCCGTGCGTTCAGCCGTACGCCGTCACTGCGCGCCGCCGCCCGCAAGCACGCCGCAGCCGCCGCGCCCGCGATCGAGCCGGCCGACAAGCAGCATCGCGATCCGCAGAAGCCCAAGGGACACAGCGTCGTCGACAGCGCGATCTACTGCGGCGGCAACCGGATCGCGTCCCCGCACTCGCTCGCGGACACGTACTCGGCGCTGCACAACTCCCCGCAGAGCCTGGCCTGGATCGGGCTGTACCGGCCGGACCGCCGCGAGCTCGCCTCGCTGGCGCAGGAGTTCGACCTGCACGAGCTCGCGATCGAGGACGCCAACGAGGCGCATCAGCGGCCGAAGCTGGAGCGGTACGGCGACACGTTGTTCGTCGTGCTGAAGGCCGCGCGGTACCGGGACGCGACCGAGGAGGTCGAGTTCGGTGAGGTGCACGTTTTCGTCGGCCCGGACTTCGTGGTGACGGTCCGGCACGCCGAAGCGCCCAATCTGGCAGCGGTCCGGCGCCGGGTGGAGCGCGACCCCGAACTGCTCGGCCGCGGGGCCGAAGCGGTGCTGTACGCGATCATGGACAAGGTCGTCGACGGGTACGCGCCGGTGGTCGCCGGTCTGGAGAACGACATCGACGAGATCGAGACCGAGGTGTTCCGCGGCGATCCCAAGGTGTCGCGGCGTATCTACGAACTGTCCCGTGAGGTGATCGAGTTCCAGCGCGCGACCCGGCCGCTGGTCGGCATGCTCGAGCAGCTGCGCGGCGGCTTCCAGAAGTACGGCGTGGACGAGGAACTGCAACGTTCACTGCGGGACGTGGCCGACCACGTCACCGAGGTGGTGGAGAAGGTCGACGGATTCCGCGAACTGCTCCGCGACATCCTGACGGTGAACGCGACGCTGGTCGCCCAGCAGCAGAACGAGGAGATGAAGAGCCTCGCGATCGCCAGCAGCGAGCAGAACGAAGAGGTGAAGCGGATCTCTGCCTGGGCGGCGATCCTGTTCGCCCCGACGCTGATCGGCACCGTCTACGGGATGAACTTCGACAAGATGCCGGAGCTGCACTGGCAGTACGGATACCCCTTCGCGATCGGCCTGATGGCCTTGGTGTGTGGAGGTCTGCACCAGATCTTCAAGCGTCGCGGGTGGCTCTGAAACCCCTCTCCAGGCCCGAATCGGCCGAAATTGTGGCACGAATCGCCCAAAACAAGGCCGAATTGCCGCGTTGGTGTTTGTGAACGGCGTGTTGAGTCCATAACGTTCCTGTGAGATCGAGCGCTGTGCTCGACGCCTAGTGTTCACGGAGGGAAGCAGTGAACAAGAGCCAGTTGGTCGAAGCGCTCGCAGTGCACTTCGACGGAAACCGCCGCCAGGCCCAGCACGCATTGGAGTCGGTGATCGACACCGTCCAGCGCGAGCTGACCAAGAAGGGCGGCAAGGTCGCCATCACCGGTTTCGGTGCCTTCGAGGCCATCGAGCGTGGTGCGCGCATCGTGCGCAACCCGCGGACCGGTGAGACCAAGCGCGCCAAGAAGACCACGGTGCCGAAGTTCCGCGCGGGTGCGGAGCTGAAGGCCGTCGTCTCCGGTGCGAAGAAGCTGCCGAAGCTGGTCGTCCCGAAGCCGGCCGCGACCGCCACCAAGGCGGCTGCCCCGGCGAAGAAGGCCGCCCCGGCCAAGGCCGCTGCGACGAAGACCGCAGCTGCGAAGAAGACGGTCGCCAAGAAGGCTCCGGCCAAGACGGTCGCCAAGAAGGCCCCGGCCAAGACCGTTGCCAAGAAGGCCCCGGCCAAGACGGTCGCCAAGAAGGCCCCGGCCAAGACCGTTGCGAAGAAGGCGCCGGCCAAGAAGGCCCCCGCCAAGAAGACCGCGGCGAAGCGCACCGCTCGCTGATCTTCACGCAGTTCGGCATACCGCACAACCAGCGAAGGCCGGTCACCCCGTCCAGGGGCGACCGGCCTTCGCCGTGTCTGCGGACTTCTACAGGCGGGTGCCGAACTCCACCTTGGTGACAGTCGTTGCCGCGCCCGAGCCGGCGGTCTCGATCCGCACCCGTTGGCCGACGCGCAGATGCAGGACCGGGGTGTCGGCGATCGCGTGCACGGTGAACGGGAGCTCGATCCCGGTGTCGGTCAGCACGGTGCCGGAGAACGTCTCGCCGTCGTACCTGCTCACAGTCGCTTGCATGTCAGCAGGCTAGACCTTCGGTGCCCGTCGCGGCACCGAGAACCAGCGACATCACGTCCGCGGTCGCCGGGCCGACGCCGAGCTGGACGGCGTGTGCCAGATCGGCCGCGGTGTCGACGTCGCGGCGTACCGACTCGATCGCGGTCAGCTCGATCGGGACCGCGCCGGACGCCTGGTGGGCCAGGGCGGATCCGACGCCGAAGCGGGGATCCAGCGGTACGCCGGGCGCGGCGGCGAGCAACGTCGTCCCGGTGCCGGGCAGGTCGACCACGAACGAGCGCGGCGCCGTACAGGCGGCGAGAGTGGCGGTCAGCTCGGCCGGGCGCAACGCGGGCAGGTCGGCCGACAGCGCCGCGACGCCGTTGCCTGCGAACTCGGCAGCGGCCACAGTTGCTCCATGCAGCAAGGCTTCGTTGAGACCGGCGGCGGGCAGGTCCGGGACCACGCGCGCCCCGGCGGCGGTGACGTCCGCGGCGACCAGCGGGTCGTCGGTGACCACCAGGACCGTCTGCACCAGGGGAGAGGCCAGAGCGGCCGCAGTAGTGTCGACAGCGAAGGCGCGGGCCAGTTCGGGACGGTGCTGAGGGTAGGCCGGAGCGAGCCGGCTCTTCGCGATCGCCGTACGCTTCACCGGGATCACCAGGGTCCAGGGAGCGACCTGTAGGTCTGCCATCAGGCAGGATTCTCCCATGACCGACGGCGGGTACGAGCACCAGGAGGCAGCGGTGGACGCGAGGCAGGCGGATCCACGGCCGCCCCGTGGGTTCTGGTTCGGGGTGATCGTCGCGCTCGTGAAGCCCTTCATGATCGCGTTCACCAAGTGCCGGTTCACCGGCCGCGAGAACATGCCCCGGTCCGGCGGCGTGGTGTATGTGCCCAACCACATCTCGCACTTCGACCCGGTGGTGCTCGGGTACTTCATCTGGGAGTGCCGGCGGATCCCGCGGTTCCTCGGGAAGGCGTCGGTGTTCAAGATCCCGGTGCTCGGCAAGATCATCAGCGGCGCCGGGCAGATCCCGGTGTACCGGGACTCCGCGCAGGCCGCCGACGCGTTCCGGGACGCGGTCGCCGCGGTCGAACGCGGTGAGTGTGTGGGCGTTTACCCGGAAGGCACGATCACCCGCGACCCCGAGCTGTGGCCGATGACCGGCAAGACCGGCGCCGCGCGGATCGCGTTGATGACCGGCTGCCCGGTGATCCCGGTCGCGAACTGGGGAGCGCAGGAGATCCTCCGGTCCTACACCGGCAAGATCCGGTTCCGGCTGCTGCCGCGCAAGACCCTGCAGGTGCGGGCCGGGGCGCCGGTCGACCTGAGCGCCTTCGAGGGCAAGCCGCTGACCAACCAGCTGTTGCACGAGGCAACCGAGGTGATCATGGCCCGGGTGGCCGAGACGCTCGGCGAACTGCGCGGCGAGACCCCGCCCAAGGAGCTCTACGACCTGCGCAAGGCCCGCAAGGCCGACGGTGAGGAGAAGGCATGACCAAAGTCGCGGTGTTCGGCGCGGGTTCCTGGGGGACGGCGTTCGCCACGGTCCTGGCGAACGCGGGGAACCAGGTGTCGGTGTGGGCCCGGCGGGAGTCGCTGTGCGAGGTGATCAACACTCAGCACGAGAACGCCGAGTACCTGCCGGGGATCCCGTTGCCGGACGCGATCACCGCGACCCACGACCCGGCCGCGGCGGCCGACGGGGCGGAGGCCGTCGTCCTCGCGGTGCCGTCGCAGTCGTTGCGGGACAACCTCGCGGACTGGGCCGGTGTGCTGCCGAACGCCGTACCGCTGGTCAGCCTGATGAAGGGCGTCGAGCTCGGGACGACGAAGCGGATGAGCGAAGTGATCGCCGAGCTCACCGGCGCCGGGCCGGAGCGGATCGCGGTGGTGTCCGGGCCGAACCTGGCGCGCGAGATCGCCGAAGGGCAGCCGGCCGCGTCCGTGGTGGCCTGCGCGGACGAGGGGACCGCGGCGCGCTTGCAGAAGCTGTGCCATTCCCCGGCGTTCCGCCCGTACACCAACAACGACGTGGTCGGCGTCGAGCTCGGGGGCGCCTGCAAGAACGTGATCGCGCTCGCGGTCGGCATGGCCGTCGGGCTCGGGTTCGGCGACAACGCCCGGGCGTCGGTGATCACCCGCGGCCTGGCCGAGATCGCCCGGCTGGGGACGGCGCTGGGCGCGGACGAGCACACGTTCTCCGGGCTGGCCGGGCTCGGCGACCTGGTGGCGACCTGCTCGTCGCCGCTGTCGCGGAACCGGACCTTCGGCGAGAAACTCGGGCAGGGCATGAGCGTCGCGGAGATCGCCGGCGGCACCCGTCAGGTCGCCGAGGGAGTGAAGTCCTGCGCCTCGATCAGCGAACTGGCGCACCGGCACGACGTGGAGATGCCGATCGCGGAACACGTCACCAAGGTGGTCGCCGGGGAGATGACCCCGAAGGACATGCTGTTCAGCCTGGTCTCCCGCTCGGCGAAGTCGGAGCGCTGGGGATGATCCCGGAGGCGTTCGCCAACGTCACCGTCGAGCGCGAAGGCGCTACCGGCCAGGCGTGGCTCGACGAGCTGCCCGGGATCGTCGAGGACCTGCTGGATCGCTGGGAGCTCCAGCGGGACGGCGACGTACTGCACGGCCAGGTCGGCGTGGTGGTGCCCGTCGAGGGAAACGCGGTGCTCAAGGTGTCCTTCCCGCATCCGGGCAACGTGCACGAGCCGGATGCTTTCGAGGCCTGGGACGGGCGTGGGGCGGTGAAGCTGTACCGGCGCGACGACGCCCGGTACGCGATGCTGCTCGAGCGTGCGAACACCAGCACGCTCGCTGAGCACATGGGTGAGATGCTCGTCCCCGCCGACGCCGTTGACGCTGCGGCGATTGCCGGGGATCTGCTCCGTCAGTTGACGATCCCGGCGCCGGCCGGACTGCCGCGCATGTCCGAGCAGGCCGGCGCGTGGGCCGAGCAGCTGCACAAGGACGCGGCCGAACTCGACCATCGGTTGCCATCCGCGGTCGTCGACCAGGCGCTGTCGGTCGTCGAGGAGCATGGCCGCGAGCAGCCGGAGACTTTGATCCACGGTGACTTCCATGCGCGCAACATCCTGCGGGCGGACCGCGAGCCCTGGCTGGTCGTCGACCCGAAGGGGTACGTCGGCGATCCGGCGTACGACGCGGCGTTCTTCCTGCGCACCCGGGCGTACTACCTGTTCGTCGGCGGCCTCCCCCTCGACGAGCTGATGCCGTATCTGGACCAGGAGCTCGAGCGGTTCGCCGAGGCGTCGGGGATCGACGCCGAGCACATCCGCCGCTGGACGCACCTGGTCATCGTCCAGTCGGCGTTCTGGACCCGCCGGCACGGCTTCGGCCGCGCCCGGAGCGGCGACCATCTCGACGAAGTCATCACGCTCATCGACAAGATCGCCACCACCTGGGTCATCTGACCGCCGCCCATGCTGGGGGTCAGGAGTCGTCGGACTCCTTCTGGTGGCCGCGGCGGGCCTCGCGGTCGAAGATGCCGAGGATCTCGCACGGCCGGCCGCCGGTGCCGATGGCATGCGGCATCATCGTCGGGAACTCCGCGGCCTGGTTGGTCTCGATGCGGAACCGCCGGTCGCCGAGCAGCAACACGGCGGTGCCGGACAGCACCACCAGCCATTCGCGTCCCGGGTGGGCGCGCATCCGGGCCGGGTTGTCCGGCGGCGCTTCGATCAGCCGTCGCCGCATCACACTCAGGCCGGGGTAGCCCTTGAGCGGCCAGCGCATCACGCCGTGCGCCCCGTCGATCATCGGGCTGATGACGACGTCGTCGGCGGCGTTCTCCACGAGCTGATCCAGGCCGGTGTCCAGGGCGCGGGCGATGGTGACCAGTTGGTCGAGGGCCAGGCGGCGCTGACCGTTCTCGATCCGGCTCAGTGAGGACTGGCTGAGGTTGGCGCGCTTGGCGAGCTCCTCCAGCGACCAGCCCTGGGCGACGCGCAGGGCGCGGATCCGCTGGCGCACGAGGCCGTCCAGCCGACCATCTTCTTGCGTCATACGCAACACTCTATGCCTTTCATGCAAATCCGGCCTAGCGTCCAGGGAGTCCCTCTTCGGAAAGGAATCCATGAGTACCCATGAGTCGCTGAAGGTGGCGTCCGGCGGCGGCAGCGCGCCGGACGCACGGCAGCTGCGCGCGATCCTGGTCACCGTTTCCCTCGCGTTGATGGCCGTCATCGCATCGGTGTCCGGGTTGAATGTCGCGCAGACGCAGTTGGCCGTCGAGTTCGGTGCGTCGCAGACCACCGTGCTGTGGATCATCAACGCCTACACCCTCGCGCTGGCCGCGCTGTTGCTGCCGCTCGGTGCGATCGGTGACCGGCTGGGCCGCAAACCCATGCTGGCCGCGGGGCTGATCGTCTTCGCGGCCGCCGGAGTCGTCGCGGGACTCGCCCCGTCGACCGCGGTGATGATCGGCGCCCGCGTGGCGGCCGGCGTCAGCGCCGCGATGATCATGCCGATCACTCTGGCTGTCATCACGTCCACCTTCCCCGACGAGCGGCGTGGCAAGGCCATCGGCGTGTGGACCGGTGTCGCCGGGGGCGGCGGCATCCTGGGCATGTTCCTTTCGGCGCTGCTGGTCGACGTCGCGGACTGGCGCCTGCTGTTCGTGCTGCCGGTGCTCCTGGCCGCTGTCGCGCTGGTGATGACGCTGAAGGCGGTGCCCAACTCCCGTGAACGCTCCGGCCACTCCTTCGACGCCATCGGCGCGGTCATTTCCACCGTCGCGGTCACCGGTCTCATCTTCGTCCTGCAGGAAGGGCCCGAGCGCGGCTGGACCGACTCCGCGACTCTGATCAGCCTGGCCGCCGGTGCGGTCGCCGCGATCGGCTTCGTGACCTGGGAACTGCGCCGCGGGGACGCAGCCCTGCTCGACGTCCGTCTGTTCCGTGAGCGCGGTCTGGCCGGCGGCTCAGTGACCCTGCTCGTCGTCTTCGGGGTCCAAGCCGGAATCGCCGTCGTCCTCTTCCCGTTCTTCCAGGCGGTACTCGGCTGGTCCGGACTGCTCGCCACCGCGGCGATGATGCCGATGGCCGTGATGATGATGCTGAGCTCGGGCGTGGCCTCGCGAATGGCGGTCAGGATCGGCCCCCGGTCCACCATGGCCGCGGGCGTTGCCCTGGCCGCTCTCGGTCTCTCGTCGATGGCCGTCCTGGTGTCCGTCGACGGCGGTTACCTGTCGATCCTGCCCGGCCTCCTGGCCATGGGCGTCGGCATGGGGTTGTCGATGACGCCCTCGACCGAAGCCATCACCAGTTCGCTGCCGCGGGCCAAGCAGGGCGTCGCTTCGGCGCTGAACGATGTCACTCGCGAGTTCGGCACCGCGCTCGGTGTCGCGCTGCTCGGTGCGCTGCTGGCCAACGGCTATCGCAACGCCATCGACGGCAGGCTCGCCGGTCTGCCTGTCGACGCTGCGGCCACCGCACGCGAAGGCATCGCCAACGCTGTCGAGGTCGCGCCCACAACCGGGAACCATGCCCAGGACCTGATCCTCGCGGCACAGCAGTCCTTCGTCGACGGCTGGCAGTACGCCCTTTGGATCGGTGCCGCCGTCATGGCTGTGCTGCTGGTTTACGTTGCGCTGCGCGGTCCGCGGGTCAGCTGAGCGTGTGCGTGACGACGAGGGTGGCGGCGCCGAGGAGGGCTGCGTCGCGGCCGGTGTGGGAGGGGAGCACGCGGAGGTGGGTTGTGGCCAGCGGCAACGATCTGGCGTAGACGGTTTCGCGCAGGCCGGCCAGGAGGCTGTCGCCGGCCTGGGAGAGGGAGCCGCCGACCACGATCACCGACGGGTTGAGCAGGCTGACCGCGGCGGCCAGGACGGTGCCGATCTCGCGGCCTGCCTGGCGGACCGCGGTGGTGGCGGCGGTGTTGCCGGAGCGGACGAGATCGACGATGTCCTGACTCGTCCGGACCCCGAGCCGTCCGGCGAGCGCCGCCGCGGACGCGATCGCTTCCAGGCAACCGGAATTGCCGCAGCGGCAGAGCTCGGTGTGGCCGGGCGCCTGGATGTGGCCGATGTCCCCGGCCGCGCCCTGCGCCCCGCGGTGCAGCCGTCCGCCGCTGATCACGCCCGCTCCGATGCCGGTGGCAACTTTCACGAACAGCAGGTGCTCGACGTCCGGGTACGCCGTCGCGTGCTCGCCGAGCGCCATGATGTTCACGTCGTTGTCGACCAGCACCGGCCCGGGCAGCTCCCGGCTCAACCGGCCGACGACGTCGTACGAATCCCAGCCGGGCATGATCGGCGGATGGTTCGGCCGACCGGTGCTGTGCTCGACCGGTCCCGGTAGCCCGACCCCGGTGCCGGCCAGATCGTCGAGGGACCGCCCGGCCTCACGCACCAACGCCTGACCGGCCTCGGCCACCGCGTCGAGCACGACCTCGGGCCCCTCGGCGATCGCCAGGCGGCTCGTCGAGCGCCGGAGGATCGCGCCGGTCAGGTCGGTGAGCGCGACCGACAGGTGGGTCGCGCCGACGTCCGCCGCGAGTACGAGCCGCGCGGTCGGGTTGAACCGGAATCGCGCGGGCGGCCGACCGCCGGTCGAGGCCGCCTCGCCCGACGGCACCACGAGCCCTTCCGCGAGCAACGCCTCGATCCGTCCGGTCACCGTGGACCGCGCGAGGCCGCTGCGCTCGATCAGCTCGGCCCGGGTCCGCGGCTGCCCGTCGAGGAGCAGTCGCAGCACCGCGTCCGCCGTACCGATTGCGCTCATCACCCCGGACTTCCGTCGTGCTGGCCGTGGACTTTTGCTTGACAGGGTTCAAAAGGGTCCCATAGCGTCCTTCGACGTGTCCACCACTGCGCGCAAGCTCAAGGTCGGGATCGTCGGCGGCGGCTTCATGGGCCAGGTCCACGGCCGGGCCGCCCTGGTGTCGGGAGCGACGGTCGTCGGCGCGGTCGGCTCGTCGCCCGCGCGGGCCGAAGCCGCGGCCGAGGCGACCGGCGCCGAGCGTGGCTACGCGAGCCTGGACGAGCTGCTGGCGGCCGACATCGACGTGGTCCACGTCTGTACGCCGAACAACACCCACCTCGACGTGACGCTGAAGGCACTCGAGGCCGGGAAGCACGTCGTCTGCGAGAAGCCGCTGGCGACGTCGGTCCAGGACGCGGCCGGGCTGCACGCCGCCGCGCTCGAGGCCGGACTGGTCGGCGCTGTGCCGTTCGTCTACCGCTACCACCCGATGGTCCGCGAGTTGCGCACCCGGATCGCCGCGGGCGACGCCGGCGTGATCACCAGCCTGCACGGCTCGTACCTGCAGGACTGGCTGGCCGGCGCGGACGACCAGAACTGGCGCGTGGACGACACGACCGGTGGGCCGTCGCGGACGTTCGCCGACATCGGCTCGCACTGGTGTGACCTGACCGAGTTCGTCACCGGCGACCGGATCGCCGCGATCAGTGCCCAGCTGCGGACCGTCCGGGCCCGGCGCGGCGGTGTCGACGTACGGACCGAGGACCTCGCGACCGCGCAGTTCCGGACCGAGTCCGGCGTGGTCGGGACGATCGTGGTCAGCCAGGTCGCGGCCGGCCGGAAGAACCGGCTGTACCTGGAGGTGTCCGGCACCGAGTCGAGCTTCGGCTTCGACCAGGAGGACCCGGACCGGCTCTGGGTCGGCCGCCGCGCCGCATCGCAGCTGCTGACGCGGGATCCCGAGACGCTCAGCCCGCCGGCCGCGCGGGTGAACCGGCTGCCGGCCGGTCACGCGCAGGGGTACCAGGACGCGTTCGACTCGTTCGTCGCCGACAGCTATGCCGCCGTCCTGGGGGACCGCCCGGACGGCCTGCCCGATTTCGCCGCCGGAGCGCGGTCGGCCCGTGTGGTCGACGCCGTACTGCGGTCCGCCGCGGACGACAGCGCCTGGATCACCGTCGACAACTCCTAGGAGCCCTTGAGATGCCTCGTCCGATCACTCTCTTCACCGGTCAGTGGGCCGACCTGCCGTTCGAGGAGGTCTGCCAGTTCGCGTCCGAGGCCGGGTACGACGGCGTCGAGATCGCCTGCTCCGGCGACCACTTCGACGTCCAGCAGGCCGTCGACGACGACTCGTACGTCCAGGGCCGCAAGGACATCCTGGAGAAGTACAACCTGCAGGTCTTCGCGATCTCCAACCACCTGGTGGGGCAGGCGGTCTGCGACGACCCGATCGACTTCCGGCACCAGGCGATCGTGCCGTCGCGGATCTGGGGCGACGGCGACGCCGAGGGTGTGCGGCAGCGCGCCGCCGAGGACCTGAAGAACACCGCACGGGCGGCCGCCAAGCTCGGCGTGAAGACCGTCGTCGGCTTCACCGGCTCGTCGATCTGGCAGTACGTCGCGATGTTCCCGCCGGTGCCCGCGGAGCGGATCGCCGCCGGGTACCAGGACTTCGCCGACCGCTGGAACCCGATCCTCGACGTGTTCGACGAAGAGGGTGTCCGGTTCGCGCACGAGGTGCACCCGTCGGAGATCGCGTACGACTACTGGACCACCACGTTCGCGCTGGAGGCGATCGGTCACCGCGAGGCGTTCGGCCTGAACTGGGACCCGTCGCACATGGTCTGGCAGGACGTCGACCCGGTCGCGTTCCTGTGGGACTTCAAGGACCGGATCTACCACGTGGACTGCAAGGACACGAAGATGCGGGTCGGCGGCGGCCGCAACGGCCGGCTCGGCTCGCACCTGCCGTGGGCCGACCCGCGCCGTGGCTGGGACTTCTACTCCACCGGTCACGGCGACGTGAACTGGGAGGACTGCTTCCGGGTGCTGAACTCGATCGGCTACGACGGCCCGATCTCGGTCGAGTGGGAGGACGCCGGCATGGAGCGCAAGGTCGGCGCGGCGGAGGCGGTCAACGTCATCCGCGCCCTGGCCTTCGACAAGCCGGAAGCGGCCTTCGACGCGGCGTTCTCGACGGACAAGTGAGCCAGCTCGTGGTGGGCTGAGACCTGCAACGGTGACCTGGGACCTGCTATTTCAGGGCCCAGGTCGCCATTTCAGGTCTCCGGTCGCCACCTGAGGTCTCCGGGTCAGGTGGCGCGGGGGTCTCGGCCTGCCGCGAATCCCAGTAAGACCTGCGTGGCCGCCAGTGTCGCGAAGACGCTCAGCGTCGTACTCCAGCCGCCGGTCACCTGGACCAGGTAACCCGCGACGACCGGACCAGCGGCGGCGAGCGTGTAGCCGACCGCCTGCGCCATCCCGGACAGCTGCGTGGTCTCGTGGTGCCCGCGGCCGCGGAGGCTGATCAGCGAGAGCGCCGCGACGAGACCGGCGCCCTGGCCCAGCCCGCCGACGACCGCCCACACGATCGCCAGGTGCGGCGCGAACATCAGACCGAGCAGGGCGACGAGGATCGGCGTACTCGCGGTCATCAGGCCGGCCCGCTGGTTCGTCGGGTGCTTCAGCAGCAGCGGGATGGTGAGCCCGCCGATCAGGCCGAAGACCTGGAAGACGAACAGGTGCACACCGGTCGAGCGCTCGGAGACGCCGCCGGTGGTGATCTCGATGGTGGGCAGCCAGTTCACGAACAGGTAGAAGCTCGTCGACTGCAGGCCCATGAAGCCGGTCACCAGCCAGGCCATGGGCTGCCGCCACACACTCACCGGCGGAGCCTCGTCGGCCGCTGGGGCCGCCGGCATCGGCTCGGGTGACAGCGTCCGCGGCAGCCAGATCACCGCGACCAGGACGGCGAGCCCGCCCCAGACCGCCAGGGACAGCCGCCAGTCGACGGCGTCCGCGATCGGTACGGCGAAGATCGAGGCGATCGCCGCGCCGCCGGTGATGAAGGCCGTGTAGATGCCGGTCGCCCGGGAGACGTGGCCCGCGTAGTCCCGCTTGATGATGACCGGGACCAAGACGTTGCCGACCGCGATCGCGCCGCCGACCACGGCCGTGCCGATCCACAGCCCGGCGGGACCGGCGTACGGGCGGAGCGCGCTGCCGGCCGCGAGCACCAGCAGCGACACGAACACCGCCCGCTCCATCCCGAACCGCCGGGACGCGAGGTGGACCAGGGGAGAGGCGGCCGCGAACGCGAGCAGCGGCAGCGTGCCCAGCAGCCCCTGGGCGGCCTCGCCGAGGTGCAGGTCGAGTCCGATCCGGGGCAGCACCGGCCCGACCGCGGTCAGCGCCGGCCGCAGGCTCAGCGCGACCACGAAGGCGGTCGCGGTGATCAGTGACGACCGCTCGCGAGTCATCGGTCCGGTCAGCACTGCCACGACACACCTCTCGTCAGCTCTCGTGTAGATGTCCTACATTTATATACTGTACGCCATGGAGCCCTTGGTGCGGCAGGTGCCGCTCGTGCTGCAGGTGTCGGAACAGTTCCGGGCCCGGATCGAGTCCGGCGCCTGGCCGCGGGGCGCGCGGATCCCTGGGGAGCATCAACTCGCGACCGAGCTCGGCGTCAGCCGCGGCACCGTGCGCGAGGCTTTGCGCTCGCTGAGCCTGACCGGTCTGCTGGAACCGCGCGTTGGCGACGGGACCTACGTCCGGGCGACCAACGAGATCAGCGGTGTGCTGGTCCGGGACGAACTGTCGGCGTCGCTGACACACGTGCTCGACGCCCGTGCAGGCATCGAGGCGGCGGCTGCGCGGCTGGCTGCCCGGGAACCGGACCCGGCGAGCCTGGCCGCTCTGGAGGAGGTGCTGGTGGCGCGTGGTGAGGCGCTCGCGGCCGGTGACCTGGACGCGTTCGTGGCCGTCGACACCGACTTCCACCGCCGGGTCGTCGTCGCGAGCGGGAACCCGTTACTGCTGCGGTTGTACGACGCGCTCGCCGAAGTCATGACCGCGTCGATCCACCAGACCGCGACGATCCCCGAGGACCATCGGCTCGGTGACGCGCACGTCGACGTGCTGGACGCGATCCGCGACGGTGATCCCGAGCGGGCGAGTCAGGCGTCGTACGCGTTGATCGAGACCGTCAAGCGGACCGGGTCCGGCCAGTAGTAGCGGAAGCAGGCGGGCTGTCCGTTGAGGCGGCGCGGCTCGCCGCCGGGCGGCGGGACGTCCTTCCGGTCACCGCGGATGCCGCCGCGCGCCTCGTAGAAGGCCTGCGCGGCGGTGTTCTGCTCGAGCACCCAGAGGTAGAGGCCGGTGTCGTGGACGTGCTCCGCCGTGAGCGCGAGCAGCCGAGTACCGATCCCTTGCCGCTTGCGTGGCGCCCGAACATGCAGATTGTCGACCAGCGCTCCGTACTTCGGATCCGCGTCGAACACCACGTGCGCGAGCCCGATCAGCTGCCCGACGTACTCCGCCACGGTCGTCCGCATCCCCTCCCGCGCCGCGAGCCGCCGGGCCCACAGCTCACCGAGGTACTCCGGCGATTCCTCGTCGAGAAACGCATCCGCATACGCGCCCCGGTAATGCCGCCGCCAGCTGTCCCCGTGCAACTCCGCAACCGCCGCCGCGTCCTCAGCCCCAGCCACCCGAAAAGTCGTCACCCCATGATTCGTATCACCGGGGAAGCACGCCGCCCGGCGCTGTCCGCGTGCTGGTTGCCAGCACCCGCGCGAAGACCGCCAGGCAGGCCGCCAGTGCGGTGACGACGATGAACGAGATGGTCAGGTTGCTGGCCTGGGCGATGCCGCCGATGATCGACGGCGCGACCAGACCCGACGCATAGGTGATGGTGGCGACGCCGGCGATCGCCTGGCTCGCGTTGTCCCCGGTGCGGCCGGCGGCCGCGAAGGCGAGCGGTACGACGACGGCGATCCCGATGCCGATCAGGCCGAAGCCGGCCATTGCGACGATCGCGTTCGGCGCGACGACCACCAGCAGCCCGCCGAGCGTCGCGACCACGCCGCTCCAGCGCACCGTACGGACGGCGCCGAACCGGTCGACCACCGCGTCGCCGGTGATCCGCGCGATCGCCATCGTCAGCGCGAACCCGGTCGTCGCCGCGGCCGCGACACCGGCCGAGCTGTCCAGGATGTCGCGCAGGTACACCGCCGACCAGTCCAGGCTCGCCCCCTCGGCGAACACGGCGCAGAACCCGACCGCACCGATCAGCAGCGCCGACTTCGGCGGCAGCGCGAACCTCGCCGGCGGCTCCTCGTCCTCCTCGGGATGGATGTTCAGCACGAACTGGCACACCACCGCACCGACGACGGTGAGGACGACGGCGGCGACCACGTGATGCACCTGGGCGCTGAGGTTCGCATGCGCCGCGACCGTGCCGACCGCGGAGCCGATCAGGGCGCCCGCACTCCACAGGCCGTGCAGCCCGGACATGATCGACTTCTTCAGCCGGTGCTCCACCTCGACGCCGAGCGCGTTCATCGCGACGTCGGCCATCCCCGCCGTACCGCCGTAGATCAGCAGGGCGGCGCAGAGCGTCAGCAGGCCCGGGGCGAACGACGGCAGGATCAGCGACAGCGTCCAGAGCGCGAGCAGCCCGCGGAGCGCGGTCCGGGTCCCGAACCGGTGGCTGACCCGGGCGGCGAGCGGCATCATCAGCGCCGCGCCGAGGGCCGGGAACGCGAGCGCCAGCCCGAGCTGGCCGGCGGACACCCCCGCGTGCTCCTGGATCCAGGGGACCCGGGTCGCGAACGACCCGGTCACCGCTCCGTGCACGCAGAAGACGGCGGCCACGGCGTACCGCGACCGCCGGACGAGTGTGGTGTCATCAGTCACAAGCAAACACGCTATCTGTTTGAACGATCAGGCGGATGGTAGTTTTTTGCGCATGAGAAGTGCGGAACGGCACCAAATGATCGTAGAGCGACTGCAGTCCGTCGACCGAGTATCGGTCCAGGAGCTGGTCGAGGCGACCGAGGCCTCCGACATGACGGTACGCCGCGATCTCGACTTCCTGGCCGCGCAAGGCGTCCTGAAGCGGGTCCACGGCGGCGCCGTGTCCGCGATGCCGTCCGGTCTCGAGCCGCCGCACTCGCTGCGTGCCCAGGCCGCCGTCGCCGCCAAGCAGGCGATCGCCCGGGCCGCCGTCGAGCACCTCCGCGACGGCGAGACCATCGTGCTCGACAGCGGGACGACGGCCCTCGAGACCGCGAAGCTGCTGCACGACCGCGCGCTGACCGTGATGCCGCTCTCGCTGCACGTCGCGCACGAACTCGCCGACGCGCCGCGGATCCGCCTGCTGATGCCGGGCGGCGAGGCGCGCAAGGGTGAGCTGTCGCTGGTCGGTCCGCTGACCGTCGCCTCGCTGCGTGCGCTGCGGTTCGACGCCGCCGTGCTGAGCCCGTGCGCCTTCAGCCTCGACGCCGGGATGACGGCGTTCGACCTGGGCGACGCCGAGGTCAAGCAGGAGGCCCTGAAGGTCGCGAACCGCACCATCGTGCTCGCCGACGGCGCCAAGTGGGACCGCGCCGCGCTCGCCTACGTCTGCGCCGCCGACCGCCCCGACCTGATCATCACCGACGACTCCGCACCCGAGGACCAACGAACCTTGCTGACCCAACGCGGCACCCTCGTAGAGGTGGCCTCTTGACCGCCACCGACGTCCAGCTCCCGGCCGCGCCGCCCAGGGCCGCTCGGATTGCCACCTGGCTGTATTTCGGCCTCAACGGCTTCGCCGTGGGCATGTGGGTCGTGCACATCCCGAGCATCGAGCACGCGACCGGGATCACCCACAGCACCCTCGGGCTGCTCCTGCTCGTCCTCGGCGGCGCCGCGTTCATCGGCATGCAGGTCGCCGGTCCGCTCGTCGACAAGCTCGGCCAGCGCCGGCTCGTCCCGGCCGCGGGCATCCTGCTCGGTATCGCGCTCGCCGGTCCCGGGCTGGCCACCAACTGGTGGACGCTGGGTCTCGCGCTGATCCTCGTCGGCTTCGGCAACGGCTCGATCGACGTCGGCATGAACGCGCAGGCCGTCGTGGTCGAGCGGGGCTACCCGCGCCCGATCATGGCCGCCTTCCACGCGATGTGGTCGATCGGCGGCGCGATCGCGGCCGTCATCGGAGCCGCCACGCTGCGCGCCGGCGTACCGACCGAGGTCACCCTCGGCCTGGCCGGCCTGGTCTGCATCGTGCTCTCGCTGGCCGCCAGCCGCTTCTTGCTGGAGGCAACCGTCTCCGACGAGGACGCGGACGACGCGCAGCCGCGGGAGAAGCCGCCGGCGAAGCTGGTCTGGGCACTCGGCGGGCTCGCGTTCGGCCTGATGCTGTCCGAAGGTGTTGCCAACGACTGGGCCGCACTGCACTTCCGCGACATCCTCGACACCTCGGTCAGTACGGCGGCCTACGCGTACGGCGCGTTCGCGGTCGCGATGACCGTCGGGCGGTTCCTCACCGACCGGGTCGCCGCCGTCGTCGGCCCGGCCGCGATCGTGCGCTGGGGCGCCGCGATGGCCGCGGCCGGCCTGACGCTGGTGATTGTCGTGCCGTGGGTGCCCGTCGCGCTCGTCGGCTGGGCGGTGTTCGGCCTCGGCCTCGCCGGCGGCGTACCGCAGCTGTTCACCGCCGCCGGCAACCTCGACCCGCGCTCGTCCGGCGCCCTGATGGCCCGCGTCGTCGGCCTCGGGTACGTCGGCCTGCTCGCCGGGCCCGCGCTGATCGGCGGCCTGGCGCACTGGATGCCGCTGAACATCGCGTTCATCCTGCCGGTCGTGCTGTGCGTGCTGACGTTCTTCGGCGGCCCGGTGCTCAACTCGAAGCGCTGAGGGCCTGCCGCAGATCGGCCCACAGGTCGTCGGGGTGCTCGATACCGACGGACAGCCGGATCAGGTCCTCGGGGATCGTCGGCACCTCGATCGGCCAGCGGCGGCGGCGCTCGAGCATCGACTCGACGCCGCCGAGGCTGGTCGCGTGCACCCAGAGCTCGGTGCTCTCGCACAGCTTCTGGGCGCCGGCCGCGTCGCCGCCGAGCTCGAAGGCGAGGATCGCGCCGAACCCTGACATCTGCGCGGCGGCGCGGTCGTGCCCGGGGTCGTCCGGCAGGCCGGGGTAGCGGACCCGGCTGACCCGCGGGTGCTCGCGCAGCCGCTCGGCCAGGAACCCGGCGTTCGACTGGGCCCGCTCCAGGCGGAGCGCGAGAGTGCGCAGGCCGCGGAGCGCCAGCCAGGCCTCCATCGGCCCCGGGATCGCGCCGAGGCTGCGGCGGCGCAGCTCGATCGCCGACCACAGGTCCTCGTCGGCGGTGACGACGGCGCCGAGCACGACGTCGGAGTGACCGGCGATGAACTTCGTCGCCGAGTGCATCACGACGTCCGCGCCGAGCCGCAGCGGCTGCTGGAGCAGGGGGGTGGCGAACGTGTTGTCGACGACCACGGTCGCGCCGGCGGCACGACCGGCGGCGGCGAGCGCCGGGATGTCGGCGACCTCCATCGCGGGATTGGTCGGCGACTCGATCCACAGCAGGTCCGCGCCGTCGACCGCCTGGAGGGCGGCGTCGGTGTCGGCGATACCGACCCTGTCGACCTTCAGGCGGCCGGTGGCTGCCTGCTGATCGAGCAGCGCGAGGACGCCGGAGTACGCGTGCTGCGGCGCGACCACCCGGCCGCCGACCGGGACGAGGTCGATGACGGCCGCCACGGCCGCCATGCCGGACGCGAACGTCAGCCCGCGGCCGCCTTCGAGCTTGCCGAGGGTCTCCTCGAGCGCGGTCCAGGCGTCGTTCCCGAACCGGCCGTACCCGCGGTCCCCGCCCGCGACGTACGTCGAGCTGAACACCGGGGACACGCCGAGCGGCGCGTTCGGCACCCGCTCGGGCCGGCCCGCGTGGACGACGACGGTGGACGGATCGAGGTCAGGAGTCATGCCCGAATTGTCCCTGGCCACCCGGCTGCGCCGGAGCGCGGGGGAGCCCGGGGCGGCTCACGGCACGGCGGAGCTCAGAGGACGGCGGAGTTCGGTACGCCGGGCAGCGGAACGCCGCCGGTGCGCAGCAGGCGCATCGCCTGCCGGGCCATCGTCTTCGCGTCGACCGCACCCGGGTTGTCGACCCAGACCCGGACGACGCTCTCGATGATGTTCATCGCGATCCCCGCCGACAGCGCGGCGACGA
Organism: Kribbella sp. NPDC003557; assembly: GCF_040610805.1. Taxonomy (NCBI): domain Bacteria; kingdom Bacillati; phylum Actinomycetota; class Actinomycetes; order Propionibacteriales; family Kribbellaceae; genus Kribbella; species Kribbella sp. NPDC003557. The sequence goes on from NZ_JBEXMY010000008.1 coordinate 244,872, forward strand.
ACTCGGCGCGGCGCGGGTCGTCGCCGGGTAACCGGCGGTAGAGGACGTCGGCGAGGTCGTTGCGGAAGCGCCAGATCAGCTCGTTGAGATGAGCGCTCACCGAACCGTTCTGCTCGGCGAGGTCGAAGACTGCGCGCACCCGGTCCGGGTTCGTCTCGAGCTGCTCGAGAACCCGCTCGATGACCGCCCGCAGCCCGTCCGTCAGCTCCATCGAGGGCTGCTCGTGGAACCAGCTGACCGCCTCGGCGAGGCAGTCGTCGACGAACTCGAGGACCAGCCCCTCCTTGGTCGGGAAGTACCGGTACAGGGTGCTCGGACCGACCTCGGCCGCCGCCGCGATCTGCTCGACCGTCGTCCGGCCGAACCCGTGGTCGCTGAACAGCTCGAACGCCTTGTCCGCGATCAGCCGGCGGGTCCGCTCCCGCTTCACCTCGCGCAGTCCCATCCAGCACCTCCGCGGGCTGTGTTCGATTCGTACCCGCCCCACCGGCCCGGTCAGGCTACCGCCTCCGACCCGCCGAAGGGGCATTCCAATCCGGAAGCGTCAGCCATATGGTAGTCACTACCAAATTCGAGGGAGAAGCCATGACCGAGAACTTCCCCGTCGGCAGACCGTCCGGCTGCCCGTTCGACCCGGCGCGCGAGTACGCCGGGTACCGCCGTGCCGAGGAGCTCGCGAAAGTGGCCACGCCCGCCGGTGTCGACGCCTACGTCATCAGCCGGTACGACGACGTCCGCAGGCTGCTCCGGGACAGCCGGCTGAGCTCGCGGCCGGCGCCGTCGGATCACGTCGTCCCGGACGCGGACCTGGACCGGGAAGTGGAATCGGGCTCGATCCTGCAGGTGGACGGCGCGGCGCACAAACGCCTGCGCCGGCTGCTGGCGACCGAGTTCGCGGTGCGGCGGATGGAGGCGATGCGGCCGCGGATCGCCGCGATGATCGACGAGCGGATCGACGCGATGCTGGCCGCCGGCGGGCCGGTCGACCTGGTGCGCGAGTTCGCGCTGCCGATCCCGTCCCTGGTGATCTGCGAACTGCTCGGCGTCCCGTACGAGGACCGCGACGAGTTCCAGGAGCGCAGCGCGTTGCTCGTTCGCGTCGACGGCTGGACCGACGAGATCGGGCGGGCCAGTGACGAGCTGAACCAGTACATCGTCGGGCTGGTGCTGGCGAAGCAGGCCAAGCGCGAGGACGATCTGCTGTCGCGGCTGATCACCCGCGGCGAGGAGTCCGGCAGCCCGCTGAGCCTGGAGGAGCTGGTCACCGTCGGGGTCACGCTGCTGATCGCCGGGCACGAGACCACCGCGAACATGATCGCGCTCAGCACGCTCGCGCTGCTGCGGAACCCTGATCAGCTCGCCAAGCTGCGGTCCGATCCGGCGCTGGCGCCCGCTGCCGTCGAGGAGCTGCTGCGCTACCTGTCCGTCGTGCATTTCGGGCTGTTCCGGCAGGTGACCGACGAGCTGCCGGTCGGATCGTCGACGATCGAGGCCGGCGGGTTCCTGATCGCGGCGCTGTCGTCGGCGAACCGCGACGAGACGGTGTTCCCGGACCCCGACCGGCTGGACGTGGAGCGGGAGGCCGCGGCGCATGTCGCCTTCGGATTCGGGCCGCACCAGTGCCTCGGCCAGCAGCTGGCGCGGGTCGAGTTGCAGGAGGTCTTCACCCGGCTGTTCGCGCGCATCCCGACACTGCGACTCGCTGTGCCGTTCGAGGAGATCGACTACAGAAACAACACGCTCGTGTACGGAGTGACAGCGTTGCCAGTCACCTGGGACGCGCCGATCTGAACATCTCTTAACCGAACCCCGGTCGGAACCTGATCGCCGGGCCGCTACAGTCGAGCCGGTGAGTGAGTACTCAGAAGGTCAGCGCAAGCCCCGGGTCGCCGTCGTCTTCGGCGGCCGGTCGAGCGAGCACGCCATCTCGTGCGTGACCGCGGCGAACGTCCTGCAGGTCATCGACCGGGACAAGTACGACGTGGTCCCGGTCGGGATCAGTTCCAGCGGGCACTGGGTGCTGGAGAGCGGAGATCCCGAGCGGCTGTCGATCACCGACGGCAAGCTCCCGGAGGTCGACGTGACCGCGCTGCCGGTGCTGTTCGGCGCCAACCGTGAACTCGTGGTGAGCGAACCCGGCCAGGTGCCGAGCACGCTCGGCGCGGTCGACGTGGTCTTCCCGCTGCTGCACGGACCGTGGGGTGAGGACGGCACCATCCAGGGCCTGCTCGAGATGTCGGACATCCGGTACGTCGGCTCCGGCGTCCTGGCCAGCGCGGTCGGGATGGACAAGCACTACATGAAGGTGGTCTTCCAGGGCGCCGGGCTCGAGGTCACGCCGTACGTCGTGATCCGTGACCGGGACTGGATCCGGGACCCGGCCGCGTGCCGCGAGGCGGTCGACGCGCTCGGCTACCCGGTGTTCGTGAAGCCGTGCCGGGGCGGGTCGAGCCTCGGGATCAGCAAGGTGAACGGCCCGGACGAGCTCGACGAGGCGATCGCGGTGGCCCGGGCGCACGACCCGAAGGTGATCGTCGAGGCGTCGGCGAAGAGCCCGCGGGAGATCGAGGTCGGGGTGCTGGGCGGTCTCGCCGGCCGCGACCCGGAGGCCAGTGTCTGCGGCGAGATCGCGGTCTCGGGCGGCGGGCACGACTTCTACGACTTCGAGACCAAGTACCTGCCGGAGGGCGAGGAGTACACGGCGCTCTCGGTGCCGGCCGACCTGCCGGTCGAGATCGCGAACGAGATCCGCGCGAAGGCGCTGATCGCGTTCGACGCGATCGAGGGTGAGGGGCTGGCCCGGGTGGACTTCTTCCTGGACGCCGACAACCGGGTGATCATCAACGAGATCAACACCATGCCCGGCTTCACGCCGACCAGCATGTTCCCGCGGCTGTGGGCAGCCTCCGGCAAGGACTACGCGACCCTCGTCGAACACCTCCTCACCCTGGCCATGACCCGCCCGACCGGCCTGCGCTGACCCAGCAGCGCTTCTAGAGCTTGGCGGCGCGGGCGCGGAGGTAGCGCTGCTGGGGGACGCTCGTCGTCCGGCTCGCCGCCTCCTCGTACGCCGTGCGTGCGCCGGGCGCGTCACCTGACATCTCCAGCAGATGTGCCCGGACCGCCGACAGCCGGTGGTCGCCCGCGATCCGCTGGTCGTGCTCGATCGAGCCGAGCAACGCGAGCCCCGCGTCCGGCCCGCGCGCCATCGCGACCGCGACCACGTGGTTGAGCGCCACCATCGGATTGTCGGTGAGCCCCAGCAACACCTCGTACAACGCGACGATCTGCGGCCAGTCCGTCTCCTCGGCGGTCGGCGACTCGTCGTGCACCGCCGCGATCGCCGCCTGCAACTGGTACGGCCCGACAGGCCCCCGCGGCAGCGTGGCCGTGATCAGCGCGACGCCCTCGCGTATCAGCTCCGGGATCCACAGCGACCGGTCCTGCTCCGCCATCGGCACCAGCTCGCCGAGCGGGCCGGTCCGCGCCGGCCGACGGGCATCGGTGAGCAACAGCAACGCCAGCAACCCGGCGACCTCGGCGTCGTCCGGCAGCAACCGGTGCAGCATCCGCGCCAGCCGGATCCCTTCGGCCGCCAACTCGACCCGCTGCAGGCTGGGCCCCGTCGTGCTCGTGTAGCCCTCGTTGAAGATCAGGTACACGACCTTGAGGACCGCGCCCAGCCGCTCGTCCCGGTCGGCCGGCATCGTGAACCGCGCGCCGCTGTCCTGCACCGTCGTCTTCGCCCGGGTGATCCGCCGTGTCATGGTTGCCTCCGGCACCAGGAACGCCCGGGCGATCTCCGCCGTCGTCAGACCGCCGACCGCCCGCAACGTCAACGCGATCTGCGACGCCGGCGACAACGACGGATGACAGCACAGGAACAACAGCACCAAAGTGTCGTCCGTGTCCCCGACGGGGTCACCCTGCGGCGCCCAGGCGGCGACCCGGTCCTCCCGCCGCTGACGGGCCTGCTCCCGCCGGAGCAGATCCGTCAGCCGGCGCGAGGCGACCGTGATCAACCATCCGCGCGGACTGTCGGGCACCCCGTCCACCGGCCACTGCTGCGCCGCCGCGAGCACTGCCTCCTGCACCGCATCCTCAGCCGTGTCGAAATGCCCGAACCGCCGGACCAGCGCCCCGAGAACCTGCGGCGCCAGCCCCCGCAACAGCTCGTCGGGAGCGCCACTCATGTCCGGTCACTCCACCAGCTCGTCGCGGCCCTCGACGATCGGCCGGATGTCCGCATACGCCGTGGCGCGGACGAACTCGGGCGCCGGGGTGTCCCCGAGCCGGGAGGCGATCTCGGTCGCCCGGTCGAACGACTCGCACTCGACGATCCAGTAGCCCGCGAGGACCTCCTGGGTCTCGGCATACGGCCCGTCGGTCACCACCGACTGCCCGTCCTTCGACCCGATCCGCCGGGTCAGCACGGGCGCCGCCAGCCCGCGCGTCTCGACCAGCTCGCCCGACTCGACGAGGTCGTTGGTGAACTTCTCCATGAACGCCCCCATCGCCGCGAAGTCCTCCGGCCGCCAGGCCGGCTTCCCGGTGTCCTTCCCCGCCATACCGTCGTAGTCCTGCTGTGACGCATACGTCAGGATCATGTACTTCATCAGCTTCTCCCGTCGTCCGAGCACCCACCACCGGGCACTTCCACCCGAGACGTCGCCCCCGCGCGCCGCAACCGGACACGAACCAGCAGACGAATTTCGATCTCGCCAGGGAGTATGCCGCTGTCAGGTGCAGGGCGTGACGAGTTTGTCGAACTTGTGGACGGCGTCGGAGACGTCGGTGAGTGCGTTCGCCTCGGGGGAGTACTTGGACGGGACGGCGACCTCGAAGTAGATGGTGCGGCCGATCGTGGTGAAGATGAAGCCGTTCTCGACCTGTTTGGCGAACCAGCCGACGCCGTTGACCTCGAAGCACTGGGACTGGGCCTCGGCCATGCCGGCGGGTGGGCTGACGCCGCAGGTCATTTCGATCGGCGGGTCGCCGTACGCCGCGGTCAGCGGGCTTTTCGGGGAGGTCTCGCGACGCTCGGCGTCCAGGACCTTCGCCGGGAGGGCCTTGACCAGGTCAGCGCAGGCCGCGGCGACCTCCGGCGCGGGGGAGGGGACGGGTACCGGCGTCGCCCCCGGACTGCACGCGGCGATCAGCAACAGACCGAGACCCGCACACACGACCCGTGCGGCGTGAGCGGGGGAGACACCCGAGCGGGCGAGCCGGGCCGCTCCAGCCCGTGCCGCACCCGGTCGGGGTGCGTGGGGCCGGCGCGGGTCGGTGGGCTGGTGGTTCGGCATGTCGAGACGGTGGCGGGTCCCCGAGGTGATGGTGGGTCAGATGTGGACGACGGGGCAGGTCAGCGTGCGGGTGATGCCGGGAACGTTCTGGACCCGGGCAACCACCAGTTTGCCCAGTTCGTCGACGTTGCGGGCTTCCGCGCGGACGATCACGTCGTACGGACCGGTGACGTCCTCGGCCAGGGTGACGCCCTGGACCTCGGCGATCTGTGCGGCGACGTCGGCCGCCCGGCCGACCTCGGTCTGGATCAGGATGTAGGCCTGGACCACCACGTCGTTCTCCACTCAGTCGTCCTCAGCTGGCTCCAGCCACAGTACTGCCAGGTGGCTGGGCGTACTCGTTGCCCGGTCACGGTACCGCCTAGACTCCGGTCAGCGATATGGGAGGTCTGCTGACGTGACAGAGACGTTGGGGAGCACGGGTGAGTTCGGCCTGATCGCGGCCGTCACCAAGGGGCTGTCCAAGAGTGAGGACGTCCTGGTCGGTCCTGGCGACGACGCGGCCGTGATGGCGGTGCCGGACGGCCGCATGGTGATCACGACGGACCTGCTGGTCGAGGGCCGGCACTTCCGCCAGGACTGGTCGTCGGCCTACGACGTGGGCCGCAAGGCCGCCGCGCAGAACCTGGCCGACGTGGTGGCGATGGGTGCCCGCCCGACCGCGCTGGTGGTCGGTTTCGGCGGCCCCGCCGACCTGCCGACCGCCTGGGCCCTGGAGTTGAACCAGGGCCTGGTCGACGAGTGCGAGCTGGTCGGGGCGAGCATCATCGGCGGCGACACGGTCCAGTCCGACAAGATCGTGGTCTCGGTGACCGCTTTCGGCTCGCTGGACGGCCGTGCGCCGGTGCTGCGGTCCGGTGCGCGTCCGGGCGACGAGGTCGCGTACGCCGGCCGGCTGGGCTGGGCCGAGGCGGGCTGGGCGGTGCTCGCGCGCGGGTTCCGCTCGCCGCGGGCCGTCGTCGAGGCACACCGGCGCCCGCAACCGCCGTACGCCGAGGGGCCGCGGGCCGCGCTCGCCGGCGCCTCCTCGCTGTGCGACGTGAGCGACGGGCTGCTGTCGGACCTCGGTCACATCGCGACGGCGAGCCAGGTGATCATCGACGTGCACACCAAGGCGCTCTCGGTGCCCGAGCCGCTGCAGGCGGTGGCCGCGGCGACCGGTGTGGACGCGCTGCGGTTCGTGCTGACCGGCGGCGAGGACCACGCCCTGGTCGGCACCTTCGAACCGGCCGACGTGCCCGAGGGCTGGACCGTGATCGGCTCGGTTGCTGAGGGCAACGAGGAGCGCCCGCCCGGGACCGTGACCGTCGACGGCGCGCCGTATGCTGCGGAGACAGGACACGCCCATTTCAGGAGTTGAGATGCCGCCCCCCAGAGTGCTGACGATCGCCGGTTCCGACTCCGGTGGCGGTGCCGGCATCCAGGCGGACCTGAAGGCGATGCTCGCCAACGGCGTGCACGGCATGAGTGTGCTGACCGCGATCACCGCGCAGAACAGCCTCGGCGTCCAGGGCGCCTGGGAGCTGCCGGAGGAGCAGGTGCGCGCGCAGTTCCGCAGCGTGGTGGACGACATCGGCGTCGACGCGGTGAAGACCGGCATGCTGGCGTCGGAGTCGATGGTCCGCGTCGTCGCGTCGCTGCTGCGGACGCTGCCGCCGGAGGTGCCGGTCGTCGTCGATCCGGTGTCGGTGTCCAAGCACGGTGACGCGCTGCTCGCGGCCGACGCGATGGAGGCCGTGCGCACGGAGATCGTCCCGCTCGCCACGGTCCTCACGCCGAACCTGACCGAGCTCGGACCGGTCTCCGGCATCGACCTGGAGACCGTCGAGGACCGGGAGCTCGCCGCGAAGGCGCTGCTCGAGGCGGGAGCGTCCTGGGTGCTGGTGAAGGGCGGCCACGACGTCGGTACGGCGTCCGTCGACGTCCTGCACGGTCCGGGTGTGCGGCGCGCGTACAGCGCTGTCCGGGCCGACAACAGGCACACGCACGGCACGGGCTGCACGCTGGCCAGCACCATCGCGTCGTACCTTGCTCGTGGGTACGACGTGCCGAGTGCCGTGGGCGCGGCGAAGGAGTATGTGACCGGTGCGATCGCGGCCGGGTTCGCGCTCGGCGGCGGCATCGGCCCGGTCGATCACGCGTGGAGATTCCGAGGGAGTGCCAGTTGAGCAAGCAGCAGCCCCCTGTCGACGGGTACTGCGAGCAGTGCGGTTTCAACTACGACACGGGTGACCTGCAGGGCACGGTGACCCTGCTCATCCGGCAGTCGGCGGACTGCAGCATGGCACTGACCAAGGCCGCGGCCGGGCCGGACCCGGATGTGGTGCGGCTGCGCCCCGAGCCCGAGGTGTGGTCCGCGATCGAGTACGCGTGCCACGTGCGCGACGTCCTCGAGGTGCAGCGGCACCGGATCGCGCAGTGCCTGGCCGAGGACCGCCCGGTGTACGCGCCGATGGACCGCACCGGCCGGGTGAAGCAAGAGAAGTACGAGAACCAGGACCCGATGGAGGTCGCCGCCGCCCTGGTCCGCTTCGCCAAGGACTTCGGCGCCGCGGCCCGCGTCCTCCGCCCGCAAGAGCTGGGCAAGCTCGGCCTCTACAACTACCCGGTCCGCGCACCCCGCACGCTCGGCTGGATCATCCGCCACACCGCCCACGAGATCCAGCACCACCGCCACGACATCGTCGAGATCCTGGCCAAGGTCGAACCCCCGATCGTCCCCAAGCCGCGCGTGGAAGAGCCCGAGGAAGAAGTAGTCGAGGTCGCCGACTAACGCTGGGCGACCCAGGCTGCGACGGCCGGTTCGCTGGTGAGTTGGTCGAGGGCCAGGGCGGCCGCGCCGCGGAGGGGGCCGTCCGGCTGGTGGGTGGCGGGTAGCACTGGTGGGGGAGCGGTGCGGTGGAACGTCATCAGGCCGCCCTGGTATGCCTCGGCGAACGTGTCCTCGGCTGCGGCGCGCAGGGGGATCGCCAGGCCTCCGATGGTGACTACGTCGGGGTCGTGGGCGTTGACGAGACCTGCGATGCCGTAGCCGAGCGCTGTGACCACCCTGGTCACGGCAGCGCGCGCGGCGCGGTCCGTTCGCCGGAGGACCTCTTCCGTGTAGGCAACGGGGTCGTCCGGCGTCGGCTGCTTGAGGTGGCGTGCCAGGGCGCGTCCGTCGATCTCCAGGTCCCAGCAGCCGCGCGCGCCGCACGGACAGGGGCGAGAGCGGTCTCCGAAGGGCATGTGGCCGTACTCACCGCCGGCACCCGACGCGCCCTGTGCCGGTACGCCGTCGATCAGCAGCGTCCCGCCGATACCGACCTCGATGATCAGGTGCACCGCCGTACCCGCTCCGGCTGCAGCGCCAGTACGAGCTTCCGCAACGCCGCTGAGTGTTGCGTCGTTGCCGGCGAGTAGGGGCACGCCTGTGCCTTCAGTGACCTGTGTGAGGTCCAGCTCCGCCCACTCCAGAGTCGGGGCCTGCATCAGGTGGTTGTCGCGCACCGTGCCCGGTACGGCGAGGCTGACCATCTGCAGCCGAGACCCGTACCGCTGCTTCGCCTGCTGCACCTCACGCCGCAGGTTCTTCATCACGACCTGTGCACGCCGACTGCGATGACGGTTGAACTGCGGGTCCTGCAGCGATCCGTCGAGCGCTACGACAGCACTGCGCCAACTGCTCTGCCGAAGGTCCAGCGCCAGCACCACAGGGCCTTGAGGATGCGGCTGCAGCACCGTTGTCGGCCGGCCACGTCCCTGACTCGGGGCGGGTACCTCGGTGAGCAGGTGTACGTCGCGTAGCCGGGCCGTCACCTCGGTCGCCGACCCGGTGCTCAGCCGCAACGCCCGTGCGACCGCGGCCCGGGTGATGCCGGGCTGACGCGTGAGCTGGGTCAGGACGTCCGCAGCCGTCTGCCACTGCCCCCGGCGCACTGGAGTCATCGGTGTCCTTCCCGTTATGCTCGGAGGACGAGTTTAATGGGAGGGGTCATGGAGATCCGGGACATCCGCGCCGTCCTGTTCGACATGGACGGCACTCTGGTCGATTCCGACGCGGTCGTCGACCGGAGCTGGAGCCGTTGGGCGACCGAGTTCGGCCTGGTACCGGCCGAGGTGCTCGCGGTCGCGCACGGCAACCCGGCGATGGCGACCGTGGCGCACTTCCTGCCCGACGCGTCGGCCGCCGAGCGGACCGCGGCGTGGGCCCGGGTGTTCGATCTCGAGGTCAACGACGTCGACGGCGTGGTGGCGAAGCCGGGTGCGATCGAGCTCCTCGGCACGCTCGAGCGGATCGGCCTGCCGTGGGCGGTCTACACCAGTGCGCCGGACCAGCTCGCCAAGGTCCGGCTGAGCGCGGCCGGGATCGCGCCGTCGGTCCTCGTCACGGTCGACGACGTCACTCGCGGCAAGCCGGACCCCGAGGGGTACCTGCGGGCGGCCGAGCTGCTCGGCGTACCCGTGGCCCGCTGCCTGGTGGTCGAGGACACGGTGGTCGGGTTGTCGGCCGGGCAGGCCTCGGGCGCGCTGACGGCCGGTCTGAAGGGCATCGCGGCGGACATCGAGCTGCCGGACCTGCACCGCCTCGACGCGCTGTTCAAAGGTCTGGAATGAGCGCGCAGGCTCCGGTGCAGGCTGGGGCGCGCGCCGACGAGGTGCGGATCGGTGTCGCGCTGTCGGCGATGGGATTCGTGCTGGCCGGGCTCGGCGCGTGCGTGGCGATCCTCGCGCGGGACCTCGACGAGCCGACCAGCCGGCTGGCGTTGCTGTCCTCCGGGTTCGCGGTCGGGCTGCTGCTGGTGGCGGTGGTCGGCCCGCGGATGCTCCGGCGGTGGCAGATGCCGACGGTGCTCGGGCTCGGCTCGGTCGTGTGCGCGCTGGGCGCGGTGCTCATCGCGGTCGCCCCGGCGTACGGCGTCGCGATCGGCGGCGGTCTGCTGGTCGGTCTCGGTGGGGCGCTGCTCGTCCTGGTTGCTCCACTGATGCTCAACGGTCCTGCCGCTGCCGCTCGGCTGAGCCGGGTCAACGCGGTCGCCAGCGGGACCGGGATCCTGGCGCCGCTGGCGATCGGCACCCTGGACGGTCTGGGCCCCAGCGGGCGGCTGGCAATGCTCGCCGCCGCGCCACCACTCCTCGCACTCGCGATCCTCACCCGCCCCAAGGGCGTACGAGGCCCGAGACACGACGCTGAGCCGTCCGCCAGGAGCACGGGCCGACAGGTCGCGGACACGCGGCTCGACGCCGGGGACCGCGGCGAGGAGCCGGCGCTGCCGGTGCTGATCGACTCCGCTCCTGCCGTCGGGCTCGGCCGGAAGTGGCGGCGGGTAGGCCGGCGGGTTGTGGTCGACGTGGGCGTGGGCTGGTTGCGGGTCGTGCTCGCCGTGGCCGTGGAGTTCTGTTTCGTGGTCTGGGCGGTGGCTCGGCTGGTGGCTGCCGGCCTGCCGACGGCGACGGCGGCGCTGCTGGGCAGTGCGTTCCCGATCGGCATGGCGGTCGGCCGGGCGATCGGCCCGATCCGGTGGCGTGGCTGGTCGCCGGTGTTCCCGTCCGGCCTGCTCGCGGCGTGCGGCACCTTGCTGGTGAGCATGGTCGACGTACCGGCCGTGGTCGCCCTCGGCCTGGTCGTCGCGGGTCTCGGCGTCGCCCCGCTCTACCCGGTGACGCTCGCCGCCCTCGTCGCCACTCCCGGTCTCAGCTCGGCCCGCCTCGCCGCGGTCGGTGCGATGGCCTCCGGTACGGCGATCCTGGTCGCGCCGGCGCTGCTCGCCGTCCTCGCCCGGGTCGTCGACCTGCGGACGGCGTACCTGGTGACGCTGCCGCTCATCGGCGTACTTCTTCTGCTGAGCCGTCGATCTGACCGGGCCGCGTTCGTGTAGGGGGTGAACGAGCCCGAACCGACGAACGAGGTGGCGTGATGCCTGAACTGAAGCTCCTGCTGGACGGCCTGGCCTTTCCCGAGTCCGCGCGCTGGCACGACGGCCGGCTGTGGTTCTGCCACTGGATCGAGCAGCAGATCGTCGCGGTCGACGCGGCCGGTAAGGCGGAGTTCTTCGAGGCGCCGGTCGAGCGCCTGATGGGCTGGTCGATCGACTGGCTGCCGGACGGCCGGATGCTGGTCACCGGCGACAAACTGCGCTGCTACGAGCCCGACGGGTCGATCACCGTGCTCTCCGAACAGGGCGCGAACGAGATCGTGGTGGATGCCCGGGGCAACATCTATCTGAACGGTGCGGACTTCGACTTCGCCGGTGGCGAGCCGCCGGTGCCCGGCTGGATCAAGCTGGTCACACCGGACGGCCAGGTGCGCCAGGTCGCCGGTGACATCGACTTCCCGAACGGCATGGTGCTGACGCCGGACGGCCGGACGCTGGTGATCGCGGAGTCGTTCGCCGGGCGGCTGACCGCGTTCGACGTCGACCCGGACGGCGGGCTGTCGAACCGCCGCGTGTACGCCGAGAACCTCGGGCCGGACGGCATCGTGCTCGACGCCGAGGGCGCGATCTGGTCCCAGACCGGCGATGAGGGCGTGGTCCGCGTCGCCGCGGGCGGCGAGATCCTCGAGCGCATCGACCTACCGGAGAACCGGGCGCCGTTCTCGCTCACCCTCGCGGACTTCGACGGCCCGACGCTGTGCGTGCTGACCGCGGAGTGGCGGATGAACGAGAGCATCGCCGACAACCTCGGCCGGCTGACGAGCGGGCTGCGGACCGGCCAGGTGCACACGATTCCGGTCGCCGTACCGCCGGTTGCTCGCTAGCATCACGGGCATGGAGTGCTTCGCGGCCGGGCGTACCCGGCGCTGATCCCGGCCTGTCGCTGCCTGCGCGCGTGCGACGGGCCGGTCGCGCCCTGCCCGTCCACTTCACTCGTGAGAGGCACACTCCATGCACATCCGTTCGTACGTCGACAGCGATCTGGCCCGGCTCGTCGACCTCACCATCGACACGTTCGGGCCGTTCTACGAGGAGTCGTTCCGGCCGCTGGTCGGTGACCTGATCTTCACCCGCCAGCACGGCGACTGGCGCGGCGACTACCGCAAGCAGCTGCCCGGGTTGCACGATCCGGCGTCGCGCAAGTACGTCGCGGTCGCGGACGTCGACGGCGTGCCGGCCGGGTACGTCGCCTGGCATCTCGACACCGATCGCCGGCAGGCAACGGTCGAGCTGCTGGCGGTCGCCCGGGAACACCGGCGCTCGAACCTCGCGACCGCGCTGTGCGAGCACGCGTTCGCGGCGATGCGCGCCGGGGGAGCGCAGTACGTCGAGATCGGCACCGGCGGCGACGACTTCCACGCCCCGGCCCGGGCCTTCTACGAAAGCCTCGGCTGCGTGAAGCTCCCGGTCGCGGTGTACTTCCGGGAGCTCTGACGCCTCTGAGCTAAGGCTTGGCGTGCGTGCCGACCATCCGGACCAGGGTGTCCGGCGGGACGACCTTCACGTGGGGTGCGAGGCCGTCGACGACCGAGAGCACGTTGTCGACGGACTTGCTCCAGGCGTGCCACACGACGATCGAGTAGCCGGCGGTCGAGAACGGGTTGCGGGTCGCCGCGTTCAGCTCGGCGGTGACCGACGCCTCGTCGGCGCCGTCGAGCCCATCCCAGAGCATCGTCCGCGCGGCGATCACCGGCTTGCCCTCGGACCAGACCACCTTGCCCTTGAGGCCGTCGTACCGCGAGTACTCGAGGTAGATCAGGCCGTCGATCTCCGGCCGCTTCAGGTACGACGACCACAGCCGGGTGTTCTCGAACGCGTCGAAATCGATGATCTGGGCAACGGACAGGTCGGCGCGGCCCATCGCCCGCGCGAGCGACGCGGTGTGCTTGTCCAGCGCGCCGGCCGGGTAGCGGCTCGGGTACATGTACCCGCCGCCGGACGGGCCGACGACCCAGCGGTCCTTCACCGACTGGTCGTAGAACCAGCGCATCACCGACGGCGCCAGGTCGATCAGCGACGGCGAGATGCCCCAGCCCAGATCCACCTCACCCCGCCGCGGACTGCCGAACCATCGCGGATCGGTCGGGAAGTCCCCGAGCGCCCACTGGATGTTGTCCCCGTCGGTGATCACGAAGCTCACGTAGTGCGCGGCAGGATCCGGCGCCTGCTCGAGGGTGCGGCCGCGTTGGGTCAGCCGGTCCTCGTGGATGCCCGACAGGACCGACAGGTTGCGGGCGTGGTCGGCGGGCAGGGCCTTCACGCCGGCGCTGGAGTTCGGGCCGATGAAGCCGTCCTCGCCGGCCGAGGCGTCGCCCCAGCCGATCACCGTGCCGTCGTCGTCCAGCGCCTCGACCACGGTGGCGCGGAACTCCGAGTTGCCGTCGAAGAAGGCGAGCGCCCCCGCCATCGTGGCGTAGTCCCGCAGCCGCTCCGGGATGTCCGCGCGCTGCTCGACCACGACGTCGTGCCGCAGCCGGGGCCAGTACGTCTCGAACACCCAGCGGTCGTCCTTGTCCCGCACGTCCAGGACCTTGCGCAATCCGTTCCGGATCGCGAGTGCCTCCAGGCTCTCCTCGACCGCCACGGCGCCCGTCACGCCGGCGAGCGTGGTCGCGACGTTGACCGACGGGGTGCCCGCACGGAAGAGAACATATCCGCGGACGCCGGACCGGCCGACGGTTGTCCACAGGTCGCCGGTGCGCGCGCGGACGCCGTACCGCGACACCAGGTCGTCGAGCCAGTGCTGGTACCCGAGCCCCGGAAGGTTCAGGTACAGCGACTCGCCGCCGCGGCGCGCCAGCAGGCCCTGCAGCGTGGTCGCCAGGGTCCGCTCAGGCAGGCTCAGCGAGCTCTCGGTGAGAACGTTCAGCACCCGCGGCCGCCGGCCCTTCGGGTACGCCGACGGCGCGGGTGCCGAGGCGCCGAAGGCGAGTGACGGCGAGACCGTGGCGGCGAGTCCCAGGCCGGCGGTGAGACCCAGGGCGTGGCGGCGGGAAAGTCGGCGATCGGACATGTGGTGCCTCCAGGGAGCGGCTGGTGGACTGTCCTACGTTGTCAACAGGGGGCGACGATGCCACAGCCCCCACGCCGTCACAAGACCTCAGGCCGGAATCGGCAGGCCGTGCCGCCGAAGCAGGTCCGCCAGGGCCGGTACGCCGGCCGACAGGTCGTAGTACTCCGCCCGCAGCCCGACGCTCAGCGCACCGGCCACGTTGTCTTCGTTGTCGTCGATGAACAGCACGGACGGGGCCGGCGCCCGGAGAGCGCCGAGGATCGCCCGGAAGTACGCCGGATCCGGCTTCGCCAGGCCGAGATCGCACGAGTAGAACGTCTGGTCGAACCACGCGCCGTACCCGCGCTCGTCCTGCATGATCGTCCGCCGGTACGCCTGCTGGTTGGTCGCGAGGTGACACCCGACGCCGGCCGCGCGCAGCGACTGGATCAGCGAGATCACCCCGGGCTCCGCCTCGAACCAGCTCCACGGCTCGAGGGCGTCGTCGAGCGTCGCCGGCGAGTTCCAGCGCCGCAGGACGTCGGCCACGGCGTCGCGGAAATCGCCCTTCCCGACCAGTGCCGGCTTCTCGGCCAGCATCAGGTCCGCGACGAACGCCTCGCCGTCGGCGGGGACGAGCGCGGTCAGTCGCGTCCACCAGTCCCGGGACGGGCGCTGGACGACCCCATCGGCATCGAAAAGGACGGCGGAGACGGCGGGTGAGCTCATGGTGTCATCTTGTCATCGGACCTTGACCGGTTCAGTCGGTATGCGCTTACCTAATGGCTACGTAAACATATGTGGACACCTTCCGGCGAAATCCAACAGAAAGCGCCAGGTGAGGCTATGACCCTGAGCAGAAGGCACTTCCTCGCGGCCGGCTCCGCCATAGCCGCCGCGAGTCTCACCGGCTGCGGATCCCGCAGCTCACTGGGCGGATCGCACGAGCTCAGCATGTGGACGTGGGTCGGGTCCGTCAACGACGACCTGATCGGGCAGGCGGAGCAGGCGATCCCGGGGTTCGACGCCATGAAGCTGGCGATGACCCGGATCGGCTCGAACTACAAGACCAAGGTGCTGACCGCGCTGGCCGGCAAGTCCCTCGTCCCCGACATCGTCGCGATCAACGACGACGTCGCCACCTACTTCCCGAACTCCGACCAGTTCCACGACCTGTTCGAGCTCGGCGCGAAGGACCTCGAGAAGGACTTCCTGCCCTGGAAGTGGAAGCTCGGGATCACTCCGCAGAACAAGATGATGGCGTACCCGATGGACACCGGGCCGACCGCGCTGTTCTACCGCAGCGACGTCTTCACCAAGGCCGGTATCGACATCGACCCGGCCGCGGTCGCGGAGCTCGCGCCCGACTGGGACACCTACATCGCGCTCGGCAAGAAGCTCAAGCAGGCCGTGCCGGGCTCGGCCATCACCGACAACATCAGCGGGATCTTCGACTACCGGATGGCGCAGCAGCCCAAGCGCTACTGGTCCCCGGACGGGCAGTACCTCGGCGATCAGGACCACGTCCGGCAGGCATTCGACCTGGCCGTCCGGGTCGTCGAGGAAGGCCTCTCGGCGAACGCGCAGAACTCGACCGACAAGAACGCGGTCGTCACCAACGGCAAGCTCGTCGCGTACAACGCGGCCGTCTGGTGGGCCCAGCTCGGGCCGAAGAACGCGGCGCCGAAGACCAAGGGACTCTGGCGGGTGACGGCGGCTCCTGGTGGCGCCGGCAACCGCGGCGGGTCCTTCCTGGCGATCACGAAGTACTGCAAGAACCCCGAGGCCGCGTTCGCGTTCATCAGCTGGCTGGAGTCGGCGAAGAACCAGGCGCAGGCGTTCCTCGACCCGGTGCTGTTCCCGTCGACACCGGCCAGCTACACCGACCCCAAGCTCGCGGCGCCCGACCCGTTCTTCGGCGGCCAGCAGATCGTCGACGTGTTCGCCGAGTCCGCGAAGAAGTACCCGGGCGCGTTCTTCTCGCCGTACGACAGCATCATCGGGACGCCGATCGGCAAGGAACTGGTCAACGTCGAAGCCTCCGGCAAGGACCCCGACGTCGCCTGGGCCGACGCCCAGCGCCAGATCGAGCGCGAACTCACCCGGGCGGGGGCGATCTGAGATGGCCGTGACGAGCAAGACGATCCCAGCCGCCGTCACCCCGGCCGCGACCGCGACCGAGAAGCCGCCGAACAAGTACCGGCAGGCCTTCCCGCAGTACGCCGCTGTCTCGCCCTTCTTCATCCTGTTCGCGATCTTCGGCGCGTTCCCGGTGCTGTTCTCGATCTGGATCTCGTTCCACTCCTGGGACGGCATCGGCGACATGAAGTGGGTCGGGCTGGAGCAGTACCACTACCTGCTCAGCGACGCCACGTTCTGGAAGACGATCGGCAACACGCTGATCATCTGGGTGCTGTCGACGGTGCCGATGCTGTTGCTCGCGCTGGTGATCGCCAACGCGCTGCACAACGCCACCCGGCTGCGCACCTTCTACCGGATCGCGTACTTCATCCCGAACGTCACCTCGGTGGTCGCGATCACCCTGGTGTTCGGGTCGATCTTCAGCAACAACTTCGGCCTGCTGAACGCGTTCCTGCAGTCGATCGGGCTCGGCCAGGTCGAATGGCTGACCCAGCCGTGGGGCATCAAGATCGCGATCGCCACCATCGTCACCTGGCGCTGGGTCGGCTACAACGCGATCATCTACCTGGCCGGCCTGCAGGCGATCTCCGCCGACGTGTACGAGGCCGCCAAGGTCGACGGCGCCAGCCCGCGGCAGACGTTCTGGCGGATCACCGTGCCGATGATGCGGCCGGTCATCCTGTTCACCGCCGTCACCTCGACGATCGGCGGCCTGCAGATCTTCACCGAGTCGCGGGTGCTGTTCGGCGACACCAACAACATCGGCGGCCCCGGCGACGCCGGCCTGACGATCGTGTCGTACCTGTACCAGAGCGCGTTCATCAACAACCAGTTCGGGTACGGCGCCGCGATCGGCTGGGCGCTGTTCGTCCTGATCGTGCTGTTCAGCATCATCAACTGGCGGCTGATCGGCGGCACCGACGAGGAACGCCTGACCCGACGCGCCGCTCGGCGGGTGGAACGCAGGATCGCAGCCCAGAATGCCAAGAGGGAGGCCGCAGATGTCCATTGAGCGCGTGCGCACCGCCGTCGGTCACATCGTGCTGATGCTCGGCGTGCTGGTCTCGCTGTTCCCGTTCTACTGGATGGTGGTGATGGCCTCCAACACCACCCCGGACATCTTCAGCTATCCGCCGAAACTCCTGATCGGCTCGCACCTGTTCGAGAACATGGGCAAGGTGCTCGACAACATCGACTTCTTCGGCTCGATGCTGCTCACGCTGATCGCGTCGCTCGGCGTCACCGTGCTGGTGCTGTTCTTCGACTCGCTGGCCGCGTTCGCGTTCGCGAAGTACCAGTTCCCCGGCCGGAACCTGCTGTTCGGGATCCTGCTCGCGACCTTCATGATCCCGACCCAGCTGTCGCTGGTGCCGCAGTTCGTGACGCTCGCCGAGTTCGGCTGGATCGGGTCGCTGAAGGCCCTCATCATCCCGGGCGCGGCCAACGCGTTCGGGATCTTCTGGATGCGCCAGTACGCCAAGGGCGCCATCCCCGACGAACTCATCTCGGCCGCCAAGGTCGACGGCGCCGGATTCTTCCGGCAGTACCTCACCGTCGGCCTGCCGGTGCTCCGGCCCGGTCTGGCCTTCCTCGGGATCTTCACCTTCATCAACGTCTGGAACGACTACCTCTGGCCGCTGATCGTGATGACCGACCCGAACCGCCTCACCCTGCAGGTCGCCCTCGACCAGCTCAACGGCATCTACGGCACCGACTACTCAATGGTGATGGCCGGTGCGCTGATGAGCGTCATCCCCCTGATCGGCGTGTTCCTGATCGGCGCCCGCTCCTTCATCGCCGACCTGGCCGCGGGGGCCATGAAATTCTGACCTCGAAACCACAACCACCACGGGATCTCTTTTGACTGACCACAAGCTCCGCTGGGGCATCATCGGCACCGGCAACATCGCGTCCCGGTTCGCCAGCCAGGTACCGACGTCGGCGACCAACGAGGTCGTCGCCGTCGGCAGCCGGTCACTGGACTCGGCGAACGCCTTCGCCGACAAGTGGGACATCGCCGGCCGGCACGGCTCGTACGACGACCTGCTCGCCGACGAGACCGTCGAGGCGGTCTACATCGCCACCCCGCACCCGACGCACGTCGAGTGGGCGATCAAGGCCGCCGAGGCCGGCAAACACGTGCTGTGCGAGAAGCCGCTCGCGATCAACCGGGCCTGGGCCGAGGCGATGATCGAGGCCGCGGTCCGCAACGACGTCTTCCTGATGGAGGCGTACATGTACCGGTGCCTGCCGCAGACCAAGCTGGTCACCCAGCTGGTCCGCGACGGCGAGATCGGCACCGCCCACCAGGTCCAGGCCACGTTCGCGTTCGCCGCCGGGTTCCGGCCGGAGAGCCGGATCTTCGCCGACGACCTGGCCGGCGGCGGCATCCTCGACGTCGGCGGGTACCCGGTGTCGTACGCCCGCCTGATCGCCGGCGCCGCGACCGGGCAGCCGTACGCCGAACCGGCCGCGGTGAACGCGGTGGGCCACGTCGGCGAGACCGGCGCCGACGAATGGACCGTGGCGACGCTGTTCTTCGACGGCGGCGTCACCGCGCAGATCAGCACCGGCGTCCGGCTCGCCGACCAGAACCAGGTGCGGATCTTCGGCAGCGAGGGCTACCTCGTCGTCGAGGACCCGTGGTTCGGCGGCGACGGCAAGCCGGCCCACGTCACCCTGCACCGGGTGGGGGAGGAGCCGCGGGAGATCGCCGCGGAGCCGGCCCTGATCTACACGGCCGAGGCCGAGGCGGTCCAGGCGGCGATCGCGGCCGGCGCGCAGGAGGCGCCGGAGATGAGCTGGGCGGACACGCTCGGCAACCTCACCGTCCAGGACCAGTGGCGGGCCGCGATCGGGCAGCAGTACGCGAGCGAGCGGGACGACGCGATCATCCCGACCGCGACCGGCCGGCCGCTCACCCGCCGCGACGACGCCCCGATGACGTACGGCAAGGTGCCGGGCGTCGACAAGCAGGTCTCCCGGCTCGTCATGGGCGTCGACAACCAGCAGACGCTGACGCATGCCGCGGTGATCTTCGACGACTTCGTCGAGCGCGGCGGGACGACGTTCGACACGGCGTACATCTACGGCGGCGGCCGCGGCGAGAAGCTGCTCGGGCAGTGGATGACGTCGCGTGGCAACCGGGACGACGTCGTGGTCATCGGCAAGGGTGCGCACACACCGCACTGCGATCCCGAGTCGATCACCCGGCAGCTGCACGAGAGCCTCGAGCGGCTGCAGACCGACCACGTCGACCTGTACTTCATGCACCGCGACAACGAGGACATCCCGGTGTCGGAGTTCGTCGACGTGCTCGACGAGCACTTCAAGGCCGGCCGGATCAAGGCCTTCGGCGGCTCGAACTGGTCCACCGAGCGCTTCGACGAGGCCAATGCCTACGCCGAGGCGCACAGCAAGCAGCCGTTCACACTGCTGAGCAACCACCTCAGCCTCGCGCGGGCGTACGACGTACCGTGGGCCGGCTGCCGGCACGTCAGCGACGACGCGTCGCAGAAGTGGCTGCGGGAGCGGCAGGTCGCGCTCTTCCCGTGGTCGAGCCAGGCACGCGGGTTCTTCACCGGACGGGCCAAGCCGGAGGACACCTCGGACGCCGAGCTCGTCCGCTGCTTCTACTCCGACGACAACTTCCGCCGGCTGGACCGTGCGCGGGAGCTCGCGGCGGCCAAGGGCGTCGAGCCGACGGCGATCGCACTGGCCTGGCTGCTGCACCAGCCGTACCCGGTGTTCCCGCTGATCGGGCCCCGGCACGTGAGCGAGACCCGGACCTCGACGCCGGGGTTGTCGGTCACCCTGACCGACGACGAAGTGGCCTACCTCACTGCCTAGCGGCCGAATTGGTGGGGCGCTCACACCCATGTAACATGATCTGTCGGAGTAACGACCCTGAACACGGAGAATCATGTCTAAGAAGTGCGATGTCTGCGGCAAGCAGCCGACGTTCGGCAACAGCGTTGCCCGTCTGGGTAAGGGCGCGATGATCCGCCGGGTCAAGGCTCGCACGCCGCGGCGGTTCAACCCCAACATTCAGCCGGTCAAGGCGCTCATCAAGGGCACCCCGACCCGCATGAAGGTTTGCACGTCCTGCATCAAGGCCGGCAAGGTCCAGCGCGTCGTCGGCTGATTTCAGCTTTCACTCCGTGTAGGGCCTTCCGATAGGCGCCCGGGTCTCACCCGGGCGCCTATTCGTGTGTCCGCGCGACAACCGTGATCTCGTTGCGGTTGTGGTGCAGCTGGCGGGCGTGGAGTACGTCGTACCGCTCGCGGAGGACGTCCAGGCCGCGACGGGCGCCGTCGAGCGGGTTCCGGCCGCCGCCCTTCAGCGTGACGATCGCCAGACCGCGGCGGCGCAGGTGCGCGGCCGCGTCGAGCATCATCCGGGCGCTCGTCACCTGGTCCATCCGCATGTCGTTCACCACCACGTCGAAACGCACCCGGTTCGCCGCGAAGAACCGGCCCGCCGTCGTCGCCTCGTGATGGATCCGGCGGTCGCCGCGCAGCCGCGGGTCGAGCGAACCCGGGTCGACCGACCACACCTCCTGCCCGTGCAGCCGCAGGATCCGCGTCCAGCCGCCCGGCGAGGCGCCGAGGTCGACGGCCTTCCCGTGCCTCGGCAGCTCCAGGCCGAAGGTCGCGATCGCCTCCTCCAGCTTGAACTCCGACCGCGACACCCGCTCGTCACCCCGCGCCAGCCGCATCCGCCCACCCGGCCAGTCCGACAGGCTGTCCGCCAGCCGGTTGAGGCCGATCAGGATCGCCTTCCGGCCGACGAAGCACGAGACGACCCACTCCTGACCCGAGCGCGTGACAGCCACCCCGCGACCGGTCAGCGCTTCCTCCAGGCGGTGGTAGTACGACCCGCCGGTGCCGGCGTCGTCGGTCCAGGCCTGCACGGCGAGCGCCTTCGGGTACTCCGGCAGCTCACCCAGCACCACCTCGGCCAGCTCGTACTCCGGCGGCAGTTCCTCGAAGCTCGCGATCTCCACGGTCAGATGCCGGACGAACATGATCCGTCCCGCGTCACATGCCGCGGCCAGCTCCCGCACCGCGGGGCCGTCCACCCGCCCGAGCTCCGCGCCGACCCGCTGGATCCGCACGTCCCGGCCGAACTCGCCCCGGATCTCGCGCACGGCCAGCTCGTAACTGTCGGCCGCGGCCGAGAACAACACACTCCTACCACCGCTCACCCGGGAACCCTACGCGTTAGCCTTCCGGGCGTGGAGGAATTGACCGTTGACGTGCTCCGGGCCTGGGCCCGGACCGCACTGGCCGACCTGGCCCGGGCCCGGACCGGGATCGACGAGCTGAACGTGTACCCGGTGCCGGACGGGGACACCGGCACCAACCTCTACCTGACCTGGGAGGCCGCCTGCGACGCGCTGCCCAAGGGCGACCTGACCTTCACCGAGGCGATCCAGGCCTTCGGCCGCGGCGCGCTCCTCGGCGCCCGCGGCAACTCCGGCGTGATCACCTCCCAGCTGATCCGGGCCTGCGGCCTGCGCCTCGACGAGAACCTCCCGCACGACCGCGAGAGCGGCGTCCTGGCCGACCCCCGGATGAGCGAGGCCGCCGCGTTCGCCGACGCGCTCAAGTACGCCGCCGACGCCGCGTACGGCGCGGTCGCACAACCCGTCGAAGGCACCATGCTCACCGTCGCCCGCGCCGCCGCCACCGGCGCGATGACGGCCGCGAACGACGGCAAGACCCTCGCCGACGTCTGCCTCGCCGCGGTCGCCTCCGCCCGGCAGGCGCTGAGCCGGACGACCGAGCAACTCGACGTACTGCGGCGTGCGGGCGTCGTCGACGCCGGGGGAGCGGGGCTCGTCGTCATCCTGGGCGCGATGGAATCGGTGCTCACCGGGCAGCACGTCCGCGTCGACGTCCCCGCCCGGGTCGAGCCGCAGGGCGAGAGCGCCGAGAGCCAGGACGGGCCCGCGTACGAGGTGATGTACCTGCTCGACGCGGCCGACGACAAGATCGGCGACTTCCGGCAGAGCCTGGCCGCGCTCGGCGACTCGGTCGTCGTGGTCGGCGGCGACGGGCTCTGGAACGTCCACGTGCACACCGACGACGTCGGCGCCGCGATCGAGCTCGGTATCGACATCGGCCGCCCGCACCGGATCCGTGTCACCCACTTCGACGACCAGACCCATCATCACGAGCCGGCGCCGGGCCGCGCGGTGATCGCGGTGGTCGCCGGCGACGGACTGGCGGAGCTGTTCAGCGGATCCGGGGCCCGGATCATCCGTGGCGGCCCCGGCCGGCGCTGCTCCACCGGCGAGCTGCTGCAGGCGATCGAGCAGTCGCAGGCACCCGAGATCGTGATCCTGCCCAACGACCACGACTCGATCGCGGTCGCCGAGGCCGCCGCGACCGCCGCCCGGCAGGACGGCATCCGGGTCGCCGTGATCCCGACCCGCGCCCAGGTCCAGGGCCTCGCGGCGATCGCCGTGCACGACCCGGACCGCAGCTTCGACGACGACGTCGTCCACCTGTCGGCCGCCGCCGGGCAGACCCGGCACGGCGCCGTCACGATCGCGGTCAAGGACGCCTGGACGATGGCCGGGCGGTGCCGGATCGGCGACGCGCTCGGCGTCGTCGACGGCGACTTCGCGCTGATCACCGACGACCTCGAGGCCGCCGCGCTGGGCGTCGTCGACCGGCTGCTCGGCGGCGGTGGCGAGCTGCTCACCGTCGTCACCGGCCGGGACGCGGACCCCGCGCTGGCGGAGGCTGTCGAGCGACATGTCCGTCGGCACCGCAAAGATGTCGACGTGATGGTGTACGACGGAGGACAGGACAGGTATCCGCTCCTGATCGGGGTCGAATGACAACGGATATGGACCGCAAGCTCCGCGACTTCCTCGGCGCGAAGACGGCCAAGACGTTCGCCGAGGTGCTCGAGATCGAGACCGTCGGCGAGCTGCTGCAGCATTACCCCCGGCGGTACCTGAAGAAGGGCGAGCTGACCCCGTTCGACGAGCTGGAGGTCGGCGACCAGGCCACCGTCAACGGCCGGGTCAAGAAGGTCACCGCCCGGGCGCTGGACAGCAAGATCGAGATCAAACCCGACCAGGTGCACCGGTTCCGCAAGCAGCGGACCATCACCAAGGTCGTCGTCACCGACGGCCGCAACGACCTGGAGATCGCGTTCTTCAACCAGCCGTGGCTGCTGACCAAGCTCACGCCCGGCACCGCGGCGCTGTTCTGGGGCGAGGTGACGAAGTTCCGCGACATCCTGCAGCTGAAGGGCCCCGGCACCGAGATCCTCGACGAGGACGACCTCACCGAGGCCGAGATCGAGCGCCGGGCCCGACCCTTCCGCCCGCTCTACCCGGCGACCGCGAAGTTGCCGACCGCAACGATCGAGCGGTCGGTGAAGATCGTCCTGGACAGCCTCGACGACCGCGTCGACGACCCGGTCCCGGACCTGATCCTGCGCAACGAGAAGCTGCTCGGACTCCGTGAGGCGCTGCAGAAGGTGCATCTGCCGGACACCGAGAAGGACATCCACGACGCGCAGCAGCGGTTCCGGTTCGAGGAAGCGCTGGTGATGCAGACCATCCTGGCCCAGCGCCGCGCGGTGACCGACGCGCTGAACGCCGTACCGCGGCCGCGGGTCACCGGCCGGTTGCTGGACGAGTTCGACCAGCGGCTGCCGTTCCAGCTGACCGAGGGACAGGCTGAGGTGGGGGAGGAGATCTTCGCCGACCTCGCCCGGCCGCACCCGATGCACCGGCTGTTGCAGGGTGAGGTCGGCTCCGGCAAGACCGTGGTCGCGCTGCGGGCGATGCTGTCCGTGGTCGACAACGGCGGCCAGGCCGCGCTGCTCGCGCCGACCGAGGTGCTCGCCGTCCAGCACCACAAGACGCTCACCAAGATGCTCGGCGACCTGGCCGAGCAGGGCATGCTCGGCGGCGCGGAGAACGCCACCAAGGTCGGCCTGCTGACCGGCTCGCTGAACGCCGCGGGCCGCCGGACGGCGATGCTCGACGCGGCCAGTGGCGCCGCCGGGATCGTGGTCGGCACGCACGCGCTGCTCGAGGACAAGGTCCAGTTCGCGGACCTCGGGCTCGTCGTGGTCGACGAGCAGCACCGGTTCGGCGTCGAGCAGCGGGCCGCGCTGAGCGCGAAGTCGGGGGACAACACCCCGCACGTGCTGGTGATGACCGCGACGCCGATCCCGCGGACCGTCGCGATGACCGTGTTCGGCGACCTCGCGGTCTCCACCCTCACCCAGCTCCCGGCCGGCCGGTCGCCGATCCAGTCGTCGGTGGTCCCGGCCAAGGAGCGGCCCGACTGGCTGCAGCGGGCCTGGGCCCGGGTCCGCGAGGAGGTCGCCAAGGGCCACCAGGCGTACGTCGTGTGCCCGCGCATCGGCGACGACGTCAAGAACGCGACCGACGAGGAAGGCGAGCTGGTCGCGGGGGACGAGGAAGGCAAGAAGCAGGCCAGACCGCCGATCTCGGTGCTGCAGGTGTCCGAGGCGCTGGCCGAGATCCTCCACGACCTGCGTGTCGAGATCCTGCACGGCCGGCTTCCCGCCGACGAGAAGGACGCGGTCATGTCCCGGTTCGCGGCCGGGGAGATCGACGTCCTGATCGCGACCACAGTGATCGAGGTCGGCGTCGACGTGCCGAACGCCTCGACGATGGTGATCATGGACGCCGACCGGTTCGGCATCTCGCAGCTGCACCAGCTGCGCGGCCGGGTCGGGCGCGGCAAGGTGCCCGGGCTGTGCCTGCTGGTCACCGACCTGTGGGCCGGCTCGAAGTCGTACGGGCGGCTGGACGCGGTCGCGTCGACGACCGACGGGTTCGAGCTGTCGCGGATCGACCTGGAGACCCGCCGCGAGGGCGACGTGCTCGGCGTCGCGCAGTCCGGCCGCCGGTCGAGCCTGAAGCTGCTGAGCGTGCTCCGGGACGAGGACATCATCCTCGCGGCCCGGCACGTGGCGAACTCCATCGTCTCGGTCGACGCCGACCTGGCCGAGTACCCGGCGCTACGGTCCGTGGTCCGCAGCGCGCTGGAGTCGGAGACCACCGAGTACCTGGAGAAGACGTGACACGGATCATCGGCGGCGCGGCCGGCGGGCGGCGGATCGGCGTACCGCCCGGGAGCGGGACGCGGCCGACCGCGGACCGGGTCCGGGAGGCGCTGTTCTCGTCGCTGGAGTCGGAGTTCGGCAGCTTCCACGGGCTCGCGGTGCTCGACCTGTACGCCGGATCGGGCGCGATCGGGCTGGAGGCGCTGTCCCGCGGGGCCGCGAAGACCGTGCTGGTCGAGTCGGACCGGCGGGCGGCCGACGTGATCGCGGCCAACATCAAGGTCGTCGGCCTGCCCGGGGCGACGCTGCTGACGCGGCCCGTCGAGAAGGTGACGGCGGGTGACCCTCCGGCGGCGTTCGACCTGGTGTTCGCGGACCCGCCGTACAAGCTGGAGACCGTCGAGTTGCAGGACGTGCTGACCGACCTGGCTGCGAACGGATGGCTCGCCGACGACGCGGTCGTGGTCGTCGAACGCGGGAAACGAGAGCCGTGGGACTGGCCCGAGGGGTTCGCCGCGCTGCGGGACCGCAAGTACGGCGAGGCCCGGCTTTGGTACGGTCACCGGCATGGTTAAGGCGGTCTTTCCAGGGACCTTCGACCCGCCCACTGTCGGGCATCTCGACATCGTCACGCGGGCCGCGGCCGCCTTCGGCGAGCTGATCGTCGCGACCGGCGTGAACCAGTCCAAGAACCGGCTGTTCGACCCGCAGGAGCGCATCGACATGCTCACCGAGCTGGTCGACCCGTTCCCGAACGTCCGGGTCGGTAGCTTCGAAGGCCTGGTCGTCGACTACTGCCGGGCCGAGGGCGCCGGCGTGATCGTGAAAGGTCTGCGTTCGGCCGCCGACTACGACTACGAGCTGCAGATGGCGCAGCTCAACCGGCGGATGACCGGGGTGGACACGTTGTTCTTCCCGACCGCGCCGGAGCACGCCTTCATCTCCTCCAGCTGGGTCAAGGAGATCGCCCGCCTCGGCGGCGACGTCAGCACGTTCGTGACGCCGGCCGTTCACGCACGGTTACTGAACACGCTCTAGGATGCCCCCGGATTGGGCGCGAAGCCGCGGAGTTGGTAGTCTTGACAACCGGTCTCGACGAGACCGAGTTCATGCCTGCCCATGCCTGAAAGGTTTGCCCTGAGCGTCTTGGACCCGCGGTCCCCCCTCGTGATCGACACGCACGAGCTGACACGCCGCGCCGGGTCCCAACGCGAAGTCACCTTCACGGCGCCGGCGCCGGCAGATCTCGGAATCGACGTGATCGGCGTCCCCGAAGGCGATCCGATCCAGTTCGATCTACGGCTGGAATCGGTGGTCGAAGGGGTGCTCGTCACCGGAACGGCCCGCGGCCGCCTGGTCGGGGAGTGCGCGCGGTGCCTGGTCGATATCGAGGACGAGTTCCTCGCTGACGTCCAGGAGCTGTACGTCTATCCGGAGAGCGACGCCGAGCCGGACGAGGCCAGCCGGATGGAGGGCGATCTGATCGACCTCGAGCCGGTGCTGAGGGACCAGGTGGTGCTCGCACTGCCGTTCCAGCCGTTGTGTACGGACGACTGTCCGGGTCTGTGCCCCGAGTGCGGGGTTCGCCTGGCGGACGAGCCCGGCCACGAACACGAGGAACGGACCGACCCGCGCTGGGCCGCCCTCGGCAACCTGCGCGAGCAGGACCAGCAGGACAACTGAACAGCTCCACCGCAGTACCAGCACCACGAGCAGTACCGAAAACGTCAGACTGAGCCGGCCGGGTCCACCAAGGCCTCCGGCCGAACCGAGGAGTCATAACCGTGGCCGTTCCGAAGCGGAAGATGTCGCGCAGCAACACCCGCAGCCGCCGGGCGCAGTGGAAGACCACTGCTCCGTCGCTGGTGACCTGCGTGAACCCCGCCTGCCGCGCGAAGCACCTGCAGCACACCGTCTGCCCGAACTGCGGCCAGTACGGCGCGAAGGGCGAGCGTCGCCAGGTCGTCGAGAGCTAAACGGCACCACCCAGTGAACTCTGCCAACGAAACGGGGCTCTACGCCGAGCTGAACCAGCGGCTCGGCGTATCGCTGGCTGACGAACTACTGGAGCACGCCTTCACCCACCGCTCGTACGCGTACGAGAACGGTGGGCTGCCGACGAACGAGCGGCTGGAGTTCCTCGGGGACTCCGTGCTCGGCGTCATCGTCACGGAGTCGCTGTTCCGGAACCACCCGGACCTGTCCGAGGGCCGACTGGCCAAGCTACGGGCCGCGGTGGTCAACATGCGTGCGCTCGCGGGTGTCGCCCGCGAGCTCAAGCTGGGCAAGTACCTGCGGCTCGGCCGCGGCGAAGAAGCCACCGGCGGCCGGGACAAGTCGTCGATCCTTGCCGACTGCGTCGAGGCGCTGATCGGCGCCGTCTACCTGGACCGCGGCTTCGAGGTCGCGGGCGGGGTGGTCCACCGGCTGTTCGACGACCTGATGGAGTCGTCGGCCCGGCTCGGCGCCGGCCTGGACTGGAAGACCTCGCTGCAGGAACTGGTCGCCCAGCTCGGCGTCGGCGTGCCGGAGTACGTGATCGCGGAGTCCGGACCGGACCACGCGAAGACGTTCGAGGCCCGCGTCCGGATCGGCTCCGACACGTACGGTCACGGCATCGGCCGGAGCAAGAAGGAAGCCGAGCAGCAGGCCGCCGAGACCGCCTGGAAGGCTCTGCGCGCCGCGCATCCCGACAGCGTGGATCCTTCGCAGGCCTAGCCGCCGACCCCAGTGCCCGAGCTTCCCGAGGTAGAAGTCGTACGGCGCGGTCTGGCCGGTTTCCTCACCGGCCGGACCGTCGAGACCGTCGAGGTGCTGCACCCGCGCCCGGTCCGGCGTCACGCCGCCGGTCCGGAGGACTTCGTGTCGCGGCTCAAGGGGCAGGTCTTCGCCGAACCCGCCCGCCGGGGCAAGTACCTGTGGCTGCCGTTGACGTCCGGTGATGCGGTACTCACCCATCTCGGAATGAGCGGGCAGTTCCGCGTCCAGCCGGTCGGTGCACCCGACGAACCCCATCTGCGGGTCCGGTTCCGGTTCGCCGACGGCGGCGGAGAGGTCCGTTTTGTGGACCAGCGGATGTTCGGTGGTCTGTCCTATTCCGAGGACGGCGCCGAGCTGCCCGCCGAGATCGCCCATATCGCCCGGGACCCGTTCGATCCTCTGTTCGATCCGGAGGCGGTGACCGCGAAGATCCGTCGCCGCCGGACCGGTCTGAAGCGGGCGCTGCTGGACCAGACCGCGGTCAGCGGGATCGGCAACATCTACGCCGACGAGGCCTTGTGGCGGGCCAAGCTGCACTACGCGCGGGCGACCGAAACGCTGAAACCCTCGCAGATCAAGGGAATTCTCGAGCAGGCGCATGCGGTGATGGCCGAGGCGCTGACCGTTGGTGGCACCAGCTTCGACGCGCTGTACGTCAACGTGAACGGGGAGTCCGGGTACTTCGAGCGCGGCCTGAACGTCTACGGGCAGGAGGGATCGCCGTGCCCGCGGGACGGCCGGCCGATCCGTCGCGAACCGTTCATGAACCGTTCGTCGTACCGGTGCCCGAAATGTCAGCCCGTCCCGCGCCATGTTCGCTGGTGAGCGAGGTATCGTTAATAAACGTGGCCCAGGTTGACCGGTCGGCGTCGGCGGTGTCACCCTGAAAGACGGCACAACTTTTCAGCGCTCCGTCTTGGACCTCGACCTGGAGCGCATCGGCCAGAACCCTTCCGGAGGACAGCACAATGGCCAAGGCTCTTCTAGGGCATCTTGGAGGCACTGACCCGCGCATGCTCGAGCAGGTTCGCTTGCTCAACCGGCGTGTCGCAGATCTGGAGGCGCACGTGATGCGTCTGCAGGCAGAGAACGACCACCTGGTGGCCCAGATCCACGAGGGTCGGCTGCTCACCGTCGACGAGGCGCTGCGCACTCCCGCCTCGGTCTGACGCGGCAGAGGTACATCTTTACCGTCACTACACTCTGTACGGCGGTGGCCCCCGTCCGGGCCTCCGCCGGTTGTCTGTTCACCGAATGTTGTGCTCCCAGATCTTCCGCCGGCCGTCTCCCACCGGCCTGGCCTCCGCCGGATTCCGCGGATCTCTTTGTAGACTGCGAAGCGGAACAACTTCCCCCGGGTAGCGGCAGCGTGACGAACAGCTACGACGGTTCCTTCGGTACCGTCTGTCCTTTCACGGGTTGGAGACCTTCGCCTTGTACCTGAAGAGCATGACGCTCCGGGGCTTCAAGTCGTTCGCGTCCGCGACGACGATGAACTTCGAACCAGGCATCACCTGCATCGTCGGGCCGAACGGCTCGGGCAAGTCCAACGTCGTCGACGCGCTGGCCTGGGTGATGGGGGAGCAGGGCGCCAAGTCGCTGCGCGGCGGCAAGATGGAGGACGTCATCTTCGCCGGCACCTCCGGCCGCGCCCCGCTCGGCCGCGCCGAGGTGGTGCTCACCATCGACAACACCGACGGCGCGCTGCCGATCGAGTACGCCGAGGTGACGATCAGCCGGACGATGTTCCGCAACGGCGGGTCCGACTACCAGATCAACGGCCAGAACTGCCGCCTGCTCGACGTCCAGGAACTGCTCAGCGACTCCGGTATCGGCCGCGAGATGCACGTCATCGTCGGCCAGGGCCAGCTGGACTCGATCCTGCGCGCCACGCCGGAGGGCCGCCGCGGGTTCGTCGAGGAGGCCGCCGGCGTCCTGAAGCACCGCAAGCGCAAGGAGAAGGCGATCCGGAAGCTGGAGGCCACCGAGGGCAACCTGCACCGGCTCGGGGACCTGATCCAGGAGATCCGCCGTCAGCTGAAGCCGCTCGGGCGCCAGGCGGAGGTGGCGCGCCGGGCGGTGACGATCCAGGCGGAGGTCCGCGACGGCCGCGCCCGGCTGCTCGCCGACGACATCGTCCAGGCGCAGTCCGCGCTCGAGGCCGAGCTGCGCGACGAGGCCCGGCTGACCGAGCGCCGCACCGAGACCGAGGCGAAGCTGCGCGAGGCCCGCGAGCTGGAGGCCGAGCTCGAGGACGCGTTGCGCGAGGACGCGCCGGCGCTGCAGGCCGCGCAGGACACCTGGTACCAGCTGTCCGGCTTCGGCGAGAAGATCAAGGGCACGGCGCGGATCGCGGCGGACCGGATCCGCTCGCTGAACGACGAGGCCGAGGACGGGCCGCGCTCGGGCCGTGACCCCGAGGAGCTCGAGCTGGAGGCCGCCCGGGTCCGCGAGACCGAGGCCCAGATCGAGGCCGAGGTCGAGGCGCACTCCGAGCTGCTCGCCGAGTCCGTCGAGCGCCGCCAGCAGCTGGAAGCCCAGGAGGCCGAGGAGGAGCGCCGGATCTCGGCGCTGATCCGGGCCGCCGCCGACCGCCGCGAGGGCCTCGCCCGGCTGACCGGTCAGGTGAACGCGCTGAAGAGCCGCGCGGCCGCCGCCGAGTCCGAGATCGGCCGGCTGGCCACCAACATGCGCGAGGCCGAGGCCCGGGCCGCGAAGGCCCAGCACGACTTCACCGCGCTGGAGACCCAGGTCGCCGGGCTGGACGCGGGCGAGAAGGGCCTCGACGAGGAGTACGAGGGCGCACAGGCCGTCCTCGACGAGATGGACGAGCGGCTGGCCAAGCTGCGGGCCGAGGAGCGCGACGCCGAGCGTGAGCGCACCGGTCTCGCGGCGCGGAAGGAAGCCCTCGAGCTCGGCCTGAACCGCAAGGACGGGGCCGGCGCGCTGCTGGCCGCCTCCGAGCAGGTCAACGGCCTGATGGGGTCGGTCGCCGCGCTGCTGAGCGTCCGCTCCGGGTACGAGACCGCGATCGCGGCGGCGCTCGGCGAGGCCGCGGACGCGGTTGCCGTGACTCACACCGACGCGGCGCTGCACGCCGTCGGGCACCTCAAGGAGCACGACCTCGGCCGCGCCGGGCTGCTTCTCGGCGACGCCCCGGCCGACGACTACACGCTGTGGCCGGCCCTGCCGTACGGGGCGTCGTACGCCGTGGACGTGGTCGAGTGCCCGGAGACGCTGCGGCCGGCGCTGCGGCGGCTGCTGCGCAAGGTCGCGGTCGTCGACGACGTACCCGCGGCGCGGTCCCTGGTCCGGAACCTGCCCGACGTCACGTGTACGACGCGCGCGGGGGACGTCCTCGGGGCGCACTTCGCGTACGGCGGGTCGGACGCGGCGCCCAGTCTCATCGAGGTGCAGTCCGCGGTCGACGAGGCGGCGGAGAAGCTGACCGAGGCGACGGCGCGGAGCGAGCGGCTGCGGTTCGAGCTGCAGGCCCTGGAGGACGAGCGGGCCCGGCAGAAGGAGTCCGTCGAGATCACGCTGGCCCGGCTGCACGAGTCGGACGCGTCGATGGCGGCAGTCGCCGAGCAGCTCGGGCACTTCGGCTCGCTGGCGAAGGCGTCCCGCGGCGAGGCGGAGCGGATGGCCGAGGCGATCGCCGCGGCCGAGGAGGAGCGCGACCGGAACCTGTCCGGTCTGGCCGAGCTCGAAGAGCGGTTGACGGACGCGGAGGCGTTCGACGACGAAGGCGACGAGCCGGACACGTCGCAGCGCGACCGGCTGGCCGAGGAGGCCAAGGCGGGGCGCGCGGCCGAGATGGAGGCGCGGCTGGCGCTGCGGACCACCGAGGAGCGGGCCCGGGCACTGTCCGGGCGCGCGGACTCGCTGGAGCGCGCGGCCCGGCAGGAGCGCGAGGCACGTGCTCGGGCGATCGCCCGCGCGGCGCGGCGGGCGCGGCAGGCGGAGGCGGCGCAAGCCGTACACCTGGCAGCCGGTCACGTGCTGGCGCGGCTGGAGCAGTCGCTGCAGCTGGCGGCGGCCGAGCGCGCGACGATCCAGGCGCAGCGCGCCGACCGGGAGCAGGCGCTCGCGCAGGCCCGGTCCGCCACCCGGAACCTGAGCTCCGAGCTGGAGCAGCTGACCAACACCGTGCACCGCGACGCGCTGGCGCGGGCCGAGCAGAAGATGCGGCTCGAGGCGCTGTACGAGAAGGCGCTCGGCGAGATCGGTATCGAGGTGGACGCGCTGGTCGCCGAATACGGCCCGGACAAGCTGGTGCCGCCGCTGCCCAAGGCCGGCGAAGAGGACACGCTCGAGCTGGAGGGCGAGCCGTTCGACCGGACCAAGGTCGAGAAGCGGCTCAAGCAGGCCGAGCGGGCGCTGAACCAGCTCGGCAAGATCAACCCGCTCGCGCTCGAGGAGTTCGAGGCGATGGAGGAGCGGCACCGGTTCCTCTCCGAGCAGCTCGAGGACCTGAAGAAGTCCCGGCGCGACCTGATGGACATCGTCAAGGAGGTCGACGAGCGGGTCGAGCAGGTCTTCACCGAGGCCTACCGCGATGTCGAGACCGCGTTCGAGCACGTCTTCAGCCGGTTGTTCCCGGGCGGTGAGGGCCGGCTCGTGCTGACCGACCCCGACGACATGCTCGCCACCGGCATCGACGTCGAGGCCCGCCCGCCGGGCAAGAAGGTCAAGCGGCTGTCGCTGCTGTCCGGCGGCGAGCGGTCGTTGGTCGCGGTCGCGTTCCTGGTCGCGCTGTTCAAGGCCCGCCCGTCGCCGTTCTACATCCTCGACGAGGTCGAGGCCGCCCTGGACGACACCAACCTCGGCCGCCTGCTGGAGATCTACGAGGAACTCCGCGAGAACAGCCAGCTCCTCGTCATCACCCACCAGAAGCGCACCATGGAGGTCGCCGACGCCCTCTACGGCGTCACCATGCGCGGCGACGGCGTCTCCGCCGTCATCTCCCAACGAATCCGCGAACCAGAACCCGTCTAGGAACAAGGACGAGCCCCCGCGTGCTCCGCGGGCGCTCACTTCGTCGCTGCGCTCCTCAGCGCACGCTCCCACCCCCCCGCTCAGCGCGGTGCATCTGTTTCCGGCTGGCGCCGGGGTGCTGCGGCTGCCGCCGGCGGTCTGCGAGCTGCCGCTCGCGTGCGACTGCCTTGTTGCGCTGGTTCTCTCGGCGGGACGCTGAATGACCTGCTGACTGTCCGGGCGGCCCGGGGATCTCAGGCTGTGATCGTCATTGACGCGAGCAGGTCGCCTTGGAGTTCGAAGGTGAAGTGGGACGGTCCGTTGAAGCCGTCGCCGCCTACCTGGGTGAGGATGGTGAGGGGGTTGCCGGGGGTGGTGACCCGGGTGTCGGTGAACGTGGCGCGTTTGCCGATCAGTTCGTTGTCGCTCCAGGAGCGGATCCGGTCGTGGCCGCGGAACTCGCGGCCCCAGTCGTCGACGTAGCCGTCCGCGGCGAAGGCTGCCACGAACGCGTCGTTGTCCAGGGCGTCGATCGCGTCGAGGGCGCGCCGGACCGCTGCGGGGATCTCTGCGGGGGTCTCTGGGCTCATGGTGGCGACGATAGTCCTCCCGGTTGAACCGATGCCCGGATCCGCACGTATGGCGGGTGACGGATCGGGTGACCGAGGAGGATTCCGATGAAGCGACTGGGCAGTGTGATCGCAGCCTTGGTGCTCGGGCTGGCCGGGCTGACGGCCTGCGGTGGTGACGACTCGGGCTACGGCTCGGCACCCGCGGGCACCGCGTCGAAGGCGCCGGCCGCGGCCAAGCTGGCCACCGCGGACGTCGGCGACTACGGCAAGATCGTTGTCGACGGCAATGGGCGGACCGTGTACGTGTTCGACAAGGACACCTCCGGTACGTCGAACTGCTCGGGCGACTGCCTCGCCAAGTGGCCGGTCGTGGCCGCGGGTGCGGGGACGCCGCAGCTCGACGGCATCGACGCGTCGCTGGTCAGCACCATCACCCGCTCCGACGGCAGCAAGCAGTTGGCCATCAAGGGCCTGCCGCTCTACCTGTTCGCCAGCGACTCCCAGCCCGGCGAGGCCAAAGGACAGGCCGTCGGCGGTGTCTGGTGGGTGGTCGGCGCGGACGGCCAGAAGATCACCACCAAGCCGGGCGCTTCCGGCAATGGCTACGGTTACTGATCCGACTGGTGCCGTTGTGGTGTGGGCGCCGACCGATCCCGGTATCGTGCGGTCGGTGGGTGACAACCCAGGGCCGCACGACGCCGAGACCCTGATCCGCGCGCTGTACGCCGAGCACGGCCGCAGCCTGCTCGCGTACGCAACCCGTCTGACCGGTGACCGTGCCGCGGCCGAGGACGTCGTCCAGGAGACGCTGCTGCGGGCCTGGAAGCACGCGGACGACCTGACCGGCGGCAGAGGATCGGTGCGGGGCTGGCTACTGACAGTCGCGCGCAACCTGGTCACCGACCGGGCCCGGGCGCGCGCGGTGCGTCCGGCCGAGGTGGCGGACGTGGTGGACAGGCCACCGGTCGAAGGCGACCACTCCGAGTCCGTGGTGAACACCATGGTGGTGCTGGAGGCCCTCGACAAGGTGTCGCCCGAGCACCGCGAAGTCCTCGTCCAGCTGTACTACCGCGGCCGGTCCGTCGCCGAGGCCGCCAAGGAACTGGGGATTCCGCCGGGTACGGTGAAATCGCGTTCGTACTACGCCCTCCGAGCTCTGCGCGCGGTGATGGCAGGGAAAGCAGCGGAGGTGTCCCATGAGTGAGCACGACCGTACGCAGCTGGGCGCCTACGCGCTCGGCGCGCTGGAGCCGGCGGAGGCCGCGGCCGTCGACGAGCATCTGGCGACCTGTGCGGAGTGCCGCGCGGAGCTGGCCGAGCTGGCGGAGCTCAAGGACTTCCTGGGCGAGGTGCCGCCGGAGGCGTTCCTGGAGGGACCACCTGAGGGTGGCGACCTGCTGCTGCAGCGCACGCTGCGCGAGGTCCGGGAGCCTGAGGTGCAGGCGCCCCCGAAGCGGCGCTCCCGCTGGTTGCTGATCGCGGCGGCCGTGGTCGTGGTGGCCGGTGCGCTCGGCGGCGGCGTCGTACTCGGCCGGTCGACCGCACCGGACGACGATCGGCCTGTCGCGGGTTCCAGGCAGGTCACGACCTCGGACACGACCACAGGCGCCACGATGGCTGCCACGGTGGAGCCCCGCGCGGGCTGGAGCTGGGTGCGGGTGCAGGTGACCGGCCTGAAGGCCGGTGACGAGTGCGTGATGGTCGTCACCGACAAGGACGGTGAGGCCTGGATCGCAGGCAGCTGGCTGGTGTCGGAGAAAGCTGCCAAGGGCGGAAGCACGTTCGGCGGCGGTGTGCTGGTGCCGCCCGACCAGGTGCGTTCGGTGGAAATCAGGACGGTGCAAGGAAGGCACGTGGTAACAGCCACCATCTAACCCGGTTGCGGGACACGAGAGGATGGAGCTGTGGCTACTACCTCCGAGGACCTGCGAGAGCGCCGGAAGAACGCAGCGGACGGCTGTGAGCGCTGGCTGTCGCATCGGCGTGTGCCGGCACCGGACCGGTTGCGGCAGCTCGCGGAGGTCGCCACAGACGACGAGGTCGATGGCTACGGCAACGGTGGTGAGGTAGCCGCGCTGGAGCGCGAGGTGGCGGAGCTGCTCGGCAAGCCGGCCGCCGTGTTCATGCCCACCGGAATCATGGCCCAGCAGAGCGTTCTGCGCGTGTACGCCGACCGCGCGGGCACCAGCCGGGTAGCGGTGCACGGACTCGCCCATCTGCTCGTCCACGAGCTGAATGCGCTGGAAGAGGTGCACCACCTGCGCATCGAGCGGCTGACGTCGGAGCCACGTCAGCCGCGGCCGGACGAGCTGGCCGCGATTCCGGGCAAGCTGGCCGCGGTCACGCTGGAGCTGCCGCTGCGGGACGCAGGGTTCGTGCTGCCGACGTGGGACGAGCTGGTCGTGTTCTCGGAGTCCTGTGCGCAGCGCGGCGTACCGCTGCACCTGGACGGAGCCCGGTTGTGGGAGAGCACGCCGTATCTCGAGCACAGCCTCGCCGACATCGCCGGGCTGGCGTCGACCGTCTACGTGTCGTTCTACAAGGTGCTGGGCGGCATCAGTGGGGCAGCGCTCGCCGGCCCCGAGGACGTGATCGCCGAGGTACGGCGGTGGCAGCGCCGGCTGGGCGGCAACCTGTACTCGCTGTTCCCGTACGCCGTCTCCGCGCGCCACGGGTTGCGGACGGTGCTGCCGCTGATGGACGACCTGTACCAGCGGGCCGTCGAGGTCGCGATGGCCTTGCAGAGCGAGGGTTTCCGGGTCTTCCCGGAGCCGCCGCACACCAACTCGTTCCGCGTCTACGCGCCGCGGTCGGCCGAGTCGATCGAGCATGCCGCCGTGGAGCGGATGGAGCGGACGCGCGAGGCGTTGTGCGGCGCGTGGCAGCCGGCCGACGTCCCCGGGTGGTCGTGGGTCGAGCTGGTGATGACGCCGGCCTCGCTGGACTGGCAGGTCGACAAGATCGCCAAGGCGTTCGGGGAACTTCTGGTGCGCTGAGCGCGTCAGGCTTGGTGTTGGTTGTGGGGATTCGGGGAGAGAAGTGCTGACATTCGTCGTCACCATGGTCGTTCTGCTGGTTCTGTCGGGCCTCGTGCTGCTGGCCGTGGCCCGGGGTGAGGGGAAACATTTCGGGTAGCCTCCGGTC
Source organism: Kribbella sp. NPDC003557 (assembly GCF_040610805.1). NCBI lineage: Bacteria > Bacillati > Actinomycetota > Actinomycetes > Propionibacteriales > Kribbellaceae > Kribbella > Kribbella sp. NPDC003557. Next base: position 281,744 of record NZ_JBEXMY010000008.1, read on the forward strand.
ATGAGGCGGCTGATCTTCCAGGAGTACGTGACGCTCGACGGCTATGCCGCGGGGCCGGACGGTGGACTGGAGTTCTTCGACGCCATCGGTGCGCCACCCGACACCGACAACCTCGAGTTGCTCGACAGCGTCGACACGATGCTGCTGGGCGCCGAGACGTACCGGTTGTTCGCCGGGTTCTGGCCGACCGAGGCGTCGGCCGGCGAGCCGATCGCCGAGAAACTCAACGCGCTGCGGCTGGTGGTGGTCTCGACGACACTGCAGAGCGCGCCGTGGGGCGACTACGAGCCCGGACTGGTGGTCCGGGACCTGGACGCCGTGCGTGCGCTCAAGGCGGAGCAGACCGGCATGGACATCATCCTCTGGGGCAGCATCACGCTGTTCCAGTCGTTGCTGCGGGCCGGACTGGTCGACGAGGTGCAACTGCGGATCTGTCCGGTGCTGCTGGGTGCGGGCAAGAGCGCGTTCCCGGCCGGTGGCGGTTCACCGGTGGCGCTGGAGCTGATCGAGGCGCGTCCGTGGGGCCTGGGCGGCGTGCTCGTGCGGTACCGGCCGGCTAGCTGACCGCCTCGACGATCGCCTTCACGATCGGTGCGGCGACCGTGATCGTCGGCACCACCAGCAGCGCGGCCGCTCCGGCGTACGTGATGGCGGACAGCGTCGGCTCGTTGGCCGGGGGCCCGGCCAGTCGTTGCACTCTGAGCACCGTGGCGGACTTGGAGGCAGCCAGGGCCGCTTCAGGCGCGGGCGCACCGGCAAGTGCGACCAGGGCACGCGCCAGTGGACGTGGGCCGTTGCGGCGGCGCGCGTCGTCGTCGGCGAGCAGCTCGACCAGCGTGCGTGCCTGCTCCAGCGCGACGTCGCTCCGCACCCAGCGCGGGAAGGCGTCGTGCAGCGCGGTGAACTCCTCCAGCACCAGGTCGTGCCGCGCCCGCAGATGAGCCTGCTCGTGCGCGAGGACGGCCCTCAGTTCACTGTCGTCGAGACGGTCCAGCGCGCCGACCGAGACGACCACCCGCGCGCCACGCAGCGCCGGCAGGCAGTACGCGAGCGGTGTCTCCTCGGCCAGCACGCGCAGGCCGGGGATCAGGCCGTCCGGCGTCGCCAGTACGTCGACCAGGTCGCGGTGCCGCCGGCGCCGAGCCCGCGTACCGACAGCCACACGCCCGATCGTCCACACCAGCCGCACGACGACCAGTGCGACCATCGCGAGGATCACCGCGGCCAGCAGGTCCCGCGGCGACGACGGGTCGAACCGTGGCTCGCCGGGCCGCCCGGCGATCGAGTAGGACAGCGCGATACCGCTACCGAGCGCGGCCAGTACGGCGGCCAGCGCGATCGCCTGCCAGAGGATCACCGCGGCGCGCGGGACCCGGTACGGCCACTCGGAACGAGCCAGCAGGGCCGGTGCCGGGCCGGTGAGCACCAGCGCCAGAACGGCCAGCAGGACCGCGGCGGTCACCCGGCCGGCTCCTTGCCGTCCAGCTGGGACAGGGCCTCGCGCAGCAGCGCTGCTTCCTCGTCGGACACCTGACCGACGAAACGGACCAGGGCCTCGCGGCGGTCGCCCGCACGGTCGAGCGCGTCCCGCATCAGGTCGGCGGCCATCTCCTCGCGGGGCGCGGCGGCGCTGTAGCGCCAGGCCTTGCCGTCGCGCTCGCGCTCGGTCAGCTTCTTCTTCGCCAGCCGGTCCAGCACGGTCATCACGGTCGTGTAGGCGAGCTCACGGGTGCCGGCCAGTTGGGCGTGCACCTCGCGGACGGTCAATGCCTCCGGCGCCGCCCAGAGCCGCTCCATGACCAGGCGCTCCAGGTCTCCCAGCGGCCTGGGCGCTTTCTCCTCACTCGCCACGTGACCAGTATAACTACGCGTTGTAGTAGATCCGCGCTAGCATCTACTACGAAACGTCGTAGATGCCCTGGGGAGGGCTTGTGGACACCCTGGATCTGGCCCGCTGGCAGTTCGCGATCACCACCGTGTACCACTTCTTCTTCGTGCCGGTGACGATCTCACTGGTCGCGATCACCGCCGGCCTGCAGACCGCGTGGTACCGGACCGGGAAGGAGAAGTACCTGCGGCTGACGAAGTTCTACGGGAAGCTGTTCCTGATCAACATCGCGATGGGGGTCGTCACCGGCCTCGTGCAGGAGTTCCAGTTCGGGATGAACTGGAGCGACTACTCGCGATTCGTCGGGGACGTGTTCGGCGCCCCGCTGGCGCTCGAGGGGCTGCTCGCGTTCTTCCTCGAGTCGACCTTCATCGGCCTGTGGATGTTCGGCTGGGACCGGCTGCCGAAGCTCGTCCATCTGGGCTGCATCTGGATGGTGGTGCTCGGCACGCAGCTGTCGGCGTACTTCATCCTCGCGGCCAACTCCTGGATGCAGAACCCGGTGGGCTTCCGCGTGAATCCCGAGCGCGGCCGGGCCGAGCTGACCGATCTGTGGGCGGTGCTGACCAACAAGGTGGTGCTCGTCACCTATCCGCACACGATCTTCGCCGCGTTCATGGTCGGGGGAGCGTTCGTCGCCGGGGTGGCGTTGTGGCACCTGATCCGGCGGCCGGACACGGACCGGGCCGTGTTCCGGTCGGCGCTGAAGATCGGCGCGTCGGTCGTCCTGGTCGCCAGTGTGGGCGTCGCGATCAGCGGTGACCTGCAGGGCAAGGTGATGACCGAGGTGCAGCCGATGAAGATGGCCGCGGCCGAGGCGCTGTACGAGACCGAGAAGCCGGCGTCGTTCTCGGCGTTCACGATCGGCACGCTGGACGGGTCGAAGGAGATCTTCTCGATCAAGGTGCCGTACCTGCTGTCGTTCCTGGCCACCGGGCACTTCGACGGCGAGGTGAAGGGGATCAACTCGCTGCAGGACGCCTACGAGCAGTTGTACGGGCCGGGGTCGTACAAGCCGAACATCCCGCTGACCTACTGGACCTTCCGGCTGATGATCGGCGTCGGGATGGCGTCGGCCGCGGTCGCGCTGTGGCTGCTGTGGACCACGCGCCGCGGCCGGGCCCCGGCCAGGTGGCTGATCTGGCTCGCGGCCCCGCTGCCGCTGCTGCCGCTGCTCGCGAACACCTTCGGCTGGATCTTCACCGAGACCGGACGGCAACCCTGGCTGGTGTTCGGTCTGTTGCCGACGGCATCGGGTGTCTCGCCCGGGACGACCAGCGGTGAGGTGATCACGTCGCTGGTCGGGTTCACCGCGCTGTACGGCGTACTCGCGGTGGTCGAGACCAAGCTGCTGCTGCGGACCATCAGGGCCGGCCTGGCCGGGACCGACGCGCCGCCACCGGACACCGAGCCGGAGCCCGACAAACCACTGTCGTTCGCGTACTGAGGGGCTCGAGATGGAACTGACGACTGTGTGGTTCGTCGCGATCGCGACGCTGTGGACCGGGTACTTCGTGCTCGAGGGCTTCGACTTCGGCGTCGGCATGCTGTACCGCGTGCTCGGCCGGAACGAGCCCGAACGCCGGGCCGCGATCAGCACGATCGGGCCGGTCTGGGACGGCAACGAGGTCTGGCTGATCATGGCCGGTGCGGCCACCTTCGCGGCGTTCCCGGAGTGGTACGCGACGCTGTTCAGCGGCTTCTACCTGCCGCTGTTCGCGATCCTGGTCGGGCTGATCCTGCGCGGTGTCGCGCTGGAGTACCGCGGCAAGCGGGACGAGCCGGTCTGGCGGGCGCGGATGGACGCGATGATCGTGATCGGGTCGGTGCTGCCGGCGCTGCTCTGGGGTGTTGCCTTCGGCAACATCGTGCGCGGCGTGCCGCTGGACGCCGAGCACGAGTACGTCGGCGGCTTCGGGTCGCTGCTCAACCCGTTCGCGCTGCTCGGCGGGCTGACGTTCGTCGCGGTGTTCGTCACCCACGGAGCGATCTTCCTCGCCCTGCGCACCACCGACGCCCTGCGGGTCCGGGCCAACCGGCTCGCCACCCGCACCGGCGCGATCGCCGCGGTCCTCGCGATCGCCTTCCTCGCCTGGGCGCAGGCGTTGCGCGGCGACGCCGTCTCGGTCGGCCTGGCGATCGCCGCCGTGGTTGCCTTCGCCGGAGGGCTGGTCGCGAACCTGCTGCGCCGCGAGGGCTGGGCCTTCGCCGGTACGACGGCCGCGATCGGACTGGCCGTGGTGTCGCTGTTCGTCGCGCTGTTCCCGGACGTGATGCCGTCCACGCTCGATCCGGCGTCGACGCTGACCGCGGTCGAGGCGGCGTCCTCGGCGTACACGTTGAAGGCGATGACGATCATCACGGCGATCTTCATGCCGCTGGTGCTGCTGTACCAGGGCTGGACCTACTGGGTGTTCCGTCAGCGGGTCGTGGTCGCGTGAAGCCGCTCGACCCGCGATTGCTGAGGAGAGCCCGGGGCGCCCGGGTCTTCCTGTCGGCCTCAGTCGTGATCGGGGTCCTCAGCGGGGTGCTGATCATCGTGCAGGCGGTGCTGCTGGCGCATGGCATCGCGGGCGTCGTCCTGCGGGGCAGCGGAGTGGCCGCAGTGGCCTGGGGTCTGGCTGCTGTCATCGCGGGGCGGGCATTGCTGGTGTGGGCTCAAGAAGTGGTCGCACAGCGCGCTGCGGCCGCGGTGAAGTCCACGCTGCGACGGCAGGTGCTGGAGCACTCGCTGAAGCTCGGGCCGGTGTGGCTGAGCGGTGAACGCAGCAGTGCGCTGACGACCCTGCTGACAAAGGGCCTGGACGATCTGGACCCGTACTTCGCTCGCTACCTGCCCCAGCTGGTTCTGGCGTCCACGGTGCCGGCCGGAGTGATCGGGTGGATGGCGACCGGGGACCTCATCGCTGCCGGGACAGTGCTGATCACGTTGCCGCTGATCCCGATCTTCATGGCGCTGATCGGCTGGGTGACCCAGGCGCGCAGCCGGCAGCGGCAGCACGCCCTGGCCGTCCTGGCGCATCATTTCGCGGATGTGGTCGGCGGGCTGACCACGCTGAAGCTGTTCGGTCGCGCGAAGGCCCAGGAGTCGGCCGTGCGGCGGGTGACCGACCGGCATCGTGCCGCGTCGATGGGCAGTCTGCGGATCGCGTTCTTGTCGTCGTTCGCGTTGGAGCTGCTGGCGAGCCTGTCCGTCGCGCTGGTGGCCGTCGGCGTCGGTCTGCGGCTGGTCGACGGGAAGCTGGGGCTCGAGACCGCGTTGATGGTGCTGATCCTGGCGCCGGAGGCCTATCTGCCGCTGCGGCAGGTCGGCATGCAGTTCCACGCCAGTGCGGACGGGGTCGCGGCGAGCGAAGAGGTGTTCCGGGTGCTGGAGACGCCGCTGCCGGTGCGGGGCGAGCGGACCGACGTACCGGATCTGCGGGTGAGTTCGCTGTACCTGTACGACGTGACGGTGACCTATCCGGGGCGGGACGAGCCGGCGTTGGACGGGTTCGACCTGGAGGTGCGGCCGGGCGAGGTGGTGGCTCTGACCGGGCCGAGTGGAGCCGGCAAGTCGACCGTGCTGTCGGTACTGCTCGGGTTCGTCGAGCCGGAGCGTGGTGTGGTCGTCGCCGGTGGCAGTGCGGCTGACGAGTTCGATCCGGTGGAGTGGCGACGGCAGTTCGCGTGGGTGCCGCAGCGCCCCGGGCTGCGGCTGGGCTCTGTCGCCGACAACGTGCGGCTGGGCCGGCCGGACGCGTCCGACGACGAGGTGCGCCTGGCGCTGCTAGCTGCCGGTGCCGCCGACCTGCCGCTGGACAAGGCGGTCGGTGAGCAGGGCCAGCAGCTGTCGGGCGGTCAGCAGCGGCGGGTCGCCCTCGCCCGCGCTCTCCTCACCGATGCGCCGGTCCTCCTGCTCGACGAACCCACAGCCGGCCTCGACGCCGACACAGAAGCCACAGTCATCACCAACCTCCGCACCACCGGCCGCACAGTCCTGCTGATCGCCCACCGCCCCGCCCTGATAGCCGCCGCCGACCGCACGATCACCGTAGGCCCCCGAGAGCTGGTGAACGCATGAGTCTTCAGATGGCCCGGCCACAGCGTGCTGTTGTGTGGCGGTTGGTGCTGGCGTTGGTGCTTGGGGTCGGGGCGGCTGGGTCGGCTGTTGCTCTGCTGGCTACCTCGGCCTGGTTGATTACGGCGGCCTCGGCGCAGCCTCCGGTGTTGTTGCTGATGGTGCCGATCGTGGCGGTGCGGGCGTTCGGTGTGGGGCGTGGGGTGTTCCGGTACGTCGAGCGCCTGGTCGGCCACGACGCGGCGTACCGAGTGCTGGGGGAGACCCGTGCACGGATCACCGGGCGTCTGGAGAAGCTCGCACCGCTCAGCTCGCAGCGGAAGGGGGACCTGCTCGCCCGGCTCGTGCTGGACGTGGACGCGGTCCTCGACCTCTGGCTGCGAGTCCTCCTACCCGTCGCGGTCGCAGCCGTGACAGCAGCCGCCACAGTCGCTCTCCTCGCGATCCTGCTTCCAACAGCCGGTGCGGCTGTCGCACTGGCAGTGCTGGTCGCCTGCACCGTCGTACCGTGGCTGACTGCCCGCACCGCGCAGCGAGCCGAGCGCAACCTCGCAGGCGCCCGTGGCGATGTCGCGGCCACCACGACCGAGTCCCTGCTCACGGCCGCCGACGTCGTCGCCTACAACGCGATCGACACCGTGCTGGACGACTTCAGCCGCCGTGACGCACGCCTGGCCGCGGCCGAGCGCCGTTCGGCCTGGAGCGCCGGCCTCGGCAGCGCCCTCCTCGTCTTGTGCGTCGGCGGCGCGAGCATCGCCGCCCTGGTCCTCGGGAGTACGGCGAACATCACCGGCGCCGTCTTCGCCGTACTGGTCCTCACCCCGCTCGCCCTGGCCGACGTACTGGGCGGACTCCCCGCGGCAGCCCAGCTGGCCATCCGGGTCCGGGCGTCCCTCGACAGAGTCCAGGAACTCGTCGACACCCCCACGCCGGCGACCGAGCCGGCCGAGCCACTCCCGCTGCCGGCCGGACGCGACCTCCAGGTGCGGCTGCTGCGAGCCGGGTACGACGACACCGACGTACTGGACGGGCTGAGCCTCGACCTGCCCGCCGGGAGTCGCGTGGTGATCACCGGGCCGAGCGGATCGGGCAAGAGCACGCTGGCGTCGGTACTGCTGCGGTTCCTCGAGCCACGCGGAGGACAGGTGCTGCTGGACGGCGTCGACATGGCCAGGCTCGAAGGCGATCAGGTGCGTTCGGTCGTCGGGCTGCTCACCCAGGAGAGCCATGTGTTCGACACGAGCATCCGGGAGAACCTGCTGCTCGCGAAGCCGGGCGTCAGCGACCTGCGGCTGTGGGAGGCGCTCTACCGGGCGCGGCTCGGGCTGCTCGTCGAACGACTCCCGGACGGCCTCGACACGATGGTCGGGGAGCACGGCGCGCGGCTGTCGGGCGGTGAGCGCCAGCGCCTCGCGTTCGCCCGGCTGCTGCTGGCGGACCGCGATGTCCTCGTCCTGGACGAGCCCACCGAGCATCTGGACGAGGAGACCGGCCGGGCGCTGCTCGCCGACCTGTTCGAGGCCGCGGGTGACCGGACCGTGGTCCTGCTCACCCACCGGCCCGAGTTGGTACCCCCTCACGTAACGCGACAACAGGTTTGCCTGACGTGACAAATGCGGGCGGCGGGCCGGGTGTCTGTCAAGATGGGGAATCGTGTTGACCCCACTGCTCGTCTCGCTGCTCCTCCCGCTGCTGACCGACCAGGCGCTGATCACGATCGTCGTCGCGATCGCGGTCGTGCTGGTCGTCGGCACGACCGGTCTGGTCGTCGCCCGGCGACGCCGCGCCGAGCTGCCGCCGGCAGCTCCGAAGCCCTCGGTGGAGGCCCCCGAGCCGAAGGTCGGCGAGGACGCGGAGGAACCGCGGGACACTCCGACCCGCACGCTCGAGGACACCGAGCTCCCGGAGCCCGAGGCCGCCACGACGACCGTCGAGAAGCCGGAGTCCGCGCAGGGCCGCCTGGTCCGGCTGCGCGCCCGCCTGGCCCGCTCACAGGGCTCGCTCGGCAAGGGCCTGCTCGCGCTGCTGTCCCGCGACAAGCTGGACGAGGAGGCGTGGGAGGACATCGAGACCACGCTGATCACCGCCGACGTCGGGGTGGCTCCGACGCAGGAGCTGGTCGACAAGCTGCGCACCCGGATGCGCGTGGAGGGCGTCGGCGCCGCCGAGGCCCGCGAGATCCTCCGCGAGGAGCTCGTGGAGCTGGTCAACCCGTCGCTGGACCGGTCGCTGAACGTGACCCGCAAGGAGGGGCAGCCGGCCGTCGTGCTGGTCGTCGGCGTCAACGGGACCGGCAAGACCACCACGGTCGGCAAGCTGGCCCGGGTGCTGGTCGCGGAGGACAAGCACGTCGTCCTCGGGGCTGCGGACACCTTCCGTGCGGCCGCGGCCGACCAGCTGCAGACGTGGGGCGAGCGCGTCGGCGTCCGGACCGTCCGCGGGCCGGAGGGCGGTGACCCGGCCAGCATCGCGTTCGACTCGGTCAAGCAGGGCATCGAGGAGGAGGCGGACGTCGTCCTGGTCGACACCGCCGGCCGCCTGCACACCAAGACCGGCCTGATGGACGAGCTCGGCAAGGTGAAGCGGGTGATCGAGAAGACCGCCGAGGTGGACGAGGTCCTGCTGGTCATCGACGCCACCACCGGCCAGAACGGCCTCACCCAGGCGCGGGTGTTCGCCGAGGTCATCGACGTCACCGGCCTGGTCCTGACCAAGCTGGACGGTACGGCCAAGGGCGGCATCGTGATCGCGGTGCAGCGCGAGCTCGGCGTACCGGTGAAGCTGGTCGGCCTCGGCGAAGGACCCGACGACATGGCACCCTTCGACGCGGAGCAGTTCGTCGACGCGCTGCTGGACTGATGTAGAGAACCGGATCGCGGCTTCGTCTCCTGGGTAAAGGCTCCACGAGGAGGAGAAGAACATGACCAAGTTCATGCTGCTGATGAACATGGACGGCGGGAACTGCGAGACCCCGATGCTGGAGTGGGACGAGGCCGACATGAAGGCCCACCTGCAGCACCTGGAGAACCACGTGGCGCGGCTTCGGGACAGCGGCGAGCTGGTCGAGGTCAACGCGCTCACCTGGCCGAAGCACGCCAAGGTGGTCCGCGCCGCGAGCGTGGCGGCGCCCGTGCTGACCGACGGGCCGTACGCCGAGTCCAAGGAGGTCCTGGCCGGCTACATGATCGTCGACGTCGAGTCGGAGGAGCGGGCGATCGAGCTCGCCGCCGAGCAGTCGATGGCTCCCGGGCCGGGCGGTGTACCGCTCGAGCAGCCGATCGAGGTGCGCAGGTTGATGGACTCGGATGGCGACCTCCAGGACTTCTGACTCCGCCAACGGCCCGAGCGGCGGCCCGAGTGACGGCCCCGTCGGCGGCCCGGTCTCCGGCGCGGGCCACGAGCTCGAGGACCTGCTGCGTGAGCTGACGCCGCAGGTCCTCGGCGCGGTCGTGCGCTGGTCGGGTGACTTCGCCGCGGCCGAGGACGCCGTCCAGGAGGCGCTGCTCGCCGCTGCGACCACCTGGCCGCGCGACGGCCGGCCGGACAGCCCGAAGAGCTGGCTGATCCAGACCGCCTCCCGGCGGCTGATCGACGAAGTACGCCAGCAGCAAGCACGCCGGCGCCGTGAGGAGCGTGCGGCGCTGCGCGAAGTACCGGCCGGGGAGGTCGAGGAACACGACGACACGCTGCGGCTGTTGTTCCTGTGCTGCCACCCCGGCCTGACACCCGCTTCGGCGATCGCGTTGACGCTGCGGGCCGTGGGAGGCCTCACCACAGCCGAGATCGCCACCGCGTACCTCGTGCCCGAGGCGACGATGGCCCAGCGGATCAGCAGGGCGAAGTCGAAGCTGAAAGGGGCCAGCTTCGAGCTGGACGCGGACCCGGACCGGCTGCGGAACGTGCTGCACGTGCTGTACCTGATGTTCAACGAGGGCTACACCAGCACCAGCGGACCGGAGCTGCACCGCAGCGATCTCTCCGGCGAGGCGATCCGCCTGACCCGCGCGGTACGGGCTCAGCTGCCGGGCGACGGGCAGGTCACGGGACTGCTCGCGCTGATGCTGCTGACCGACGCACGGCGGGCCGCACGGACCGGTGCGGCCGGCGAACTCGTCCCGCTGGCCGAGCAGGACCGGTCGCTGTGGGACCGCGACCACATCACCGAGGGCGTCGCGCTCGCGGTCGAGGCGTTCGAGACGCCACCGCTCGGCGAGTACCAGATCCAGGCGGCGATCGCCGCGCTGCACGACGAGGTGGACCGCGCCGAGGACACCGACTGGCCGCAGATCCTCGCGCTCTACGGTCTGCTGGAAGACCTGTCCGGCAACCCGATGGTGAAGCTCAACCGGGCCATCGCCGCCGCCATGGTCGACGGCCCGGACGCCGGCCTGAAGCTGCTCGAACCGCTGGACGACGAGCTGGCCGGCCACTACCGCCTCGACGCCACCCGCGGTCATCTGTACGAGATGCGCGGCGACAACGCGGCCGCCGCCGAACACTTCCGGGCGGCGGCCCGCGGGACCACGAGTCTGCCGGAGCGCGACTACCTGATGACCAAGGCCGCGTCGCTCAGCTGATCAGCCGTACTGCCCGAACGCGGTCAGGTCCTCGTCCGTTGCCAGGAGCAACCGAAGCAGGACGCGTGCCTTGTACGGGTCGAGGAAGCCGCCGTCGATCAGCCCGCGCCGCAACAGGTCCGTCTCCGAACCGGGGGAGTCGTAGGTGTTGCGGACGATCGAGCCGGCGCCGGTCCGTGACGTGAGGACGACCGGGATGCGCGCTGCCAGTTCACCGAGCACCGGTGCGAGCTTGGCCGGCACGTGCCCGACGCCGTACCCGGCGACGACCAGACCCTGATGTGTGTCGGCCAGCCCCTGCAGCAGTACGCCGTCGTCGTCCAGGGTGACCGTGTAGAGCGCGACACGGATGTTGTCGAGCTCTGCCGGCTCAGCACTGCCCTGGACGCCGTCCAGCCGCAGCGGACGCGTGAGGATGCGGACCTGGTCCTCGACCACATGGCCGACCGGCCCCGCGTTCGGTGACACGAAGGTCGCCGTACTGGTGCTGTGGGTCTTCCGCACCCAGCGAGCAGCGTGGATCTCTTCCTTGAAGACGACCAGCGCGCCCAGGTCACGGGCCGCGGGGGAGCAGGCGACGCGGAGTGCGGCCAGCAGGTTCGCCGGGCCGTCGGGGCCGGCCAGTGTCGGGTTGCGCATCGCTCCGGTGAACACGAGCGGCTGCGGGTGCGGCCAGACCAGGTCGGCCAGGAAGGCGCTCTCCTCGAGCGTGTCCGTGCCCTGGGTGACGACCACGCCGACGGCCCCGGCAGCGACGGCCTTGGAGGCGGCGTCGACGACCTCGAGCAGCTTGGCGGCGGTCAGGTTCGCGCTCGGGACCTTCTCGATGTCCTGGATCTCGACCGGATGGCCCAGCTCGGGCAGCCCGGGCATGGCGGCGGTCAGGTCGTCACCGGTCAGCCGACGGGCACCGGCCATCGAGATGGTCCCGCCCAACGTGAACAACGCGACGCTCACTGCTGTCTCCTATCGGGTTCGCGCTCTGACGTGCATCCGCTCCCCTTGCGGGCCGTAAAGACATAGCACCTCTGTCGGTCCAGGTCCCGGATTGGAGAACCAGTGCGGCACCCGGCAGTCGAATTCGACCACTTCCCCCTCCTTGACGATGAAGTCCTGGTCGCCGAGCTTCAGCCGGATGCGGCCTGACAGCACGTAGAACCAGTCGTAGCCCTCGTGCGTCTTCTGCACCACGTCGTTGCCGGGATAACCCTCCGGCAGGATCTGCTTGAACGCCTGTAGCCCGCCGGGCCGCCGGCTCAGCGGGATGTGAATGGTCCCGTGCCGCTTGATCGGCTTCTGGTAGATCCGCGGGTCACCGGTCGGTGGTGCGTCCACCAGTTCGTCCAGCTGCACCTGATGCGCCCTGGCCAGCGGCAGCAGCAGCTCCAGCGTCGGCCGGCGCTGCCCGGACTCCAGCCGGGACAGGGTGCTGACCGAGATCCCGGTGGCCTCGGACAGCTGGGCCAGCGTCGTACCGCGCTCGGTCCGGAGCGCCCGCAGCCGCGGCCCGACCGACTCGAGAACGTCCTCGTCGTTTGCCATACCGGCAACAGTACTTGTCGAAAATGAAAATCACCACGCACGCTGGGGGCAGACCTGGAGACAACGGAGGAGTCCTGAGATGACGAAGTACGACGTGATCGTGATCGGCGGCGGCGCGGCCGGGCTGAGCGGCGCGCAGGCGCTGGTCCGGTCCCGCCGGTCGGTCCTGGTGATCGACGACGGTTCGCCGCGGAACGCGCCCGCCGACGGTGTGCACAACTTCCTGACCCGTGACGGCGTTCCGCCGCGCGAGATCTACGCGATCGGCCGCCAGGAGGTGCAGGGGTACGGCGGTGAGTTCGTCGACGGCACCGTGACCACGGCCCGGCGCGACGAGGAGGGGTTCACGGTCGAGCTGGCCGACGGTACGACGTACCGGAGCAGGCGGCTGCTGGTGACGACAGGGCTGACCGACGTGCTGCCCGACGTGCCGGGCCTGGCGGAGCGGTGGGGGAAGGACGTGGTGCATTGCCCGTACTGCCACGGGTGGGAGGTGCGTGACCAGGCCATCGGTGTGCTGGCGACCAGCCCCATGGCCCTGCACCAGGTGCAGCTGTTCCGGCAGCTGAGCGATGACGTGACGCTGTTCCTGCACACCGCGCCGGAGCTGGCCGACGAGCAGTGGGAGGAGCTGGCTGCACGCGGAATCTCCGTGGTGCAAGGAAAAGTCGAGCAGCTCGAAGTGACGGGCGACCGGATCACAGGAGTGCGGCTGGAAGGCGGCAAGGTCATCCCGCGGCAGGCGCTGGCGATCCAGACCACCGTCAGGGCCCGTGCCGGCTTCCTCGCCGACCTGGGGCTGGAGGCCACCCTGGTCGAGGCGAACGGCGTCGAGGTCGGCACCGCGGTGCAGGTCGACGGCATGGGCGCCACGCAGATCCCGGGCGTTTTCGCGGCCGGTAACGTCGCCAGCCCGATGGCGCAGGTCATGCCTTCCGCGGCCGCCGGGCTGATGGCCGGAGCCGGTATCAACTTCGATCTGATCTCCGAAGAGACACGTCTGGCAGTAGCAGCCCGCAGTAGTTGAGGAGTTGAATGGGGCTGGGAGGGTGGATGCGCGACACGGTCGACCCGGACTTCGCCTCGTTCGTCGATGCGCGGCAGGGCAGATGGCTCCGCACGGCGTACCTCGTGTACGGCGACCTGCACCGGGCTGAGGAGCTGCTGCTGCACGCCTTCACGCAGCTGTCCGTGCGCTGGACGAGGGTGGACGACCCTGATGCCTTCGTCCAGCGCCTGCTCTACCAGCCCGCCCTGCGGCCGTGGAACCGGGCGAAACCGTTCCCGGACGACGAGGACCCGATCAGGGTCGCGCTGGCCGAGCTGACGCCGGCGCAGCGCACGGTGCTGGTGCTGCTGCACTTCGAGGAGCTCACCGAGTTCGAGGTGTCCGACCTGCTCGGGATGTCGCAGACCGCCGTGCACACACACGGCATGAGCGCCTTCGGCCGGTTCCGTGCGGCGCTCGGCGCGGGCGACTGGCGTGATGCCCGATGAGACGCGAGGACGTCCGCCCGCTGCTCCTGCAGACCACCGACCAGCTGCCGGAGCCGGAGCTGGCCGACGCCGCCTGGGCGGGCGGTCTGGTGGTCAACCGGCGCCGGCGTCTGGTGGTGGTGATCAGCGGTATCGCCGTGATCGCGCTCGTCGTCGTCGCGTCGATCCTGATCGGGACCGGGACCCGCGGCAACGCCGACATCACCCCGCCGCCGACACCGCCCGGCTACATCGAGTCGTCCGGGAAGATCAGCGGGATCGACTTCTGGGTGGCGCCGCCGCCCGGCAGCGAGCGCTTCCTCGACCGGCTGGAGACGCCGCTCGGTGACCGGCTGGAGCTGCCAGGCAAGGTCCGCGCGCTGGAGAAACACCCGCTGGACAACGTCGCGGCGGTCGTCCTGGTGAAGCAGGGCGACCGGTACGCGCCGTTGCTGCTCGACGCGGACGGCACCTGGGCCGAGGCCGACGTCGGGCTGGCGCCGGTCGACGGCGGCCCGCCGTTGAGCTCGGGCGCGATCTCCCCGGACGGCCGGATGGTCGCGTTCCCGCAGCGCGGCGAGCTGATCACGGTGGACGCGACGACGGCGCAGATCGCCCGCTTCCCGCTGCCCGACGGCGAGTACCGCAGCATCTCCTGGGTCGCCGACGGACGGCGCGCCCTGGTCAGCGGGCCCGACCGGGCGTACCAGGTGCTCGTCGGCGAACGCGGCGACGGAGAGGACGAGGTCGTCCCGGTCGCGGCGACGAAGGACCCGGACGAGGCCACCTCGCCGTTCCGGGTCCAGACCGGGGCCGTGATGCGCTACGCGTTCAACGGCCAGTGGATGGAGGACACCCCGCTGACCCTGCCGGTCCGGTCGTGGCAGGGCCAGACGTTCTCGTCCATCGCCGGTGCGGCCCGGGTCTTCGTCGCGGAGACGCTGCCGCAGGTGCCGACCCGGGTGTCGCAGCCGCAGGTGGTGGCGGCCATCTCCACGCTCAGGACGATGCCCAGCCGGCTGCTGGTGCTCGGTGAACCACAAGACAATCCCCCGACCCAGGAGGGGGCGGGGGATCGTCCGTTCGTGCGTGAGGCCGGTTGCTGCGCCGTACTCGGCTGGTACGACGACAGCAACGTGCTGTTCCGGGTCCACGGCTGGGTCTTGGCCTGGAACCTTGATAGTGGCCGGGTCCGACGCGTCACCGAGTTGGGCGTGGACCAGGTTGCTCTCGGGCCCGGACTACGGCCCTGAGGTCGGCATTTCGAGTACACAGCGCAGGGTGACGTCGGCCAGGCGGTCGGCGTCCTCCGGTGGTGGCATCGGCTGTCCGGTCAGGGCTCGGATCACGAACACCCCGGCCATCCACTCCACCATCAGCACCGGGTCCGCGGTGCTCTTGATCGGTTCGCCGCGTGCTCGCGCGCGTTCCAGTGTTTGTCTGGTGAGTTCGATCCGACGTTCCAGCACCCCGCGGTAGATCGCCGCGGACCGCTCGTCACGATTCGCCTCCGAGACGGCCAGGCGGATCATCGCCCGGCCGTAGTCGCTGTTCGCGAACGCCAGCGCGACCCGGTAGACCTGGCGCAGGTCCCCCGTGATCGAACCGGTGTCCGGATCCGGGATCTCCAGATCGAACAGTTCGGCCATGGCGTCGTTGGCGAGCAGCTCCTTGCTGGCCCACCGGCGGTAGATCGTCGCCTTGCCCACTCCCGCGGCCTCCGCGACGTCGTCCACCGTCATTCCGTCGAATCCCCGCTCCAGCAGCAGTTGCACGGCGTACCTGCGGATTCTCGGCTCCGCTTCCGGGTCGCGTGGTCTGCCTCGGCGCGGTCTCACCCCGTGGTTCGGCTCCATTTCGTTGTCCCCAGCTCGGACGGGTGCAGTGGCGCGGCTGCGTCCCGTGTGGTCCAGGCCAGAGTGCCACACTCCGGTCGGTTGTGGTCTCTGTCACCTCGATGTCACCTGGGAGCCCGCTTTGTCACATGCCTGAAACAAACCGACCGATCGGCTGAAACCGCGCGCCGACACCGTGTGCGGTGTGGCCGAGCGGCGGGCTCCCCGGCGTTGTGGAGACCTCCCGACTGAGGACGCCGGCCACCCCCAGTTCGATGGAAGGGATGACGTTGATGGAGATCAACGCCGGCGATACCGCCTGGGTTCTGGCCAGTGCCGCCCTGGTGATGCTGATGACCCCGGGCCTGGCTTTCTTCTACGGCGGCATGGTGCGCGTGAAGAGCGTGCTGAACATGATGATGATGAGTTTCGTCACCATCGCCGTCGTCACCATCCTCTGGGTGGTGGTCGGCTACTCGCTGACGTTCGCCGGTGACACCGGGCACGTGATCGGGAACTTCTCCGAGGTCGGGCTGAAGGGCCTGCTCGCACCGGAGGCGGTGAGCGGGACGACGCCCACGCTCGCTTTCGTCGCCTTCCAGCTGATGTTCGCGATCATCACCCCCGCGCTGATCTCGGGCGCGATCGCCGACCGGGCCACGTTCCGCGGCTGGATCGTGTTCGTGGTCGGCTGGACGCTGCTGGTGTACTTCCCGGTCGCGCACTCGGTCTGGTTCCTGGACGACGGCAACGGCGGCTGGATCGGCGACAAGCTCAAGGCGATCGACTTCGCCGGTGGTACGGCGGTGCACGTGAACGCGGGTGCCGCCGCGCTCGCGCTGGCGATCGTGCTCGGCAAGCGGATCGGCTGGAAGAAGGACCCGATGCGTCCGCACAGCCTGCCGCTGGTGCTGCTCGGCGCCGGTCTGCTGTGGTTCGGCTGGTTCGGCTTCAACGCCGGCTCCGCGCTGAGCGCCGGCACCACCGCCGCGGTCACCTTCGTGAACACCCAGGTCGCCACCGCCGCCGCCGTCATCGGCTGGCTGATCGTCGAGCGGCTGACGCACGGCAAGGCCACCACGCTGGGTCTGGCGTCCGGCGCCGTCGCCGGTCTGGTCGCGATCACCCCGTCCTGTGGTGCGGTCACCCCGGTCGGCGCGATCATCCTCGGCCTGTTCGCCGGTGCGATCTGCGCCTTCGCCGTGTCGCTGAAGTACAAGCTCGGCTTCGACGACTCGCTCGACGTGGTCGGTGTGCACCTGGTCGGCGGTCTGTTCGGCTCGCTGGCGATCGGTCTGCTCGGCTCGGCGGCGGCGCCGTCCGCGGTCAACGGCCTCTTCTACGGCGGCGGCGTCTCGCAGCTCGGCAAGCAGGCGCTGGCCAACGTGGTGGTCGGGATCTACTCCTTCGCCGTAGCCTTCATCCTCGGCAAGGTCATCGACAAGACCATCGGCTTCCGGCTCAAGGAGGACGACGAGGTCACCGGTGTCGACCAGGTCGAGCACGCGGAGACGGCGTACGACTACCTCAGCGCCGCGGGTCTGCGCGGTGCGCTCTCCACCCGGCCCGCACCGGCGGCGGTCGCGGCCGAGCAGGAGAATGGCTCCACCGAGGCGTCCGAGAAGGAAGGTGTCAA
Organism: Kribbella sp. NPDC003557; assembly: GCF_040610805.1. NCBI lineage: Bacteria > Bacillati > Actinomycetota > Actinomycetes > Propionibacteriales > Kribbellaceae > Kribbella > Kribbella sp. NPDC003557. The sequence continues at coordinate 298,758 of NZ_JBEXMY010000008.1, forward strand.
GGCATGAAGCTGATCACCGCGGTGGTCAAGCCGCACAAGCTGGAGGACGTCCGGGCCGCGCTGGAGACGTTCGGCGTCACCGGCATGACGGTCACCGAGGCGAGCGGCTACGGCCGGCAGAAGGGCCACACCGAGGTCTACCGCGGCGCCGAGTACGAGGTCGACCTGGTGCCGAAGGTGCGGCTCGAGGTGGTCGTCGAGGACGGTGACAGCGCCGACGTGACGGACGTGATCGTGAAGGCCGCGCAGACCGGCAAGATCGGTGACGGCAAGGTCTGGGTCACCCCGGTGGAGACGATCGTCCGGGTCCGGACCGGCGAGCTGGACGGAGACGCGCTCTAGATGCAGGACCGGGCAGAGCAGCGGCGTGGCCGCGCCGAAGAGGCGGACGCGCTGCTGCAGCTGCTGCTCGCGAAGGCTTGCGACGCCCTCGGTGTGCCCACCGAGGGCGTCGCGCTGGTCGCGGTGGGCGGCTACGGGCGTCAGGAGCTGTCGCCGTACAGCGATCTCGACGTGATGCTCGTGCACGCCGAGGGCTACCCGCGGATCGACGAGCTGGCCGCGCAGATCTGGTATCCGCTGTGGGACTCCAGGACCAAGCTGGACCACAGTGTCCGTACGCTGGCCGAGGCGCAGGAGGCGGCGGCAGCTGACGACAGGGTCGCGTTGGGGCTGCTGGACGCCAGGCACGTGGCCGGGGACTCGCACCTGACGCTGCAGCTGCGTTCGGTGCTGATGGCCGACTGGCGGCGTACGGCCCGCTCTCGGCTGCCCGGCCTGGCGCAGGCTTGCCGCGACAGGGCGTCGACAGTCGGAGAGCTCGCACACCTCGCGGAGCCCGACCTCAAAGAGGCGTACGGCGGCCTGCGCGACGCTGTCGTGCTGCGTGCGTTGGTGGCGTCGTGGCTGGTCGACGTACCGCATCCGGTGCTGGAGCGGGCGCGGCGGGACCTGCTCGAGGTCCGCGACGTGCTGCACGAGGTGGCTGGTCGCGCGACCGACCGTCTGGTCGCCGACCTGGCCGGTGAAGTGGCGGCCGGGCTCGGGTTGTCCGGCCGGGACGAGCTGCTGCGGCACGTGTACGCGACAGGTCGGACGCTGGCGCATGTGTGTGACGTGTCCTGGCGGCGCGTCGAGAGCTTGATGACCAAACCTCCGCGGTCCCGGCGCCGGCAGCGTACCGGTGGGCCGTTGCTGCTCGCGCTGGACGAGGGTGTGGGGCAGCACGAGGGCGAGGTCGTGCTGATGCCGGACGCGCGTCCGGAGCGGGACCCTGTGCTCGGTCTGCGTGCTGCCGCGGTCGCGGCCGATCGGGAGCTCGTGCTGTCGCCTGCTGTCTGTGCGCGGCTGGCGGCGTCGGCGGCAGACCTGCCCGAGCCGTGGCCGGGGGAGGCGCGCCGCTTACTGTGCGCCCTGCTCGGTGCCGGCCACGGTTTGCTCGAGGTGTGGGAGGCCTTGGACCAGGCCGGGTACATCTCCCGGATCCTGCCCGAGTGGGACGCGGTGCGGTTCCGTCCGCCGCAGTCGGCGATCCACCGGTTCACCGTGGACAGGCACTTGCTGGAGACCTGCGTCGAGGCGTCCGCGATGGTGCGCGACGTACGGCGCCCGGACCTGTTGCTGGTCGCCGCGCTGCTGCACGACCTGGGCAAGGCGCTCGACGGAGACCACAGCGTCACCGGTGCGGGCATCGCGGCCCGGGTCGCTCGCCGGATCGGCTTCAGTGAGGCGGACGCCGACACCATCACGCTGCTGGTCCGGCAGCACCTGATGCTCGCGCAGGTGGCCACCCGGCGCGATCTGGAAGACCCGATGACCGTCGACATGGTGGTCGGGATCGTGCGCAGCACCGAGACGCTGGACCTGCTGGAGGCCCTGACGTACGCCGACGCGCGCGCGGCCGGCCCGGCCGCGTCGTCGCCGTGGCGCATGCGGCTGGTCGGCGAGCTGTGCCGGCGCGTGCGCAGTGAGCTGGCAGGGGGCGGCGAGAGCATGTGGACCGAGACCCCGCCGGTTCCGGTGCCGGTGCTGCACCAGGTGGTCGGCGTGGGCCGGCTGGGTGTCACGGTCAGCGATCACCACGGTGACCTGCGGGTGAACGTCGCCGTACCCGACCAGGTGGGCACGCTGTCGACCGTCGCCGCCGTACTCGCGGTGGAGCGGCTGGCCGTGCGATCCGCAGTCATCACGTCCGTCGACGGCCTGGGTATTTCTCAGTGGACCGTCGCGGGCTCACCCCCTGACCCGGTGCGGTTGCGTGACCGGCTCGCTGTGGCGCTGCGTGACTCTGCCGACGTCGTACGGCGGTTGGCCGCACGGGACTCGTCGCGGCCTCGTGTCGCCAGTCGCGTCGACCTGCTGCCGGAGGCCTCGGAAACGGCCACGGTGCTGCAGGTGCGGGCTCATGACCGCCCCGGGCTCCTCTACGACGTCACAGCGGCTATCGCGGCGACTGGTGCCGACATCCGCTCCGCACACGTCAGCACGCTCGGGGCAGAGTGTGTCGACGTCTTCTACCTCACCGACCGTCACGGCTCGCCACTCGAACCCGAGGACGCGCGGACGACGGCAAAGTCGGTGCTGGATCGACTGAGCTTCTAGGCTCCCTCTGTGGATGTTGTTGAGGCTCTGCAGCGACAAGCGACCGCCTGCGAGGACCTGGGGTCCCCGATGTACGCCGAGTTGCTCCGGCTGCTCGTGGACGACTACGAGGTCGGTGGGGTGTCGGTCGAGGTACTGGCCGAGTACGAGGGCCGTTCGTTCGGTGAGGCGATCGGTCTGCGACTGCTGGCGGCTGTGCACAGCATGGCGCTGTCCGGCACCGCACCGGAGCTGGCGTCGTTCTACCCGAGCACCGGCGGGACATGGGACCCGGTGCTCGGCTGGGAGGCGTTCGAACAGCTACTGCAGTCGCGGCTCGGTGAGGTGCGGTCGCTGCTGACACAGCCGCCGCAGACGAACGAGGTGGGCCGCTCGGCCGCGCTGTACGGCGGTCTGCTCCAGCTGGTCGAGGCCGTGCCGCTGCCGGTGCGCCTGTTCGAGATCGGCGCCAGCGGGGGACTGAACCTGCGCGCGGACCGGTACCGGTACGTGGCGGACGGGACGTCGTACGGGCCCGCCGACAGTCCGGTCGTGTTCGAGACGGCTTGGTCCGGGCAGGTGCCGTCGGTGGAGCTGCGGATCGCGGAGCGCGTCGGCTGCGACATCGCACCGGTGAACCCGTTGACGCCGGACGGTGCGCTCACGCTGACGTCGTACGTCTGGCCGGACATGCCCGATCGCCTGGCCCGGCTCCGCGGTGCACTTGAGGTCGCACACGAGGTCCCGGCCGACGTACGCCCGGAGGACGCGGTCTCGTTCCTGAACGGTCTGGAGTTGGCGGAGGGACACGTCACCGTCGTCTGGCACTCGATCATGTGGCAGTACCTCCGCCGCCCGGACCGCTCCGCGATCCAGGCCCGCCTGGCAGACCTCGGCGCCCAGGCCACCGAGTCCGCCCCACTGGCCCACCTCAGCCTCGAGCCCCACGCGGTCATGACCCACGGCCGCGGCACAGACGGCTACGAGTACCGCGTAGACCTACAAACCTGGCCAACCGGCAAAACCCGCTCCCTAGGCACCGCAGCCCCCCACGGCCAGGACCTGATCTGGCGCGCTAGCTGAGTGCTGCCACAAGACTGTCGGTGAGTTCGGCGGCGTAGCGGCCGTCGGGGTCGAGGTCCGGGTCGAAGATGCCGATGTCGAAGCCGACGCACTTGGGCGACGCGAGCAGGGGGCCGAGGAGGGCGCGGAGCTGGTCGTGGTCGATGCCGCCGGGGTCGGGGCTGTCCACGGCCGGCATCACCTCGGCGTCGAGGATGTCCACGTCCAGGTGCACCCAGAACCCGTCCAGGTGGTCGAGGTGGGCCAGCGTCCCGCGGGCCGCCGCCTCCGGCTCCTCGGCGATCGCCGACGCCGGCCACACCGGGATCCCCGCCTCTTCGACGTCACCGACGTACTCGTCGTCCGCCCGGATCCCGAGCAGCACCGCGTCCGTGTCCAGCATGTACGGCCCCAGCCCTTCGAGATCGGTCAGGTCGGCCTGACCCCGGCCGGTGACCAGCGCCAGGGCCTCACCACCGGCAGCACCGACGTACGGCGAGTTGCCGACGGTCCGGAAGTCCGAGTGGCCGTCGATGTAGACGACGCCGTACCGCCCGAGCCGCTTCAGCCCGAGCGCCGGGCCGAGCAGGTTGCTGCACTCACCGCCCAGCAGTACGACGAACTTCCCCTGCTCGACGAACCCGGCCACGCGATCCGCGACCTGCACGGTGTACCGCGCCATCGCCTCGGCGTTGAACACGCCGTCGCCCGGAGTCCACCCGGCCGTGTCGTACCGCGGCGGGGTCACGCAGCCGCCGTCCTCCGCCCCGATCCGCCCCAGGAAGCCCCGGTCCCGCACCGCGCCCGCCAGCTTGTAGCACCCCGGAACCACGCCGGGAGCCGGTGCTCGCAACCCCAGGTTGGACGGCCCGTCCAGCACAACCCGCATCAGCATCCCCTAACCGGATCTGGTACTTCGACTGGTTAGATGCTGGCGGTCGCGCGATTGGTTGTCAACGGAGTTAGGCGCACGGTGCGGGGCCGGTAGACTCGGGGAGTTCATCGCTTCGACGAAACGGACTGTTTCTCGTGTTCGACACGCTCTCCGATCGGCTCTCCACCGCGTTCAAGAACCTGCGGGGCAAGGGCAAGCTGACCGACGCCGACATCGACGCGACCGCCCGGGAGATCCGGATCGCGTTGCTGGAGGCCGATGTCGCGCTGCCCGTCGTACGGGAGTTCATCGCGGCGGTCAAGGAGCGCGCCTCCGGGGCCGAGGTGCGCGGCGGCCTGAACCCGGCGCAGCAGGTCATCAAGATCGTCAACGAGGAGCTGGTCAACATCCTCGGCGGCGAGACCCGCGAGCTGCGGATGGCCAAGCGGCCGCCGACGGTGATCATGCTCGCCGGCCTGCAGGGCGCCGGTAAGACCACCCTGGCCGGAAAGCTCGCCAAGTGGCTGCGGGAGACCAAGCACCAGACCCCGATGCTGGTCGCCGCCGACCTCCAGCGGCCGAACGCGGTGACCCAGCTGCAGGTCGTCGGCGAGCGCGCCGGCGTCCCGGTGTTCGCGCCCGAGCCCGGCAACGGCGTCGGCGACCCGGTCGAGGTCGCCCGCAAGGCGATGGACGAGGCCCGCACCAAGCAGCACAGCGTGGTGATCGTCGACACCGCCGGCCGGCTGGGTGTCGACGAGGAGCTGATGAAGCAGGCCGCGGACATCCGCGACGCGGTCAGCCCGGACGAGATCCTGTTCGTCGTCGACGCGATGATCGGCCAGGACGCGGTGACCACCGCGCAGGCCTTCCTGGACGGCGTCGGCTTCGACGGCGTCGTGCTGTCCAAGCTCGACGGTGACGCCCGCGGTGGTGCCGCGCTGTCGATCGCGCAGGTCACCGGCCGCCAGGTGATGTTCGCCAGCAACGGCGAGAAGCTCGGGGACTTCGACGTCTTCCACCCGGACCGGATGGCCAGCCGGATCCTGGGCATGGGCGACGTGATGAGCCTGATCGAGAAGGCCGAGCAGACCTTCGACGCCGAGGAGGCCGCGAAGACCGCGGCCAAGCTGCAGAAGAAGGGCGGCAAGGACTTCACGCTGGACGACTTCCTCGCCCAGATGCAGTCGGTCCGGAAGATGGGCCCGCTGACCAAGATCTTCGGCATGCTGCCCGGTGCGAACCAGTTCAAGGACCAGCTGGAGAACTTCGACGAGCGCGAGATCGACCGGATCGAGGCGGTCATCCACTCGATGACCCCCGCCGAGCGGGCCGACCCGAACATCATCAACGGCTCCCGCCGGGCCCGGATCGCGAAGGGTTCCGGGACCGAGGTGGCCACCGTCAGCGGCCTGGTCGAGCGGTTCTTCGAGGCCCGCAAGATGATGGCCGCGATGGCGTCCGGCAAGGGCATGCCGGGAATGCCCGGGATGCCGGGCATGCCGGGGATGGGCGGCGGCGCCCGGAAGGCCAAGCAGCAGCAGAAGAAGGGCAAGAAGCGCGGCTCCGGCAACCCCGCCAAGCGGGCGAACCAGGGCAGCCAGCAGCCGCAGGCCCCGGAGCCGGGTCAGCTGCCGGCCGCGTTCGGCGGGCAGAACGGCGGCGACTTCGAGCTGCCGGACGACTTCAAGAAGATGCTCGGCGGTAACTGACCTTCCGGCCCTTCCCGAAAGTGCACATCTGTCGTCCGTTCACCCGACGCGGTGGACGGATGACTGCTTCTACGGTGGTTCTGCGTAGGGGGTGGCTCACCGGCACGGGTTGTCGACGACCTCCAGGCGACTAAGATCGTGCCTACGCCCGGAAGACACACCACCTGCGGAATGCGTCGAGGACGGTTCGGATGAGGCAGCAGTTCAAGAACCTGGACACCTGGCGGGGAAAGCTGACCGCCACCTGGGTCTGCCTGGCTCCGCCCACCGCCATGGTCGCCGTGTTCGTGGTCGGCGGAGTCACCTCGAACACGTTCGTCGTCGACGCGCACGCGCTGTCGGCCCCGCGCCAGGACGCGGTGTTCGACGACCTGGCCGACGACGTGCCGGACCAGCCGGGCGTCGACGGCAGCCTGCCGACCCAGGAGAAGTCGACCGTCCAGGTCCCGGTCACCGGGACGACGGACGGCACCGTGCAGCCGATCCCCGGCGCGTTCGGCGACGCCTCGGGCATCCCGGGCACCGTGCTCGCGGCGTACCAGAAGGCCGCGCGGGACCTGGCGATGTCGATGCCGGGCTGCCACATCACCTGGCCGCTGCTGGCCGGTATCGGCAAGATCGAGTCGGGGCACGCCAGCGGCGGCAAGGTCGACGCGAACGGCAACACCCGCGGCAAGATCCTCGGCCCGGTCCTCGACGGCGGCCCCGGGATGGCGGCGATCGCCGACACCGACCAGGGGCTGTACGACGGAAACGCGTCGTGGGACCGCGCTGTCGGGCCGATGCAGTTCATCCCGGGCACCTGGAGGACATTCGGTGCCGACGGCAACGGTGACGGGATCAAGGACCCGCACAACGTGTTCGACGCGGCGCGCGCGGCGGGTGACTACCTCTGCTCCGGCGGGGCGAACCTCGCCGATCCGCAGGGCCTGGTCCAGGCGGTGCTGCGCTACAACCACTCGATGGACTACGTGTCGAACGTGCTGCGGTGGATGCAGTCGTACAGCAAGGACACCGTGAGCGTCCCGGACAAGCCGGGCGTCATCGACACCCCGGACGACGACGGCAACGCCGACGACCGCGAGTCGACCCCGACGTCGACCCCGCCGACCACCGCGCCGCCGACGACGGTTCCGACCACGGTCCCGACCTCGGTGCCGACGACCACGCCGGCGACCTCCAGCCCGACCGCCGCACCGAGCTCGACGCCGACGTCCCCGCGCCCGCCGCACAGCCCGGCAACGTCCACGCCGCCCACCACATCGAAGCCGACCCGGCCGCCGCTGAGCCCACCGCCGAGCAGCCCGACCACGACGCCGACGAGCCCGACGACGACCACGCCCACGGAGTCGCCGACCACCACGCCGACGACGCCGACGACCTCGCCGTCGGGTGACCCGACCAGCGACCCGACCTGCACCCCGGGGACGACCACCGCGCCGTCCAGCAGCCCGACCGTGACGCCCACGCCCGAGCCGTGCGCCACGACCGCCCCGAACGGCGAGTCGTCCGCGAGCCCGAGCGACGCACCCGCGGCCGGCTGAGCCGCACGACCGGCTGAGCCTCGCCGAGACCGGCCCGATCGATCGCCGGCCGGCTACGGCCGGTAGGGTGAGGTAGCGACGTTCGTTACCTCGGTGCCGGTTTTCCGAGGGGTTTCTGGGCGGCGTAACTTTGCGTCGTCTTGATGTAACTTTCTGGCGCGTGGTTCGTTGAAGGGGCTATGCGCCTAACCCGTAGTGGTAACCGTCGGGTCAAAATCATCATCGCTTCATTGTGTACGGCCCCGCTCCTGGTCGGGGCCATCGTGACCGTCGCCTCGGGGGGAGCCGGTGCCTCCGGACCGCTCGAGGCAGGCAGCCCGGTCGCCCCGTCACCCGGGGCCGGGCTGAACAGCGGTGAGTTCGACGAACTGACGATGATCGTGCCGCAGCGTCCCGGGGTGGACGGCCGGCTCGGATCCGACAAACCTGCCCGCGACGACGTCCCCGTGCAGGGGGCGACCGACGGCCGCTCGGTCGTGCGTCCCGGGCGTCCGGGTGCCGTGAACGGCATCCCGCGCGGGGTGTTCCCCGCCTACCGCCGCGCCACCGCCAACCTCGCGGTCGTGCGGCCGAACTGTGGGCTGACCTGGCCGTTGCTGGCCGGGATCGGCAAGGTCGAGTCCGACCACGCGAGCGGCGGCCGCGTCGACGTGGCCGGCACCACGCGCGGCCGGATCCTCGGCCCGCTGCTGAACGGCCGGCACGGCAACGGCCGGATCACCGACAGCGACAAGGGCAAGTTCGACGCGGACCAGACCTGGGACCGGGCCGTCGGGCCGATGCAGATCATCCCGCAGGTCTGGGACGAGTTCGGGGCCGACGGCAACGGCGACGGCTACCGCAACCCCAACAACGTGTACGACGCGGTCACCACGGTCGCCGTGGTGCTCTGCGCCGAGGGCGACGACCTGCGCCGGCCGCGCGACCTGGTCTCCGCCCTGCTGCGGTACCAGCACTCCAAGGACTTCGTCGCCACGGTGCTGAAGTGGATGCGCGTCTACAGCAAGAACGCGGTCCTCGTGCCGAACGCGAAGGGCAACATCTCGACCGCGAAGACGAACGGCAACGCCGAGCGCCGGGTCGACCCGCGCCAGGTGCCGGACGTCCCGGACGACACCGGCACGCCGACCCCGACGCCGACACCGACCGCGCTGCCGACGACGGTTCCGCCGGTGGTGCCGTCCACGCCGGACGACCGCACGACGGTGCCGAAGCCGGCCGGAACGCCGACCGACACCCCGACCAGGACGCCGACGAAGACGCCGACCAAGACCCCCACCAAGACGCCGACGAAGACCCCGACGCCGACGCCCACCCCGACTCCGACCCCCACGCCGACCCCGACGCCGACGGCGACCCCGACCGACACCCCGTCCGGGACGCCGTGCGCCGGGAACGAGACCACCACCCCGACCTGTACGCCGGGCGGCGGCTCGCACGGATAACTGGCACCGGATACGGTCAGCCGTATGACGGTACTCAGGCTCGTCGGCACGGTGTTGCCGGCTGGTGAGCAGCAGGAGATCCACCTCAGCGGTGGGCTGGTCGTCGACCGGCCCGCCGCTGCTGATGTGACGACCGTGCACACCGGCGGCTGGATCGTGCCCGGCCTGGTCGACGCGCACTGTCATATCGGCCTCGACCAGCACGGCGGTGTCGACCGGGAGACCCAGGAGCAGCAGGCGATCGCCGACCGCGAGGCCGGTGCGCTGCTGGTGCGGGACGCCGGCTCACCGGTCGATACGCGCTGGATCGACGACCGTGCGGACCTGCCGAAGATCATCCGGGCCGGCCGGCACATCGCCCGCTCGAAGCGCTACATCCGCAACTACGGCTGGGAGATCGAGCCGGACGAGCTGGTCGCGTATGTCGAGCAGGAGGCGCGCAGCGGGGACGGCTGGGTCAAGCTGGTCGGCGACTGGATCGACCGCGACGCCGGTGACCTGACCCCGTGCTGGCCGGCCGAGGCGCTGAACGCCGCGATCGCCCGCGCCCACGAGCTCGGCGCCCGCGTGACCGCGCACGTGTTCGGCGAGCACGCCCTCCCGGATCTGCTGGCCGCGGGTATCGACTGTCTCGAGCACGGCACCGGCATCGAGCCCGGCCTGCTCGGCGGGATGGCCGAGCGCCAGGTGGCCGTCGTACCGACGATGATCCAGCTGGAGAACTTCCCGCAGTACGCCGAGCAGGCCCAGGCCAAGTTCCCGGCGTACTCGACCCACATGCGTGACCTGTACGAGCGCCGCCTGCACCGGCTGCGGGACGCGTTCGAGGCCGGCGTCCCCGTGTATGCGGGGACCGACGCGGGCGGTGTCCTCGGGCACGGCCTGGTGGCGCAGGAGATCCAGGCGCTCACCGAGATCGGGATGTCGGGGGAGCAGGCGCTCGCTGCGGGGTCCTGGGCAGCCCGCGCCTGGCTCGGTGCGCCCAGCGAGCTGCGGCCGGGCGACCCCGCGGACCTGGTCGTGTACGACGAGGACCCGCGGGCGCATCCGGCCGTGCTGACGCATCCGCGGCTGATCGCACTCCGTGGGAACGTGATCTTCTCGCGGTGACGGGAAGAAATTCACTCAAACACTGGATGGAACGGAAGATCTTCCCTTAGCGTGGGCTGCGGGACCGCCGACGCCCCTCGGCGGACCAGAGATGGAAGGAACCGCCCCGATGGGACAGTCACGACTTCTCCCGGCCGCCCTGATACCCACCGTCCTCGCCGTCGGCGCACTCGGCTTGACGGCTCTTCCGAGCGACGCGGCCCAACCGCCGTCCGAGACCCGGCTGGCGGCCGCGTTCCAGGCCGCTTCCGCGAAGTACGACGTACCGCGGGAGGTGCTGGTCGGTGTCGGCTTCGCCGAGACGCACCTCGACGGCCACGACGGCACGCCGAGCCAGGCGAACGGCTACGGCGTGATGCACCTGGCCGCGAACAACGTGAACAAGACGATGTCCGAGGCGAGCACGCTGACCGGCCTGCCGGTCGCGAAGCTCTCCAAGGACGACACCTCGAACGTCCTCGGCGCCGCCGCCGTCCTCGACTCCTACGCCGATCAGGCCAAGCTGACCGACCGCGGCAACGTTGCCAAGTGGTACGGCGTGATCGCGAAGTACTCGCATTCCGCCGACGCGTCGACCGCGCGGCTCTACACCGACGAGGTCTACCGGATCATTGCCCGCGGCGTCCGTACGGCGGGTGTCTCGACCGACCCGAAGGCGGTCACCCCGGATCGCGGCGCGTACGCGAAGGCCGCCCCGCTCGGGACGGCCGCCGTCGACTACCCGAACGCGATCTGGAACCCGGCCAGCACCAGCAACTACCGCGTCGGCCGGACCGCGGCGATCACGACGATCGTCATCCACGTGACCCAGGGCTCGTACGCCGGCACGATCAGCTGGTTCAAGAACCCGTCGGCACAGGTCAGCGCGCACTACGTGGTCCGCTCCAGCGACGGCGAGGTCACCCAGATGGTGGCCGAGAAGGACACCGCCTGGCACGTCCGGACCGAGAACCCGTACACGATCGGCATCGAGCACGAGGGGTACGTCGACCAGCCGTCCTGGTTCACCGACGCGATGTACCGGTCGTCGGCCGCCCTGACCCGCAACATCGCCGACCGGCGGGGCATCCCGAAGGACCGGGCCCACATCAAGGGCCACAGCGAGATGCCGAACAACGACCACACCGACCCGGGCCCGAACTGGAACTGGGACTACTACATGCAGCTGGTGAACGGCGGCGACCCGAACCCGCCGGAGTACAACTTCACCACCTGGGGCAGCGGCGTGAACGTCCGCTCGGCGCCGAAGCTGTCCGCGTCGGTGGTCACCACGCTGCCCGGCCCGACCCGGGTCTTCGTCGAGTGCCAGGTCCAGGGCGACACCGTGACGGCCAACGGCTACACCAACAACTGGTGGGCCAAGCTGCGTGACCAGCACGGATACATGACCAACATCTATATCGACGACCCGAACCAGAAACTGCCCGGCGTACCGGACTGCTAGAAGGCGAAAGGTAGAGCCTGCTGTACCGACCGCGGCGCCCGGTGTGCCGCAGGATGGGTGCATGCTCACGAAGATCCTCTCCCGGGGTGGTCCGGCCGCCGGCTATCTGGTGATCCGCTACCTGAAGTCGGTCACGTTGCTGGCCGCGACGCCGATCAGCCTGCTGCTCGGCTGGATCATCCCGGGCGTCACCGCCGGCCTGGTGAAGCTCGCCAACAGCGAGCGGTACCGGGCGGCGAAGTACCTGGGCGTCCCGCAGGCCGAGGAGCTGCCACCGGCCCTGCCTCGGCAGCCCGGGGACGTCACGACGCTGTTCCGCGACACGTCGTTCAAGCGCAGCCTGCGGTGCCTGCTGATGCCGGTCGTGATGATCCCCGAGCTGCTCGTAGCGGTCATCGCGGTCGTCGGTGCGCCGGCGGCGATCCTCGGCATGCTGTTGTGGTGGCTCGACCCCGGCAACTTCAGCTTGATGGGTGTCGGCGTCGACAACTGGTTCGAGGCGCTCACCCTCGGCCCGCTGCAGGTCGGAGCCAGCCTGTGGTTCCTTGGGCGGGTCGCGCCCGCTCTGGCTCGCGGTCACGCCAAGGCGGCGCTCCGGCTGCTCGCGCCGAGCCCGGACCAGCTGGAGACAGCCAGGCTGGCACAGCGCGTCGAGGAGCTCACCAAGAGCAGGGCAGGCGCCGTCGACTCGCACGGTGCTGAGCTGCGGCGGATCGAGCGCGACCTGCACGACGGGACGCAGGCTCAGCTGGTGTCGCTGGCGATGCGGATCGGTATCGCCAAGCAGACCATGGCCGAGGACCCCGAGAAGGCCGCCAAGCTGCTGGACGACGCCCGCGACGGCGCGGAGCAGGCGATGACGGAGCTGCGCGGCGTACTGCGGACCATGTACCCACCGATCCTGGCGGACCGCGGCCTGGCCGGAGCGGTGTCCGCACTGGCCGCCCGGTGTCCGCTGCCGGTTGAGCTCCGCATCGGCGCCTTGGGCGAGGTCCCGGCGGCAGTGGAGGCCGCTGCGTACTTCGTCGTCGCGGAGTCCCTCACCAACATCACGAAGCACAGTGCGGCGGGGCACGTCGACATACAGCTCGAGCGGCGTGGGCCTGAGCTCTACCTGGCGGTCACCGACGACGGGATCGGCGGAGCGCGGATCAGTGCGCAGTCCGACCTGCTGGGCCGGGGGAGCGGCCTGCATGGCATGCTCCATCGCGTGCAGGCGATCGACGGTCACATGGAGCTGCAGAGCCCGATCGGCGGGCCGACCACCGTCGAGGTGATCCTTCCGTGCGGGTGATCATCCTCGAGGACAACCCGATCCTCGCCGAGGGCCTCAGCCTGCTGCTCGACAACTCCGGCTTCCAGGTCGTCGCGGTCGCCACCGACGCGGACCAGTTCGCCAAGGCGGTCGACGAGCACCCGGTGGACATCGCGGTCGTCGACGTACGGCTGCCGCCGACATTCACCGACGAGGGCCTGCGGGCGGCGATCGAGGCGCGCCGCGTCCGGCCGGGACTCCCGGTGCTGGTGTTCTCGCAGTACGTCGAGGAGGTGTACGCCGCCGAGCTGCTGGCGGCGGGCAGCGAGGGCGTCGGCTACCTGCTGAAGGACCGCGTCTCACGCGTCGACGAGTTCCTGGAAGCGGTACGGCGGGTCGCGGCCGGCGGGACTGTGCTGGACCCGGAGGTGGTCAGCCAGCTCATGGTGAAGCGGAGCAGCCCGCTGGACCGGCTGACGCCCCGCGAGCGTGAAGTACTCGCGCTGATGGCCGAAGGCCTCGGCAACACGGCGATCGGGGAGAAGCTCGTCATCTCCGACGGCGCGGTGCACAAGCATGTCGGCAACGTGTTCCTCAAGCTCGACCTGCCGCCGACCGACTCCGGTCACCGCCGCGTCCTCGCCGTTCTCGCGTACCTCGGTCTGTGAACCCTTGACGCGCCTGACAACGTAGGCCACTCTCGACCTGAGAGCGCTCTCATCCACCGAACCGCCCCTAGGTGAGGAGAGTTCAGATGAAGGTCCTACTGGCCGCCGTGCTCACGGCGGCTGTCCTGACTGTGCCCGCGCAAGCGCTGGCCGCACCCGAGCCGTTGGCCGTCCCGGGCCAATCGGCCGCCATGCAACGCGACTTCGGGCTGACCGAGCAGCAGATGCAGCAACGGCTGGCAGCCGAGACATCGGCGGCGAAGCTGTTGCCCGCGGCCCAGAAAGCGGCCGGCGCCGCGTTCGGCGGAGCCTGGTACGACGCCGCCACGCGGAAGTTGGTCGTCGGAGTGGTCGGCTCCGCGCGTGCCGCCGCGGTCCGGGCCACCGGCGCGCAGGTGGCCGCCGTACCCGTGCCGGCGAAGGTGCTGGACCAGCGGAAGGCGGCTGTCGACAAGCTGGCCGGCAAGGCCGTACCGGCTGCGGTCAGCGGCTGGGCCGCAGACCCGCGGTCCGGCAGCGTCGTGGTCAACGTCCAAGCAGGCAAGCGTTCCGCGGCCGTCGACGCGTTCGTGGCGAAGGTCGCCACAGCCGGTGCGGTCACGGTGAAGGAGGTCGCGGCGCAGGCGCCCCGTACCTTCGCGGCAGGAACGGTCGGCGGCGACCCCTACTACGTCAGCAACATCCGCTGCTCGATCGGCTTCTCGGTGTACGGCGGGTACGTCACGGCCGGCCACTGCGGCCGGAGCGGCATCGTGCGCGGCTGGGACGGCTCTGACCAGGGCTCGTTCCGCGGCTGGTCGTTCCCCGGTAACGACTACGCCTGGGTGGCCACCGGCTATGGCTGGTGGACCGTGCCTGTCGTGCTCGGCTGGGGGCAGGTGAGCGACCAATTGGTCCGCGGCTCGTGGGAGGCGCCGATCGGCTCGTCGGTCTGCCGGAGCGGTTCGACCACGCACTGGCACTGCGGCACGATCCTGGCCAAGAACGAGACGGTGAACTACGGCAACGGCCAGCTGTTCTACGGCGCGACCAAGACCAGCGTCTGCGCCGAGGGCGGCGACTCCGGCGGCTCGTTCATCACCGGTGACCAGGCGCAGGGCGTGACGTCCGGCGGCTGGGGCAACTGCGGCAGCGGCGGCGAGACGTGGTTCCAGCCGGTCAACGAGATCCTGCAGGCGTACGGGCTGACCTTGCACACCGCATGACGGGCTGTGGGATCCCCTTGCGTGCAAGGGGATCCCACAGGTTCAGCAGATCGGTACGCCGGGGAGCTGGGCGTTCGGATCGTCGATGTAGATGTTGCTGATGAACCCGTTCTGGTCACGCAGCTTGGACCACCAGTTGTTGGTGTAGCCCTCGGCGTTCACGGTGTCGCCCTGCTTCTGGCAGAGCACCCACACCGAGGTCGGCCCGCCCAGCGTGGTCACGACCGGCGAGCTCAGGTGCGCGTCGGAGCGGACGTTCACGCCGGAGCCCCAGGTCATGTAGTTCTTGCCCGGACCGGAGCAGCCGTTGTCGCTGGTGAGGAAGTAGGAGCCGTACGAGCCCGGGTAGGCCAGTCCTGACCCGTTGATGACGATGTTCTGGCCGATGCCGTTGAGCAGCTGCTCGTAGTGGATGTGCGGGCCGGTCGAGTTCCCGGTGCTGCCGGTGACCCCGATCTGCTGGCCCTGCGAGACCTGCTGGCCGTTGGCCACCGAGTACGCGGACAGGTGGAAGTAGTAGGTCTTCCAGCCGCCGCCGTGCTCGATGGCGATGTAGTTGCCGGCTCCGCTCGGCTGCGAGAAGCGGTACGCCGTACCACCGGCGGACGCGAGCACCGGCGTACCGTTCGTGGTCCCGCCGTCGGAGCGGATGAAGTCGAGCGCGCGGCGGACCTCACCGGAGTGGTGGCTGTAGGTCCAGCGTTGGCCACACGGGAACGGGGCCTTGAAGTTCGGCGCGGCCTGCGCCTGCGTCGGCGCCGCCACCAGCGTGGCGGCGCCGAGCAGGAGCGCGGCGAGTACTGCGAGGATTCTTCTGGGCGGCATGCTGCTCAGTGTCAGCCGTCAAAGAGCAACCTTCAACGGTTTGCGCCTGTAGTTAATTGTCAGGCGGATTCGTCGGCGACGGGCTCCAGTTTCGGGGTCTCGTCCTTCTTGGTGGCCAGCGAGTCGATCAGCTGCTTGGCCAGCGCGAAGCCCGATCCGCCCATCGTGATCGTCTTCACCAGGGTGTCCTCGATGCCCTGGGCACCGTTCAGGACGACCATGTTTCCGACCTTGTCGAACGAGCTCGCCGCGGCGGTGACGATCTCCGGGTAGGCCTCGGCCAGCTGCTGCGCGACGACGGCCTCGGTGTTGGTGGCCAGCGCCTCGGCGCGTGCCTTGATACCGGCGGCCTCGGCCATCGCCTTGGCCTGCACCGCGGACGCCTCGGCCTTACCGGTGAGCTCGGTGGCCTTCGCCTGCGCCTCACCGCGGAGCTGGACCTCACGGGCGTTCGCCTCGGCGGCCGCGATCTGCGCGTCCCGGTTGGCCTGGGCCAGCGTGCGCTGGCGGTACGCCTCGGCGTCGGCCGGCTTCAGGACCGACGACTCCAGCTGCTTCTCGGCCAGCGACGCGTTCAGCTTCGCGGTCTCGGTCTCGGCGACCACGACCTCCTGGCGGGCCAGGGCCTCGGCCAGCGGGCCGGCCTGCGACGCCTTCGAGTTCGCCTGGTCGACCTCGGCCTGGTAGCCGGCCTGCGCGATCGAGCTCTCCCGGACGGCCGCGGCCTTCTGGGCGGCGGCGGCCTGCTCGCGCTCGGTCGCCTCCCGGTCCCGCTCGGCCTGCGCGATCCGGGCCGCGGCCTCGACCGCGGCGGCCTGCGGACGGCCGAGGTTCTTGATGTAGCCGGACTCGTCGTCGATCTCCTGGATCTGGAGCGAGTCCACCACCAGGCCGAGCTTCTCCATGTCCCCGGCCAGCGAGCCGCGGATGTTGGTGGTCAGCGTCTCCCGGTCGTGCAGCATCTCCTCGACCGTGGTGGAGCCGACGATCGCCCGCAGGTGACCCGCGAACAGCTCGTGGATGGTGCCCATCACCTGCTCGTCGCTCTGCTCCAGGAACCGCCGGGCGGCGTTGGCGATCGAGCCGTAGTCGTCACCGACCTTGTAGGCCGTGACGCCCTTGATGTGCAGCGGGATGCCCTGGCTGGACACGCACGTCACGGTCAGCGGCGTCGCGCGGATGTCCAGCGGCAACCGCCGTACCGTCTGGAAGCCCGGTAGCACCGCGGTGCCGCGGCCGACCACGATCTTGAATCCGAGGGTCTCGTTGACCTGGTCGGTGCTCGAATGCGCGCCGAGGCCGGAGATGATCAGTGCCTCGTTCGGCTCCGCCACCCGCCAGACCATCCGGAACAGGATCAGCAGCACGACCACCGCGATCGCCGCGATGATCAGGTACGTCCAGAGCATTTCCCCTCCAAGGGAACGAAGTTAGACAGCGCGCGCGACGTAGACGGTGCGGGGCGGGTCGAAGTCGACCACGATCACCTGCGTTCCCACCTCGAGCACCTCGTCGGTCGCCGGGTAAGCGTAGAAGGCCTCGGTGGCACCCCGGACCGGCAGCATCACCTCGCCGACGATCCCGGGTGCGATCCGGCCGATCACCCGCCCCCGCTTGCCAATCATTTGCCCCTCCGACGTCGCCGCGCACGATCCAGTTCCCGAAGCCTACGTTGTCGATGGCTTGTGGCCGGACCCGCAACGGCCGCATTGTTGGAGCAACGGCCTGGGGGTGGGGAGGGGCCATGGCTGGGGAGGTCCGGGTCGAGGTGGTCGACGAGAGTGTCGACACCGAACGGCTCGAGGTGCTGGCGCTGCTGCTGCGCCAGGAACTGCTGATGCTCGACGTCCGGTCGGTCGAGCCGTACGGCGAGGGCGAGGCGCCGCCGGGCTCGAAGGGCGGGCTGGCCGCGGTGGCCGGCGTCCTGAGCGTCTCGCTGGCCCCCGGCCTGCAGGCGATCGGCGGGGTGGTCGCGGTGATCCGCGAGTGGCTGCGCAGATCCAGCGGCGGGCGGTCCGTGAAGGTCACGATCGACGGCGACGTGATCGAGCTCACCGGGGCCTCCGACGAGATGCAGCAACAGTTGATCGACACCTTCGTCCGACGGCACGCCGGAGCGGACGTGTGACATGTCCGGCGCGCGTATCGCCCTCGTGGTGGCCAACGATCATTACGACGATCCGGGACTTCGCAGCCTGGTAGCGCCGGCGCAGGACGCGGCCGCACTGGCCGAGACCCTGGCGGACCCGTCGGTGGGCGGGTTCGAGGTCCGGGTCCTGCGCAACGAGTCCGCGCAGGAGATCCGGGTCGCGGTCGAGGACTTCTTCGCCGACCGGCAGCCGGAAGACCTGTTGCTGCTGCACTTCTCCTGCCACGGCCTGAAGAACGCCGCCGGCGAACTGTTCCTGGCGGTCGCGGACACCAGGCCTGCCCGGCTCGCGTCGACCGCGGTCGCCGCGGACTTCGTCAACCGGCAGATGTCGGACAGCCGCGCACAGCGGATCGCCCTCTTCCTGGACTGCTGCTACGGCGGCGCGTTCCCGCGCGGCATGGTCGTGCGCGCGGCCGGCGAGGCGCAGGTACGGGACGCGTTCGCGGGCCAGGCCGACGTCGGCGGCGGTCGCGGGCGGGTCGTGGTGACGGCGTCGAGCGCGATGGAGTACGCGTTCGAGGGCGGGCAGTTGGCGACGGACGCGACGCCGACCCCGTCGGTGTTCACCGGCGCCGTGGTCGACGGGCTGACGACGGGGGAGGCGGACCGGGACGGCGACGGCTGGGTCGGCCTCACCGAACTGGTCGGGTTCGTGACCGACCGGGTCCATCGGGTGACGCCGAACCAGAACCCGCAGATGTGGACGTTCGGCGCGCAGGGCGAACTGCTGATCGCCCGCAGCCGCATCCGCCGGATCACCCCGACCCCGCTGGCGCCGGAACTGGTCGAGGCGCTCGAGAGCCCGTTGCCGGCGGCAAGGTTCGGCGTGGTCGACTACCTGCGTGAGCGCCTCGGCGGCACCGATCTGGGTCAGGCGTACGCCGCCTGGCAGGCGCTGCAGCCGATGGTGAACGACGACAGCCGCCGGGTCGCGCTGGCCGCCGCGGAGGCGCTCGAGCAGGCCGTTCCACGGGTGACTCCCGACGCGATCGACCTCGGCCCGGACGGTGCCGAAGTACGGCTCGAAGGTCCGCCGATCGTGCAGACCGCGGTCGCGACGCCGAGCGTGGCCTGGCTCAAGGTCCAGCAGGACGGCGACATCATCAAGGTCCGTGCCGACGGGTCCGGCGACGGTGAGGCGGCGGTGGTCGTGAGCGGACCCACCGGCGAGCGGACGATCCCGGTCCGCCTGACCTTGCCGGACACCGAATCCGAACCGCCACCGCGACCACCGGAGCCGGAGCCCGAACCGTCGCCCGAGCCCGCGCCGGTCCCCGAGCCGCCGCGGCGCACGCCGCCGTCGTCCGGCCAGGTCCCGTGGTGGATCGTCGCCGTCCTGGTGATCGGCGCCGGGCTGCTCATCTACCTGAACTGGCCGGGGCAGTCGGAGTCGCGCAAGCTCTGGTACGACGCGGACGACACCGGCTGGTACGTGTACCGGAGCTCGGGCGACCCGATCATCCTCTCGTCGTTCGGCATCCTGCTCGCGAGCCTGGCCGCCCGGTCCGCGCGGCCCGTCGTCCTCGGCATCATCGCGGGATGTCTCGCCTCGATCCTGGAGGACGGCGTGCTGATCCTCGTCGGCGGCATCGCGTCCAAGGAGAGCGTGAAGCTTTTCGGCAGCTGGACCACCGAGACCACCGCATGGCTACTGACCGGCGCGGTCGCCGTGGTGCTGGCCGCGGTACTGCTGTTCCACTACCGGCCCGAACGGTTGCCGCTCCGGCCCGTCCCCAGGCTCGCGGCGGCCCTGGTCATCGTGGGTGGCGCGGTCCTGATGCTGAGCGCGCTGCTGCAGGATTCCAGTGGCGTGTCCTTCTTCCACGTCACGATGCTGGCCGCGCTGGAGCCGGTCGTCGCGGTCGCACTGGCCTGGTTCGCCGTGGCGTCGGAGTGGGGCTCCGTCGCCGGCATCTGGCTCAGCGCGACCGCGACGACGTACGCACTGATCAGCATCGTCGCCGTGATCCCCGCGGTGACCCAGGCGGACACACCGTCCGTCTTCGTCGCCGCGCTGCTCGGCAACGCACTCGTCATCGCCGGCGTGCTCAGCCGCGGACTGCGCCTTCCGTCGCGCCCTTGATGAACTGGCGGGCGAAGATCGCGAACACGATCACCAGCGGGACCATCGCCATCAACGCGCCGGTCATCACCATGCTGTAGTCCACGCCGTGCGAGCGGTTCAGCGTCGACAAGGCGACCTGCAGCGTCACGTGGTCCGGGTTGGTCAGCACGATCAACGGCCACATGTAGTCGTTCCAGGAGCCGACGAACGTGAAGATGCCGAGGAACGCCAGCGCCGGCCGCGCGGACGGCAGCGCGACGTGCCAGTACGTGCCGAAGAAGCCGCAGCCGTCCAGCGTCGCGGCCTCGACCAGCTCGTTGTGGATCGAGTTCTGGAAGTACTGCCGCATCCAGAAGATGCCGAACGCGTTCGCCGCGCCGGGGATGATCAGCGCCTTCAGCGAGCCCACCCAGCCGAGCAGCGCCATCGTCTGGAACTGCGGTACGGCGGCCAGCTGCGCCGGCAGCAGCATCGTCGCCAGCAGGATCACGAACAACGCGTTCCGCCCCGGGAACCGGAACTTGGCGAACGTGAACGCCGCGAGCGAGTCGAAGAACAGCACCAGCAGCGTGGTGGAGACCGCCACGACCACGGTGTTCGCCATCGACTGGAAGAAGGCGACGTTCTCCAGCACCTGCCGGACGTTCTCCCCGAAATGTCCGCCGAAGGTCAGCTTGGGCGGGAACCGGTAGATGTCGGCGGTCGTGTTCGACGCCATCAGGATCGTCCACACGAACGGGAACATGAACACCAGCAGCGCCAGCACGAGCGCCGCGTGCAGCGCGAGCCCGCGCAGCCGGTACCGGGTCATCGGTCCTCACCCCGTCCGCGGAAGATCCGCCAGTTGATGGCCGTGAACAACAGCACGAGCGCGAAGATGCTGAGCGCGATCGCGGCGGCGTACCCGTAGTCGTTGTCCAGGAACGCGGCCCGGTAGAAGAACAGAACCACGGTCATGCCGCTCTGCCCGGTGCCGCCGCTGTTGCCGACCATCACCTGCGGCTCGGTGAACGTCTGCAGTCCGCCGATCGTCGACATCACCACGGTGAACAGGACGACGGGACGCAGCTGCGGCAACGTGATCGCGAAGAACGTCCGGACCGCGCCCGCCCCGTCCACCTTGGCGGCCTCGTACTGGTCCTTCGGGATCGCCTGCAGCCCGGCCAGGTAGATCAGCGTGTTGTACCCGACCCACTGCCACACGATCATCGTGGAGATCGCGATCTTGATCCCCCACGGCTGCCCGAGCCAGTCCTGCTGCGGGATGCCGAGCGACCGCAGGGCCGCGTTCACCAGACCGAAGTTCGTGCTGAAGATCGAGCTGAAGAAGATCGCCATCGCGACCAGTGACGTGACGTTCGGGATGAAGTACGCGATCCGGTACACGTTCGTGAACCGGACCGCGGACTGCAGCATCACCGCGAGCAGCAGGGCGAGCACCAGCGTCGGCACCGTCGACATCAGGAACAGCACGACGGTGTTCTCCAGCGACTGCCAGAACGTCGGGTCCTTGACCAGGAACGCGAAGTTGTCCAGCCCGGTGAACCGGCGGGCGCTCAGGCCGTCCCAGCGCTGGAACGCCAGCACGATCGTGGACAGCATCGGGTACAGCCCGAACACCGCGAACAGCACGTAGAACGGTGACAGCGCGAGGTAGAACCGCCAGTACGACCAGATCCGCCGCCTCGGCGCGGCCGTCGTCACCCTGGCGGCCGGCACGGTCGCGGTAGCGGTCACTGCACTCCCTGTCGTTTGGCGATCGCCTTCGCCTTCGAGACCGCGGCCGACCACGCCGCGTCCGAGGTCTTGGCGCCGGTCTGCACCGTCTTCAGCTCGTCGTGGAACGGCGCGGCCACCGAGTCGTCGTACGGGCTCTGGTACGCGACCGGGATCGCCTTCGCGGCCGGGCCGAACACGTCGATCGGGACCTGGCCGCCGAAGAACTTGTCGGCCGCCTTGAGCTGCGGCTTGTCGTACGCCGCCGGCGTCGACGGGAAGATCTGGGCGTCGGCGAACGCCTTCGCCTCGTTGTCGGGGCTGAGCATGTACTTGATCACGTCGAACGCCTTCTGCGGATCGGCCGCGTTCTTGGTGATCGCGAGGAACGAGCCGCCGAAGTTCGCCGGGCCGCTCGGCGTCGCCGCCAGCCGCCACTTGCCGGCGCTCGACTTCACCGCGGACTTGATGTCCAGCGCCACCCAGGCCGCGCCGATGTGCGCGGGCACGGTGCCCTGGTCGAGACCCGCGTTCCAGTCCGGGCTGCCGCTCGGCGTCTTGCCGTCGATCTTCAGCGTCATCGCCTTGACCGAGGTGTCCCAGGCCTTCCGGATGTGGTCCTGGTCGCCGATGAACTTGTTGTCCTTGGAGATGTACCGCTCGGTGCCCTGGCCGACGACCATGTCGTAGAGGTCGGTCGCGTCCCAGACCAGTAACGCCTTCGGGTTCTTCGCCTTCAGCTGGACCCCGGCGTCGAAGAAGTCGTCCCAGGTCTTCAGCTGCGCGGCCACCTGGGCCGGGTCGCCCGGCAGGCCGGCCGCGGCGAAGATGTCCTCGCGGTAGTACAGCGCGGTCGGGCCGACGTCGATCGGCAGGCCGATCACCTTGCCGTCGAGGGTGGTCGCCTGGTTGACCTTCCATTCCAGGTAGTCGCCGAGGACCGAGTCCGCGCCGACGGTCTTCAGGTCGACGAAGCGGTCGGCCTGCGGCAGCAGCGACGCGATGTCCTCGCCCTTGATGCCGGTGATGTCCGGGATCCCGGTCCCGCCGTTGAAGGTGGTGACCAGCTTCTGCTTGAAGTCGCCGCCGATCTCGGAGTACTTGATCTTCGGGTCCGGGAAGTGCGCGACCGTGTCGTCCAGCACCGACTTGCCGAGACCGCCCGGCCAGCACCACATCGTCAGCTCGGTGGTGGTGTTCTTCTTGGCCGTCGTGCCGGTGGTGTTCATCCCGGACGAACAGCCGACGAGGCTGCCGCCGAGCACGGCCGTGAAGCCCCCGAGCAGCGTCCGACGTGAGAGCTCCATACTTCTACCTTCCTGAGTGTGCGCTGATCAGCGCGTGGAGGTTCTGGTCTTCCGGGTGCGCGGCCTGCCAGTCCGCGAGGTCGGCCCAGCGCGGTGCGGCGTCCGCGCCGCCGAGCCGGGTGACGGAGAGCGCGGCGGTCAGGGCGGCGAACCGCACCCGCTGCGCCAGTGGCAGTCCCCAGAGCGTGGCGGCGATGAAACCGGCGGCGAACACATCACCCGCCCCGGTGGTGTCCGCCGCCGGGACCGGATACGCGGGCACGGCGACGTGCTCGCCGATGCTCGCGTCGAGAGCGATGGCGCCCGCGGCGCCGTTGGACACGACCACCAGCGGCACCCGCTCCGCCAGTCGGCGCACGGCCTGCTCCGGCGAGTCGGTCCGCGTGTAGGCCATGGCCTCGTCGGCATTGGGCAGGAACACGTCGCAGTGCTGGAGCTGGTCGAGGACGGCCGGGTCCCACTGCTCGGTCGGGTCCCAGCCGACATCGGCGAACACCACGCTGCCGGCCGCCTTCGCCTTCGCCAGCCAATCGTTCGGCCAGGGTCCGATGTGCGCGGCGACGGCTCGGGCAGCCGGCGGCGTGGTGATCAGCTCGTCGGCCGACAGCAGGGGTGACGTGCCCCTCGTGACCAGTGCCCGGTCGTTGTCGTAGGCAAGGGCCACGGTGAGCGGCGTCTGCCAGCCGGCGAGTCTGCGGGAGAGTGACAGATCGATGCCCTCGGCGCTCAGGTAGCCCCAGACCTGGTCGCCGGTGGCGTCCGCACCGAACGCCGCGGCCATACCGGTGCGCAGTCCGAGCCGGGCCAGCGCCACCGCGAAGTTCGCGATGCCGCCCGGGCTCTCGTGCGACTCGGTGGCCCAGACCTCGGTGCCGGGACGCGGCGGAGTGGGCAGGCCGAGCACCAGGTCCTCAAATACCAGACCGGACACGACCACATCCAAAACCGGAACGTCCAGTTCGTGCATGGGAGGCCACACTCCTGCAGGGTCGATCAAACTCGTTCATGAATCTTGAAACTCTTGCTCAGGATCCGCAATACCTGATCACAACTTTGACTAAAAATGATTGAGTTTGCGTGATACGGTCTCTCCGTGTTGCCGAAGCAGCGACAGGATCAGATCGTTCGTGCGCTCCGGGCCGACGGGGCCGGGGGCGTCAAGGTGCTGGCCGGGAAGCTCGGCGTCAGCGAGGCCACCATCCGGCGCGACCTCGAGCAGCTGCACGCCGAGGGTCGCCTGACCCGGGTGTACGGCGGTGCGCTGGCGGTCGACGGCGGCGACGAGCCGTTCGCCGACGTCAACGCCGTGCACGCCGAGGAGAAGGACCGGATCGCGCGCCGCGCCGCCGAGCTGGTCACCGACGGCGAGTCGGTGCTGCTCGACATCGGCACGACGGCGCTCCGGGTCGCGCAGCACCTGCACGGCCGTTCGCTGACCGTGGTGACCAGCAACCTCGCCGTACTGGAGGAGTTGCAGAACGACGAGCAGATCGAGCTGATCGTGCTGGGTGGATTCGTGCGGCGCAGCTACCGGTCGCTGGTCGGCTACCTGACCGAGGAGAGCCTGCGGCAGATCCATGTCGACTGGCTGTTCCTGGGCACCAGCGGCGTCCGACCGGACGGCCGGGTGATGGACAGCACGATGATCGAGGTGCCGGTCAAGCGCGCGATGATCAACGCCGCCGACCGCGTGGTCCTGCTCGCCGACCGCACCAAGTTCCCGGGTCACGGGGTGGCCCGCGTCTGCGAGCCGGGGGATCTCACCATGGTGGTCACCGAACCCGGCGCCGACGAAACGACCCGTGCCCAACTGACCGAAGCAGGAGTAGAGGTGGTCCTCGCGTGAAGCTGACGATCCTGGGTGGGGGCGGCTTCCGGGTTCCGCTCGTCTACCACGCCCTCCTGGGCGACCGCGGCCCCGGCCGCATCACGTCGGTCGTCCTGTACGACACCGACCAGTCCCGCCTGTCGGCCATCACCGCAGTCCTCCACCAACAGGCAACAGCCGCGACCGACGCCGGCTCGGCCGCCTCGGGTGGCGACTCGGCTCCCGTTGACCCGCCCGTCGTGTCGGCGACCACCGACCTCGACGAAGCCCTGCGTGGTGCCGACTTCATCTTCTCCGCGATTCGTGTCGGCGGACTCGAAGGCCGCACCGTCGACGAGCGGGTAGCGCTGGACCTCGGCGTGCTCGGCCAGGAAACGGTCGGCGCCGGCGGCATCGCCTACGGCCTGCGCACGCTCCCTGTCGCGGTGCAGATCGCCCAACGGATCGCGGCGGTCGCCCCGGACGCCTGGACCATCAACTTCACCAACCCGGCCGGCATGGTGACCGAAGCCATGATCCCGTTCCTGGGTGACCGCGTGATCGGCATCTGCGACTCCCCGTCCGGCCTGGGCCGCCGGGCCGCCCTGGCGTTGGGCGTCGACCCGGCGACAGCTTTCTACGACTACGCGGGCCTCAACCACCTCGGCTGGCTCCGCGGCCTACGGTCCGGCGGAGTCGACCGGCTGCCCGAGCTACTGGGCTCGGCCGATGCTTTGGCGTCCTTCGAGGAGGGCCGCCTCTTCGGGGCGGACTGGCTGCGGTCGCTGGGGTCGATCCCGAACGAGTACCTGCACTACTACTACTTCGCGCGCGAGACTCTGGCCGCCGTCCAGGGGGTCCGGCAGACGCGCGGCACCTTCCTCCTGGAGCAGCAGTCCGCGTTCTACGCCGAGACCGGCAAGCACCCCGATCAGGCGCTGGAGCTGTGGCAGAAGACAAGGGCCGAGCGCGAGTCGACGTACATGGTGGAGAGCCGTGAGGTCGCGGACGCGGGGGAGCGCGACGAACGCGACATGGCCGCCGGCGGGTACGAGCAGGTCGCGCTGTCGCTGATGCGGGCGATCGCGCACAACGAGCGGGCGTCGCTGATCCTGAACGTTCGCAACCGCGGCGTACTGCACCACCTCGACGACGACGCCGTGGTCGAGATCCCGTGCACCGTCGACGCCAACGGCGCCCTGCCGGTGGCGGTGACCCAGCTCACAGACCACCAGGCGGGCCTGATCAGCGCGGTGAAGGCCGTCGAGCGCTCCACCATCGAAGCGGCCACCGCGGCGTCCCGCTCGGCCGCGCTGAAAGCGTTCGCCTACCACCCGCTCGTCGACTCGGTCACGGTGGCCGGGAACCTGCTCGACACCTACGTCGAACAGCTCCCGAACCTCGCGTACCTGCGCCCGTGACGCCGATTGGTCCGAGCGGTGTGGAATCTGGCACAATGGCCTGCTGAGTCCGTCCTGGTTCGTGCAGCCCTCTAACTCCACGGCCCGGCCGGCCCATCGAGTGTCACTCCGTTGTCCCCACGACGCTGTGCTGCTCACCCAGTCTGTAATTCCAAGGGAGACCACCCGAAAGTGGCAGTCAAGATCCGTTTGAAGCGCATCGGCAAGAAGCGCACCCCGCACTACCGCATCGTCGTGATGGACGCCCGCACCAAGCGGGACGGCCGGGCGATCGAGGAGATCGGGATCTACAACCCGAAGACCGAGCCCTCGTTCATCCGCGTCGAGTCGGAGCGGGCGCAGTACTGGCTGGGCGTCGGCGCGCAGCCGAGCGAGGCCGTCGAGGCGATCTTCAAGGCCACCGGCGACTGGCAGAAGTTCAAGGGCCAGGACGCCCCGGCGCCGCTGCGGGTCGCCGAGCCGAAGCGGGACAAGCAGGAGATCTTCAACGAGGCGCTGGCCGAGGCCCACGGCTCGCTGAAGACCGAGGCGGTCACCGCCAAGAAGACGGCGAAGAAGGCCGAGAAGAAGGACGACGCCGCCGAGGCGCCGAAGGCTGACGAGGCCAAGGCCGAGGAGCCCAAGGCCGACGAGGCTGCGGCCGAGACCACCGAGGCCTGACCATGATGGAGACCGAGGCGCTCGAGCACCTGGTCCGAGGCATCGTGGACAACCCCGACGACGTCAGCGTCCGGGCCCGGAACCTGCGGCGTGGCCGCACCCTCGAGGTGCACGTCCACCCCGACGACATCGGCAAGGTGATCGGCCGCAACGGCCGCACCGCCACCGCGATCCGCACCGTCGTCGGCGCCCTCAGCTCCGAGTCCTCGCTGCGCATCGACTTCGTCGACGAGTTCAACCGGCGTCCGCGCCGCTGAGCTCAGCAGTCCTCCGAAGGGCCGCCCCCGCTCCGGGGTGCGGCCCTTCATTTCGTACAAAGGAGCAATGCACGTGTTGGTGACTGTCGGGCGGATCGGCCGGGCGCACGGGATCAAGGGCGAGGTCGGCATCGATGTGCGCACCGACGAGCCGGACCGCCGGTTCGCGGACGGCGCGGTCCTGGTGACGGACGCCAAGGTGTCCCGGACGCTGACCGTGGCCGCCAGCCGCTGGCACAGCGGGCGGCTGCTGGTGAAGTTCGCAGAGGTGCCGGACCGGACCGCGGCGGAGCAGCTGCGCAACCTGGTCGTCCAGTCCGAGATCGATGCCGACGAGCGCCCGGAGGACCCCGACGAGTACTACGACCGCGACCTGGTCGGCCTCGCGGTCCGGACCACCGACGGCGCCGACGTCGGCGAGGTGACCGACGTCGTGCACCTGCCGTCGCAGGACCTCCTCGAGATCCGGCGTACCGCGGGCAACCTCGTGCTGGTCCCGATGGTCGAGGAGTTGGTCCCGGAGATCGACATCGACCAGCGGTACGTCGTCGTGGCGGACCGGCCCGGACTGCTCGACCCCGAGGGCGCAGAGGTGGTCCAGACCGAGTCGGGGGACTGACATGCGGCTGGACGTCGTCACGATCTTCCCCGAGTACCTGGCCGCGCTGGACGTGTCCCTGGTCGGGAAGGCGGCCAAGAGCGGTCTGCTGGACATCCACCTGCACGACCTGCGGGAATGGACCCACGACCGCCACCGCACCGTCGACGACACCCCGTACGGCGGGGGAGCGGGCATGGTGATGAAGCCGGAGCCGTGGGGCCAGGCTCTGGACGCGGTCGCTCCCGTCGACGGTCCGGCGCAGCCGCGGCTGATCGTGCCGACCCCGGCCGGCCGGCCGTTCACACAATCGCTGGCCTACGAGCTGGCGGCCGAGCCGTGGCTCGCCTTCGCCTGCGGCCGGTACGAGGGGATCGACGCGCGCGTGGCGTCGTACGCGGCGGAGCGGATGCGCGTCGACGAGGTGTCCATCGGCGACTACGTGCTGAACGGCGGCGAGGTCGCCGTACTCGTGATGGTCGAGGCTGTCGCGCGTCTGCTGCCCGGCGTGATCGGCAACCCGGAGTCGCTGGCCGAGGAGTCCCACTCGGGCGACGGCCTGCTCGAGTACCCGGTCTACACGAAGCCGCCGAGCTGGCGCGGGTACGACGTACCCGACGTGCTGCTGTCCGGGAACCACGGCCTGATCGCCGACTGGCACCACGACGAGGCGGTCCGGCGTACTGCTGAGCGTCGGCCGGACCTGCTCGCGGCGTGGGGCGACGTTCTCGCGGGCAAGGACGACTCCAGCGGTGTCCGTCTGCTGCCGGCCACCGAGGCCGACGCCGGCGAGATCCACGTGCTGCAGTTGGCGGCGTTCCTGTCCGAGGCGCGCCTGTACGACGACTACACGATCCCGCCGCTGACCGAGGATCCTGCCGGCACCGCGGCCCGTCTCTCGCGAGGGATTGTCCTGAAGGCCGTTGCGGGCGCCCGGATCGTCGGATCCGTCCAGCTCGTCGTCGACGGCTCCGTGGGGCAGATCGAGCGCCTCGTCGTCGCTCCGGACTGGCAGGGCCGCGGCCTCGGTGCTCGCCTGCTGCGCGCCGCCGAGCGACTGGCCCCCGCCGAGGTCACGTCGTACGCGCTGGACACCGGCGCGCTGAGCGAGCGGAACCTGGCGCTGTACCAGAAAGCGGGCTACCGGGAGCTCAGCCGGGAGGCCCAGACGCCGAAGGTCGACCTGGTCCGGCTCGGCAAGCGTCGTCGCCGTAAGTGAGGTCCCGCCGCTCACCGTACGCAGGCGACGCCCGCGGATTTCGTCACGGTATGGGGCGTGTGGCAAGATTGTCTGCTGCTGCCCTTCGGTGCTCCTGCCACAGGGGGTGACCACCGACCGGCAGCCTTTTGATGACTTCATCACCACCGACATTCGTGGGTGACCTGTGGCACGCGCGAGAAAGAGACACCTGATGAGCAACGTCCTGAACGAGCTCGACAACGCGAGCAAGCGTGACGACATCCCCGCCTTCCGCCCCGGTGACACCGTCAAGGTGCACGTCAAGGTCGTCGAGGGCAACCGGTCCCGTGTCCAGGTCTTCCAGGGTGTCGTGATCCGCCGCCAGGGTGGTGGCCTGCAGGAGACCTTCACGGTCCGCAAGGTCAGCTTCGGCGTCGGTGTCGAGCGGACCTTCCCGCTGCACACCCCGATCGTCGAGAAGATCGAGATCGTCACCCGCGGCGACGTCCGCCGCGCCAAGCTGTACTACCTGCGCGAGCTGCGCGGCAAGGCGGCGAAGATCAAGGAGAAGCGCGAAGTTCCGGCTTCCTGACGCCGCGTAACGACGACGGTCACCTATGGCGCCGAGCACTGCGACTCGCGCTCGCCCTCGCCCGGTCTCGAAGAGGGCACGTCGCAGCAAGGGACGTCACCGCAGGCTGAAGCAGCGGAATCCGCTGCTCAGCCTGCTCGTCGAGATGAGCACCGTCACGGTGCTCGCGCTCGTCATCACCGTGGTGCTGCGGCTGTTCGTCGCGGAGGCGTTCTACGTGCCGTCGGAGTCGATGTACGACACGCTGACCAAGGACGACCGGATCCTCGCCGAGAAGATCAGCTATCTGCACCGTGATGTCGACCGCGGCGACATCATCGTCTTCAAGGACCCCGGCAACTGGCTGAACGAGGAACAGGCCCAGCCGGGCACGGTGCGCCGGATCGGTGAGTTCGTCGGCATCCTGCCGCGCAGCGGCGAGGGTCACCTGGTGAAGCGGGTGATCGGCATCGGCGGCGACCGGGTGGTCTGCTGCAACAAGGACGGCCTGATCACCGTCAACGGCATCCCGCTGGACGAGCGGGAGTACCTTTTGAAGGACGCCAAGCCGTCGGAGATGCCCTTCAACGTGCTGGTGCCGGCCGGTCACCTCTGGGTGATGGGCGACAACCGCGCCGAATCGGCCGATTCCCGCGCCCACATGGGCGGCCCCGGCGGCGGCTTCGTGCCGGTCGAGAACGTGGTTGGCCGGGCCTGTTGCGTAATCTGGCCGTCTGACCGGATGACGATGCTGCGTCCTCCGGAAACCTTCAAGAAGCCGGGGCTGAAGAAGTGACCGATACACCGACCAAGTCGGACGCCAAACCCGCTCATCGTTCGGGCTTCGCGGCCGCTGCCCGCGAGTTCGTGCTGATCGTGGTCGGTGCGCTGATCGTCTCCTCGATCCTGCGGGCGTTCGTCGGGCAGATGTTCATCATCCCGAGCGAGTCGATGGAGAACACTCTGCTGGTCGGTGACCGGGTCGTGGTCGAGAAGCTCACCGACGTCAAGCGCGGCGACGTGGTCGTGTTCGAGGACCCGGGCGGCTGGCTCGGCGCCGAGGAGAGCGGCCAGAAGCGAGGCTCGGTCGGCCGGTTCTTCGAGATCGTCGGCCTGCTGCCGGACTCCAGCCACGGCCACCTGATCAAGCGCCTGATCGGCATGCCGGGCGACAAGGTCGCCTGCTGCGACTCCAAGGGCCGCCTGCTGGTGAACGGTCAGCCCCTCGACGAGACCAGCTACCTGTATCCGGGCGACGCCCCGTCCCAGATGGAGTTCCAGGTCACCGTCCCGGCCGGCCGGATCTTCGTGATGGGCGACCACCGCTCCGCGTCCGGGGACTCCCGCGTCCACCTGCAGGACCTCGACGCGAACGGCGCCAACCAGGGTGACGCGGCGTTCGTGCCGCTCGACAAGGTCACCGGGCGGGCGATCATGATCGTCTGGCCGTCGGGCCGCTGGGGCAAGCTCGGCGTCCCGGACACGTTCAAGGCGGTGCCGGCCCCCGGACCGGCGCCGGACAAGCCCTCGATATCCCTCACACCGCCGCCTAAGTGAGCCGCTGTCGGCTCTGGTGCCTAGGGTGGGTTGTGTGATTCGGAGGGCTGGATGAGCGCGCTGCCGCGCGGGAGCACGGTCCGGCGGGACGCCGGGCTGTACGGGTACGAGCGGGCCCTGCGCCGCGTCGGCCTGGACCCGATCGCCGGCGTCGACGAGGCGGGTCGTGGGCCGTGCGCCGGACCGCTGGTGGCCGCGGCGGTGATCCTGCCCGAAGGCAAGCGCGGCCAGATCCCGGAGCTCGCGGACTCGAAGCTGCTCACCGCGAAGGCGCGGGACCGGTGCTACGACGAGGTCCGCAGGCGCGCCCTGGCCTGGTCGGTGGTGTCGATCGAGGCCGCGGAGTGTGACCGGCTCGGGATGCACGTCGCGAACGTGGAGGCGCTCCGGCGGGCGCTGTTCCGCCTCGACGTGCGGCCGTCCTACGTGCTGACCGACGGGTTCGGCGTCGACGGCCTCGACGTCCCCGGGCTGGCGATCTGGAAGGGCGACCGCGTCGCGGCCTGTATCGCTGCCGCGTCAGTGATCGCGAAGGTGACCCGGGACCGCGTGATGGAGCACTGGGACAAGGTGTACCCGCAGTACGGGTTCGGGATCCACAAGGGGTACTGCACCCCTGAACACCAGGCCGCACTGGACGAATACGGTCCGTGCCCGCAACATCGACGCCGGTTTGAGAATGTCCGCCGCAGTCTGAAGCCCGTTATGGGACAGAATGTGACCAGTCCCACCGGAGTGGAGAGCCAGTGAGCGAGCGTAGCGAGCGAACCGATAACAGAGCCGCCCTCAGCGCTCGGGCCGGAACCGAGCGCAGCGAGGTGGAGGCATGAGCGCTGACGACCTCGAGAAGTACGAGACCGATATGGAGCTGCAGCTCTATCGGGAGTACAAGGACGTCGTCGGGATCTTCAAGTATGTCGTGGAGACCGAGCGGCGCTTCTACCTGTGCAATGCCGTCGACCTGAAGGTCCGCACCGAGGGCGGCGACGTGTACTTCGAGGTGACGATGGCCGACGCGTGGGTCTGGGACGTGTACCGTTCCGCCCGCTTCGTCAAGAACGCCAAGGTCGTCACCTTCCGCGACGTCAACATCGAAGAACTCGCCAAGTCCGACCTGGAAGTCCCCAAGGACTCCGACTTCGGTCGCTGAGTTTGTCCACAGGTTCGAACTGAGGGTCCGCATCGAGGCCTGATCCCGGCATCTTCTCTGCCGGAGGTGGTCATCGATGCGGACCAGCAACACCGTCGGACGGTACGGCGAAGATCTCGCCGCGAGATATCTCAGCACGCACGGTTTCGCCGTGCTCGAGCGCAACTGGCGCTGCGAGTTCGGCGAGATCGACATCGTCGCGCGTGAAGGCGACACCCTCGTCGTCTGCGAGGTGAAGACCCGCCGCGGGCTGAACTACGGCTCGCCGCTGGAGTCGATCACCTACCGGAAGCTGGCCACCCTCCGGAAGCTGGCCGGCCGCTGGCTGCAGACCCATGAGCTCAGACCGGCGGAGATCCGGATCGACGTCATCTCGATCCTGTTCGACCGCGACACGCCGCCCAGCGTGGACCACATGCGAGGTGCGGTCTGATGGCGCTCGCACAGACCTGGTCGGTCGCCCTGGTCGGTCTGGAGGGCCACCTCGTCGAGGTCGAGGCCGATATCGCCCAGGGCCTGCCGAAGACGACGCTGATCGGTCTCCCCGACACGTCCCTGTCCGAGGCCCGCGACCGCGTCCGCGCCGCCGTGGTGAACAGCGGCGAGCGGTTCCCGGACCGCAAGGTCACGATCGGCCTGTCACCCGCCACGCTGCCCAAGACGGGCTCCCACTACGACGTCGCCATCGCCCTGTCGCTGCTCACAGCGGCCGGCGCGGTCGATCCGGGCGTGCTCCGCCGGACGGCGATCATCGGCGAGCTCGGCCTCGACGGCCGCATCCGCGAGGTCCGCGGCGCGCTCGCGATGACGCTGGCCGCCGCCCGCGCCGGCTTCGACCGCATCGTCGTCCCGGACCTCAACGTCGGCGAGGCCCGCCTGGTCCCCGGCATCGAGGTGTACGGTGCTCGTTCGCTGCGCCAGGTCCTCGCCCTGCTCCGCGGCACCGAGATCCCCGAGGAGGCCCCGCCGCGGGCCGAGCCGCGCCTGGTGTCGGAGTCGCTGATCAGGGTCCCGGGCGTCGACCTCGACGACGTCATCGGCCAGCGCGAAGGCCGCCGGGCGATCGAGGCCGCGGCCGCCGGTGGGCATCACCTCTTCCTGCACGGCCCACCGGGGTCCGGCAAGACCATGCTCGCCGAGCGCCTCGCCGGGCTGATGCCCGACCTCAGCACCGACGACTCACTCGAGGTCTCCGCCGTGCACTCCCTGGCCGGCCTCCTGACGAACGATGCCGAGCTGGTCCTCCGGCCGCCCTTCATCGCACCGCACCACACGGCGTCCCTGGCCAGCCTTGTCGGCGGCGGATCCGGCGTGCTCAGACCGGGCGCCATCAGCTGCGCCCACCGCGGCGTCCTGTTCATCGACGAAGCCCCCGAGATGCATCCGCTGACCCTCGACACTCTCCGCCAGCCACTCGAATCGGGTTTCGTCGAGGTCCACCGGGCGGCGGCCGTCGCCAAGTTCCCCGCCCGCTTCATGCTGGTCCTGGCCGCCAACCCCTGCCCGTGCGGCCTGTCCGGCACCAACCAGGGCATCTGCAGCTGCACACCGCAGCACCTCGCGCGCTACCGCCAGCGCATCAGCGGCCCGATCAAGGACCGTCTCGACATCCAGCGCCAGATCCTGCCCGCCGCCCGCACCGTCACCGATGGCGAGCCTCCGGAGTCGACCGCGACCGTGGCTGCCCGAGTCCAAGCCGCCCGCGACCGCCAGCTCCACCGCTACCGCGCCACCGCCTGGACGCTGAACAGTGAGATCCCCGGCCCCGTCCTGCGCCGCGAGCACCCGCTGGACAAGCCCAGCCAACGCCTCCTCGAAGACCACTACACCGCCGGCCGCCTCACCGCCCGAGGCTTCGACCGCGTCGTCCGCCTCACCTGGACCCTCGCCGACCTGGCCGGCCTCAGCACCCCCACCGTCGAACAAACCCACGAAGCCTTCCAACTCCGCTCAGGCGAACCCCTCACCCACCTGTCGGACCAGCGCGCCCTCAAAGGACCCACCCAATGACCACCACCTTCGCCCTCCCACCGACATCAGCCGGCTCCGCACGCCTAAGCGGCGGTGACGTCCGCGCCTGGGGCGCAGCAACGGCGGGCACCGGGGGAGTGGGCATCGAGTCACCCGGCGACGTCAACTACCAGACCGAAACGACCAGAGCCGGTGTGAGCGGGTCCGACGGGTCCGGTGCGGGCCGTGGATCCGGCGGCCTCGAAGTGGTGGCCGGCGGCAATGATGACCCGGAGCGCCTGGCCCGTGTCGGCTTGTCGCGCGTGATCGAGCCGGGAGACCTCGCCGCGTTGAAGGCGTTCGACGGCCTGCACCCGGTGGAGATCTGGGATCGCCTCCACCGCAACCCACCCGGCCTCGAGCGCTGGTCGACCCGACTCGCCATCGCCGACCCGCACCGGGACCTCGACCGGGCCGCGGCGGCCGGCGCCCGATTCGTGATCCCCGGCGACGACGAGTGGCCCGAGCAGGTCGACGTACTCGAAGAAGCCGGCCAACTGTCCCGCCGCGCCGGTGTACCGTTCGGCCTCTGGATCCGCGGCCGCGCCAACCTCCGCCACGCCCTGACCAGCTCCGTCGCGATGGTCGGCGCCCGCGCCTGCTCGTCGTACGGCGAACACGTAGCCGCCGAGCTCTCCTCCGGCCTCGCCGACAACGGCGTCACCGTCGTCTCCGGCGGCGCCTTCGGCATCGACGCGGCCGCCCACCGCGGAGCTCTCGCCGCCGCCGGGGTGACGATCTCGGTCCTGGCCTGCGGCGTCGACGTCAGCTACCCGAAACGCAACTCGGCCCTACTCAGCCGGATCGCCGAGGACGGCCTCGTCATCGCCGAGCTCCCACCCGGTTGCGCCCCGACCAGGCTCCGCTTCCTCGCCCGCAACCGGCTCATCGCCGCCATCACCCAAGGCACTGTCGTCATCGAAGCCGCCATCCGCAGCGGCGCCCTCAACACTGCCGGCTGGGCCGACCAATGCGGCCGCCCCGTCCTCGCCGTCCCCGGCCCGATCACATCCCGCATGTCCGCCGGCAGCCACCTACTCGTCCGCGAACGCAACGCCGTCCTGGCCACCAACGTCGCCGACATCATCGAGGCGATCTCCCCGTTCGGCACCAACCTGACCCAACCTCCCCGAGCCCCCCAAACCCTCACCGACACCCTCCACCCCGACCTCCAACGAACCCTGGACGCCGTCCCCGTCCACACCGCCGCCCCCACCCACCGCATCGCCGTCACCGCAGGCCTGGACATCCCCACAACCCAACACTGCCTGGAAACCCTCGCCACCCTGACCCTGATAGCCCAAACCTCCGCAGGCTGGCACCTCCACCCAACTCCACCCACCAATCCCTGAAGGCCGGTGCGCGAAGCCTCCTGAGCTACTTCGGGCCGTCCAGCAGGGCTCGCAGGGCGTCGCGGTGAGTGGTGTAGGCCTTCTCACCGGCCTTGGTCATGCGGTACGTCGTGGTCGCGCCGCGCCCATGACCAGACTTCGTCGTGCTGACATACCCCGCGTTCTCCAACGCCGACATGTGTTTCGACAAGTCGGAGTCGGTCACCTCCAGATACTCCTTGAGGAACCGAAACGTCACCGTCGTCGCGTTGGCCAGCACCGCCATCGCGGCCAGCCGCTTCGGCGCATGGATGACCGGATCGAGCCCGTCGATCATCCGAGCCGCTCCCGGACCTGTTGCGCCACCACGGCGTACCGACGCTCGTAGTACCAGAGTCCAGCGGTCACCAGGACGAACGCGGTCACGGCGGCAGCCGGCACGCCCACCAACCACCAGACGAGACCAACGACAACCACGACCACCGGCAGCGCCTGGAAGTACCGCTTCCAGAGACGCCCGATCTCCTGCGGCGGCCGACCACGCCCCGGAAACGGCATCGCGCCGTGCCGCCGCTGCATCCACGTGATGAACGCGATCTCCAATGCGAACAGCGTCGCCATCAACGCGAAGAACAACGCACTGTTCTCCCGCCACCAGCTGAAGATCCCGACCAGCGCCCCCGCCCACAGCCCGACAACCACCGGATACCACCAGGGCGTCTTCGGATAACTGACGTACGGCGCCGCCTCGGCCCGCTCGACAATCCGCAGCTGCTCCTCCGCATCACTTTCCATACCGGAAACCTACTCAATAACTTTCCACTTCCGCAAGTAGAAAGTAATCGCCACCCCCGTCCAGGCGCCACCTGCAGATGCCTCCCGGCCCGCACGACACCCCGCCCCGACACCAGACACACCTGCTCGACGTACACCACAAGCCCGGTCCGCACCACCCACTCGCGCCGCACGCACCGCCCCCGCACGCCCCGCCCCGGCGGCGCACCCACGCGACCCGGCGGCGCCACGGCTCCGCCCCGGCGGTGCACCCATACGACCCGGCAGCGCCACGGCTCCGCCCCGGTGGCGCACCCATACGACCCGGCAGCGCCACGGCTCCGCCCCGGTGGCGCACCCATACGACCCGGCAGCGCCACGGCTCCGCCCCGGCGCTGCCGGCAGGCTCCTGTCGTCACCGCCCATCTCACCGCGGCACGCTGGGCGGTGCGGCATGTGGTCAGCGGGTGGCGTCGTTGGTGTGTTCTGTGGGGCCTTCGGGTCTCCGGCCGGGCGGAGTGTTCAGGAGGTCAGCTGCGAGCTTGTCGAGGCGGTCGGGCCAGATTGCGAGCGCTTCGTCCGGGCTACTCAGGCCGGTCTCGGTGAGGATCAGGCGAGCGCCGTGGCCGGTGCCCTCTGTCAGCTCCCACCGGACTTTGCCGCCCGCCTGCTCGTACTCCAGCACCTTCGGTTCGGACTGTTCGGTGACGGTTCCCTCGTGGGGGAGGTGCGTCC
This sequence comes from Kribbella sp. NPDC003557, assembly GCF_040610805.1. Taxonomy (NCBI): domain Bacteria; kingdom Bacillati; phylum Actinomycetota; class Actinomycetes; order Propionibacteriales; family Kribbellaceae; genus Kribbella; species Kribbella sp. NPDC003557. The sequence continues at coordinate 335,773 of NZ_JBEXMY010000008.1, forward strand.
AGACCGTCTCGGCCGGGCGCGTGAGTTGCCGCTCGAAGCGGATGGTCCAGCCGTCCGCTGTCTGTTCGGCCGAGCCCTGATCCAATCCGAGCTGCTTCACGAAGCTGTCGTGCAGAGAGCCGGTGTCCGGCTCGACGTCGGAGGGCTTGCCGGCCAGGAGTAGGTCCATCGCGTCCAGGCAAAGTGTCCAGCCGGAGCTGAAGCTGGCCGCGCCGAAGTGGTCGTCGAAGGTGTGACTGAGGACCAGCAAACAGCCGTCATCGGCCGGGAGCAGTTCCCATCGCAGTACCTCACCGTTCCAGGTGATCGCGAACACGCGCGGCGGATCGAACTCGAGCACCTCGCCGTCACCGGCCGACTCACCTTCCATCGAGTACTCGACAGCGCTGCCGATGTGTGGCTGTAGCTTGACCGAGGCCGGGAACCAGCGGACCAGTTGCTCCGGCTCGGTGAGGGCACGCCAGACCTTCTCGGCCGGGTGTCGCAGTTGCCGCTCCATCCGCAGCACCGAGCGGCCCTCGATTGTTCGCAGGGTCTCGTTTGCCATCGTCAACCTTCCGTTTCCGCCGGGCTGTCGTCCGGCATCGTGTCCAGGTGGTCTTCCAGGTCGTCCAGAGCGCGATCCCACAGCTGCCGGTACGGGTGCAGCCAAGCGTCCAGCTCGCGCAGCGGTCCGAGCCTCAGCTCGTACCACCGCCGCTGCGCGTCCACCCGAACGCCGACCAGCCCGGCCTCGCGCAGTGCCCGCAGGTGCTTCGACACCCCGGGCTGACTGAGCCCAAGCTCATCCGTCAGTTCACCAACCAGATGCGGCCGCTCCCGCAGCAACTCCAAAATCTGCCGCCGCCGCGGCTCAGCCAAAACCTCAAAAGGTGCACCCACAGAAGCCAACATACCGACGCAGCTATATAACCGCAATGGCATGTACGAGAATCGGGGGCCTCATCAGCAGGTAGCTGAAAGGCCCGCTGAGTCGATGACAGCGCCGCGCCCCCGCCCACCGCGCCCCCGCCCACCGCGCCCCCGGCGACAGCGCCCCCACCGCGCCCCCGCCCACCGCGCCCCCCGCCCACCGCGACCCCCGCCCACCGCGACCCCCGCCCACCGCGCCCACGGCGACCGCGCCCCCCGCCCACGGCGACTCCGGCCACGGCGACTCCGGCCACGGCGACTCCGGCCACGGCGACTCCGGCCACGGCGACCCCCGACCACGGCGACTCCGGCCACGGCGACCCCCGACCACCGCGACCCCCGACCATCCATTGGTGCCGGGCTTCCATGCCCCGATCGGGAGTCGATCTCACGGGATGAGGATCAGTTTCTCCCGGATGCCGGCCTCGAGCTGACGGTGGGCTTCGGCGGCTTCGCGAAGCGGCAATGTGCGGTGTGCGCGGAGCTGTAGCCGTCCGGACGCGAGCATCTGCATGGTCTCGGCGAGCGCGGCCGGCGCCGCGTCCGGGCGCGGACCGGACAGGCGTACGCCGAATTCGGCCGCACGCGGATCGGCGAGAGTGACCACTCTCCTGGGGTCGCCGACCGCCGCCAGGGCGTGTGGGAGCACGCCCGTTCCGGCAGCGTCGACCGCCGCGTCGGCTCGGACCGTAGCGCTCAGAATTACCGGCTCGGCGCCTAATTCGCGGACCAACTGCTCGTCGTGCCCGCGGACCACGCTGAGTACCCGAGCGCCCCGGGCTATCGCCAGTTGTGTCGCGATGATGCCGACCGACCCACCGCCGCCATACAGCACCAGCGTCTGCCCGCTTTCAAGCTGAACTTCATCGAGTACGCGGACAGCCGCCTCGGCCGATGCAGGCAACGCGGCGGCGTCCTCCCACGACACGCCCGCCGGCTTGACGGTCCAGATATCGGCGATCGCGGACTCGGCATAGCCGCCCAGGCTCAGCAGTTGCGCGGCAACCTCGTCGCCCGCGGACACTCCGGTGACGCCGGGCCCGACCATGTCCACGGTGCCGGCCGCCTCGAAGCCGAGTACGCCACCCGGCGCTGCCCCGAAGGCTCGCAAATGGCCGGAGCGGATCGCCAGGTCAGTGGGACCGACGCCGGCCGCGGCCACCTTCAGGCGTATCTGCCCGGGCCCCGGCTCAGGCAAAGCGACTTGCTGCCAGCGCAGCACCTCGGGCGCCCCGAAGTCGGTCAACACAACGGCGTTCGACATTTTCTCTCCTTGCTCGACAAATCGTTCACATGTGGGTGCTTGGCTGGACTCGACCAGCAGCAGATCCGGCTGGCCTTATGTGGGTACGGCAGCGGATGGACTTCGAGGACGATCACCAGTCGCAGGCAGCTAGCAGGCTGCGACTCCCTGAAAACGAGGTCCTTCAACGGATTCGTCGTGTTCGCCTTCAAGGTTCACTCTCACGGTCGAACGCCTCGGCCGGGATTGCAGCGAGCCTCAGTGCTGAGACCCAACTCGACGTTGGGGGACCGACAGCTTCGCGCCGACCAGGTACGTGGCGGCGGTGGCGCGTACCTGGCCTGCATGTGCCGCCGGTCGGTCGCTCCCATGATCGATCCGACCCTGGCTACCGGCAGCTCCGACGTCGGCATTCCCGCGACCGAGGCCACGCCTACAACCACCACGGAAACCAACCTCACTCGGCGGCCAACCATCACCCGCATTGACAAACCTGCTCGTCATTGCAGCTGGCTGGCGATTCCACAGACGGCTCGTCGCCCGCGGCTGCTCTACGGAGAGGCTCGCCGTCGGCGGCGGTTCCACAAAGGCTCGCGGCCGGCGGCGGTTCCGCAAGGGCTCGCCGTCGGCGGCGGTTCCACAAGGCTCGCGGCCGGCGGCGGTTCCGCAAGGGCTCGTCGCCCGCGGCTGCTCTACGGAGAGGCGCACCGTCGGCGGCCCTCCCACAAAGGCTCGCCGCCGGCTGGTGTCTCCGCGAAAGGGCTGTGGTCAGGGGGTCAGACCTGGCTGGCGCCGCCGTCGACGTAGATCTCGGCGCCGGTCATGTAGGCACTGGGCGGCGTGGCCAGGAACAGGACCGTGGCAGCGATCTCCTCGGGGGTGCCCAAGCGGTTCATCGGGACGCCCGACGCCAGTCCCTTCAGGAGTTGGGCGGCGTCCTCGGGGCTGCCGGCCAGGCCTGAGAGGCCGGGTGTGTTGATCGGGCCGGGGGCGATGGCGTTGACGCGGATGTGGCGCTCGACCAGTTCGGCTGCCCAGCTGCGGGTGAACGAGCGCACGGCGGCCTTGGTGGCGGCGTAGACGCTGAAGGCAGGCGCGCCCTTGACGTCGATGTTGGAGCTGGTCAGGATCACCGACGCGCCGGGGTTGAGCAGCGGCAAGGCCTTCTGCACGGTGAAGATCGTGCCGCCCACGTTGGTGTTGAACGTCGTCGCGTAGTGGTCCCAGGTGACGTCGGGTAGGGCCGAGAACTCACCGGCTCCGGCGTTGGCGAACAGGACGTCCAGGCCCTGGCCGCGGGCAGAGATCGCGGCATAGACGCTGTCCAGGTCTTCGGGACTGGAAATGTCGGCCTGGATCGGGGTGATGTTGCCGGAGGCCACGGCGTCCAGGGCCTCCTTGCGGCGGCCGGTCGCGAACACGTGCGCGCCCTCGGCGGCCAGCAAGCGGGCGGATGCGAGACCGATGCCGGAGGTGGCGCCGGTGACGAGGGCGGTCTTGCCGTCGAGCTGTCCCATCAGAAGTTCTCCTTGGTGAGTTCGGAAAGGTGGGTGGGAAGGAACGAGTTGGCCCCCAGGAAGTGCAGGGCCACGTGGTCGGCGCCCGCCTCGAGCTGAGCGCGGACGCGGTCGCGGATCTCAGCGACGCCGCCGTGCGCGACCAGAGCGTCGATCAGGCGGTCGCTGCCGCCGGGGACCAGGTCCTGGTCGGTGAAGCCCAAGCGACGCAGGTTGTTGCGGTAGGCCGGGAAGCCGATGAACATGCCGATCTCGGCGCGGGCGATCGCCCGCGCCCTGGCCGGATCGGATTCGAGCACCACGGCCTGGTGCGGTGCGATCAGCGGGCCTTTTCCGACGCGAGCACGTTCGCGAGCCACATAGGAGGGCGTGACCAGGAACGGGTGCCAGCCGGCCGTACGGGCGACGGCCAGGTCGACCATCTTGGGCCCGAGGGCGCCGAGCAGCAGGCGATCGGCGGGCACCTCGAGCTGATCGAGGTAGCGGCTCATCGACGCGATGGGGTTGCCGTAGTCCTGGCCACTCGAGGCAGCGCCGGCAGCGTTTCCGACGCCCAGCCCGACCAGCAGCCGGTCGGCGTCGAGCTCGGCGATCCTCTTCGACAGCTCTTGCGGTGACTGACCCCAGATGTTCAGGACGCCGGTCACGACCGTGCTGTGCGGCGCGGCTTGGAGCAGGTGCTTTACGTCGTCGAGTGCGCCGGTGCCGTCGAGACCCGGAATCCAGAGGGTGTCCCAACCGGCTGCCTCGAGATCAGGCAGCGACGGGTGGCCCCGGAATCGCATGCTCCAGAGCCCTATGCGTTGCATGACCAGCCTCCAAATTCTGTACCGTTCGGTATGGATTGGAACAGTAGTACCTTCCGAGTTATTTCTGTACCGAGCGGTTAGAATCAGTGGTGTGACGGTGAAGACACGAGGACGGCCGCGGGGCTTCGACGCGGACGCGGCGCTCGACCGGGCCATCGAGGTGTTCTGGGAGCGCGGCTACGAGGGCGCGTCGCTGGCCGACCTGACCGACGCGATGGGGATCAACCGTCCGAGCATGTACGCGGCCTACGGCAACAAGGAGGACCTGTTCCGTCGGGCGGTTGCGCGCTACGCCGAGCGCGACATGGCGTACGCCCAGGAGGCGCTCGCTGAGCCGACCGCGTACGCGACCGTGGAGAGGTTCTTGAAGGCGAACGCGGACGCGCTCACACTGCCCGGTCGGCCGGCTGGGTGCCTGTCGATCCAGGGCGGCCTGGCGGGCGGAAGCGACAACGGTCAGGTGGCGCAGTTCCTGGCCGCGAGCCGTCTGGCCGGCGAGAAGCGCCTGGCCGAGCGCCTGGCCCGCGCGGTCGACGAGGGCGACCTGCCCGCCGGCACCGACCCGGCCGACCTCGCGCGCTACGTGATGACCGTGAGCGAGGGAAACGCGGTGCACGCGGCGGCCGGGGCAGACCGTGCAAGCCTGTACGCCACGGTAGAGATCGCCCTACGCGCGATCCCGAGACTCTGAGCGCTGTCCGCGATCCTGAGCCCCTGAGCGCTGCGCGTGATCCTGAGCCCCTGAGCGCTGCGCGTGATCCTGAGCCCCTGAGCGCTGCGCGTGATCCTGAGCCCCTGAGCGCTGCGGGCGATGCCGAGCCCCCAGGCGCTGCGCGGGATCCCGAGACGCCGGGCGGGGCGCGGCCATCCCTGGATCCGGGCCGCGTTGTGGAGCGCAGCGAGCTGTTCGTGAGAAGGGTGCACCTCGGCGGCCGAGGTGAGTGGCTCAACCAGCCGCGGTCACAGGGCGAACGGCTGCGGTCGGGCGGCGGCAGGTGGACGGGACCGGCCTGTGGCCTGGCCCGGTCATCTGCGTCTTTCCATCTACGGCTAGTTGCGCATGTGTTTGCCGCGGGACGGCTTTTGGGCTTGTTCGGGTGGGGTGCGGATGGCTCGGAGTTCGGTGGGGCGGTCCTGGTCGGGGCGGATGGGTTGGAAGCCGCCGGTGCCGGGGTCGGTGTCGCCCAGGTCGAAGTCCCAGCTGTCCTCGTTGGCGAGGCGGCTGTGCCAGCGGCCGTAGAGGCCGTAGATCGCGATGCCGATGACCATCCAGACGCCGAACTTGGTCCAGGTGCTCGTCTTCAGGTTGAGCATCAGCCAGACCGTCGCTGCCAGCGACAGGAGCGGGATCAGCGGGACCATCGGCACCCGGAAGCCGCGCTCCAGGTTGGGCTCGGAGCGGCGCAGGGTGAGGACGCCGATCGCGCAGAAGGCGAAGCAGAACAGGGCTCCGATGACCAGCAGCTCTTCGAGTTCGAGGACCTTCGGGTAGAGCGTGAGGGCCAGCGCGGCGATGCCGGCGGCCGTCGCGGCGCGGGCGGGGGAGGAGTAGACCCGGCTGACCCGGCCCAGGCTCTTCGGCAGCAGGCCGTCGCGGCCCATGTTGAACAGGACCCGGCTCTGCGCGATGAGGACCACCATGATGACCGTCATCAACGCGAGCAAGGCGCCCAGGTTGACCACCTTCGCGGCCCATCCGACGCCGACCGCGGCCAGGGCTTCGGAGACCGGTGCGCCGCCGCCGAGCTTGCCGTACGGGCGCATGCCGACCAGGACGACGGCCATCGCGATGTAGAGGATCGTCACGGCGCCGACGCCGAGCAGCATGCCCTGCGGGACGGTCTTGCGCGGGCTGCGGGCGTCCTCGGACGCGGTCGCGATCAGGTCGAAGCCGATGTAGGCGAACACGATCGTGCTCGCGGCGGTGAAGATGCCCATCGTCCCGAACGAGCCGAACGACGAGTCCAGGATCCAGCCCAGCAACGTCGGGCTCGCGGTCGCGGGCGCCGCCCGGGCCGGCGGCACGAACGGGTGGTAGTTGTCCATGTTGATGTGCGCGGCACCGACGATCACCACCAGGAGGATCACCGCGACCTTCGCGATCACGACGACGGTCAGCACCCGGGCCGAGAGCTTGGTGCCGGTCACGACGAGCGCGGTCAGGATCAGCAGCAGCAGCGGGGCGACGAGGTTCACCTTGGCCTCGGGGCCGAAGAACTGCGCCACACCCGCGGGGAGCGTCACTCCGAATCCGTCGAGGGTGGCCAGGAAGTACGCCGACCAGACGCGCGCGACGATCGCCGCCGCGGTGACGAGCTCGAGCACCAGTGCCCAGCCGACCAGCCACGCCCACGCTTCGCCGAAGGTGACGTAGCTGAAGGTGTACGCGCTACCGGAAACCGGGATCGTGGACGACAGCTCGGCGTAACAGGCCGCGGCCAGCAAACAGACGATCGCGGCGATGACGAACGACAGGATCACTGCCGGTCCGGCGACATTCGCCGCCTGAACGCCGCTGATGCTGAAAATGCCGGAGCCGATCATCACGCCCAGGCCGAGTACGACCAGGTCGCGACGACCGAACAAGCGCGGCAGACGGTGCCGCGCATCCTCGACTCGAGTGAACGCCGACTCGACCGGCAGGCGCCGGCCTACGGTCTGTCCGTTCGCTGAGGGGGCCATGGTCAGGGGTGCCTCCGTTGCTACTAGGGCAATCGGGCCGAACAGTAGTCGACCGTCGGGCTATCGACCAGACCTCCTCTCCTCGGCGTCCGCGCGGTGCCTTGCGATGCCGGGCCACCTCACGCATCGTCGAGACATGACGCCGGACGAAGTCAGTGGAAACCGTTCCTGGCCGGAAGGTTTCGCTGTGTTACTGGCTGACTACGAAAGGCATCTGACGGCGGAAAGAGACCTCAGCACTCACTCCGTGAGAGCCTACATCGGAGACGTCGCGGATTTACTCGAACATTTGATTCGGCTTGGTCACGATGATCTTGAGCAGTTGGACATCCGGGGTCTACGGTCCTGGCTGGCCAAACAGCAAAGTCTGGGGAAATCCCGCAGCACGATGGCTCGCCGTGCGACGGCCGCGAGGGTGTTCACGGCGTGGGCGCAGCGGACCGGGCGGATCGAGACGGATCCCGGAGCGCTGCTCGCGAGCCCGAAGGCGCACAAGAGCCTTCCGGGGGTGCTCGGCCAGGCGGACACCCGCGCCGTCCTGGACGCGGCCGGAGTCGCGGCTGACGACGGCAGTCCGGTCGGGCTGCGCGATCTCGCGATCATGGAGTTGCTCTACGCAACGGGTATCCGCGTCGGCGAGCTGTGCGCCCTGGATGTGGATGACGTCGACCGGTCGCGTCGCGTCGTGCGGGTCTTCGGGAAGGGGCGGAAGGAGCGGTCGGTCCCGTACGGGGTGCCGGCCGGGCAGGCGCTCGAGCGGTGGCTGGCCGAGGCACGGCCGAAGTTGGTGCGCGAGGGGAGCGGGCCCGCGGCTTTTCTCGGGGCGCGTGGTGGCCGGATCGATCAGCGGACGGTACGGCGGATGGTGCACCAGCGAATCGCTGTCGTCGACGCACCGGATCTCGGGCCGCACGGGCTGCGCCATACGACGGCCACGCATCTTCTCGAGGGTGGCGCGGACCTCCGGAGCGTCCAGGAACTTCTCGGGCATGCGTCGCTCGCGACCACCCAGATCTACACGCACGTCTCCACCGATCGGCTTCGCCAGGCCTACCAGCAGGCCCATCCGCGGGCCTGAGGGAACGCGCACGGGCAGGTCGAGGCGACGGATGTTCGCGGGTGATGCGGCGTGTGGGCGCCGGCATGCGGCAGACTGCGGGACATGCGGGTTTCGGCGAAGTCTGACTATGCGTTGCGAGCTCTGATCGAGATCACCCAGCGATGGGTGGCCGGCGATCCTGCCGTGGTGTCGGCCGAGGAACTGAGCCGGGCGCAGGGCATTCCGCACGGGTTCCTCCAGGGCATCCTCGCCGACCTGCGCCGGGCCGGCGTGCTGTCGAGCCAGCGCGGGCAGTCGGGCGGCTGGCGGCTGGCCGTCGACCCGAACGAGATCTCCGTCGCCGACGTGATGCGCGCTGTCGACGGGCCGATCGTGAGCATCTCGGGCGTCCGGCCCGAGAGCGTCACGTACAACGAGCACGCGGTCGTCCTGCAGCGCGTCTGGATCGCTGCTCGCGCGAGTCTGCGGGACGTCCTCGAGAACACCACTCTGGTCGATCTGGCCAAGAACAAGTTGCCGGCCGGAGTCGAGCGCCGGTCGCGCGACGAGGACGCCTGGCAGGCCCGGGTCCCCGGGAGCTGATCCGGTGTTACAGTCGAGACTTATATAAGCCACGACTGTAGGAGATGGGCGATGCAGCAGATCAAGACGTTCCTCATGTTCGAGGGTGGCGCGGAGAAGGCGATGACCTTCTACCAGTCGCTGTTCGACGACGCCGAGGTCGTGTCGATGGTCAAGTACGGCGCTGAGGGGCCGGGACCTGAGGGGTCCGTGATGGTTGCGGTGTTCCGGCTGGCCGGGCAGGAGTTCATGTGCAGTGACAGCTACCAGCACCATGGCTTCACCTTCACTCCTTCGATGTCGTTGTTCGTGGACTGCCGGGACGAGGCGGAGCTCGAGCGGTTGTACGGCGCGCTGGTGGACGGCGGGGGTGCGCTGATGCCGCTGGGGGACTATGGGTTCAGCAAGAAGTTCGGGTGGGTGAACGACCGGTACGGGGTGTCGTGGCAGCTGAATCTGCCGCACGAGTGAGCGTCATTCGCGCCTGAGCAGCAGGCCGGCGGTCAGGGTGAGCGCCGCCGTGACGGCGATGACGAGCTTGGCCGCGCGCCGGTTGTCTGGTGGGTCTGTGGGCGAAGGCGCAGATGGTGCGCTGCGTGCTGCCGGTCGGGTCGGGCCGTGGGTGAGTGGGAGTAGGCGGACCGGGCGGTGCGGGAGCAGGGCAAGGGGGTTGAGGTACTGCTTGCCCTGGAGGAGGCCCCAGTGCAGGCAGGTCCTGGGTGGGCAGTGCGAGCCCGCGGCCGAGAGGCGGCCGATGACGGTGCCGGTGGTGACGGTGGCACCGACCGCGACCTCGGGGATGACGGGTTCGTACGTCGTGCGGCGGGGGCCGGCGGTGATCGTGATGACGCCGCGGCCGGCGAGCGGGCCGGCGTAGGTGATCGTGCCGGGGGTGGCGGCGAGGACGGGCTGGCCCGGGCGGCCTGCGAGGTCGACGCCTCGGTGGCCGGGTAGCCACGGTTTCGCCGGGAGTTCGAAGCCGTGCACGACCTCCGGCCGAGGCTGCAGCGGCCAGGCGGCCGGAGGCGGGGTAGCCAGAGGCAGGGCGGCGTGCACGGGTGGGATGGCGGCGGGTGCGGGTGGGGCGGCGGCGAGGGGGAGGAGGGCGAAGGTCATGCCAGGGAAGGTGCCGTGGGTGGGGTGGGTTTTGACCGGCGAGAGCGGATTTGTGGACAAGTGGGGCCGGTTCGCATCCGGTGCGGGTGGTCCCGTACACTTCCGGTGGCGCCACACCTCGGTGGGGCGACTACGCATGCCTGCACAAGTGCGTTGGGTCCGACGGTCCCGGAGCGATCCGGGTGGATTCGCGCGACGGGCATCAGGAGCCGCGGATCATCCGGTCCGGGGCGAGACAACCGAGTAGACCCGGAACGCAAGCCGGGTCGCAATAAGGAGACCACCTCATGGCCGTCGTGACCATGAAGCAGCTGCTCGAGAGCGGCGTGCACTTCGGGCACCAGACCCGGCGCTGGAACCCGAAGATGAAGCGCTACATCCTCACCGAGCGCAACGGCATCTACATCATCGACCTGCAGCAGTCGCTGTCCTACATCGACCGCGCGTACGAGTTCGTCCGCAGCACGGTCGCGTCGGGCGGGGCGATCCTGTTCGTCGGCACCAAGAAGCAGGCCCAGGAAGCGATCGCCGAGCAGGCGACCCGGGTCGGGATGCCGTACGTGAGCCAGCGCTGGCTGGGCGGCATGCTGACGAACTTCCAGACCGTGAACAAGCGGCTCCAGCGCCTCAAGGAGCTCGAGCTCATCGACTTCGACGACGTCGCCGCCTCCGGTGTCACCAAGAAGGAGCTGCTGCAGAAGCGTCGCGAGCACGACAAGCTGCTCAAGACCCTCGGCGGTATCCGCGACATGGCCCGGGTCCCGGCCGCCGTGTGGATCGTGGACACCAAGAAGGAGCACCTCGCCGTCGACGAGGCGCGCAAGCTGAAGCTGCCGATCATCGGCATCCTGGACACCAACTGCGACCCGGACGAGGTCGACTACCCGATCCCGGGGAACGACGACGCGATCCGCTCGGTCGGCCTGCTGACCCGCGTGGTCGCCGACGCCGTCGCCGACGGCCTGATGGCCCGCTCGGGCCAGGGTGCCGCCGCGGCCGGCGAGGAGCTGGGCCAGGAGGAGCCGCTGGCCGCCTGGGAGCGGGAGCTGCTGGAGAGCCAGAACGGCGCCGCCGAGGCGAAGGCCACCGAGGCGAAGGCCGCTGAGGCCGCCCCGGCGACCGACGTCCTGACCGAGCCGGTCGCGACCGACGCCGCGGTGACCGAGGCCAAGGCCGAGGAGACCCCGGCCGCCGAGGAGACCCCGGCCGCCGAGGAGACCCCGGCCGAGGCGCCGAAGGCCGACGAGGCCTGACAGCTCGTAAGCCGCCCGGTTCACTCCGGGCGGCGCCGGGCCACGCCCCCAGGACCCCGGCCGGGGTCCTGCGGGCACCCTGACAGCCCGCCCACCCAGCCGCACCAGACAAGACGAGAGAACGAGGAATGGCGAACTACACCGCCGCTGACGTGAAGAAGCTCCGCGACACCACCGGCGCGGGCATGATGGACGCGAAGAAGGCGCTCGAGGCCACCGACGGCGACTTCGAGAAGGCCATCGAGGAGCTGCGCATCAAGGGCGCGGCCAAGGCCCAGAAGCGTGGCGCCGAGCGGTCCGCCACCAACGGCCTGGTGGCCGCGGCGGAGAACGCGCTCGTCCAGCTGAACTGCGAGACCGACTTCGTCGCCAAGAACGAGCAGTTCCAGCAGCTCGCCGCCGACATCGTCGCGCACGCCGCGGCGAGCAAGGTCGGTGACGTCGAGGGCCTGCTCAACGAGAAGCTGACCGACGGCAAGTCGGTCGCCGAGAACATCGAGGCCCTGGCCGCGGTGATCGGCGAGAAGCTGGAGCTCGGCAAGGTGGCCGTCTTCGACGGCAAGGTGACGGCGTACATGCACAAGCGCGCCGCTGACCTGCCGGCCCAGGTCGGCGTGCTGGTCGAGTTCGAGGGCGACGACGTGGAGGCCGCCCGTGGCGCCGCCATGCAGGCCGCCGCGATGCGCCCGCTGTACACCACCCGCGACGAGGTCCCGGCCGAGACGGTCGAGAACGAGAAGCGGATCGCCGAGGCGACCGCGCGCGAGGAGGGCAAGCCGGAAGGCGCCCTGCCGAAGATCGTCGAGGGCCGGGTGAACGGGTTCTTCAAGGACGTCGTGCTGCTCGAGCAGCCGTCGGTCACGGAGAACAAGAAGACCGTGAAGGCTGTGCTCGACGAGGCCGGTGTCACCGTGAAGCGGTTCGCCCGCTTCGAGGTCGGCGCCTGATCCCGCGAAGGATCTGAGCACACAGTCAACGAACGAGGAGGCCGGAATCGTGACGGAAACCCTGGGTACCGAGACGAGTCCGGCCTCTTCGCCGTTCTCGCCCGCCTATCACCGGGTGCTGCTGAAGCTCTCGGGTGAGGTGTTCGGCGGCGGCAAGCTCGGCGTCGACCCCGACGTGGTGAACTCGATCGCCAAGCAGATCGCCGACGTGGCCCGGGCGGGCGTCCAGGTCGCCGTGGTGGTCGGCGGCGGCAACTTCTTCCGCGGCGCCGAACTCCAGCAGCGCGGGATGGAGCGCAACCGCGCCGACTACATGGGCATGCTCGGCACCGTGATGAACTGCCTGGCGCTGCAGGACTTCCTGGAGAAGCTCGGCATCGAGACGCGGGTGCAGACCGCGATCACGATGGGCCAGGTCGCCGAGCCGTACATCCCGCGCAAGGCCGAGCGGCACCTGGAGAAGGGCCGCGTGGTGATCTTCGGCGCCGGCTCCGGCATGCCGTACTTCTCCACCGACACCGTCGCCGCCCAGCGCGCGCTGGAGGTCGGCGCGGAGGCCCTGCTGATGGGCAAGCAGGGCGTGGACGGCGTCTACGACTCCGACCCGAAGAAGAACCCGGACGCGGTGAAGTTCGACCAGCTGTCGTACGACGACTTCCTGGCCCGCGGCCTCCGGGTCGCCGACGCCACCGCGATCAGCCTGGCCCGCGACAACGCGCTGCCGATCGTCATCTTCGGTCTCGAGGAGGGCAACATCGCCCGGGTGATCCACGGCGAGAAGATCGGCACGGTCGTCTCCCGGGGGCAATAACCCGGCGGAGGACGGCGTACCACTAGGATCGTTGGACACAGGCGAAGTAGGACCGGCCGCACCGACGCGGCCCGAGGAAGCGAGGAATGTCGTGATCGACGAAGCTCTCCGCGATGCCGAGCAGAAGATGGCCAAGGCCGTGGAGGTTGCGAAGGACGACTTCGCCGCGATCCGCACCGGCCGGGCGCACCCGCAGATGTTCGCGAGCATCCTGGCCGATTACTACGGGACCCCGACTCCGCTGCAGCAGCTGGCCGGTTTCCAGGTGCCGGAGCCCCGGACCGTGCTGATCTCGCCGTACGACAAGGGTGCGATGACGGCGATCGAGAAGGCGATCCGCGACTCGGACCTGGGTGTGAACCCGGGCAACGACGGTGCGGTGATCCGGGTCGTGATGCCGGCGCTGACCGAGGAGCGCCGCAAGGAGTACATCAAGGTCGCGAAGACCAAGGCCGAGGAGGCCCGGGTCTCGGTGCGCAACATCCGCCGGCACGCCATGGACCAGGTGCACAAGACCGTCAAGGACGGCGACGCCGGCGAGGACGAGGGCAAGAGTGCTGAGAAGCGGCTCGACGGGTTGACGAAGAAGTACGTCGACTCCATCGACGACCTGCTCAAGCACAAGGAAGCCGAACTGCTCGAGGTGTGATGGGCGTCGAGAGCACGCCTGCGCCGAGTCCCAGCCCGAGCCGTGCCGGGCGCAATCTGCCTGCGGCGATCGCGGTGGGTGTCGGGCTCGGCGCCCTGATCCTCGGATCGCTGTACTGGCAGAAGGTCCTGTTCGTCGTCCTCGTGCTGGCGACCGTCCTGGTGGCTGTCGACGAGATGATCAAGGCGCTCCGGACCGGCGGCGCGGTGATCCCGAAGATCCCGCTGTTCGTCGGGACGGCGGCGATGCTGCTGGCGGCGTACTTCGGCGGTCCGATGGCGTTGCTGGTCGCGCTCGGGATCACCGTTCTCGGCACGATCTTCTGGCGGATGCCGGGCGGGTCGGTCGGGTTCGTCCGGGACGTCAGTGCCGGGGTGTTCCTGATCGGCTACGTGCCGCTGCTGGCCGGGTTCGCGATCCTGCTGGTACAGCCGGAAGCGGACGGTCCGGGCCGGGTGCTCACGTTCTTCCTGGTCGTGGTTGCCAGCGACGTCGGCGGGTACGCCGCGGGTGTGCTGTTCGGCAAGCACCCGATGGCGCCGACGATCAGCCCGAAGAAGTCCTGGGAGGGCTTCGCCGGCTCGACGCTGGCCTGTATCGGGGCCGGCATCGCGTCCGTCGTCTTCCTGCTGGACGGTGACTGGTGGGTCGGCGCGATCGTCGGCGCGGTCGCGGTGGTGACCGCGACGGTCGGCGACCTCGGCGAGTCGATGATCAAGCGCGACCTGGGCATCAAGGACATGTCGAACCTGCTGCCCGGTCACGGCGGTGTGATGGACCGGCTGGATTCGCTGCTCGCGACGGCGCCGATCGTCTGGCTTCTCCTGCATGTGCTGGTGAAACCATGACGGTTGCTCCGGACGGACGGTCGCTGGTCGGCGACGTCGTACGGCTCGATCGGATGCAGGAATCCGACATCGACGAGCTGTACGCCGCGATCGGCAACGAGCAGGTGTACGCCGGTGGTTTCGGCGGCGGACCCGCGGCGATGCCCGCCGACGCGGACGAGATGCGGGCGAAGTGGATCCCGGCCGCGGCCAAGCGGTTCGCGTACGTCGTCCGCCTGGTCGCCGACGGCTCCGTCGTCGGTACGTCGAGCCTCGGCGACGTCGACGTCGTGAACGAGCGGATCCACCTGGGCTGGACCGGCTACGCGCCGGCTGTCTGGGGGACCGCGGTCAACCCTGCGACCAAGCTGTTGCTGCTGGAGCACGCGTTCGAGGTGTGCGGCTTCGGCCGGGTGAAGATCCAGACCGGGTCCAAGAACACTCGCTCGCAGGCGGCGATCGCCAAGCTCGGCGCGACCCGCGAGGGCGTGCTGCGCCGGCACATGCTGACGGCCGACGGCTCGTTCCGCGACACGGTGGTGTTCTCGATCCTGGCCGACGAGTGGCCGGATGTGCGGAAGCGGCTGGAGGACCGGATCAGCCGGTGAGCTTCGCCAGCGCGGCGTAGTTCGCGAGCAACGCGCCGCGGTCGTAGGTGTTCGTGGTGATCAGCAGCTCGTCCGCGGCGGTACGGCGTACGAGATCGCTCAGCGCCTCGTCGACGTCCGCGGACGTCCCGTAGATCTGGCCGCGCAGCGCGTTCTCGAAGAACTCCTGCTCCCGCGCGGTCATCGGCTCCGGCACGTCGGGCCGCAGCGGCGGGAACACGCCACGGGTACGTGAGTACGCCGCGGCCCATGCCTCGGGCAACAACAGCTGCCGGGCGGCCTCCGCGGAGTCGGCGATCGCGGCGGTGACGGCAAGGATCACGTACGGCTCGGGCGCCCAGGCAGACGGCCGGAACGTACTGCGGTAGTCGTCGAGCAGCTCGGCCGAGTCGGAGCGCGCAGCCAGCACCACGGGCAGCCCCAGCGACGCAGCGATCGTCGCGCCCTCGCCGACCGCGAGGACGAACGGTGGGATCTGCAGCCCTTCGCCCGGTCGTGCATGAACCTGATCGGTCGACGTACCGGCTAGATACCCGAGGAGTTCCTGCACCTGTGCCGTGAAGTCCTCCGCCGCATCCTTGTCGACACCCAGAGCACGCCGTACGCCGTTGGTGAAGCCGACCGAGCGCCCGAGCCCCATGTCGATCCGGCCCGGGTACAACGACTCCAGTACGCCGAACTGCTCGGCCACGACGAGCGGCTTGTGGTTCGGCAGCATCACGCCGCCGGTGCCGACACGGATCCGGTCGGTGCGCGCGGCAACAGCCGCGGCCAGCACGGTCGGCGCGGAGCCGACCACTCCGGGCACGCTGTGATGCTCCGAGACCCAGAAACGCTTGTAGCCAAGCTGTTCCACCTGCTGAGCGAGCTCGACGGTTGCCCGTAGCGTCTCCGCCTCGGACTCGCCTACCCGTGTCCGCGAGCGGTCCAGGACTGACAGCGGGACAGGGAGCATGCACAGTCCAACCTGCCTGCCGGAGCCGTCATTCCCCGAGCAGCAACCGCAGCTCGTCGCGGAACCGATCCGGGACCGCCAGGGGAGCGAGGAACTCCTCCTCCACCTTCAGACGGACCTCCTCGGCGGACGCGAACGTCGACTCGCCCTGCGGCGTCAGGACGACGACGTTCCGCCGCCGGTCCTCGGTGCTTCGCCGGCGCTCGACGAGCCCGCGTTCCTCGAGCCCGTCCAGCAGGTCGCCGATCGACGTACGGTCCACCCGCAGGCGCGCCGCGACCTCCAGCTGCGACAGCGGCTCGCCGGCCACGATCGCCGACAGCACGGCCAGGTCCCGCCCAGTCACGCCGTACGGCTCCAGTGCCGTGGCCTGTGCCTCGGTGAGCTGCGCGAGGACGTGTTTGAGCAGATACCCGAGCCGGTCAGCCATGGGTCAAATCTACCGGGCACCTGATCGTCAGTAGAGCTGATCATCAGTTACCCTGACGATTATGTCACCAACCTTCGGTCTGAAGACCACCCCGATGCACGTCCCGTACGCCGACATCCGCCGCGTCTGGCTGGAGGCCGACGAGGAGCCGCGAATCCGCGACGCCTGGCTGTGGGACCACTTCCTCCCACTCGCCGGCCCGAAGAACGGGGACGTCCTGGAGGGCTGGACCCTGCTGACCGCGCTCGCCGCGCAGACCACGCGGCTCCGGCTGGGCCTCCTGGTCACGAGCAACCGGATCCGCCCGCCGGCCGTCCTCGGCAAGATCGCCAGCACGCTGGACGTGATCTCCGGCGGCCGCCTCGTCATGGGTCTCGGCGCCGGTGGCACCCACCAGCCCTCAGGCCCGAATCCCGCGATCGAGGAGTACGCCGCCTACGGGCTGTCGCTCGTGCCGCCGGGGGAGGGGATCGACCGGCTGCGCGAGACGATCGAGATCCTGCGGCTGATGTGGAGCGAGGAGGAGTTCGACTTCCACGGCCGGTACTCCACGCTGGAGCGGACCCGGAATGCGCCGAAGCCGGTCCAAGAAGGTGGTCCGCCGCTGCTGATCGGCGGCTGGGGCAACCGGATGATGCGGCTGATCGCGGAGTACGCCGACATCTGGAACATCAGCGGCCCGCCGCACACCGACCTCGACACGCTCGCCGATCGCGCCCGCCGGCTGGATCTGGAATGCGAGCGGATCGGCCGCGACCCGTCGACGATCAGCCGCTCTTTGCAGCAGATCGTGTCGTACGACGACCCGGGCGAGACGCGCGCGATCGTGCGGAAGGCCGTCGGCCTCGGGTTCGACCACATCGTCCTGTCGCTGCCGCGGCCGTACCCGGAGCGGGCCGTGCGCTGGCTGGTGCGCGAGATCATCGAGCCTTTCGACTGACCTGGAAAGGGTTGGTGATTTTTTCACCACACTGCAACGCGCCGTGTCAGGATCAAACCGGACGGTCCGCCCCGGTCGTCCAGTGAGGAGCTGACATGATTCCCACGACGAAGTTCAAGGCCGCCCTGTGCGGTCTCGCCCTCATCACGGCCGCGGCCCTCCCGGTGAACGCGGCCACGGCCGCACCGGCAACCGAGTCGGCAGCTGTGTCGGCAGAGGCGGTCGCGGCGAGCAAGCCGGTCCCGAAGCTCGGCTACTCGACGCAGACCCTCAAGACGCTCACCATCGATTTCCAGTACCAGCAGACCGGCTACTGGTGCGGCCCGGCCGCCACCCGGATCGCGCTCTCGGCCCGGATCTCACCGCCGAGCCAGCAGCAACTGGCCAACGAGCTACCCACCACGACCAACGGCACCGACTGGATCGGTCAGGTCACCCGGGTGCTCAACAACCACCTCGGCACCGGCTGGTACGAGACCAAGGAGATGCCGAACGACCCGCCCACGCAGGCGCAGCGGGACCTGCTCTGGCGGGACGTCGTTCTCGACATCAACAACAACTACCCGATCGTCGCCAACATCGTCGCGCCGGCCAGCAACCACCCGCCGGGCTACCCGAACTACACGATCTATCACTACTTCACGGTGATCGGGTACGACGACAGCGACCAGACCGTGCTGATCGCCGACCCGGCAGGCTTCGCCCCCACGGCGACGTACTGGCTGACCTTCAACCAACTCGCCACCCTCATCCCGCCGAAGGGCTACTCGGCCTGAAGCCCACTTTGTGCACCAGATCCGTACGGCGACCGCGCTGAGACACGGATCTGGTGCACAAAGTCGGCCGGTACGGTGTGGGCGTGAGTCGAGCGCCGCGGTTGGAGATCGAGTACTGCACGCAGTGCCGGTGGTTGATGCGGGCGGCGTGGACCGCGCAGGAGCTGCTGACGACGTTTTCGAAGGAGCTCGGGGAGGTCGCGCTCGTGCCGGGGACCGGGGGAGTGTTCGACGTCAGCCTCGACGGGGAGTTGTTGTGGTCGCGGAAGGCGGAGGGCGGGTTCGCCGAGATCCCGTTCCTGAAGCAACTGGTGCGGGACCGGATCGCCCCGGACCGCAAGCTGGGCCACTCCGACCGCAAGGCCCCGGGTGATGCGGGTCATGGGATGTGAATTTGTGAAGCGTCGCACCGGCGGGCGACAATAGGGCGGTTATGTCTACCTCCCTGCCTCTTGTTTTCGATGAGCCGCGCCGCGCCAAGAAGCCGCCGCGGCACCTGGCCGACCTCACCGGGGAGGAACGGCGTACGGCGGTGGCCGCGCTCGGCGAGCCCGCGTTCCGCGCCAAGCAGCTGTCCAACCACTACTTCTCCCGGCTGGTGTCCGACCCGGCCGAGATGACCGACCTGCCCGCCGCGACCCGCGACAAGCTCGTGGCGGACCTGATGCCGCCGCTGCTGACCCGGGTCCGCGACCTGGAGTGCGATAACGGGGAGACCCGCAAGACGCTCTGGAAGCTGCTCGACGGCTCGCTGGTCGAGTCCGTCCTGATGCGGTATCCGGGCCGCGCGACGATGTGCGTGTCCTCGCAGGCCGGCTGTGGGATGGCGTGCCCGTTCTGCGCGACCGGCCAGGGCGGCCTGACGCGCAACATGACGACCGCCGAGATCGTCGAGCAGGTCGTCGACGGCGCCCGGGCGCTCGCCCGCGGTGAGATCGCCGGCGGGCCCGGCCGGGTCTCGAACATCGTGTTCATGGGCATGGGCGAGCCGATGGCGAACTACAAGGCCGTGATGGGCGCCGTCCGCCGGTTCACCGATCCGTCACCGGAGGGCCTCGGCATCTCCGCGCGCGGCGTGACCGTGTCGACGGTCGGGCTGGTGCCGCGGATCAACCAGCTGGCGACCGAGGGGATCCCGGTCACGCTCGCGCTGTCGCTGCACGCCCCGGACGACGAGCTGCGCGACGAGCTGGTGCCGATCAACAACCGCTGGAAGGTCGACGAGGTGCTGGACGCGGCCTGGGGGTATGCGCGCCAGACCAAGCGCCGGGTCTCGATCGAGTACGCGATGATCCGCGACATCAACGACCACGCCTGGCGGGCCGACCTGCTGGCCGAGAAGCTCAACGCGCGCGGCGACTGGGGCTGGGTGCACGTCAACCTGATCCCGCTGAACCCGACACCGGGCTCGAAGTGGACCGCGTCCGACCCGGCCGACGAGCGCGAGTTCGTCCGTCGTCTCGAGGCCGGCGGGATCCCGGTCACCGTGCGCGACACCCGTGGTCAGGAGATCGACGGCGCCTGCGGTCAGCTCGCCGCGAGCGAGTCCTGATGCTGAAGCCCGAGTTCCGGGTGCGCCGGCTCGGGCAGCGCTACGCCTGCGAAGAGGTCGACGCGTTGGTGGCGCGCATCCTCGCGACGGCCGAACGCCGGTCCGTCGGGCCGGACGTGACCGTCGACGAGATCCGCGGCGCTGCCTTCCGTACGCCGCTGCTCGGGCCCGGGTACTCGGTCGAGGAGGTCGACAACTTCCTCGCCGAGGCGGAGCGCTGGCTCCCCGGGCGCCCCGCGGCCGAGTCTGCGGGCAGAGCGACGCCGGTGCCGGGAGAACGTCCGGCGCCGCAGTTCGCCACGGTCCGGCTGCGTGAGGGGTACGCCGTCGACGAGGTCGACGACTTCGTCGAGCGCGTGATGGCGACCGTGAACGGAGGGCCGGTGAGCCGTCCGGTGACCGTGCGGGACGTCCGCAACGCGCAGTTCAGCCCGACCCGGCTCTCCGAGGGGTACGACATCGTCGAGGTCGACGCGTTCCTCGACACCGCGGAGGAGTGGCTCAGCTAGCGCGTCAGCGGAGCCCGGTGAGGACCTTCGCGAGCGCGGCCGGCTGGGAGAACATCGGCCAGTGGCCGGTGTTCAGTTCGACCAGCTCCCAGGACGGGTTGGCGAGCTGCTCGGCGACTGCTGACGAGGGCGTCGCGCCGTCCATCAGGCATTTGATGTACGTCGTGGGCAGCTCGCCGATCGGCCTGCTCAGCTGGGCCGGCTCGGTGATCGAGCGGCCGGGATGCGGCGTACCGCGCTCCAGGATCACCGCGATGCTTTCGTCGGACAGGTCCTGGCCGACGTAGTCCTCAGCGGTCAGCGGCGGCCAGTAGCCGTCGGTGCTCTCCAACTGGCCCCGCACCCAGGCCTGGCCTTCCTCCGACCAGCCGTCGACGAACGACTGCCCGTCGGCCGGGATGTTCGAGTCGACGTACACCACCCGCCGCAGCCGGTCCCCGATCCGGCCCGCCGCCTGTCCCACCGGGATCCCGGAGTAGCTGTGCCCCGCGAGCACGACGTCGCGCAGGTCGTTCTCCTCGACCACGGTCACGACATCCTCGACGTGCTGTTGCTGTCCCGCGTCCTGGTCCCGCCGCTCGGCCAGCCCGCTCAGGGTCACCGCGAACACCCCGTGCCCCTCGTCCCGCAGCACATCCGCGACCTCGTCCCACGCCCACGCCCCGAGCCACGCCCCCGGCACCAATACAAAGTTCGCCATGCTGCGCACCGTAAACCAGCCCACCGACAAACCGGACGGTCTGCACGGACGCCGGTCCGAAGAGGCAGACCCCCGGCGGCCCGCGCGGGCGGGGTGGGGCATGATCGAGCGGTGAAGATTCTCTCGATCCAGTCCGCGGTCGCGTACGGGCACGTGGGCAACTCGGCCGCCGTGTTCCCGCTCCAGCGCATCGGGGTGGAGGTGCTGCCGGTCTACACGGTGAACTTCTCGAACCACACCGGGTACGGCGCGTGGCGGGGGCCGTTGATCAGCCCGGACGACGTCCGGGAGGTCCTGCTCGGGATCGAGGAGCGCGGCGTCCTGCCCCAGATCGACGTGGTGCTGTCGGGCTACCAGGGCGGCGAGGGGATCGCCGACGTCATCCTCGAGGCGGTGAAGCGGGTCAAGGCGGCCAACCCGGCGGCGGTGTACTCGTGCGACCCCGTGATGGGGAACGCGAAGTCGGGCTGTTTCGTCGCGCCCGCGATCCCGGTGCTGCTGCGCGACCGGGTGGTCCCGGCCGCCGACATCATCACGCCGAACCAGTTCGAGCTGGGCTTCCTGACCGGCACCGAGCCGGACACGCTCGAGTCCACGCTGGCCTCGGTGGAGCTGGTGCGCGCGACCGGGCCGCGGACGGTGCTCGTCACCAGCGTCGAGCGCCCCGACCGCGAGGACGGCACGATCGAGATGCTGGCCGTCGACGACAGCGGCGCGTGGCTCGTGCAGACGCCGCACATCCCGATGAAGGCGAACGGCTCGGGTGATGTGACGGCCGCGCTGTTCACCGCGCACTACCGGCGGACGGATGATCTCGCCGAGGCGCTCGCCCGGACGACCTCGAGTGTCTTCGACCTGCTCACCCGCACCCACGAGTCGGGGGAGCGCGAGCTGCAGCTCGTCGAGTCGCAGGACGCGTACGCCGCGCCCCGGATGCAGTTCACACCCCGCCAAGTCGCCTGACGAGCCCGACTCACCCGGCTGCGGCGCTGAGGATCTCCGCGAGCGCTGCCGGCTGGGACAGCATCGGCCAATGCCCTGTCCGCAGCTCGACCAGCTGCCACTGCGGTGACTGCAGCTCCTGTTGTACGTCGGGAGCGGGCTCGTCACCGGCCATGAGGCACTTGACGTACGTCGTCGGCAGCTCGCCGATCGGTCTGGCCAGCCGTGCGGGCTCCGTCAGCGTCAGGCCGGGGTGTGGCGTACTGCGGGACACCAGCTGCTGGACGGCCTCGTCGGACAGGTCTTGGTCGACGAAGTGCTCCGCCGGGGCCGGAAGCCAGGTGCCGTCGCCTTCGAGCAGCTGCTCCTCCAGCCAGGCCCTGTCGTCGTCGGACCACCCGTCGGCGAACGACGCGCCGTCAGCCGGAACGCTCGAGTCCACGTACACCACCCTGCGCAGCCGGTCGCCGATCCGTCCGGCGGCCTGCCCGACCGGGATCCCCGAGTAGCTGTGCCCGACCAGCACCACGTCGTACAGGTCGTTGCCCTCGATCACCGAGACGATGTCGTCGACATGCTGCTGCTGGCCGACCCGCTCCGTCCCCGGCCCTCCGCGCTCCGCCAACCCGCTCAGGGTCACCGCATACACGGCATGCCCCGCATCCCGCAGCCGCTCCGCGACAGAGTCCCAGGCCCACGCGCCCAACCGAGCCCCCGGCACCAACACGAACTCACCCATGCCGGGCACAGTAGAACATCGTCAGCCGACCAGCGCGGCGGCCTCTTCGATGGTGTCGACGAGGTGGACGGAGTGGGCGAGCGGGCGGTTGGTGGCCAGGGACTGCAGGAGCGGCCAGACAGGGAGCTTCACGGTCCAGTGCTTGATGTCCACGAGGATGAGCGGGATCTGGGTGGCGGCGTCGCCGTAGTAGTTCGGGGTGACGGCCTGGAAGACCTCCTGGACGGTGCCGGCGGCGCCAGGGAGGTAGATGATGCCGCCGCGGGCGCGGCCGAGCAGGACGTCCTCGCGCTGGGCGTTCGAGAAGTACTTCGCGATCGAGCCGGCGAACACGTTCGGCGGCTCGTGGCCGTAGAACCAGGTCGGGATCGACACCCCGCCGTCCCCGGGGAACCGGGCGCGGACGCTGAGCCCGGCAGCCGCCCAGGCGCCGATCGAAGGCCGGAACGACGGTACGGCGGCCAGTTCGGCGAGCGCGGCGTCGACGTCTGAATCGTCGTACGACGCCAGCGACGCGCCGAGGTTGGCGGCCTCCATCGCGCCCGGCCCGCCGCCGGTGACGACCATCTGGTTGCGACGGGCAAGCGTTCGCCCGAGCAGCACCGCGGCCCGGTAGTTGTCGTCGCCCCGCAGGACGCCGTGGCCGCCCATCACGCCGACCCACGGCTCGTCGGCGGGCAGTTCGGCCAGGGCGTCCGCGATCGCGTGGTCATGCAACGCCGCGGCGAGCGTACGGCGGGTGTCGCCGCGCTCGTCATGCTGGCGGGACCACGCGTAGATCCGCGCGTCGGGCGTCGCGTCGTACCCGTGCTCGATCCCGGCGTACAGCTCGTCGGCGTCGTACAGCCGCCCGCGGTACGCGTCGAACGGCAACGCCGGGATAGCCGGGAACACCAGCCCGCCGCCGTCCCGGATCCACAGGTCGGCCTTGTCCTCGAGGGCGCAACCGAGGAACACCGAACCGGTCGGCCTGAGCGTCAGCAGCTCCGCGGTCCGCCCGGTCAGGTCCACCGACTGCACCCGCCAGCCCATCATCGCCGTCGCCCCCGCGGCCAGGAGCTGGTCGAAGTGTTCCAGCGACTCGATGTCCACATGCGGAATGCTCGGCAACGTCACGCAGAGCACACTAATGGACGCCTACTCCCGGCTGAGGTAATGCTTAGGCATGACACATGCGGAGCTCTGGGAGCGTCACAAGGCCGTTATGCCGGCTTGGCTCGCGTTGTACTACGAGGAGCCGATCGAGATCGTCGAGGGGTCGGGCCGCCGGGTCACCGACGGTGAGGGAAACACCTACCTCGACTTCTTCGCCGGCATCCTGACCAACGCGATCGGGTACGACATCGCGGAGATCTCCGACGCGGTGCGTGAGCAGCTCGGCTCCGGGATCGCGCACACCTCGACCGTGTACCTGATCCGCAAGCAGATCGAGCTGGCCGAGCAGATCGCCGAGCTGTCCGGGATCCCGGACGCGAAGGTGTTCTTCGCGAACTCGGGCACCGAGGCGAACGAGACGGCCCTGCTGCTCGCCACCCAGAACCGCCGCTCCAACCAGGTGCTGGCGATGCGCAACTCCTACCACGGCCGCGCGTTCGGCACCGTGGCGATCACCGGCAACCGCGGCTGGTCCGCGAGCAGCCTGTCGCCGGTGAACGTGCAGTACGTGCAGGGCGCGTACCGGTACCGCAGCCCGTTCCGGGACCTGTCCGACGCCGACTACGTCAAGGTCTGCGTCGACGACCTGCGCAACGTCATCGAGACCACGACCGCGGGCGACGTCGCCTGCCTGATCGCGGAGCCGATCCAGGGCGTCGGCGGGTTCTCCTCGCCGCCCGACGGGCTGTACGCCGCGTTCAAGGAGGTCCTGGACGAGTACGGGATCCTGTTCATCTCCGACGAGGTGCAGACCGGGTGGGGCCGGACCGGCGACCACTTCTGGGGCATCCAGGCGCACGGTGTCGTCCCGGACGCGATGACGTTCGCGAAGGGGCTCGGCAACGGGTTCGCGATCGGCGGCGTGGTGGCGCGCGGCGACCTGATGGACAGCATCAAGGCGAACTCACTGTCCACGTTCGGCGGCAACCCGATCTCGACCAGCGCCGCGAAGGCCACCATCGACTACCTGCTCGACAAGGACCTGCAGGCGAACGCGGCCAAGCGCGGCGCGCAGCTCGCCGACGGCCTGCGCGGCATCTCCGACGAGTACCCCGAGCTCGGCGACGTCCGCGGCAAGGGCCTGATGCTCGCGGCCGAGATCGTCAAGCCCGACGACAACGCCCCCGACGCGGCCGCCACCGCCAAACTCCAGCAGGAGACCAAGAACCGCGGCCTGCTGGTCGGCAAGGGCGGCCTCTACGGCAACGTGCTCCGGATGGCGCCCCCGATGACGCTGACCGAGGAAGAAGCCACGGAGGCGCTGGAGATCATCCGCGACTCGTTCAACACGCTGCACTGACAGTCGCCGGACCGAACCAGGTCGCCATCGCCTCGTCCAAACCCTCGGCGGACGGCTCGTCCGTGGCCCAGGCGACGTAGCCGTCCGGCCGGATCAGTACCGCGGCCGGCGCGGAGACGTCGCCGACGCCGGGCACGGTCCAGCCGTCGGTGCCGCACTGCGCCTGGACACACTCGACGCGGTCCGCCCACCCGTCGATGGACGGTGCCACGCCCTGCAGCGTCAGCAGCACGGGGCGGCCGGCGGTCAGCAGTTGATGGACGCGAGTGGCCTCACCGGCAACGGTGAGGTCCGCGTCCGGAACACGGCGTCCGATCAGCGTGTGCTCGCCCTTGACGTCGTACCGGACGTCGAGGGCCGTGAGCATCAGGCCGAGCCGGAAGCGTACGTCGTCGCTCTCGAGCAGCCCGGTGAACGTCTCGCGCAACGCGTCGACGTGCCGGCCGGGCCGTGACAGTGCGGTCTGCGCCCGGGTGTTCTGCAGCACGCGGGCAGCGACCGGGAACCGCTCGGCCTCGTAGCTGTCCAGCAGCTCGCTCGGCGCGTGGCCCTGCACGACGGCCGCGAGCTTCCACCCGAGATTGACCGCGTCCTGCACGCCGAGGTTCAGCCCCTGGCCGCCGGCCGGGAAGTGGATGTGCGCCGCGTCCCCGGCCAGGAACACGCGGCCCTCGCGGTACCGGTCGGCCTGCCGTGCCGCGTCGCCGTACTGCGAGACCCACCGCGGACTGTGCATGCCGTAGTCGGTGCCCGCGACCTCGCAGAACGAGGCACGGAACTCGTCGAACGACGGCTGGTGCGCACGATCGAGGACGCGGTCGTACCGCTGCACCATCAGCCGGTGCCAGCCCGGCTGGAACTGGATCACCGAGAAGTCGCCCGGACCGCGCCGGTGCCCGAAGACCGTGCCGGCCGGCGGTTCGGTCAGCTCGACGTCGGCTAGCATGCCGACCATCGTCGCGTCCGTGCCGTCGAACCCGATGCCGGCCAGCTTGCGGACCGTGCTGCGCCCGCCGTCGCAACCGACCAGGTGCGCGCAGCGGATCAGCCCGCCGTCCGGGCCGCCCACCTCGACCTCGACCCCGTCGTCGTCCGGACGGATCCCGGTCACCGGCGAGGACCACCGGACAGTGGCGCCGAGCTCGGTCGCGCGCGCCTCGAGTTCGCGTTCGACCACCGCCTGCACGATGCCGAGCGTGTACGGGAAGCGGGTGGGGAAGTCGCCGAACTCCATCCGCAGGCCGCCGAAGTGGCCGGCCTGGATCAGCCGTCCCTGCGGCAGCAGACGGTCCATCAGGCCGCGCTGGTCGAAGATCTCCATCGTGCGGGCGTGGATGCCGCCCGCCCGCGACTCGCCCGTCCGCGCCGGGAGCGCGTCGACCACCACGACGTCGATCCCGGCCAGCCGCAACTCGGCGGCCAGCATCAGCCCGGTCGGCCCGGCGCCGGCGATCAGCACATCCATGAGCTTCTCCTTAACGTCCTTCGATTTTCTTTAACGCTGTTAAGGAGAGCAAAACGTTGTTAAGCTTGTCAAGGACGAACAGGAGATCGACGTGAAGCTCGACGCCAGGACCATCGCCACCGCGGCGCTGCCGTTGCTCGACGACGGCGGGGTCGACGGCCTGACCATGCGCAAGGTGGCCACCGCGCTCGGCGTCCAGGCGCCGGCGCTCTACTGGCACGTCAAGAACAAGCGGGAGCTGCTCGACGCGATGGCGCGCGTGCTGTTCGTCAGCGCCGTCGACGGGCTGGAGGCGCCGCGGAGGGGGACGGACTGGCAGGACTGGCTGGCCGAGCTGGCCGGCCGGCTGCGCAAGACCCTGCTGCGGTACCGGGACGGCGCCCGTGTGCTCGCCGGCACCAACGTCAGCGACGACTCCATGTGGCGCGTGACCGAGTTGACGCTGCGCACACTGGAGGACGCCGGGTTCTCGGCGCGCGACGTGACGCGGGTGTTCCCGCTGCTGCTGCACTTCACGATCGGCTACGTCATCGAGGAGCAGGCGCGGACCGGCGTCGACTACCCCGACGGCAATCCGTACCAGGCGGACCGGATCGGCCGGTCCGTCGACGCCGAGCGTTATCCCCTGACGGCGCGGATGGTCGGCGACCTGTTCGCGGCCGACCCCGACGCGGAGTTCGACCACGGCGTGCGGGTGATCCTGGCCGGCGTCCGCGCGACGTACGACCTCGGCCCCGGAAACTGAGAAGGTCCCTCCTCGCACGAGGAGGGACCTTCGGGTCAGATCTTGTCGTCGGCGTCCAGGGTGTGGGCGGCGTCAGGTGCCTCGGTCATCGGGGGCGGTGCGCCGGTGATCTTGCGGCGCCGGCGGGACCGGCCCTCGAGGTAGCGGGCGAGCAGCGACAGCAGCGAGCAGAGGCCGATGTAGATCAGCGCGACCACGATGTACGTCGGGATGTACGGGAAGCCGTACGTCAACCGGCCGCCCATCTGCTTCGCGACGTACAGCAGCTCGGCGTAGGTGATGATGAAGCCGAGCGCGGTGTCCTTCAGCAGCACGACCAGCTGGCTGACGATCGCCGGCAGCATCGCGCTGATCGCCTGCGGCAGCAGGACGAGCCGGACCACCTGGTTCTTCCGCAGACCGAGCGCGTACGCCGCCTCGCGCTGGCCCTTCGGCACGGCGGCGATGCCGGCCCGGAAGATCTCCGCGAGCACCGAGCCGTTGTAGAGCGTCAGGCCGAACACGACCGCCCAGAACGGGCTGAGCCCGAGCTGGAACTGGATGTTGCCGAAGTAGAAGTAGAACATCAGGATCAGCAGCGGGACCGCGCGGAACAGCTCGACGATCAGCGTCGCCGGGGTCCGGACCCACTTGTGGTCGCTGATCCGCGCCGCCGCGAAGACCGCACCGAACAGCAGTGCGAGCACCGCCGCGAGACCGGCGGCCCGCAGCGTGTTGAGCAGACCGTCGAGCAGTTGCTGCTGGATCGACGAGTACTGGAACTGCCGCCAGAGCCGGCCCTCGAACTGGCCGTTCTGGTACATCCGGTTGATCAGCCAGGCGAGCGCGCCGACCAGCACGACGATCACCACGATGTTGGTGATGCGGTTGCGGGTCTTCGCCCGCGGCCCCGGGGTCTCGTAGAGGACTGTGCTCATCAGGCCACCGCCGTCCGTCGTTCGGCCCATCGTTGCAGGAAGATCAGCGGCACGATCAGGATCAGGAAGCCGATCGTGATCCACAGCAGGGTGAGCAGCTGGTTCTCGCCGCGCTCGGACATCGCGGCCGGGATCGAGCCGGCCTCCGCGACCGAGAACCCGGCCGCGATCGTGGTGTTCTTCAGCAGCGCGATGAACACGCTCATCAGCGGCGGGATGATCGCGCGGAACGCCTGCGGCAGGACGACGATCGACAGCACCTGGTTGAACGACATGCCGATCGCGCGGGCCGCCTCGGCCTGGCCGGGGGCGATCGTGTTGACGCCGGACCGGACCACCTCGCAGACGAACGCCGACGTGTAGATCGTCAGCGCGCCGACGCCGGTCCAGAACGGGCTCGGCAGGGCGAGCTGCATCTTGGCGGCGCCGAAGAACAGGAACGCGAAGACCAGCGTCAGCGGAGTGTTCCGCAGGACATTCACGTAGCCGGTGCCGATACCGCGCAGGGCCGGCACCGGGGAGACCCGGAACGCACCCAGGATCGTGCCGAACACCAGACTGAGCACGCCGGACACCACGAACAGGCGGATCGTCAGCCAGAAGCCGTCCCGGAACAGCGGCCAGTTGTCGGTGAGGACCGAGAACATCGCGACCTTCCTCTTGCCTTCAGGAACAGAGTCCGGCCGCGGCGCCCGTTGCGGACACCGCGGCCGGCTGTTGGGTCAGTACTTCTCGAGCGGCGGCGGGGTCGAGTCGGAGCCCGACTTGCCGAGCGTCTCGTCGTAGATCGCCTTCCAGGTGCCGTCGGAGGCCGAGGTCTCGAGGATCGAGTTCACCTTGTCCCGCAGCGCCTTGTCGGCCAGCGGCAGGCCGATGCCGTACTTCTCGGTGCTGAACGGCTTGCCGACCACCCGCAGCTCGTCGGGCGCCGTGGCGGCGTAGCCCTTGAGGATCGCGTCGTCGGTGGTGACCGTGTCGACCTTCTTGTCCAGCAGCTGGGAGACGCACTCCGAGTAGGTCTTGAACTCGGAGATGTTGCTCGCCTCGGTCAGCTGCTCGTCCTTGACCCGCTGGATCGGGGTCGAGCCGGTCGCGGAGCAGACCTTCTTGCCCTTCAGGGCGGTCTTGCCGGCGTCCATCGAGGTGTCGTCCTTGCGGACCAGCAGGTCCTGACCGGCGATGAAGTACGGGCCGGCGAACGAGACCTGCTTCTTGCGCTTGTCGGTGATCGAGTAGGTGCCGACGTAGTAGTCGATCTCACCACCGGCGATCGCGGTCTCGCGGTTCGCCGACGGGATCTCCTTGTACTCGATCTTGTCCGGGTCCATGCCGAGGCCGGCCGACACCATCCGGGCCACCTCGATGTCGAACCCGCAGCGCTTGCCGTCGGCGTCCTTGTACCCGAGGTTCGGCTGGTCGGCCTTGACGCCGACGATCAGGTTGCCGCGCGACTTCGCCTTGGTGAAGGTCTGGCTGCCGGCCACGTCCACGCCGCTGGCCGCGGTGAACTTGTGCAGCTCGCCGCAGGAGTCGGACGCGCCGCCGCCGCTGTTGCCGCCGCCGGCGCTCGGCTCGTCCTTGCCACACGCGGCGGCGGTCAGCGCGAGCGCTGCGACGCCGAACGTGGCGACGAGGGTGCGCATTCTCATGATCAGGTTCCCCTTCGTTTCGTTGCTGGTACAGCCCGCGGGCGGCGCGACTGCAGGTCAGTGCTTCAGGATCTTGCCGAGGAAGTCCTGGGCCCGCCTCGAGGTCGGATTCGTGAAGAAGGTCTCCGGGTCGGACTGCTCGACGATCTCGCCGTCGGCCATGAACACCACCCGGTTCGCCGCGGTCCGGGCGAAGCCCATCTCGTGCGTCACCACGACCATCGTCATGCCCTGCTTGGCGAGGTCGATCATCACCTCGAGGACCTCCTGGATCATCTCCGGGTCGAGCGCCGAGGTGGGCTCGTCGAAGAGGATCACCTTCGGGTCCATGGCCAGGGCCCGCGCGATCGCGACGCGCTGCTGCTGGCCACCGGACAGCTGGGCCGGGTACTTCGTGGCCTGCGAGGCCACCCCCACCCGCTCCAGCAGCTCCATCGCCCGCTTCTCGGCCTGCTTCGGGTCCGTCTTGCGGACCTTGCACGGGCCGAGGGTGACGTTCTGCAGGATCGTCTTGTGCGCGAACAGGTTGAAGGACTGGAAGACCATGCCGACGTCCGCACGCAGCTTGGCCAGCTCCTTGCCCTCGCTGGGCAGCGGCTGCCCGTCCAGCGTGATGCTGCCGGAGTCGATCGGCTCCAGCCGGTTGATCGCGCGGCAGAGCGTCGACTTGCCGGACCCGGACGGGCCGATCACCACGACGACCTCGCCCTGGTCGATGGACAGGTTGATGTCCTTCAGGACGTGCAGTTCGCCGAAATGCTTGTTGACACCGGTCAGCGCGACCAGACCGGTTTTCGTCAGCGTGCCGGAATCGCTCATGGCCAGAACCTAGCGGAGCGGGGGGCCCGGTCGCAGCGCTGGGTGGTACCACGGTGGTAACGATCTGCAATAAAGGCACGCTCCGTACCAGGGTCGTCACGGATCGCCGAAATGCATGTTTTCCCTATGTAACTGATGGTCGGAGGACGATCACTTCCACGCCTGCGGACGGGGACGTATGGTCCCTGCGGCCCTCGCACGACAGGGCTACGGGAGCGCCGCCACGGGACGGCGACCCGCCAAGAACCACACCGGAGTGCGTCATGCGGATCTCGCTGACCAAACGCAGTCGTCAAGTCATCGCCGGCGGGCTGGGAACCGCCCTCGTCGCCGCCGGGATCGGCGCCTACGCCGGCCGCTACGAGCTGAAGGAAGAGTGGCTCAAACATCAGTGGGCCGGGCGGCACTACAACGCCGCCGTGATGGAGAAGGCGCTGATGATCGCCGGCGGGAATCCCGCCGAGATGCAGAGCGAGTCGAAGGAAGCGTTCACGATCGCCGACGAGTTCGAGCAGGCGCGGACCGCGCCGGGCGGCATCGTCGCGCCGGGCGCCTACTCGGCCGCCTTCGCCCAGCTCACTGCCCTGCCGCACACCGCCGGTGCGTGGCGTGAGGTCACCAAGGTGCCGTACGACGCCGACGACGCCCGGTACCGCGACTGGTACTCGAACTCCAGCGGCGGCGCGGGTTACGTCACGGGCCGGATCACCGGTCTCGCCGCCGACAACGCCAACCACGTCTACGCGGCCGGCGCGAACGGCGGCGTGTGGCGCTCCAGCACCGGCGGCGGCAACTGGACACCGCTCAGCGACACGCTGCCGTCCCTGAGCGGCGGCGACCTGCAGCTCGCCGGTGACGGCTCGCTCTGGTACGCGACCGGCGAGGCGAACACCGGCGGTACGTCGTACGTCGGATCGGGCGTCTACCGCCTCGCGAATCCCACGACCGGCACGTACGCGCCGACCGACCGCGTCGGCGGCAAGGAACTGGAGTCGACGACTGTCGGCCGGCTGCGCTGGGGCGGCGGGCAGGTGTTCGCGGCGACCAACCGCGGCGTCTGGTACCACGACGCGTCGACGAACGCCGGCGCCTGGAAGGTCGCGTTCTACCCGAACCCGGACTTCATGCCCGAGATCAAGGACGACGCCGGCAACGTCCTGGTGCCGGCCGGCAGCCAGACCGGGGGCGCGACGGATGCGGCGTACAAGAACATCGTCAACGACATCGCGATCGACCCGAAGAACCCCAAGCATGTGATCGCCGCGATCGGCTGGCGGTCGGGTGACACCTACAACGGGTTCTACGAGACCAACGACTACACCGCCGGTCCGTCGAGCTGGAAGCGGCTCGATGTCGTGCTGGGCGGTATCAAGAACAGCACCGACGTCGGCTACACGACGTTCGCGTTCAGCAAGACCGGCGATCGGCTGTACGCGATGGTGCAGCAGCCGAGCAAGATCAACGGCAGCACGAGCCTGGCGGGCATCTTCGTCTCCAAGACCGGCAGCCCGTCGGGTCCGTGGAACAAGATCGCCGACCCGCAGATCCTGCACAACAGCGGCTCCGCCCTGGACCGCAAGGGGTACGCCGTCGGCGTCCAGGCCTGGTACAACCAGTTCCTCGCCGTGGATCCGGCCAACGCCGACCATGTCTGGGCCGGGCTGGAGGAAGTGTTCGAGACGACCGACGCCGGCGCCCATTGGGCCACGGTCGGGCCGTACTGGAACTTCGGCTTCCCCTGCTGGAACATCGACGACTCCAAGAACACCTGTCCGATGGCACCGCACTCCGACCAGCACTCGGTCGCGGTCGGCACGTCGGGCGGCAAGCCGGTCGTCTTCGTCGGCAACGACGGCGGCATCTACCAGCGGCCGGTCAACGGTCAGGTCAACGCCAACAAGAACGGCACCGACTGGAAGTCGCTGACCACCGACGGGTCGATGGACGCCTTGCAGTACTACTCGGTGTCGGTCGGCAAGGACACCAAGAACGGCGGCGTCGTGGTGTCCGGCGGTCTGCAGGACAACGGGGTCTCGAACCTGTTCGCGGTCCAGCCGAACGGCAGCAACGGCGACTCCAAGATGGGCTCCAACTTCGGCGGCGACGGCGGCGACGGAGCGGCCGATCCGCAGAACGGCTGCAACCAGCTGCAGGAATACGTCGCTCTGGCGGTCAAGATCACCAACAACTGCGCACTGAACAAGGGTGCGCTGAGTGAGGCCGACGCGAGCTCGTGGAGTCTGGACCCGGGGGACCCGAGCCCGCGCTTCATCGCTCCGATCGCGATCGACTCCGCGAACTCGAACGGCTTCATCGCCGGTGGTCAGTACGTCTACACGTCCACCAAGGGCTGGGGCATGCGCAGCGCGTCCGAGTGGACGAAGGCGTTCGACCTCGGGGCGGGGCACTCGGCGACGGCGGTCGCGATGCGCGGCGGCGTCGGCTGGGTGAGCTGGTGCGGTCCCTGCAACAACACGGGCTTCGCGCGTGGTCTGGCCACCAATGCCGGCGGCAGCTGGCACCAGGTGACCTTGCCCTCGGAGTTCCCGAACCGGTACCTCGCGGGCGTCGGCATCGACCCGGCCAACGGCGCGCACGCGTACGTCGCCGTCAACGGCTTCTCGCGCCGCTTCACCGAAGGGCCGGGTGCGGGTGTCGGTCACGTGTACGAGACCAAGGACGGCGGCAGCACCTGGTCGGACATCTCGGCGAACCTGCCGGACGTTCCGACGAGCGCCGTCAAGCAGCTGGCGAACGGAGCGCTCGTGGTCGGATCGGACCTGGCCACGTTCTACCGGGCGCCGGGCGCGACGAACTGGCAGGTGCTGGGCACCGGCCTGCCGACCACCACGGTGATGGACATCGAGTCCGGCCCCGACGGCAACATCTATGCCGCCACCCACGGTCGCGGCATCTGGAGCGTCACTCCACCGGCCTGACCCGCGGACCGGCGACGGCCCACCCCCGCACGGGGGTGGGCCGTCTCACGTACTCTTGGTGGCTGTCATGCGTACTTATGAGGTCCGCACCTACGGGTGCCAGATGAATGTCCATGACTCCGAGCGGCTGCGCGGGCTGCTGGAGGACGCGGGCTACGTCCGCGCGCCCGAGGGTGACGAGGCCGACGTGGTGGTCTTCAACACCTGCGCGGTCCGGGAGAACGCCGACAACAAGCTCTACGGCAACCTCGGTCACCTGGCGCCGGTGAAGGCCCGCAAGCCCGGCATGCAGATCGCCGTCGGCGGCTGCCTGGCGCAGAAGGACAAGGCGTCCATCACGCGGAAGGCGCCGTGGGTGGACGTGGTCTTCGGGACCCACAACATCGGCTCGCTGCCGGTGCTGCTGGAGCGGGCCCGGATCGAGCAGGAGTCGCAGGTCGAGATCCTCGAGTCGCTCGAGGTGTTCCCGTCGACGCTGCCGACCCGGCGCGAGTCGCCGTACTCGGCCTGGGTGTCGGTGAGCGTGGGCTGCAACAACACCTGCACGTTCTGCATCGTGCCGGCGCTGCGCGGCCGGGAGAAGGACCGCCGGCCGGGCGAGATCCTCTCCGAGGTCGAGGCGCTGGTCGGCGAGGGCGTGCTCGAGGTGACGCTGCTCGGCCAGAACGTGAACTCCTACGGCGTCGAGTTCGGCGACCGGTACGCGTTCTCGAAGCTGCTCCGGGCCTGTGGGGAGATCGACGGGCTGGAGCGTGTCCGGTTCACCTCGCCGCACCCGCGCGACTTCACCGCGGACGTCATCGAGGCGATGGCCGGGACGCCGAACGTGATGCCCTCGCTGCACATGCCGCTGCAGTCCGGCTCGGACACCGTGCTGAAGGCGATGCGCCGGTCGTACCGGCGGGACCGCTACCTGAAGATCATCGAGGACGTGCGCGCGGCGATGCCGGACGCGGCGATCACCACCGACATCATCGTCGGGTTCCCGGGGGAGACCGAGGAGGACTTCCAGGGCACGCTCGACGTGGTCCGGCAGGCCCGGTTCGCGGGCGCGTTCACCTTCCAGTACTCCAAGCGTCCCGGGACGCCGGCCGAGTCGATGGACCACCAGGTCCCGCGCGACGTCGTCCAGGATCGGTACGAGCGTCTCGTCGCCCTGCAGGACGACATGGCCTGGGCCGAGAACAAGCTGGTCGTCGGCCGGTCCGTCGAGGTGCTCGTGGCCGAGGGGGAGGGGCGCAAGGACGCCGCCACCCACCGGCTCAGCGGTCGCGCCGCGGACAACCGGCTCGTCCACTTCGCCGTGCCGGACGGCGCCGAGACGCCGCGACCGGGTGACATGGCAACGGTCGAGGTCACGTACGCCGCGCCGCACCACCTGGTCGCGGACGTGTTCGGCGGCGTCCGCCGGACCCGTGCCGGCGACGCCTGGGAGCGGGCGCAGGACGCGCCGGCCGCTGCGCCGGGCGTGATGCTCGGGATGCCGACGCTCGGCGCGAAGCCGATGGAGCCGGCAGTGGGCGGCTGCCAGGCCGGATGAACCTGCCGGCCGACGCGGAGCCGTTCGCCTTCGGCAGGGACGCCGACATCTACGCGATCGACGACGACTGGGTGCTGCGGCGGTACCGCAACGGTCACCCGGTCCGTGACGAGGCCGACTTCATGCGGCACGTCGCGCAGCACGGGTACCCGGTGCCCGCGGTCCGCGACGTCGACGGCGCGGACATGGTCATCCAGCGGCTCGACGGGCCGACGCTCGGCGACGCCGCGATGGCGGGGGAGCTCAGCGCCACCGAGATCGGCCGGATCCACGCCGACCTGCACCACCGGCTGCAGGCCGTCCCGGCCCCCAGCGGTACGCCGGGGCGCGTCGTCGTGCACGGCGACCTGCATCCGCTGAACGTGATCTCCACCGCGGGCGGCCCGGTCGTCATCGACTGGCGCAACGCGGAGGAGGGCACCCCGGCCTTCGACGTCGCGATGACCGCGATCATCTTCGCCCAGGTCGCCCTCGACCCGTCGTACGAGAACTTCAGCGACCTGCTCCGCGACGCACTGGCGACGTACCTCGCCAACTCGATCGACCCGACCCCCGGGCTCCCCGAGGCGCTGCGCCGACGCGGCAACAACCGCACACTGACATCCGCCGAGCTCGCCCTGCTGCCCGCTCAGGAAGCCCTGATCCGCTCACACCTCTAGGCCTCTAAGCGTTGAGGAACTGCGACGGCTTGAGTGGGCGGGTGACGATGCGGAGTTCGCCGATGTGTCCGGCGAAGCCCTGGTCGACGGTGTTGGCGTAGTGGCCCGCGCCGACCAGCCAGGGTTTGCCGGTGGCGGCGAGGCCGTTGGACGGGGTCGCCGGGTTGCGGAGCAGCTCTGAGGAGTCGACGTACACGACGCTGTGCCGGCCGTCGTTCACGATCGCCAGGTGGAACCACTCGCCGGCGCGCTGCTCGTGGCCCCAGTTGGTGAACGTCTCGTCGCGATCCACCGGGTACACCGCCCACTGCACCTGCAGACCGCCCGAGAACCCGAGCTTCGCGGCCGGCTCGTCCGGGTCGCTGCCCGTCTTGCCCGCGTCGCGTCCGGTGCCGAGCCGCGTGAACAGCCCTTCCCACGCGTGGTCCTGCCCGTCGGCGGCGAGCTTCACGAACGCCTCGATCGTGTAGCCGCTCGCGAACGTCATCGCGTTCAGCGGGGCGCCGTCCGGCGTCCTCAGGTACCCGCCGCGGGCCGGGTTCTTGCCGCCGGGGAACAGCCAGCTCGCGTGGCCCGGCTGATCCGGGTGGTACTCCGCCGATGCCGTCGGCAGGTCGTTGCTGAGCTGCACGCGGGTCAGGTCGTTGCCGTGGCCCGACTGGTCGAGCACCGTGTCCGCGACCGGCCCGTCGAAGCGCCAGTACGCCGCCGTACCGGGGATGACGAGCTGCTTGGCCGGACGCGCCGGCCGGACCGGCTCCGGAGCGAACCCGGCGAACCGCTCCGCGAAGTCGATCGGCACGCTGAACCGGTCGACGTCGTCGCTCAGCTCGATCTCCGCCTCGGCCAGCTCGTTCCGCCGGGCCGGGTCCTGCGCCAGGATCCACGGCGCGATCGTCTCGACGTCGATCGTGTTCCGGGCCAGGTCGAAGTGGTAGAGCCGGACCATGCCCGAGCCGCCGTAGTACCGGTCCTGGTAGTTCGTGATGTGCAGGTGCACGTCGTTGCCGGCGGCATTCTTCCGGGTGACGCGGCCGGGCGGCCAGTAGTGGCCGTTGAGGGTGAGGAAGATCTGGTCGTTGCCGTCGACGAGCTGGTCCCAGACGCGGTTGCCGTGGTCGCTGAAGTACGCGACCGGGTTGCCGTGGTCGGCGTTCACCAGCTCGTGAATGGTGAGGATCACCGGCAGCTTCGGGTGCGCCTTGATCACGGCGCGGGCCCAGGCGAAGCTGGCGTCCGACGGGCGCCAGTCCATTGCCAATAGCAACCACTGCCGGCCGGCGGCGCGGAACACGTGGTAGGAGTTGTAGCCGTTCGGCGTCGATCCGCCGTACGTCGGCATCCACCGGAACCGGCGCGGGCCGAACGTGTCCAGGTACGGCGACGGGCCGCGGGTGTCGTCCTTCGAGCCGTCGATGTCGTGGTTGCCGGCCAGCACCGAGTACGGGAAGCGGGCGCGGTCGAGGAGGCCGAAGACCGGGTCGGCCTGGGCGAACTCGCTCGCCAGCGCGTTCTCCACCACGTCGCCGAGGTGCGCGACGAAGACGATGTTCTGCTCGCCGCGCTGGTCGATCAGGTACTTGAACGTCGCGGTGAGCGGCGCGGCGTCACCGCGGTCCTGGTCGAACTGGTACTGCGTGTCCGGCACGACCGCCAGCGTGAATCGCGGATGCTCCGTGTCGATCCTGCTGGTCCCGCTGCTTGCTGATGCGGTCGAGGCGCTCAGTACGCCGGGCGCTGCCACCGCGCCCGCCCCGAGTACGCCTGCCTGCAAGAGCCGACGCCGGCTCGTTCCGTCGTACCGCTCGTCCATCGCCCCACGCTCCTGTGCTCGCTGACACCGCAGCGAACCTCATGGCGTGGGCCCGGCGGTGAACTCAGGCGAAACCCTGGGCGATCACGGCGGGAAGCGCATCACCGGTCAGCGACGCGAGCACGCGCGCCTCGTGCGGGACGACGGGATCCGGCAGCTTGTCCAGCCGATACCACTCCAGGCCGGCCGCCTTGTCCGGTTCCATCAGCCGCGGCTCGCCTGTCCACTTCTCGGTCACGAAGAAGAAGTCGACCCGCTCGTCGATCGGATCGCCGTTGCCGCCGGTCCGGTGCATCGCCGTCAGCGGCACCAGATCCGCCGCGTCGACGTCGATCCCGACCTCTTCCTTGAGCTCCCGCACCGCGGCCGCCAGCACCGACTCACCCCGCTCCACGTGCCCGGCGGGAACCGCCCAATACCCGTCCATATAGCCGGTGTCGGCCCGCAGCAGCAACAACACCTCGTCCCCACGCCGAACAATCACATAAGCCGCCGGCACGACCACAAACCGATCCATACCCGCACCCTATTCACCCCCACCCACCCACTCCCACAGGACACCGCTCCGCGGCGACTGTCCTGTTGCCCGCCTCCGGCGGCACGGTCGGTGGCAAGTGTGGTGGGGCCCGCAGGAAGGACACCGCTTCGCGGTGACTGTCTTGTTGGCCGCCTCCGGCCGCGGCGCGGATTGTGCGGGCTGGAGGTTTGTGCTCGGCCGGGGAGGTGGGGGCTGCAAGTCGGGCACGCCTTCGGCGGCGTGGACTGGCGGGCGTGCAGCCTTGTGGCGGGTGGATTGGCGCGTTAGGAACTGCAGATCGGATGCCCCTTCGGCGCGGCTGCCTTGTTGGCCGACCTCGTCGGGCGAACTGCTCTGAGGTCCGGACATGTGCGACGGGCTGCTGCGCTGAGCGGCAGGCAAATCATGCCTTGGCTGCGCCCGCCGGATCGGGAGCTTCGCCGGGCGCGGACCGTGAGCACACCCATCTGAGTCCGCAAGAACCTCGTGCGGTGGCGGTTCGTGCAGACTCGACCCTGGGGAGGGTAGCCGGTTGGTAGCGCCGAATGGAACCGACGCCGGACTGTCGAGCGTCAACTGGTCGCCATTACGACATACCTGCCGCAATCGCGCTTGCACCGCCTGCGGCGTTCTCGTCCGAGCGTATGTCGGCTGAGGTCACACTGGACTTCCGTCTGGTCGGATATCCATCCCACATGGTCGAGTATTCGCTGGCAGCACTCGAGCGAAATCGCAAAATCTCGTTCGGCTCTGCGAATACCGCTGAAATCATTAGGTACTGCCTCATGCGGAGCCCG
Source organism: Kribbella sp. NPDC003557 (assembly GCF_040610805.1). Classification (NCBI taxonomy): domain Bacteria; kingdom Bacillati; phylum Actinomycetota; class Actinomycetes; order Propionibacteriales; family Kribbellaceae; genus Kribbella; species Kribbella sp. NPDC003557. The sequence goes on from NZ_JBEXMY010000008.1 coordinate 374,626, forward strand.
GGCAGCCTGAGCCAGTCGTATGACGACGGACGAGCGAATGCAATCTCCCGGCCACGCGGATCTGCCAACACGTAGATTCGGCGACTCCATTCGTCGCCGGTGTCGTTAAGGGGATGGAATAGCAGTCTGGTGAATCCGGCCTGTTCAAGTATGCGTACGGCCTCCTCTGCACCTGCGAGGCAGCTAATCAATCTCTCCAAGTCGGCCGTTGAGCGATTGAAGTGCAGTTGATCATTCCGGACGCCGTTCACATCTGCCGACACGAGGACTCTGCTCACATTACTTAGTATTGATAGAATATTCCGCTGCGAGCGCTCGGTAAGGTCTAGGAATGCCATGTCGTGAACAAAAGCGAATTTTTTCAGAGTGGTGTGCTTAACATATTCGGGAAGATCTGCGTCAGACCGCACGCACTCGGACGCCTTCGTTGTCATGTGTTCGAGATGGCGAGCAAGTATCTGAAACCCTCTACATAGAGGGTAGAGGGTGTTCTTCTCCGAGAAGCGAATGACTTCGGATTCCGATTCGCGCTCCTCTTCCGCTGTGTTGAGAATTTGGAATGCTGCGATCCTATCCACCTCGGAGCGATATCGATATGGGCGCGGAGAGGCAATATGGTCAGTCGTCAATGCCCACGTGACAAACGCTAGGCTGTCGTCAAGAAGTTCTTCTAGCATCACGAAGTAGTTGGATGCCAATGCCCTGATTGCCTCTTGATCGACGACTGCGCTGACGCCGGCTGTCTGAGTCACATGTTTCATCTTGTCGTGCAGCTGCCAGAATCTCGCATTTGAGTCTAGGTCGCGATCGGGGCTGAATCCGAGCTTCCAGAGCATTGCGCCAATCAAGTCCGCGTCGGTGGTGTACCTGTGCTCGTCGATCGAGAGATCTGTGCATGCGGCGATCATGTTGGTGCGCCGCGAAAGCACAAGCCTTCTAAGCACCTCCTCAGGCGTGCATGACCTCACGAACTCTGCGATCTTCAGCTGCAGAGTCTCACCTTCGACGCCGCGAAGTTGCCATTCGAGTTCCGAAGTATCTGCGCCTTCGTCCATTAGGTATAGCTGGTCAACGAGGCGACGTAGCCTTAACGGTCCGATTTGGGCGTGGATGCTATGGAATCGAGTTCCGTAATGAGAGATCTGCGGTTGCAGCCCGAATGATCCTGAAACGTAATTTTGGTTGACCATGGGAATCCGAAGTTCTTCTGCGGGAACTCGGATCGTGTTGGTCGCGATCAAACGATCGAGGGCGTCGATGATAGTCGCGTCCGGTGCCATCAAGATGAGCTGCATGCAATGTGCGCGCGTCAACTCGTCTTGTGCTCTGCCGGGGCCCGGGAAAATTCCAAGTTTGCCCACCTTTGCTCGGAAGTCATGATCCGCTCCGCCGGTCAGCAATCTAGCCAGCAGTGCATGGAGTTCTGTGACGGAGAGGCAGTCTCCGAGAAGGTAAATGAGGGTTGATGGGGATTTGTCATCATATGTGGTTCGCTGCAGGCCAGCGATCTCTGCGATGAAGTCACGCCAGGCTGATGGCTCTTCAGAGATGTCGCGCAATACCCGGTTGATCTTCGGGCGCTCGTCATTGACAGCGGCATTGTGATCGGTTGTTAGATAGCAAGGGTGAATTGACTGGCACGTAAGGTCGGCGCAGTGATACAGAGGAATCCGTGTCGTTGGCGCAATCCATCTAGCCTCTTGACCGAACTGCAAGCCGTAAGGTCCAGATATGATATCGCCCAACTGGAATACTCCGCGCGGGGTTGCGTCGAGTAGATTCAAGGTCTCTTCGTAGCTTAAGGAGTTTCGCTCTACCGGAAATATTCCTGCTGCCCGATCATATAACTCACGCCCATACATGAACGGATGCAGGATATCGCCGTCGACAATCTGTCGGTGAATCGATTGGTGTAGTGCGCCAAAGTCCGTCTTTTCAAGGTCAACGAGCATGTCGACATGCGCCGTCGCCAAGAAGCACATTATCGTGGCCTCCTTGGCTGGTACCTGATGCTTGGTAATTAGTGTCTGCCGAATGGCGATACCGTCGCTCGTGAGGACAATAGAGTTGTTCAACGAATCCGGGATCTTGTAGTCCTTGCGAAGTATGCAATCTTCTAGGAAATTGACGTAATACGAGGTTAGGAGCAATCTGCGCCGCCACTCGTTGTCTGGATACTTGCCTTCGAGTTCTTCCTTGGTCATTCGTTCAGATCGCACGTATGCCCTCCCCAGTGCTTGGCGGATTGGCGCCGACGTCTGACGGACGGCGCCGGTGAGCCAGCCATACCTGACTTGAGGGATTAGGCGTCTGTAGGACTTCGACGCCCGCGCATGCAGGATTGAACGCCAATGCAATTGGCGTCATGACTCACCCCCAACCTCGAGCCCCCTCAAGATCGCACGATCGTAACGATGAGTGATGTGTGCTGACTAGCCCACGGTGGTCTACTTATCGCACCACGTTACGTTTGACTGCGTTGAGTAGCAGACTCATCACCGATGGTGCCGCTCGTTCCACCTCGACCGCATGTCTGGGCGAGAATCCAGCTTGATGTGTCCCGGACCAAGGAATCTTGACGCTCGCTTGCCACTCCAGCACGGTTGGTTGGTATGACATCGTCGCTCGGAGCGCAGACGCGGTGCCTGGCGTGAACGATCATCGACTTGACGCGGTGAGAGTCGAGCAGTGGTCGACAAGCCTTTGCCCGAGCGGTGGGCGGGCAGAGCGACATCCGGCGGCGGGACTCAGTTGCTCGGAGCTACGGTCTTGGTCATCACGCAGTGGTTCTTGCCTTTGGGGCGGTCGTAGGTGAAGCCGGCTTTTTCGAAGAGGGTGCGGGTGCCGTTGTAGAGGAAGGAGGCGGTGATCTTCTTGCCGCCCGTGTCCTGGGGATAGGCCTCGACGCGTCCGCCGCCGGACTGGGCTACCAGGGTCAGGGCGCCCTGGAGGGCGACGGACGAGACGCCTTGGCGGCGATAACTGCGGTCGGTGAAGAAGCAGGTCAGGCGGTAGTCCGGCAGTTGCCCCAGCCCGGCCTCGTACTCCTTGCGGTGGTAGATGTTCGGCAGCTCGGCCGGCGTCCCGTACTCGAGCCACCCGACCGCCCGCTCCCCGTCGAACACGAGCGCCGCATGCGCCCGCCCCTCCAGGACAAGGCGGTGCTTGAGGTCCCGGTTGCTCTCGGCCTCGAACGTCTTCTCGTCGTGCATCGTGTGGAAGTACGTGCACCAGCACCCACCCCACACCCCGTTGTGCCGTTCCGCGAGCGCCGCGAACCCGTCCCAGGTCTCAGGCGCCAACGCCCGTACCACCAGCTCGCCCATGAGCCGAGCGTACGACGCTATCCGGACGATCCTCGTCCGGAACGTCAGACGGTGTACGTCGTACCGGGGGAGGCGTACTCGATCGTCCCCGAAAACCTCTCGGCCGCGCGCGCAACTGCGACAGACGGCGTGAGCGAGCGGCCGACATGCGTGAGAATCAGACGCTTGGCGCGTGCCGCGGCCGCCGTGTCGCCGGCCTGCTCGGGAGTGTGGTGCGCCGGCTCCTCGGTGGAGGTGTCCGCCTCGCAGAGCAGTACGTCGCAGTCGGTCGCCAGGGCGGTCAAGCTGTCGCACGGTGCGCTGTCACCGGAGTACACAAGAGACCGCCCACCAGTCTCGACACGTACGGCGTACGCGGGCATGCCGTGCTCGACCGCGCGACTGGTGAGCCGGACCGAGCCGACGGCTGCAACCTGTCCGTCGTACAGCTCGATGATCTCGAACGCGGACTCGATAGGGCTCCGGGCCGGACCGTGGGTGAGGAAACCCGCGAGCCGGTCGGCGATCCCCGGCGGGCCGCACAGGGGGATCGGCGCGCGCAAGGTGACGTCGGCGTACAGCGCGCCGTAGTACGCCGTAAGCAGGTCGGCGCAGTGGTCCGCGTGCAGGTGCGAGATCCAGATCGCGTCGAGCTCGTCCAGCCGAGCGTGCCGCTGCAGCGGACCGAGTGTCCCGGTGCCCGCGTCCATCCAGATCCGCGTACCACCCGCTGCGACAAGGTATCCGGAGCATGGGTTGTCCGCCGCCGGGTAGGGCGTAGCGGAGCCGAGCACGGTGAACTGGAGACTCATGAGGAGAGCCTAGGCACGGCGAAGGGCCGCAAGCGGGGTGCTTGCGGCCCTTCGTGGGTGTGCTTCAGGCGGGGTTCTGCCGGTCGGGGATGTCGTCGTTCTGGCCGTCCAGGTTGTCCAACCCTTCCTTGGCCTTGTCGACTCCCGTGTCGATCTTGTCGCCGTACTTGCCGCCCGTCTTCTCGTCGACGAAGTCACCGGCCTTGTCCAGACCTTCACCGACCTTGTCGCCGTGGCTGTCGACCAGGTCGGTGGCCTTGTCCTTGAGGTCCTCGGCCTTGCCCTTGAACTTGTCGAAGATGCCCATCTCGGGGCTCCCATTCCTGCGTAGTTGAGTGCTTACAGACAGCTAGCGTGATCTTCGCACCCCGAACGCCGGAACTGTGGGATCTCCGCGAGCGCCGTACCCAAAACGATGCAGGACAGGAATCTACTACTCGACGTCCCCGCCGCTGTCCGTCGTGCCACCGCCGGACTCGACGTCGCCGCCCGACTCCACGTCGCCGCCGGAGTCGCCCCCCGGCTCGACGTCGCCGGCGCTGAACTCCACGTCCCCGCCGCTCTTGCGCGACTCGACGTCACCACCGCTGCGCTTCGCCGCGGACAGCTCGTCGGTCTCGTCCCCCAGGCCGAGCGCGTCCTTGGCCGCGTCCGACTCTTCCTCGAACGGATTCGTCACTTCGTTCCTCCCGTAGAAATGTTGCGAACTCCAGCGTTCCTACCGAACTTTCCGGGTCATCCACAAGACCGGTCCGTACCTCTTGGCGAACTCTTCAAGCCGGTGCTGCCAGACTGGAGCGATGTCTGCTCCCCTCGTCGTCGCGGTCGTCGGCCCCACCGCGGCCGGGAAATCCGACCTGGCCGTCGCCCTGTCGCAGCGCCTGGGCGGCGAGGTGGTGAACGCGGACGCCATGCAGGTGTACCGCGGCATGGACATCGGCACCGCCAAGATCGGTCCGGCCGAGCGCGCCGGCGTACCGCACCACCTGCTGGACATCCTCGACGTCACCGAGACGGCCACCGTCGCGGAGTTCCAGGAACTCGCCCGGCACGCGATCGACGACTGCATCGCGCGGACGCGGGTCCCGGTGCTGGCCGGCGGTTCGGCGCTCTACGTCCGCGCGATCCTCGACGACTTCGTGTTCCCCGGCACCGACCCGGCGGTCCGCGCCCGCCTCGAGGCCGAGCTCGAGGCCCGCGGCTCCGGGGCCCTGCACGCGGAGCTGCGACGGAAGGACCCGAAGGCCGCCGAGCAGATCCTGCCCAGCAACGGCCGCCGGATCGTCCGCGCGCTGGAGGTCATCGAGATCACCCACGGCCCGTACGTCGCGACGCTGCCCGAGCACCGCTACGTCTACGAGGGCGCGGTCCAGCTCGGTCTCGACGTGCCGCGGCCGGTTCTCGACGAGCGGATCGACCGCCGGGTGGACCGGATGTTCGACGCCGGATTCGTCGCCGAGGTGCGAGGTCTGCTGAACAAGGGTTTGATTGAAGGCAGGACTGCCAACCGTGCCCTCGGGTATTCGCAGGTGATCGCGTTGCTGAACGGTGAGATCGACGAAGCGCAGGCCCGGGAGCGGACCGCCCAGGCCACCCGAAGGTTCGCGCGCCGGCAGGACTCGTGGTTCCGGAAGGACCAGCGCATCACCTGGCTCCCGTACGACGCCGACGACCTGGTGGAGAAGGCACTCGAAGTGATAGCCCAAGGCAACCGCGAAGCCGCCCCCGGCGTAGTCGAGGTGACAACAGGCCCGGGCCAGGACACTGGGGCCGTCGATGCGAGGGGGTGACCGTGAGGCCGAGTTCCGTGAGTACCTGCTCGCGGACCGCTCGAGGCTGATGCGCACGGCGTTGCTGCTCACCGCGGGGGATGTGCACACCGCCGAAGATCTGGTCCAGACCGCGTGCACCCGGGTGTACGTGCACTGGCACCGGATCAAGCACGAAGGCGCGGGCCCGTATGCGCACCGCATCCTGGTCAACGCCTTCCTCGACGAGCGCCGCCGGGCCGGCCGCCACCCGGAGGTGGTGACGGCGGAGGCGGTCGAACCACGACTGACCGATGTACCGGACCACGCGGACACCCTCGCCATCCGCGGCGCGTTGCTGGACCTCGCGCCGCGGCAGCGGGCCGTGCTGGTCCTGCGGTACTTCCAGGACCTCGATGTCGCCAGCTGCGCGCGGATCCTGGAGTGCACCGAGGGCACGGTGAAGAGCCAGACGGCCAAGGCGCTCAAGCGCCTGAAGGAACTGATGACGGAAGAGACGGGGAGTAGCTGAGAGCGCAGTGGACGAGGTCAAGAAGTTACTGGAGGGGTTCGCGGACCGTGCCGCCGAAGGGCTGCCGGACGCGGACATCGACGCGGACGTCACCCGTGGCCGGCTCGCCCTGCGCAGGATCAAGCGCCGGCGCCGGGTCACCGGGGTGCTGTGCGTCGCCGCGGCGTCGGCCCTCGTGCTCGCGATCGGCAACCAGGTGAAGTGGTGGGGCAACGGCAGCGAGGTGGCCGGCGGCCCCAGCGGCACGAGCGGCACTGTCGAGCCGAAGACGTCGGCGGCGAGTCCCGCGACGGCACCGGCCGTGACGCCCGAGTCGAGCGAGACGTTCTCGGCGTTCGGCGCGCCGGTCGTCGAGCTGGTGGCGAACAAGCAGCCCTGGAGCACGATCACCTGCTCGCTGGCGCCGAAGGGCTGGAGCGCCGAGACTCCGATCGCGGCCAACCTGGTCGTGCTGTCGCAGCCGGAGATGCGGACCACGGACAGCGCTGCCAAGGTGGTCCTGCAGGCCGCGCCGCAGGCCCGCAGCCTGTCGCAGGTCCGTGTCGCCGACGCGAGCGGCAAGACCTTCCACATCGGCACCCTCGACGGCCGCCTGAGCGGTCAGGTGAAGCTCGCCGACCAGTGGCTCCTGGTCGAGCTTCCGGCGGGCACGGTCGAGTGGCCGGACGACGTCCTGCGCCGGTTCATGAACTCCTGCACCGTCGACTAGGCGCGCCACAACTGGCGCCGGACCCGCACGTGAGATAGGCAGGGCATGTCCCTGTCCCCGAGTCCGTGTGGGGGAAGTTCGTGAAGAAGCTAGTCGCAACCCTGTCCGCAGGCACTCTGATCCTGACTGCCTTCACCGCAACAACGACCACCGCCGGTGCGCAAGCCCCGACCAGACAGCCGACCTCGATCGGGTACGGCGGCGCCGTGTCGTCCGTCGACCCCGACGCGACGAACATCGGCCTCGACGTCCTTCGCCGCGGTGGGAACGCCGTCGACGCGGCCGTCGCGACCGCGGCGGCTCTCGGTGTCACCGAGCCGTACTCGGCCGGTATCGGCGGCGGCGGGTATTTCGTGTACTACAACGCCAAGTCGCACAAGGTGTACACGATCGACGGCCGGGAGACCGCGCCGGCGACGATGCCGTCGAACGCGTTCGTCAACCCCGCGACGGGCCAGGCGTATCCGTTCGCGCAGCTCGTGACGTCGGGTGTGTCGATCGGCGTACCGGGAACGCTCGCGACGTGGGACCGGGCCCTGAAGCAGTGGGGTTCGCTGTCCCTCGGCAAGGCGCTGAAGCCGGCTGCGGATCTGGCCGACCACGGTTTCGTGGTGGACCCGACGTTCCGTCTGCAGACGCTGGAGAACAAGGACCGCTTCGCGCAGGTCGTGCCGACCGCCAAGCTGTTCCTGCCGAACGGTGACGCGCCGCAGGTCGGCTCGCTGTTCAAGAACCCCGAGCTCGCGGACACCTACCAGCTGATCGGCCAGCAGGGTCCGTCGGCGTTCTACACGGGACCGCTCGCCGGTGAGATGGCGGCCGTCGCCAAGAACCCGCCGAAGACCGCGAACGCCACGCTGCCGTTCTTCCCCGGCTACCTGCAGACCAGCGACCTCGCCGCGTACAAGACCATCGACCGCAAGCCGACCAAGGTCAGGTACGACGGCCTGGACATCTACGGCATGCCGCCGTCGTCCTCGGGCGGCAGCACCGTCGGCGAGGCGCTGAACATCCTGCAGCCGCAACACCTGCGGCAGCAGTCGACGACGCAGGCGCTGCACACGTACCTCGAGGCGTCCGCACTGGCCTTCGCGGACCGCGGCGCGTACGTCGGCGACCCGGCGTACGTCGACGTACCGCTGAAGGAGCTGTTGTCGAAGGGGTTCGGGGCCGAGCGGTCCTGCCTGATCGACCCACAGAAGGCGGCGACCAAGCCGGTGCAGCCGGGCTCGCCGGACGGTGACTACGCGCGCTGCGGCAAGAGCAGCGCCGTCGACGAGCGCCCGGACACCGAGGGACGCTCGACGACGCACATGGTCGCGGCCGACAAGTGGGGCAACGTGGTGTCGTACACGTTGACGATCGAGCAGACCGGCGGCAGCGGGATCACCGTGCCGGGGCGCGGCTTCCTGCTGAACAACGAGCTCACCGACTTCTCCGCCGTACCGGACGCGAAGGACCCGAACCGGGTCGAGGCCGGGAAGCGGCCGCGGTCGTCGATGTCGCCGACGATCGTGCTGCGCGGCGGGCGGCCGTACATCGCGCTCGGTTCGCCGGGCGGCTCGACCATCATCACGACCGTCCTGCAGACGCTGACGAACCGGCTCGACCGCGGCATGACGCTGCCGCAGGCGATCGCGGCGCCGCGGGCGGCGCAGCGCAACACCGCCTCGGTGACCGCGGAGCAGGCGTTCATCGACCGGTACGGCGCGGCGCTGGCGCCGTACGGCCACACGTTCACACCGGCCGGTGCGCCGGGGAGTTCGGCCGCCGAGATCGGCGCGGTCGCGGCACTGGAGTTCCTGCCCGGCGGCGCGATCCTCGCGGCCGCCGAACCGGCCCGGCGCGGTGGGGGAGCGGCCGGAACGGCGTGGCCCCTAAAGTGAGGTGATGATCGCGGCGACCAGGCCGGCCCGCTCGGCCAGGGTCGCCGCGATGATCTGTTCGTGGACGGCGTGGGCGCCCTTGCCGAGCGGGCCCAGGCCGTCCAGCGTTGGGATCCCCAACCACCCGGTCAGGTTGGTGTCGGCCGCGCCGGATGCGGCCGCACCGCCGACCTCCTGGCCGACGGACCGTCCGGCCGCGGCCACCTTCGCCAGTAGCTCGTCTGTCGCGGGTGACGGCTGCCAGGCAGGCCGGTTCGACATCACCCGCACCGTCAGCTGAGCGTCCCGTACCGGCTGCAAGGTCGCGACGGCCTGCAGCACCGACTCCTCGGTCGACGGGTCGACGAACCGGAACCCGATGTCGGCCGACGCCGATCCCGGGACGACGTTCGTGCGCCCGCCGCCCGCGATCGTGCCGACGTTGCACAGCACATGGTCGTGCCCGGCGACGATCCGCCGGACGGCGACCAGTTGGTCGACGAGCTCGTCGATCGCGGACACGCCGCTCGACGGGTCGAGAGCGGCATGCGCCTCGCGGCCGGTGACCTGGATCCGGACCCGCGTGCTGCCCCAGCGGGACGTCTTCAGGTCGCCGTTCGGGTGCGGCGGCTCGAACCCGAAGGCGGCGTACACGCCCGCGGCCTCAGCCGTCACCAGCTCGCGCGCCGACGGCGAGCCGATCTCCTCGTCCGCGACGACCACGACCCGCAGCGGGCGGTGGTCGCGGCCGGCGACCTGCTCCAGGGCCGTCTCGAGAACGACCAGGCCGCCCTTCATGTCGAACACACCGGGGCCGTGGATGATCCCGTCGGCCTCGCGCCACGGCATCGCGTCGCGCAGTTGCCCGATCGGCCAGACGGTGTCGTGATGCGCGAGGAAGAGCAGTGGCGCCTCGCCGGCGCGCCCGGGGAAGTCGGCCACCAAGTGGTCGCCGGTCGGCGCCGGCACCCGCCGGACGGTCCCGCCGAGCTCCGCGTACCGCTGCGCCAGCCGGTCGGCGAACGCGTCCAGCGCGGCGGCGTCACCGGTCGGGGTCTCGGTGCCGACGTACTCCCTGAGTCGCTCGATGCTCATGGATAGTCAACGTATCATCATCCGATCGGCGGTTGACCAGCGTGGATCAGGCGGGGATAGGATCCGGATATGAATCGTATCTCTGAGGTGAGCTTCCGCGCGGTCTCGCTCACCACGGCGGCGAGGTTCGCCGAGGCCTCGACGCTGTACCGCGAGGTCTTCGGCTACCTCGACCCGGCGTACGGGCTGAATCCGCGGCTGCTCGGCGCGCTGGCGAGCAACGGCGGTTCGGTCGTCGGCATCCTCGACGAGAACGACTTGCTGGTCGCGTTCGCGTACGGCTTCTGCGGCACCGACCGGCGCGGCTTCTACCACTACTCGCAGTCGGCCGTGGTCGCCGCGGACCAGCAGGGCCACGGCCTCGGCCGGATGCTCAAACACGCCCAGCGCGAAGTTGCCCTCAGCCACGGGATGTCGCGGATGCGCTGGACCTACGACCCGGCGCAGATCCGCAACGCGCACTTCAACCTCGACGTCCTCGGCGCCCGCGGTCGCTGGTTCGCCCCCGACATGTACGGTCCGGGCACCGATCGCGTGATCGTCGAGTGGGACCTCACCCGCGAGCAGCCCACTGTCCCGGCCGCCCTGACCGAGCTGATCGTGCCGGCGGACGCGGGCGACCTGCGGCGATCGTTCGAGGAGCTGCTGGCGAAGGGACTCGTCGCCGTCTCGTGCCGCCGGCTCCCGGACGGCACCGGCGCCTACTACTTCGGACCGGCCGACGATGCCTGACGACCCGCTGAACCGCGAACTCGCCAGCCCCCACGAGCGGTACGACGCCCGGCTGCAACGGCGCTCGTCGACGCTGCTGCAGCGCCGGGTCGTCGAGCAGGAGCGCGCCTCGATCGACGAGGCCCTGGACCAGATCCTCACCGACGAGTCGATCGCCCAGGCCGCGGCCCGGATCGTCGCCGCCCGCCGGCGGTTCATCATCGGCTCCGCGAAGTCGTACTCGTACGCGTCGCTGCTCGCGTTCGACCTCGGCGTCGGGCTGTCCCAGGTGACGCTGGTCGACGGCACCGTGGTGCGCGGTGTCGACGTGCTGTCCGACGTCCGGTCCAACGACCTGATGGTCGCGTTCTCCTTCCGCCGGTACCGCCGCGACACCGTCGAGATCGCCCGCCGGTTCGTCGAGGCCGGTGGTGAACTCGTCGCGGTCACCGACTTCGAGGACGCGCCGCTGGCGAAGCTGGCCGACCAGTGCATCTACGTCGCGACCGGCAGCGCGTCGTACGTCGACTCGCCGACCGTCGTCGCATCGGTGCTGCACGTCCTCGCGACGCTGACCACGGCGAGCGCGAAGGGCGCCCGCCGACGGCTGGTCGAGCGCGACCGGCTGAACACGGAGCTGGGGTTGTATGTCAACTGACCTGAAGATCGTCGCCGCCCGGCTGCACCGGGTCCGGATGCCACTGGTGCACGAGTTCCAGACCAGCTCGCACCGCAAGGCGTACCTCGACCACATCCTGGTCGAGCTGGAGGACGCGTCGGGCGCGGTCGGCTGGGGCGAGATCGCGTCGTCCTCCGATCCGTACTACGCGCCGGAAACCGTCGAGTCCTGCTGGCACATCGCCTCGACGTACCTGCTGCCCGCCGTCCTGGATCGTCCGTGGTCGCGCCCTGGCGACCTGGCCGGCCTGTGGTCGAAGGTCCGCGGCAACCAGTTCGCCAAGGCCGGCGTGGATACGGCCGCCTGGGTCCTGTGGGCTGAGACCCGCCAGCTGCCTCTCGCGACAGCTCTGGGCGGCTCACGGACCGAGGTCGTGGCGGGCGTCTCGCTGGGCATCGAGCCGACGATCGACGAGCTGCTGACCCAGGTCCAGCAGCAGGTCGACGCCGGGTACCCGAGGGTCAAGCTGAAGATCGCCCCCGGCTGGGACGTGGAGCCGGTCCGGGCCGTGCGTACGGCGTACCCGGAGCTCGACCTGCACGTGGACGCGAACGGCATCTACGGGGCGGACGACATCCAGCAGCTGCGCAAGCTCGACGAGCACCGGCTGACGATGATCGAGCAGCCCTTCGCGCCGCGGGACCTGCTCACGCACGCCGAGCTGCAACGCACGATCAGCACGCCGGTCTGCCTCGACGAGAGCGTGGAGACCGTCGACGACCTGGAGACCGCGCTCGCGCTAGGAGCGCTGCAGGTCCTCAACATCAAGGTGTCCCGGATGGGTGGGCTGACCCCAGCGCGTGAAGCGCACGACCGGGCGCGCGACGCCGGGCTCCCCGTCTGGTGCGGCGGCATGCACGAGTTCGGCGTCGGCCGGCTCGCGAACGTCGCGCTCTCCGCTCTCCCCGGGTTCACCCTCCCATCGGATGTGTCCGCCTCGGAGAAGTACTACGCCCGGGATGTCGTCGTACCCGCCGTGACCGCGGTCCGGGGCGTCGTCCAGGTGCCCGAGGCAACTGGTCTCGGGCAGGCCGTGGACCGCGAGCTGATCGCCGCCAACACGGTCGCCGAGCTGTCCCTCGGGCCGGAACAGGAGTGATTCGATGCGCGTGGCCCTGATGGCACTGACCGGCGGTCTGGTCGCGGACGGCACCGGCGCCGAGCTCAGGCCCGGCACGGTGCTGGTCGACGGGGAGCGCATCAGCGCGGTGCTGCCACCCGGCGAACCGGTCGCCGGCGCGGAGGTCATCGATGCCACAGGCAACATTGTGGCACCGGGGTTCGTCGACCTGCACTCGCACGCGGACTTCAGTCTCGGGTCGAGTCCGGCGGCCGAGTCGCAGCTCACCCAGGGCGTCACCACACTCGTCGCCGGGAACTGCGGCTGGTCGCCGTTCCCGATCACCGATCTCGAGATCCTGCGGGCGGGGACGGCGTTCCTCGGACCGAAACACGACTGGTCCTGGCGCGACCTGGCCGGCTTCGCGACGACGCTGGAGCCGGCCGTGAACCTCGCGCTGCAGGTCGGCCACTGCACACTGCGGATCGCCGCGATGGGCAGCGCGCAGCGACCGCCGTCGCCGTCCGAGCTCCGGACGATGCAGGACCTGCTGCGAGCAGCCGCCGACCAGGGCGCCGTCGGCTTCTCCACCGGCCTGATCTACGCACCGGGCACCTACGCCTCACCGGAAGAGGTGGCCGCGCTCGTCGGAACCGCCGCGGAGTGCGGGCTGCTCTACTCCACCCATATCCGCAACGAGGGCGCCGGTCTGCTCGCCGCACTGGACGAGGCGATCGCGGCTGCGCGGGCGGGTGGCGCACGGCTGGAGGTCTCCCACCTCAAAGCCGTTGGCAAGGCCAACCACGGCCTCGTCGCTGCGGCCCTGGACCACCTGGACCAGGTCGGCGACGTCGATCTCGGCTGGGACGCGTACCCGTACACCGCCACCAGCACGACACTCACCACCAGGCTCCCGACCTGGGCCCTGGCCGGTGGCGAACTGCTCGACCGGCTCGCCGATCCGTCCGAGCGCGCGCGGATCGCGCACGCCCTGCGCACCGACGCGCTGCTCTCGCCGGACTCGGTCGTGATCGCCTCACTGCCCCCGGGCCGCTACGAGGACAGCCGCGGCCTCAGCCTCACCGAGATCGCCCGGCGTGATGGGGTGGACGCCGCCGAGATCGTGCTCCGCATCCTGGAATCACACGAGGCCGCAGTCAGCGTCGTGAACCATGCGATGAGCGAGGACGACGTGACGACAGTGATCGAGCATCCACGGACCGCTGTCGCCAGCGACGGCTGGATCATGGACGCGGCCGGGCCGGGCCACCCGCATCCCCGCAACTTCGGCACCTTCCCGCGCGTCCTCGGCCACTACGCCCGCGACCGGGGCGTGCTCAGCCTTCCCGAGGCGATCCGCCGGATGACCTCGCTCCCGGCCTCCCGCCTCGGCTGGTCCGACCGCGGCGTGATCAAACCCGGCGCGATCGCCGACCTGGTCGTCCTCGACGCTGCGCAGATCGCCGACAAGTCGACGTACGACGACCCCTGGCAGCTGTCAGTCGGCGTGGAGCACGTCCTCGTCGCCGGCCAACCGGCCTTCACCAACGGCGCGCCCACCGGCCGCCGGGCCGGTCGGATCCTCGGCAGCTGAACAGTACGTACATGGCGCCTACATAGTGCACTTGAGCGTGATCGTGTCCGCGCGTACACCGTCTCGCCGGTGCTCTACCTGTCGAGACGCTTGAACCGCTTCGGCCCGTCCGGCAGCGGGGGAGGAGCTGCCGGGCCGTCGTCCGCATCGGTCTCCAGCCAGCCGTCGTGCTCAGCCAGCAACGCATCCAGCGCGGGCCGATCGACATCCTCCAGGACGACGACCCACGGGTGATCCTCGTCGTCGTCCTCGCCGTGGAACCGCCCGCGCCGCACGTCCCCGCCGAGCCGTCCGGCGACCGCGGCGGCATCGTCCCGCTCCCAGAAGTACGCGATCAGCTGCACGGACGACACCGTACGCTGTGCCCATGAGTACGTTTGCCTGGTTGAAGGGGCACGGCACGGAGAACGACTTCGTGATCCTGCCCGACCCGGACGGTTCCGTGCACGGCGAGCTGGACGCGTCCGTGGTGCGGTTCCTGTGCGACCGGCACGCGGGCCTCGGCGCCGACGGCGTGCTGCGGGTGATCCGGGGCGACAAGCAGTCGTACGTCGAGGACGGCGGCGACTGGTTCATGGACTACCGGAACGCGGACGGCTCGATCGCGGAGATGTGCGGGAACGGCGTCCGGGTCTTCGTGAAGTACCTCGCCGAGGCGGGCCTGATCGACGGCAAGCCCGTCCGGATCGGGACCCGCGCGGGCATCAAGGAGGTCGCGCAGAACGACGACGGCACGCTGACCGCGGACATGGGCGAACCGAAGCTCCCCGCCGCGGCCGGGATCGTGGTCGAGGCCAACGGTCACCAGTGGCCGGCCGTGTCCGTGGACATGGGCAATCCGCACGCCGTGGCGTTCGTCGACGACCTGGCCGAGCCCGGCAACCTGTGCGACCAGCCCGGCTGGTCACCCGCCGAGGCGTTTCCGGAGGGTGTGAACGTGGAGTTCGTCGTCCGGCGTGGTCCGCACGACGTCCAGATGCGGGTGCACGAGCGCGGCGCGGGGGAGACCCGGTCGTGCGGGACGGGCACCTGTGCCGTCACGGTGGCGGCCGCGCGCCAGGCCCGCGACGAGCTCCCGGTGACGTACCGCGTCGGCGTACCAGGCGGTGAAGTCTCCGTCACGTGGCGTGCCGACAACCACCTCGAACTGACCGGCCCGGCCGTGCTGCACGCGCGCGGCGAGTTCGACCGTTCCTGGTTGCCGGGAATCTGATTCCTGCGTGGGGCGTTGACTCCTGGTAAACGGGTCGCCTGTACTAGGAGCCCGTGCCACCATGGAAGGTATATGACGACCCATTCACAGGCATACGAGACCACCGACGTCGAAACCGACCTCATCGAGGGCGATGACTCCGGCGATTCGTTGACGGGTCACGATGAGTATGACCAGGATCTGACCACCGAGGGCCTCGACCTCGAGGAGCGCCAAGCGCTGCGCCGCGTGGTCGGTATGTCGACCGAGCTGACCGACATCAGCGAAGTCGAGTACCGCAAGCTGCTGCTCGAGCGGGTGCTGCTGGTCGGCGTCTGGACCGAGGGCAGCGCCGAGGACGCGGACAACTCGCTGGCCGAGCTGAAGCTGCTGGCCGAGACCGCCGGCTCCGAGGTGCTCGACGGCGTGATCCAGCGCCGGAAGAAGCCCGACCCCGCGACCTTCATCGGCTCCGGCAAGGTGGCCGACCTACGCAACCTGGTAGCCGCGCTCGGCGCGGATACCGTGATCGCCGACGGCGAGCTGGCCCCCGCGCAGCTGCGCAACCTGGAGGACAAGCTCAAGGTCAAGGTGGTCGACCGGACCGCGCTGATCCTGGACATCTTCGCGCAGCACGCGAAGAGCAAGGAAGGCAAGGCCCAGGTCGAGCTGGCCCAGCTGCAGTACATGAAGCAGCGCCTGCGTGGTTGGGGTGGAAACCTGTCCCGCCAGGCCGGTGGCCGGGTCGGTGCGGCCGGTGGCGGTATCGGTGGCCGTGGCCCCGGTGAGACCAAGATCGAGACCGACCGGCGCCGGATCAACACCAAGATCAGCAAGCTCCGCCGGACGCTCAAGGAGATGAAGAGCACCCGGTCGACGATGCGCCAGGAGCGGCGCCGGCACCTGGTGCCCTCGGTCGCGATCGCGGGGTACACCAACGCCGGCAAGTCCTCGCTGCTGAACCAGATCACCGGTGCGGGCGTGCTGGTCGAGGACGCGCTGTTCGCGACCCTGGACCCGACCACCCGCCGGACGACGACCGCGGACGGCCGCGTCTACACGCTGACCGACACCGTCGGATTCGTCCGGCACCTGCCGCACGACATCGTCGAGGCGTTCCGGTCGACGCTGGAAGAGGTCACCGACGCGGACCTGCTGCTGCACGTGGTGGACGGTTCGCACCCCGACCCGATCGCGCAGATCCAGGCGGTCCGCGAGGTGCTGGCCGAGATCCAGGCGACCGACGTCCCGGAGATCGTGGTGATCAACAAGGCCGACGCCGCCGACCCGCTGGCGCTGGCCCCGATCCTGCACCGGGAGCCGAACGCGATCGTCGTGTCCGCGCGCACCGGCGAGGGCATCGACAAGCTCCGCGAGCTGATCGAGGGCGCGCTGCCGCAGCCGCACATCGCCCTCGACGTCCTGCTCCCGTACGACCGCGGCGACCTGGTCTCCCGGATCCACTCCGAGGGCTCGGTCGAACACCTCGAGCACACCGCCGACGGCACCCGGATCACCGCCAGGGTCCATCCCGCCCTGGCCGGCGACCTGACGCCGTACGCAACGGCCTGACGAAGCGAGAACGGCCCCCGAGTTTCCTCGGGGGCCGTTCTGCGTTTTCAGTGTGTTTCAGTGCGTCACTTGCGCTTGGTCACCTGGACCGTCATCGAGGTGTCGGTCTTCGACAGGACCTTGATGTTGACGCCGTTGTTCGGCACCTTCACGCTGCTCGTCGGCTGGTCCGCGGTCCAGTACGACTTGCTGTCGTTGAAGGTCGGGACGGCGTTCTGGCCACGGATGTAGCTCGCCTGCCCGTTGAAGTGCAGGGTGAACGAATCCGCCTTCTCCAGACCGAACGGCGCGTCGTACGCCGCGATCCGCGGGCGCCAGATCTGGCCGTCGAGACGGTTGATCGGCGTCGGGTGCGAGTCGATCGGCAGGACCAGGCCCTCACCGGGGTGCTCGTTGGTGTTGTTGTCCTCCTGCGAGGTGTCCCAGTACCAGACCAGCAGACCGTCCTGGTACGGGAAGTGCTCGACCTTGTCGGGCAGCGAGTTCGCCCAACCGAAGTTGTACGGACCCGTCTTCAGGTACTGGTCGTAGGAGGTGTAGTTGATGTTCGACGCCAGGTAGTAGTTGTCGTGCAGGCTGGTGTACGACGCACCGACCGAGCTGAAGCCGTTCAGCGTCCAGCCCTCCGGAGAGGTCTCCGCACCGGAGTCGACGACCGTGGCCGAGCCCGACGTCACCTTGATGTCGTCGGCGAAGAACCCGATCCCGCCGGCCGCCGGGTCGGTGGCGTAGCGGAACTGCAGGGTGATCGTCTTGCCGGCGTACGCGGACAGGTCGAACGTCGCGGGCACCCAGCCGGCGCTCTTGCCGTCGATACCGTTGCCCTCGGCGTCCTTCGTGATGCTGCCCTTGATCGGCTTCGAGCCGGTCCCGTCGTTCACGTCGACGTAGGCGTAGTCACACGCGTCCGGACCGCAGTCCTCGATGTCCCAGTTCGCCTGGAACGTGAGGCTCGCGGGCTGACCGGCCGGCAGCGTGACCTGGCGGCTCATCGTGTGCGTGAAGCCGTTGCCCTGACCGCTCCACCAGGACTTGGTCCCGGCCGCGGGCTGGACGAGCTGGTGCGTGACCTCCTTCTTCGGCAGCGTCACCACCAGGCCCTGGGCCTTCTTCGAGTTGTACTCGTGCGGGCCGAGCTCGACGGTCCGGTTCTGGCCGGCCGCGACGATCTCGTAGTCGAGCCAGCCGAGCTGGATCTTGTCCCACGCGTTCAGGTCCGCGGCGCGCTCACCGATACCGCCGTCCGTGGCCGCGCTGACCCGGCTCTGCGCCATCAGCGTCCACCAGTTCACGCCGTTCTCGACCGCCGCACCCGAGGTGTCGTACTCGTCCGGCAGACCGAGGTCGTGGCCGAACTCGTGCGCGAAGACACTGACGCCGCCGTTCTCCGGCTGGATCGTGTAGTCGCCGACGTACAGGCCGGTGTCACCGATCTGCGCGCCGCCGTTCGGGTTGGTCGCGGGGCCGCCCGGGAACCCGGCGTACCAGCGGTGCGACCAGATCGCGTCCTCACCCTGCTGCGGGTCACCGTCGGCCTGGTCGCCGCCGGAGTGCACGATCTGGAAGTGGTCGATGTAGCCGTCGGGCTCGTTGAAGTTGCCGTCACCGTCGAAGTCGTAGCGGTCCCACTGGTCGAACGTCTTCAGGTCCGCGGTGATCTCGGCCTTGGTCCGGCCCTTGGCCTCCTGGTCGGCGACCCACTGGTTGACCGCGTCCTGGATCAGGTACCAGGTGTTGCTGCAGACGTTGCCGCCGCACGGGTAGCCGTTCGACCGGCCGTACCGGGCCTCGTTGTACTTGACCTTGACCCAGTCGGTGACCTCGCCGGCCACCGAGTACCGGCCGGACGACTGCTTCTCGTAGTACTTCTTCAGCGAGTTGCCGTTGCCGAAGTACATGTCCTGGTAGTGCTGCTGGCTGTAGTCGGCCTGCCAGACGGTGGAGTTGTCCACCGAGCGGTCAGGTGCCGGAATCGCGTTGTGCAGCGGGCCCTCGAAGGTGGCGGGGCCGGGGATGCTCGCGTTCTGGTCCTTGTCCGGGTAGCTCGGGTGCCGCTCGTTGCCGAACTCCGCGAGCACGACGAAGATCCGGTCGGTCTTCTCGCGGGACAGCTCGACGTACTGGTCGACCTTGCCCTTGGTGTTCTTGACGCCCTTGGCCCCGGCGGCCTTGGTGCCGAGCTTGACGACCGTGCTGCCGTTGCGCTGCTCGGGCGTGGCCTGGCCGTTGATGACCTTGGTGAGCGCCTCCTGCCGCAGCTCGCGACGCTTGTCCTCGAGCGGGCTGGGTAGCTCGTCGGATACCGGTGCGGGCTCACTGGCGGCGGGCGCCGAACCCTGCGTGGACGGTGTGGCGGCGTTCCCGGACGAGGCCGCGGCGATGCCGAGCCCGGTCGTCGCCGCCAGGGCCAGGCTGAACAGCCCGGCGGGTAACTTGCGCACGATTCCCCTCCGTTGTTGATGACGCAGTGTGTTCGTAGCTCCCCCGAGCGTGTGCGCGCGACAGTACGGGGAAAATCGGCCCAGCTGAAGTGGATCCTGAGGAAAACCTGTGAATCAGCGGGGAATCCTGCATGTCTGAGTAGAAGCGCTCACGCTTTCCAGCCCCCTGCCTTGGCAGACTGTGCGCGTGGAGCGCGAGACCGTCGACCTGCTGCAGCCGCTGTGGCGCGCACTGGTCGTCTTCCGCGTCCTCACCTGGGCGTTCGCCTGTTTCGGCGTGTGGACCCGCTGGGAGGGCATCGTGCACCCGTACGGCGCGGTGCTCCAGCTCGCCGTGATGGGCGCCTGGACGCTGATCTCGTCGTACGGCTACAGCCGCCGCTGGGGGCGCCGCAACACCCGGCTCGCGTTCGCGGACCTCGCGGTCACGGTCGCCTGCATGTACGCGACGCTGTGGGCGCAGCCGCTGCTCGACATCCGCGCCGGCGCGTCCGTGCTGACGTCGGTCTGGGCCGCCGGGCCGGTCCTCGCGCTGGCGATCTCCCGCGGGCGCGACGGCGGCCTGCTCGGCGCGGCCACGATCAGCCTGGCGCTGCTCTCGCTGCGCGGCGTCGAGCACGCGTCGAAGATCCTGAGCAACGTTCAGCTGTTGCTGGTGGCCGGTCTGGTCGTCGGGTACGCCGCGTCGACCATGCGGCAGGCGGGGCGGCGGCTCCGCGAGGCGATCGCCGCCGAGAGCGCGACCGCCGAGCGGCTGCGGCTCAGTCGCTCGATCCACGACGGCGTACTGCAGGTGCTGGCGCAGGTGCAGCGGCGCGGCACGGCGATCGGCGGCGAGGCGGTCGAACTGGCCCGGCTGGCCGCCGAACAGGAAGTTGCCCTGCGCACCCTGATGTCGTCGCGGCCGGCCGTGGTCGAGGGGGATCGCGTTGATCTGTGTGGACTCTTGTTGCCGCTGGCCACGACCCGCATCGACGTCGTCGTCCCGGCCGCGCAGGTCCTGCTGCCGGCGCCGACCGCCGCCGAACTGGTTGCCGCGGTCAAGGAGGCGCTGAGCAACGTCGCCAAGCACGCCGGTCCGGACGCCCGGTCCTGGGTCGTGGTCGAGGACCTCGGCGACGAGGTGCTGGTCTCGGTCCGCGACGACGGGATCGGTACGACGCCCGCCCGGCTCGACGAGGCCCACGCGAACGGGCACCTCGGTGTCAGCCAGTCGATCCGCGGCCGGATCGCCGACCTCGGCGGCACCGTCACCGTCCGCACCGCCCCCGGCGAAGGAACCGAATGGGAGCTGAAGATATGACGCGCGTGATGATCGTCGACGACCATCCGATGTGGCGCGAAGGCGTCGCGCGGGACCTGGGCAGCCGCGGCTACGACGTGTGCGCGACCGCCTCGGACGTGGCCGGCGCGGTGAAGATCGCGCTGGCGACCCGCCCGGACGTGGTGGTGATGGACCTCCAGCTCGGCGACGGCTCCGGCGTGGACGCGACCCGCGAGATCACCACGGCGCTCCCCGACACGCGCGTGCTGGTGCTGTCGGCCAGCGCCGAGCAGGACGACGTCCTCGCCGCGGTGAAGAACGGCGCCTCCGGGTATCTGGTGAAGTCCGCGTCACTGGACGAGTTCGACGACGCGGTCCGCCGTACCGCCGAAGGCGACGCCATCTTCAGCGCGGGCCTCGCCGGACTGCTGCTCGGGGAGTACCGCCGCCTCGGCGGGACCGGACCCGAGGTCCCCCGACTCACCGACCGCGAAACCGAAGTCCTCCGCCTGGTAGCCCGCGGCCTCACCGCCAAACAGATCGCCACCCGCCTGGTCCTGTCCCACCGCACCGTCGAGAACCACGTCCAGAACACCCTCCGCAAACTCCAACTCCACAACCGAGCCGAACTCGTCCGCTACGCCATAGAAAACGGCCTCAGCGAATGATCTGACCCACGCCCGTTACGCAGGCGCTGGCTTCGTCGCTCCGCTCCTCAGGCGCGCCTGCTCCACGCGCTCCCACCCACCCCCGGGCTGGCGCCCGGAGCGGCGAGCTGGCGCTCGCGTGTCGGGCTAGCGCCCGGAGCGGCGAGCTGGCGCTCGTGTGCCGGGCTTGCGCCCGAGGTGTGGCGAGCTGGCGCTCGTGGTGCCGGGCTGGCGCCGGGGAGACCCTGCGCGCATGCCTCGCCGTGGAGCGCATCGTGCTGATCGCAGCACGTCCGCACCTGCCGAGCTACTGCCTGTCCGGCTTGTCCGACCTGCAGGCCGGTTGAGACCGCGATTCGTGCAGCGCATCCGTCGCAAGCCTCGCCCCAGCCGCGCGTGCACTCGTTCGCGGGCGGCAGCCCGCAACTCCCCGCGCCAGCGGACACCCCAGGCGCCAGCCGGAAGCACATACTCCGGCGCCAAGCCGGGGGTGGGCGGGAGCGCGCGTAGTGGCCGCGACGAGGAGCCTCGCGACGAGGAGTGGTTGCGTAGCACGCGTGGGCTTGATCACCAGCCCCCGGACGCGGTCGGACCGCGAGGCTGGCCCCGTTCGCCCGGATAGTCCCACCGGTGCGACGCGGTCGCTTGTGGGATTGTGCGGGGGACGGGTTGAATGGCATTCGTACACTGTGCGTTCCACGTCCTCGTGGATGCTCTCTGTCACGACACCTGCATCGCGGGTGCCCAGCTCCGGAGGCTTCGGTGAACCGGTCGTCCCTTGTCCGCGCGCTTCTCGCGTTCCTGGTCCTCGCCGCGTCGACGTATGTCACGTTGACGGCGAAACCACAGCTCGGTCTCGACCTGCGCGGCGGGACGCAGATCGTCCTGCAGGCGAAGGACTCGCCGACGGTCAAGGCGACCAAGGAGACGACCGACAAGGCCACCCAGGTCCTGCACCGGCGGATCGACGCGCTCGGCGTCAGCGAGCCGAACGTCACCCGCCAGGGCGAGAACCGCATCATCGTCGAGCTGCCGGGCGTGCAGGACCCGCGCGAGGCCGCGAAGGTGATCGGCAAGACCGCGCAGCTGACCTTCCACGAGGTCCTCGACCAGGTCGAAGCCAAGCCGGCCAAGCCGGCGGCGGGGGAGACCTACCTGCCGCCCGAGAGCGGCCAGGGCTTCCTGCGCCTCGCCAAGCCCGCGATGACCGGCGAACTGGTCAGCGGCGCCGAGCACCGGCTGGACCCGCAGCAGGTCGCGCAGGGCTGGTTCGTCGAGATGAACTTCAAGGGCGACGGCGGCAAGATCTGGGCGAACATCACCGGCAAGGCCGCCTGCCAGCCGGTCGGTACGCCGCAGCGCCTGATCGCGATCGTGCTGGACAACGAGGTGATCAGCTCCCCGCAGGTCGACCCGAACGGCGGCAACCAGCTCTGCAACTCGGGGATCGCCGGCGGCACCACCACGATCTCCGGCTCGTTCACCGAGGAGAGCGCGAAGGATCTCGCCGCGCTGATCTCCGGCGGCGCGCTGCCGGTGCCGGTCGAGGTCATCGACCAGCGCACCGTCGGCCCGTCGCTCGGCCAGGACGCGATCCAGGCCAGCGCCCTCGCCGCGATCATCGGCCTCGCCCTGACGGCGCTGTTCATCATCATCGTCTACCGCCTCGTCGGCCTGATGGCGGTCTTCGGCCTGATCGGGTACGCCGCGATGTCGTACGCCGCTCTCACCGCGCTCGGCGCCACACTGACGCTGCCCGGCCTGGCCGGTTTCGTCCTGGCGATCGGCATGGCGGTCGACGCGAACGTCCTGGTCTTCGAACGCGCCCGGGAGGATTACATCGCCGGCCGCACCGACGGCCTGCGGAGATCGCTGCGCAGCGGTTTCCAGAACGCGCTGTCCGCGATCGCCGACTCCAACATCACCACCTTGCTGGCCGCCGGCCTCCTGTTCTTCCTGGCCGCCGGCCCGGTCCGCGGCTTCGGCGTCACACTCTCGATCGGTGTGATCGCCTCGATGCTGTCGGCCCTCGTGGTGACCCGCGTGCTCGCCGAGTTCGTCGTATCGCGCGGCTTCGTCCTGCGTCGCCCCGGCCTGAGCGGGATCGCCGGTCACGGCCGGGTGCGGATCTGGCTGGAGGCTCGCCGGCCGTCGCTGATGAAGCACAGCCGCCGCTGGCTGGTGATCACGGCTATCGCGATCATCGTGAGCGTCGCCGGTGTCGCCGTTCGCGGCCTGAACCTGGGCATCGAGTTCACCGGCGGCCGCCTGATCGAGGTCAGTACGGCGCAACGCATCACGCCGGACCAGGCGCGCGCCGCGGTCGCCGAGGCCGGCTACCCGACCGCCGTGGTCCAGGCGTCCGGCACCGACGACATCACCGTGCGGACCGGCACGATCAGCGACGACGAGGCGGTGAAGATCAAGGAGTCGCTGGCCAGGATCGGCGGCGACGCCGAGGTGATCCGCAACGAGAGCATCGGCCCGTCGCTCGGTGAAGAGCTGCGCAACAAGGGCCTGATCGCGCTCGGCATCGCCCTGCTCGCCCAGCTGGCCTACCTCGCTGCACGCTTCCGCTGGACCTTCGGCGCCGGCGCCGTCCTGGCGCTGCTGCAGAACGTCGCGGTCGTGGTCGGAGTCTTCGCGTGGACCGGGAAACCGATCGACGGCATCTTCCTGGCGGCGATCCTGACCATCATCGGCTACACGGTGAACGACTCGGTCGTCGTCTTCGACCGGATCCGCGAGACCCGCAGCGCGCGGGCCACCGACAACCTCGGCACGACCATCGACACCGCGATCGTGAACGTGCTGCCGAGAACCATCAACACCGGTATCTCGACCTTGTTCATCCTCGCCGCGCTGCTGTTCCTCGGCGGCGACTCGCTGGCTGACTTCTCGCTCGCGCTGCTGCTGGGCATCCTCGTCGGCACGTACTCCTCCAACCTGACCGCGGCACCCCTGCTCCTCGAGCTGGAGCGCCGCTACCCGGCCCCGCCGCCGCGTCCCAAGCGCGCCCAGGTGGATCGGGACGCCCAGCCGGACCGCGGCGCGGTCGTGTAGCACGGCGGGTTATCCACACCCCGGCCGCCGGACCGGAAATCTGTCCGTCCGGCGGGCTAGGGTGTGGCGGTGGGTGTTGATGTGCGGGAACTGCTGGAAGCTGCCGTGTCCGGGATCGCCGGTCAGACCAGGCCGGGGCAGGTGGAGATGGCGCAAGCCGTGGACACCGCGATGCACGACGGGTCGCACCTTCTCGTCCAGGCGGGCACCGGCACCGGCAAGTCCCTGGGCTACTTGGTGCCCGCGCTGCTGCACGCGATCGAGGACCGTCGCGTGGTCGTCTCCACGGCGACGCTGGCGCTGCAGGCGCAGCTCGTCGACCGGGACGTCCCGGCGTTGCTCGACGCGACCGAGAAGCTCCTGCCGCGCAGACCGAAGTACGCGATCCAGAAGGGGCGCAACAACTACGCCTGCCTGCACCGGATCCGGGAGGGCGCGCCGGACGACGACGGCATGCTCGTCGACGTGCCGCCGGCGGGCGAGGTCGGCCGCCAGGTCGTCGAGCTGCGCGACTGGGCCGAGCAGCAGCTGGCCGACGGCGGGGCCGGTGACCGCGACCACGCGCCCTCCCACCAGTACCAGGCCTGGCAGCAGGTCTCCATCGCCGCCCGCGAGTGCCTCGGCGCCGAGAAATGCCCGTACGGTGAGGAGTGCTTCGCGGAGAAGGCGAAGGAAGAGGCCCGCAAGGCCGACATCATCATCACGAACCACGCGCTGCTCTCGATCGACGCCTTCGAGAACCGGATCGTCCTGCCGGAGCACGATGTCGTCATCGTCGACGAGGCCCACGAGCTGCCTGCGCGCGTCACCGGCGCCGCGGGGGACGAGCTGTCGCCGCAGATGGTCGAGCGCGCGGCGAAACGCGGCCGCCGGTTCGTCGACGACGACAAGGCCGACGACCTGATCGACGCCTCCGACGCGCTCCGCGCCGCGCTCGACGGCACCCGCGAGGGCCGGATCGAGGCGTCCAACGGGCCGGTGCTGGAGGCAGCCGCCCTGGTCCGCGACGCGGCCCGCGCGATGTATTCCGACCTGAACAAGAAGTCCGACGACAAGGACAATGACCCCGACGGCGCCAAGCGGCAGTCCAAGGGGGCGGTCAAGGAGATCTTCGACGTCGCCGAGCGGGTCGCCGCGCTGAGTGACGCGGACGTGGTCTGGATGATCGACCGCGACCGCTTCGGCCGCGAGCTCCGGATCGCCCCGCTCACCGTCGCCGGTCTGCTGCGTGAGCTGGTCCTCCGCGACCGGACGGCGGTGCTCACCTCGGCGACGCTGACGCTCGGCGGCGACTTCGACGCGATCGCCCGCCAGGTCGGCCTGCGCCCCGCCGACAAGCTCGGCGACGACGAGGAGATGCCCGAGCTCGACGACTCGTCGGAGACGGGTCCGCTGCCGTGGCGCGGCCTCGACGTCGGCTCCCCGTTCGAGTACGAGAAGCAGGCGATCCTGTATGTCGCCAAGCACCTCCCGCCCCCACACCGCGACGGGCTGGGCAAGAAGCAGTTCGAGGAGATCATCGACCTGATCACCGCGGCCGGCGGACGGACGCTCGGCCTGTTCTCGTCCCGGCGCGCGGCGGAGGCGGCGACCGCCGCAGTGCGCGAGGCGACCGACCTCAAGGTGCTCTGTCAGGGCGACGCGCAGCTCGGCGAGCTGTCCCGCGAGTTCGTCGAGGACCCGGAGACCTCGCTGTTCGGCACGCTGTCGCTGTGGCAGGGCATCGACGTGCCCGGGTCGACCTGCAACCTGGTGATCATCGACCGGATCCCGTTCCCGCGGCCGGACGAGCCGCTGATGGCGGCCCGGCAGCGCGCCGTCGACGAGGCCGGCGGCAACGGGTTCATGGCCGTGGCCGCGACCCACGCCGGGCTGCTGCTCGCGCAGGGCACCGGCCGGCTGATTCGCCGGAGCTCGGACCGCGGCGTGGTCGCGATCCTCGACCCCCGCATCGTCACCCAGCGGTACGGCGCGTTCCTGCGCGCCTCCTTGCCGCCGATGTGGCCGACCGCCGATCGTGAGAAGGTGCTCGGGGCCCTGAAGCGATTGCAGACGTCATGAGTCCGTCGTGAGCCGGGCATGAGTCCGGTGACCGGTCCACCGGTGCTGCCGATGATGGCGGCGCTGGGCCAGATGCCGTCCGGCGCGGGCTGGTCGTACGAGATGAAATGGGACGGCATCCGCGTCATCGCCGAGGTGGACGAGGGCGTCTGCCGGCTCTGGTCGCGCAACAGCCACGACGTCTCCGGCGGGTACCCGGAGCTGGTCGGCCTCGCGGAGGCGCCGGGTCTGCGGCTGCCCGCCGTCCTGGACGGGGAGATCGTCACGCTCGACGAGAACGGCGCGCCCTCGTTCGGCCTGCTGCAGCGGCGGATGCACGTCCGCGATCCACGCCAGCTCAGGC
Source organism: Kribbella sp. NPDC003557 (assembly GCF_040610805.1). Taxonomy (NCBI): domain Bacteria; kingdom Bacillati; phylum Actinomycetota; class Actinomycetes; order Propionibacteriales; family Kribbellaceae; genus Kribbella; species Kribbella sp. NPDC003557. The sequence continues at coordinate 401,319 of NZ_JBEXMY010000008.1, forward strand.
ATCTGATCACCGAGGTGCCGGTCTCGGTGCGGCTGTTCGACCTGCTCCGCTTCGACGGCAAGTGGTTGCTGGACGCAACGTACGACGACCGCCGCGGACTGCTCGAATCACTGGACATCGGCGACCCGTTCTGGGAGGTCCCAGCGGCGTTGACCGACGGCGACGACGCGCTGGAACAGTCCGCCGCGCAAGGGCTCGAGGGCGTCGTGGCGAAGCGGCGCAAGTCGCGGTACCTGCCCGGCAAGCGCAGCTCCGACTGGATCAAGATCAAGCCGGTCCTCACCAGGGACGTCGTCCTCTGCGGCTGGCACCCGGGGGAGGGGAACCGCGAAGGCAAGATCGGATCCTTCTACTGCGGCGCGTACGCCGACGGTGAGCTGGTGCTGATCGGCAAGGTCGGCTCCGGGCTCGACTTCGCCACCCTGGACATGCTGAGCGCCGAGCTGACCGGCCTCGAGATCGCCCGCCCGGCGTTCGAACCGGTCGGCATCTCGATGCCGGACCGCCGGCGCGCGCATTGGCTCGACCCGGTCCTGGTCGCCGAGGTCACGTACTCCGGGTGGGGCGGCGACGGCCGCCTCCGGCATCCGGTATGGCGTGGTTTGCGCCTCGACATCGACCCGGAATCGGTTCTCGTCGGGCGCGACTGAATACATTCGCGACCGGCGACGACATGCGGCTGCGGGCGCAATTGTTCGAAATGCGGTGAATGTTCTGCGGCGTTGAGACGCTTTCTGTTCAACTGTCGCAGAAAATGCCGGGAATTCAGTCGTTCGTTTCCCGGGACGGGGCCGGGACCGCGAGTGCGGCCTCGATCTTGTCGACCAACTTCTCCGGCGAGTGTGTCGGCGCGTAGCGCGCGATCACCCCGCCGTCCCGGCCGACCAGGAACTTGGTGAAGTTCCACTTGATCCGGCCGCCGAGCAGGCCGCCCTGCTCGCGCTTGAGCCAGTTGTACAACGGGACCGTGCGGGACCCGTTGACGTCGATCTTGGCGAACATCGGGAACGTGACGTGGTAGATCGTCGAGCAGAAGTTCGCGATCTCGTTCTCGTCGCCGGGCTCCTGGTGGCCGAACTGGTCGCAGGGGAAACCCAGCACCGAGAAGCCCTGCCGGCGGTAGGTCCGGTAGAGCTTCTGCAGGCCCGTGTACTGCGGGGTCTGGGCGCACTGCGACGCCGTGTTCACCACCAGAAGCACCTGGTCGCGGAAATCGGCAAGAGACTGTTCATTGCCTTCGATCCGGCGCGCGCTGAAGTCATAGACAGTCGTCATGACTCAATGCTGACACGACACGCCCGACTTCGCGCGCCGTCCGATATGTCAGACTCGGCGCAGAACTGTTACGACCTTTCCGAGAATGATCGCGTCCTTGCCGTCGATCGGCTCGAAAGCGGGGTTGTGTGGTAGCAGCAGGATCTCGGTCTTGGTCTTCTTGAACGTCTTCACGGTCGCCTCGCCGTCGATCATCGCGGCCACGATGTCGCCGTTCTCCGCGGTCGGCTGCTGGCGGACGACGACCCAGTCGCCGTCGCAGATCGCCGCCTCGATCATCGACTCACCCTTGACCCGCAGCATGAACAGCGTGCCCTCGCCGACCATTGCCTTGGGCAACGGGAAGACCTCTTCGATCTCCTGCTCGGCGAGGATCGGGCCACCGGCGGCGATCCGGCCGACGACCGGCACGTACGCCGCGTCCGGGTGCGCGTCACCGGCGCCGGTCTCGTCGTACGCCGTCTGGCGGACCGGGCCGAGCGCCGACCTGCGCGCCGCCGCGTCGACCTCGCCCGGGTAGCGGACCTCGATGGCACGCGGCCGGTTCGGGTCGCGGCGGAGCAGGCCCTTCTGCTCCAGGACGCGGAGCTGGTGCGACACCGAGGAGGAGCTGGTCAGGCCGACCCGCTCACCGATCTCGCGCATCGACGGCGGGTAGCCGCGGCTGTCCACCGAATCGCGGATGACGTCCAGCACGCGGCGCTGGCGCGGGGTCAGCCCGGTCGCGTCGGCCGGCCCGTCGGGCAGCTCGGCGACCGTGCGGTCCGCCTTGCCCGCCGCCTTGTCCACGGCGTCGTCCTTGCTGGAACCGCTCGGCGTCCTGGCCATCGCTCGTTGCTCCTCGGATCGGGCCGGCGATCGTCCACCGGCCGAAGCTTGCTCGACTGAGATGACCGTAGACCGAATCCTGAGATTCTTCAAACATCTGTTCGAAGGCGTGTCGGTTCGTATGTTTGTTCGGGTGTCAGGTTATAAGGCGCGCGCGGGGTGTTGCCGCGGCAGGGAATTTCCTGGGCGTGTCCCGGTTGGAGATGGTTGCGCGACGGGCGGCTGTCGGTTAATCATTCGTACAGGCGTTCGATCGAACAGGTGTTCGGTCCGGTCGGATGAGGCGGCTCTCCAGAAACTGTCGGAGGCGGCCGATAGACAGGAACCAGCACCGCAGAACGCGCACCGACCGAGGTCTTGGAGGATCCGATGAGCACAGCAGCTGTCGCCGCCGACGTGCCGGCCCCGCGCCGCTCACACCAGGCGTCGCCACGGCCCCTGCGCGTGGTCCCACCCCCGACCTCCCGCACGACCACCCCGGAAGCCACGGACCACTCCGCGTCCGCCCCGACCGGCCGTTCCGGCGCCGCGCTGACCGGCCGTTCCGCCGCCGCGGTGACCGGCCGTTCCGGCGCCGCGCTGACCGGCCGTTCCGGCGCCGCGCTGACCGGGCGGCGTCTGGCCGAGCCGGCCGCACGCTCCGCGTCGCCCGCGGCGGTGCCGTCGCCGGCGGTGGCGCCGCGGCGGCGGCCTCGGGTCGAGGGGGCGTCGACGGACAGGCTTTCGGTGCGGGGGTGCTCGGGGGAGTCCCTCGGGCGCGAAGCTCGCCCCGAGCCGAGCCTGCGTCTCACCCGCCGCGGCCGGATGCTCCTGACCGCCGTGTCGGTCCTCGTCTTCGGCGCCGCGATCCTGGTCCTCGGCCTCCGCGTGGCAGGCGTCCTGGAGCCCGGTCCGCGCTTCACCGACACCGTGCCGGTGCAGGTCGCGCCGGGTCAGACCCTCTGGTCCATCGCCGAGGACACCAACCCGAGCGTCGACACCGCGACCGTCGTGGAGAAGATCGCCGACCTCAACAAGCTCGCCACGCCCGCCGACATCACCCCCGGCCAGACCCTGCAGATCCCGGTCGCGCGCTGATCACCACGGCTTCGTGGCATAGCCCATGTAGGACACACGCGTGCTCTTCACCCGTCCGGCGTCCAAGGCCCGGCCGAACTCGCCGATGCTGATCCCGCCCCGACGCACCCGCATGAAGTCCCGCAACACCCCGAGCTTGCCGGCCCGCACCCCGAGCCCGGTGATCTCGCCCAGCCGCAACCCGTGCCGCCGCAGACCATCGGCGAGTTCGGCCGGCCTGATGAACATCTCCCACGCGTGCCACGCGACGTCCACAGCCCGGGTCAGTCGCCATTCCTGCATCACCTTGATCACCAGCACCTTCGACGCGAACGTGCGGTTGATCGTGTCGAACAGGTAGAGCCCACCCGGTTTCAGCACCCGGGCCGTCTCCGCGAGCACATGGTCCAGATCCGAGACATGCTCGAGTACGTCGCAGCAGTACGCGATATCGACGCTCTCATCGGCGAGCGGCAGACGCTCGCCGGCCGCGACGACGTACCGCGCGTCGAGACCCGAAGCGTTCGCGTGGCCGACGGCGGTCCGGACCGAGACCTCCGACGGATCGAGACCGATCACCCGGCAACCGAGCCGCGCGAACTCCTCGGCCAGGAACCCGCCGCCACTCCCGATGTCGACGACACGCCGGCCGCTGGGATCCCTCCCGGTCCGCTCCAGCACGTCACGGAAGTACGCGAAGCGTCCCGGCGTGAAGCTGCCCTGCAACAGGTTGAGCGGATTGTCCTCGTCCCACCAGCCGTCGCCGATCCGGTCGTAGATCTGGTTGTCGATCCGCATGGCGCCCCCTGCTGAGAACTGTCCAGGAGCGGCCCCGCCCGATCAACGGGTGGCGTCCCGCCATTCGTCCTCGAGCAGCGCGTACACGTACTCGTTCGCCCATTCGCCCTTGAACAGCGAGGCGTCCAGGTGATGTGCCTCGCGACGCATCCCCAGCCGTTCGAGCAGCCGCGCCGACGCCGCGTTCCGGTCGTCGAGGATCGCGACGATCCGGTGCAGCTTGAGCTCCTCGAAGCCGACCCGGAGCATCTCCCGCGCGGCCTCCGCGGCGAGCCCCTTGCCCTGGTAGTCGGTGTGCAGCGCGAATCCGATCTCGCCCTGCCGGTCGGCCTCACTGGCCCACTTCAGCAGCACCTCGCCGATCACGGTCCCGGTCTCGCGCAGTTCGATCGCGAGCACCAGCCACTGACCGTCCTCAGTCAATTCGCCCTGCGGCAGCTTCCGTTCCAGCGCGGCCCGGGTCTCCTCCCGGTCGCGCACCGGCCACGGTGTGTACCGCACCACCTCCGGCCGCGAGTGGAACGCGAACAGATCGTCCAGATCGTCCATCCGGTGCGGCCGCAGCTCCAGCCGCTCGGTCAGCAACGGGTATGTGGGTCGGAATCCAGTCACGGCACCATCCTCGGCTACTCTGTCTAACAACGTTAGACAGTACTCCGACCCTCGACCCCGGACAACGAGATTCCGTGACCAGACGCGACCCCTCCTCCCACGCCGCGGCCGGCATCTCCGTCGCCGCGATCGCTGATGCAGCCCTGGCCGTCATTCACGCGGACGGCGTCGACGGCCTGACGATGCGTGCCGTCGCAGAACGCCTGCACGTCCGCGCCCCGTCGCTCTATCACCACGTCCACAACAAGTCCGAGCTCCTCGACCTGGTCGCCCGGAACGCCTTCGACCAGTTCACCGCGGACACCACGGCGTACGAGGAGCTGACGACCGTCGACGAGTGGATCGAGCTCACGCGGTCCGGCTCGCTCGAGTTGCGCGCCTTCTATGCCGACCATCCAGGGCTCGCCGGGCTGATCCAGTCCAAGGCGTCACCGGATCGGGATCAGGGCGCCGGCTCCAGGGCCGAGCTGATCCGCGCCCAGATCGAGGCCCTCGTACGGATCGGCGTGCCGGAACCCGACGCGCGGCGCCTCTTCGAGGTCACCGCCCGCTGGGGCCTGGCCGCCGTCGTCGCGGATCCAGCCGATGACTTCTTCGCCGCCGGCCTCGACCTGTTCCTGTACGGCGTCCGCGCCCGGCTGCTCGAACTGCTCAGCTGACGGTCGCCAGCCAGAGCTCGGCGTACCGCTTGCCGTCCACCGCCGTCGCGACCCGCATCGTCGTCGCCGGCCCGTGCGGATCGTTCGCGACATCGGCCGCGTGGCGGGTGTCGACGATCGTCCGCCCGCGCGACCAGCCGCCGGACAGCTCGATCCGCACCGGGCACTCCCGCGTCGTCAGGCCCGAAGGGTCGATCACCGCGCACACCGCGCCGCCGTCGCCGATGCTCCCGCCGTCCGACTGGAATCGCTCGCTGCGCTTCTCGATCAGCTTCCCCGCCAGCTCCGCCGAGGGCGATCCGCCCAACGCGCGGGCCTGGTCGAGCGTCACGATGACGTCGTAGAACACGTCCAGCCCGTACATGGTCAGCGGGATACCGAGGTCCCGCGAGGCGGCCAGCACGATCGCCGCCGCCTCCGGGTCGGTCCAGATGTTGAACTCCGCCGAGGCCGTCGCGTTCCCGATCCCCGCGGCGCCGCCCATGAACACGATCTCGCGCAGCCCGCGCGCCGCCTCCGGGTAGGTCCGTAGTAGCAGCGCGATGTTCGTCAACGGCGCCAACGGGATCAGCGTGATCAGCTCGCCGGTCGCGGCCGCGTCCCGCAGCACGTCCCGCAGCAGCTCGACCGCATGCCGGGGATCGGTCGGCCGCGTCGACCGCGGCCAGTCCAGGTCCCCGAGCCCGTCCTCACCGTGCACATGCCGCGCCTCCCGCACCGGCTGGATCAGCGGTACGGCGGCGCCGCGGGCAACGGGGACGTCGGGCCGGCCCGCGGCGTCGAGCACCGTGAGCGTGTTGCGCACGACGTCGTCGATCCCGACATTCCCGCCGACGCACGTCACGGCCTTCAGGTCGAGCTCGGGATGCCGCGCGGCCAGCAGCAGCGCGCAGGCGTCGTCCAGTCCCGTGTCGACGTCGAGGATCACCGGCTTCATGCGCACATCCTCAGCCATGCCGGTCAGGAGCGCACCAACCGCGCGATCGCGGCGGACGCCTCCTTGATCTTCGCGTCGGCCTCCGGACCGCCGGCCGCGGCGGCGTCGACGACGCAGTGCGCGAGGTGGTCGTCGAGCAGGCCGAGCGCGACGGACTCGAGCGCCTTCGTCATCGCCGAGATCTGGGTGAGGATGTCGATGCAGTATTTCTCGTCCTCGACCATCCGCTGCAGCCCGCGGGCCTGCCCCTCGATGCGCTTGAGCCGCGCCAGGTACGCCTTCTTGTCGCCGATGTAACCGTGCTGCGCATGCTCGCCGGCCGGTTCGGTCACGCTCACCACATCCTCCCTGGGTCCCGGCGAACCTTATCGCCCACGGGATCACTCTTGCGCTTCTCCTGATACCCCCCTATGGTATCCGAGCAATCCAGATATACCCCATACCCGTAGGGAGTTTAGATATGAGTGAGACGAAGTCGTCGCGGCGGTGGTGGGCGCTCGCCGTCATCGCCGCGGCGCAGTTCATCGTGATCATGGACACCTCGATCGTCGGTGTCGCGCTGCCGAAGATGCAGGGCGAGCTCGGCTTCAGCCCGGGCAACCTGTCGTGGGTGTTCAACGCGTACGTCGTGGCGTTCGGCGGGTTGCTGCTGCTCGGCGGCCGGTTGTCGGACCTGCTCGGCGCCCGGCGCGTCTTCGCGGCCGGCTGGGGCGTCCTGCTCGTCGGGTCGCTCGTCGCGGGCCTCGCGACCGGTGTCGGAGCCGAACTCGCCGGCCGGGCGGTGCAAGGCGTCGGCGCCGCGCTGATCGCACCGTCGGCGCTGACGCTGCTGATGATGCTGTTCGGTGCGAACCCGCGCGAGCTGACCAAGGCGATCGCGCTGTACGGCGCCGCGGCGCCGGCCGGAGGTACGGCGGGCGTGTTCCTCGGCGGCGTGATCACCGAGTACCTGTCGTGGCCGTGGGTGTTCTACCTGAACTTCCCGATCGCGCTGGCGGCACTCCTCGCGACACCCGCGTTGATGCCGCGGGCCGCTGCCCGCTCCGGATCGGTCGACGTGCTCGGCGCACTGACCGTGACCGGGGGGCTCGCCGCGGGCGTGTACGCGATCGTCCGCGCTCCGCAGGTCGGCTGGGCGTCGGCGTCGACGCTGCTGGTCGGCGCGCTGGCCGTCGTACTGCTCGCTGTGTTCGTCGCGGTGCAGGCCAAGCGGCGCGAGCCGCTGATGCGGCTCGGGATCTTCGCGACGCCGAACCTGGCCGCGGCCAACGTGGCCCAGTTCCTGCTCGGCGCGGCCTGGGTGCCGATGTGGTTCTTCCTGAACCTGTACCTGCAGCAGGTCCTCGGGTTGAGCGCCTTCCCGAGTGGCTCGGCACTGCTGCCGATGACCACGTTCATCATGCTCGGGATGATCGTCGTCGCGCCGAAGCTGATCGCCAAGGCAGGCCCGAAGAAGACCCTCGTCGGCGGTATGGCGGTCCTCGCCGCCGGGCTGCTGATCCTGTCGCTGCTGCGTCCGACCGGCTCGTTCTGGGTCGACGTGCTCCCGGGATCGCTCGTCGCGGCCGCCGGCATGTCGCTGGCGTTCATCCCGAGCCTCGGCATCGCTCTGTCGTCCGCGCGGCCGGAGGAGGGCGGCCTGGCGTCCGGCATCGTGAACACGAGCTACCAGATCGGCTCGGCGCTGGGGCTGGCCGCGATGACCGCGGTAGCCGCTGCCAACGGCGCCGACCTGCTGGACGACGCTGTGGCGCTGACCGACGGGTACTCGGCGGCGCTTGTCGGCGCCGCGGTGATCGCCGCCGCGGGCGCCGTACTGGCCGGTGTGACGTTGCGGACGCGGAAGGCTCCGGCCGAGCCCGGAGCGGAGACCGTGGCGACCGGCCGATGAGCTGTGGACAACTCCCCGGGACGGCTTCGGCCGGGCCCGGGGAGCCGTCTGTGCGGGCCGTAGTTTGCGCCTCGAAAGGGTCGTCGCGACGGCGCCACGCGGGAGTACACGGGGCCGCCTCGGTGTTGAAATCTGTGACACGCCCGGGCAATCCGAGCGTGCTTGCAAACTGTCGGAGCAGCGATCTAGGATCCCTACATGTAGTGGTTACACGGGTGTAATTTTCCACAGGTAGTGGTTGGTTGCACACAGGTTCTACACAAGTTGTCCCCAGGCCGATCCACAACCCACCCCCACGGGGTGGTCACGGGAGGAGTGTTCGCGTGCACTGTCCGTATTGCCGGCACGCCGACTCCCGGGTGGTCGACAGCCGGGTGGCCGAGGACGGCGGAGCGATCCGCCGCCGGCGGCAGTGCCCGGTCTGCGAGAAGCGGTTCACCACCGTCGAGCAGATGCAGCTCACGGTCGTGAAGCGCTCCGGCGCGACCGAGCCGTTCAGCCGCGAGAAGGTCATCAACGGGGTCGGGAAGGCGTGCAAGGGCCGGCCGGTGAACGCCGACCAGCTCGCGCGCCTGGGTCAGAAGGTCGAGGACGCGCTGAAGGGCGGCGGCTCGCCGGAGGTGCCCGCGCACGAGGTCGGACTCGCGATCCTCGGGCCGCTGCGGGAGCTCGACGAGGTCGCGTACCTGCGGTTCGCGAGCGTGTACCGGCAGTTCGAGTCGGCCGACGACTTCGAGACCGAGATCGCGCTGCTGCGGGCCGAGAAGGAGCCGCAGGGCACCGAGCCGGGCCAGCGGAAGCCGACCCAAGAGCCGGCCCAGTAGACGTAAACCGGGGGAACGAGAAGTAGTTCCACATGTAGTGGCGTCGCGCAGTACTCCAACGGGGCGGTCCCGACAGACCGCGGCAGTAGACACAGGGCGAGGAGCAACCATGACAGAGACGGTGACCGGCCACTCGGGGTCGACCAAGCGGTCGGCGGCCGGGTTCCGCGGGCGGAAGAACGCGCCCGCGGGACTCACCATCGAGCGAGTCTTCAGCACCGAAGGCGTGCACCCGTACGACGAGGTGACGTGGGAGCGTCGCGACGTCGTGCAGCAGAACTGGAAGACGGGTGAGACGGTCTTCGAGCAGCGCGGGGTGGAGTTCCCCGACTTCTGGAGCGTGAACGCCTCCACCATCGTCACCACGAAGTACTTCCGCGGCGCGGTCAGCCACGACAACCGCGAGTGGAGCCTCAAGCAGCTGCTCGACCGGGTCGTGAAGACCTACCGCAAGGCCGGCGAGGAGCACGGCTACTTCACCACGCCCGCCGATGCCGAGGTCTTCGAGCAGGAGCTCACCTGGCTGCTGCTGCACCAGTACTTCAGCTTCAACTCGCCGGTCTGGTTCAACGTCGGGACGTCCTCGCCGCAGCAGGTGTCGGCCTGCTTCATCCTCGCCGTGGACGACTCGATGGAGTCGATCCTGAACTGGTACAAGGAAGAGGGCCTGATCTTCAAGGGCGGCTCGGGCGCCGGCCTGAACCTGTCCCGGATCCGCTCCTCGAAGGAGCTGCTGCAGTCCTCCGGCGGGACCGCGTCCGGCCCGGTGAGCTTCATGCGCGGCGCGGACGCGTCGGCCGGCACCATCAAGTCCGGCGGCGCCACCCGGCGCGCGGCGAAGATGGTCGTGCTGGACGTCGACCACCCCGACATCGAGGAGTTCGTCGACACCAAGATGCGCGAGGAGGAGAAGATCCGCATCCTGCGGGACGCGGGCTTCGACATGGACCTCGGCGGTCGCGACATCACCTCCGTGCAGTACCAGAACGCGAACAACTCGGTCCGGGTCTCGGACGAGTTCATGCGCGCGGTCGAGGAGAAGGGCGAGTTCGGGCTGCGCGCGCGGCTCGACAACTCGGTGATCGAGACCGTCGACGCGCGGACGCTGTTCGACAAGATCTCGCAGGCCGCGTGGGCCTGCGCCGACCCGGGCCTGCAGTACGACGACACGATCAACGACTGGCACACCACGCCGGAGACGGGCCGGATCACCGCGTCCAACCCCTGCTCGGAGTACATGCACCTGGACAACTCGTCCTGCAACCTCGCCTCGCTGAACCTGATGAAGTTCCTCCGCGACGACGACCTGTTCGACTCGGAGAAGTTCGTCAAGGCCGTCGAGCTGATCATCACCGCGATGGACATCTCGATCTGCTTCGCGGACTTCCCGACCGAGGCGATCGGCGTCACCACCCGCGCGTACCGGCAGCTCGGCATCGGCTACGCCAACCTCGGTGCGTTGCTGATGGCAACGGGTCACGCGTACGACTCCGACGGCGGCCGCGCGCTGGCCGGCGCCATCACCTCGCTGATGACCGGTACGTCGTACAAGCGCTCCGCCGAGCTCGCCGGCATCGTCGGCGCCTACGACGGCTTCGAGCGGAACAAGGACGCGCACACCCGGGTGATGCGCAAGCACGCCGCGGCCAACGACGCGATCCGCACCATGCACGAGATCGACAAGGACGTCCAGAAGCACGCCACCGCGGCGTGGGAGGGCGTGCTGAAGATCGGCACGAAGAACGGCTGGCGCAACGCGCAGGCCTCGGTGCTCGCGCCGACCGGCACCATCGGCTTCATGATGGACTGCGACACGACCGGTATCGAGCCGGACTTCTCGCTGGTCAAGTTCAAGAAGCTGGTCGGCGGCGGCTCGATGCAGATCGTCAACACCACGGTCCCGCGGGCGCTGCGCCAGTACGGCTACACCGAGGAGACGATCGAGGCGATCGTCGAGTTCATCTCGGAGCACGGCCACGTCGTGGACGCGCCGGGCCTGAAGCCGGAGCACTACGAGATCTTCGACACCGCGATGGGTGAGCGGGCCATCAAGCCGATGGGCCACGTGCGGATGATGGCGGCGGCGCAGCCGTTCCTGTCCGGCGCGATCTCGAAGACGGTGAACCTGCCGGAGACCGCGACGGTCGAGGAGATCGCCGACGTCTACTTCCAGGGCTGGAAGCTCGGCCTGAAGGCGCTCGCGGTGTACCGCGACAACTGCAAGGTCGGTCAGCCGCTGGCGGACGCGAAGGCGAAGAAGGCTTCGGAGGCCGTTGCCGCCGAGGCTGCCGTCGCGGAGAAGATCGTCGAGAAGATCATCGAGTACCGGCCGACCCGCAAGCGCCTGCCGAAGTCGCGGCCGTCGCGGACCACGTCGTTCACCGTCGGCGGCGCCGAGGGCTACATGACCGCCGGCTCCTACCCGGACGACGGCCTCGGCGAGGTCTTCCTGAAGATGGGCAAGCAGGGTTCGACGCTCGCCGGTGTGATGGACGCCTTCTCGATCGCGATCTCTATCGCGCTGCAGCACGGTGTGCCGCTGGAGACCTACGTCCAGAAGTTCACCAACCTGAAGTTCGAGCCGGCCGGTCTGACCGACGACCCGGACGTCCGGATGGCGCAGTCGATCATGGACTACATCTTCCGCCGCCTCGCGCTGGACTACCTGCCGTTCGACGAGCGGGCCGCGCTGGGCATCTACTCCGCGGAGGAGCGGTCCCGGCAGCTCGACACCGGTTCGTACGAGCCGGTTCCGGTCGAGGTGTCCGAGGCCGAGTCGCTGAAGACGGTCGAGCCGGCCGCCGAGCTCACGGAGCACGCCGATGCTCCCGCGAAGCCGGCCGACGCGGCAGCCGCCAAGCCGGTCAAGGGCGAGGCGCACACCACCGCCGAGATGCTGGAGCTGATCACCGGCACCTCCGTGGACGCCCCGCTCTGCTTCACCTGCGGCACCAAGATGCGCCCGAGCGGCTCCTGCTACGTCTGCGAGGGCTGCGGCAGCACCTCCGGCTGCAGCTGATCCACCCGGCCGGAACCGCTCCACCGGCTGGAGCTGATCCACCGGCTGGAGCTGCTCCGGGCGCTGGAGCTGATCCACCGGCCGGAGTTGCTCCGGGCGCTGGAGCTGATCCACCGGCCGGAGTTGATCCAGCGGTCGGTCCGGCCGGCCACCAGCTGAAAGCGCCACGGCCCCGGGAACTTCCCACTTCCCCCGGGGGCCGCAGCGCGTCTACCGTCGAGCTGTGGAGGGGATCGACGGTCTCCTCGCAGCCGGGGAGCAGGCGCTCGGCACCGGGGACTGGGTCGCGGCTCGGGCCGCGTTCGGCGAGGCGGTCGGGATCTCGGCAACGGCTCGGGGTCTGGCCGGACTGGGGGACGCCCACTGGTGGCTCGGCGACGTCGGCACGGCGTTCTCCTGCTGGAAACAGGCCTACGCGCAATTCCGCCGTACCGATCCCGCGCAGGCCGTGTTCACGGCCATCGGCCTGAGCCTCCTGTACGACGCCAACTTCGGTGACCGTGCCGCGGCGCGAGGCTGGGCCGCGCGGGCGGTGCGGGTCTCGTCGGAGGTCGGCGATCCGGTCGTGACTGCCTGGGCGTCGCTCGCCCGGGCAGGGTGTACCGACGACGCATCGCAGGTCGCTGCGTCGTCCGAGGCGGCGTACGACATCGCGGTCGAAGCGGGAGACCACGATCTGGAGCTGTGTGCCTTGAGTTTGTGGGGCTCGGCGCTGATCAACCGGGGACACGTGCTCGAGGGCACGGAACTGCTCGACGAAGCGCTGGCGGGCGCGCTGGGCGGTGAGGGGACCCGGCCGGACACGGTGGTCTTCACCAGCTGTCTGCTGATGCGGTCCTGCGTACGCGGCGCCGATTTCCTGCGCGTCGTGCAGTGGACGCGGTCGCTCGACGGCTTCATCGACCGGTACGGCTGCCCGTACCTGCACGCAACGTGCCGGGCGTCGTACGGCGCTGTTCTGGCCTGCACCGGTGACTGGCCGCGGGCAGAGACCGAACTGTCCGCGGCAGCGGAGTTGGCCCGGGACGCGTTGCCCACTGTGCAGGCCGAGGCGGCAGCATTCCTGGCTGACCTTCGTTTGGCGCAGGGGCGCTTGGCTGAGGCTCGGCGACTTCTCACCGGGTTCGAGGATCGCTCCGTCGTAGTGCCTGTGCTTGCTGCCGTTCACCTGGCCGGCGGTGAGGCCGCGGTGGCGATTTCGCTGATTCAACGCCGGCTTGATCGGTCGATGCCGTTGGAGGAGGCTCGGCTGCGGGAGGTGCTCGGTCAGGCCTGCCTGACGACCGGTGACAGGGCTGGAGCCGCTGCGGAGGCTGCTCGGCTGAGTGCGCTCGGGTCGAAGACTGACAGCGGCCTGATCGCTGCTCGCGGCGCGCGGTTGTGTGGGCAGACCCTGTTGGCGGAGGGGCGGCATCGCGAGGCAGTGCTGCGGCTTTCGGCGGCGCAGACCTGGTTCGGCTTGCTGGAGATGCCGCTCGAGGTCGCGCGCACCCGGATGATCCTGGCCGCCGCGATGGCTCCCGACGAGCCTGCGGCTGCCGTGGCGGAGGCCCGGATGGCTTTGGCGGTGTTCGAGGACCTCGGCGCGGCGGCCGACGCCGATGCCGCGGCGGCCTGGCTCCGAGCAGCCGGGGCTGGTGCAGCCCGCCTCGGACCGCGTGGCGTCGGGTTGCTGACCAAGCGCGAGTACGACGTACTGACCGTGCTCGCGGAAGGGCTGCCGAATCCGGAGATCGCGGCCCGGCTGTACATCAGCCGCCGCACCGTCGAGCACCACGTGGCGAGCATCCTGTCCAAGCTCGGCGTACGGAACCGGACCGAAGCCGCCGCCTACGTGACCCGGGTGAGCGAATAGGCGAGATCGCCGATGCTCGGGGTCTCTCCCGGCGCGATGCTGACGTTGGGAGGTAGGACCATGACCGAGGCATTGCTGGACCCCGCACGCGTCGAGACCTTCGGTGCGCGGATGGGTGAGGTACTGAACGAGGGGATGCTCGCCCTGCTGATGAGCATCGGGCACCAGGTCGGGCTTTTCGACACGGTGGCAGAGTTGCCTCCGGCAACAAGTCCGGAGATCGCCGGCACCACTGGGCTCGACGAGCGCTACGTGCGTGAATGGCTGGGCGCGATGACGGTCGCCGGAGTGATCGAGTACGACGCCGGTCGCCGGACTTATTGGTTGCCGCGTGAGCACGCCGCCTTCCTGACCCGCTCGGCGGGGCCGCAGAACCTTGCGGGCGCGACGCAGTTCATGGTGCTGCTGGCGGGTGTCGAGTCGCGGCTCGTCGAGTGCTTCCGTCGCGGCGGAGGTGTTCCGTACGTGGAGTTCACCGAGTTCCACCGGCTGATGGCCGAGGACAGCGGCGCCGTGTTCGACGCCGCGCTGCTGGACACGGTTCTCCCTTTGATAGCTGGGCTTCCGGGTCGGTTGGCGGAGGGCATCGACGTCGCGGACATCGGTTGTGGGAGCGGGCACGCCATCAATCTGATCGCGTCTGCCTATCCGCGCAGCCGGTGCGTCGGCTACGACTTCTCGTCCGAAGCCGTTGCCGCGGGGCGGGCAGAGGCAGCCGCGCTGGGACTGGCGAACGCGGAGTTCGTCGTCCGGGACGCGGCCGCGCTGGGGGAGTACGAACGGTTCGATCTGATCACCGCCTTCGACGCGATCCACGACCAGGCGCACCCGGCCGACGTACTGGCCGGCATCGCGGCGGCGCTGCGCCCGGGCGGGGTGTTCCTGATGGTCGAAATCGCAGCATCGAGCAACCTCGAGGACAACGTCGACCACCCGTTCGCCACGTTCTTGTACGGCGTCTCGACGATGCACTGCATGACTGTGTCGCTGTCGCTCGGCGGCGACGGCCTCGGCACTGTGTGGGGCCGGCAGAAGGCCCTGGACATGTTGACCGACGCCGGCTTCGTGTCCACCACAGTGACCCAGGTCGACGACGACGCCTTCAATGCCTACTACATCGCACGAAAGGCTTAGTGGCCCGAGTGGTCCGAATCGGCCGGCGCCCGGCCGGTGCCGTCGAGAGCCGCGAGTGAGGCCAGCTCCGCGTCGGTGAGGTCGAAGTCGAAGACCGCGAGGTTCTGAGCGAGGCGTTCGCGGTCGGCCGATTTCGGGATGGGGACGACGTTCTGCTGGGTCTCCCAACGCAGCACGACCTGGCCGGGGGAGCGGACGTGGCGCTTCGCGATCTCCTGCACGGTCGGGTGGCTCAGCAGGTCCGTGCCCTTGCCGAGCGGGCTCCAGGCCTCGGTCACGATGCCGTGGCGGGCGTGGAACTCCCGCTCGGCCGGCTTCGCCCATACCGGGCTCAGCTGGACCTGGTTCACCTCTGGCGCGCCGCCGGTCTCGTCGATCAGCCGCTGCAGGTGTGCCGGCTTGAAGTTCGACGTACCGATCGCGCGCACCAGACCAGCCTCGCGGAGCGCGATGAGTCCCTGCCACGCCTCGACGTACCGGTCCTGCTGAGGGTTGGGCCAGTGGATAAGCAGGAGGTCCAGGTACTCGACGCCGAGCTTCTCCGCGCTCGCCTCGAACGCCTGGCGCGGGCCGTCGACGCTGTGCCAGCGCTTGTTGAACTTCGACGTCACGAACACCTCGTCGCGCGGGGCGTTCTTCAGCGCCTGGCCGACGCCGACCTCGTTGCGGTAGTTCTCCGCGGTGTCGATCAGGCGATACCCGAGCTCGAGCGCCGTGCCGACCGCCCGCTCGGCGTCCGCGTCGTTCATCGGCGACGTTCCGAGCCCGACCCGCGGCATCGCGGTCCTGTGACTCAGCGTGACTGTCGGAACTTGACTCATCGGCTTCCTCCTTCGGCGTACGCGCCCGGCCCACGATAGGCCGATCACGGTCCGCACCTGTTTCCGCGGTCTTCGATCCCGCCGTACGGCGTACGGTTCGAGCGGCCCGTCTCAGCTCCGAGGCACCCCCGCGCGAACTGTCGGATCTGTGGTTCATCATGGTGCGACGGGCGGCGAAAAGCGTTGGAGGGGTGGGCTTATGAAGAACCGGCTGATCACTCTGGTGGATCTGGGGCTGGACAGTTCGTTCGACGCGTCGATGTCCTTCGTGCAGGGCATCACCGGCAACATCAACGCCGGCTGGGACCGCCCGTATCTCGACGTCAACTTCGTCCGGACCCGGGACCACGAGACCGCCTTCTCGGCCCTCACCACCCCCTCGACCGTCCTGCACGTGATGGCACACGGTGACCACAGCGAGGAGCCGTCGTTCCTGTCCACCGACGGCGAGACCCAGGTGTCGCTGCGGTCGCTCGCCGACTGGTTCCTCGACCACCAGTGGGGCATTGCCAGCGGCGTCGTCATCGCTGACGGCTGCAAAACCGGCATCGGCAAGTGGCAGCGCGCCATCCGTGACTGCATCCAGGACGACATCACCTACATCGGCACGAGCACGGTCATCGGCTGGTATGAAGCCACGGTCTTCTGCTCGGCCTTCTACGGCGCCCTGGTCCGCAACCGAGGCCTCGGCCGCACCCCCGCCGAGCAGGGCTGGGACGCCGCCAGCCGGGCCATCCGTGCCTACGAGACCCTCACCGACCAGCGCTGCCCCTACAAGCCGGTCCTCCTGACTCCGTCCCGCCAGGCGCTCCGCTCCCTCACCGGCTGACCGACACGCAGAGCAATCGCCACGCTCCGCACCCCATGGGAAACTTTCTGTGGACTTGGTCGACCTGCTGACGTCCGCCCGACGCGGTGAAGGAACGGCGCCATGAAGCTCCATCGGAATTCCCTCCTCACCGCTGCGGCGATCGTGCTGGTCCTGTACGTCGTGTCGCTGATCGCCGGGCTGCCGGCCTGGGCGGCAATCGTGCTGATCGTGGTGCTGCTGGTGTTGCTGGCCGTCGTGTGGAAGCAGCCCGACGAGCCCCGTCCGGTGGTCACGAAGCCCGCGCCCGCGCCGCATGTCGTCCTCCCTGACCCGGAGCCGGTTTTCTCCGGGCCGCCGTCCAGGACGATCGCCGACGTGCGGTTGCCGTCGGCCTCCCCGGACTTCCAGTTCAGCTTCTCGGCGATCGTGCAGTGGTCGACGGTGCTGTCGGGTTCGCGCCATGCGGATCTCGGTGCGGTCGCGGTCGATGCTTTGCTGGACCGGGCCAGGTCGCTCACCACCCGGCAGCAGGTGACCGAGGAGTCCCTCAACCAGCACCGCCTGGCCGCGCTCCTCGGCGAGCCCGCGCTGGACGAGAAGGGCTTGGTCCGGAGCTGGGCGACCGAGGTGAGACTTCGGCTGCCGGACGCGGATCAGAAGCACCTTCAGCACCTCGCCGCGCTCCACCGGCGGGAGCAGACAACGCTGCTCGAACGCCGGATGGAGCAGGACAAACGTGCCTACCTGAAGGACGACGTTTTCGCCACGCCGGGCTCGGCTGCGGTCTGGTGGATGGTGAACCACCCTGGCGAGGTCGAGACCGCCCTCGGCCTCCTCGACACCCTTGCCGAACTGTCGGCCGCGGCGAACGACCTCCCGGCGCGACGAGTCGCCGCCGAAAAGATCGAACGCCAACGGCCGACCCGCGCCGAACTCGCCTTCAGCACGGCAATCGAGGACCTGACCACCCCCGACGACCACAGCCCTCAACCGACCCACGCCGAAACCGCCCCAACCCAGGAGCGCCCGGCACCGGTCGACAACGGAACCACACCGAGCCAGGCCACGACCACGCCGAGCCAGGGCCGCACGGCCCCGCCGGACGAGGACGGAACCGCGCCGACTCGGGACCGTACGCCTTCCGGCCAGGGCGGAATGGCATCGGGCGAGGACGGAGTCGCGGAGGGCCAGGGTGGCGCGGCGGGCGAGTCCGAGCAGCGGCCGGTCCGACGGCACGGCCGTCACGAGGCCCGTCCCGCCACGTCCGGCCAGCACAGTCCCGCGGCCGGCCAGAACGGCTCGGCAACCGGCCAGAACGGCTCGGCGACCGAACAGAACCGCTCGGCGGTCGAGCAGAGCGGCTCGGCGGCCCGACAGAACCGCTCGGCGGTTGAGCAGAACGGCTCGGTGGCCCGACAGAGCGGCTCGGCAACTGAGCAGCCGGCGGAGGTGGCGTACCGGGAGGAGTTCTTCACCGAGTAGGCCGGTGAAGCGGGCCGTCTGCAGGGTGGGCCCGCCCCACCGGGGTCGACCGCGCATGCCTACTCGTCCAGCCAGCGGATCACGGTCGCTCCGTTGTGACCGTGAATGGTGAGCAGCGCCTCGATCCCGTCCTGCCACACGGTCGTGGTCGGGTAGTTCCCGCCCCAGCGCAGCGCGACCGTGCCGTCGCTCCACTCGATTCCCTCCGCGACAACGCCCGTCCCACTCACGCCGGAGACGTCGCGGTGGCGGACCAGCTCGAAGCGGCGTGGTCCGGACGTGTGTGCGACGCGCAGATGACGCTGTCTGGTGGTGCGCAGCAGCGTCGCGGTTCTCCCGCTGATCTCGTCCATGAGGCAAGTCAACGCGTGGTCACGCGTCCCCACCAGGAACTCAACCGGTATCCACAGCGCACAAATTCTGCCCACCGGCGGTGACCGAAACGCCATATTCTCATTGCAAGGAGTGACCGACCTGCAAGGAAGGAGCACGGATGACAGTCATCGAGGAATGGACCGGCCGGCATGCGCACGCCTTGCGTACGGCGCTGCGGCTGACGAACGAAGCGTTCGCGGAGCAGCTGGGGATATCGCCGCGCACGCTCACGAAGTGGCGCGAGAGACCGGAGGTCGTGCCGAGTCCCTATCTCCAGGAGGCGCTCGACACCTACCTCAAGAAGGCGCCTCCCGACGCTCATGTCCGGTTCGCGGCCAATCTCGGCCTGGATCGGGCCGGCGGGGCGATCGACAACGCCGTGCTGACCGAGCTCAACACGGCGCTCGGCGACCTGACCCGCGCCCTGGCGCGCCTCCAGGCACACGACCCGGAGCGATCTGCCTCGCCGTGACCGCAGGGGCAGGCAGACTGGGCGGCTGAGCGCGTGCGGAAGGAGCTGCGGATGAGGCGACGCCCGGTGAACTCGTCGAGTGTGCGATCGGTCGGATGGTCCGACGGGACGCTCGAGCTCGAATACGTCAACGGCTACATCTACCAGTACTTGGACGTTCCGCAGCCGGAGTTCGCGGCGTTGATGGCCGCGCCGAGCATCGGCACGTACGTCAACAAACACATCAAGCCGTACTACGACGTGCGCGAAATCTGAGTTTCCGGCCGGTTTCCGGCGGGCACCGGTGGGGGCGTTCACACGGGGGTGTGCGCCCAACCCTGGAGGTGAACATGCGCACTCGTAGGTCCACTACGACTGGTTCCCGCGCCGTTGCGATCGTTGTTGTGGTCTGGCTGCTGATCGGTTTCGCCGCCGCCGCGCAACGCAACTACTTCGCCGGCTCCGACGCGACCTGTGCCCGAGTCGGCACCACGCTGGTGACGATCGTCGCCGGCCCGCTCAACTACATCGGCGCCAACCCGAAGATCGACTGCTCGGCGCCGCAGCCGTCGCGATAATCGACGGCCGCGAGCCCGGTCCGCCGTACTGTCGCTGCGGGGGTTTCTGACGACGGAAACCGAAGAGGGGCAGGGACATGCTGCGCGGTGGAATCGAAGCCGATCTGGACGAGTTCGGCGTACCGGGTGCGAGCTGGGTCGTGTTCGACGACGGTGAGGTCACTGAAACTGGGGAAGCCGGCGTCGCCGACGTGTCGGGTGGTGGACCTGTCACGCCGGCGACGCTGTTCCAGGCGGCTTCGATCAGCAAGCCGATCGCCGTCCTGGCGATGCTCCGATTGGTCGATCGCGGTCTCCTGGACCTCGACGAGGATGTGAACCGCAAGCTGACGTCCTGGCAGGTGCCACCGGTCGGCCAGTGGCAGCCCGCGGTCACACTTCGTCAGTTGGCGAGCCACAGCGCCGGTCTGACCGTTTCCGGCTTCCCGGGATACGCGCGGGATGCTGCATTGCCGACGACAGCGCAGATCCTCGACGGCGTGCGACCGGCCACCAACATCGGCGTACGCGTCGATCTCGTGCCGGGAACGCAGTTCCGGTACTCCGGGGGCGGCACCATGGCCCTCCAGCAACTGTTGGAGGACGTGACGGGTACGCCGTTCCGTGAGCTCATGCAGGAGTTGGTGCTGCAGCCGCTCGGCATGTCCGACAGCGACTACGCGCAACCGCTTCCACCAGAGCTCCACCCGAGAGCCGCTACTGGGCATGACGACGCGGGCAGCGCGCTGGACGGTAGGTGGGATATCTATCCGCAGCTCGCCGCGGCAGGACTCTGGACGACGCCGGCCGACCTCGCGAAGTTCGCGCTGGGAGTGCAGCGTGCGTATGCCGGCGTGGACAACGCGGTGCTCTCGGTCGAGATGGCGACAGAGATGCTGACCCCACAGATCGCGGCGACCTCACGCATCGGTGGGCTCAACCACTTGGGTCTCGGCCTCTTCGTGGACGATTCAGGCGGCCGCTACGGGCACAGCGGCGGCAATGCAGGGTTCTGCTGCCACATGCTGGCGTACCGCGACACTCGGCAGGGTGCTGTGGTGATGACTAACGGAGACGCGGGGATGTGGGTCGTACTGCGCGCGTTCGCCGCCATTGCGTCCGCGTACGGATGGCGCGGGTACCCGGATGAGGTCGAGCACCCAGATCTACCGACCGATGAGCAGCTCGAGGCGCTGGCCGGGCCGTACTCGCTGCAGAGCGGGATGACCTTCGAGGTGAAGCCGGCGGCGAGAGGCCTGGAGGTGCGATTCGACGGGCAGCCACCGTTGCAGTTCAGAGGGCTGTCCGCGGAGCGCTTCGCCGGGGACGGCATCGACGCGCAGCTCGAGGTCAGGGATGGCGGGCTGGTCCTCCACCAAGGCGGTGCGGAGTTTCCCTGCGTCCGGGAATAGGTCGTGGGGGAGGTCGGTTACACCTGATGCCGTCCGGAACATGACCCCGGGCCTCAACCTAAGCCGCTACGAGCGGCCACTCGCCGAGAGGCGTCTGCTGGGCGGTGCGGTACGTGACAGGTGGGAGCCGACCAGGCTCCCACCTTGTCGTCTCCCACGAAAAGGACTTGTGTGGGTGCGGCATCATGGAAGTGTCGCTCGCGGAGACGCGTGCGAGTGGAGTGACCAGAGGGACTAGCTACTGGTTCCCTCGACGCCGGGCGACGGTGTCGAGGGCAGGCGCTGGGAGGCTCGGACGAGAGTCCGGGACCCGATTTGCATCTGCGCCGCGAATGTCAGTAGTGTTCTTCTCGTTGGAGCGAGGCGCGGGACGCGAAAGCGGCCGGCCCTCCGACAAACTCCCTGAAGGTCTCGGAAACTGAAACGCGCCCCGGCGGGTTTCAGGCACTGGGGCGTGCGGGGGGGACTGGGTCGAAAAGAGCCGATTTGACCGGCTGGAATCGGGTCAGTAAAGTTGGGCGAGTTGCCCCGGGGCTTCGAGCGAAAGTGCGAAGCGCGGTGTGCGTCCGATTCTTGAGAACTCAACAGCGTGCCGAAAGTCAATGCCGAAAGATGCATTAACCCCGTACACAGGCATTGGATGACTCTCCTACCCCTGGTCTCTTCGAGATTTTGGGTGATGGGTTGTCTGTTGTTCTGTGTCGGATTCCTTTGAAATTATTACGGATGACAAGCCAGTTTAATGGTTTTGTTTCTGATTCAAAGGATCGCTTTTCGATTGTCGACTCTCCAGTTTCGGCTGGTTTGTCATATTTTTCAACGGAGAGTTTGATCCT
>NZ_JBEXMY010000009.1:0-278188 GCF_040610805.1 Kribbella sp. NPDC003557
GCTAGCCGGAAGCAGATGCTCCGGCGCTAAGCCGGGGGCGGGCGGGAGCGCGCGGAGCAGGTGCGCTGAGGAGCGCAGCGACGAAGTAAGCACCTCCGCAGCACGCGCAGGGCACTCATCCCCTGACCAGTCGCCCGCCGGAACCCCCGGCGCAAGCCGGAACCCCCGGCGCAAGCCGGAACCCCCGGCGCAAGCCGGAACCCCCGGCGCTAGCCGGAAGCAGATGCTCCGGCGCTAAGCCGGGGGCGGGCGGGAGCGCGCGGAGCAGGTGCGCTGAGGAGCGCAGCGACGAAGTAAGCACCTGCGCAGCACGCGTGGGTGTTATCCCTTGGCGGCGAGCAGTTTCTCCAGATCGTCCAGGACCTTCATGGCGCCGATCGGGCCGAGGCCGAGGAACCAGACCTCGTCGTCGACCCGCTCGGCCTTGCCCGCCTTCACCGCGGCCAGCGACTTCCACAGGTTGCCGTTGACGACCTTGGTTTCGTCGGTGGTGTCGGGTTTGCCGTAGCTGGAGTAGAAGATCCAGTCGCCGGCGCCCTGGCCGATGTTTTCCTGGGAGACCTCGACGGCGAGGTCCTGGACGTCCTGGATCTTGGGGCGGGGCAGGCCGACGTCCTTCAGGATCACGCCGATGAACGACAGGTTGCCGTACAGCCGGATCTGTCCGGGGCGGAACCGGACCAGCGAGATCGTCGGGGAGCCGTCGACCTTCGACTTCACCTCGTCGGCACGCTTCTGGTAGTCGTTCAGCAGGCCGGTGGCCTTGTCCTCCTCGCCGACCGCGTCGGCGACCAGCAGGAAGTTCTCCTTCCACGGGAACCCGGGCCGGATGCTGAACACGGTCGGTGCGATCGCGCTGAGCTTCTCGTACAGGTCGTTGGCGCGCAGCTTGCTGCCCAGGATCAGGTCGGGCTTGAGCGCCGCGATCGCCTCGAGGTTCAGTTCGCTGATGCCGCCGACGGTCTTGATGCCCTGCGCCTTGTCGGCGAGGTACGACGGTACGCCGCTCTGCCCGGCCGTCGTCGCCATGCCGACCGGGGTGATCCCCAGCGCCAGCACGTCGTCGAGCTCGCCGCTGTCGAGGACGACGATGCGCGACGGCTTCTTCTCGATCTGCACCGAGCCGAGCGCGCCCTTCACCGTCCGCGGGAACGCGCCCGGCGCGGCGTCCGAGCCGAGTTTCGCGGTCTCGGCGTCGGCGGTCTTGAACAGCCGGCCGCCGGTGGCCACTTCCTTGTCACCGACGCCGGTGTCCGAACTCTTGGTGTCCCCGCCGCCGCACCCGGCGAGCGCCAGGACGGCGGCCGACGCGACGATCCCGATCAGCTTCTTCACGGACGTTGAGCCTACAACAACCTAGCTTAGGCTGGCCTAACCAGGTCCACGTGCTGACCCGCCCCGAGCTCGACGGTCCGCTCCCCGTCCGGCAACGCGATCCGGTACGTGCCGGCGTGCGACGCGCGGACGACGGCCTCCGTCAGCGTCCCGTCGCGCCAGGCGACGTCGAACGTCAGCCCGCCGCGGGCGCGCAGGCCGCGGAACGATCCGTCGGGCCACTCGGCCGGCAGCGCGGGCAGTACGCGGATGACGTCGGTGTGGCTCTGCAGCAGGAGTTCCGGGATGCACCCGGTCATGCCGAAGTTCGCGTCGATCTGGAAGATGTCGCCGTCGCGGTGCATCAGGTTGTCCGACACCAACCGGCTCAGATAGTCCTGGATCACCGCGACAGCGCGCGCCGGCTCGAACAGCCGGGCCCACAGCGCGACCAGCCAGGCGGCGGTCCAGCCACCGTTGACGGCGCCCGCCGTACGCAGCTCCAGCGAAGCCCGTGCCGCCGCGGCCCACTCCGGCGTACGCAGCGGGTCGATCTCCGCGCCCGGATACAGGCCGTAGAGGTGCGACTGGTGGCGGTGCTGCGGCTCCGAGGGTTGCCAGTCGGTCGGCCACTCCAGCAGCCGCCCGTCCGGCGCCGTACGAATCCTCGGCAGCTGCTCGCGGGCTGTGGTGGCCCGATCGACCAGCTCGGACGACAGGCCGAGGACCGACGAAGCCTCGGCCAGGTTCGCGAACAGCTCGCGGATCAGCCAGATGTCGTACGTCGACGTGAGGTCGACCGACGCCTTCGCGCCCGACGGCAGGACAAAGTGATGCTCCGGAGCGGTCGACGGGATGAACTGCAGTACGCCGTCCTGGTCCTCGACGAGCATCGCCAGGACGAACTCAGCCGCACCGGCCATGACCGGGTAGGCCCGTTCCCTCAGGAACTCGACGTCACCTGTGAACCGGTAGTGCTCCATGAGATGCGCCGTCAGCCACACGCCACACGTGGCGCACATCGCCCAGACGGGATCGTCCCCGCCCTCGCCGACAGGCCACGTCGCCATCCAGATATCCGAGTTGTGATGCGACACCCATCCGGGAGCGTCGTACAGGATCCTCGCCGTCTCCGCACCGGCCGAGGCCAGGCCTTCGAGGAGGTCGGTGAGCGGATCGAAGCACTCACTCAAACCGGTCAGGTCGGCGAGCCAGTAGTTCATCTGCGTGTTGATGTTGTTGGTCCAGTCGCTGGCCCACATCGGCCGGCGGTCCTGGTTCCAGATGCCTTGCAGGTTGGCCGCCTGCGTCCCGGGCCGTGACGACGCGATCAGCAGGTAGCGGCCGAGGTTGAAGGTCAGCGCGACCAGATCGGGATCGTTGCCCCCGGCAGCGACCGCCTCGATCCGCTCGTCGGTCGGCAGGTTCACGACCGGACCGAGCTCCAACGACGCCCGGTCGTACAAAGCCCCATGATCCTCGACGTGCCGCTCACGAAGCTTCTCCACAGCAACCGAATCCAGCGCGGAAAACGCTGCACTCAAGGCCTCCAGCGGATCCCGCCCCGGCGCGCTCTGCCACCCGGCGAACGTGCTCGCCGCCGCCACCAGCACAGTGAGCCGATCGGCCCCACGGACCGCGATGCCGTCGGGCGACGTCGTGACCGTACCGCCGGCAACGAAGGCGCGGACCGCGACGCCGAAGCCGATGCCGCGCCCCTCCTCGTACCGGATCGGGTCCGGACTCTGCCGGTACTCGATCGTCAGGTCCGACGGCGCCCGGCCGACCACGCCATAGGTGCTATCAGCAACTTCCGCCAGGATCGGATGCTGACTCTCCAGCGCCAGATCGAGCGTCATCGCCCCCGGCTGATCGGCCGTGATCGTCCACGCCAGCACCTGGTCCGGCGCCGACACGAAGGTCTCGCGCCGGAACCGCACGCCGTCGACCGTGTAGTCGACGGCGGCGATCCCGGTGCGCAGATCCAAGCTCCTCCTGTAGTCCGCAGCCTCGCCCGCCGACCGGATCACCAGGTCGGCGAGCGGCTGGTACGACTCCACCAGCGGCCCCTGCAACGCACGGGTCCGTTCGGTGGCCGCCAGCTGATCGCCGTCCTCCAGCAACAACCGGCGTACGTCGGCCAGCACCGCCGGCCCGTCCGGAACGGTCAGGGTCCGTGGACCGTCACCGGACCAGACGTCGTCGAGGTTGAGCGCGATCCGCTCGTCGGCGACCCGGCCGTACACCTTCGCGCCGAGATGCCCGTTGCCGAGCGGCAACGCCTCGAACCAGTCCGTTGCGGGGCTGCGGAACCACAGGAGGTGTGACAACTACTTGCTCCCGGACTTGTACTTGTCGTAGGCCTGCTGGTTGATCTCCAGGTACCGCGGCATGCCGGTGCTCTCGAGCCCCTTCACGTACGCGTCCCAGTCGGTGTCGATGTTCTTCGAACCGGTGATGAAGGCCAGCTGGTTCTGGTTCACGTAGGTGTTGAGGTTGGTCTGCAGCGTGGCGAGCTCGCCGCTCAGGCTCGGGTCCGGCCAGACCGAGGTCTGCGGGAACCACTGCGCCTTGTCCTCGTGACCCTCGTACAGCTTGGTGGCCTCCCACAGCCGCCGCTCCAGGCCGGCGCCGGTGTAGATGTCCTTCGGCGTGACCTGCGCGTTCCGGAAGGCGAGCGTGTTGTTGTACTGACCGAGCGCGCCCCAGCTGATGTTCTTCGGCGCGTCCTGCTTCGGCTTGTACATCGGCTTGGTGCTGGCGTCGAGCGCGATGTCACCAGCGGCGGGCTTGGTCCAGCCGACACCCTCCGGGCCCATGTTGGTGATCATCTGGCCCTCGTCGCTGTAGATCCAGTCGAGCATCTTGATCGCCGCGACCTGGGCCTCCTTGCTGGCCTTGTTGGTCAGCATGAACGTGTACCCGGTCGACGTCGGGTGGTTGTACCCGGTGTAGCTCTTGCCCTCGGGACCGGTCAGCGGCGGAACGGCGTCGTACTGCTTGTCCCGGCCGTCCTTGGAGTCGAGCTGCACGAAGATGCCCGGCCAGAGCACCGGCACGGAGCCCAGGACGACGGCCTTCGGGTTGTTGCCCTGCGCCTGCAGCGCCTGCGCGTTCTGGGTGAACGCGGCCTGGTCGATCAGGCCGTCCTTGTACAGGCCGCGGATGTACTTCAGGCCTTCCTTCCACTGGTCCGAGGTCACCGGCGTGACGACCTTGTCGCCGTTCAGCGTGATCAGCGACCGGACACCGTTGTTCGCACCGACCGGGTCGTAGGCGAACGCGTTCATCAGGTACGCGATCAGGCTGCTGTCCTGCGGGTCGGTCGTCATCGGGATCTCGTCGGCCTTGCCGTTGCCGTTCGGGTCCTTGGTCTTGAACGCCTCGAGCACCTTGCGCAGGTCGTCGGTCGTCTTCGGCACCTGCAGGCCGAGCTTCTTCAGCCAGCTGCTGTTGATCCACAGCTTGTCCGGGTAGGTGCAGTGGAAGCAGTCCGCCCACTGCGGCAGCGCGTAGATGTGACCGTCGGGCGCGGTCGACATCTCCTTGTACTCCTTGTTGGAGTCCAGCGCCTTCTGGATGTTCGGCGCGTTCTCCTTGATCAGGTCCTCCAGCGGGACCGCGATGCCCTGCTGGCCGAGCTTGAGCACCTCCGCCTGGGTGAACGCGTCGATCCACGGGATCAGGAAGAACAGGTCCGGGTAGTCGCCGCTGGCGAGCGCGATCTGCCGCTTCTCCTTGGCCGGCCCGGCGTCGTACGTCGTGGTCTGCCAGCGGAACTGGATCTTGAACTTGTCGCTGATGATCTTGGTCACCGCGTTGGTGTCCATGTTGGTGCTCTGGTCGGACGGCGTGAAGGTGTCGATCACGACCTTGCCGTCGGCCGACGTCTCGTTCGCCGCACCCTTGCCGGACTTGTCCGAACTGCACGCCGCCAAAGCCAGCGCACCGGCCGCGGCCAATGCGACGACCTTGCTCACGGATGAGCGCATTTCTGGTGTTTCCCTTCTGGAGTGGGCCCTTCAGCCCTTGACCGCGCCGACCATCACGCCCTTGGTGAAGTGGCGGGCGACGAACGGGTAGATGATCAGTACGGGCAGGCTCGAGATGACGATGAGCGCGTACTTGAGGACGTTGGCCAGCTGTTGCTGTTCGAGCTGCTGGGCCAGACTCGTCGTGGTGGTGGACCCGGTGAGGGTGTTCAGGATCAGGACGTTCCGCAGCACGATCTGCAGCGGGTACAGCCCGGGGTCCTTGAGGTAGATCAGCGCGTCGAAGTAGCTGTTCCACTGGAAGATCGCGTACATCAGCGCGATCACCGCGATCACCGGCTTGGACAGCGGCAGCACGATCGACCAGAGGAACCGCAGGTCGCTCGCCCCGTCGATGGTGGCCGCCTCGTACAGCTCCTCCGGGATCGTGCTGCGGAAGAACGTCCGCGCGATGATCACCTGCCAGACGCCGATCGCGCTCGGGATCACCATCGCCCAGCGGGTGTTCAGCAGGCCGAGGTCCTGGACCACCAGGTAGGTCGGGATCAGGCCGCCGGAGAACAGCATGGTGAAGATCAGCACGCTCATGATCACGTTCCGGCCGAAGAACGTCCGGCGGGACAGCGGGTACGCGATCGCGATCGTCAGCGTGACGCTGATCAGGGTGCCGCCGATCGCGTAGATGAACGAGTTCAGGTAGCCCTTCATGATCAGCGGATCGCTGAAGGCCTCCTGGTACGCCTTGATGCTCGGCTCGATCGGCCACAGCAGCACCCGGCCGGCGCTGACCGCCGACGGGCTGCTGAACGAGTTCGCCACGATGTAGATCAGCGGTACGGCGACCACGATGAGCGCGATCCAGAGCATGATCTTCACGCCGAGCAGGAAGATCTTGTCGGTGCGCGTCTCCTCGATCGTCGTGCGCTGCGACTCGTGCCGGCGCGCCGACGTACGGCGGAATCCCTGCAGTGTGATGCTCATGACCAGAGTCCGTTTCCGGTGATGCGCTTGGCGGCGAAGTTCACGCCCAGCAGCAGGAAGAGGTTGATCACCGAGTTGAAGAGCCCGATGGCGGTCGCCATGCTGAAGTCGGCGTTCAGCAGACCGGTCTTGTAGACGTAGGTGGCGATGATCTCCGACTGCGCGGTGTTCAGCGGGTTCTGCAGCAGGAACGCCTTCTCGAACCCGATCGACATGATGTTGCCGACGCCGAGCACCAGGATGATCACCGCGGTCGGCATGATGCCGGGCAGGTCGACGTGCCGGATCCGCTGCAGCCGGCTGGCGCCGTCGATCCGCGCCGACTCGTGCAGCGCCGGGTCGATCCCGGAGAGCGCGGCCAGGTAGATCACCGCGGAGTACCCGGTGGTCTGCCAGACGTCGGACCAGACGTAGATGTGCCGGAAGTAGTCCGGCCGCCCGAGGAAGTCGACCGACGGTACGCCGAACAGGCCGATCGCGTCGTTGACGAAGCCCAGCCGCGGCGACAGCACCAGGATCGTCATCGAGACCACGACCACGGTGGAGATGAAGTACGGCGCGTAGGTGACCAGCTGGACGATCTTCTTGAACCGGCCGTTGCGGATCTCGTTCAGCGCGATCGCCAGGATGATCGGGATCGGGAAGCTCGCCAGCACCGTGTAGACCGACAGCAGGAAGGTGTTCTTCACCAGGGTCCAGAACACCGGGTTCTGGAAGAACAGCTCGAAGTTGCGGAAGCCGACCCAGTCACTGCCCCACGGGCCCTTGATCGGGCTGTAGTTCTTGAACGCGATCACCGCGTTGGCGATCGGGACGTACTTGAAGATGACGAAGTACGCGAGCGGTACGACGACCAGCAGGTAGAGCTGCCAGTGCCGCCGAAGACTGCGCCGGGCCTGCGTCCGGCGACTCGTTCGCGGTGGTTTCCGGGCTGTAGCCGCCGCCGGCGGCGCCGGTGCCGCGGGTACCGGTTTCACCTCGAAGGTTGCGCTCACTCCGCATCCTTTCCCTCACGCGCTGGAGTGGAACCGATATCCGATAGGATCTCGGGTTTCGCTATCCCGGAGGATGACACAGATCCCAGGACAGCGGAAGAGTTCCCGGTCCGGTCGATACCGGACGGTGACCGATGCGCTCAGATCCCTTGTCCACAAGGGAATCTCGGAGTTGCCCCCAGCAACCACCGGTCGGCAAACGCCAACTGATCCGGTGGCCAGCCACCGGATCCGGGCACACACCGATCACACCCGGGGTCGCTCTGAGCCACCGACACCGGACCGATCCACAATTTATTTCTCGTGTTAACTATGTCGCAGTCAACCCGCCCACCACCACCCATGTCAAGACCTGGATTCAGGCGAGGGAGCTCTGCGGCTCGGCGTGCACGACCGGCCTGCGGGCGGAGTGACCGCGGCGAGGGCGACGGCGCTGTGGCGGATCGATCACGCTGCGCTGTACGAGACCCTGGGGCACCGGAAGGTGACTGGGGTCAGACAGGAACCTGACCCGACCATCACGGGGGAACGGCCGGGCCAGGCACTACTGATAGTACTCCTGCCGACCAAGCGAGGCCGGGTAATTCGAGGGCGGACGCGCCGGGTGCTCCCCTACTCTTGGCGGCATGCGTACTCGCTCCTGACAGCGCACCCGTCGTGCGCCATACCAAGCGTTTGACCGATTCCCGGTCGCGCTTCGTCCTGCCCGCACATGTCGTCAGGAGCAACCCGCGATGCCTTCGTACCGATCGGCCGACCCGACGCGGACGTACTACGTCTACAACGCCGCCTGGTCCTTCCTGGCCGCCCTGTCCTTCACCCTGAACCTGGTGTACTACGTCCGCGACGCCGGACTCGACCCGCTGCAGATGGTCCTGGTCGGGACCACGCTCGAGCTCACCTGCTTCCTGTTCGAGATCCCGACCGGCATCGTCGCCGACCTGTACAGCCGCCGGCTCTCGATCGTGATCGGCTTCCTGCTGATCGGGGCCGGCTTCCTGCTGCAGGGCCTGGTGCCGGCGTTCCTGGCGATCCTGGCCGCGCAGGTGCTGTGGGGTGTCGGCTTCACGTTCACGTCCGGCGCCGACCAGGCCTGGATCACCGACGAGATCGGCACCGACCGGGCCGGCCGGGTGTTCGTCCGCGCGCAGCAGTTCGAGCTGGCGGCGAAGATCGCCGGTATCGTCACCGCCGGCGGCCTCGGGCTGATCAGCCTGCCGCTGCCGATGGTGATCTCCGGCGCCGGGATGATCCTGCTCGGCCTGCTGCTCGCGCTGTTCATGCGGGAGCAGAACTTCCACCGCACCCCGCGCGAGGAGCGGGAGACGTTCCGGCACCTGGCGGAGACCTTCAAGCACGGTCTCGGTGTCGCCCGGCGCCGCCCCGTCGTACGGACGCTGGTCCTGGTCAGCCTGATCAGCGGCCTGTCGAGCGAGGCGTTCGACCGGCTGTGGTCGGTGAAGATCCTGACCTTCACCTTCCCGACCGTCTTCGGTACGTCGGACCCGGCGTTCTGGTTCACCGTTCTGGCCCTGATCGGGACACTGCTGTCGCTCGGCACGTCGGTGACGCTCGACCGGCTGTCCCCGGAGCGGTTGTCGGCCGCGCACCCGACCGGCATCCTCGCCACGTTCGCGCTGCTGCAGATCGTCGGCGTGGTCGGTTTCGCACTGTCCGGCAGCCTCTGGCCGGCCCTGGCGGGGATGTGGCTGAGCACGGTCGCGGGCACCGTCGCGTATCCGGTCCAGTCCGCCTGGCTGAACCGGCACATCGACTCCCGGTCCCGCGCGACCGTCCTCTCGATGGTGTCGCAGGCGAACGCGATCGGTCAGGTCGCCGGCGGGCCGCCGCTCGGCGCCGTCGGCCGCTCGTCGCTGCGTTCGGCGCTGCTCGCGTCCGGCCTGCTCCTGGTCCCGATCCCCGTCCTCTACCTGCGCACCCGGGTCCCGGACGAGGCCCTCACTCGTCGATCTTGATCCGGACGGCTTCGCGGCGGGCGTCGTACGACGACTTGATCAGGCTGGCGACCGTGGTGACGAACAGGGTGCCGACGATGAAGCCGAGGGAGGTCAGGATGCCGATGTGCGGCAAGTGGATCGCGCCGATGTCGTCGATGTGCGAGCCGTGCAGCGCCTCGATGATCAGCTTCACGCCGATGAACGCGAGGATCACCGACAGGCCGACGTTCAGGTAGACGATCCGCTCCAGCAGCCCGCCGATCAGGAAGTACAGCTGCCGCAGGCCCATCAGCGCGAACGCGTTCGCGGTCAGCACGACGTAGGCGTCCTGGGTGAGCCCGAAGATCGCCGGGATCGAGTCGAGCGCGAAGATCACGTTCGCCATGCCGATCGCGGAGATCACGATCACCAGTGGGGTGAGCATCCGGCGGCCGTCGATCCGGGTGGTCAGCTTGGCGCCGTCGTAGTCGTGCGCCAGCGGGAGGACCCGGCGCAGCCCGCGCAGCACGGCGTTCTCCTGGAAGTCCTCCTCGTCGTTCTCACCCTCGATCGCCAGGCGGACCGCGGTGTAGACCAGGAACGCGCCGAAGATGTAGAACACCCAGCTCGCCGCCGAGATCGCCGCCGCGCCGGCCAGGATGAACACCGCGCGGAGCAGCATCGAGACCACGATGCCGATGTACAGCACCTTGTCCTGCGCCAGGCTCGGGACGGCGAACCGCGCCATGATGATGACGAACACGAAGAGGTTGTCGACGCTGAGGCTGTACTCCGTGATGTACCCGGCGACGAACTCGCTGCCGGACTGCCCCGGGCTGAACAGGAACAGGCCGAGCGCGAACAGCCCGGCCAGACCGACGTAGAACAGCACCCAGCGGGTCGCGTCCTTGATCGTCACGGTGTGGTTGCGGCGGGCGATCACGATCAGGTCGAACGCGACGATCGCGAGCAACCCGACGATCGTCAGCACCCAGACGGCAGGGGACATGACAGAGACCATGACGAACCTCCGGACGTCGGCGAACAACCAGCTTGGTCCGGAGGTCTCTCCCGCCTGGCCGATACTCCTGAGACCAGGCCGGCAGCACCGGTTCGGCCGCCCAGGCCTCCCGTGATGACGACGCTGCCGCTTCGGGGATACTCCCCTCCACAAACGCGCCAAGTGTATAGGTACCTAACGCATTTGCGATCATGGTATACCGCATACTGACTGCAGAACTAGATCGGATGCCAATGTGAGACATCAATGTCTCACATGAGTTATGCTCGTCTCATGGCAGTCGATCGGGAGCAGGTACTGCGGGCCGCCGCGAGCCTGCTGATGCGCAAGTCCACCGCGACCATGGACGAGGTCGCCCGGGCGGCCGGGATCAGCCGCGCCACCCTGAACCGGCAGTTCGCCGGGCGGGACGCGCTGATCCGCGCGCTGGAGGAGCTCGGGATCGCCGAGTGCGAGGCCGCCGCGGCGCGCGCCGCCGTCGACGACGGTCCGGCGACCGACGCCGTCCGGCGGTTGGTGCGCGAGCTGGAGCCGGCCTCCGGGCTGATCGCGTTCCTGTACTCCGAGAACCAGCTGTTCGAGGGCGAGGAGCAGAACGAGGGCTGGGCGCGGCTCGACGCGCGCCTGGTCGCGCTGTTCCGCCGTGGGCAGGAGGCCGGCGAGTTCCGGATCGACCTGAGCCCGGCCTGGCTGACCGAGGCGCTCTACGGGCTGCTGGTCTCCGCGGCCTGGGCCATCTGTGAGGGCCGGGTCGCCCCCAAGGACTTCACCACGAACATCACCGAACTGCTGCTCGGCGGCGCCGTCCGGAGAACGGAATGAAGCAGCAAGTCACACGGCCCGGGCGCTGGCTCGCGCTGTCCGTCCTGGTGCTCGCGGTGCTGCTCATCGCCGTCGACTCGACCGTGCTCGGTCTCGCGACGCCGTTCCTGTCCGAGGACCTGCAGCCGTCGGGCAACCAGTTGCTGTGGATCGGCGACGCGTACTCGTTCGTGCTCGCCGGACTGCTCGTCTCGATGGGCAGCCTGGGCGACCGGATCGGCCGCAAGCGGATCCTGCTGGTCGGCGCGACGGCGTTCGGCGCGCTCTCGGTGCTGAACGCGTACGCGAACTCGGCCGAGCTGATGATCGCGGCGCGCGCCCTGCTCGGGGTCGCGGGCGCGACGCTGATGCCGGCCACGCTGGCGCTGATCCGCAACCTGTTCCACGACCCGCGCGAGCGCAGTCTCGCGATCGGGATCTGGGGCGCCGCGGCGTCGGCCGGGATGGCGATCGGCCCGATCGTCGGCGGTGTACTGCTGGAGAACTTCTGGTGGGGTTCGGTGTTCCTGATCAACCTGCCGGTGATGGCCGTGCTGGTCGTCGTCGGCGCGAAGCTGCTGCCGGAGTCGCGGAATCCGGAGCCGGGTCCGTGGGACCTGGTCAGTGTCGTGCTGTCGATGATCGGCATGGTCGGGATCGTCTACGCGATCAAGGAGTTCGCGGCGCACGGGGTCGACTGGATCCCGGTCGCCGCGGCCGTGGCCGGCGCGATCGCGCTCTACGGATTCGTCCGGCGGCAGCGCCGGCTCCCGATCCCGTTGCTGGACCTGCGACTGTTCCGCAGCCGTGGATTCAGCAGCGCCGTTCTGGCCGACCTGCTGACCATCCTCGGGTTGTCCGGGCTGATCTTCTTCCTGTCGCAGTACCTGCAGCTGGTCCAGGAGCGGCGGCCGATCGAGGCCGGCCTCGCGGAGTTGCCTGCCGCGATCGGGTCGATCGTCGCCGGTCTGCTCGCGGGACAGGTGGCGCGGCGATTCTCGGTGCGCGCCGTCGTGGCCGGCGGGCTCGCTGCGATCGGGCTGGCTTTGGCGGCTCTCACCACGATCAGCGCGGACACAGGCTATCCGCTGCTCGGTGCGGCGTTGCTCGTCGTCGGAGCGGGTGCCGGATTCTCCTTCACCGTCACGGCCGACGTGATCCTGGCCGCCGTGCCGA
This sequence comes from Kribbella sp. NPDC003557, assembly GCF_040610805.1. Classification (NCBI taxonomy): domain Bacteria; kingdom Bacillati; phylum Actinomycetota; class Actinomycetes; order Propionibacteriales; family Kribbellaceae; genus Kribbella; species Kribbella sp. NPDC003557. The sequence continues at coordinate 12,218 of NZ_JBEXMY010000009.1, forward strand.
AGGAGGAGGCAGGCGCCGCGAGTGCCGTGTCGGAGACGGCGTACGAGCTCGGTGCGGCGCTCGGGATCGCGCTGCTGGGCTCGATCGTCACCGGGGTGTACCGCAACTTCACCGGTCCCGCGGGCACGCCCGCCGCGGCTCACGAATCACTCGGTGGGGCGGTCGAGGCGGCCGCCCAGCTGCCGCCGCAGGCCGGCGCCGAGCTGCTCGACGCCGCCCGCGAGTCGTTCGCGCACGGGGTATCGATCGCGGCCGGCGTGGGCGCGGTCGTCCTGCTCGCGACCGCGGTCGCCGCCTGGTTCCTGCTCCGCGGCCAGCGGCTCAGCAGCGAACGCTAGGCAAAAAGTTTCCGTTTCTTCGATGAGCCCTGGGAGATTTCGCCGGATCGGAGTACAAAAGAAGTTCTGTAGGTCTGTCCGCCCCTAGGCCTAGGAGGAACTGTCATGGCCGGATTCAACGGCGAAGCATCCTGGTTCTGTTGCGGAAACGCATGGGGACCCTGTGCGAGCACCGGTCACGGTGCCTGCGGCACGTGCAATTCCGGGAGCTTCCAGCACGCGTGGCCGAACACCTCGGACGCGTGCCTGTCGATCACCCGTCCGGACCGCTGCGGATTCACCGGGATGACCCGGCGTACCTGCGGTTTCCGGCACGCCACCACCAACCTGTGCAACGGAAAACGGGTCGTCACCTCGATCGCGGACTGCGGTCCGCAGACCGACCTGTTCTGCGGTGAACGCGCCTGCTGCGGCGGCACGTGCGCCGCGAACCGCCTGCTCGACCTCACGCCGGCCGCGTTCTCCGCGATCGCGAGCCTGAGCGCCGGTCTGATCCCCGCGAACATCGACGTCGGCTGAGGAGTGAGCTGAGATGACTGCAACGATGGATCGCCGCGCCCTGCTCACCCGCGCCGCACTCGGCGCGACCGGCCTGGTCGCCGCCACCGCGATGGGTTCACTCGCCCCGGAGACCGCGTTCGCGGCCGGTGCGCAGTTCCCGGACGCCGGGCAGCCGGACCCGAACTTCGCCGAAGGCGTGATCACCGGCCGGAACCAGGATCTCCTGCAGGTGCAGGGATCCGACGGCCGGCTGCACCGGATCCAGCTGACCGGTGTGACGAGCGTCTGGAAGCTCCGGCCGACCACGATCGACCAGGCCAGGATCGGCGACGGGCTGTACGCGCGCGGCGTGCTGCTGCCCGACGGGATCCTGGCCGCCGAGGCGATCTGGGTCAACATCGTCAACCTGACCGTCGCGATCACGTCGATCGGCCGCAACGGCGTCCAGCTCGACCACCACGGCCAGAAGGTCGTCGGGCACATGCAGCCCGGGACCACCGCGGCCGTGTACAACGGCACGCCGGCGGTGTCGGACCTGTCGATGCTCAAGGTCGGCCGGCACGCCCAGGTGATCGGCGCCTGGCGACCGGGGACCAACGAGATCGACATCGCCACCATCTACACGTCGAACTGACATGGGCACCGTGGCGGCCGCGCAGCCGCTCCTGATCGGACTGCTCCTGCTCTGGTCGGCCTACGGCAAGTTCGCCGACCCGGCCCTGGCCGACCGCACAGCGCTCCCGAGCCTGGTCGGCGAGTCCCGAGCCAAACCTACCTACCAAGCCGTTGCCACCCTCGAAGCCCTGATCGCCGTCGCCCTTCTGCTACCGCCGGTCTGGACGATCGAGGCCTTCGCTGCTGTCGCTCTGGCAGCGGGTTTCACCGGCTTTCTCATCTACTCGAAGGTCGTCGTACCGGAAGCCTCCTGCGGATGCATGAAGGCCTCGGCCAAACCCGTCGGCTACCGGGCGATCGCCCGCGCCTTGTTGCTGCTGGCAACCGCCGGCCTCGCGACCACGGCGGACGCGGGCTGGTGGTCGGCGGGCGCGACACTGCTCGTCCTCGTCGTCGAGGCGGCGGCGTTCGCGATGCTGTCCGCCGAGCTCGACCGGTACTGGCTGTTGCCGCTCCGGCGCTTCCGGATCCGGCTCAGCCACCCGTACGCCGGTACGGCGTCCGACGACACGCCACTCGTCGCCACCCAGCGGCGGGTTCTGCTCAGCCCGGCCTACCGCGCGGTCGACGGGATGCTGAGCTCCGACATCCACGACTACTGGGACGACGAGGAGTGGCGGTTCGTGAGCTACGCCGCCAGGTACGACGGCCGCCGCGCGACCGTCGTCTTCGCCGTACCGCACCAGGACTCCACCCCGTCGGCGATCCGGGTCGCCGTCGTCGAGGAGACGACCGGGCTGACCTTGTACCGCCCTACCGTGCTGGTCACGACCGGATAGCGATCGCCAGGCCATCACAATCGCACGCTGCCGCCCCCGCCACGCTCGCCGTGGCGGGGGCGGCGCGATTGTGCCGGCGTGGCGATCCGCGCTGTTGACATCGACCTCCATCATTAGGAAGCTTTCCTAACAGTTCGTCCCCTGCAGCTCCTCCGCCCCGGAACCCCAGGAGACCTCATGAAACCCCGTTCGCTCTGGGCTGTGACCGCGCTCGCGGCCGCCCTGCTCGGACTCAGTGCTTCCCCGCCCGCGACCGCAGCCCCGACCGATTACCAGGCCGAGGACGCGACCGTCTCGCAAGGTGTGGTCGAGTCCAACCACACCGGCTACACCGGCACCGGCTTCGTCAACTACGACAACCTGGTCGGCAGCTACGTCGAATGGACCGTGACGGCCCCGGCCGGCCCGGCCGACGTGACGCTGCGCTACGCGAACGGTACGACGGCCGCGCGCCCGATGGACTTCACCGTCAACGGCCAGCCCGGCGCGGTCGGGATCACGTTCCCGGGCACGGGCGCCTGGACGACCTGGCAGACCAGGACCGTCCGCCTGCAACTCGCCGGGGGCACGAACACGATCCGCGCCCGCGCGACCAGCGCCGACGGCGGGCCGAACGCCGACAAGCTGACCGTCACGCCGACCACCGACGACACCACTCCTCCGTCGGCCCCGGGCGACCTGACCGTGAGCGACATCAAGTCGAACGCCGCGACGTTCCACTGGACCGCGGCGACCGACGACGTGGGCGTCGTCCGGTACGAGATCAACCGCGGCGGCAACGTCCTCAAGGTCGTCGACGGCAGCACGCTGAGCGCGACCGTGGACACGTTGACCGCGAACACGGCGTACGACATCTCGGTCGGCGCGTTCGATGCCGCGGGCAACGCTTCGCAGCAGAGCAACGTGGTCACGTTCACCACCCCCGGCAGCGGCGACACGCAGCCGCCGACTGCGCCGGGGAACCTGCGCTCGACGGGCGTCACCGCGAGCAGCGTGTCGCTGGCGTGGACCGCGTCCACCGACAACAGCGGGAGCATCGCCGGCTACGACGTGTACCAGGGCTCGGCGAAGGTCGCGTCGACCGGCTCGCTGACCGCGACCGTCACCGGGCTGACTGCGAACACGGACTACACGTTCACGGTCAAGGCGCGCGACCCCGACGGGAACGCGTCCGCCTCGAGCGACGCGGTCACGGTGCGGACGTCTGCCACCGGCGCCGGCGGCATCCCGGCGTACGACAAGGACATCGCGAAGGTCGATCTCGGGTGGAGCGTGGCGTTCCTCCCCGACGGCTCGGCACTCGTCACCGAGCGGGACCGGTTCGAGGTCCTGCGGGTGACGGCGAGCGGCCAGAAGACGACGCTCGGAAAGGTCCCGGGGGTGGTCACGACGACTGGGGAAGGTGGTCTGCTCGGCCTCGCGCTGTCGCCGAACTTCGCGAGCGACCACTGGGTGTACTTCTACCACACGGCATCCGGCGACAACCGGATCGTGCGGATGAAGTACGAGAACGGGCAACTCGGTACGACGTCGTCGCCGGTCCTCACGGGGCTGGAGAAGAACCGGTACCACAACGGCGGGCGGATCGCGTTCGGGCCGGACGGGAAGCTGTACGCGACCGTTGGTGACGCCAAGAATTCGCAGAACGCGCAGAACAAGAACTCGCTGAACGGGAAGATCCTGCGGCTCAACCCGGACGGGTCGGCGCCCAGCGACAACCCGTTCTACAGCAGTGGCGGCAACGCGCGGTACGTGTGGAGCTGGGGCCATCGGAACCCGCAGGGACTGGCCTGGGACTCGCGCGGTCAACTCTGGGCGGGCGAGTTCGGCGAGAACAGCCAGGACGAGCTCAACCTGATCCAGAAGGGCGGGAACTACGGCTGGCCGGCCTGCGAGGGCACGATCGGCGACTGCGGCGGGTACATCGCACCGAAGCGCACCTGGTCGACCGCGCAGGCCGGTCCGAGCGGTGTCGAGATCGTCAACGACTGGATCTACATCGCCGGCGTGACCGGTGAGCAGTTGTGGGTCACGAAGATCAACGCGGCGGGCGACGGTGTCGGCACTCCGCAGGCGTTGTTCTCTGGCCGCTGGGGCCGTCTGCGCAGTGTCACGCGGACACCGGACGGCGGGCTCTGGCTCACGTCGACCAACAACGACAAGAACGGAGGTACGCCGTCCACTATCGACAACGTGATCGTCCGGCTGAAGTTCCCGTAACTAGAGCGGGCGGCCGAAGTCGGAGTAGGTGGGGACGCCCGTGGTGAGGGTCTGTTCGGCGAGGGCCAGGCGGCGGGTCATGGACGGGCGGAGGCGCGGCGCTGCCTGGGCCAGGGTGAGGAAGTGGTAGGCCCTGGCCTCGGTGGCGTCGAGCGTGAGCGTGGCGTCGTCCAGGACGCCGCCGTCGAAGACGAAGGCCAGCGAATCGGACCACGGGCCGTGCGCGGGGACCCAGTCGACGACCAGCAGGCGGCCGATGTTCAGGACGAGGCCGATCTCCTCCCGCACTTCCCGGCGGCACGCCTCGTACGGCGACTCGTCCGACTCGACGATGCCGCCCGGGATGTCGAGCGTCGGCTTGTACGTCGGCTCGAGGAACAGGACGCGGCCGTCGCGGTCCCGGATCAGCGCACCGCCCGCCGCGGTCTTGCGTGGCATCCGGGCCGCGATCCCCGCATTGAACTCCCGCTCCGGCTCGCCCTCGGCCACAAGATCGTCGTGTCGGTTCACCTCTCCAGTGTCGGCTACCAATTGAGCTCGGCCGGACGCGGGCAGCTACCCACTCGACGGCCGCCGCGGATCGGCGCATTCTCGAACCAGCGGACAGCGCGCGGAGGGGTCTGAGGCGCTGGGAAGTGGGGGACGAGATGTCTGGTCTCGGGTGGGCCGCGCGCGGGCGCGGGCGGATCAGTGTGGTGGCCGCGATCCTCTTGGTCGCCGCCCTCCTCACACAGGGCGCGGCCCGGGCCGCGACGTTGCCGACCGGGTTTCGTGACTCGGTCGTGCTGAGCGGGCTGACCAACCCGACGGTGCTGCAGTTCGCGCCGGACGGACGGATCGTCGTCGGTCAGAAGAACGGCGTGATCAAGATCTTCCAGAGCCTCACCGACACCAGTCCGGTCACGGTCGCGGACCTGTCGTTGCAGGTCGACGACTACTGGGACCGGGGACTGCTCGGACTCGCCCTGCCGCCCAACTTCCCCACCAGCCCGTACATCTACGTGCTGTACGCGTACGACGCGGCGATCGGCGGGACCGCGCCGCGGTGGAACGACGCCTGCCCGACACCACCCGGCCCCACCACCGACGGGTGCCTGGTGTCGGCGCGGCTGTCCCGGCTGCAGATCAGCGGCAACGTCATGACCGGCTCCGAGCAGGTGCTGATCAACGACTGGTGCCAGCAGTTCCCCAGCCACTCGGTCGGGACACTGCTGTTCGGGCGTGACGGGTACCTCTACGTCAGCGGTGGCGACGGCGCCAGCTTCAACAACGTCGACTACGGCCAGTACGGCGCGACGTACGCCGGCGACCAGGCGAATCCGTGCGGCGATCCGCCGGGCTCGGTCGGCACCGCGCTGACCGCTCCGAACGCGCAAGGCGGTGCGCTGCGCAGCCAGAGCATCCGCCGCCCCAGCGGTCCGGCCACGCTCGACGGCGCGATCCTGCGCCTCGACCCGGCCACCGGCGCCGGTGTGTCCGGCAACCCGTTCTTCTCCTCGACGGATCCGAACGCCCGGCGGATCGTTGCCTACGGCACACGCAATCCGTTCCGGATGACGCAGCGCCCGGGGACCGACGAGCTGTGGATCGGCGATGTCGGCTGGAACACCTGGGAGGAGATCAACCGGGTGGTGTCGCCGACGACGGCCACCAACCTCGGGTGGCCCTGCTACGAGGGCGCTGCCGCGCAGGGCGGGTACCAGGGCGCCGGGTTGTCGTCGTGCTCGTCGCTCTACTCGACGCCCGGCTCGGTCGTCGCGCCGTACTACGCCTACAACCACAACGCCTGCGTGGTGAGCTACACCGGCTGCCACACCGGAGGCTCGTCGATCACCGGGATCGCGTTCTACCAGGGCGGCGCGTATCCGGCCGAGTACAACGGGGCGTTGTTCTTCGCCGACCACTCGCGCAACGAGATCTGGGCGATGATGCCCGGTACGAACGGCCTCCCGGATCCGGCCAGACTGCGGTCGTTCGTCGGCGTCGACTCGACGGGGGCCGCGGCCGGGCACCCGGTCGACCTGAAGATCGGTCCGGGCGGCGACCTGTTCTACGTCGACATGGAGAGCGGTGCCGTTCACCGCATCACCTTCACGGCCGCCAACCAGCCGCCGACCGCGGCCTTCACCGCGACCCCGTCCAGCGGCCCGGTCCCGCTCACGGTGAACTTCAACGGCAGTTCGTCCACCGATCCCGAGGCTGGGCCACTCACCTACGCGTGGGATCTGAACGGTGACGGCACGTTCGGCGACGCGACGGGCGCGACGGCGACGTACACGTACACCTCGGCGGGCGTCTATCACCCGAGCCTGCGCGTGACCGACAACCAAGGTGCGACGGACACGACGTCGGTCGCCGTCACGGCCGGGAACACCGCGCCGACCGCGGTGATCGACTCCCCCGCCTCGAGCCTGCTGTGGAAGGTCGGTGACCAGATCGGCTTCACCGGTCACGCGACCGACGCACAGGACGGCGCGCTGCCCGCGTCCGCGCTGAGCTGGAAGCTGATCCTCCATCACTGCATCACGCCGGCGGACTGCCACGCACACGAGTTGCAGACCTTCGGCGGTACGTCGGGATCGTTCGCGGCGCCCGACCACGCGTATCCGTGCTGGCTCGAACTGTCCCTCACCGCGACCGATTCCGGCGGCCTGACCTCGACGACATCGCTCCGCCTGGACCCGCGCACCGTCGTCCTCACGTTCCGGACGAACCCGGGCGGGCTCAACCTGACCAACATGGTCGTCAACGAGGCGCCACGGTCGACGCCGTTCTCCGTCACGGTCGTCGTCGGCTCGGCGAACTCGGTCAGCGCGCCGTCGCCGCAGCAGTTCAACAAGTTCACGTACAACTTCGTCTCGTGGTCCGACGGAGGCCCGCAGAATCACACCATCACGGCGCCGGCGGTCAACACCACCTACACCGCCACCTATCGCAAACGCTGATGATCCAGCTGGGCCCGGAGGAACGTGAGTTTGTCCGGGTTCAGGATCGCGCGGATCGTGGCGATGCCGCCGTCGCGGAGCTGGGGGATCAGTACGCCGGTGAGCTCGCCGGACTCGTGGACCAGGATCGCGGGTGCGTCGTTGACCTCGACGACGGACAGCCGGGCGGTACGGGCGCGCGGGCCGGCGGCCAGGCCGGCCAGGTAGTGCGCGGCGTTCGAGCGGCCGAAGATCGGCTCGCGGGCGGCGATCGCCTTGCCGCCGCCGTCGGCCCAGATCGCGGCGTCCTCGGTCAGGATCGCCTCCAGGCCGGTGACGTCGCCGTCGACGGTGGCCGCGATGAACCGGTCGACCAGCGCCGTCGCGTCCGCGGGCCGCGCCTCGAACCGCCGCCGCTCGTCGCCGACGCGGGCGAGCGCGCGGTGGTACAGCTGCCGCGCGTGCCCTTCGTCGAGGCCGAGCACCTCGGCGCTGTCCCGGTGCGTGTAGCCGAACGCCTCCCGCAGTACGAAGACCGCCCGCTCCGGAGGAGTCAGCTTCTCCAGCAGCACCAGGAAGCCGAGCGACACCGTGGCCCGCCGTTCGACGAGCTCCTGGGGGTCGTTGCCGGTAGCAATCGGCTCCGGCAGCCACGGCCCGACGTACCGCTCCCGCCGGGCCCGGGCCGACGTGAGCCGGTTGATGCACAGATTGGTGACGACCGTGGTCAGCCAGGCTGCGGGCGTCTGCACCGGGCCGTGCGCGGATCGCCAGCGCAGGTACGCGTCCTGGACGACATCCTCCGCCTCGGTCGCCTCGCCGAGCATCCGGTACGCGATCCCGAACAGGCGCGGCCGCTGCTGCTCGAACTCGGCGACCTCGTCCATGACCCCGATTGTCACGGATGCTCCGCGAACGGGACGAGCTGCTCCCGGTCCCCTTCCCGTAAGGCGAGCTCCTGCCGCCAGACGGGATTGTCGACGAAGTGGTTGTCGAAGCGCTCCGCGGTCGCGAGCACCTCGGCCGGCGACGCCTCGCCCCGCCGGATCCGGTCACCGAGCCGGAAGTAGTCGAACCGGTTGGTGCCCGGGGCCTTCACGATCAGCACGTCGGCGCCGGTGTCCATCGGCGTACCCCAGGCGTGGTGCATCAGCGGCGGCACCAGCAGGTAGTCGCCCTTCCGGACGGTCAGCACCTGGTCGCCGGCGAGGATCCGGAGCGCGCCGTCGAGCAGGTAGAACATCTCCGGCGAGTCCTTGTGGAAGTGCGGCGGCGGGCCGTCGACGCCCGGGCCCAGCGTGGTCCGGACGACGTTCATGACCCCGGCGGTCTGGTCGGCGTCGGCGATCAGCCAGGTCTGGTTCGGCGCCGCGCCGAGCCGCTCGGCGCCGGCACCGCGGGTCAGGACTGCGTTCTGGTCTGCGTTCTCGTGTGCGTCCATGCCCACCTGACCGGGCGGCAGCCACGGTTCGTGACGGCGCGAGCTGTGACCGTGGTCACTTCGCGATCGATCAGTTTTCGAGAAGCAGGCGCCGCCCGGCGGCTCCTAGGGTTGAACTACCAACCCGACAGAGAGGCACGACGATGGCTGCCACGAAGAAGAAGTCGTACGAGGGGTTCACCGCGGAGGAGCAGGCCGCGATGAAGGAGCACGCGAAGGAGCTGAAGAGCAAGGAGGACCCGGCCGAGGCGCAGGCGGCGAAGATCGCCGGGATGGCGGACGCCGACCGGGTGATGGCCGAGCGGCTGAACGAGCTGATCCCGCAGATCGCGCCGGACCTCACCCCGAAGCTCTGGTACGGCATGCCGGGCTGGGCCAAGGACGGCAAGATCGTCTGCTTCTTCCAGGACGCCGCCAAGTTCAAGGCCCGCTACGCCACCTTCGGCTTCAACCCGCCGGCCGCGCTCGACGACGGCGACTTCTGGCCGACCTCGTACGCCGTCCTCGAACTCACCCCGGCCGTCGAGAAGAAGATCGTCGCCCTGGTCAAGAAGGCCGCCGGCTAGCCCTTCGGCGGCAGGCGCCGGCCGCACCTGGTGCCGTGGCAAAATCTGGCGGGTGCAGATCGGGATGCTGGGGCCGTTCGAGGTGCGGGCCGACGACGGGAGCGTCGTCGACGTGCCGGGCGCGCGGTTGCGCGGGCTGTTGGTCGCTCTGGCGCTCGACGCGGGACGGGTGGTGCCCAAGGCAACGCTCGTCGACTGGATCTGGGGTGAACAGCCGCCGGCGGACGCGGCGAACGCCCTGCAGCGCCTGGTCTCCCGCCTGCGCAAGCTGCTGCCGGTCGAGGGGCACACGGACGGTTACCGGCTGCAACTCGACCCGGACGCCGTGGACGCCGTACGGTTCGAGCGGCTGGTCACCCGCGCCCGCACCGATCAGGACCCGCAGGGCGTCCGGCTGCTGCGGGAGGCGCTCGCGCTGTGGCGCGGACCGGCGATGCAGGACATCGGCCTCACCGAGAGCGGCGCGTTCGACGCGGCCGTGACCCGGCTCGACGGGCTCCGCCTGACCGCGACGGAGGACCGGTACGACGCCGAGATCACGCTCGGCCACGGCGCTGACCTCGTCACCGAGCTGACCGACCTGGTCGCGGCCCACCCGATGCGTGAACGCCTGGTCGCCGCCCTGATGCGGGCGCTGGTCGCCTCCGGCCGCGACACCGAGGCGCTGCGCGTGTACGAGCGCACCCGCGAACTCCTCGCCGACGAGCTGGGCGTCGACCCCTCGCCGGAGCTCTCCGCCCTGCACGTCGCGCTGCTCCGCGGCGAGCTGGTCCGGCGCGACGAGAAGCGCAACACCAACCTCCGCGAAGAGCTGACGACGTACGTCGGCAAGGAGACCGACATCGCCGCGGTCCGTGACCTGATCGCCGGGCACCGCCTGACCACGCTGATCGGGCCGGGCGGATCAGGCAAGACCCGGCTCGCGTCGGAGACCGGCCGGACCGTGCTGGGCGACCTGCCCGACGGCGCCTGGATGGTCGAGCTGGCCGCGATCGGCGCCGACGGGGACGTGGCACAGGCGACGCTCGGGGCGCTCGCGCTGCGGGACGCGTTGCTCGGCGACGTACCGGACACCGACCCGACCGACCGGGTGATCGCGGCGGTCCGCGAGCGGGCGATGCTGCTGATCCTGGACAACTGCGAGCACGTGATCGAGTCCGCCGCGACGTTCGCGCACCGCGTGCTGGGCGAGTGCCCGCGGCTGCGGATCCTCGCGACCAGCCGGGAACCGCTCGGGATCACCGGCGAGGCGCTGTGGCCGGTCGCGCCGCTCGCCCTGCCGACGGACGGCAGCGACGTCGCCGCGTCGCCGGCCGTCCGGCTGCTGCAGGACCGCGCCCGGGCCGTCCGCGCGGACCTCGCGCTCGACCCGGAGACGATGGCTCGCATCTGCCGCGCGCTCGACGGGATGCCGCTGGCGATCGAGCTGGCCGCGGCCCGGCTGCGCACGATGTCGCTGGAGCAGCTCGCCACCCGCCTCGACGATCGTTTCCGCCTGCTGACGGGCGGCAGCCGTACGGCGCTCCCCCGGCACCGCACGCTACGCGCGGTGGTCGACTGGAGCTGGGAGCTGCTGTCCGATGCCGAGCGGTCGGTGTTGCGCAGGCTCGCGGTGTTCGCCGGTGGTGCCAGTCTCGAGGCGGCCGAGCAGGTCTGTGCGGGTGGCGAAGTCGAGTCGTGGGAGGTGCTCGACCTGCTGACCGCGCTGACGGAGAAGTCGCTGGTCGTCACCAAGGACGAGGGCGCGCCGCGGTACCGGTTGCTCGGCACCATCAAGGAGTACGCGCAGCAGCGTCTGGACGAGGCGGACGAGACCGACCTGACCCGCCGTACCCATCTCGCCTGCTTCACCGAGCTGGCCGAGACCGCCGACCCGCATCTGCGGCGCGCCGAGCAGCTCGAATGGCTGGCCAACGTCGAGGCCGAGCACGACAACATCGCTGCCGCGATGCGCGGGGCGCTGGCGGCCGGCGACGCGGAGGGCTCGATGCGGCTCGCCGCGGCGGCCGGGTGGTACTGGTGGTTCGCCGGGCACAAGGTCGAGGGCAGCGAGTTCCTGATGGCGGCGCCGGAGGTGCCGGGCGAGGCGTCGGACGAGAGCCGCGCCGTGGTGTACGCATTCGTCGCCAACTTCATGACGTCAGGGCGGGGCCGTGACCAGTTCGACGCCGAGGACTGGATCCGCAAGACCGCGGACCTCAGCCGGCGGGTCAAGAGCCCGCACCCGGCGGTGACCCTGTCGACCGCGCTCGAAGCGCTGCTGCAAGGCCCCGGCTCGTTCGTGTCCACGTTCGACTCGTTGCTGACCGATAGCGATCCGTGGGTTCGGGCGCTGGCGCGGCTGCAGACCGGCAAGATGCGGATCATGCTCGGCGACGGCGACCGGGACGCCGACCTGGCACTCGAGGCGGCGCTGGGCGAGTTCCGCGCGATCGGCGAACGCTGGGGGATGTCGTTCGCGCTGACCGAGCTGGCCGACCGGCTCGCGGTCCGCGGCGAGTTCGCCGACGCCTGCGCGTACTACGAGCAGGCGGCCGCGGTCGCCACCGAGGTCGGCGCGATCGAGGACGTCGTCCGGATGCGGTCGCGGCAGGCGCAGCTGTACTGGCTGGCCGACGACCAGGACGCGAGTGCGGCCGCGATGGCCGAAGCCCAGCGGCTGGCCGAGCGGGTCGCGTGGCCCGAGGCGCTGGTCGAGCTGGCGTTGTGCAAGGCCGAGCTCGCGCGCTGGAGCGGTGACGCCGAGGAGGCGCGCCGGCAACTCGACCGGGCGACGACGATGCTGGGCCGCGAGGCCGAGCAGGCGACCCTGCGCGCGATGATCCAGGACGTGCTCGGCTACCTCGCCACCGACCCCGACGAGGCCTGGCAGCACCGCAGCGCGGCGTTCCAGGCGGCGGCCGAGGGCGGGCACCCACCCGGGATCGCCCAGATGCTCGTCGGCATCGCGGACCTGGCGTTGCGCACCGGTCAGGACGAGCAGGCCGCGCGGCTGCTCGCCGCGAGTGCCGTCGTCCGCGGCCTGCCGGACCGCTCGAACCCCGACGTGGACAGGCTCGAGGACGAAACCCGCCGCCGCCTCGGTGACACGAAGTTCACCGAGGCGACGGAAGAGGGCCGGCAGGCGAGCTGGCGAGAGCTCGTCGAGGTCACGCTCGCTTCTTGAACGTCGAGGTCGCCCAGAAGTAGCCGACCGCGGCGATCCCGAGGCACCACGCGAACGCGGCGATCATGTCGCCGGTCTGCGGCGTCCCGTTCAGCAGGCCGCGCAGGCTCTCGATGATCGGCGTGAACGGCTGGTACTGCGCGAACTGCTTCACACCGGGCCCCATCTTGTCCGCCGGCACGATCGCGCTGCTGAAGAACGGCAGCATGACCAGCGGCACCGAGGCCAGGCCCGCGGTCTCCGGCGACTTCGCGAACAGGCCGAGGGCAACGGTCAGCCAACCGGTGGCCAGCCCCAGCAGGACGACGAGACCGATCACCCCCAGCCACTGCGCGAAACTCGCTGACGGGTTGAACCCGAGCGCGAACGCGACCCCGATGATCGCGGCGATCGCGATCAGATTGGTCAGCACGCTGGAGATCACGTGGCCGGTCAGCACCGCTCCGCGCGGCACGTCCATCACCTTGAACCGGTTGATGATGCCCTTGGTCATGTCGGAGTTCACCGCGGTCGCCACGGCGCCGAGCCCGTAGCAGACCGCCAGCAGGAGCATGCCGGGCGTCGCGTAGTCGACGTACGGGACGCCGACGCTGAACGCGTCGCCGAGCATGTAGACGAACATCAGCATCACCACGACCGGCATCAGGACGGCGTTGAACACCGAGGTCGGGTTCCGCGCGATGTGCTTGAGGTTGCGGCGCAGCATCACGATCGAGGGGTTCTTCATTTCGCGACTACCTCCGCGGTGTCGTGCCCGGTCAGGGCGAGGAAAACGTCGTCGAGGTCAGGGGTGTTGACGGAGAACTCGTCGGCGGCGAGCGCGTGCTCGTCGAGCCGGTCGAGCAGCGCGCGGACCGACTGGGTGCCGCCGTCGCTGGGGACGCGCAGGGCGAGCGCGTCGTCGTCGCGGGTCGAGCCGGGCATGACCGCCGCGGCCTTGTCGAGGTCCTCGACCGAGCCGAACCGGAACCGGACGTGGGTGCCGGGGATCTGCCGCTTCAGCTCCTCCGGGGTGCCCTGGGCAACCAACCGGCCCTTGTCGAGCACCGCGATCCGGTCCGCCAGCTGATCGGCCTCGTCCAGGTACTGGGTGGTCAGGAAGATGGTCACACCGTCGGCGAGCAGCTCGCGGATGATCGTCCACATGGTGCGCCGGCTGCGTGGGTCGAGGCCCGTCGTCGGCTCGTCGAGGAAGATGATCCGCGGGTTGCCGACCAGCGTCATCGCCAGGTCGAGCTTGCGGCGCATACCACCGGAGTACGTCGCCGCCGCCTTGTCCGCGGCCTCCGTCAGGTCGAAGCGCTCCAGCAGCTCGGTGACCGTGCTGTCGGCCGCGCCGGCGGTCAGGTCCACCATCAGCTGGAGGTTCTCGCGGCCGGTGAGCAGCTCGTCCACGGCCGCGAACTGGCCGGTGACGCCGATCGCGGACCGGACCGCCCTGGCCTCGGTCGCGACGTCGTGCCCGGCCACGCGGACCGTACCGCTGTCGGCCTTGGTCAACGTGGTCAGCACGTTCACCGTCGTCGTCTTGCCGGCCCCGTTCGGGCCGAGCAGGGAGAAGACGGTACCCGCGGGGACGTCGAGGTCGATCCCGTCGAGCACGGTCTTGTCGCCGAATGCCTTGCGCAGTCCTGTGACCGCGATCGCCGAAGTTGTCATGGGAACACCTTCGGCGGGCGCCCTGACACGCACCTGACACGCCGCCTACACGGTGTCAGCCCGGTGTCCGCCCTGATCGCAGGGCGCTGTCAGGCGGTCCGGCCAGAGTTGTCGCACCGACACCACAGGGAGCGATCAGATGTCCACTTTCACCACCCCCGCGCCGATCTCCGCCACCATCGACATCATCTTCGGCAACATCGTCGTCAAGGCGAGCGACCGCACCGACACCGTCGTCGAGGTCCGGCCGACGGACCCGGACTGGGAGCTGGACGTCAAGGCCGCCGACGAGGTGGTCGTCGAGTTCACCGACGGCAGGTTGCAGGTCAAGCACCCGAAACTGCGGTCGATCTTCAGCAAGCGGTACGGCGCCGTCGAGGTCCTGATCGAGCTGCCGACAGGCTCCGACCTGCACGGCTACACCGCCAAGGGCGAGTACGTCGTCGAGGGCGAGATCGGCTCGTGCGAGCTGAAGACCGCCAACGGCGACATCCACGTCGACAAGGTGACCGGCAACCTGCGCGCGAAGTCGGCCACCGGCCACATCACCGTCGACACGGCCGGCGGCGATGTCAACGCCCGGACGGCGAGCGGCAACATCCGCGTCGGCACCCTCGGCACCGGCCCCGTCGACCTCTACACCGCCACCGGCGAGGTAGCGATCGGCGTCCCCGCCGGCACCACACCCGCCCTGGACGCCCACACCTCGGTCGGCCGCGTCCTCAACAAGGTGGAAACAGACGGGCCGGCCGTCCGCACCGTGCCTGTCCGTGCCCGGACCCACGGCGGCAACATCACCCTCACCCGCGCCTGAGGCTACGGCCGGACGGGATCGGCGGCCAGGGAGGCGAGGAGGTGGAGTTTCTCGGCGGACGGGGAGCCGGGTTCGGCGGTGTAGACCATCAGGATCAGGCCGGGCTCGGCGGTGATCGCGAGCTCCTCGTAGGCGAGGGTGAGGTCGCCGACCTCGGGGTGGTGGAAGCGTTTCGTGCCCGAGCCGTGGGTGCGGACGTCGTGCGATCCCCACAGCCGGCGGAAGGTCTCACTCTGCGTGGACAGCTCGCCGACCAGGTCCTGCAGGCCGCGGTCGTGCGGGTCACGGCCGGCCTCGGCGCGCATGATCGCGACACACATCTGCGCGAACACGTCCCAGTGGGGGTAGAAGTCGCGCGACGCCGGGTCGAGGAACTGGAAGCGGGCGAGATTCGGCGTCCGTCCGCCGTCGCCGATCAGTGGCGAGTAGAAGACCCGCCCGAGCGCGTTGGTGGCCAGCAGGTCCTGCTGCGGGTTGCGGACGAACGCGATGCCGTCGGTGATCGCGTCCAGCGCCCACTGCAGGCTCGGCCGCGAAGGGCTCTGGGCGGTGGTCCGGCGACGCCGGCGTCCCGAGGCGGGGATGCCGTCGGCGGCGCGGGCCAGATCGAGCAGGTGCGCGCGCTCGGTGTCGTCCAGCCGGAGGGCCTGGGCGATCGCCTCAAGCACCCCCGACGAGGCGCCGGCGATCGTGCCCCGTTCGAGCTTCGCGTAGTACTCGACGCTCACCCCGGCCAGCGTGGCCACCTCGCTGCGGCGCAGACCGGCCACCCGGCGCTGCCCGACCGCGGGAAGGCCGACGTCCGACGGGGTCAGCTTCGCCCGCCGTGAGGTCAGGAACTCACGGACCTCGGCCTTGTTGTCCATGTCATCGACAGTAACGCCGCCGCGCCGCCCGAGGGATGTACTGCCGGTACACCTCTCCAGCGTGACTTCTTCGGCGCCTCCGCCGGCGCTTGCATGGAGACATGACCAGTACTGCCGCGCGTCCGACCGTGACGCTGACCGCCACGGTTCTCGCCTCGGTCGTGCTGATCACCGCGATCGCGCCGCTGGCGACCGACATGTACGTGCCCGCGTTCCCGCTGGTCGCCCGCGACCTGAACACCGGCCCGACCGAGGTGCAGCTCACGCTGACCACCTTCTTCGTCGGTATGGCGCTGGGCCAGTTGCTCGGCGGACCGTTCTCGGACCGGGTCGGCCGGCGTCGCCCGTTGCTCGTCTCGCTCGTCGTGCTGACCGCGGCGTCGCTCCTGTGCGCGTTCAGCCCGGGGATCGGCGTGCTGATGGTCGCGCGGCTGCTGCAGGGCTTCAGCGGCGGTTGGGCGATGGTCATCGCGCGGTCGATCGTCGTGGACCTGACCTCCGGAGCACGGCTGGTCCGGGCGATGAACGTGGTCGCCGGTGTCGCGGGGATCGCGCCGATCGTCGGGCCGTTGCTCGGCGCGGCCGTGCTGCAGTTCACCCACTGGCGGGTGTCGTTCTGGCTCGTCGCCGGGCTCGCCGCGCTGATGGTGGCGACGGTCGCGGTCGGCGTTCCGGAAACCCTGCGCCGCCGCGGTGAGCCGTTCAGCGGCGACGTACTGCGGCACCGTGGATTCATCGGCTACCTGGTGGTCTTCGCCTTCTCGATGGGCACGATCTTCGCGTACGTCGCGACGTCGGCCTTCGTGCTGCAGTCGATGAACGGCCTCTCGCCCGTCGCGTACTCCGTGGACTTCGCGTTCAACGCCGTCGGGCTGACCGTCGCCACCCTGGTCGCCGCGCGACTGGCCGATCGGGTCCCGACCCGGCGGGTCGTCCTTGTCGGGCTCGCCGTGACCGGCGTCGCCGGTGTGACGCTGCTCGGAGGCGCGCTCGCAGGCATGCCGCTGCCGGTGGCGTTGGCCGGCTTCTTCGTCCTGATGACCGCCCAGGGCCTGGTCGGCCCGAACGCCGGCGCGCTCGCCTCCGCCCAGGTCCCGGAGCATCCCGGCACCGGCTCGGCACTGCTGGGATTCCTGCAGTGGTGCATGGCCGGTGTCGTCGCCCCGCTCGCGGGTCTCGGCGGCGAGCGGAGCGCCGTACCGATGGCGTCGATCGTGCTCGCCCTGACGGTCCTTTCCCTGTTCGCACTGATCACCAACCAGAGAGGTTCCCACCGATGCGTGGAGTCATGATGTACGGTCCCGGCGACGTTCGCGTCGAGGACCGGCCCGACCCGGCGATCCAGCAACCGACCGACGCGATCATCCGGCTGAGCGCCAGCTGCGTCTGCGGTTCCGACCTGTGGCCGTACCGCGGCCAGGACCGGCTCGACGGAGCGACCCCGATGGGGCACGAGTACGTCGGGGTCGTCGAGGAGATCGGGTCCGCGGTCCGCACCGTCAAGCCCGGCGACTTCGTGATCGGCTCGTTCTTCGCCTCCGACAACACGTGCGAGATCTGCCGGGCCGGGTACCAGTCGAGGTGCGTCCACGCCGAGCCGATGGGTGCCATCGGCACCCAAGCCGAGCTGGCCCGGATCCCGCTCGCGGACGGCACGCTCGTCGCCACCGGCGGGATGCCCGACGCCGATCTGATCCCATCCTTCCTGGCCGCGTCGGACGTCCTCGGCACCGGCTGGTTCGCCGCGGTGGCAGCCGAGGCGGGCCCGGGCAAGACCGTGGCCGTCGTCGGGGACGGTGCCGTCGGGCTGCTCGGTGTGCTCGCCGCCAAGCAACTCGGCGCCGAGCGCATCATCGCGATGAGCCGCCACGAGCCCCGGCAGAAGCTGGCCCTGGAGTACGGCGCGACCGACATCGTCACCGAGCGCGGGGACGCCGGTGTCACGCGGATCAAGGAGCTCACCAACGGGTACGGCGCGCACAGCGTCATCGAGGCGGTCGGCACCCAGGAGTCGATGATGCAGGCGATCCGCGCGACCCGGGCCGGCGGCCATGTCGGGTACGTCGGGGTCGCGCACGACGTGGCCCTGCCCGGCGACGAACTGTTCTTCTCCGGCGTCCACCTGCACGGCGGCCCGGCCCCGGTCCGCCACTACCTGCCAACGCTGATCGACCTGATCTCCCGCCGCGAGATCGATCCCGGCAAGGTCTTCGACCTCACGGTCCCGCTCACCGACGCACCCAAGGCCTACGAAGCCATGGACCAGCGCCAGGCGATCAAGGCCCTGCTACAGCCGTAACCAGCCGAAGCCACGCGGTCAGGGTGACGTGGTCGGGCGCGCCCCGTCGCAGTCTGCCGCGGGAATTGGATCCGGGTTCGTCGGAAAGCGGGCTGAATTATGTCGGAGTGTTGACGGAATAATTCCTGGTTCCTACCGTCACGAACGTGCAGACGTTTCCAGGAGTGCAGGCGCTGGTGCGGAGGACCCATGAGGAGCGGGTCCTCCAGGTGCTGCGTGAGCAGGGCGCGCTGAGCCGGAATCAGATCGCCCATGCGGTCGGTCTGTCCCGGACGACGCTGTCCGAGATCACCGGGAGCCTGCTGCAGCGCGGTGCGATCGTGGTGACCGACACCGACGCGGCGCACCGGGAGGGCAGCGGGCGTCCCGCCGAGCGGCTGGCGCTGGATCCGGCCTCCGGGCAGTTCATGGGCGTCGACTTCGGGCACCGCCGCGTGCACGTCACGGTGGCGGACGCCTCGCACGAGATCGTCGCCTCGGGCTCCGACCGGTACGACGACCGGGTGGACTGGCCGACCCGGCTCGACGTCGCGTTCCGCCTGGTGGAGCGGCTGAGCGACGAGTACGGCGTCCACTACGGCGCCCTGCAGGGCGTGGGCATCGGGATTCCTGGCCCGTACTCGGGCAAACCCGGCGTCCGCGACTACCCGTCCCACCGGGCGGCGGCCGAGGGTTTCCACGAGGCCTCGGTCGACGAAGCCTTCTGCGAGCGGTTCGGCGCGCCGGTGATCGTCGACAACAACACCCGGCTGGCGGCGCTCGCGGAGGCGATCTTCGGCGAGAAGGCGATCGAGAACCTGCTCTACCTCCGCCTGTCCGACGGCGTCGGCGGCGGACTCGTCGTCGGCGGCCGGCTGGTGTCCGGGTCGGCCGGCCTGGCCGGCGAACTCGGCCACGTCACCGTGCGCGCCGACGGCGACCCCTGCCGCTGCGGCAAGAACGGCTGCCTCGAGACCATCGCCTCGGTCCCCGCCATCCTCGCCGCCTGCCGCGCCGCCGGACTTCCGGTCGAGAGCCTCGACGACCTCGCGGCCGCGGTCGCCCGGTCGCACCCGCTGGCCGACCGCGTCCTGCGGGACGCTGCCGCCGCGGTCGGCCGTGTGCTCGCCGCGGTCGCGATGGCGCTCAACCCCGCGGAGATCGTGATCGGCGGCGAGATCACCCGGATCGCGCCGGCGCTCGTCGAGCAGGCCGCCGCGACGGTCGCCTACGAACTCTTCCCGGGCGCCGCCTCCCCCGGTGTCCGGGCCGCGCACCTCGCCGACGACGACGGCGCGCTCGGCGCCCTTGCCGCGGTGTTCCACAGTTCGCCGTTACTGGCGGGCTACCCCGAGACGCCGGCGCCCGCCGGCGCCGGTTCGCGGGCGGCGATCCGCCCGCGGCAGACCCGAGGAGTGGCCGATGGCCGTGATCAGTGACCAGACCGCCCGCGGCGCCAAGCCGCGCGACCGCGCCGGAGGACGAACGCGCGCCCGGGCCGGTGGTCTCCCGCTGCTGCTGAACGCGGTCTCCGTCGGTCTCGGCATCGCCGTGTGGTGGGCACTGGCGCTCGCCGGGCTCAAACTCCCCACACCACCCGAGGTCGTCTCGCAGGCGATCACCCTGACCGGCAACGGGACGCTGGGCAAGGACGTGCTGGCCAGCCTGACGCGGGTGCTGATCGGCTTCGCGCTCGGCACCGCCGCGGCGATCCCGGTCGGCTTCCTGATGGGCTGGTACGCCGTGGTGCGCGGGCTGGTCGAGCCGTGGATCCAGTTCTTCCGCACCGTCCCGCCGCTGGCGATCATCCCGCTGGCCATCGTGCTGATGGGGATCGGCGAGGCGCCGAAGATCTTCGTCATCTTCCTGGCCGCGTTCCTGGCCTGTGTGATCTCGACGTTCCAGGGCGTGGTCAACGTCGACCGCACCCTGATCAACGCGGCCCGGGTGCTGGGCGCCAGGGACGCCGCCATCTTCGCCCGGGTGGTGGTGCCCGCCTCGACGCCGTTCATCCTGGTCGGCATGCGGGTCGGCCTCGGATCGGCCTGGGCGACCCTGGTGGCCGCCGAGCTGATCGCCGCCCAGCAGGGCCTCGGCTTCCGGATGCAGAACGCGCAGCTGTACTACGACCTGCCGACGATCTTCGTCGGCCTGATCTCGATCGGCGTCCTCGGTCTGCTGATGGACCGGATCCTGCTGACCGCCGAACGCCGGCTCACCGGATGGCAGGAGCGCCGATGAAGATCTCCGTGCAGTCCGTGACGAAAACCTTTGCCCTCGGCAAGGACACCTTCACCGCGCTCGACCGGGTGTCGCTCGACATCGCCGACAACGAGTTCATCACCGTCGTGGGCCCGTCGGGCTGCGGCAAGAGCACGCTGATGAACATCCTCGCCGGCCTGGAGGAACCCACCTCCGGACGGGCGCTCGTGGACGGCGTGCCGGTCGAAGGCCCCGGGCCGGAACGCGGCGTGATCTTCCAGCAGTACGCGCTCTTCCCCTGGCTCACCGTGCGCAAGAACGTCGAGTTCGGCCTCAAGACCGCCGGTGTCGGCAAGGCCGAGCGCCGCGAACGCGCGCAGCACTTCATCGACGTGGTGGGGCTCGCCGACTTCGCCGACGCGCTGCCCAAGATGCTGTCCGGCGGGATGCGGCAGCGCTGCGCGATCGCCCGCGCGTACGCCGTGAACCCGTCGATCCTGCTGATGGACGAGCCGTTCGGGGCCCTGGACGCGCTCACCCGGGTGAAGCTGCAGGAGCAACTGCTCGACACCTGGAGCCAGGAGCAGCGCACGGTGTTGTTCATCACCCACGACGTCGACGAGGCGGTCTTCCTGGCGAACCGCGTCATCGTGATGGCCGCCCGGCCGGGACGGATCTACGACGTGATCGACGTCGACCTGCCCTACCCGCGGTCGGAGGAGTTCCGGCTGAGCGCCGAGTTCGCCGACCTGCGCAACCACGTCTGGCACTCCGTCTACCACCAGGACGGCCGCACCGCCGCCGACTCCGGAACCACTCTGCCGTCGCCCGCGACGGCTCGATCCTAAGGACCCCCTGATGACGTTCTCACGCAAGCTGACGGCGCTGGCCGCCGGAGCCGTCGCCCTCGCGCTCACCCTCGCCGGCTGCGGCGGGTCCGACGACAAGGCCGCCGACGGCGGACCGCTGCAGGAGGTGAACTTCGGCTATATCGCCGACTACAACGGCACCAGCCTGCTGGCGATCGCGAACGACCAGAAGCTCTGGCAGAAGCACGGCCTGAAGGCGAGCACCAAGGTGTTCACCAACGGCCCGCTGCAGATCCAGGCGCTCGGCACCGGCGATCTCGACTTCGGCTACATCGGCCCGGGCGCGTTCTGGCTGCCGGCCTCCGGGCAGGCGAAGGTGATCGCGATCAACACGCTCGGCAATGCCGACCGGGTGATCGCGCGCTCCGGGACCACGTCGATCGACCAGCTCCGCGGCAAGACCGTCGGCGTACCGGAAGGCACGTCCGGTGACATGATCCTGACGCTGGCGCTGCGGAAGGCCGGGATGTCGAAGAGCGACCTCAAGGTGGTGAACATGGACGCCTCGACGATCGTGTCGGCATTCGCGTCGAAGAAGATCGACGCGGCCGGCTTCTGGTACCCGGCGATCGGGACGATCAAGAAGCAGGTCCCGGACCTGACCGAGCTCGCCAAGAACTCCGACTTCGAGGCGCAGGTCTCGTTCCCGACCGCCTTCGTGGCGGGCAACGACGTCGTGTCCGGGCAGAAGGACAAGACCGCGAAGACGATCGCGGTCCTGCGCGACGCGATGGCCTACCGGTCCGCGAACACGGACCAGTCGATCGAGCTGACCGCGAAGATGCTGAACGTGCCGGTCGACCAGGTCAAGGCCGACGCCGGCAACGTGAAGGTGCTGTCGGTCGACGAGCTGGACGCGAAGACCAAGGACGGCACGATCGACAAGTGGCTGAACGGGATGGCCGACTACTTCGTCCAGGCCGGCAAGCTGAAGTCGAAGACCGACCCGAAGACCTACTACACCGGCGACCTGTTCACCTCGGCGAGTTCCGGTTCGGTGGCCAAGTGACCGAGCCGCAGAACATCCTCTTCCTGATGACCGACCAGCACCGGGCGGACACGCTCGGTGCCTACGGCAACCGGTTGGGGACGACCCCGAACCTCGACGAGCTGGCCCGGACCGGGACCCGGTTCGACCGCTGGTACACGCCGACCGCGATCTGTACGCCGGCCCGGGCCAGCCTGCTCACCGGCCAGGCGCCGTTCCGGCACAAGCTGCTGGCGAACTACGAGCGCAACGTCGGATACCTCGAAGACCTGGGCGAGGGCACGTTCACGTTCTCGCAGGCGTTGCGCGACCGCGGGTACAACTGCGGGCTGATCGGCAAGTGGCACGTGGGCACGAACAAGTCGGCCGGTGACTTCGGCTTCGACGGGCCCGATCTGCCGGGCTGGCACAACCCGGTGGACCACCCCGACTATCTGGCGTACCTCGAGGAGCGCGGGCTCCCGCCGTACGAGATCTCCGACCGGATCCGCGGCACGCTGCCCAACGGCGGGCCGGGCAACCTGCTCGCCGCGCGGCTGCACCAGCCGGTGGAGGCGACCTTCGAGCACTACCTCGCGACCCGCGCGATCGAGATGCTCGAGCGGTACGCCGCCGACGGTGGGAAGCCGTTCTTCCTGGCGCTGCACCTCTTCGGGCCGCACCTGCCGTACATCCTGCCGGACGAGTACTTCGACCTGATCGATCCGGCGGACGTCGAGCTGCCGCGGTCGGTGGCGGAGACGTTCCAGGGCAAGCCGATGGTGCAGAAGAACTACAGCGCGCACTGGACGTTCGACACGATGCCGATCGAGACAACGCGCAAGCTGATCGCGATCTACCAGGGGTACGTCGCGCTGATCGACTTCGAGCTCGGCCGGGTGCTGCAGGCGATGCGGCGGCTCGGGCTCGCCGACGACACCGCGGTGTTCTTCACCTGCGACCACGGGGAGTTCACCGGCTCGCACCGGCTGCACGACAAGGGGCCGGCGATGTACGAGGACATCTACCGCACGCCCGGCCTGCTCCGGGTGCCCGGGCAGCCCGAGGGCGTCGTACGGAACGAGTTCGTCAGCCTGCTGGACTGCACCGCGACGATCCTCGAACTGGCCGGGGCCGACCCGAAGAACGCGGTCGACTCACGGAGCCTGCTGCCGCTGGTGAGTGGTGAGCCGGCCGAGTGGGACGACGACATCGTGTGCGAGTTCCACGGGCACCACTTCCCTTATCCGCAACGGATGCTGCGCACGGACCGGTACAAGCTCGTCGTGAACCCGGACTCGGTGAACGAGCTGTACGACCTGGAGCTCGACCCGGACGAGCTGCTGAACGTGTACGAGCACCCGGAGCAAGCCGGCGTACGGTCGCAGCTGATGCGACGCCTCTACACGGTGCTGCGGGAGCGGGGCGACAACTTCTACCACTGGATGACGTCCATGTACGACGTGGGCGACGTCGGCTACGACCCGACAATGAGCGGCCTCGACGAGACCACGTACGGCAAGTGACCCGCGGCGGGCCCTCCTGCGCTGGAGGGCCCGACGACGTGGTCAGCCGTTCTTGCGCCGTTGCGCGTAGATGCGGTTGCTGGTCGGGCCTGTCCACTCCATCCGGACGACGCCTGGTACGGCGGCGTCGCCGACGCGGGTGGGGTCCGCCCAGTAGCCCGCGGCCGGGTTGCGGAAGAACGTTGCCCACAGGTGGCCGGCGGCGTCGGTGAAGATGTTGTTGTGGCCGGCACCGACCCCGGCGGTCCAGCGGTGCGAATACGGGCCCTCGAAATGGTCGGAGACCGCCATCACCAGGTCGTACTGGTACTGCACGCGACCCGGTCCCGGCGGGTCGTAGGCGTTTCGGGCGCTGCCGTCGGGGTTGGTGGAGGCACGGTCCCAGGCGGCGTGGAGCAGGTAGTACTTCCCGCCGTGTTTGAAGACGTACGCGCCCTCGAGGTACGGCTCGGGTGAGTAGGGGCTCTGCTGGAACGACGGCAGTCCGGTCGTCGGGACGATGTCCTCCATATCGTCGCGGAACGGCGCGTAGAGGTTGTTGTGCAGGACCAGCCAGGCCTGGTCGCCCTCGGAGTACAGGCCGCCGTCGATGTGGTGGTACGCGCCGGGCAGGATGAAGCTCGGTCCGCCGATGAAGGAGTCGCCGAACGGCTTGTCCAGGTTGCCCTCCGCCAGGCGGTACGGGCCCTCGACGCCACCCTCGCTGATCAGCAGGAACGAGCCGACCTTGCGGGAGTGGTCGCCCATACAGGCGACGATGTACCAGGTGTCGCGGAAGTAGTGCAGCTCGGGAGCCCACGCCTGGCCGCGCTTGCCGAACTGGGTGTCGTACCAGTACTCCTGCCACGGGGCGACAACGGTGCGGCCGGGCGTGTTCTCGCCGGCGAACTCGGGCGACCAGACCTTGCCCCGCTCGGCGCCGGGCCGGATCCCGCCTGTGTCGGCGAGCCGCCACGGTCCGTGCAACGAGGGCGCCGTCCAAACGAAGATCCCGTCGTTCCAGGGACCGGCCGCGGGCAGACCCGGTACGCGCGTCGTGCCGGTCGCGACGTACAGCGGGCGGCCGTTGACCGTGAAGCAGTTGACGTAGGTGTCGCGCATCCACACCCGTCCGAGCTCCTCGTCCCGCGGCCGCAGCTCGAGCGGCAGCACGAACGAGTTGTCGTCCCGCGGCCACAGATCAAGCCGCGTATCAGCCACGCCGTACGGCGCCGACTCGGGCCAGGCCGCCGGATACCGCCTCGCACCCGCGTAAGCCGCCGCGGAGGGCAGGGCCGTCGCGCCGACGACCCCCGCCAAACCACCCAGAACCGTTCTCCTGTTGATCTCCATGCGCGCACGCTAATCAGACTCATTTCAACGGTGAAGAACCGGCAAAAAGGTTCGTCGGCTGGAGACCTGCAGGTCGACAGTACGTATACGTCCACTGCGCCGTAATCCGGCCGGCGCCCCGCCTGAGGGCGGGGCAAGTGGACGTATACGTACTGTCCAGCTGCCGATGTCAAGGGGAGGGCGGCGGGTCCGACCTTCCTGTGCGGGCGCCGGACGGCGGCGCCGAGGGTGAAGGGAGTTTCAGATGTCCGAGGTGCGGGTTCACAACTTCGCGATTTCGCTGGACGGGTTCGGGACGGGTGCGGGGCAGGCGCTCGAGGCGCCGTTCGGGCATGCCGGGGAGCGGTTGCACGAGTGGCTGGTCGGGACGCGGTTCTTCCATGCCGCGGACGAGGTGCCTGGTGGCACGCTCGGCGTCGACAACGCGTTCGCCGAGCAGCACGAGCGCGGGATCGGGGCCGAGATCATGGGGGCCGGCAAGTTCGGGCCGCCCGGCTGGCAGGACGACCCGGAGTGGAAGGGCTGGTGGGGGCCGAATCCGCCGTTCCACTCACCGGTGTTCGTGCTCACCCACCGGCCGCGCGCGTCGGTCGAGATGGAGGGCGGGACGACGTACCACTTCGTCGACGCGTCCCCGCGCGAGGTGATCGAGCAGGCGAAGGCCGCGGCGAACGGCGGCGATGTGCGTGTCGGCGGCGGGGCCACCGTCGTCCGCGCGTTCCTCGCCGAAGGGCTGATCGACTACCTGCACGTCGCGCAGGTCCCGATCGTGCTCGGCCGCGGCGCGCGCCTGTGGGACGGACTGGAGGCGCTCGAGGACAGGTACGACGTCGAGGTGGTCTCGTCCCCGAGCGGCGTCACCCACCTGACTTTCACGCTGAAGAACGGCTGAGATCGGCGGGCACGTGCACGGTGGCCCGGAGCCCGCCACCGATGCGCGGCATGAGCGCCAGGGTCCCGTCGTGGGCCTGCGCGATGGTGTTGACGATCGCCAGGCCCAGACCGACCCCGCCGTGGTCGGCGCGGGTCCGCTCGGCACCGCGCTGGAACGGCTCGGTGAGCGTGGCGACCATCCGCAGCGAGAGCTCCTCGCCGGTGTTCTCGACGACCAGCTCGGCGGTGCCCGAGCGCATGCCGGTGGTGATCCACACGGTGCCGTGGCCGGACAGGTTGTGCACGATCGCGTTGTGCACAAGGTTCATCGTCAGCTGCAGCAGCAGCGCACGCGAACCGATGGCCATGGCCACCTCGCCGGAGACCTCGATCGTCAGACCACGTTTCTCCGCGAGCGGCAGCAAGGTCTCGACGGCTTCCTCCACCAGGAGGGACAGGTCGACAGGCTCCGGTGTGAACGACCGCTGGTCGGCCCGGCTGAGCAGGAGCAACGCCTCGGTGAGGTCGATCGCCCGGTTGTTGACGGCACGGAGGCGGTCGACGAGGACACGGTTGTCGCTGTTCAGATCGTTGCGGGCGACGTCGAGCAAGGTCTGGGTGATCGCCAGCGGCGTTCGCAGCTCGTGCGAGGCGTTGGCCGCGAACCGCTGCTGCTCGCTGACGTGTGCCTCCAGCCGCGCCAGCATCGTGTCGAACCCGTCGGCGAGCTCGCGGAACTCGTCGTTCGACCCCGGCAACCGGATCCGGTGCGCGAGCGACCCGGTCGCGGCCAGCCGGGTGGCTTCGGTGATCCGGGTCAGCGGGGCGAGCATGCGGCCGGCCAGCAGCCACCCGCCCGCGAGACCGAAGACGAGCAGGATCAGCAGTACGACGGCCGCCCGCGGCGCGAACGTGCGCAGCAGCACGGAGCGGACCGGGAAGACGCCGTCGTCGATGCCGTCGGGAACGATCAGCATCGCCCGATCGGGAACGTACCGGAGCAGGAACGCCCAGACGGCCGCGAGCAGCAAGGCGCCGGCGAGCATCAGGAATCCCGCGTAGCTGAGCGTGAGCTTGAGCCGGACGCTCAGCCCGGGCTCCCTAACCATCCCTCGGCCCCGCGTCGATCCGATAGCCGGCACCGGCCACCGTCGCGATCAGCCAGGGTTCACCGAGCCGCTTGCGCAGAGCCGAGACCGTGATCCGTACGGCGTTGGTGAACGGGTCGGCGTTCTCGTCCCAGGCGCGCGCCAGGAGATCCTCGGCGCTGACCACACCGCCCTCGGCCGCGACCAGGACCTCGAGCACGGCGAACTGCTTCCGCGTCAGCGCGACGTACCGGCCGTCGCGGTAGACCTCGCGGCGGAACGGGTCCAGCCGCAGCCCGGCGATCTCCCACACCGGCGGGCGGTTGTGGGCGCGCCGCCGGTCGAGGGCGCGCAGCCGGAGCACGAGTTCCTGCAGCTCGAACGGCTTGGTCAGGTAGTCGTCGGCGCCCAGCTCGAACCCGGACGCCTTGTCGTCGAGCCGGTCCGCGGCGGTCAGCATGAGGATCGGCAGACCGCTGCCGGAGGCAACGATCCGCTCGGCGATCTCGTCGCCGGACGGGCCGGGGATGTCGCGGTCGAGAACGGCGATGTCGTAGGTGTTGACGCTCAGCAGCTCCAGCGCGGTGTCGCCGTCGCCGGCCACGTCGGCGGCGATCGCCTCCAGGCGCAGGCCATCGCGGATGGCGCCCGCCATCTCGGGTTCGTCCTCCACGATCAGCACCCGCACACCCTCGATACTACGAGGCGGCACATATCGCCCATGTATCGAAAACCGGATACGCGCCGGCAACACCGTGCCGATTTGACTGGACCCATGTCCGTCAGCGCACCGGCACAGCCAGCAGGCCGCCGGACCAGAATGTCGATCCGCGCGGCCCTCGTGGTCGCGAACGTGGCGATCATCGGCGTGTTCATCCATCAGACGCTGGCGTTCCCGTCCTTCTCGGCCGGATCCACGCTGGGCGAGGCCGACGGCGCCGTCCCGGAGGGCCTGACGGTCTTCGACGACCACATCCCGGCGGTGGGCAACCTCGACCCCGCTCTGCTCGGCGCGCTCCGCCGGGCGGCGACGGACGCGGGGAACGACGGGGTGAAGTTCTACGTCAACAGCGGCTGGCGCACACCGGCGTACCAGGAACAGCTGCTGCGCGACGCGGTCTCGAAGTACGGCTCGGAGAAGGAAGCCGCCCGCTGGGTCGCCACGCCCGCCACGTCCCCGCACGTCGCGGGACAGGCGATCGACATCGGCCGGTCCGACGCCACGGCCTGGCTGTCCGAGCACGGCGCCCGGTACGGGTTGTGCCAGATCTACGACAACGAGCCGTGGCACTACGAGCTGCGGCCCGAGGCCGTCACCCACGGCTGCCCGCCCAGGTACGCCGACCCGACGCACGACCCGAGGATGCAGGGGTGACGCTGACCGTCGCGCCGATCAGCTCCGCCGAGCACCTGGCGTTCGTGGCGACCCAGCGGTCGGTCAGCTTCCTCCAGACCCCGGCATGGGGCCGCGTGAAGACCGAGTGGCGGAGCGAGTCCCTCGGCTGGTACAACGGGCCGCGGCTCGTCGGCGCCGGGCTGGTCCTGCATCGGCCGGTGCCGCGGCTCGAACGCCACACGCTCGCCTACCTGCCCGAGGGGCCGTCCATCGACTGGACCGGCGATCTCACCACCTGGCTCGACCCGCTGGCGGCGTACCTGAAGGCGCACGGCGCGTTCGCGATCCGGCTGGTTCCACCGCTGCGCACGCACAGCTGGAGCGCCGAGCAGGTCAAGGCCGGGATCGCCGATCCCGGTATCGGCCGGCTCACCGACGTGCCTGGCGCTGTCGATCCCCTTGGTGCGCGTGTGAGCAGTCAGTTGAGCGCTGCCGGGTGGTTGCCGCAGAACCCGGAGGACGGCTTCGGCGCGGGGCAGCCGCAGTTCAAGTACGAGGTTCCGCTGGCCGGCCGGAGCGAGGACGACGTCCTGCGGGGCATGAACCAGCTCTGGCGCCGCAACATCAAGAAGGCGGCCAAGGCGGGTGTCGAGGTCACGGTCGGGGACGACCTGAAGGCGTTCCACGACCTCTACGTCCACACCGCCGAACGCGACCACTTCATGCCCCGGCCGCTGCGGTACTTCGAGACCATGTTCGCCGAGATGAGCGCGGAGGATCCCGAGCGGATCAAGCTCTACCTCGCCCATCACGAGGGCGACCTGGTCGCCGCGACCATCCTGGTCCGGGCCGGTGCGTACGCGTGGTACTCGTACGGCGCCTCCGCCACCGAGAAACGCGACGTCCGCGGCTCGAACGCCTGCCAGTGGGCGATGATCCGCGACTCGCTGGCGGCCGGCTGCGACGTGTACGACCTGCGCGGCATCACGCCGACGCTCGACACCGACGACCCGCACGTGGGACTGATCCAGTTCAAGGTCGGCACCGGCGGTCGGGCGGTGCGGTACGTCGGCGAGTGGGACCTGCCGCTGCGACCGGTGATGTACCGGGCCTTCGACCTCTACATGCGGCGGCGCGAATACGTGAGAGGCAAGCGGAAATAGCGTGATGATCAGGGACTGGCACGACCTGTTCCGGACCTTCAACGGAACGGTCCTGCTCACCTTCGCGGCCGCGCCGCCGGCCGCCCTGCTGGTCTGCGTTCTGGCGCTGTGGCGACGGGCCCGCGGTACGGCGTCGGCGTGGCGCCTGTCGCTCGCCGAGGTCGGCATGGTCTACGGGACGGTGCCGTGGGTCTGGATGACGATGTTGCCGGGCAGCCGGGCCGGGCAAGTTCCCGGCCGGGTCAGCCTCGTCCCGCTGCGGGACCTGTTGTCGATGTCGCCCTGGCAGATCGCCGGCAATCTGCTGGTGTTCGCGGCGCTGGGTTTCTTCGCTCCGCTGCGGTTCTCGAGGCTGGCGTCGCTGCCCCGGATCGTTGGATTCGCAGCGGCCTGCTCGGTCCTGATCGAGCTCGCGCAGTACGTGCTCCGGCTCGATCGGGTGTCGTCGGTGGACGACGTACTGGTCAACGCCCTGGGTGCCGGACTGGCCGCGCTGGCGTCGCGGGCCTGGTGGCGCGAGGCGTCCACATTTCGTGGGCATATCGAAAACCGGATACGGACCGGCAACACCCCCTCCTCTTGACTTGGAGGCATGACCTACAGCGAACCGGCAGAGACTGCGGTACGGAGCGCCGAACGGCTCGCAGGCATCACGATCTTCGGCTGCGAGCCGGACGAAGCCGCGTTGTTCCGGGAGCTGACCGCCCGCCTCGGGGTCGTTCCGGTCGTCACCGCGGCGCCGGTCTCCGAAGCCAACGTCGACCTGGTCGCCGGCAGCCGCTGCATCAGCATCGGTCACAAGACCAGGGTCACGAACTCCACGCTGCTTGCGCTCGCCCACGCCGGCGTCCGGTACATCTCCACCCGCAGCATCGGCTACAACCACCTCGACGTGAGGTACGCCGAGCACGTCGGCATCACCGTCGAGAACGTCAGCTACTCCCCCGACAGCGTCGCGGACTACACGCTGATGCTGATGCTGATGGCGATCCGGAACATGAGGTCGGTCCTGCGGCGGACCGACGTCCATGACTACCGCCTGGACGCGGTGCGCGGGCGGGAACTGCGGGACCTGACCGTCGGCGTCGTCGGGACCGGCCGGATCGGCTCGGCGGTGGTCGACCGGCTGCGGGGGTTCGGCTGCCGGGTAGTTGCCCACGACAAGCGTTCGGCTCCGCGGGTCGGGCTCGACGAGCTGTTGCGGCACAGCGACGTCGTGACGCTGCACACGCCGCTGACCGCGCAGACGCATCACCTGCTCGACCGGCGGCGGATCGAGCAGCTGAAGCCGGGCGCGTTCGTCGTCAACACCGGACGCGGGGCACTCCTCGACACGGCCGCGCTGGCCGATGCCTTGGAGAGCGGCCGATTGGGTGGCGCGGCCCTCGACGTACTCGAAGGCGAGGAAGGGATCTTCTACGCCGACCGCCGCGACGAGCCGGTCGAGAGCGAGCTGCTGCTGCGACTGCAGAAGCTGCCCAACGTGCTGATCAGTCCGCATACCGCTTACTACACCGACCACGCGCTGCGCGACACGGTCGAGAACTCCATCGTCAATTGCCTGAACTTCGGAAGCAGGGAGAACCATGGATAAGGTGAAGATCGGCATCCTCTTCGGTGGCGACTCCGAGGAACACCCGGTCTCGGTCAAGTCCGCACAGGAGATCGCCCGGAACCTCGACCTGGACAAGTACCAGCCGTACTACATCGGGATCACGCAGCGCGGCATGTGGAAGCTCTGCGACGGTCCCGGACCGGACTGGGAGATCAAGAACACCCACCCGGTCGTGCTGTCGCCGGACAGCAGCGTCAGCGGCCTGCTCGTCCTGGAGTCGGACCGGTTGGGATCGCGGATCCGGCAGGGGCAGTACCGGACGATCAACCTCGATGTGGTGCTTCCCGTGCTGCACGGCAAGCGGGGCGAGGACGGCGCGATCCAGGGCCTGCTCGAACTGTCCGGCATTCCTTACGTGGGCTGCGACATCCAGAGCTCTGTGCAGTGCATGGACAAGTCGCTGACCTATACCGTCGCGAGGAGCGCGGGCATCGCGACGCCGAACTTCTGGATCGTCACCGGTGATCAGGGCATCGATCCGAGCGGGCTGAACTACCCCGTGTTCGTGAAGCCTGCCCGATCGGGCTCGTCGTTCGGTGTCAGCAAGGTTTCGGGGCCTGACGAGTTGCCGGCCGCGCTCGAGACCGCGCGTCAGTTCGACTTCAAGGTGCTGATCGAAGAGGCCGTCGTCGGCAGCGAGATCGGCTGCGCGGTGATGGGCAACGACCTCGACCTGATGACCGGTGAGCTCGACCACATCGCGCTGACCCACGGCTTCTTCAAGATCCACCAGGAGGACTCGCCGGAGAGCGGCTCCGAGAACTCGACGCCGATCGTTCCCGCCGACATCCCCGAAGCCGCACGGGTGCTCGTCCAGGAGGCAGCCAAGGCGGTGTACGGCGCGCTCGGCTGCCGTGGGCTGGCGCGTGTCGACATGTTCCTCACGACGGACGGGCGAGCCGTGCTCAACGAGGTCAACACGTTCCCGGGGATGACGTCGTACAGCCGGTATCCGCGGATGATGGCGGCGGCCGGCGTACCGCTCGGCGAGGTGATCGACCGGCTGGTGTCGGTGACGCTGACCGGGAAACTGCAGTGAACGCCGGCTTCGGCTACGTCGACCTCCCCGGGATCCGGTGGGACGCGAAGTACGCCACCTGGGACAACTTCCTCGGGAAGCCGGCGGACGGCTACCTGGTGAACCGCATCGTCGGGACCAGGGCGCTGTGCGCGGCCCTGGAAACGGCCCGCGACAAGGCCGCGCCGCGCGGCTTCGGTCTGCTGCTGTGGGACGGCTATCGCCCGCAACGGGCCGTGGACAACTTCCTGCGCTGGTCCACGGAGCCTGAGGACGGCCGGACGAAGGCACGGCATTACCCGAACATCGAGCGCAGCCAGATGATCTCCGAGGGCTATGTGGCCGCGAAGTCCGGCCACAGCCGGGGCAGCACCGTCGATCTGACGCTGTACTCCCTGGCGACCGGCGAGCTGGCGCCCATGGGCGGCGACCACGACCTGATGGACCCGATCTCGCACCACGGAGCCGCCGGTGTGACGGAGGTCGAGGCCCAGAACCGTCGCCACCTCTGCAGCGTCATGGAGGCCGCGGGTTTCAGCCGCTGCGAGCACGAGTGGTGGCACTACACGCTTCGGGACGAGCCGTACCCGGACACGTATTTCGACTTCCCGATCGCGTAACCGGATGCAGATCCGACTGGCACGCAGTACCGACGCCATCGACACGTTGCTCGAGGAACTGGGCTATCCGCAGGACGACCCGGCCGCCACTGCGGTCCGGTTGCAGGCGTGGACCGACGACCCGGCCGGCGCGGCGTACGTCGCCGAGGCAGACACCCGTCTCCTCGGCGTCATCGCCGTACACGTCGTCCCGTTCTTCGAACGCGAAGGCACCTGGGCCCGCATCGTCGCCCTCGTCGTCTCCCACCAGGCCCGCCGCCAAGGCGTCGGCACCCGCCTACTGCAGGCGGCCGAATCCTTCGCCAAAACCCAAGGCTGCCGCCGGCTGGAAGTCACCAGCTCCAACCACCGCCACCCCGCCCACACCTTCTACCAATCCCACGGCTACACCAACCAATCAGAAGCCTCCACCCGCTTCCTGCGAAACCTGCAATGACCGGTGGAGTGGGCAGGGCCGCGCAGCGGAAGCCGTGAGCCCCGGGCATCGATATCCTCGGGCGGTGACGCGAGCCTCGGTACCTTCGGTCATCTTTCTCAACGGTGCCTCGTCCGCCGGCAAGACGACGCTCGGCACGGCGTTGCAGGACGCCTCGGACGAGCCGTACTTGCTGATGGGCCTGGATACCTGCTTCGCGATGGTCCCGTCGCAGTGGGCCGGCGGTCCGATGGGCGCGCACCGGGCGCAGGGTTTCCAGTACGTCGACCTGCCGGACGACAACGGCAAGCCTGTCACCGGCATCTCGTACGGCCCCGTCGGCCTGCGCATGCTCCAAGGGTTCCACCGAGCCGTCCGGGAGTTCGTCCTCGCGGGCAACTCCGTCATCGTCGACGAGATGATGCTCGGCCCCGAGGTCAGAGATCACTGGTTCACGACCTTCGCGGACGTCGACGTCAGCTGGATCGGCGTCCGCTGCGACCTCGACGAACTCGAACGCCGCGAGAAGACCCGCCGAGGACGCAACGGCCTTTCCCGCTGGTCCGACCAACGCGTGCACGAGGGAATGCAGTACGACCTCTGGGTGGACACGACCACCCAGGCCTCGGAAACCTGCGCCCACCAACTCCTGGAGGCCGTACGCCGGCATCCTTGACCGACGGACGCCGCGCCACCCGTTCCAGCTGTACGGCTGACCAAGCCGGTGCGTCAGCTTCTTCCACGGCGAGTGCGCCGGGCGTATCTTGAGCGCGTGGCATCCGAATCGTTGCCGCAGCGCGTAGCCCGGGCGGTCGGCGACAGCCCGGTTTCCGAGCGCGTCGCTCGTGCGCAGGCGGCGGCGTACGGGCCTCTGATCGAGTGGATGCGGCGCAGCCCGCTGCACACCGACGTACTCGGGCATTCGCTCCACCCGTCGCTGACCGACGTCACGACCGGCTGCTGGCTCAGTACGTCGCTCCTCGACCTCACCGGCGGATCCGGGTCGCGGCGCGGCGCCACGCTGCTCGCCGGGTTCGGCGTACTGGCGTCCCTCCCGACGGCTTTCGCCGGTGCCGCGGACTGGGCCGAACTGTCAGGCGAAGAACGCCGGATCGGCGCGGTCCACGGACTCGGCGCCGACACCGCGATCATGCTCTTCGCCGGCTCCCTCGTCGCCCGCCTCCGCGGCAACCACCGAGCCGGCACCAGACTCGCCCTGGCCGGCAACCTGGTCATCGCCGGCGCAGGCTTCCTCGGCGGCCACCTGGCCCTGAACCGTGGCACCGCCCGCCGAGCTCCCGCCGATTAGCACCCGAAGCGTCAGCAGCCCGAAGTCGTGGGATCGCTTGTCAGAAGGTGGCGATCGGGTTGACCGGGCTGCCCGAGGTACCGGCGAAGCGGACCGGCGCGACCGCCAGCTGGAAATCCCACTGGCCGAGCTCGGCAGCGGTCTCCGCGCACGCCTCCAGGTCGCAGTTGTCGAGCAGCCACAGCCCCATCGCGACAAGGCTCACGGCGTGGACCGGCATCAGTACATCGTCGTACCCCGACGGCTGGACGTCCTGGGGAGTGTCGGCGCCGATCAGCGCAACTCCCCGCTCATGCAGCCACGGCAGGCAGGACGCATGCCAACCGGCCTGCGTGAAGCTGAACGCCGCGCCCTGCTCGTGCCGGAAACGCCCGTACCCGGTCCGCAGGAGCACCGCATCACCCGCCTGCACTCGCACCCCTTGCCGCCGCTCGGCCTCCTCGAGGTCCTCAGGAAACACGCCCTGACCGGACTCCAGCCACGGGACCTCGCGGACCTTGGCAACGTCCAGCAGTACTCCCCGCGTGACGATCCCGTTGGCCGCCGCGGTGACCGCTGCCCACGACGATCCCGTGTCGGCGTCGACCAACGCGTGCGACCGCCCGTTGTACATCTTGCCGTCCCAGTACAGGTGGCACGGCGAATCCAGGTGCGTGATCGTGTTGCCGTGGAACAGGATCCCGAGCCGCTCGTTCGAGAACCCCCAGTGCCGATCAGCATGAAACGCCGCCGGCATGTTCTCCGCTCCCGGCATGTCAGCAGCGCATGGGCACGTCGTGGTCGCCCGCTCCATCTCCTCCGGTACGGCGACCTCCCACGCGCACGACACGCTCCGCCCGTGCCGCACGGCCCGCGCCGCGCCCAGCCGCACGTCGTCCGTGATGAGATTCAACGTCCCCAGCTCGTCGTCCTCCCCCCACCGTCCCCAGTTGGACAAGGTGTCGAAGTACCCCAGTACGTCGTCCTGCGTCGGCATCGAGCGCCCTCCCGTCTCCGTCGGATTCAGCAACCGTGCCGCGTCGGCGGGGTCAACCTGCGCCTCGCGGTCCGGTATCTGACGATCTCAGGTCGGCGAACGCGGGTGTAACGGGCGCCGAACGGACATGATGAGCGGGTGATCATCGAACTGCGCCCGCCACTCTCGGCCGGCCCGCTCGCCCTCGCCGCGACAGGCGAGGACATCGTCGCAACCATGCGACAGTTCGGCGAGCCCGAGCTGCTGCGCCGGGCGGCAGGCGACCGACCGGGCTGGCAGGTAACCGACCCGAACGGCCTCTACCTCAGCGCGTACTTCGACGCAGACGACCACGCAAACGCCATCGAGATCGGACGCCCGACGAATCCGGTGGTCTCCGTGATCTACGACGGCCTCGACATCTTCCAAACCCCCGCCGCAGACCTCATCGAAGCCCTACGCCACAAAACCCAGATCCTCGAAGAGGAAAACGGCCATTCCTACACCGCCCCCGACCTCCTCCTCGCCCTCTGGCGCCCCACAACCCCCGAGGGCCCAGACGATGACGACGGCAAGTACTTCGAATCCGTCCTGATCGCCGAACCCGGCTACTACAACGACGCTGACTGAGGCCGAGGACCGCGCTCGTGCCCAGCTGCGCAGGCACCCCCCAACGTCAGGCCTTCCGGATCCGGTCGCCGATCTCCGGCTGTGGGACGAAGCCGGCCGCCTTGTACGTCGCGACGCCGCCCACGTTGGAGCTCGTCGTACAGACGCGCGCACTGGACGAGCCCATCTCCCGCAGTGCGGCCGCGCCGGCGACGGTGATCGCTCGGCCGTAGCCGCGGCCGCGGTGGTCGGCGTGGACACCCATCGGCTCGACCAGTCCCGGCTTGCCCGGGCCGGCCGACCAGACCGTCACCACGGCGGCGGGGTTGCCCTCGTCGTCGTACGCACCAAGGCACCGCGCGTCGGCGAAGAACGGTGCCGCGGCCATCTCGTGCCGGTACTCGCGCGTCGGCCTCTTCGTGTTGAACGCGGACCGCAGGACATCGGCGAAGTCCTGCGCCTCCTCCAGGCCGATCTCCTTGATCCGCACGCCGGGGTCCTGCACCGCTTCGGCGAGGTCACGGAACAACGGCGTCCACGGCTCGTCGACGCCCCAGCCCTCCTTGGTCAGGAGGTCGTGCATCAACAGGCCCTGCGGCGCCTCGATGGATACCGCGCCTTCCGGCAGTACGCCGCGCTCAGGCAGCGAGAAGTCCTCGACGAGCCGCCGCGCCAACTCCTCGTCCTGGAAGGCATCAGGAGCGACCGTCATCCGCACGACCGTCGGCGAATCCAGCATCCCGACTGCGAGAATCCGCCCGTCCCGGCTCCACGTCCGAACCACCGCAGCCGTCTCAGCCGTGCCGAACCGGTAGTTCCAGCCGATGTCCCCGGGATGCAGCTGCATCGGCGCATCGTCGTACTGCCATTCCCGCAGCGCCGCCATAGCCGCGCCTACCTCTTCGGCCGCCGGCGTACTCAGCAAGATCGTCATAGCCGGGATCTGACACCCCGCACCGACTGCATGCAACCGATTAACCGGAAGCGAGAGTTCCCGATCACGCTGGGGTGAGGAGGCAGAACTCGTTGCCTTCCGGGTCAGCGAGGACCTTCCACGTGACATCGCTGCCCAGGTCCAGTGCGGTGGCGCCCAGGCTCCGCAGCCTGGCGGCCTCCCCCTCCAGGTCGTCACCCGGGTATGGACGGACGTCGAGATGGACGCGGTTCCACACGGTCTTCTCGTCGGGTGTGCGGACGAACTCCAGATAGGGTCCGACGCCCTTGGCGGAACGCAGTACGGCGATGTGGTCAGTCACCTCGACCAGGGTCCAGTCCATGGCCTCAATCCAGAAGCGGGCCATGGTTCGCGGATCCGCGCAGTCGACCACGACCGCGGCGATCGGTCCGGTGTCTTCGTAGCGCGGTCGGGGTTCCAGTACGCAGAACTCGTTGCCCTCCGGGTCGGCCATGACCGTCCACGGCACGTCGCCCTGGCCTATGTCGGCGAGCGTCGCGCCGAGCTCCTTCAGCCGCGCGACCAGCTCCGCCTGATGGGCCGCCGAGGTCGTGGCGAGGTCGACGTGTACGCGGTTCTTCACCGTCTTGGGTTCCGGCGAGACGACGAGGTCGAGGCAGACCGCTGTGGGGTCGGGATACACGAAGCCCTCAGGTTCGAGGTTCGTCACGCCGGGCCCCTCACTGGACTGACCCCAGCCGAGCACCTCCGCCCAGAAACCGCCCAGCGCGGAGTCGTCCCGGGCCTTCATGTTGATCTGCACCAGCCGTGTCGCCATGCCGAAGATGCTAACGGCAGCCCGGCACCTCAACACCAGAAGGCTGAGCAGCTTGCCTCTGTGGCAACAACGACAGAAAACCAGTGGTGCAGGTGTGAGCGTGCGGTCACGCTGGATGACATGCAGCTCACCTTGCAGCATGATCCGCGCGGTGAGAGTCTCACGCTGATCCGGCGGACGGACGGCGCAGTGTTCACGCTCTCGTCGTACTCACGGAAGTGGCGCGTACCGCACGATCTCTCGCACGCGGTGACCGAACGCGAGCTCGGTATCGCCGACGGGATCTTCGGTGTGATCGCGGCTGGTGCGGTCTTCTCCACCATGACCCAGATCGAGGGCAAGAAGCGCCATGACGCCAAGATCCGCAGCGCCCGCATCCTGAAGGCCGCTCAGGGCGTCGGTATCAGTGAGGCGATCGCGGCCGTCATCCACCAAGCCGTCGAGAAGCGCCG
Organism: Kribbella sp. NPDC003557; assembly: GCF_040610805.1. Classification (NCBI taxonomy): domain Bacteria; kingdom Bacillati; phylum Actinomycetota; class Actinomycetes; order Propionibacteriales; family Kribbellaceae; genus Kribbella; species Kribbella sp. NPDC003557. The sequence goes on from NZ_JBEXMY010000009.1 coordinate 50,527, forward strand.
GCCGACGCCGTACGCCGACGTTCGCGAAAGCTGGGGCGTCATCTCCCAAGAGCCCTGCCCTTACCTCGACGAAGACATTCATCGCGCTACGACGACTCTGCGTGAACTGGGCGACCAGTGGAGTGCGAGCCCGGAACCCCTGGAGTTCCCGTGGCCGGCCAGGCTCTGCGCCGCCGACCCCAAGAGCACGCGCCGCCGGGCCGGCTCATAGCGAACCCGCAGTTATCCGAGGCGCTGTAGCGCTGTCTCGACGGCGATCTCGACCCGGGCAGTCATGCCGGTTACATCGACGGGACGGCGGCCAGCGACCTGACCACGGATCCACTTCGACCCGCTGCTGTCATAGTGCAGCAAGGTGTACAGGTCCCACCACGGATCGAGAGTCACCCCGGCGATCGATTCGTAGAGCGACCGAAGCTGCTCCGACCACTCAGGCGAGTAGAGCGCCGCCAGGTATCGCCGACAGTGCCCGACGTCGATCGCGCGCGAGCCCCGATAGATGGAGTTCCAGTCGGTCAGTCCAGTGATCCTCCCGCGCGACCACAGCATGTTGACCGGTAGGAGATCGCAGTGCAGAAAGACGGCGGTGTCCTTCGGCGGTTGCGCCGCCATGACGTCGAACGCTGCCTTCCACACAGCCGGCTTGTGTGCGTCGACCGGCACCCGAAACCCGTCTCGAGGAGCGATCCAGGAATCCGTCCAAGGTCTGAACGCCTTCGCGGGGAGATCGAGGGAATGCAGGTGTACGGCGAGCTCCGCGATCCTCGTCAGCCACGCCCGAGGCTCCGCGGGATTGAGGTGCACATGCCCCGGCAACCTTGTCATCAGCAACGATGGCGCGCCGCCGGTCGAAGCACCGGCAACATCCGTAGCGAGGACGCGAGGAACCGGGAGCCCGCTTCCCGCCACCACACCGAGGTTGGCGATCTCCTTCTCCAGGGGCGCCTCCAGGCCGAGCCCGCCCGGGTACTGCCGCAGTACGACGAACGTTCGCACTCCCCGTCGCTCGACAGTCAGCCGATGCACGGCGGAGCAGACGCCACCGGTCATTCGCCGATAACCGACGACACGACTGCCCCGCCCCATCGCCGCCGCAACCCAGGCAAGAGCCTCCACGGAGGGCCGCCGCTGCCTGAACCCGCCATCCCTCCAGTCACCGTCGGTCATGACCTCGAGCCGATTCGTCAGAAACCTGCATCGACACGGGTTTTCCAGCCCACCAAGCCGGCAACCCGACCGCTGCACGGCCCACCGGCTGGAACCTCTGCTCGGGAGCAGGGTCGACCTGATCACCTGAATGGCCAACCCGAGGCGGCGGACGCGGACCCGTCGCAGTCGCAAGCGCATCCGCGGCGGACGCGGGAAGCAAAAGCCGCCGCCACACTCCCGCCCCGCGGCGGACGCGGCAAAGAAGCCGCCGCCGCCACACCCACATCCCGCGACGGACCCCGGAAAGAAGAAGCCGCCGCCACACACCCACACCCCACGGCAGACACGGCAAAGGAGCCGCCGCCGTCGCACGCGCGTCCGTGGCGGACGCGGAACAAGCCGTCGCAGTCGCGACGCGCATCCGTGGCGGAGGCGGAAGAAGCGGTCGCAGTCGGCGCGCGCGTCCGTGGTGGACGCAGAAGAAGCCGTACCAGCAGAGCTGGCACTGGCTGGTCCGCCGGTGCGGGTGAATGCCAGGCCCCGTTGAGCGTCTTCCTCGCCGGTCGGTTCGCGGGTGAGCGGTCGCACGCGTGTGCTCGTGGCTCAAACGCTGGTCCGGACGGATGCAGGCCTGGCCCGAGTACCATGACCTGCATCGGACCAGTTGGCTTTCCGCTGTCTGGAGAACCACATGCGTCGTACCAATATCGGCGCGTGCCCGCTGCGCGCCCAGGTCGATCCGCGCCTCGTACGATTCAGCGCCGGGGCCACAGCAAGCGTGCTCGCCGTCGTACTGCTCATCGTCGAGGTAGCTCGACCACTAAGCCTCGGTCTACTCGCCTCCCAGGTCGCCGTGTTCGCGTTCACCGCGTTCGTGAGCTTCCACTGGTCGTTGTGGGCACAGATCTTCGCCCGCGTCATCTGGCCCCAGATCAGCGCGCCCACCAACTTGCAGGACGCCCGCCCACCGAGATTCGCCCAATTCATAGGCTTCGTGCTCACCGCCCTGGCACTGATCACCTTCATCCTCGGCCTCGATCCCGCCGGCTACAGCCTCACCGCTCTCACCCTCGCGATAGCAGCTCTCGACGCATCCACCGGCCTATGCCTGGGCTGCAAGGCCTACAACCTGATCCATCGCCCAAAGCCGGCCTGAGTTTGGCTGACCATGTCAGCACGCTCGTGACGGAGAAGGTGTATCGGCACCAGTCACGGCCAGCGATCCCAACCGCGGCGAAGACGATGGACGTGATCTTCCCGGATCTACAGCTAACGGAGACGTAGCCCCCCGCTATGCCTCCGGGTCATGCAAGGCGACCGGTCGCCCACTCGGGACATTGGCCTCTGACCCTTCGGTGGAGCTTAGGAGACTCGAGCCTCTTCGATTCCATTCATCACAGCCTCTGGACGGTCATCGCTGCTCGCTCGGCAACCGACCCCAACACGCACGTGGCGATGAGGCGAGCGGACCCCGATCTACGACCCACTGGCGTGTCCGATGCTTGCGCCCCGATCGGGAAACCAGCTCACACCCCAGGACCCGCGACGCAACAAGCCATGGGCTAACGGACGCAGAACGTCCGGAATCGGCGGTACGTTGTCAAGCATGTCCGACTTCACGATCAAGGCGCTCACGCCGGAGACGTTCGACGACTTCGCCGCTCTCGTCGAGCGGAACAAGGGCATGTTCGCCAGCTGCTGGTGCACGCATTTCCATCCCGACTGCGCCGAGAAGGGCCAAAGCGCAGAAGGAAACCGAGCACTCAAGCAACGTCTGGTGGCCGACGAGATCGCGCACGCGGCGCTGGTCTACGACGGCGACCGAGCCGTCGCCTGGGCGGAGTACGGATCACCCGAGGAGCTGCCCAACATCCAGCACCGCAAGGAGTACCTCGCCACCGCCGAGCGACTGCCCGACTACCGGGTCACCTGCATCCTGGTCGAGCGCGGCCTTCGCGGCCAGGGCCTGGCTGCGATCGCCCTGCGAGGGGCCGTCGAACTCATCGCGCAGGACGGCGGCGGCCTGGTCGAGGGCTATCCGCACGACACCGGCGGGGTCCGGAAGAAGAACTCCTCGTTCCTCTACAACGGCACTCGCACGATCTACGAACGCGAGGGCTTCACCTACGACCGGCCCAAGGGCCTGGGCAACTGCGTGATGGTACGCGAGGTGGCCCCGAGCACGCGCGGCTGACCAGTCCGGCACTCGACGCGCAGAGGTCACTGCTCGGCCGGATCCGCGCGTACCACAACGGCTCGCTCGCTCCGCGCGGTCCTGACCGGAGATGACGCGCGCACTTTCTCGGCCAAGCAGGCGTCAGCCCGTCTGCCGCGGTCAGCTGAGCGCGGCGCCGTCCGCGAGCAACGCGCGGCTCTGCTGGACCGTCGACGCGCTGGGTCAGACCCACTGACTGCGGCCGGCCATCACCTCTTGTGGAGACCCGGTCGATGCACTCGCTGCGAAGACGCCGGATGCTGGCCGAGATGAACAACAGCACGCGTCGGCCGAGAAGTGAGTTCACCACCACAATTCGGGCACCGCCGGTCGAGGCAGTGCTCGACACACTCCGCGCACCAGGTGCACTCGAAGCTACATATCAACGCCGACGTCGAGTCCGGCGGAAGATCGACGTCACAGCACTCGCACGAAGGCTTCATCAGCAGCATGAACACAGTCTCACCCCGATCCGCATGCGTCGCTGCAGCGCACGCAGCCGCGATCCGTGCGTTCGATCGGCTCGGATCACCCGGCAGATGACTGTTGCGAATCGCCCGCCGCTGCGGCCGGTGTTCCGAACTGAAGCGGCGATGAACGAGATCTCCCCGGACGTACAGCTCACGGATCCTTGGCCTCCCGTTTCCCCTCCCGGATCATGCACAAAGCCGGTCTCCCCCAGGGGAAACCGTGCCTGTCAGATTGTCAGGCGGGGGTGATCGACGGGCGAAGATGGAGCAGTCCCTCGGGCAGACTGTCGGCCCATTCGGCCAGTTCGGGTGTGACCCGGAACAGTTGGGTCCTGATGAATGGCTGGGCGTGAGCGTCCGAGCTGGTGCCGGACGATTCCAGGCGCCACTCCCACCACTTGGCCCGCAGTACGTCGCGGACCTCGTCGAGTTGAGCGCGGGTGAACCGGCTGGGCACCAGGCAGAGCTGATCTGGCAGGTACTTGGACAGCTGCCGGGTCGCAGTCTCGACGTCGGTGGCGGCGATGACGAGGACTTCCTGGTCGGCGGAGGGACGGAAGACCACCGCGTGGACGATCACCTCGGACGATCTCAGGTCGCCGAAATCCGGGTCCCAGGGCAGCACGTCGCGCCGCCAGCCACCGGGTGGGGGCGGGCAGGGTGGGTTCGTCCGGGCCGCACTCGGCTCCTGGGCGGGAGCTTCCGACGACTGCTCCTCGACCTCGATACTCTCGTCGCGCCATATCCCGACCACCGAGAGATAGCCCGGGCCGCGGTTCGCTGCCCAGTCGGTCGGGACCGCCTCGGCGTCGGTCCAGATCAGCCGGACCGACCGAGCAGACTTCCAGCCCGCCGGCTTGGAGATCGGGGTCTGGATGCGCGCCAGGTCCAGCCATTCACCGTCCGGACGGGCGACGTACCGACCCCAGGTCCGGACTCGATCCCCGGCCGCGAACACCAGATCCCTGACAGCCATGAACCCATCGTCCCTCTCTCGTGCGGCATGGGCTCGGCACGACCCGCAGCCGCTAAGCATCGCGGGCTTGATGTACACACAAGCCTTTGACTCGACCGCGGCGGTCGTATCGCGCGCTCGGGTGTGCGCTTCTTCTCGGGTGCGCAGTTCAGCCAGTAGCGCTTCGAAGAGGGGCCGGCCGGTGATGGTGGGTTCGGGTGCGTTCTCGATAGTCCTCCTGGTGGTCGTTGCATCAGATGTTCTCGGCGATGTGCTTGATCGCGGCGAGGCGGCGGTCCCATTCGGTGCCGATGGCGTCGAGGCGGCGGGCCGTGGCGCTGAGTCGTGCGCCGATGACCCGGTACTGCACCTCGCGCCCGGCTTGCACGGTCTCCACGAGACCGACCTCGTGCAGTACCGCGAGATGTTTTGCGATGGCTTGCCGGGTGACGGGCAGGCGCCGGGCGAGGGCGGATGCCGAGGCGTCGCCCTCGCCGAGGGCGGTGAGGATGCTCCAACGGGTCTCTTCACCGAGCGCGTTGCACATGGCGACCACGGATCCGTCCAGCAGTGCCCGGCCGCTCATGCGTTGCGCTCGAGCAGGGCGACGAGCTTGTCGAGTTCCCCGTCCCAGCCGCCACGGTGATCGGCCATGACCTGTGCCGGATCGCTGGTGTGCTCGAAGCCCGTCTCGACGACGGTGAGTTGCGTGCCGCTGGGGGTCGCTTCGAGGGTGAAGGTGAAGACCGTCGAGCGCTGCTCGTCGACCGTCTCCGGGAGCGGGCCTTCCTCGTTGCACCAGCGGTAGGAGACCTGCGACTGCGGCTCGAAGGTCTCGACCCGGATCGGTACCCGGCGCTCGCCCGGCCAACCGATCGTGCCGAGAGCGCTGGCACCTGTACCGGTGAGGGTGATTTGGCCGAACCACTGCGAGATCAGCGCGGGCTCGGTGACAGTTCGCCAGACCTTGTCCAGCGGGGCTTGGATGTGGATCGTACGGCGCACGCTGTAGGTGTCAGCGTCGATGACGGCCTGGGGGTTGCGGGTGCTCTCCATGAGTGTGTCCTCTTATTTGTCGGTGGTCATTGGACGGTGACAGGCTCGGTTTCGTGGGGCAGGGCCGATTCGGTCCGCGGCCGGCGTGCGGGCCGCAGAGAGCGGCTGGCGATCGCCGCGGCAATGGACACGGCGGCGAGGATCACGGCTGTGAGGATCGCCGCTGGGATACCGCCGATGTCGATCGCCTGCCCTCCGCTGAAGGCGCCGACGGCGTCGCCAAGGTTCCCGGCGGAGGCGGGCAGAGAGGCTGCGAGGATCACGCCCGGGCCGGCGAGGTGTTCGACGCGGTGCTGCCAGGGGCTCGTGATACCTGCACTGGTCATGGCGAGAACGAGCAGCGCGATCACGGCGACGACCAGGTTCGTTCCCCACAACATCATCGCGATGAGCGATGCGGCTACGCCGATCGCGCCGAGTATCAGGGCGCGTGCGGCTCCGGCATCAGCAAACCTACCGCCGGCGAACGACCCGACCGCGGCGGCGATCCCGAAGCCCATCAGGCACGCCCCGATCCAAGGCCCCGAGACCCCGGCGACGCCGTCCAGGAAGGGAACGAGGTACGTCTGCGCAGCCGAGACGCCCGCGAACAGAAGGACGCCGACGGCGAGCACCGCCAGCACGGGTGGGGCGAACGCGAACCGCAGTTGGCCCAGCATCCCGACCTCGCTCTCGGCCGGCACACGAGGCACCACGAGCAAGGCGATCACGAGAACGATGGCGGCTGTCAGCACGATGGCGAGGAACGACACGCGCCAGCCGACGGCTTCGCCGAGCAGCCGGCCCAGCGGCATCCCCACCGCACCGGAGACAGCGAACCCGGAGATCACCACCGCCATCGCCCGGCCGACTCGCTCCCGCGGCACGATCGAGGTCGCCGTCGTGATGGCAGCGGCGATGAACAGCCCCTCCGCCGCACCGATCACGACCCGGACCGCGATGAAAGTCTCCAGGCCGGCACCGAGGGCGGGCAGCAGGTTCAGCCCGGTGAACACGGCGAGCGCGACCAGCAGCACCGGCCGCCGGGCGAGTCGGGCGGTCAGGAACGTCAGCAGCGGCCCACCGATCGCGATCCCGAGCGCATTCGCAGACACCAGCGCACCCACTGCCGAGAGCGGTACCGCCAGGTCCGCGGCCATCAGATCGAGCATTCCCCCCACGAGCATCTCGGCGCACCCCATCACGAACGTTCCGGCGAACAACACACCCAGGGCGATCGCCACGCGCGAACGACCTGCACCGGGACGTCTCCGTTGATCGGGCATCAGAACCTCCAAGAACATGCAACCCTGTGGTTGCAGTCAAGCCTGCCGCATTTCCTCGAAAATTGCAACCAAGCGGTTGCACTACCGACCTGACCGCTGGACGTACACCCTTGAGCAGACAGTCAAGAATTGGTTGCCTACGGCCTGCACTCGGAAGGAGGGATCGGCCCCATTGAGCTCCGCAGAGCGACGGTCTCCGAGGAGCTCAGCATGATCGCCATCGCGGAGATCCACCGCCCTGCAGGATCTCGATACTCGGTTGACGGCAGACAGGGCCGATCGATCGTATGGCTTTGTGAGTCCCCGCAAGATCTACGCCGACCAGGCCGCCATCGACACCTCGCTCGTCCGCGAACTGGTCGCCGCGCAGTTCCCGCAGTGGGCCGCGTTGCCGCTGGAGCCGGTCGACTCCGGTGGATTGGTGAACGCGATCTACCGCCTCGGTTCTGACCTGTCCGTACGGCTGCCGCTCCGGCCCTCGACGGCCGACATAATGCAACGGGAGCAGGCGAAACTCGCGGCGCTCGCGCCGTTGTTGCCGGTGGTCATCCCTTCCGTCGAGGCGATCGGCTCGCCCACCGAGGCGTTCCCCGGCGAGTGGTCCGTCCACCGCTGGCTCGCCGGTACGCACCCCTCTCCCGACGCGCTGGTTGATCCGCGTGGGCTGGCGATGGAGCTCGCGGCGTTCGTCGACGCGTTCCGGCGGATCGACCTGCCGGACCGGCCGCCGGTGTATCCGGGCGAGCGCCGCACACGCGCTCCGATGGTCTCGCTGGACTCCTCGACGCGGGAGGCGATCGGCGAACTGGATGGCCTGATCGACACTCGCGCAGCGCTGGCGTCGTGGGAGAAGTCGCTCGCGGTGCCGTACGACGGGCGCGAGGTCTGGGTGCACTCGGACCTGACGCCGAGCAACTTGCTCGTGTCGTCGGAGGGCCGGCTGACCGCGGTACTCGACTTCGAGACGTGCGGTGTCGGCGATCCGGCGTGCGACTTGTTCCCCGTCTGGTACCTACTGCCCACGACCGTCCACGACGAGTTCCGCGCCGCGCTGGACATGGACGACGCAACGTGGCTCCGCGGACGCGGCCGCGTGCTGTCCCAGGCCGTGACGGTGTTGCGACACCTCAAGGACACCAACCCAACACTCGCGAACTCCGCGCGGCATGCCATCAGAAGCGTGCTCGCAACTCCTCGCTGAGCTGGCCCATACGAAAGGCCGGTCCTCCGAACGGAGAACCGGCCTCTGACCTGCGGTGGAGCTTAGGGGATTCGAACCCCTGACCTTTTCCATGCATGGATTTCTGGCCCGCCAGCGGCACCCTGAAGCCTTGAAGGCTGGCTCGATCCGCCGCAAGCGATCGCGGTTGCCTCCCAGATAGCCTCCCGCGCGGCGGTCACCGGGGGGCCGAGGTCGCGCCCAGGTACCTGGCCGGCAAGCGCTCCTCGGATGCCCCGGTGTCACCCCGGAGGACTGTGTAGGCGCCGGCGCCGGGACGCGAGCTGACGACGTTCGCCAGGTGGCCATTGGTGAAGTGCAACGCGACGCCGTCCTCGGCGGCATAGCCGGCCGGGAAGCCGGACTGGACCAGGTTGAGGAAGGTGTCACGCCGCAGAGCCTCGCCGTCGTAGTGCGGGCAGGCGCTGCCGGGAAGCAACCCGAGGCCGTCGGCCAGCGGACCGCAGCCGTTCGTGTCGAACGAGTCCGTCACCGATGCCTCGAACCAGCAGTTCATCCCAGCGCTGATCCCGGCCATGACCACACCTGCCCGGTACGCCTTCTCCAGCGCCGAGTCGAGTCCGTGCAGACGCCAGACGGCGAGCAGATTTGCGGTGTTGCCACCGCCGACGTACACGATGTCCTGATCCAGGACGAAGGCGTCCAGGTCGGCCACCGAGCGCTTGAACAGCGACAGCACTGTCGCTTCCGCACGATCCGGGCCGAATGCTGCCAGGAAGCGGTCGATGTACCCCTCGGAGTCGCCACTGGCGGTCGGAACGAAACAGACCCGGGGTTTGCGGTCCGTCGGCACCAGCGAGAGCAGGTAGTCGTCCAGCAGAGGGTTGTCCGGCTCCATCGAGAAGCCGCCGCCGCCCAGTGCGAGAATCTGAGAATCGACCATCGAGCTTCCAATCAGGTTTCTGTGCGGTGAGCAGGCGACAAGCTCACCGAGACTTGGCCTCCGCCTGCAGTCAGTCCCCCACCCGCGCCCCGGTCGCGACTCCCCATCACTGCCACATCCGCGGCACCGCCATCCTCGGCGAACATAGGGCCAAAACGAGTCCCCGCCTCAGCAACGCAGCCTCCCGAGTCATGCAAGAGGCCGGTTTCCCGCGTCGGGAAACCGGCCTCTGACCTGCGGTCGAGGTCAGGGGATTCGAACCCCTGACCTCTTCCATGCCATGGGCGGGGGTCGCATTGATGATCCACGCTTGGCGACGCTCATTCCCTTATCTACAGGGCGTTTTCGCCATCCTGGTTGCCGCGAGTTGGACCCGCTTCAAGACCGTTGGTACGTGTGGTTCGCTCCCAAAATCCTCCCACAGCAGCAGGCGGAGATGGAGCAACCGACGCCGTCCGCACAGTCGAAGTCACATGCAAGTTCCTACTTCGCGTGGGGTCTCCACCGGGAGTCTGCATGTTTGGGAGCATCATTGACGGTCATGACGGACAACACTCGCGGCGATTCACAAAGCAACAGTGCGGTGAACCCTGGGCAGGAAGGTCTGATCGAACGGGCAAAACACGTTCTTAGCCAAGACGATCGGGTGATGGGCCTGTGGTTGGTCGGTAGCCATGGCAGGGGCACTGCCGATCAGTTCAGCGATGTCGATCTGTGGGTCGTCGTCACTCCGGATGGTGCCGAGAGCTTCTGCGACGACTGGCCGAAGACTTCGGACGAGATCACTGCGACGGTATTCCAACGGGCGATCGGCGGGCGGATCTTCAATCAGATCACGCCGGACTGGCTTCGCTTCGACGTATCGGTGAGCACCCCGGATGCGATCGGCAGCCGCAGCCGGTCGACCGCCAAGCCGCTATACGACCCGAACGGATTGAGTGCCGATCTTGGCGAGCCAGGCGCGCCGAAGCAGCCGGACCCGAGCCGCGTCGAGTCGATTAGCCGGGAGTTCCTACGGGCGCTCGGGCTGTTGCCGGTCGTCGTCGGGCGTGAGGAGTTCGCAGTGGGCGAGTCGGGCGCCAGCCTGTTGCGGGACATGTTGATCGATTTGATGCTCGAGGACGTCGCAGCCGAGGATAGAGGCGGCGCGCTTCATCTCAATCGTCTGCTACCGGCTGACCGTCAGCAGATCCTGACCGATCTCCCGGCCCTCCAAGCCACGCGCGAATCGGTGATCGCCGCCCACGTCGCCTGCGCCACCGTCTTTCTACCGCTGGCTCGCGCCCTACACGCCAGATGCTCCCTGACGTGGCCCCAGGACCTTGAGGCTGCAGCCCGCAAACACCTGGTCACAACCCTGTCGGTCGACCTACCCACCTAGCCGTCGAACGGCAGGCCAGTGGAGGGTTCGCCGACCAGCTGCCCGAGATGGAGCGTCAGATCTCGGAGGTACTGGAAGAGCGCTTCCTGACCTCGGTACTCGCCCTGGATGATGACGAGCGGGCCAAGCTGCTCACCTGGGTGCCGGTGCTCAAGGACGCCATCGAGAAGGCCCAGGACGAGGCCGAGGCACTGGCGGCCAAGCTGGTGGGAGGCGAGCGCTTCTCCCAAATCTCTCCCACTGGGGCCTCTAACGAAAACAGGTCAGGGGGCGAAAGTGCCTCCTGACCTGCAATCTCTTGCGGTGGAGCTTAGGGGATTCGAACCCCTGACCTCTTCCATGCCATGGAAGCGCGCTACCAACTGCGCCAAAGCCCCGCGGTGTCTTGCGACTCCGAAAGCTTAGCGGATGAGGGCCTGCAAAGAAAAATCGGTTCCCTCGTGGGGCTGGTGAGGTACGCGACACCCCTTCCGAGGCACGCTGACGGGCCTGCCTTCACCGCCGAGTCGCGGGCCTACGGTATGTGGGAGCGCTGCCAAGGTGGCAGATGAGCTTGCCTCCACAGCCGCCCATGCGTCACCCGTGCGCTGCTGGACAGGGGCGTCGATCCGGTCCAGCCACGCACGGCGGAGCAGTCCGGCAGGAGACAGGCCCGACTGCCGGCGAAGCCGGTCAAAGAGACAGCCACCGCGAAGCGGTGTCCTTCCGCGCTCCCCCACATCACAGGCCGTACGCCGGGGCGCGCTCGCCGCAGGACCGGATGCGCCGCTGCCGGAGGCGGCCAACGAGGCAGCCGCCGCGAAGCGGTGTCCTTTCCATGCGTCGTCACAGGACACCAGCTCGTACGCCGGGGCATTCGCCCGCGAGACAGCCATGCGCGCCGCCGGAGGCGGCCAATAGGCAGTCGCCGCGAAGCGGTGTCCTTTCGGCGCTCCCTCACATCACAGGCCGTACGCCGGGGCGCTCGCCGCCGGACCGGATGCGCCGCCGCCGGACGCGGCCAAAGAGGCAGTCGCCGCGAAGCGGTGTCCTTTCGCGGGTGTCCGATGAGCGGTGTCCGTTCGGCGGTGCCCCGCCGTACCAGGTCTAGCGCTGGGGGTCGTCGCTCATGACTGGCTCGGGGAGGGAGCCGGCGTTCCATTCTTCGATTCGCCAGCCGGAGCGGCCGGGGAGGAGGGAGACCCAGTTGCAGTTGGAGAGGCCTCCGAAGGCGGGCCAGTTCGCCTGCGGGATGCCGAGGAACAGGCAGATGCCGACGCGGGCGGCCAGGCCGTGGGTGGCGACGACGATGGTGTCCTCGGACGTGCCTTCCAACGAGATCCGGGTGAGGGCCTCGGAGAAGCGCGCGGCGACCTCTTCGACGGTTTCGCCGTTGGAGCCGCGGCGCTGGGGTTCGCCGCTGCGGATCCGGGCGGCGGCCTCGGGGTTGATCGCGGCGAGCTCGGACATGGTGAGGCCGGCCCAGTCGTCGACGTCGATCTCGCGGAGCGCCTCGTCGTACTCGATCTTCAGGCCGGTCAGCGCGGCGAGCTCACCGGCGGTGGACGCGGCGCGCTGGAGGTCGCTGGCGAAGAGCCGGGTGGGGGCCAGCGAGGCCAGCCGGGCGGCCGCGGCACGGGCCTGGGATTGCCCGACAGAGTCGAGCGGGATGTCGGCCTGCCCCTGGATCTTGTCCTGCAGATTCCACTCGGTCCGGCCGTGCCGCCAGACGATCAGTCGCCCTGCGCTCATTCAGAGGCGCCAGGAACGGGCGACGGCAGCGGGATGGCCGGGCAGTCGCGCCACAGGCGCTCCAGGGAGTAGAACGAGCGCTCCTCGTCGTGCTGGACGTGGATGACGATCTCGAGGTAGTCGAGCAGCACCCAGCGGCCTTCGCGGGCGCCTTCGCGGCGGACCGGCTTGGCGTCGAAGTCGACGCGCAGCTTCTCCTCGATCGCGTCCACGATCGCGCGGACCTGGCGGTCGTTGGAGGCGGACGCGACCAGGAAGGCGTCGGTGATGGCGAGCTGCTCGGAGACGTCGAAGGCGAGGACGTTCTCGGCCTTCTTGTCGTGCGCCGCTTCCGCGGCCGCGGTCAGCAGCTCGATGGCGCGTTCACTGGCAGGCATAAAACGTCCTAACGGTTGGTGTAGAGCTCACGCTTGGCGATGTACTGGACGATGCCGTCGGGCACCAGGTACCAGGTCGGGTTGCCCTTGGCGACCCGGGCGCGGCACTCGGTCGACGAGATCGCCAGCGCCGGCACCTCGAGCAGCGTGATCCGGTCCATCGGCAGCTGGTCGAGCGGCAGTTCGAGTCCTTCGGTACCGGGCCGCGTACAGCCCACGAACTGGGCCAGCTTGAACATCTCGTCGACGTCCCGCCAGGTGAGGATCTGGGCGAGCGCGTCGGCACCGGTGATGAAGAACAGCTCCGCGTCCGGGTACAGCCTGGACAGATCGCGCAGGGTGTCGATCGTGTACGTCGGCCCCGGCCGGTCGATGTCCACGCGGCTGACCGAGAACCGCGGGTTCGACGCGGTCGCGATGACGGTCATCAGGTACCGGTCCTCGGCCGGGGAGACCTTCCGGTCCGACTTCTGCCACGGCTGGCCGGTCGGGACGAAGACCACCTCGTCGAGGTCGAAGTACGACTGAACCTCGCTGGCCGCGACCAGGTGCCCGTGATGGATCGGGTCGAAGGTGCCGCCCATCACGCCGATGCGTCGTACCCGCTCCACCGCCGCCATGCCCATCGCGCCGCTCAGCTGTGCGGCCGGCCCTTGCCCATGATGACGGTGACGAGCAGCAGCAGGACGAGCACGAACAGCGCGAACCCGCCGAACCACCACTTCGAGATGTGCGAGGCCTCGACCGCGGCCTCTTCGACCGCCGCGATCTGCGGCACCAAGTACGTGAGCATGAGGCAGAGCCTATCTCGTGACCGGCGAGACGACAGCGACCGGTGGCCCCGGACTCTCGCCCAGGCGCACCGGTCGCGATAGGAAGGTCAGCGGTGGCGGGTGGTGCGGGTCAGCAGCCGGCGCCAGTTGGACGGCGCGGCGTGCGCGCGGCGGGCCTGCGCGGCGACGCGGTGCATCTCGTCGATACGGGCACGGGCAACATCGGGGGTGATCATGATTCCTTCACTGGGTTGGTACGGCGGGACCGGGGCGAACTGGCCTCGATACCTCAAATTGTACGGTAAGAGCTACGCTCTCACAAACGAATTAAAGGCACAGGACATTCCTTGCCTTAGAATCTGCGGTGAACGGGAGGCGTCATGGACGCGATCGACCGACAGCTGATCGAGGCGCTCCGGCTGAACGGCCGGTCCAGCTGGGCCGAGCTCGGCCGGGAGGTCGGACTGTCCGGCCCGAGTGTCCAGGAGCGGGTACGGCGCCTCGAGGAGCGCGGCGTCCTGCTCGGGTACCGCGCGGTGGTCGCCCCGGAGCAGGTCGGCCTCGGCACGAGTGCGCTGATCGGGCTGTTCCAGCGCGACGACGTCGAGACCGACGACGTCGTGGAGCAGGTCCGCGAGATCCCCGCGGTCGAGGACTGCTGGTTCGTCGCCGGCGACCAGGAGCTGGTGGTCAAGGTGCGGGTCGCCGACGTGACCCAACTGGAGGCGGTCGTCGGATCGCTGCGCCGCGTGAACGGCGTGGTCAGGACGCGGACGACGGTCGTGCTGTCGACCCGCTGGGAGGGACGTCCCGCTCCCCTGCCCGAGTGAGCAGCGGTACGGCGCCCGCGGCGACGATGCGGAGCACCCCCCAGGCGTGGAGCAGCCCCCGGGCGTGGGCACTCACGGCCGGCTGAAGAACGACTTCACCTCGGCGGCGATGCGCCGTACCGCTTCGGGCTTGCCGTTCGGGTTGACGCCGCCGGGATCCGAGGACGAGCCGTGGTCGTAGCCGTCGAACTCGATGCGCCGGCAGTGCGGCAGCACCTTCTCCAGCGTCGCACGGCCGGGCTCGAGGCCGGGCAGGCCTTTACTGCCACCAAGGAGCAGGACCTCGGCGTCGACCGTACGGAACGCGTCGAAAGTGCCGGCCAGCTCGGCGACGATCGCGCCCTCGGCGTGGATCGTCGGAGCCAGTTGGCGCATCGTGATCGCACCGGCGGCGGCCCCACGCTCTTCCTTCGCCATCATCTTCTCGGTCATCCAGCGGAGCAGGCCGCGCGGCATCACCTTGAGGAACGGCGGCGCCATCCCGAACCCGAACATGCTCGTCACCATCGCCCCGGCGAGGTCGCCGCGCGCGATCTCCCGGTCGAACCGCGCCAGCCACTCGCGGTGCGGCGCGCCGTCGGCGACGATCGCGGGCTCGTAGAGCGCGACCTGTTTCAGGGACGGGAGGGTACGTGCCGCCTCCAGGACCACCGCTCCCCCGGCACTGACGCCGAACGCGCGCTCCGCCCCGGCCGCGTCGAGGACGGCTTGGAGGTCCTCGATCTCGGTACGGACGCCGTGGTCCGGCCGATGCGGGCCTGAGAGTCCGCGGCCCCGGCGATCCGGTAGGTACACGGTGAACTCGTCGGCCAGCGCCTCCGCGAACAAGGTGTGACTGCGAGCCGACTCCATGCTGCCGTGCAGGACGACGACGGCCGGTCCCTGGCCCGTCTTGTAGTAGCCGATCTCGGTGCCGTCGCGGGAGGTGACGACGCTCTGGGTCAGTTCTGCTGATCTCATGAATCGATAGTTACATGCACTCTAGTTGCATTGCAACTAGTTTCGGTGACCTCTAAAGTAGGAGCGTGACTTTTCGACGCTCGCCGCTCGCGCTCGCGATCCTCGGTCTGCTGGAGAACGGGCCGCTGCATCCGTACGGGATCCAGCGGCTGCTGAAGCAGTGGGGCAAGGACCAGGTGGTCAACGTCGGCCAGCGGACCAGCCTGTACCGGATGATCGGGCGCCTGGAGGAAGCCGGCCTGATCACGGTCGGCGCGACGGAGCGCGACGAGCGGTACCCCGAGCGGACGGTCTACCACCTCACCGACGCGGGCCGCGCGATCTGCCGGGAATGGCTGGCGGAAATCCTCACCACGCCGCGCAACGAGTTCCCCGAGTTCCCGGCGGGCCTCTCGTTCGTGATGCTGCTACCGCCCGAGACGGCCGGCGAGCTCCTCGCCCAGCGCCGCGAGCGCCTGACCAAGCGCATCGCCGACCTCCAACTGGAGCTCGGCTCCGAAGTCGACGGCCACCCGGTCCCCCGCTTCGCGTTACTGGAGACGGAGTACCAGGTCGCGGTCACGGCCGCCGAAGCCGAGTGGATCGACGGCGTGCTCGGCGACCTGCGGACAGGCGCCCTGACCTGGACGCCCGGCCCGGTCTGATCAGGTGCGGATCTGGCCTTCGCCGGTGACGACGTACTTGGTGGAGGTCATCTCCGGCAGGCCCATGGGGCCGCGAGCGTGGAGTTTCTGGGTGGAGATGCCGATCTCGGCGCCGAAGCCGAACTCGCCGCCGTCGGTGAAGCGGGTGCTCGCGTTGACAACGACGGCGGCCGAGTCGACCGCGGTGGTGAAGCGGCGGGCGGCCGCCAGTGAGCGGGTGATGATGGCGTCGGTGTGACCCGAGCTGTACCGGCGGATGTGCTGTACGGCGTCCTCGAGGGAGTCGACGACGGCGGCGGACAGGTCGAGCGAGTTGTACTCGGTCCCGAAGTCGTCCTCGGTGGCCGGTACGACGACCGCTGCGTCCCCGGCCCCGGCGGAGGCCGGCATGTTCTTGCCTGCGGCAACTACAGCGGGGTCACCGTGGACGGTGACACCAGCCGCGGCGAGCGCCGGGAGGGCGCGGGCCAGGAAGTCCTCGGCAACGGCCGCGTGGACCAGGAGCGACTCGGCGGCGTTGCAGACGCTCGGGCGCTGGGTCTTCGAGTTCAGCAGGATCTCCAGACCGAGGTCGAGATCCGCGTCCGCGTCGATGTACACGTGGCAGTTGCCGACGCCGGTCTCGATCACCGGCACGGACGACTCGCTCACGACGGTCTGGATCAGCCCGGCGCCGCCGCGCGGGATCAGCACGTCGACCAGCCCGCGTGCCTGCATGAGCTCCTTCACCGCGGCCCGATCCGTCGGCACGCCCTGCACGACGTCGGCCGGCAACCCCGCCGACCCGGCAGCGTCCCGCAGTACGGCGATGATCGCCTCGTTGGAGGCGGCCGCGGACGACGAACCGCGCAGCAGCACCG
Organism: Kribbella sp. NPDC003557; assembly: GCF_040610805.1. Taxonomy (NCBI): domain Bacteria; kingdom Bacillati; phylum Actinomycetota; class Actinomycetes; order Propionibacteriales; family Kribbellaceae; genus Kribbella; species Kribbella sp. NPDC003557. The sequence goes on from NZ_JBEXMY010000009.1 coordinate 67,316, forward strand.
CGTTGCCGGACTTCAGGCAGATCCCCGCGGCGTCGGCCGTCACGTTCGGCCGCGCCTCGTAGATGATGCCGACGACGCCGAACGGCACCCGCACCTGCCGGAGCTCGAGTCCGTTGGGCAGCGTGTACCCGCGGACGACCACGCCGATCGGGTCCGCCAGCCCCGCGAGCTGCTCGAGCCCGGCGGCCATCGCGTCGACCCGCGCCGGGTTGAGCGCCAGCCGGTCCACGGTGGACTCCGGCGTACCGGCATCCCGCGCCGCAGCGACGTCGACAGCGTTCGCCGCGACGATCGCGTCCGTGTTCTCCCGCAGCGCCGCCGCCATCGCGTGCAACGCCGCGTCCTTGGTCGCCCGGGACGCCTCCGCCAGCGCGTACGACGCCACGCGCGCCCGCCGCGCCAGCTCGATGATCTCGCTCACCCCTTCATCGTATGGCCCCACGCCCGCGCCCGTGGACACGGATCTCATCAGCCGGAGGCACGGCGTCGGCGGAGGCGTGGCAGGCGGGCGATCGTGTGCGCCACCGGGACGACCGCAGCGAGGGCGAGGTTGAGGCGGCGGTCGGACGGTGCGATCGGTACGCCGTCCGCCCGCAGCCGCCGCCAGGCCCACGCGCTGAACGGGATCACGACCAGCGGCGTCGTGATCAGGCCGGGTGTGTAGCGCCGGAGCACGGCCGACTGCGCGATATGCGTACCGGCGTGCAGGCCGAAGCCCAGCAGCGATGCCTGGAAGAACTTGCTGCGTCCGCCCGTGGCCGCGCCCGCGGCGGAGGCGGCCGCCATCGCGACGCCGGTCAGTCCGATCGCGGTGGCCGCCTCCGTACGCGACATCGGCAGGATCCTCGTCAGCGGCGCCGGGAGATCCTGCTGCTGCGAGAACGACGGCATCGTCGCCAGTTCCTCGAGATCGTGGACGATCCAGGCCGCGAGCAGACCCCAGGCGAGCTTCACTCCGTCATCGTAGGTTCCGGGACCGGAGCTTCCTCCTGGGGACGCCGGCGCTGGCGGTCGCGGAAGATCTTGAACAGGGTGCGCAGCGTCAGCAGGGCGACGATGCCCACGATCTGGCCGCCGAGGATGACCTTGGTGACGTCCACGGCCGGCGACCAGGTGACCTTCTCACCGTCGATGACGTAGACGCCGACCGGCCGCGCGGTCAGGCCGAGCCCGCCGCCGGACCCCTCGGCTCCGCGACCGTTGGCGTCGTCGCCCCGGCCGCCGCCCCCGCCGCCGGCGATCTTCGCGACCGGCAGCACCGTGAGGCCGTTGTGGCTCACCGGCGTACCGAAAACCGTCCCGGCCCTGACACTGTCCACCACTCCGCGCAGCACTTCGTAAACGTCCGGCTGCGTCTTGTCCGGCTTTCCCATGTCCGTCGGCCTCCCCTGGTCTGACTCACATGTCGCCCCAAGCCTCGGCGCGACGACGTACGCCTGTCCAGGGCAGACGGTCCTGGCAGAACGGGACCTCTGGGACGCGACAACCGCCGAGGTTGCGGCGAGGCTCAGACCGAGGAGGTGCGAGCATGCTCAAGCAGACGGAACGCGGCCCCTCACGGGCGACGCGGCGGACCGGCTACGTGTTCGCCGTCGTGTTCAACGCTGTCGCGCTCTACGCCATCCAGGTCTGGCCCGGCTGGCAGGAGGTCCCGTTCCTGACCTCGGAGACCGAGCAGGTCCTCGGCTGGGTCAGCGCGACGCTGATCGCGGGTCTCGCGGTGAACGTCGTGTACCTGCTGACGGATCCGCGATGGCTGAAATCGCTGGGTGACCTGACCGTCACCGGCATCGGACTGGTCGCGATCATCCGGGTCTGGCAGGTCTTCCCGTTCGACTTCGGGGACCCGTGGGTGCCGACCACCCGGATCCTGCTGGCGATCGGGTTCTTCGGGTCGATCGCCGCCATGATCGTCCAGCTCGTCGTCCTGGTGGCAGACGGGAGCCGGGCGCGCCGCCGTTAGAGCAGGACCAAGTCGTCGCGGTGCACGACCTCGCGCTCGTACGCCGCCCCGAGTTCGCGCGCCAGGTCCCGCGTGGAGCGTCCCAGCAGGTCGGGCAGCTCGGACGCGTCGTAGTTGACCAGCCCGCGCGCGACGACGACACCTGACGGCGAGACCAGATCGACGGGGTCACCGGCCGAGAACGTCCCTTCGACCGCGGAGATGCCGGCCGGCAGCAGCGACGCGCGGCGATGCGTCAGGGCACGCACCGCACCCTCGTCGAGGTGCAGGATGCCCTGGCCGGACGTCGCGTGGGCGAGCCACAGCAGGCGTGTCTTGCGGCGCCGGCCGGTGGGGTGGAAGAGCGTGCCGACGGGCTCGCCGCGGAGCGCCTGGCCGACCTGCGCCGCGGAGGTGAGAACCACCGGGATCCCTGCCTCCGTGGCGATCGCGGCCGCCTCGACCTTCGTCTGCATGCCGCCCGTGCCGACCCCTGACGAGCCGGTCTTCCCGAGCGCGAGCGGCTCCAGGTCGGCGGCGCCGCGGATCTCGGTGACCATCGACGTACCGGGCTTGCGGGGATCACCGTCGTACAGGCCGTCGACATCGGACAGCAGGAGCAGCAGGTCCGCGTGCACCAGGTGACTGGTCAGCGCCGCGAGCCGGTCGTTGTCGCCGAAGCGGATCTCCGTGGTCGCGACCGTGTCGTTCTCGTTCACGATCGGGACGACGCCGAGCTCGAGCAGCCGGGCGAACGTGCGGTACGCGTTGCGGTAGTGCGATCGCCGGGTCACGTCGTCGACGGTCAGCAGCACCTGCCCGACCCGCAGCCCGTGCGCCGCGAACGCGTCGCTGTAGCGGGCCATCAGCAGCCCCTGGCCGACCGAAGCCGCGGCCTGCTGCGTCGCCAGGTCACGCGGCCGGGACCGCAACCCCATCGGGGCCAGCCCGGCGGCAATCGCGCCGGACGAGACGAGCACGACCTCGGTACCCTCCACCCGACGCGCCGCGATGGCGTCGACGAGCAGCCGAAGCCGTTCCAGGTCGATCTTGCCGCGCTGGGTCAGCGACGACGAGCCGACCTTCACGACGATTCGCGTGGCGTTCAGCGCCTCCGCGCGTTGCTTCATGAAATCAACCGTTCTGGTCGAGATCCTCCGCCGCGGCCAGCTCGCGCGCCTCCTTGCGCGCCTGCTTCGCCGCGGCCTCTGCCGCTCGTTTCGCCTCGGCCGGAGACAGGTCGACCTCGTCGGTGTCCCAGTTCGCGCCGTACTGCGACCAGTCCTCGGACCGCTCGCCCTCGCGGAACGCGTGGTACTCCGTGTCCTTCGCCCGCCGCCGCTGCGCCGCCGGACGCGCCTCCTCCAGCCGGTGGTCCTCACCGCGCCGGGCGAGGATCTCCGCCCCGGCCTGGATGTCGGGTGCGAAGTCGAACACGATCGCGTTCGGCCCGTCCCCGATCACCACGGCGTCGCCCGGGTTCGCACCGAGCCTGAGCAGCTCCTCCTCGACGCCGAGCCGGTTCAGCCGGTCGGCGAGGTAGCCGGTCGCCTCCGCGTTGGCGAAGTCGGTCTGCTTCACCCAGCGCTCGGGCTTCTGGCCCTGCACCAGCCAGCCGCCGTCGTCCGGCAGCTTCTTCACCTTGAACTCGGGCCCGCCCTGCACCTGCGGCCGGATCACGATCCGCGTGGTGTCGGGCTTGTCCTGCTCCGCGCGCCGGGCGAGGACGATCTCGGCCATCGCGAACTTCAGCGCCTCCAGGCCCTCGTGCGAAGCGGTCGAGATCGGGAACACCCGGTACCCGCGCTGCTCCAGCTCGGCCCGCACCATGTCGGCGATCTCGCGGGCGTCCGGTACGTCGATCTTGTTCAGGGCAACGAGTCGCGGCCGGTCCTCGAGCCCGCCGTGTGCGGTCAGCTCGGCCTCGATCGTGTCCAGGTCGCTCAGCGGGTCGCGGCCCGGCTCGTACGTCGCGCAGTCGATGACGTGGACCAGCGCGGCGCACCGCTCCACGTGCCGCAGGAAGTCGTGCCCGAGTCCACGGCCCTCGCTCGCGCCCTCGATCAGACCGGGGACGTCGGCGACGGTGAACGTGGTGTCACCGGCAACGACCACGCCGAGGTTCGGGATCAGGGTGGTGAACGGGTAGTCGGCGATCTTCGGCCGGGCGCGGCTGATCGAGGCGATCAGCGACGACTTGCCGGCACTCGGGAAGCCGACCAGGCCGACATCCGCGACGACCTTCAGCTCCAGGACGAGGGTACGCTCCTCGCCGTCCTCGCCGAGCAGCGCGAAACCGGGCGCCTTGCGGGAACTGCTCGCCAGCGCCGCGTTGCCCAGACCGCCCCTGCCGCCCTGCGCCGCGACGAACTCCGCGCCCGGTCCGACGAGGTCGGCCAGGACGTCGCCGTCCGCCGTACTGATGACGGTGCCGTCCGGGACGCCGAGCACCACGTCGCCGCCGTTGCTGCCGGCCTGGTTGTCACCCTTGCCCTGGGCACCGTTCGTGGCGGTGCGGTGGCTGGAGCGGTGGTAGTCGACGAGCGTGGTGACGTCCGGGTCGACGCGCAGGATCACGCTGCCGCCGTCACCGCCGTTGCCGCCGTCGGGGCCGCCGAGCGGCTTGAACTTCTCCCGGTGCACCGAGGCGCAGCCGTTCCCGCCGCGGCCCGCGGTGACGTGCACCGTGACGCGGTCGACGAAGCTGGGGATTGCCATCGGTGTTCTCTACTTCCTGGAGGAGCCAAGTGCTGCAGACAGCCAAGTACTACATAGACAGCAAAAGGGCGGGTCCGCGGTATTCCGCGACCCGCCCTTTCGACAGAGCTTCGTGAACCGGGTGGCGGTGTTACTCCGCCGGGGCCGGGACGATGTTGACGACGCGGCGACCGCGCCGGGTGCCGAACTCCACGGTGCCCTCGGCCAGCGCGAACAGCGTGTCGTCGCCGCCACGGCCGACCAGGTTGCCCGGGTGGAAGTGCGTGCCGCGCTGGCGGACGATGATCTCGCCGGCGTTGACCAGCTGACCGCCGTACCGCTTCACGCCGAGGCGCTGGGCGTTGGAGTCACGACCGTTGCGGGTCGAGGCCGCTCCCTTTTTGTGTGCCATGTCGAGATCAGCTCACTTCTTCTTCGAGTCGATCGCGGTGACCTTGACCTGGGTGTAGTGCTGACGGTGCCCCTGGCGCTTGCGGTAACCGGTCTTGTTCTTGTACTTGAGGATGTTGATCTTCGGGCCCTTGGTGCGGCCGAGAACCTCAGCCGACACGGCCACGTTGGCCAGCGCCGCAGCGTCGGCCGTCACGGTGTCGCCATCGACGACGAGGACCGCCGGCAGCGACACGGTGTCGCCCACCTTGTCGGTCAGGCTGTCGATCTCGATGACATCGCCGACGGCGACCTTCTGCTGGGTGCCGCCACTGCGCACGATCGCGTACACCGTGGATCTCACTCTCTGCTGGATCGGAAAACTTACGGGTGTGATGGCGTGAGGTCGTCGCGAGGACGAGATCCTCACACACACTTTCACACCGACACGAGTAGGGTGCGCCGAGCGCACCCGCTCAACTTTACAGGGTTGGGCCTGCAAAGTTGAAATCGGCTTAGCTGCCGGTAGTGACGAGTTCCGAGGGGTCGGTCGCGTCACCGTCGGTAGCGGTCTTGCTCCGGCTGCGGCTGCTGCGCCGCCGCCGGGTGGTCTTCGGGGCGCCGTTCTGCGCCGCGTCGGCCTCAGCCGCGGCCTCGGTGGTCTCAGGCTTGGTCTCAGCCGTCGCCTCCGACGCGGTGTCAGCCGTCGCGTCAGCGGCCGGGGCCGGGAAGCCGGTGGCCTCGGGGCTCACGTGCTCCTCGGCGTCGGCGGAGACCGGGTAGCCGGTGGGCTCCGGCGTACCGCCGCCCTGCTCGCCCTCGGCGTCGTCCTTCTTGACCGACGCCGCGGCGATCTGGGCCAGCCGCTGCGCGGCGTCGCCGTTGTGCTGCGGGGCCTCGGCCTCGGCGACCTGCTCGTCGTCGCCCCGGCCCTTGCCGCGGCGGCGGCGCGAGCTCTTCCGGCCGCCCTCCTCCGCCTGCTTGCCGTGGTCGTGACCGTTGCCCTGACCGCCCTGACCGCCCTGACCGCCCTGGCCACCCTGGGCGTTCCCGCCCTGGCCGTTGCGGCCGTCGCGGCGACGCGACTCCTTCGGCTCGTCGTGCAGGATCAGCCCGCGGCCACCGCAGTGGTCGCAGTTCTCGCTGAACGCCTCGAGCAGGCCGGTGCCGATCCGCTTCCGGGTCATCTGGACCAGGCCGAGCGAGGTGACCTCGGCGACCTGGTGCTTGGTGCGGTCGCGGCCCAGGCACTCGACCAGCCGGCGCAGCACCAGGTCCCGGTTCGACTCCAGGACCATGTCGATGAAGTCGATGACGATGATACCGCCGATGTCGCGGAGCCGGAGCTGCCGGACGATCTCCTCGGCCGCCTCCAGGTTGTTCTTGGTGACGGTCTCCTCGAGGTTGCCGCCGGAGCCGGTGAACTTGCCGGTGTTCACATCGACGACCGTCATCGCCTCGGTGCGGTCGATGATCAGCGAGCCGCCGGACGGCAGCCAGACCTTGCGGTCCAGCGCCTTCTTGATCTGCTCGTCGATCCGGTAGTTCGCGAAGACGTCGCCGTCGCCGCTCCACTTCTCGACCCGGTCGGCCAGGTGCGGCGCGACGCCCTCGACGTACTCCCGGACCTGGTCGTAGGCGCGGTCACCGGAGATCACCAGCTTGGCGAAGTCCTCGGTGAACAGGTCGCGGACGACACGGATCAGCAGATCCGGCTCGCCGTACAGCAGTTGCGGGGCCTGGCCGTTCTTGGACTTCTTGTCGATGTCCTCCCAGGCGGCCTGCAGGCGGCTGACGTCGGCGGTCAGCTCCTCCTCCGACGCGCCCTCGGCCGCGGTCCGGACGATCACGCCGGCCTCGTCGGGGACGATGTCCTTGAGGATCGCCTTCAGCCGGTTCCGCTCGGTGTCGGGCAGCTTGCGGCTGATGCCGCCGTTGCCGCCGCGCGGCACGTACACGACGTACCGGCCCGGGAGGCTGATCTGGTTGGTCAGGCGGGCGCCCTTGTGGCCGATCGGGTCCTTGGTCACCTGGACCAGGACCGACTGGCCGGACTTCAGCACCTGCTCGATCTTGCGCGGGCCGTTGGAGCCACCGAGGGTGGCCCAGTCGACCTCACCGGCGTACAGCACCGCGTTGCGGCCCTTGCCGATGTCAATGAACGCGGCCTCCATGCTGGGCAGCACGTTCTGCACGCGGCCGAGGTACACGTTGCCGATCAGCGAGGTCTGCTCCGCCGTGGTCACGTAGTGCTCGACCAGGACGTTGTCCTCGGAGACCGCGATCTGGGTCAGGTCCTCGCGGGACCGGATCACCATGGTCCGCTCGACCGACTCGCGGCGGGCCAGGAACTCCGCCTCGGTGACGATCGGCGCGCGGCGGCGGCCGGCGGCGCGGCCCTCGCGGCGGCGCTGCTTCTTCGCCTCCAGGCGGGTCGAGCCCTCGACCGCGGTGATCTCGTTCGCGGTGTTCTTGCTGCGCGGCTCCCGGACCCGGACGACGGTCTCGTCGGGGTCGTCCGGGGAGCCGGCGCCTTCCTCGCCCTTGCGGCGGCGACGGCGGCGGCGCCGGCGGGACGAGCTGCTGCCGGACTCGCCGTCCTCGTCGGAGTCCGCGGCGTCCTGGTCGGCGTCCTCGGCCTGCGCCTCGGTGTCCTGCTCGTCGTCGTCCTGGTCGTCGTCGGACTGCTCGTCGGCGCTGTCCTCGGCGTCACCGGACTTGCGGCGACGGCGACCGCCGCGGCGGCGCCGGCGACGGCGGGTGCCCTCGCCGCCGTCCTCGCCGTCCTCGGCGTCGGTCTGCGCGTCCGTCTGGGCGTCCGTCTGAGCCTCGGTCTGCGCCTCGGTCTCCTCGGCGACGGCTTCGGCGGCCTCCAGGACCGGCTCGGCGCGGTCGGCGGCGACCTCTTCGGGGGTCTCGGTGGTCTGCGCCTCGGCGTCGCGGTTGCGGCGGCTCCGGCGGCGGCGCGTGGCCGGCGGCTGCTCGTCGTCACCCGGCGCCGGGGTCACGTCGGAGGTGGCCTCGACCGCGCTGGTCGCCTCAGCCTGAGCGGGCGCCTTCTGCGCGCCGGACTTGGTGTCCGCGGGCGCCTTCTGCGCGCCGCCGTCGACAGGCGCCTGGAACAGCACAGCCGCGGGAGCGGCGGCGCGCCGGCGCGTACGCCGGGGGGTGGTCTCCTCAGCCGGCGCCTCAACAGCCGCCTCCGCGGCGGGCGCGTCGGCAGCACGGCCTGCGGCAGCCTGAGCGCCGTCGGCGGCAGATCCGGCGTCGGTCGCGCCCGAGCGACGGTTGGCGGCCTGGGCGCCGTCGGCGTGGCCGTCAGCGGCAGATCCGGCGTCGGTGGCGCCCGAGCGGCGGTTGGCGCCGGCCCGGCGGCGGGTACGCCGCGTGCCCGACTCGTCGCCGGCGGGCGCGTCGGCCGCAATCCCGGCGTCGGTGGCCGGGTCCGTGGCTGCCGGTTCGGTGACGGCCGACTCGGCGGCGGTCGTCGACGTACGGCGGCGGGAGGTGCGCTTGCGGGCAGGCGCCTCAGCGGCCGATGCCGCGTCGTCCGCGGTGGGGGCGTCGGCGTTGGCGACCGGGCCGTCGGTGGTCGGGGCTGCGTCGGTCGGCGGTTGCTGGGTGGTTTTCTTGGTGGTGCGCTTGCGGGTGGTCTTCTTCGCCGCGGGGGCGCTCTCCACGACCGGGCCGGCGTCGGCGAGCGACGTCGTGGTGTCCTCGGTGAGCTCCGGGAACGTGTCCTGGCCGGCCGTCTTCTTCGCGGGGCGCTTCGCGGCCTTCTTGGCCGGGGCTGTCGCGGCGGCCTTCTTCGCCGTGACCTTCTTCGCGGCGGCGGCCTTCTTGGCGGCCGTCTTCTTCGCCGGCGCCGGGGCCGGGTCGGCCGCCTGGTCGTCGGACTGGGTCGGGACCGCCGTCACGTCGTCGGCGACGGCCTTCTTCGCCGCACGCTTGCGCGGCGTACTGGTCTTCTTCGCAGCCGCGGCCTTCTTGGCGCTCTTGCGCGCAGAGGCGGCGGGCTGGGCGGGGGCAGCGGTTTCGGCTGCTTCGGTGGTCGGCTCGTTGTCGAGCATGTAGTGCGGGTCTCCTCAAGCCCTCCGGCGCATCCTGCGACCCCTGTCACGGGTCCGGGCGCGGCCACAAGGCGGTCACGGTTCGCCCCACCTGGCCCTCGGGTACTGCACGGGCCGCGGTACGGCGGAAGCCTGCTGGATCCGCTCCGCCCGCGCTCAGGGCACAGAGGGAGCGGCGGCGTCGCCCTCCGCTGTGTGCGTCTGGTGGGGACCTGCCTGGCCGGTCGCGGTCGCCTGGTTGGCGTCGCGGTCACGAGCGAGCGGGTCTTCCACCGTGCCGGTGTCCGTGGTGAGCGGGCCCTGGGCGAGCCTGGTCAAAAGAGCCGGGCCCGTCACCGGGAGCGTCGCTACCTCGAGCACGCCGGCGAGAACGTCGTCGGGTCTCACGGCCGGGGTTCCGTGCCGTAACACCACTTGCAGTATCGCACACGCCGCAACCGACCCCGGTTCACTCACGACGGTGAGTCGGAGAACGGCAGCCCGACAGTCGAACGAGCGAAGCCCCCGTTTGGTCATGCGCTCGACCAGAATTTCCTCCCGGCCCAGGAACGCCTGCACCGCCGCCGCGGCCGCCTCCGGATCCGCCCCGGGCAAGGCGATCCGCCACTCACTGGCCTCCAGCCGCTCCGCCAGCGCCCCCGGCCCGGCGACCACCACTTCGAGGACGTCCAGGCCGGGCGGCAACGCCTCGTCGAGCGCGGCCCGGACCTGTTCGGCGTCCCGCTCCTGTGTGAGCGAAATCTCCAGGTACTCCGCCTCCGAGGCGGCCCCGGTCGGCGCCGCACCGGCGTACGAGATCTTCGGGTGCGGGCTGAAACCGTGCGAGAACGCGACCGGCAGCTCGGCGCGCCGGACGGCGCGCTCGAACGCCCGCTGGAAGTCGCGGTGTGAGGTGAATCGCAGCCGCCCGCGCTTGGCGAACCTCACCCGCAGTTTCTGGACCGCGGGGAGCTGCTGCGACGGCGGGGCTTGAACTGGTGGCACAGACGCATTCTCGCAGGCCGCGCCCGGCACGTCAGGGCTGGGCCGCGGACTTGCCGGTCAGGTAGAGCGCCCAGCCGAGGATTCCGAAGGAGACCAGCGCGAGCAGGGTGCGGACCAGGTTGAAGGTCACCCATCTGGCCTCGTCGAAGGCCGCGCGGGCCGCCGTGACGTCGATCGTCGACGGGTCGCCGGCCGCTTTCAGCGCGTCGTTCAGCGGGACGTTCACCGCGATCGTCAGGATCATCGAGACCAGGTAGAGCACGAACGCGACCGCGATCCACGGCAGCGCCTTCTCCTTCAGGCTGAGCAGACCGGCGAGGCCGGTGAACAGCAGTGCGCCGACGAATCCGAGGCCAAGGAACAGCGGGTTCACGATCGCCCGGTCGACGGCCGTGAACGCCCCGACGAAGGTCCTGTCGTCGGTCTTCGCGAGGCCCGGCATGAACGCGTTCGCGTAGATCCCGTACACGCCGGCCACCAGGCCCGTCGTCATCGTGGCCGCCATCAACGAGGCCACCCGCAGTCCGTTCATCTCACTCCTTCGGTACGGCGGGAACTCCCCGCACCGAGAAAGCTAGAAGATCCGGACCACCGGGGACATGTCGGCGAAACTCACCTGCATGTCCGCCCGGCTCAGAGCTTCGCGCACTGCCCTGAGCGCGGCCCGGACACCTTGTTCGGCGCCTCCAGGTTGGTCGGCGCCGGGGTGTTGCCGGAGCAGCTGAGCGGACCGTCGACGGTGTTCCCGGCGAGCGTGACCGGGTCGGTCGTGCGGCTGTTCGTGACGGAGAGCGGCCCCTGGACCGTGCTGCCGACCGCGACCAGGCTGCGGGTGACGCCGTCAGCGCTGACCGGTCCGGCGACCGTGGAGCGCAGAAGGTGCAGGTCAGCCGCCTGATCGGCCCGGACAGGCCCGTTGAGCCGCGAGTCGGTGGCGACCAGGGATGCGCCGGCCGTGACGAGCACCGGGCCGCTGACAGTCGCGCCGGTCAGGCAGGTCACGCCTGAGCGCACGTACAGCGGCTCGTCATGCGTCCCGGTCAGGGTCGTCGTACAGGCCGGTGCGGGGCGCAGCAGCGTGACGGCGAACGAGCGCGGGTCGCCGATGTTGCCAGTGGCATCGATGGCGCGGTACTCGACCCGGTGCCGCCCGTACCCCGGGGGCACGTCGTCCCACGGCACCACCCGCGGTACGCCGATCTTGCCGTACACGAGCTGGTCGATGGTCGTCCCCGCGGCGGTGAACCGGAACGGCGCGGACGCGTCGGTCGGCCAGCCGTAGTAGTTGTACCAACCGTCCCCGTCGACGCGGAACTCCGGTACGACGTACCCCGTGCTGTCGTCCCGCGCCGCCAGCCCCATCGTGAACGCGTCGTTGTAGACGTACTCGGGACCGGTCGGTTTCTGCACCGTGAGCAGGGGTTCCGACATCGTTGGGGTGACCACCGGCTGTACGCCGTCCACGTCCCAGCTGAGCGTCTGGGTGCCGGCTGTCGCAGTCAGCGTGTGCCGGCCGGTCAGCCGCAGCGGAGCCAGGTCGAGGTCGCGGTCGTTGCCCGGGTTCGCGACCGGCTTGCCGTCGAGCGTCCAGGCGATCGCCCCGGCCGACTGCGCGGTCTCGGCGTACACGACCTCGTCGGCACTCACCGGGTGGTCGGTCGAGGTCGAGCCGGTGAACACCGGCTCAAACGTTTGCGTGGCGCGGAGGGACGGGTCGACGGTCCACGTTCGGCTCGCCGTCGGGCGGACGGCGGGATCGCGGATGAACTCGGTGGGGTCGACGATCGTCGCCTTCAGCGTGTGGGCGCCGGGGCCGACGTCGAGCGTGGACAGGTCGACGGCGCGGGCGTTCGCGGTCGGCAGCACCGTGCCGTCGAGGGTCCAGGTGACGTCGAGCTCGTGGTCGACCGGGTGCAGGGTCTGCAGCCAGACGACCTGGTCGGCCGCGACCGGGCCGGCCGGGGTGCTGTCCTGGAACAGGTTCGCCTTCGCGGACAGGCGCTGCGTCATCCGCTCGCGGGACGGCTGGTCGAAGTAGTACCCGAGGGCCTTCATCATCGAGTGCGCGCTCGGCCGCCAGACGCCCGATCCGGCGTACATCCCGCCCTCGTAGCGGCCGATCGTACCGCCGGACTCGGACGGCTCCCCCAGCCAGCGGTACCACTTCTTCTGCTGCGCCAGCATCTGCTGCTCGGTCAGCAACGTGTGGTGGATCGAGGACGGCTCCGGGCCCTGGTACGGCGCTCCGCGCTCGCCGCGGGCGTAGTAGTCGTACTCGTCCTGGAGCCCGCCGAGCGAGTGGCCGAGCTCGTGCGGCGTGATCAGCGCGGAGAGCGCGTTGCCGCCGGACGCGGTGGCGTACGTCCCGCCCGCGCCGCCGTACGTGTCGCTGTTGCCGATAGCAAGAATCTGCCGGTTGGCGCTGGTGGTGCCGGGGACCAGATCGGCGTACTGCGTCGCGGCCGCCTGGCTGACGGTCAGCAGCCGCTGGACGCTGCCCGGGTTGCAGCCGCCCCAGAAGCCCATCTGCAGTGGGGTGTCGCGCTTCGGGTCGGTCAGGCCGGGATCGCAGTCGACGCCGGACTCGGGCGAGGCGATCTCGACGGCGTACACGTTGACGTAGTTCCGGTACGACTTGAACGGCTCGATGCTCCAGAGGATGTTCAGGTGCTTGTCCAGCTGCTCGCGGAACCTCGGCAGCTCGGCCGCGGTGTAGCCGTCGCCCATCACCACCAGGTTGAATCGCGACGAGGCGGGTCCGGTGACCTGGATCGGTACGACGGTCGCGTCCGGCGCGGCCGCTCTCGCGGGCAAAGTCACCAGAGCCCCGGCCAGCAGCGCCAGGACCGCGATCAGGAGCTTCGTGCGCATGGTTCTCTCCCCCACCTGGGCGACGGTGCCGTCAGCAGCTTACGAAGGTCCGGCGCCGGGTGTGAGGAGTTCCCGCGTGGCGGCGTACGAGCCAAGCGGGCGATCGTGCGGCATCATGTGGGTCGGGGAAGAGTGAGGAAAGGATGCTGATGACGGAACCGGCACAGTCGCCGCGGCGGGAGCCGGACCCTGCGGTCGTGGATGCCGGGGACGGCGACGGCAAGGGCATCTACTGGGTGCTGAAGAACGTGATCGTCGGACCGCCGGTGAAGCGGATCTTCCGCCCGAACGTGATCGGCGCCGAGAACGTGCCGGACACCGGGCCCGCGATCATCGCCAGCAACCACCTCTCGTACTCCGACTGGATCTTCATGCCGCTGGTGCTGCGGCGGCGCGTCACGTTCGTCGCGAAGTCCGACTACTTCACCGGGGCCGGGATCAAGGGCCGGTTCCAGCGCGGGTTCTTCAAGGGCACCGGCCAGGTGCCGATCGACCGGTCCGGCGGGTCGGCGTCCGAGGGCGCGATGCGGGCCGGGATGAAGGTGCTGGAGCGCGGCGAGCTGTTCGGCATCTACCCGGAGGGCACCCGCTCGCACGACGGCCGGCTGTACAAGGGCCGGACCGGCGTCGCGCGGCTGGCGCTGGAGGCGAAGGTGCCGGTGATCCCGTGCGGCGTGATCGGGACCGACGTGGTCGCCCCGCCCGGGAAGGTGGTCGCGTCGTTCGCGTCGCCGACGGTGAAGTTCGGCGAGCCGCTGGACTTCTCGCGGTACGAGGGCATGGAGGGCGACCGGCTGATCCTGCGGGCCGTCACCGACGAGATCATGTACAAGATCATGGAGCTGTCCGGGCAGGAGTACCTCGACATGTACGCCACCAAGGCCAAGGCGCTCGAGGGTCGCGCGGTCACCGGGGCGCCGACGAAGGTCCGCAAGTCGGACACCTGATCCGGCTGGTGAGATCGGGTGGGTCTACCCTGGGAGATCGTGGACGGACCGATCGCTTACCAGGGTGAGCCAGGCGCCAACTCGGCGATGGCGTGCACCGACATGTTCCCGGACCGCGAGCAGCTGCCCTGTACGACGTTCGAGGACGCGCTCGAGGCGGTCAGCAGCGGCCGCGCCGGGCTGGCGATGATCCCGGTCGACAACTCGATCGCGGGCCGGGTCGCGGACATCCACCACCTGCTGCCGGAGTCCGGGCTGCACATCGTCGGCGAGTACTTCCTGCCGATCCACTTCCAGCTGCTCGGCGTCCCCGGGACGACGCTGGACCGGATCCGGACCGTGCGCAGCCACGTGCACGCGCTTGGGCAGTGCCGCAAGATCATCCGCGAGCACGGCTGGTCGACGGTGGTCGCCGACGACACGGCCGGCGCCGCGCGCGAGGTGTCCGAGCTCGGCGACCCGACCGTCGCGTCGCTGTCCCCGCGGGCCGCCGCCGGGCTGTACGGGCTGGAGACCCTGGCCGCGGACGTCGAGGACGAGCACCACAACACGACCCGCTTCCTGGTCCTGTCCCGCGAGCCCGAGGTCCCGCCGGTCGACTCCGGCCCGGTGATCACGTCGTTCGTGTACCGCGTCCGGAACGTGTCGGCGGCGCTCTACAAGGCGCTCGGCGGGTTCGCCACCAACGGCGTCAACATGACCAAGCTGGAGTCGTACCAGCTCGGCGGCATGTTCTTCGCCACCCAGTTCTACGCCGACATCGAAGGCCACCCCGAGGACCCGAACGTCGCCCTCGCCCTCGAAGAACTCGCCTTCTTCTCCGTCGAGGTCCGCATCCTCGGCGTCTACCCCGCCAACGACTTCCGCGCCCAAATAGCCGAACCCGCCGCCAACCGCGCCCTCCGCCCGCACCACTGACGTTGCAGGTCGTCCTGATCGGCGGGACATCGAACGTCGGCAATCCACGGTCGCCGGGGTTCTGGCGGAACGGCTCGGCTTCGACGTCGTCTCCACCGACCAGCTCGGCCGGCATCCCGGGCGACCGTGGGCCGGCGCGGGGAGGGACGTTCCACCCCATGTCGTCGAGCATTATCGGTCGCTGACCGGCGAGCAGTTGCTGGATGCTTTGCTCGACCACTACGACCGGATGTGGCCGCGGATCGAGGAGTTGGTCACGGCTCGGCCGTCGGCGGGGCTGGTGCTGGAGGGGTCCGGAGTCTGGCCCGCGAACGTCGTCCGACTGACCACGCCGTACACCAAAGCTGTCTGGCTCACAGCGGACGAGGACGTCTTGGCCAGCCGGATGCGGAGGGCAAGCAGGTACGACGAGTTGCCCGACGGGAGCCGCCGACTGGTCGACAAGTTTCTCGCCCGATCGCTGGGCTACCAGACGAGAATGCTGACCCTCGTCGACCACCTCGCCTTGAACCACCTGGACGTGACCACACCCCGCTCCCCCGAGCACGTCGCCGACGAACTCCTTGAGCTGACGCGCTCACACGACGGTTGGCCGTCGAGCGACGACACCTCGCGGGGACTCTGAACAAGCTATTGCCTGTTCACGGTCCCCGGTGGGTGTCTCCCGAGCACCGTGCGCACCGCGGCGCTCAGGCAGGTTGTATCGCCGGTGCGTAGGTCGAACCACTCGTAGCCGGCGGTGTCCGGGGAGGTAACTGGGGCGGGTGGTGAGGCGAGGGCGAGGTCCAGGACCACGCCGTGGTGGTGGAAGTCGATCGGCGCGCCGGTGGACGACTGCTGGACGTGGACGTCGAACGGCCGGAAGGCGCCCGTGGCGCTGATGGTCAGGCCGAGTTCTTCCTGGAGTTCGCGTTCGAGGGTTTGGGGCCAGGTCTCGCCGGGCTCGGGGCGGCCGCCGGGGAGGTCCAGGAGGCCGGTGTACGGGCCGCGGGTCTTGTGGACCAGGAGGATGCGGCCGGCGTCGCGGATCCGGGCGTATACCCCGAAGTGGCACTGCGGTGCTGAGCCCATCCCGGGATGGTAATTGGCGGGCGGATAGGGTCGCGGGATGCGGATTGTGGTGGTGGATGGGCAGGATCCGGAGGTTTTCCGGCGGTTCTACGCGGTGAAGTTCGGGGTGCGGCAGGAGGAGTTGGAGTTTCCGGCCGGGATGGGGCTGGAAGAGGCTCGGGTGGTGATGGCTCGGGAGCATGCCGAGGTGCGGGCGGACGGGCTGGGGCTGGTGGACGGGGACACCTGGCTGGGGATCGCGTGGCTCGACTGGTGGCTGGTGGGGAACACCGACACCGTCGACGTGGAGCTCGCCGTCGCTCCGGAGTACCGGCGCCGCGGGGTGGCGACGAAGCTGCTCGACGCAGCGATCGAGCGGGCGAAGGCCGAGGGCCGGAGCATCGTGTCGGGGACGAACATGGCCGGCGACCCGGTGACCGGTGAAAGCCCGGGTACGGCGTTCGCCGCCGCGCGCGGGTTCGTGAAGAAGCATGCCGAGCTGCACCAGGTGGCCGAGCTGCCGCTGGCCGACCTCCCGGACCGCCCGGTGGACGGGTACGAGATCGTCCAGTGGCGGGAGCACACGCCCGACGAGTGGATGCCGCAGTTCGTCGAGCTGCTCAGCGGGATGAGCGAGGACGTGCCGACCGGCGATCGCTCGACCGAGGCGGTTCACTGGACACCCGACCTGGTCCGCGACAACGAGGCGCGCCGGCTCGCGCAGGGCCGGTTCACCTACACCACGGCCGCCGTCCACACCGCGACCGGCGAGCTCGCGGCGTACACCCAGATGGGCGGTACGCCGGAAACCCCGGACCGCCTCAACCAGTACGACACCTATGTACGCCGCTCCCACCGCGGCAACGGTCTCGGCATCGCGGTCAAGGCCCCGAACCTCCGCGCCCTGCAGGCCGGCGTCCCGCTCCCCGCCGTACTCCACACCTGGAACGCCCCCGAGAACACCCCGATGGTCGCCGTCAACACCAAGCTCGGCTTCCGCCCGGTGGCCCAGCGCACGATGTGGGAACGGGCGATCTGACCTACCGCACCCGCTCTGCCCGGTGGCGGCGCACCCTCCACACCACGATCGCAGCCACGACAACACCCGCCACCACCAGCGCAGCGACGCGGCCGAACGTCTTCTCGACGCGCGTGTACGACGTGCCGGCGAGATACCCGAGCAGCACAACAGCCGTGCCCCACACGAGTCCGCCGGCCGCGTTGTAGCCGAGGAACTTCGGGTACCGCATGCCGGACATCCCGGCCAGGGCCGGCATCGTCGCGCGGAGGAACGCCACGAACCGGCCGAGGAACACCGCCGTACCGCCGCGCTCCGCGAGCTGCCGCCGGGCCGTGTCGAGCCGGCTCGCCCGGCGTTGCAGCACGCGGTGTCCCAGCAGGCGGGGCCCGAAGTACCTCCCGACCTCGTAGCCGACGCTGTCCCCGAGAATCGCCGCGCCGACCACGACCGCCAGGACCACCGGCAGCAGCGTGTGCCCGAGGGCCGCCGTCACGCCGCCGAGCACCGCGGCGGTCTCCCCCGGCAGCACGAACCCGACGAACAACGCGTCTTCGGCGAACACCAGCAACCCGACCATCCCGTAGACGGCGATGCCGTGCAGCCCCAGCAACCAGTCGGTCAGTCCCTTCACTCCTCCAGCCTCCCACCGACCGCCAGGCCATCCGTGAAATTCTCCAACCGCCACAAGGAATCCAGCGAAGCTGACTGCCCGTGTGCGAGGCCTTGTGCGCGGTCGGTGATCGGCGGATCGTGAATCGGAGAGCAGGGCGTTTGGGGGCCGACTGTTCGGTGGGGGAAGACGGCAGGACCGTCTTCGATCGAGGACGCGCTGGGGGTGACCTCTTCGGTTCGGCGCACGCCGGCCTGCTCGGGTGCCCCCGCGGAAGGGGGAAAGATGCCGAGGAAGGCCAACGGGCGAGCGGACAAGCACCGCGACGAGCACGGGATGCCGGGTGAGTCACCGGCGACCGAGCCGAACGGGCAGACCGCGAACGGACAGCCCGCGGCGGACGGCATGCCGACGGCCGGGATGAACACCCCGGCGGATTCCAGCAGTACCACGAACATGAGCGGCAGCGGCTCGCCCGCGGCCGGCATGGGCGGCGGTGGGTCGCCGGCCGCGAACATGAGCGGCGGCGAGGCCGGTGGTGCCGGTATGAGCGGCGCGACCGAGGGCGGGCGGACCGAGTACCCGACCCGTCGTGAGTGCGGTGTGATGGACGTGCACCGGCGGCTGCTGACGACGTCCCCCGGGTACGCCGCGGCACGGTCGGCGCTGGAGACCGCGACGATGGCCTACGTCTCCGGCGAGGAGCGCTTCACCGGCGTGGCACGCATCCCCTGTGTCGTGCACGTCGTCTGGAACACCAACGCGCAGAACATCTCGCAGGCCCAGATCGACAGCCAGATCGACGTGCTGAACCGCGACTTCCGCGCCGCCAACCCGGACACCAGCATCGTGCCGGGTGTCTTCAGCGGCCTGATCGCGGACTCGCGGATCGAGTTCTTCCTGGCCACCGAGGACCCGAACGGGAACCCGACGACCGGCGTCACCCGCACCCAGACCAGCACCGCGAGCTTCGGCACCGACGACAAGGTGAAGTCGTCGGCGACCGGCGGCATCGACCCGTGGGACACCGCGAACTACCTGAACATCTGGGTCTGCCAGCTCGGCGGCGGCCTGCTCGGGTACGCGCAGTTCCCGGGCGGACCGGCGAACACCGACGGCGTGGTGATCCTGCACAGCGGGTTCGGCACCAACGGTACGGCGGCGGCGCCGTTCGACCTCGGCCGGACCACGACCCACGAGGTCGGTCACTACCTGAACCTGTTCCACATCTGGGGCGACGACGGCAGCGGCTGCAGCGGCAGCGACGAGTGCGCGGACACCCCGAACGCGGCCGGCCCGAACTTCGGCGTACCGACGTTCCCGCATGTGACCTGCAGCAACGGGCCGAACGGCGACCTGTTCTACGACTACATGGACTACACCGACGACCGCGGCATGGTCATGTTCACGACCGACCAGGTGACCCGGATGCACGCCTGCCTGGACACCGTCCGCAAGGACCTGCCCGAGTTCGGCGGCGTCGCCGGGACGCCGGAACCGGCCGGATCGGTGGTGGCCTGGGGCGCGAACCGGCTGGACGCGTTCGTGCTCGGCACCGACCTGGCGATGTATCACAAGTGGTGGGACGGATCGGCCTGGGGACCGTCCGTCGCGGGTTACGAGTACCAGGGTGGGATCTGCATGAGCGCTCCTGAAGTCGCGTCCTGGGGGCCGAACCGGCTGGACGCGTTCGTCCTCGGCACCGATCACGCGCTGTACCACAAGTGGTGGGACGGCTCGTCGTGGAACGGCTACGAGTACCTCGGCGGCGTCTGTATGAGCCCGCCGCGGCTGGCGACCTGGGGCCCGAACCGCCTCGACGCGTTCGTCCTCGGCACCGACCGGGCGCTGTACCACAAGTGGTGGGACGGATCGGCCTGGAACGGCTACGAGTACCTCGGCGGTATCTGCATGAGCCCGCCGGAAGTCGTTGCCTGGGGCGAGAACCGGCTCGACGCGTTCGTGCTCGGCACCGACAACGCGGTCTACCACCGGTGGTGGGACGGCTCGTCGTGGAACGGGTACGAGTACCTCGGCGGGGTCTGCGCGTCACCGCCGCGGGTCGTGGCCTGGGGTGAGAACCGGCTCGACATGTTCGTGATCGGCACCGATTCGGCGCTGTACCACAAGTGGTGGGACGGCTCGTCCTGGAACGGCTGGGAGTACATGGGCGGCGTGTGCACGTCGGCGCCGACCGTGGTCTCGTGGGGCTCCGACCGGCTGGACGTCTTCGTGCTCGGCACCGACTCGGCGCTCTACCACAAGTGGTGGGACGGCTCCGCGTGGGGACCGTCGGTCACCGGGTACGAGTACATGGGCGGGATCTGCACCGACGAGCCGCGCGTGGTCTCGTGGGGCGCGAACCGGCTGGACGTGTTCGTCACCGGCACCGACAAGCAGCTGTACCACAAGTGGTGGGACGGCTCGGCCTGGGGACCGTCGGTCACCGGGTACGAGGCGCTCGGCGGCGTGATCAGCGACTTCAAGGTGACGATCCCGGAAACGCCTGCCGCGATCGGACAAGGAATGAGGGTCTGACCACGGCACCGACCGGGCGCTGGACGCATTCCGCCGAGGAGGACCACGACGGGATCAGCGTCTACCGCCGCGACGACTTCGCCTTCCCGCCGGCCCGTGGCCGGCGGGGGGTGGAGTTCCGGGCCGACGGCACGCTCGTCGAGCTGCTGATCGGCCGGGGCGACGCGCCCGAGCCCGGACCGGCCGGCCGGTGGGACGCCGCCGGCCGGCTCGTCCGCGGCTCCGGCGGGACAGGGCGCGTCGTCAGCGTGACCCCGGACCGGCTGGACATAGCTTGGGAATGAACACATGACCACAGGACCTGTGCGTTACCTCGTCGTACCGACCGCGGACGCCGCCGGAGGTGCGCGGTCGGCGCGGTTCGGGGACAAGACCCTGCTCTGGGTGTCCGCGGACCAGCGCCTCGGCCGCGCGTCCCGGACCGCGCCCGGCCTGCTGCTCGTCACGCAGATGGGCCGGAGCTTCCAGACCGACTACCCCGACGTCACCCCGCTGCTCGACCACGGCCGGCATCTGGTGATCTCGGCCGCCGACAAGCCGCGGCGACGGTCGAACAACTGCTGGCGGATCGAGCCGCTGCGCGCCGGTACGACGGTCGTCGACACCCCGCCCGTCGTCGCGGCGCGCGCCGATCCGCTGGTCGCGGACCTGGTCGCCGACGTGTCCACGGCGTCGTACCAGAACGACCTGACCTGGCTCGCGAACCTGCCGACCAGGCACTCGCTGAGTGCGGGATTCGCCCAGGCGACCGACTTCGCCGCCGACCGGATGGTTGCCCTCGGCTACCAGACGAGCCGGATGCCGGTCACCGTCGGCGCCGGCCAGTCGGCGAACCTGATCGGCGACCGGGCCGGCGTCGGGGCGAACCGCGGGCTGGTGATCGTCACCGCGCACCTGGACTCGATCAATCTCGCCGGCGGCCCGGCCGCGGCGTCGCCCGGGGCCGACGACAACGGCAGCGGTTCGGCCGGCGTACTCGAACTCGGCCGGCTGCTGGCCGGACAGTCGTGGCAGCACGACGTCCGGCTGATCCTGTTCGGCGGCGAGGAGGAGGGTCTGTTCGGCAGCAAGCAGTACGTCCCGACGCTGCCGCCGGCCGAACGTGCCCGCGTCCGCGCCGTCCTCAACATGGACATGATCGGCACGCGGAACACCGCGACACCGACCGTCCTGCTGGAGGGAGCGGCGGTGTCGTCGGCGCAGATCGCCGCGCTCGCGACCGCCGCCGCGACGTACACCGGTTTGCACGTCGAGACCTCGCTGAACCCGTTCGCCAGCGACCATGTCCCGTTCATCACCGCCGGGATCCCCGCGGTGCTGACGATCGAGGGCGGCGACAGCGCGAACGGCCACATCCACTCCGCGAACGACACGCTCAACTTCATCGACTGGTCGTTCGCCACCGAGATCCTGCGGATGAACATCGCCGCCCTGGCCGGCTGGCTGGAGCCGGCCGCCGCCCACCGGCGCCCGCAGCCGGCCGGATCCGTGGTCGCCTGGGGCCCCGGCCGGCTCGACGTCTTCGCGGTCGGCACCGACTCGGCCCTGAACCACAAGGCCTACGACGGAAGCTGGCACGACTTCGAGTCCCTGGGAGGCGTTGTCCTAAGCTGACAGGTATGTGGAGCCGGAATGCGCGTGACGTTGGCGGACTTCCGACGCGGTACGGCGTCCCGACGCGCTCGCGGTCGCTGGTGCGGACCGACGCGCTCGACACCGTGCACGCCGAACTCGTCGCGCTCGACGCGGGGCTCGTCCTCGATCTGCGGTCCGACTGGGAGCTGAAGGAATCGCATCCGCTCGACGGCACACCGTCGTACCGGCGGATCCCGTGGATCGATCCGGAGGCCGAGCGGCTGCGGGAGCCGGAGGCGGAGCCGCGGCTGCTCGACGTCTACCGCAACAGCCTGACCCGCAACGCCGCCCATATCGCCCGGATCTTCGCCGCGATCGCGGACGCGCCCGCGGACCGGCCGGTCGTGGTGCACTGCAAGGCGGGCAAGGACCGGACCGGTCTGACCGTCGCGGTGCTGCTCGAACTGGCCGGCGTGCCGCGCGCCGAGATCGCCGCCGACTACGCGATCAGCGAGATCCACCTCGGCACGCAGGACGGGCCCGAGTTCTCCCGGACCCTGCCGGAGACGATCCTCGGATCGCTCGAGCACCTGGACGACCTCGGCGGGGTGCGCGCGTACCTGTCCTGGCTGGGGTTGAGCCCGGCCCAGATCCACCGGCTGGCGACCCGGCTGGTGCCGGTCGACGTACCGGCGATCGTCTTCGACTTCGACGGCCTGCTGATGGACACCGAGACCACGATGGTCGAGAGCTGGCAGGCCGAGTGGGCGTACCACGGCCTGGAGCTCGACCTGGACGGCTTCTGGCCCGGCCACGGCGGCGACATCACCGAGGAGCGGTACGCCGTCCTCGCTGCCGCCGTCGGGGCCGGATTCGACCGCACCGAGAGCCACGCCCGCCGGGTCGCGCATCGCAACCGGTTGCACGCCGAGCTCGACTTCCGCCCCGGGATCCGGGACTGGATCGCGACGGCGCGCGAGCTGGGGCTCCGGGTGGCGATCGCCAGCAGCTCACCGCGGACGTGGGTGCTCCCCCACCTGGAGCGGGTGGGCGCGGTCGGCCTGTTCGACCAGATCGTCACCGGCGACGAGGTGACCACGCACAAGCCCGATCCGGCGATCTACGAGCTGGCCCTGGGGCGTCTCGGCGTCCCGTGGGCGATCGCGGTCGAGGACACGGCGCACGGCGTCGCGGCGGCGCAGGCGGCCGGGATGTACGCGGTCGCCATCCCCAATCCGTACGTGAGCGCCGCCGCGGTGGGCGCCGCCGACCTCGTTCTGGGCAGCGCTGACGAGCTTTTGCTCACCGAGCTGCTTCTGTCCGCCACGCCGAAGGGCTCGACGCTGGTAACTGAGTGACCTAATCTGCTGACACTCTGTAGGTTTCCAACTGAAGGGTGTTCAGATGCGGAAACTCGTTGGTGCGGTCGCGGCCACCGCGGCTGCCGTCGCCGGACTGACTGTCGCAACGCCCGCGCAGGCGTCGACGTCGGCCTGCGATCTGGTGACGGCGAAGTCGGTCGGGTACTCGGCGTTGATGCTGTACGTCGCCGTCGGCCTGGAGGGGTGTTCGAACAGCGTGACCGAGGTCCGGGTCGAGCTGCAGAAGGGTGACAGCGCGAGCGGGCCGTTCGCCACGGTCGCGGAGACCTACGCGTACTCCGGCGGCGGCGCCTGGTTCGACGAAGGCACCGGCTGCGGGTACTACGTCGGCGTCGCCCACTGGCAGGACCAGACCGAGACGACGCCGAACCCGGCGTACTACTGCAACTAGACGACAGAGAGCGGGAGGAGCTTCTTCCCGGTCGGGCCGATCTGGATCTCCGTGCCCATCTGCGGGCAGACGCCGCAGTCGAAGCACGGGGTCCAGCGGCAGTCCTCGACCTCGATCGCGCCGTCCTCCTCGAGCGAGTCCTGCCAGTCCTCCCAGAGCCAGTCGCGGTCCAGCCCGGAGTCCAGGTGGTCCCACGGCAGGACCTCGGCGTACTCACGCTCGCGCGTCGTGTACCAGGCGAGGTCGACCGGCTCGCCGGCGAGCGCCTTCTCGGTGCACTCGACCCAGCGGTCGTACGAGAAGTGCTCGCTCCAGCCGTCGAACCGGCCGCCGTCGCGCCAGACCGCCTCGATCACCCGGCCGACGCGCCGGTCGCCGCGGGACAGCAGGCCTTCGATGATGCCGGGCTTGCCGTCGTGGTAGCGGAAACCGATCGCCTTCGCGTAGCCCTTCTCGGACCGGATCGCGGCGCCGAGCTTCGCCAGCCGCGCGTCGGTCTCCTCGGCGCCGAGCTGCGCGGCCCACTGGAACGGCGTGTGCGGCTTCGGCACGAACCCGCCGATCGACACCGTGCAACGGATGTCGCGCCGGCCGGACACCTCGCGGCCGGTCTCGATCACCCGCTTCGCCAGGTCGGCGATCGCCAGCACGTCCTCGTCGGTCTCGGTCGGCAGGCCGACCATGAAGTACAGCTTGACCTGCCGCCAGCCGTGGCTGTACGCCGCCGCGACGGTGCGGATCAGGTCCTCCTCGGTGACCATCTTGTTGATCACCTTGCGCATCCGGTCCGACCCGCCCTCGGGCGCGAACGTCAGGCCGCTGCGCCGGCCGTTGCGGGAGAACTCGTTGGCCAGCGTGATGTTGAACGCGTCGACCCTTGTCGACGGCAACGACAGCGAGACGTTGCTGCCTTCGTACCGGTCGCCGAGGCCCTTCGCGACGTCGGCGATCTCGCTGTGGTCGGCGCTGGACAGGCTGAGCAGGCCGACCTCCTCGAACCCGGACTGCTTCAGCCCGTTCTCGACCATGTCGCCGATGGTGGTGATGCTGCGCTCACGCACCGGCCGGGTGATCATGCCCGCCTGGCAGAACCGGCAGCCGCGGGTGCAGCCGCGGAAGATCTCCACGGAGTAGCGCTCGTGCACGGTCTCGGCGAGCGGGACCAGCGGCTTCTTCGGGTACGGCCACGCGTCCAGGTCCATGACCGTGTGCTTCGCGGTCCGGAACGGTACGCCCGGACGGTTCGGGGTCACGCGCTGGATCCGGCCGTCGGCCAGGTAGTCGACGGTGAAGAACTTCGGGATGTACACGCCGCCGGACTTCGCCAGCCGGAGCAGCACCTCGTCGCGGCCGCCCGGACGGCCCTCGGCCTTCCACTCCCGGATCACCTCGGAGATCGCCAGCACGATCTCCTCGCCGTCACCGAGCACCGCGGCGTCGATGAAGTCCGCGATCGGCTCCGGGTTGAACGCCGCGTGCCCGCCCGCGAGCACGATCGGGTCCTCGTCGGTGCGCTCCACGGCGTGCAGCGGGATGCCGGCCAGGTCGAGCGCGGTCAGCATGTTCGTGTACCCGAGCTCGGTCGAGAACGACAGCCCGAACACGTCGAACGCCCGCACCGGCCGGTGGCTGTCGAGCGTGAACTGCGGGATGCCGTTGTCCCGCATCACCTTCTCCATGTCCGGCCAGACGGAGTACGTCCGCTCGGCCAGGATGTGGTCGCGCTCGTTCAGCACCTCGTACAGGATCTGCACGCCCTGGTTCGGCAGCGCGACCTCGTACGCGTCCGGGTACATCAGCGCCCACCGGACACTGACCGCGTCCCACTCCTTGCTGACCGAGTTCAGTTCACCACCGACGTACTGGATCGGCTTCTGCACACCCGGCAGCAGCGCCTCCAGGCGCGGGAACAGCGATTCCACAGTCATAGACAACTTCCAGTCAGCGATCAGAGCGCCTACCAGCCTAACGCCGCCGCGGCCGTACGCCGCATTCAGCCGAGGTGGGCGAGCAGGAGGGGGTTGATGACGTCGGGGTGGGAGTAGGTGACGAGGTGGGCGGCGTTCTCGATGACCTCGAGGTGGGCGCCGGGGATCTGGGTGGCCAGGGGGACGACGGTTTCGGGTGGGACCGAGGTGTCGGAGTCGGTGGTGATGAGGAGGACGGGGGCGGTGATGCTGGTCAGGCCGGGGAGGAGATCGAGGGTGCTGAGCGCCTCACAGCAGGCCGCGTAGCCTTCGGCGGGGCAGTCCAGGAGCATCTGGAGGATCGGGTCGATGTCCTTGAACTCCGGGAGGAACCAGCGGCCCAGGGTCGCATCCGCGATGGCCTGGGTACCTTCGGCGCGGACCTGGGCGGCGCGGTCGATCCAGGGCTGCGGGTTCGCGGCCAGGTTCGACGGCGGGCAGATCGCGACGAACCGGTGGAAGCGGTCCGGTGCGTTCTGCGCGAGCCAGAGGCCGACCGCGCCGCCGAGCGAGATCCCGACGTAGGACGCCTGCTCGACATCGAGCGCGTCCAGCAACCCGACGACGTCGCCGCCGAGTTCCTCGATCGAGTACGGCCCCTCCGGTACGTCCGAGCGGCCGTGACCGCGATGGTCGAACGCGATCACCCGGAACCGCTTCGACAGTACGTCGACCTGCGGTGCCCACATCCCCTGGTCCGCACCGAGCGACGAGCCGAGCAGTACCACGGGTGCGTCGGCCGGACCGGTCTCCACGTAGTTGAGTCGCATGTCCCCCACCCTACGAACCCAACGGCATGATCGTCGTGCGGCGGTGATGCTCGAACACGACCGAACTGCGGATGTCGGCGATCTCCTGGCGTTTGGCCAGCGCGAGGACCAGGTCGCGGAGCGCCTCGGTGTCCTTGACGGCGACATGGGCGAGGAAGTCGGCGCCGCCGGAGACCATGAACATGTCCAGCGTCTGCGGCAGGTCCATCACGTACGCCTGGAACGCGGTCGCCACCGCCATCGCCTGCGGCCGGAGCTTGATCGAGATGATCGCCTGGGTCGACCGGTCGATCGCCTTCAGGTCGACGGCCGCGTGGTACCCGCTGATCACGCCGCGGTCCTTGAGGCCGCGGATCCGCTCGAGGCAGGTCGACGGCGCGATCCCGAGCTCGGCCGCCATGTCCCGGTTGGTCCGGCGGGCGTCGTTCTGCAGCATCCGCAGCAGCGCCGTATCAAGTTCGTCCATGGCAGCTATTTTCCCAGATCGGCCGAACGATGTTCGGAGCTGGCTCAGGTCTGCCGTTCATCGGGCTAGCGTGGCCGCCGTGCTGACGAACAAGATGGTCGTGATCATCGCGACCGAGGCCCCTGTCGGAGTCGCCCTCAACACCGCCGCCCTGCTCGGCGTCGGGCTGGGCAGCCACCACGACGACACCGTCGGCCGGGACACGGTCGACGCGGCCGGCACCCCGCACACCGGGATGTGCGTCCATCCGATCCCGATCCTGCGCGCCGACGACCTGCGGACCCTGCGCGCCCAGGCGGCCGCCCGGCCGGACATCACCATCCACGACATGCACCAGGTCGCCCAGCGGGCCCGCACGTACGACCAGATGTCCACCACGCTCGCCGGCACCAAGCCCGAGGACATCGAGTACCTGGGCCTGGCCCTCTACGGGCCCCGTCAGTCGATCGACTCCGTCACGGGTGCTCTACCGCTCTACCGCTGACAGCTTCTCCGGGTTCGCCAGGACGCGGATCGCGGTGATCCGGGTGCCGTCGGTGTCGAGGGTCAGGAGGTGTGGGTTGCCTCGGACAACCACCCTCAGGGCCGGCCCGGTGACCAGGTCGACCGCCGTGACCTCGACGTGGCGGTAGATGTGGGTGAAGAAGTTGGCGACCTTCTCGCGGCCCGCAACCGGCGTGCGGGCAGTTCGGCGGCGGCCGTTGGAGTCGGTCCAGGAGATGACGTCGTCCTTCAGCATCGACTCGAGACGGGACAGGTCGCCGTCGCGGGCCGCGGCCACGAAGTCCAGGAGCAGGCGCCGTTGTTCCGCGGCGGTCGGCTGATATCGAGGTAGGTCGTCGTCGAGCGCGTGCAGAGCCCGGCGGTGCAGCTGGCGGCAGTCCTCCGGCGTACGGTCGAGGATGGCGGCGATCTCGTCGTACGGGAGGGTGAAGGCGGTGCGCAGCACGTAGACCGCGCGCTGCGGCGGGGTGAGCCGCTCCATCAGGTGCAGGAGCGCCACGGACACGTCCTCGAGGTCGAGGGTGTCCGCGAGCACCGGCTCCGGGAGCCATTCGCCGACGTAGCTCTCGCGGCGCGCCTGCCGGGTGCGCAGCACGTCGACGGACAGCCGCGTCACCACCCGCGTCAGGTAGCGGCGCGGCTCGGCCACGCCGGCGCGGTCCGCCGCCGACCACCGGACGTACGCGTCCTGCAGCACGTCCTCCGTGTCGTGCCAACTCCCCAGCATCCGGTACGCGAGCCCGGCGAGCATCCCGCGCGCCGCCGCGAACTCGGTCAGCGCGCTCGTCAGCCCGTGACCTCCGGCTGCCTCCGGGTCGCGATCATCAGGCGATTCCACAGATTGATCATGCCAATCGCCAGCAGCACGTGCGCGGTTCCCTCCTCACCGAACTGCGCGACCGCGGCGTCCCACACGGCATCGGGCACGCCGCCCCGCCCGAGCAGGGTGACCGCGTCGGTCAGGCCGAGGGCGGCCCGCTCACGCTCGTCGTAGAAAGGCGACTCGGTCCACGCGGCCAGCCCGAACAGGCGCTGCGTGGTCTCGCCTTCCTTGAGGGCATCAATGGTGTGCATGTCCACGCAGAAGGAGCACTCGTTGACCATCGACGCACGCACCTTGATCAGGTGCAGCACCGTGTGGTCGACCTGGCTCTGGGCGTAGCTCTCCACTCCGAGCACGGCCCGGAAGGCGGCCGGGGTGACCCTGCTGAAATCCATTCGTTGTTCCATGCCAACACGACGGTCCGTCCTACGGCCGGCGTGACGACGCGAGCTGTGATGCCCGTCACGCCGGCTGCAGCACGTGGCGGGCCTTCGTGACGGCGGCCTCGGTGGCCGCGTCGAGCTCGGTGCCCTGGCCGGCCAGGACGCCGACCGAGACGATCACGTCGTCCACACCGGTGACGACGGCGGCGTACTCGAGGCCGCGCTTCGGCCCGCTGGTGCCGGTGAGGCGGAACGCGAACGGCTTCGCGCCGTACTCCGGGGCGGTGATCGTCTCGACCTTCATCGACGTGCTGCCGGCGCCGTCGGTCTTGAGCGTCACCTTCGTGCACGACTCGACCGCTTCGGCGTACGAGTCGCGCAGGTCGGCGACCTTCTCGGCGGTGGTCATCGAGTCGAGGCCGAAGTCGATGTACGGGCCTTCCTGGCCGCCGGTGAACGTCCGGGCCACGCTGGCCTTGGAGCCAGGCGCCTTGGTGGCGTTCAGGTACTTCACGAGCGTCTTGCAGCGGCTGCTCGGCGACGAGAACGGCTTGGAGTCCTCGTCGGCCTCCTCCTTGTCCTCGGTGAAGCCGCTCGGCAGGTCGGCGAGCTCCAGCAGCGCCTTGGTGAGCTCGGCGCTCGTCCGCGTGACGGGCGCGACGGGCGTCGACGCCGTCGCGCTCGGCGTCGGCGTGGTCGCAGGTGGACCGGCGGCAGCCTTCTCGTCCTCACCACCGCAGGCGGCAAGGGACAACGTCAGGGCGGCAGCAAGGGCGAGCGGAACCGACAGGGACCTGGTCATGAGGCCTTCCGAGCTCTGGGCGGGGGCCGAGCCCGAGCAGCCTACCTGACAGCTCAGTCGACGGGTCAGTAGCGGTGCGAGCGGAGGTGGATGTTCTGCAGCAGGCCGATCGCGAGCAGGCAGGCGAACATCGACGAACCGCCGTACGACACGAACGGCAGCGGCAGGCCGGTGACCGGCATGATGCCGAGCGTCATCCCGATGTTCTCGAACGCCTGGAAGGCGAACCAGCAGACGATCCCGGTCGCCACCAGCCGCCCGAACGCGTCCCGCGCGTTCACCGCGATCCGCAGCCCGCGGAACAGGATGATCGCGAACAGCACGATGATCGCGCCGGCGCCGATCAGCCCGAGCTCCTCGCCCGCGACCGTGAACACGAAGTCGGTGTGCTGCTCCGGGACGAACGCGTTCTGCGTCTGGCCGCCGTGGAACAGGCCCTGCCCGAACACGCCGCCGTTGCCGATCGCGATCCGCGCCTGGTTCACGTTGTAGCCGATGCCCTGCGGGTCCGACGACGGGTGCATGAACGCGGTGAAGCGGGCGATCTGGTACTCCTTCAGCACCTGCAGCTTGATCGCGATCGCCGCGACCAGCACGCCCGCGGTGAGCAGGCCGAGCATCCAGCGTTTCGGGACGCCCGAGACCGCGATGATGCCGAACACGATCGAGCCGAGCACCATCACCGTGCCGAGGTCCGGCTGCAGCATCACCAGCACCACCGGGATCGCGGCGACCCCGACCGCCTGCGCGACGTCGATCGTGCGGGCGTCCTCGTGGCGGTCGGTCTCGCTCTTCTCCGCGATCAGCAGCGCCATACCGACGATCACCGCGAGCTTGGCGAACTCACTCGGCTGGATCGACATGAACGGCAGCTGGATCCACGACCGGGACCCGTTGATCGTCGAGCCGACCCCCGGCACCAGGACCAGGATCAGGCCGATCACCGAGGCGACGTACAGCAGCGGGGCGAGGATCCGCACCCGGCGGTGGTCGGTGATCGCGGCGCCGACCGCGAGCACCAGGCCGATCGCGAAGTTCAGCGCGTGCCGGACCAGGAACGCATCCGGGTTGCCCTCGGTCAGCGAGGTCCGGTTGTGGGTCGCGGACCAGATCAGCATCGCGCCGAGGAACGACAGCGCGACCACGCTCAGCACGAGGACCCAGTCGACATGCCAGACCGTCGACCGGCGGTCCATCCGCGGCCGGGTCCGGATCGGAGTCAGGAGCGCCATCTCACTGCCCCGGCTTCGGCTGGGCCGGCGGCGCCGGCTTGATGTTGTACAGGGTCTCGTAGATCTTGCGGACCGCGTCACCGCCGGCGCCCGAACCGGTACCGGCCTGGCTGATCATCATCACCACGGCATACCGATCGGTGTACGACGCGAGCCACGAGGTGGTCTGCTTCCCGTAGACCTCGGCCGTACCGGTCTTGGCGCGGACCGGGATCTTGTCGAGCGGGAAGCCCTGGAACTTCCACGCCGCCGTCCCCGAGACCGTGGTCTGCTTCAGCGCGGTGTCGATGTACTTCAGCGTGTTCCGCGGGACCGGAAGCTTGGCCTTGACGGCCGGCTTGATCTCGTGCGGCTTGCCGTTCGCGCCGACCCAGGACTGCACGACGCGCGGCTCGTAGACCGTGCCGCCGTTGGACAGTGCCGAGTAGACGGTCGCGAGCTGCAGCGGGGTGACCGTGGTGTCGCCCTGGCCGATCGCGAAGTTCACCGCGTCACCGGCGCGGTACTTGTAGCCGTCGACGCAGAACTCGCGGGAGAACTGCTTCAGGAACGCAGACGTCCCGGCGGGCGGGTTGTCCGCGATCTTGCAGTAGTAGTCCTTCTGCGAGTCGTAATAGGTCTTCTTCCACTTGCGGTCGGCGATCCGGCCGCTGACCTCGCCGGGCAGGTCGATCCCGGTCGGCTTGCCGAGCCCGAACTTCTGCGCCATCTCGACCAGCGGGTCGCGGGTCGTGACGTCGCTGGAGTTGCCGCCCTCCTTGAGCCAGAGCGCGTAGGCGATCCGGTAGAAGAACGTGTCGCAGGACAGCGCCAGCGCCTGGTCGAAGCCGATCATCCCGTACGACGCGGACTCGTAGTTCTTGAACCGGCGGTTGCCGACCTCGAAGAACGACGAGCAGTCGAGCCTTGTCTTCGGGCTGTACCCGGCGCTCATCGCCGCGGCGGTCGTGATCGGCTTGAACGTCGACCCGGGCGCCAGCTGGCCCTGCAGCGCGCGGGACACCAGCGGCGTCCCGGACTTCGTCGAGTACAGCGCGTCCAGCTCGCGCTGGGTGATGCCGCCGACCCAGACGCCCGGATCGTACGTCGGGTAGCTGGCCATCGCGACGATCCGGCCGGTCTTGGTGTCCATCACGACCGCGGCGCCGGAGTCGGCGACGTACTTCTTCTTGGTGATCTTGTCGTACTGCTTCCGGGCGGTCATGATCGCGTTCTTCAGCTGCGCCTCGACCGAGGCCTGGATCCGCGCGTCGATCGTGGTGACCAGCGTGGCGCCCGGGACCGGCGCGGTCTGCTTCTTGATGCCGGTGGTGTACCCGACCGCGTCGACGATCACGTCCTTCTCGCCGGGCGACCCGCGCAGCAGCTTGTCGTACGACCGCTCGACGCCGGCCCGGCCGACCAGGTCCGAGCGGTGCGGGACCGAGTCCTGCCCGGCCTTGTCCATGTCCTCGAGCTCTTCGGTGGTGATCGGCGACAGGTACCCGAGGATGTGCGCCGCGTTCACCTTGAACGGCGCGGGGTAGGCGCGCAGGGTCTGCGAGTCGGCGGCGATCCCGGGGAAGTCCTCGCGGCGCTCCATCACCTCGATCGCGACCTGCTCACTGACGTCCTTCGCGACCGGGATCGGCTGGTACGGCGTGCCGTTCCAGCAGGCGGGCGGTTTGGACGCGCCGGGCTCACCGCACAGCATCGTGCGCGCCTTCAGGTCCTTCGGCTTCTGGCCGAGCACTTTCGCGAGCCGGGTGAGGACGACGTTCTGCTGGCTCTCCGGCAGCTTCGCGAGCACGGACCGATCGACCGTGATCATCACCGAGACCCGGTTGCCGACCAGCGTGCGGCCCTGCGAGTCGACGATCGTGCCGCGCGGGGCCGGGACCAGGACCTGGCGGATGTGCTGCTGGGTGGCCGCCTGGCTGTAGTCCGCGTTCGACATCACCTGCATGTACCAGAGGCGGCCGAACAGCGTGCACAGCAAGGAGAAGACCAGCACCCCGATCACGAACAACCTGAGCCGCGCCTTCAGCGGCGCCTCGAAGCCGTCCCAGCTCATGGCGTGACCCGTCGCCGTTCACGGGCCGGTTTGAGGCGGCCCATCAGCCACATGACCAGTGGGATCACCACGATCGCGCCGACCACGTCGTACCCGGCGGCGATGCCGAGGCGGACGCCGAACTCGCTCCAGTCGACCGTCGGGTCGTGCAGCAGCGAGCCTGTCGCGCAGTACAGGAAGAAGGAGATCGCGGTCCCCAGCACTACCGTCAGCGCGACGCCGAGCGGCCCGACCGGGCTGCCGGAGGTCTCGCGGCGGATCAGCCCGGCGACGTAGCCGGCGACCGCCAGGCCCAGGGCCCAGCGCCCGGCCGTGTGGTCGGCCGGCGGCACGACGTCGAGCAGCAGACCGCCGACGAAGCCCGCGATCGCACCCCACTCCGGGCCGCGGGACAGCGCCAGCGCGATCACCACGATCAGCGTCAGGTCGCACGTGACGCCGGCGACCGCGATGTTCGTCAGCACGGACGTCTGCACGGTGACGGCGATCATCAGGAACAGGGCAGCCAACCCGATGCGTACGGCGATCATGTCAGTTCCCCTTCCCTGGTAGTTGCTGGCGTGGCGGCCGGGCCGGTGGCCCGGTGACCACGCCGACGGTGTCGATCCGGGTCGGATCGACATACGGCTTGACGGTCGCGGTGGACCCGAGGGCGCCCTGGTTCGGCGTCACCGAGGTGACGACGCCGATCGGGACACCCGGCACGTACGGCGCGTTGCCGCTCGAGCCCCAGGTGACGATCCGGTCGCCTTCCTTCGGCCGCGCCTTCGGGTCGACCAGCTTGTAGTCGAGGGTGCCGGCCACCTCTCCGCGTCCGGAGACGAAACCGAGCGCCATCGACGCGTTCAGCCGGCCGCCGACGGTCGAGTTGCGGTCGCCGATCAGCAGCACGGTCGCGGTCCCCTGGGTGACCCGCACCACCCGGCCGACCAGACCGGTCCCGTTCAGCACCGTCATGTCGGCGCGCACGCCGTCCGCCGTCCCGGCGTCGATCGTCACCGTGTGGCTGAAGTTCTGCGCGCCGCCGATGCCGATCACCCGGGCCGGCGTCACCGTGTACGCCGGCGCGACCTTGAGCAGCTTGTCCAGCTCCTGCGCCCGGCTGCGGGCGTAGTCGGAGGTGTTCAGCTCCCGGGTCAGGTCCTCGTTGTCCTTCTTCAGTTGTTCGTTCTCTGCTTTCAACCTATCCATTTCCGCGAACCGGTCGCGGAGGTTGTCCACAGGCTGCCGGGCCGAGGTCGCGGTGGACTCGAGCGGGCCGAAGACACCGGCCGCGGCCTCCCGCAACGGCTCGACCGGCGATCCGGCCGAGCGGCGGGCGTCCAGCACGATCAGCGTGAAACACGCCAGCACGACCAGCAGCAGGACGGTCCGGCGGCGGCGCACCTCCCGCGGCGTACCGGCCGAACGCAGCGGGGCCTCGCCGGCGGAGCGGAACGCGCTCCTGGTCGACGGCGAACCGAGGTCTTTGAGCATCGCCTGCTACCTCAGCGCCGGTTGTCGGTGACCAGGATGCGGTTCAGGGTCTCGATGTTGTCGACGCACTTGCCGGCGCCGAGCACGACCGCGTCCAGCGGGTTCTCGGCGACGTGGATCGGGATACCGGTCTCGTGCCGCAGCCGCTCGTCCATCCCCTTCAGCAGCGCGCCGCCGCCGGTCAGCACGATGCCCCGGTCGACGATGTCGCCGGCCAGCTCCGGCGGGGTCTTGTCCAGCGTCGCCTTGACCGCGTCGACGATCGCGGTGATCGGCTCCTCGATCGCCTGCCGCATGTCCGCCGACGACACCTTCACGGTGCGCGGCAGGCCGGAGACCATGTCCCGGCCGCGGATCTCGCTGTCCGGGCCGTCGGTGGTCGGGAACGCCGAGCCGATCGTCATCTTGATCTGCTCCGAGGTGGCCTCGCCGAGCAGCAGCGAGAACTCCTTCTTGCAGTAGTTCACGATCGCCTTGTCGATGGCGTCGCCGGCCACCCGGATCGACTGGCTGGTGACGATGCCGCCGAACGAGATGACCGCGACCTCCGTGGTCCCGCCGCCGATGTCGACGACCATGTTGCCGGTCGCGTCGCGGACCTCGAGGTTCGAGCCGAGCGCGGCGGCCATCGGCTCCTCGATGATGTACACCTTGCGGGCGCCGGCCATGTACCCGGCGTCACGGACCGCGCGCTGCTCGACCGCGGTGATCCCGGACGGGACGCAGACCACGATCCGCGGCTTCGCGAAGTACCGCCGGCGGTGGACGCGCTGGATGAAGTACCGCAGCATCTGCTCGGCGGCGTCGAAGTCGGCGATCACACCGTCCTTCAACGGCCGGATCGCGGTGATGTTGCCCGGCGTCCGCCCGATCATCTTCTTCGCCTCGTGCCCGAACGCGACCGCCTCCTGCGGCTCGTCGGTCCGGGTCGCCACCACGGACGGCTCGTTCAGCACGACGCCCCGGCCACGCACATACACCAGCGTGTTCGCCGTCCCGAGATCAACCGCCATGTCGCGGCCCAGCATGCTGTTCGCCACCGCGGCACCTCCCACTCGGTCCCCGACCAGGCTAAGCGCCGCCCGCGCACAGCCCGTGGACCGACACGACCCGTCCGCCCAGGACAGATCGTATCGGTCCGAGCACCTGCTGTCGGCAACGGCCTCCGTCGCAGCTAGTTCAACGGTTCACCAGATGCCGGCCATGTCTCCCGCCCACTCGAACCCTTGGGCTGCGAAGTCGATCGTCTTGTCGACCGACTCCCAATCGACGACGTAGCCCGAGTTGGCACCTGCCGTGGCATAGGCCCCGCCCACGCTGGCCCCAACGCCGAAGCCGCCCTTGATCGCCACGGAGGACTGCCCGGTGGTCGGGTCTATCGTGCCCTCGACTCCGCCGCCCCAACCGGCCTTGAGATTGGTCGAGCCGAGCATCTCGATGATCTTGGACCACTTTTCGCCGTTGAACGGTGTGGACGAGATCTCGAAGCCCGGGCCGTTGTTCACGGTGGTCGCGTCACCGGAGTTGAACTTCACGGCCCCACCTACCGAGGCATCGAATCCGAGGATGGCACCGACTTTCACACCTGCGCTCCGCGTCATCCCGTGCCGGTCGAAACTGCTGCAGACCTCGCCGCCGCCGCCGAAGAACACCCCTGCGAAGACATCCATGCACCCCGAGATGGACTTGAACGGAGCGTCTTCGAACAGACCGTTCATCAGGTTGGTCATCAGACGAAGGGGCTGCCGAGCCTTTGCGATGTGGCGTGGCGCCTTCGGCTTGAAGGACACGGGCTTCGGACTTCCGTTCTGCGACCGGCACGCCTTGGCGTCGCTCGCGCGGGACGGCGGGCACTGCGTGGTGAACATCCGTTTGAACTTGTTCGGGCACGAGAAGGCACCTGCGATCGAGGCTCCGCAGCGCTTCTTCGCGACCTTGTCGACCGCCTTCTGATTGCTGTACGCGCGACCGGAATCGCCCTCGAAGTACTTCAGGCCGTCCGGGTCGCTGAATGTGGCGGGGCTGTTGTTGGCGTAGGCGTAGGCGTTGAGTTGTTGGGGGTCGTTGGGGTCGATGATGGGGTCTACCGAGAGGAATCGGCCCAGGGCTGGGTCGTATTCTCGGGCTCCCAGTCTGGTCAGGCCTGTGTTGGCGGTGGGGGTGCCTCCTACGTAGGAGCGGTTGCCTCCGGGCCAGGTGGTGGTTGTGCCTCGGGGGGCTCCGAAGGGGTCGAAGAGGCGGGTGGTTATTGCCAGAGTGGCGGCGTCCAGGGCGGTCTGGTTGGTGCCGAAGCGGTCGGGGATCGTCCAGGTCAGGCCTGTGCTCGTGCGGACGCCGATGCCGTTGTAGTACCTAGTGCCCTTCAAAACACCGTTTGTTACCGTCAGCTCCCCGTCGCCGACGAACAGCGTGCTGGAGCCGGCGTCTCGGCGGATCAGGACTTTGCCGTCGGCGTCATAGACATAGTTGCTGCTGCCGACTGCGGCCAACTGACCCTCGTCGTCCCAGACAAGCGGTTGCGGCTGACCGTCAGGACCCGTGCGGCTCGTCGTATTCCCGGCGGCGTCGTACTCGTATGCCGCCACAGCCGATCCGGTCGTGACGGACCGGACCGCGTGCGGCAGGTCGCTGCCGGGCTGGCCGTACGCGTAGGTGCTCACCTTGTCCGCCGCGCCGCCAAGACCCTTCACTGTCGCCGCCGTGCGGTTACCCGTCAGGTCGTACGTGTACTCCTGCCAGTACGGCGCCGGCCCGCCGATCCGACTCGCATCCGGAGCAGCCGCACACGCGTCGGTCGCCGTCCAGGCAGCCGTCGTACGACGTAGGTGGTCGTAGCGGAAGCACTGCGTGTCCAGCGAGCGGCCCTGGACCTGGTCGGTGACCCGGGTGACGTTGCCGGTCGGGTCGTAGCTGTAGGTCTGGTCCGCGGCCATCACGTTGCCCGCGGAGTCACGATGCGTCTTGACCTCCTTGAGCCGCCCGGTCCCCGGGTCGTAGAAGTTCGTCCGCCAGACAGTCCGGTCTGTCGGCCCGAGGACGAGCTGCGCCACCTCGGCCAGTCCGGTGTACTTGGTGTCGTTCACGTACGGCGTCGTTCCGGTCATCTTCTTCTGCAGCCCGAGACCGTCGTACGAGTAGTTGAGTGTCTCGGCCGCGACGTCGCCGAGCTTGGGCAGCGCGGTCGACCAGACGCTGCCGCTGTCGGCGTACGTCTGCGTCGTGGTGTAGGTGTTCGCCAACTTCCCCTCCACCGCCGGGATGACGACCTGCTCCCCCTGTGCACGCCCGGCCTCGTCGTAGCCGGTTACCGCTCGCACATAGGCGTTCGCGCCGACGTACCGGGTCGACGACGTCAGCTGCCCCTTCGAGAGCGTGTCGTAGACCGACTTGGTGAGTAGCGGCCCGTCCGCCGCCCCGCTGTGTGTCTCCGCCTTGCGACCGAGAAGGTCATAGCTCGTCACGACGGTCTTGTCGCGTGCGTCCGTCGTGCTGATGAGCTGGTCGGCGTCGTCGTACGTCATGACGGCCGTCCCCTTGTCCGGGTCGTCCGCCTTGACCTTGCGGCCGAGCACGTCGTACTCGTACCGCCAGCTGTTCCCGGCGGAGTCCGTCAGCGACGCCAGGTCGCCGCGCTTGGTGTAGCCGTAGCGAGTGGTCTCGGCCGTGCTGCTCGTCGTCCGGCCCTGGTACTGCAGCCGGGCGGTGGTCCGGCCGCGGGCGTCGCTGACAATGGTCGTCAGTGTCCCGCCGTCGGGCGGCAGGACGGTCACCCGATCACCGCCGTACGTGGTCGTGGTCCGCCACTTCTCCGCCCCGAACTCGACATGCGCCTCGCCCGTAACGCGCTCTGCTCCGTCGTAGCCGATCGCCGTGGCGTTCGGGACCTCGCCGTGCACCAGGGAAGCCACCGCGGTGCCAGGCGCAGCACTGGGGTCGTAGTACGGCGATCGTTTGAAGTACACCAGCCCGCGGCTGTTCGTGTACTCGTCGGTGAGGATCCGGCCGCCGAGCGGGCTGGGCGACTGCGTCTGCCGCAGCCGCAGGAACCCGTCCAGCAGTTGGTACGACGCCACCTGGGTGCCGTTGGCCGTCAGCGTGAGGGTCTTCACCCAGTTCGGTCCGCCCGAGTTGCGGACGCCGTACGCGAACTGAAGATGCGGCGACTCCAGGTTCGCCTCGGTCCGGCCGGGCTTCCAGACGGCGGTGAGACGCCCGAGCGCGTCGTACTGCAGCGACGTGATCCGGCCGTCGGCGTCCGTCTCCTTGACCGGCTGCCCCAGCCGCGGGTCGATGTCCTGCGTGCGGTCATGGCCGAGCGCGTTCCTGGTCGTCACCGCGGTGTTCACGCCGTTGGTCTCGACGTACGCGACCGTGGTCGGCCGGCCCAGCGCGTCCTTGGTCTCGAGCGGACGGCCGAAGCCGTCGTAGGTGGTCGTGCTCCTCGTCAGGTACGTCGGAGTGGCTCCGCTGTACGACTTGGCCTGCTCGACCCTGCTCGGGTTGCCGTGCTGCGGGACCGCGTCGACGGCTCCCCCGTCGTACGACGTCCGCACGTCCTCGATCGCGTCCGCCGGGTACGACGGGGTGGCGTCACAGGCCACGCCGACGGTCCGGACCCGCGAGGCGAGATCCATCAGCCACTTGCCGGCGTTGCGGTTGTAGGTCGTCGTCGTGCACCGGTCGTCGGTGGCCAGCGCGGTGTCGCCCCGGTCGTCGACCTCGGTCTCGTTGCCGTAGGCGTCGTACGTGGTCCGCACATCAGTGGTACGTACGCCGCCCGCGGCCAGCGCGGTCCGGCTGACGGTCCGGGTCTGTTCGACCTGATAGGACTCGTACGGCGCCTGCACGGCTGTCCGGCGTGACCACGGGTCGTGGATCGATCCGCCGACCTCCGGGCCGCCGACGTTGTTGTAAGTGATCTCCTCACGGACCAGACCGGCGTACGGCTTCGAGTCCGTCACGACGGTGCCGGCGCTGTCCTTGATACCGACCGTCTTGCTCCCGCCGGCCGCGGTCCGGTCGCCGTTCATGCCACGGAAGTACTGGTACCGCGTAGCCGACTGGGGGCTGTTCGGCTCCTGGGTCTTGTCACCACGGACGACCAGCACCTTCTCGTACCCGCGCCAGTCGGTCCAGCTGCGGTACTTCGGGTCCGCGAGCGGGTTCTGGTCGTACGCCCAGGCCGCTGCGCCCTCGTAGGTGTACTTGGTGCGTCCGGCGAAGTTGCCGGTGAGCAGGTCGTCCTCGGTGATCTCGCTGACGACGTACTTGTGGAACCAGTCGTTGCGGGGCTCCACCTCGGGTTCCATCAGCCAGCGGACCGGGAAGCAGCGCTTGCCGTTGCTGTCCGGTGCCGGCAGTGCGCCGGGGGCGCAGTCCTTCCCGGCGTAGGCGACGTTGATGCGGCCGCCGGACTCGCTGGTGATGGTGATGAGGCGGGGCCGGTTGAGCGCCGGCAGACCGTCGGTGAGCGAGTCGACGCGGTTCGGCTTCATCTCATAGTCGAACTTGACCGGCGGCAGGCCGACGTACGTGTCGGTGGCGAGACCGGTGCGGGTGATCGAGTCGAGCCACAGCGGTGCGGAGGTTCCGTCGCCCGGCGGCGGGTAACTGTGGGCCAGGTTCCACTGGTTGACGTGCGCGTAGTTGACGCCGCCGGCCGAGACCTGCGTGTTGATCTTGGCCAGCCGCTTGGTCGTCCAGAACGTCGGTGACAGCTCGTCCTTGCAGTCCGCGACAGCGCATTCGAGGGTCCACGGCACGTCGGGCCAGGACTTGGGGTCGTGCACGGCACAGTTCTGGTTCGGGGCGCAGCGGTCGGCGGTGCTGAGGACGACGCGGGCCGGGGCCGTCGTGTAGGCGTTGCCGGCGCGCAGGCCGTACTCGATCCGCTTGAGCGACCCGGCCCGTGTGTACGACGCCACGGACGCGCCGAGGTTCTGGCCGTACTTGCCGGTCTCGACGTCGTAGTAGTAGCTCATCGCGTTGTCGTTGCGGTCGACGACGTAGTCCAGGTTCCAGCGGTACGCCTGCTGGCAGGCGCTGGCCGCGAACGTCGCCTGATGGCAGGGCTCCCCGTCGTCGTTGCCGTAGACCGGCACGGTCCAGGTCGAGTTCGTGGTCGCGCGACCACTCTCCCAGCCCGGCAGCCTGGTCAGGCCGAAGTAGTACTCCGTTCCGTCGGGCGTGGTGACACGCCAGTACTCGCCGTTGTCGTCACCGTTGATCCCGGCGCTCCGCAGCAGGTGCTCGACCTTCGTCCCGTCGTTGTTCTCGGGGTGCCAGACCCCGTCCTGCAGGACGAGACGCCCGGACCGCTGCCCCAGCGACAGGACCGCGTTCTCGGTCTCCCAGCACAGGTCACCGGTCTTGGTCTTGCCGTTGTTGCCGTCGAGGTCGTCCGCGCAGCCCTTGTAGGAGCGCTCGATGAATCCCCCGCCGAGGTCCCAGCCCTCGCCGACCCACGACGGCTGGTTGTTGGTGGCAACTGTCCGGCCGTCCACGGACTGCGACGAGTACGATGCCTCGAGGTCCGGCACGAGCCCGCCCGGCACCTGCGGCACCTGGAACGGGTACGACCAGCTGAAGCCGCCGCTGGCCGTGGACACCTGCCACTGACCGGACGGGGCGAGGGAGGTCGCCTTGTACGTGCCGGCCGAGCCGCTTGATTCCGCCGCCACGGTGAAGGTCGAGGCCGCCGCACTGACCGGTACGTCGGCGTACAACCGGTCGCGGTCCGTGTCGTTGCCCTGAGCTCCGACCTGTCGCCCGTCCGCGCCGAGGACGCGCAACCGGGAGGCCCAGTCACCGCCGAACGAGTCGCGGAACTTCGAGTAGTCGAGGAAGACGCGCACGGTGCCCAGGGCTTTCGCTCCGTCGGTACGACGTACCTGGAACGTCAGCTGGTCCTTGACGCCGCTGTCGGCATCGAGCTTGACCTCCACCGTGGCCGGAGAGGTCCGCCCCGAACGCGCCACGCTGACCGGGAGTCCATCTGCCTTGGCAGCTGCACCGACGGTGAGCTGTGCGACACCGTCCTTCGGCCAGGCCGTCCGTGCAGCCGGAGCAGGCGGCCGGGGCCTGTCTGGCACCGGCGCCGGTACGAAGTCCTTCGTTGCCACGGTCGGTGTCTGCGGCAGAGCCGGGCTGGCCGGTTTCGGTGCCCTGGCCTCCGGTTGAGCGGCAGTCGCAGGGACGGCCAGGGACACCACCAGGACTCCTGCTGTGGCTGCGGTCCAACTGCTACGCCACCGAGCGAATGATCGTTTCGTCATCACTGTGTCCTTCAACGTCAGAGAGAGGCGGCGACGTAGCCGACCGAACGGACCAAGGTGTGCTGCGCGCCCTCACAACCGGCGTCACGGGAGTCGAAGAGGTCTCCCCAGGAGGCACGGCACCGGAACACCTCGACGCGACCGGGCGCGGGCTCGGTCCAGCCGTAGCCGGACAGGGCCACGACCGTCTTGCCTTCGCAGCCGGGATCGCTCGAGGTGAAGCTGTCCGCTCCGTCGCGGCACAGCATCCAGGGCGTCGTACCGGGCAACTGCCGCATGGCGAGGTAGCCCAGCGAGGACTCGGCGCGCTGCGTCGCCGGCTGCTTCGCCGTACTGCTGATGTGGTCGTACGGATGGTTCGTGGCACTCGTCCGGACGAGGGCGAAGTACGGCCGGACGTAGCCGAGCCGGAACTCCATCGTGGCGCCGGCGACGCCGTCGCAGTTCTCGTCGTTGGAGGCGAAGTGGGCGACCATGTAGATGTAGCAGCGGTAGACCGGGACCGTCTCCACCCCGGCCGGCGGGCTCTTCCAGAACTGCCCGACACTGCCCAGCACGGTGTGCCCGGCGCAGGTCGCGTCCAGGAAGTAGTCCGTCGCACCGTTACGGCAGGCAAGGACGGTGGTGGTGTTCGCGGTACCGGCCGGCGCCGGGACTCCCAGCGACTTCTGGAAGTGCGAGCTCGGCGGCACCGGCCCGTTGGTGACCATCCGGAACCCATTGCTGTCCAGGAAGTACGACAGCTGCCCGGAGTACGCCGTCGACCGGGTCGTCGCCGGATGCGCGAGGTCGTCCTGGACCTGGCCCTCGGTGCGCACGCCGGACCAGGCGTGGACGTCGTCGATCTCGCCGGTGAACGCGTTCGCCACCTGCCCTGCCTTGCGAGCCGTCCCGACCTGGAAGGCACCGGTGGCGTTCCACTTGGCCTGTGCGGCGGGATACCCGCCCACCTGCCGGCCGTCGACGTAGAGCCGGATCTGACCGGCGGCCTGGTCGTAGACGCCGGTGAGCGAGGTCCACTGGCCCGCGGTCGGGGCACTGTCGTCGGTGACCGTGACAGGCAGGTCCGTGGCACTGTCGGCTTGGGAGAGACCGAAGTACCAACGCCGCTTGGGGCCGTCGTACCCGAGCTGGAAGCCGCTCGACTGCTGACCGTCCTGGCTCAGCGCTGTCCGGCTGACCGCGTCGACCGTGTCCAGCTTGACCCGGGCGCTGACGGTGAAGCTGCTGTCGGTCCGGACAACGGCGGCCGGACCGGTGATCCCACCCGAGCCGTCGAGTCGCACCGCGCCGGTGCCCACGGCGCCTGCCGTGCGCGTCACTCCGGGCGCAGCCGTCCCGAGACGATAGTTGCCTGAGGCATCCGAGACCTGCGTTCCGGTGGGTTCGTCGAGCGGCCAGAAGGCCTGCTCGGCCGCCGGTCTGCCGGCCAGGTCGTCGATCTCCACGGTCGTCAGCACCCGGTTGAAGACCTGCACGTCGTCCAGCGCTCCGAGCCAGTTGTCGGCACCGGCCGCCTGGTACTGCGCCCTGCCCAGTTGCATCGCGCCGGTCGCCCGCCACGGCGTCGAGTGGCTCGCCGTGGTCCCTTGGACGCCGTCGACGTACAGCGTGATCTGTTTGGTGGCGTCGTCGAAGACTCCGGTCAGGTGAGTCCAGCGACCCGCCACGGCGGACCCCGGGGATGCTGCGACGTGGCGTGCCGCTGTGTCGGCGTCACTCGCCGGCATCATGAAGTTCCACTTCTTGGTGCTCGGGTTGTACTGCAGGAAGAAACCGCTCAGTCGGGAGCCGCTCTGACTCACCGCGGTGCGGTACACCGTGCCGGCCTGATCCAGCTTCACCCAGGCCGACACCGTGAACGACTTGCTGGTGTCGACGGCCGACGTACCGGAAGCTGCGACGTACGCGGACTGGGAGCCGTTCAGCCACAGGGCATCGCCGTTCCGGCCGCCCTTCCACTGCGCTGCGGGCGCCGCCGGCCGGACGCCGTCACGGTGACCGGCCGCATCGTCCACGACCGCCGTGTCCGAGCCCTCTCCGTTGAGCCGCCACGCCGCCGTCGGCGAGCCACCGTGCTTGACGTGGAACTCGTAGACCTGAGTCGTCGACGACACGTTGCGCGCGCGATCGACCGCTCGAACGCTCAGGAACTGCGGCCCGTAGTCCGGCGGGGTGATCAGCACCCGCGCGAGGCCGTCGCTGCCGACCGGCGCGTACCGGTTCTCGAAGGCGCCCAGCAGCGAGTACTGGAAGCCTGCGACATCGGTGTCGTTCTGTCCGGCCCCGAAGGTGAATCCACCGGTGAACCCGACTCCCCCGTACTGGCGGCAGTCGGCCACTGTGCACTCGGGGTAGGTATCCGAGTGCACGGTCGGAGCCTCCTGCGGTGCGACCTTGTCGATCGTCAGGTCGCAGTACCCGCTCCACCCGGAACCGTCCACGTCGTCCGACGCGAACGCGCGGAACGACAGCCGGCTCCCGTGCGCGGCGTTGGCCGACGGCACGCCTGCCTTGAACGTCGTACCTGACGCGAACAACCCTGTGGTCGCGCCACCGATCCGGTTGTGCGCGCGATCCGCCCACTCGAACACCGTGCGGATCAGTTGCGGGTCCTCCTCGGTCGCCTTCACCGACAGCACGGGGCCGCGCGTCTGGTCCTCCTCCTCACCACTGACCGCCGGGTTCACGAAGATCTCCTGGCCGCGGCAGAGCTGGCCCTCGACGGCCAGATCGGTTGGCACTCCCGGGCGGGTGTTGTAGGTGACGGACAACGTCGGCCTGGTGCCGAACTTCTTCCACGCGTACTGGTCGGCCTCGTTGGTCGCGGACAGCGCGATCGTCGCCCAGCCGTCGTGCAGGCTGATGCCGTCGTTCACCGCCCGCACGGCCGACCAGCCGAGCCAGATGTCCTTGCACTGCGGCGGCATCACATCGCCGAGGCTGGTGGCGATGCCGGGCCGGTTGGCCCAGTTGGTGCCGGTGCCGACCGGTGCGGTGCTCGAGG
The DNA here is from genome assembly GCF_040610805.1 of Kribbella sp. NPDC003557. Taxonomy (NCBI): domain Bacteria; kingdom Bacillati; phylum Actinomycetota; class Actinomycetes; order Propionibacteriales; family Kribbellaceae; genus Kribbella; species Kribbella sp. NPDC003557. Next base: position 111,459 of record NZ_JBEXMY010000009.1, read on the forward strand.
CCCGGACGGTGCGCTGCTGTGCGCAGTCAGGCACGTGGTCCAGGAACGCGTTGAAGCTCGCGCTCTTGATGAGCTTCCGGCCGCCCAGCAGTCCACGCACGTCGAACCTGAAGTACGACCGGGCCACACCGATGCCGTAGCACTCGCCCCTCGCGTCGTAGCAGTTCCCGACCTTGGCGACGCCCTCGCCGTCGCCGCCCCAGTACTCGTCCTCCGGGTGCCCCGAGAACACCATCGCCCAGCCGTACAAGGGCCCGGTCGTGTCGGGGTCGAGATAGACCGGGTACTTGGTGTTGCTGCCGGTCAGGAGCTTCTGGTCGGGCGTGACCGACAACGTCCGGCCGGTCAGCTTCGACGCGCCAGTCGCGCGGTGGTCGGCGGAGTCCCACATCAGCGGGGCACCGGCGCTGTAGACGAGCTTGTTCGTTCCGTCGTACGCGCCGAAGCTTCCAGCCTTCGTATCGCGCAGGGCCAGGCCGTCGGCGGCCAGACCAAGGTTCAGCGTGCTCAGCTGCTTCGCGGCGGCCGCACTGTGAATGACGAAGACCTTGGAGAAGCCCTGTGTCTTGGCGGTCAGCTGCAGGTCCACGCCGGGCAGGACGTCCCGGTACGTCGCCGTACTGCCCTGCAATGTCGGGGCCGGCAGTGAGTTCGCCCAGGTGTACGACAACTGCTGCCGGGACGTACCCAGTCGTACCAGAGAGCCCTTACCGCCGCCGGAGAACGCGGTCGGGATGCTGGTTGCCCGCGGCGCGACACTGCCGTCGGTGCGGCGCTCCAGCGTCGTGTCCACCGGGGTCCAGCCGGCACCACGCCGTACCCGGACCGGCTCGGTGTGGAACGTCTCGGTGAAAGAGCCGTCCGGATTGGCCACCACGTCACTCGTGGCGGTCTGCGCAGACGGCACGGGTACCGGCTTGCCGGTCTGGCGCGCCAGGTCCGAGGCAGCAGGCGTTTGGGCAGTGCCCGCGCTGGCGGTCTGCGTGGGAATCAGCAGGGCAACTGCACTGACGAGCAGCGCAACAGACCGATGAAGGCTATGCGGCGATGACAAGGGGTCCCCTCCCTGGGCAGCTGGGGTGACAGCTCACCCCGCCCAGAGAATGTGGGACCGACCTTTCAGTTCGCTTTCACGGCCGCGCGCGCTCAAGGTCGTCGACCGTACCGGACATGACTGTAGGGAGGTGCTTGGTGAGGTGGTCCAGGGGCCAGTCCCACCAGGCGATGGTGAGGAGGCGGTCGATGTCCGTGTCGTTGTAGCGGCGGCGGATGAGTTTGGCTGGGTTGCCGCCGGCGATGCCGTAGTCGGGGACGTCGGTCGTCACGACCGAGCCGGAGGCGACGATCGCTCCGTGGCCGATCCGCACGCCGGGCATCACCAGGGTCTGGTAGCCGAGCCAGACGTCGTTTCCGATCACGGTGTCGCCGCGGCCGGGCAGGCCGGTGATCAGGTCGAAGTGCTCGGACCAGGAGCCGCCCATGATCGGGAACGGGAACGTCGACGGCCCGTCCATCCGGTGGTTGGCGCCGTTCATGACGAAGCGGACGCCCTCGCCCAGCGCGCAGAACTTGCCGATGACCAGCTTCTCCGGGCCGTAGTGGTACAGCACGTTGCGGGTCTCGAACGCGGTCGGGTCGTCCGGGTCGTCGTAGTACGAGAACTCCCCGACCTCGATCAGCGGCGAGGTCACAAGGGGTTTCAGGAGCACCACCCGGGACTGCCCGGGCATCGGGTGCAGCACACCGGGGTCGGGGAGTTCGGGCAGGTTCACGGCAGGTCGGGGAACCAGATCTTGATCTCGCGGTCGGCCGACTCCGGGGAGTCGGAGCCGTGCACGAGGTTCTCGCGGTTGGACAGCGACAGGTCGCCGCGGATCGTGCCGGGGGCGGCCTTGCGGCCGTCGGTGGCGCCGTTCAGGGCGCGGACGACCTCGATCGCCTCGTCGCCCTCGAGCACCATCGCGACCATCGGGCCGCTGACGACGAAGTCCCGCAGCGGCGGGTAGAAGGCCTTCTCGACGTGCTCGGCGTAGTGCTGGTCGGCCAGCTCGCCGTCGATCGTGCGCAGGTCCATGGCGACGATCCGGAGCCCCTTGGCCTCGAACCGGCCCAGCACCTCACCGATCAGGCCACGGCGTACCGTGTCGGGCTTGAGCAGGACCAGGGTGCGCTGCGACATCTGTCAACTCTCTCTCGAAGGGGTCTGGCCGGCTGAGCCTAGCTGCTCCTGCGCTTTCTTGGCCTCCTCGATCCGGCGGCCGAGGACGATCGCGGCGACCCAGAAGGCGGCGAAGGCGACGCCGAGGACGAACATCACCGGGACGACGAAGCCGAGCCCGACCGCGCCGACCTGGACCAGCGAGCCGAGCACGTACCCGGCCCGGAACCGCAGCAGACCGGCCGCGACGAGTGCCAGGGCGAACAACCCGAGGCAGACCGGGACGGCCACCGCGGGGCGGATGTCGGCGACCGAGATCATCACCGGGGTGACGAGAGCCAGGACGACCGACTCGAACGCCAGCACGATCGACGCGAGCGACCTCATGTCTGGTCCTTGCCCTTACGGACCAGCAGCGCCCGCGCCTCACCCGCGGTGATGACGGATCCGGTGATCAGGACGCCGCCGCTGCCGAGCGCGACCGCGTTCTCCTCGGCGAGCCGGATCGCGTCGTCGATCGCGTCGATCAGGTGCGGCCGGACCAGCACCCGCTCCTCGCCGAACACCTCGGCCGCCAGCTCGGCGAGCTCCTCGGCCGGCATCGACCGCTCGACGAAGCTGTTCCGGGTGCAGATGACGGTTTCCATGATCGGCTCGTAGGCCTCGAGGACGCCGTACACATCCTTGTCCTTCATACAGCCGAGGACGCCGATCAGCGGCTGGAACTGGAACGCCTCCGAGACCGCGGCCGCGGTCGCCTCCGCGCCGTGCGGGTTGTGCGCGGCGTCGACGACGATCGTCGGGCTCTGCCGGACCACTTCGAGCCGCCCCGGGCTGGTGACCTGCTCGAAGCCGGCCTGCAGCAGCTCGGTCGTGACCCGCCCCTCGGTCTCCGGGCTGGCGCCGAGCAGCGCCTCCACGGCCGCGACCGCGGTGGCAGCGTTGTGCGCCTGGTACTCACCGTGCAGCGGGAGGAACAGCTCGTCGTACTCACCGCCGAGACCCTTGATCGAGACCACCTGGCCGCCGACCGCGAGCGTACGGCTGACGACGCCGAACTCGATCCCCTCGCGGGCCACCTGGGCGCCCACCTCGGCGGACCGGCGGAGCAGGACCTCGAAGACGTCCAGGCTCTGCTGCGCCATCACCGCCGTACCGCCGGGCTTGATGATGCCGGACTTCTCCCCGGCGATGGTGACCGGATCCGCGCCCAGCAGGTGCGCGTGGTCGACCGCGACCGGGGTGATCACCGAGACCGTGCCGTCGGCGACGTTGGTGGCGTCCCAGGTCCCGCCGAGGCCGACCTCGATCACCGCGACGTCGACCGGGGTGTTGGCGAACACGGCGTACGCCATGCCGACCATCGCCTCGAAGAACGTCAGCGGGTGCTCCTGCTCGGCGTCGACGAGCTCGAGGTACGGCGCGATCTCCTCGTACGCCTCGACGAACAGCTCCTCGCTGATCGGCTCGCCGTCCAGCGTGATCCGCTCCCGCACGGACTCCAGATGCGGGCTGGTGAACCGCCCGGTACGCAGCCCGGCCTCGCGGAGCAGGGTGTCGATCATGCGGGCCGTGGACGTCTTGCCGTTGGTGCCCGTCAGGTGCACCACCGGGTAGGCCTTCTGGGGGTCGCCGAGCAGCTCGACGAGCCGCTGGACGCGCTCCAGGGTGGGTTCGATCTTGTGCTCCGGCCAGCGCTGCTGGAGCCGTGCCGACACTTCGGCGAAGGAGAGGTCGCTCATCAGGAGGCCAAGTCTAGAGAGCGCTGTGGATAACCGGTCGGAAGCACCCCTTGACAACCACTAACATTGTGCGCATGAGCCAGACGTCCCGCGTTCCAGACAAGCCCAGCCTCGACGGCCTCGAGGAGAAGTGGGCTGCCGTATGGAAGGAGCAGCAGACCTACGCCTTCGACCGCACCGCCGAGCGTGCCGATGTCTACTCCATCGACACCCCGCCGCCGACGGTCTCCGGGTCGCTGCACGTCGGGCACATCTTCAGCTACACCCACACCGACCTGGTCGCCCGTTACCAGCGGATGCGCGGCAAGAAGGTCTTCTACCCGATCGGCTGGGACGACAACGGCCTGCCGACCGAGCGCCGCGTCCAGAACTACTACGGCGTCAAGTGCGACCCGTCGCTGCCCTACGACCCGGACTTCACCCCGCCCGCCAAGCCGGACCCGAAGAAGCAGCTCCCGATCTCCCGGCAGAACTTCGTCGACCTGTGCGGCGAGCTCACCCACATCGACGAGCAGGCGTTCGAGGCGATGTGGCGCCAGGTCGGCCTGAGCGTCGACTGGTCATATCTCTACACCACGATCTCCGAGGACTCCCGGCGGACGTCGCAGCGCGCCTTCCTGCGCAACTTCGCCCGCGGCGAGGCCTACCTGGCCGAGGCGCCGACGATGTGGGACGTCACGTTCCAGACCGCGGTCGCGCAGGCCGAGCTCGAGGCCCGGCCGTATCCGGGCGCCTACCACCGGATCTCGTTCCACGGCGCCGACGGCCCGATCTACATCGAGACCACCCGGCCCGAGCTGATCCCGGCCTGTGTCGCGCTGATCGCGCACCCGGACGACGAGCGCTACAAGCACCTGTTCGGGACGACGGTGAAATCGCCGCTGTTCGGTGTCGAGGTCCCGGTCCTGGCGCACGGGGCCGCCGAGATGGACAAGGGCGCCGGCATCGCGATGTGCTGCACGTTCGGTGACCAGACCGACATCCAGTGGTGGCGCGAGCTGCAGCTCCCGGTCCGCACGGTCATCGGCCGCGACGGCCGGCTGCTGCGCGACACCCCGGCCTGGCTCGAGGGCTCCGAGCTGTACGGTGAGCTCGCCGGCAAGACGGTCTTCAGCGCGCGCGAGCTGATCGTCCAGAAGCTGCGCGACAGCGGCGACCTGGACGGCGAGCCGAAGAAGACCGAGCGGATGGCGAACTTCTACGAGAACGGCGACAAGCCGCTCGAGATCGTCTCCACCCGGCAGTGGTACATCACGAACGGCGGCCGCGACGCGGGCCTCAAGCAGGAGTTCATCGAGCGCGGCAACGAGCTCGCCTGGGTCCCCGAGCACATGCGCCACCGCTACCTGAACTGGGTCGAGGGCCTGAACGGCGACTGGCTGATCTCCCGCCAGCGGTACTTCGGCGTCCCGTTCCCGGTCTGGTATCCGCTGGACCACGAGGGCCTGCCGGACTACGACCACCCGCTGATGCCGTCCGAGGCCGAGCTGCCGATCGACCCGACCTCGCAGGCCCCCCGGGGGTACGACGAGTCCCAGCGCGGCAAGCCGGGCGGGTTCGAGGCCGACCCCGACGTGATGGACACCTGGGCGACGTCGTCGCTGACGCCGCACATCGTCTGCGGCTGGGAGCGCGACGACGACCTGTTCCGCCGGACCTTCCCGATGGACCTGAACACGCACGCGCACGAGATCATCCGCACCTGGCTGTTCTCGCGGATCGTGCGCGCGCACTTCGAGAACGGCTCGCTGCCGTGGGCGCGGTCGCTCATCTCCGGGTTCGTCGTCGACCCGGACCGCAAGAAGATGTCGAAGTCCAAGGGCAACGCGGTCGTCCCGTCGGAGATCCTGGAGAAGTTCGGGTCCGACGCGGTCCGCTGGCGCGCGGCGATGGCGCGGCCGGGCCTGGACTCGCCGTTCGACGAGTCGCAGATGAAGGTCGGGCGCCGGCTCGCGATCAAGGTCCTGAACGCGTCGAAGTTCGTGCTCGGGTTCGGAGCGACCACGGTCGACCCGGCCGCGGTCACCGAGCCGATCGACCTGGCGATGCTGCAGCGGCTGCGGGCGGTCGTCACCGACGCCACGGCGGCCTTCGAGCGGTACGACTACACCGGCGCGCTGGAGATCAGCGAGCGGTTCTTCTGGACGTTCTGCGACGACTACGTCGAGCTGGTGAAGGAGCGGGCGTACGGCGGTCAGGGCGACGCCCCGGCCGCGTCCGCGAAGGCCGCGCTCGCGGTCGCGCTGTCGGTCCAGCTGCGGCTGCTCGCGCCGTACCTGCCGTTCGCGACCGAGGAGGTCTGGTCGTGGTGGCAGGAAGGCTCGATCCACCTCGCGTCCTGGCCGACGCCGGACGGTGACGTCGCGGTCGCGGCGCAGGAGCCCGAGGTGCTGGACGCGGTCTCCGAGGTCCTCGCGGGGATCCGGGGTGCGAAGTCCGAGGCGCAGGTCTCGATGAAGACCGAGGTGTCCAAGGTCGAGGTCAGCGGTCCGGCCGCGCGGCTGTCGCTCGCCGAGCGCGCCGAGCCGGACCTGCGCGCCGCCGGGCGGATCACCGGCGAGATCGTCTGGAACGCCGACGACTCCGACACGGTCAAGGTCGTCGCGACGCTCTGAGTGCGTCTGCCTGGTGCCCGCCTCCCCGGCCCGGGGCGGCGGGCACTCGCGCGTTCCGCCGGGTGGATCCTCACCCTGTGAGATCGGTTTGTCATGATGTGGAACCATCGGTGCGAGCCGAAAGCTGCACCCCGCGACCCGACCGTCCGAGGAGCCCCCGATGAGCGATCCCACCAACCCCGCGGATCCGAACGACCAGGCCGCCGACACCACCGAGTTCCCCGCCGTCCCCGAGACGCCCACGAACGACCTCAAGGCGCAGGACGGCACGGCTCAGCAGCCTGCAACCGACGGCCTGACGGAAGAACCTCCGGCGCCGGGCACACCGGGTGCGGGGTCCGTGGCCGGGGCCGGGACGACTGGGACGACCGGGACGACCGCAGCCGACAGCACGGCGGAGGGTGCGTTGCAGGGACAGACGGCGACCGACGGTGACCAGGAGGAGCTTGCGGCGCGAGGCTCAGCGAGCCAGCCGACGGCAGACGCCGCCGCGAAGGCCGGGGAGACCGGGCTGACTGCGCAGGACGGCGCGGGTCAGCAGGCACCGACGAAAGAACTTCCAGCGGAGGGCGCAACAGCCGGGCGGCCGTCGGCAGACGCAGATGTGAAGGCCGGGTCGGGCGGGCTCACGGTGCCAGGCGACGAAGGCAAGCAAGCGGCAAGCGACGGCGGCCTCGAAGGGGTTGCAGGACAGGGCGCTGAGGGCAAGCGGCTGGCGGCAGACGCCCCCGCGACGACCGGGCAGGCCGGCCGCACGGCGGAAGCCGGCGCGACGACCGGGGACGCCGGGCTCACGGCGGGAGCCGGTGGGACGACCGGGGACGCCGGGCTCACGGCGGGAGCAGGCGGGAAAGCCGGGACGGCTGCGGGTGCCGGGGCCTTGGCGGCTGGGGGTGGGCAGGGGTCTGGCGGCCGTGAGACGGCCGGGGACGCCGGGCTCGTGACGGGAGCAGGCGGGACGGCTGTGGGTGGCGGGGCCGTGGCGGCTGGGGGTGGGCAGGGGTCTGGTGGCGGTGGGGTCGCGACCGTGGCTGCGGAGGGGGTCGGGCAGGTGCCTGCGGCTGGGCAGGCGGCTACAGATGGGCAGACGGCTGCGGGTGGGCAGGCTGCTGCGGAGGCGCAGGCGGCTGCGGAGGCGCAGGCGGCTGCGGAGGGGCAGGCTGTTGCAAAGGGGAAGAAGGGGCTGCGGCGGTTCAGAGTTCGTGGGCCTTGGGTGACTGTGGGTGGGGCTGTTGTGGTGTTGGGGGTGTTGGCTCTGCTCGGGTATGTGTGGGGGCTGGGGCCGTTGAGCAGGCTGAATGCCGAGCGGGCTATCACGCCGCCGGCGAAGGTGGCGGGGCTCGATCGGATTACCGATCCGAAGATCCGCACGGAGGCGCAGCTCGATCAGATCCGGGATCGGCTGAGCCAGATCAACGACGGCAAGAAGGTGATGGTCGAGGCGTACGGCAGCCTCGAAGGCGACCGGTTCTACGTCCTGATCGCGCTCCGCGGCCGGGTCGACGTCGACAAGGTGGTCGCCGACTCCGGCGCGACCCCGGACAAGATCAAGAAGGTCGGCCGGTCCACCTGCATCGACGCGGTCGGCAACCTCCTCACCCAGTGCTACCGCGGCTCGAACACCCTCACCGTCATCGCCCAGGTCGCCAACGAAGGCGTCACGGTCGACCAGGTAGCCCCCGTCGCCGAAGAAGCCTTCAAAGCCATGCGATAGGATCGAAGACAACCAAGTTTGGTACGTTCATTTTTGGTTGTATCATGTGTGGGCCTCTAAAGGGAGGGTGCACATGGATCACTTCTACGGCCGGACCCGGGAGCTCGACACCCTCGAGAGGCTGCTGCGTCGCGTCGAGGACCGAGGTCGGACAGGACGTCCGGGCAAGGCTGTCCTCATGCGTGGGCGCCGCCGGGTCGGCAAGTCGCGGCTCGTCGAGGAGTTCATCGAGCGTTCTGGGCTCCCGAGCCTCTTCTTCACAGCGTCCGCGCAGTCCAACGCCACCGCCGACGTCCGCTTGTTCGTCGAGGCCGGTGCCGGCTCAACACTTCCGCAGGCCAAGCTGTTCGCCGGACAGACGCCGCACGACTGGGATGCAGCCCTGCAACTGCTCGCCGCCGCACTCCCCGCAGACCAGCCGAGCGTCGTCGTCCTGGACGAAATGCCGTACCTCATCGCGAACGACCCTGGCTTCGAGGGCACGCTGCAGAAGCTCTACGACCGTGAGCTGTCCCGCAAACCGGTGCTGTTGCTGTGCGTGGGCTCGGACATCGCCATGATGGAGCGCTTGAACGACTACGACCGGCCGTTCCACCAACGCGGGACGGAGATGGTGGTGCCACCGCTGAGCCCGGCCGACGTCGCGGACATGCTGCGACTGGAGCCTGCCGATGCGTTCGATGCGTACCTCATCTCCGGCGGTCTCCCGCTGATCCTCGACGACTGGCCGACGAACGCCGGCATCTTCGACTACCTCACATCGGCACTGGCCGATCCGACGACAGCGCTGATCGTCAGCGGCGAACGCTCACTCGCCGCCGAGTTCCCCGCTGACGCGCAGGCCCGACTGGTGCTCTCGGCCATCGGATCGGGCGAACGCACCCACACAACGATCGGCCGGGCCGCCGGCCTGCCCACAACCAGCCTCAATCGCGCACTGCACCTCCTGACCGCCAAGCGTGTGGTCGAGGCAGCGACACCGCTGTCCACCCGCCCGTCGAAGGAGACGCGGTACTACGTCGCCGACCCGCATCTTCGCTTCTGGCTGGCCTTCCTGGGTCCCCACCTCACCGAGGTCGAGCGCGGGCGCGGCGACCTCACGCTGGCACGCATCCGTCAGTCCTGGCCGTCATGGCGCGGCCGAGCCATCGAACCCGTGGTGCGCGAGTCCTTGCTCCGCCTGCCGACCGACGGACTCCCCCACGACACCGGCGCGATCGGCGGCTACTGGACGAGGACGAACGACCCCGAGATCGACCTGGTCGCAGCCGATCGCGGCCCGGTCGCGAAGCACATCACCGCCGTCGGCTCGATCAAATGGCTGGAGCGTAAGGCCTTCGACACGCACGACCTGAGCCGTCTCCACGTCCACCGATCGCAGCTTCCGGGTGCGAGCGAATCGACCCCGCTGATCGCGGTATCCCGCGCGGGCGTCGCGGTCGAGGGCGTCCAGGCGGTCGGTCCGGAGCAACTCCTCTCCGCTTGGCGCTGAGCTAAGTGAGGAGGCCGGCGATGAGGATCATGACCGGGATGGAGAGCAGGGTGCTGAGGAGTACTGCGCTGCGGGCGAGGGTTCGGCTGGCTCGGTAGTGGACTGCGTAGACGTAGACGTTCTGTGCGGTCGGGAGGGCGGCCAGGAGGGTTGGGGCCAGTAGGGCTGAGCCGTGCAGGTCGAGGATCCAGCGGGCGACGGCGTACGCGATCAGTGGCTGGGCGAACGTCTTCAGGCCGACGGCCAGTACGACGTCCCGCCGCAGCGTGATCGAGTCCTTCGTCCCGGCGCTCAGGCTCAGCCCGTAGGCGATCAGCGCGACCGGCACCGCGGCCGCGGCGATCAGGTCGATCGGCCGCATCGCCAACTCCGGCAACCGCACCCCGATCAGCGACACCAGCAACCCCAGCAGGGACGCGACCGTCAGCGGGTTGCGGAGCGGGCGCGTGACCATGGTCCGCAGCGAGACGCGCCGGCCGCTCCCCTGCCGGTCCCCGTCCAGTACGGCGAACGCGATCGGCGCCATCACCAGCACCTGGAACAACACGATGGGTGCAACCAACGCACCGTCGCCGAGCACGTACGCCGCGACCGGTACGCCGAGGTTGCCCGCGTTCACGTACGACGACGCGAGTACGCCGATCGTCGCCTGGGACCGGGTCCGCCGCCAGATCACCGCCGCGATCAGCAGGAACACGACCTGCACCACGAACAGGCTGATCAGGTTGGTGACGAGCACGACCGAGAAGATCGCCCGCAGGTCGGCCCGCGCGACGGTGGTGAACAGCAGCGCCGGCGTCGCCACGAAGAACGCCAGCCGGGACAGGACGAGCTCGTCCTGCGACCGCAGTACGCCGAGGACACCGACGACGTACCCGAGCACGGCCACCGCGACCAATGCGCCGAAGGCACCGACGACGGCGGACATCTCAAGCACTCAGCGGGCTGGACACGCGTCGATCGTAGGGGTAAGCGCTGTCCGGGCGGCCCGGTTGCTCAGGACCTGGACGGTGACGTGCGGCACCTCGAGACGATCCCGGCCAGCACTTCCCGCAGGTGTTCCCGGTCGGCGGCGCCGAGCTGCCCGATCAGGTCGTCGAGCGCCTTACCGACCTCCGCGTGGAACGCGGTGGCCGCGCGCCGGCCGGGCTCGGTCAGCGTGACCCGCACCGCCCGCCGGTCACCGGGCACCGGCGACCGCTCGGCCAGCCCGCGCTTCTCGGCGCGGTCCATCAGACCGGTGAGCGCCGCCTTCTCGACACCGAAGCACTGCGCGAGCTCCGCCATCCCCTTGGGTCCGTCCAGCAGGACGCACAGCAGCCTCGCCTGTTGCGGCGTCAGATCGTGGCGCTCGGAGACGCCGGTGTAGATGCCCTGCACCAGACCGGTGACCTGGACGAGCCCGGTCACGGCGTCCATCTCCGCAGGGTCCAGGTCCCCGCCGTGCACGTGCGCGAATCCGGCGAAGCGCCGCGCGCGGGCCGCGTCCGGCGGCGTCCCCGTCTCACTCACCACTCCACGGTACATGGGATGTATAGTTAATGGCGCATACAGTAAAGGCCATTAACTATCGAGGAGCCTCGATGTCCTTCAGCGAAGCGGAGACCGCCTACCTGCGGTCCCAGCCCCTGGGCCGCCTCGCCACCGTCTCGGACGACGGCCAGCCGGACGCCGTCCCGGTCGGTTTCGAGTACGACGGCACGCACCTCTACATCGGCGGGATCGACCCGGTCCGGACCCGCAAGTACCGCAACGTCCGGGACGGGAACACCAAGGTCGCGTTCGTGGTCGACGACCTGGTGTCGGCCCGCCCGTGGATCCCCCGCTACCTGCGGATCTACGGCGAGGCGGAGCTCGTGGAGCGCGAGGGCCAGTTCGGCACCGCGGCGTACCTGCGGATCACACCCACCCTCTCCTGGAGCTTCAACCTGGACGGACGCCCGTTCACCCACGACGAGAAGGTCGTCACGACCCGCACCGTCCACACCCCGGAGGAGGTGCCGAGCCGATGAGCTTCGACACCCGAGCCGGTACTCGCGGCGCGCGGCAGCCGAAAGGCCGTCTGCTGCGCTGGCTGAACACCCTGATGGCGCGCCGGATCCGGCGGCGCGGCGGCGGCAAGTTCATGGGCTTCGACGCCCTGGTCCTGCGCACGGTCGGGCGGAAGTCCGGCGCGGAGCGGATGACCCCGGTCGGCTGGTTCCCGGCCGCCGACGGCAGCCGGCTGATCGTCGCCTCCGCGGCCGGCGCTCCCGGCAACCCGGCCTGGTACTACAACCTCGCCGCCCACCCCGACCAGGTCCGGATCGACCTCGACGGGCGGACGATCGCGGTCCGCGCGGAGCAGCTGCACGGAGCGGAGCGCGCCGAGGCCTGGGAGCGGATCGTCGAGGCGGCGCCGCGGTTCGCGGAGTACCAGGTGAAGACCGATCGGGAGTTGCCGGTGATCCGGCTGGTCGAGCGGCCCTGAACCGTAACCTGGAAGATGCTCACGAGTCGGGGCGAGGTCTAGAAAGATTCCACCGCCTGCTCCGAGGATGGGGTATGACTACTTCCGCTCGAGCCTTCACGACCGCGCTGGCCGCGGCCGCGGTGTTCGGATCCCTGACCGTCGGCGCCCCCGTCGCCACCGCGGCCCCCACCGCAGAGCAGGCGACGCAGGCCTTGCCGCTCGGCGACGCCGATCTGGTGGAGACCCGCACCGACCGGACGCTGGCGCGCGGCGTCACGCTGACCCGGATCGTGCGCGGCACCGACCCGGCGCCGGCCGACCAGATCAACACCACGACGCGTGGCCCGTGGGTCGTCAACGTGCTCACCATCGACCCGCGGACGGCGCGCGGCCACTTGAAGGCGACGTACGGTCCCGATCTGGCCCGCGTCGAGAAGACGTCGGACCTGGTGAAGTCGGCCGGCGCGCTGGCCGGCGTGAACGCATCGTTCTTCACCTTCACCGCGAACCCGCAGTACCCGGGCGACCCGGTCGGCCTCGGCCTCTTCGACGGCAAGCTGCTCAGCGAGCCGCTCACCGACCCGACCGAGGCCAACCTGCTGATCGATGCCAAGAGCAACAGAGTGGTGACCGGCCACCTGCGCTGGACCGGCGCCGTCCGCAACCGCCTCAGCGGCGCGGAGCTCCCGCTCGAGTTCCTCAACCACCCGCCGGTGGTCCCGGCCGCGTGCGCCGCGCTGCCCGACCAGACCGCGTGCACGGTGCCGGGTGACGTCGTGCGGTTCACGCCGGAGTTCGGCGCCGCGACCCCGGCCGGCGCCGGGGTGGAGGTCGTGCTCGACCGCCGCGGCTGCGTCGTCCGTACGGCGACCACCCGCGGTACGACGCTCACCCCGACCCAGACCTCGCTGCAGGCGACCGGCCAGGACACCGTCGCGCTGCTGCAACTGGCGAAGGGCTGCCTGCGCACGGACCTCGCGGTGGCGGACGAGAGCGGCCGCAAGGTCCCGCTGCGCGACGGTCTGTACGGCGTGACCGGCCGCTACCAGCTGACGAAGAACGGCGAGATCGTCGTACCGGACGGCACCGGCAGCTTCTTCGACCGCAACCCGCGCACGATCGCCGGGACCACCCGCGGCGGGACGATCGTCCTCGCCACGATCGACGGCCGGCAGACGACGAGCGTCGGCACGACGATGGACGAGACCGCCGCGGTCGCCAAGGCGCTCGGCCTGCACGACGCCATCAACCTCGACGGCGGCGGCTCGACCGCGATGGCGCTCGGCGACGGCACGGTCGTCAACCACCCGAGCAGCACCGGCGGCGCCGAGCGGGCCGTCGGTGACGCGGTCGTCTTCGTCCCGGGCCGGTAAACCGGTAGTACGTTGAAAGTATGCGACTGGTGCTGTGGGCTGCCGTGCTGATGAGCGCGGCAGCCTGCGGCGGGGACCAGTCGGGGAAGGAGCCGGCCGTGACCGCACCGGACAGCATCACCGTCACCAGTACGGCGTTCCGCGACGGCGAGACGATCCCCCGCAAGTACACCTGTGACGGCGAGGGCGTGGCTCCACCGCTCGCCTGGAAAGAGATCCCGGCGAACGCCGGAGCGCTGGCCCTCGTCGTCGACGACCCCGACGCACCCCGCGGCACGTTCACCCACTGGGTCCTGCTGGACCTCGAGCCGACCGCCGCGTCACTTACGGAGGGCGGAGCGCCGCCAGGGGCGAAGCAGGCGAAGAACTCCGGCGGCAAGACCGGGTACTTCGGGCCCTGCCCGCCGAGCGGCACGCACCACTACCGCTTCACCGTCTACGCCTTGTCCGGGCCGACCGGTCTTCCCAACGGCGCCGATGTGGGCGAGGCGCTGGAGGCGATCGACGGCAAGAGCATCGCCCGCGGCCGGCTGACCGCGGTCTACGCGCGTCAGTAGCCGTAGCCGCCGCCGTCCGACGACGAAGGGGCCTTGGTCGGTGCAGCCGCTGTCGTGGTGGCGGCGTGCCAGGTGAAGTCGACACCGGAGAAGGCGTCGGAGAAGTTGTTGCCCTTGGCCTCGCCGGCGGTGTCGAGCTTGAACGTGTAGAGCGGCTTGCCCTGGAAGGTGAGCTGCTCCGCCCCCGTGTCGGAGCGCTTCATCGTGGCCAGGCCCTGCACCGCCTGCGCGTCTCCGGTCGCGGGAATCCAGAAGCTCAGGCAGTTGCCGGTGCACTTCAGAGCGCCGCCGGCCTCCTGGTCGGCGAAGTACAGCGTCTTCCCGGAGGCGTCGACGAGTGTCTGACCGACGCCGCTGACGTCCTTGACCGAGACCGCGTCCCCGGCCGGCGCCGCTCCGCCACCTCCGGCAGCCGGCGCGGAGCTGCCGCAGGCAGTGAGCCCGCCCAGCGCCGCCACCGTTGCTCCTAGCAACAAGATTGTGGTTTTCATCAGATCTCCTCTCCCCAGCAGATACGCGGGATCGGCCGCGGCGGTTCAGTTGAACCTTTCACCGCCGCGGTGCGTACTCCCTGGGTGTGGATGACGACACGGTGATCCGCGCGCTGTACGACAAGTACCGGCGGCCGCTGTTCGGATACGTCCTGCGTTCGGTGGGCGACCGGCAGTACGCCGAGGACATCGTGCAGGAGACGATGACGCGCGCCTGGACGCACGCGGCCGACCTGGATCCGGACCGGGCCGGTCGCTGGCTGTTCACGGTCGCCCGCAACCTGGTGATCTCCGGGCGCCGCCGGCAGCGTGCCCGGGTGGCGGAGGTGCCGATCGAGGACCGCGAGTTCCCGGCGCTCGGCGACGACATCGACCGGGTGCTGCAGGTGTGGCAGGTGATCGACGTCCTGCGAGGGCTCAGCCAGGACCACCGGCAGGTGATCGTCGAGCTGTTCTACCGCCGGCGCACCGTCAACGAGGCGGCCGCCGTCCTCGGGGTCCCGCCGGGAACGGTGAAGTCGCGCAGCTACTACGCACTGCACGCGTTGCGCGCAGCACTGGAGGAACGGGGTGTGACCGGCTCATGACGTGCCCGGAGACGATGTCGATCGGCGCCTACGTGCTCGGTGCGCTGGAGGCGTCCGAGCGCGCCGCGGTCGAGGAACACCTCGTGTCGTGTACGGCGTGCCGCGAAGCCCTGCTGCAGTTCGCGCACCTGCCGGGGCTGCTGCACGCCGTACCGGTCGAGGACATCGAAGCCGACCAGCCCGAGCCTGCGCCGCTCCAGCTGGGCAAGAAGAAGCGCCCACGGCGCATCTGGGCGCTGGCCGCGGCGTCGAGCGCGGTGATCGCCGGTGTCGCCAGCTGGGGTCTGCTGAGCGTGCCGGCGTCGGCGACCTGGACAGCCACGGACGGCGTCGGCGGCATCGACACGACGGCCAAGCTGACCAGCCGGGGTTGGGGTACGGACATCCAGCTCCGGCTGACCGACCTGAAGCCCTATGAGCACTGCACGCTGATCGTGCACGGCCGCGACGGGACTGTCGAGACGGCCGGCTGGTGGGCGGCGAACGGCAGCTACCAGGCAGACGTCCCGGCCAGTACGTCGATCCCGCTCGGCGACATCGACCACCTCGAAGTGGTCGACGCAGGGGACACCGTACTGAGCACGGTGTCCCCCACGACGCACTGATTCACCAGCTGTTGTTGGAAATTCCCGTGCCCAGGTAGACCTGGTCGTAGGTGTTGCCGTCGTTGTCGTCGGTGTACGCGACCGCAACTTCGGCGTACGGCGAGACCGCCACCGTCATCTGCTCCTGACGACCTTCCGGCACCGAGCTCAGCCGCTGCGGCGACAGTCGTCCGGTGTCGGTCCCATCGGTCCCGAAGCCGCGCACCCAGACGTCCGGGTCGGCACCTGGGACTGTCCAGCCGACCACCGTCTGCGCCTGGTCATCGATGCCGATCGACGGTCCGGCACCTGCCGCCGCTACTTGTACGTCGCCGTACCTGGCTGTGCCCGCGCTGCTGAACGAACGCGTCCAGACTCCAGCTGACTCCCACGCGACCGCGAAGTCGCCGTTGAAGTTGGCAGCCGCGGAGGGATGCGTCTGCTGGCCTGTGGTGTTCACGTTGGCTACCCGGCGAGAGAGCGTGGCCGCACCGTTCGCGCGTCCAAGCCGGATCAGCCCGATGTTGTAGTCGGCGTTGGCGTCGCCGTCCTCGTCCCACACGACAACCGCGTCACCGGAAGCCGACACTGCCACGTCCGGGTTGTGGTGCTGGCCGGTCGTCTGTGAGGCGGTCACCTCCCAGGCGCGTGTGGTCGGGCCGGTGTAGCCGGCTGCCTTCACCGTTGCCGGCGTGCCGGTCTGGATGTCCTCCCACGCCACGGTGAACGCGACCGCGGCACTGGACGGTGCACCATCCGGGTCGACAGCGACCCGCGGGTTGATCTGCTGGCCGGTCGCGCTGCTGTTGGCGTTGCCGGAGGCTGTCACGGTGCCGGCTGTGTTCACGACGCGGTACGGGATGTTGTAGTACCCGTTGCCGTCCGGGTCGTCCTGCCAGACGACGACCGCGTTGCCCTTGTCGTCCAGACCGACGTCCGGGTGCAGGTGTCGCCAGTTGGTCACACCGCTGCTGCCGCCGGCGGACAGCTTCGTCTCGTACACAGCCGTGCCGTTGCGGAACAGCCGCAGGTAGATCTCACTGTGCACCGGGTCGGTCGCGTTGTCCGTGTCGCGGTCGTCCTCCCACGCCACAGCGACGTACCCGTTCCGGTTGGTCGCCACGGACGCGGCGTCCTGGTCGCCGGTGGACACACTGTTCGCCGTCACCCAGGTGGGCGCGGCGATGTGCGCGTCGGCAGTGGTCGCGGTGAAGGTCAGCGCGGTGGCTGCCAGTGCGGTGATCGCCAGAGTCTTCTTCATCGTCACACCGCCTGCAGTCCGGGCCGGCCTTCTTCGATGACGAACGACTTCGCCGTGCTGACCGCGGCGCCGTGCTCCGACACACTGGCCAGCGCACGGAAGTCGGCCCGTAGCTGCGTCGGGCTGATCGTCGTCCGGACGTATCCGCGCCGGTTCTGGTAGAACCGCAGCCACGGGTTGTCCGCCAGGTTCGGGATCGTGGTGGATCCGTCGCCGTCGCCACTCGACGTGACCGAACTGGTCACCAGTTCGGAGCCGATGACGGCCGAGTTCGCGTTGCCGTAGTCGGCTTTCAGGTCACTGGCCCAGGCCCGGTGCACGTCGCCGGTCAGCACGACCGGGTTGCGGGTGCCGCGGTCGATCCAGCCTTGCTGGATGCGGGCCCGCGAGGCGCGGTAGCCGTCCCACGAGTCCATGCTCCCGGCGCCGGCCGAGTCGAACCGGCGGGCGAAGAACACCTGCTGGCCGAGGATGTCCCAGGTGCCGTAGTGCTGGTTGAGACCGTCGAGCAGCCAGGTCTCCTGGGCGTTGCCCGGCAGGCTGCGGGTGGCGAGGTCCGCGTCCGAGCACACCTTCCAGCCGTCACCACAGGCCTGGTCGTTGCGGTACTGCCGGGTGTCGAGCATGTGGAACGTCGCCAGGCTCCCCCACCGCAGCCGGCGGTACAGCGGGATCGAGTTGCCGCTGTTGGCCTGTGCCGGGCGCAGCGGCATGTTCTCGTAGTACGCCTGGTACGCCGCCGTCCGGCGCGCGGTCCACTGCGCCGTGGTGAGCGACGGCGTACTGTCCGCGCGCACCATGTTCGCGTAGTTGTTCTCCACCTCGTGGTCGTCCGGTACGACGATCCACGCCGCCGCCGCGTGCGCTGCCTGCAGGTCGGGATCCGACTTGTACTGCGCGTACCGCCGGCGGTAGTCCGCGAGCGACACGATCTCGCTCGCACCCGCGTGCAGACGGGGCCGGCCGCTGGTGGCGCCGTACTCGTAGATGTAGTCGCCGAGGAAGAGGATCAGGCCCGGGTTCTCCTCGGCCATCCGCCGGTAGACGGTGTAGTAGCCCTCCTCGTAATGCGCGCACGAGGTGAACGCCATCACCAGATCACGTCCGTTGGTGCCGACGGCCGGCGCAGTCCGGGTGCGGCCGACCGCTGAGAGATGTCCCTGCGCGCGGAAGCGGTAGAAGTAGTCCGCGTCCGGGCTGAGGCCGCTCGCGATGACGTGCACCGAGTGGGCGGAGGCGTACTTCGCCGTGACCGTGCCGGACGCGACCAGCGTGCTGAAGGTGTCGGTGGTCGACACCTGCCAGTCGACGGCGACGTCGGCGTTCGCCATCCCGCCCTGGCCGTCGGCGTTCAGCGGCGACGGGGCCAGACGGGTCCAGAGGACGACGCTGTTCGCGTCGGGCTCACCGGACGCGATGCCGAGTTGAAACGGGTACGGGACGGCGGCGGTGGCGGTGATCACGGACGACTGGGCCGCGACCAGCGGGAGCGCCGAGAGGGCGCTACCCCCGGCCGCGGCGAGTCCTCCGAGAACAAAGGTCCTGCGACTGATTGGGCTCATGAGCCTCACCTTCACGGGTACTCAGGGCGGTAGGCCCCCGGATCGGTCGAACTGCCGGTGACCATTCGGGAACCTTGAGTGTGCGTGGTGCTCCGTGCCCATGATTGCGCAGAACTGGTAAATTTCCTACAGCAGGACGAGCAGCAACAGAACGGCGGTCGGAACCCCTTCGAGCAGGGTGTTCAACCAGAGTCGCCGCTCCGTGGCGAGCAGCACGAGCGCGAGGAAGACGTGCTGCCCCGCGGTGAACGCGACCAGCGCCTCGCCCTGCGGTACGTGCCCGGTCCGGGCCAGGACGACGCCGAGCGCCAGCGCGATCCCGGTCGTGAGGTTGTAGAAGCCGAGGTTCACGATCCACAACCGGACCGCGTCGAAGTCCCGCCGCTCGAGCAGGAACATCGGATACAGCCGCGGATGGCGGTAGAAGAAGGACTCCATCAGCCAGACCGATCCCAGCATCACCGCGATCGCGATCGCGAGGATCTGCGCGGCGGTACTCACAGCGACACCGTGACGCCGTGCCTGCTGGTGATCTCGCCCAGCGCGGCGTAGTCGGTGGGATCGGCGCCGGCCAGGTCCGCGAAGAAGGCGCCCATCCTGCCGGTCTGGCTGATGGTCAGGAACTTCGCCGAGGGCGTCAGCACGGAGAACGTGTTGACCGTGCCGGCCGGGATGCTGATCGAGGCGCCCGGACCGAGGTCGTAGCCCTGATCCCCTGCCTGCACGAGGATCCTGCCCTGCAGGACGTAGAACGCCTTGCTCCACGACTCGGTGTGCGGCGGTGCCGCGTCGGCGCGCGGGGCGTCGATCTCGAACAGCTCGTACTGGCCGGCGGTGTGCTCGGCGCCGATCTTCACGGTCACGGTCGCGTCCGGCGCGACGTACTCGACGCCGCTGCCCGCGTTGCTGAGGTGCACTGTCTCGTTCATGGCTGCGACGCTAGGAAGCGGCCGACGACGGCGGTATCCCGTGCGGGCGGGCTCTTCCGGGGCGGCGGAATCCCCACATTTCGGGGATAGGCGGCGACGGGACGGCGGCGCATACTGAGCCCATGTGGGAGGGCCGGGCGCGGGCCGCGCGCCGGGAGATCGCAGCACTGGCAACCTCGGGGATGGGGGTCGCCGAACTGCACACGGCCGCGATCGAGGTGGTCGAACAGGTCGTCGGCAGCGAGCTCACCTGCTGGGCCGGGATCGATCCGGGCACGCTGGTGATCAGCTCGATGACCAGCGGCGCGGCCCGCATCCCGCCGGAGTACGAGCCACGGCTGGCGGAGACGGAGTACGCCGGGACGGTGCCGAACTCGTTCGCCGAACTGGCCCGCACGGCGCACCAGGTCGCGCGGCTGTCGGACCTGCCGTACCGCGAGGTGGTCGGGCACCGGCGGCTCAACGAGGTGTGGCGTCCGCTCGGCATCGAGCACGAGGTCCGGACCACGTTCGTCGTCGACGGGGACTGCTGGGGCGCGGCCGGGTTCGTCCGCAGCGGCCCGGACTTCAGCGATCGGGAGGTCGAGTTCCTGGGGTCGGTGGCGCCGGTCATCGGCGCTGCGACGCGGATCGCCGTCCGCACGGACGCGCACGGGTACCGCGGAGGGGTCGGCCCGTCGATCGTCGTCACCGGCCCGGCAGGTGAACCGCGGGCGATCACCGCGGCCGCGCGCACCTGGCAGGACGAGCTGGACGAGATCGCGCCGGGCCGTTTCGGCGTACTGCTGCGGGCCGTCGTCACCGGAACGCGCGCAGCGTCGTCCGGGACGTTCCAGGCGCGGGTGCAGACCGCGGCCGGCGAATGGGTCCTGCTGCAGGGCAGCCGGCTGCTGGGCGACACCGCGGACGAGGTCGTGGTGACGATCGAGCCCGCCTCGGGTCATCACCTGCTCGGCATGCTGCTCGCGGCGTACGGCCTGACCACGCGGGAGCGGGAGATCTGCCTGGAGGTGATCTCCGGGCACAGCACCGGCGCGATCGCCGACCGGCTGTCGATCTCGCCGCACACGATCCAGGACCACCTGAAGTCGGCGTTCGCCAAGGTCGGCGTCCGCAGCCGCGGCGAACTGGTGGCGACGCTCAGGCCGGGATGAGCTGCTTGCGATACGTCCCGGGCGGTACGCCGAAGTCGCGCTTGAACGCCTTCGCGAACGCGAACTCCGACGTGTAGCCGATCTCCTTGGCCACCGCGGAGAGCGGGCGGTCGTGGTCGCGCAGCAACCGCGCCGCGGTCGTCATCCGCCAGCGGGACAGGTACGTCAGCGGCGGCTCGCCGACCGCTTCGGTGAACCGCCGGGCGAACGCGGCCCGCGACAACCCGACACCGGACGCCAGGTCGGCCACCGTCCATGCCGCACCGGGCTTCTCGTGGATCAGCTCGAGCGACTGCACCACCGCGGGATCGGTCAGCGCCCGCGCCCAGCCGCGATCCGTCGGGCAGTCGTTGTTCTCGAACCAGGCCCGCAGGATCAGCACCAGCAGCGCGTCCACCAGCGCCGGTACGACGGCCGCGGCGCCCGGCCGCTGCGCGTCGAGTTCCTCACCGAGGATGCTGATTGCCGTGTGCAACGACCGGTGGCGGCCCGGGTTCGCCGGGACGACGACCACGTCCGGCAGCCTGCTCAGCACCGGGTGCGGGCGCTCGCGATCCAGCCGGTAGGTCCCGCACAACAGCAAGGATCGTGCGCCCTGCCCCTGCTGCGGCTCCTCGACCGACGGGTCGAAGTCGACCAGCGGGGAGTCGGGGTGGTCGGCGATCGCGTGCTCGGCGCCCCGCGGCAGCAGCACCGCGTCACCCGGCCCCAGCGGGATCGGATCGCCGTCCGGCGGCAGCAACCACGCCGTGCCTTGCAGGATCAGGTGGAACGTCGCGCCGAACGAGTGCACGAAACGCAGCCCCCACGGCCCGCGGACGTCGGTGCGCCCGGACGTGGCGGGGCCGGTCCGCATCGCGGCGACGACATCGGCGAGCACATCCATACCTGTCATGATACGCGCACCGATCAAGACGATCGGATATAAACCAGCGCTTCATGGACATAGATCCGCTCATCATGGCGACCTACTGTCGGTGACAGAACGTCAACTGACAAGGAGTCCGCATGAGCATCGTCGTCACCGCCGCCACCGGTCATCTGGGCACGCTCGTCATCGACGAGTTGCTGCGGCGGGTCCCCGCCGGGCAGGTCGTCGCGGTCGCGCGGAACGCCGCGAAGGCGGCCCCGATCGCCGACCGCGGCGTCGAGGTCCGGATCGCCGACTACGACGACCCGGACGCGCTGGCGAGGGTCTTCGGTTCCGGCGACACCGTCCTGCTGATCTCCAGCAGCGAGGTCGGCAACCGGCTCGCCCAGCACCAGGCCGTCATCGACGCCGCGAAGAACACCGGCGTCGCACGGATCGCGTACACCGGCATCCTCGGTGGCCCGGAGGCCGACCTCGCTCTCGCCGCCGACCACAAGGCGACCGAGCAGGCGATCCTCGACTCCGGCCTGACCTACACCTTCCTGCGCAACGGCTTCTACAACGAGGTCTACACCGAGCAGCTCGCGACGCAGCTCGAGCACGGCGTCGTCGGCAGCACCGGCGACGGCCGGCTCGCCACCGCGTCGCGGCGCGACTTCGCGGCGGCCGCGGCCGTCGTCCTCAGCACCGACGGCCACGACAAGACCGCGTACGAGCTGAACGGCGACACCGACTGGTCGCTGGCCGAGTACGCCGCCGAGCTCTCGCGGCAGACCGGCAAGGAAGTTGCCTACAACAACGTGCCTGGCGAGGTGCTGCTCGGCATCCTGACCGGAGCAGGACTGCCGCAGCCGCTCGCCGAGCTGCTCGTCGACATCGACAAGGGCGTCGAGCGCAACCTGCTGACCGGCCGCGGCAGCGACCTCACCCGGCTGATCGGCCGTCCGACGACCCCGATCGCCGACTCGATCGCCACTGCCCTGGCGAACTGAACCCGCCCAAGAACCGGATCACCCCGCACTCCAAACCCATGCGTCACGCTCACGCCTGCGCATTCACACCCACCCCGGGCGGCTTTCGTTTCAGGGGTCATCCACTCCTCTTGGGGGTTCTCTGCTCGTACACCAGTGGAGAACCCCCAACTCGAATGGATAACCCCTGGGCCGCCTGCGCGAGCCAGGCGCGCGGCGCCGCTCCCTCAACCGCGAGCGCGCCAGCTCCGGTCGTCGTGGGCGGACACAGGTTCTGGTGGGTTGGGACCAGTTGTGGCGAGTTGGGACCTGCGATATCAGGTCCCAGGTCTCCCGTTCTTGTCCCAGGTCACCGGTTCGTATCTCACCACGCACCCGGGCGCGCGCCGAACCAGGTGCAGATCAACAGGTAGAGCACCGCTGTACGCCGTACACGCCGAACGGATACACGCTCAGGTGCACTAAGCCGCTACCCGACACCTCCTGTTGGCGCGTCCGCGACCGAGTCACCTACGCGACAAGACACGGATATCCACTCCTGTTGGGGGTTCCCTGTTTGTACACCAGCAGAGAACCCCCAACACCAACGGATAACCCCTGGAATTGGCGTCGGCGCAGACGGGCAGACTGGTCCCGGGCGCTCGACTGGTCAGGGTGCTGCGACCAGCTTGTTGTGGTGTTCGCCCAGGCCGTCGGCCCAGACCCGCAGTACGTCGCCTTCGCGCAGGTACCGCGGTGGTTTCTGGCCCGCGCCGACCCCGGCCGGCGTACCGGTGCTGATCACGTCGCCCGGGTAGAGCGTCATGAACTGCGAGATGTAGTGCACCAGCCGCGCGACGCCGAAGATCATCTCGGCCGTCGAACTGTCCTGCAGCGGCTCGCCGTTCACGTCCAGCCCGAGCTTGAGCTGTTGCGGGTCCGGCACCTCGTCCGCGGTCAGGATCCACGGCCCGAGCGGGCAGAACGTCGCCGCGTTCTTGCCCTTGTCCCACTGCCCGCCGCGCTCGAGCTGGAAGTGCCGCTCGGACACGTCGTTGACCAGCACGTAGCCGGCGACGTACCCGAGCGCCTCGGTCTCCGAGCCCAGGTACGCCGCGGTCCGGCCGATCACCACGCCCAGCTCGACCTCCCAGTCGGTCTTCTCGGCGCCGCGCGGGATCACCACGTCGTCGTACGCGCCGACCACGGTGTCCGGCGCCTTCATGAACAGGATCGGCTCGGCCGGCGCCTCCTGCCCGCCCTCGGCCGCGTGGTCGGCGTAGTTCAGCCCGACACACACGATCTTCCCGGGGCTGAGCGGTGCGGCGAGCCGCACCGCCCCGAACTCCACCGGTGCGTCGGTGGCCGCGGCGGCGCGTTCCCGCCAGCGGTCCGGGTCGAACGCCTCGGAGGGTCCCGGCAACGTCACCACCCGGCCGTCGTCGGCCAGTACGGCGTCGCGCAGCCCGTCGTCGGCGTGGATCCGGAGCAGTCTCACTTGTTCCTCCAACCAGAGTTCTTGGCCCAGTTCAGGTAGGCGATCCCCAACGCGTGCGAGCCTTGCACCGGCACGAGCTGTACGGCGTCGTACACGCGCAGGGACTGCTGATAGACGAGCAGATCCTGCTCGGCGTACTCGCCCCAGCGCGCGCACTGCACCGCGTTCGCCGGCACCGCGACGCCCGTCCCGTCGACCCGGTACCAGACCTCGTTCGCGGACCGGATCAGCTTCTGCGTGAACGTCTTCGTGAAGCGCTGGATGTCCGTCGCGGGCCCGCCGTCGATCCCCGCGTCGTACGCCGCGTGCACGAACTCGGTGCTGATCGCGGCATGGCTCAGGTCCTCGATCTGCTTCGAGGCCGGGTAGGACGGCGTGTACTCCGAGATACCCGCGGTCTTCGCGTAGCCGGTGTACAGCTCGCTGTACGGCGGCCAGTAGGTCCAGACGTAGGCATCGCCAACGAGTCGCAGCGCGGGCTCGTACGCCTTCAGCATCTGCAGCACACGCGTCCGGTACTTCGGCTGCTTGGTCACACGGAACAGCTCGACCAGCACCTGACCGATGCCCTGGCTCTGGTTGTACGGCTGGATGGTGCCGTCGAACGGGATCGGCGCGCCCTTCGGCCACACGTAGTCGCCGGTGCCGTCAGCGCGCGAGACCCACTCCGGATCGTGGAACGCGACGGCCGCGACGGCGGCGTCCAGGACCTCTCGCGCGAACTCCTGTCGCGGCCCGCGCCGGAGCGTGGCGGACTGCAGCACCATCCGCGCGTAGCGGGCCAGCGGGAACGCGATCATCCCGGTGTGCACCGCGAAGACGTAGTACTGCGACTTGAAGGCGATCGTGGCCGCCGCCGGTGCGGGTGCGGTAGCGGGAGCTTCCCGGAGGTCGACCGCCGTCCAGCGCAACGACGCGTTGTAGGCGTTGTTGACCGCGGTCACGACGTACGTGGGCGCTGTCGGGTCGAGACTGACCGCGGGCAAGGTGACCACAGTCGTGGTGGCCGGGTTGCGGAGCACGAGATCGAAGGTGCCGTCGGCAACATTCAGCACCTCGGCGGTCGACTCGGCCGACCTGGTGCCGGCCCAGCGGAGCTGGACCGCGGGGGTGCCGTTCCCGTCGGGCAGCACGCCGTGGCCGGCGGTGTAGTTGCCTGCCGTGCGCCAGACCTTGCCGGAGCGGCCCGCGTAGTCGCGGACCTTCCGGGCGTGGTCGGTGGTCTTCATCAGGTGCCGGGCGCGGTCCTCGAACGTGCGCAGGTAGCGCTCGTCCTGGTAGGCCTCGTACATCCGGAGCAGGCCGAGCAGGAAGTACGACTCGCCCCAGGCGTACAGGCCTGCCTCGTTGTCCTGCGCGTTAGAGGCCAGATAGCCGGCCTGCGCGGCGTCGAAGGCTTCGGGCGAGTCGTAGACCAGCGGATCAGCGGAGGCCGACAGAGCGGGAAGACCAGCCCAGGCGGCGATTCCGCCGGCGGTGGTTCCGAGAACGAACGTGCGGCGGGTGGGGTTCATGGTTGCCTCACAAGGGGGAGGGGGCGGGGGCGGGGGCCGAAAATCAGCCTTTGACTGCGCCGCCCATGCTGTTGAGGATGCGTTTCTGCAGCAGGAGGAAGACGATGATGACCGGCACCAGCGAGATCACGGTGCCGGCGGCGAGACCGCGGACGTCGGTGCCGGCGACGCCGCTCAGATAGGCGATCCCGAGGGCGATCGGGAACTTGGACTGGCTGGTCAGCACCACCAGCGGCCAGATGAAGCTGTTCCACACCGACACGAAGCCGAGGATCGCCAGGACCGCGAGCGTCGGCGCGACGATCGGCACACAGATCCGCCAGAAGATCGCGAACTCGTTCGCGCCGTCGACCCGGGCGGCCTCGACGATCTCGTCCGGGATCTGCGAGAACGCCTGGCGGAGCAGGAAGATCCCGAGCGAGGACAGGATCGCCGGCAGGATCACCGCGGCGAACGTGTCGGTCAGGCCGAGCTCACTCATCACCAGGAACCGCGGGATCAGCATCAGCTCGCCGGGCAGGAACATGATCGACAGGAACAGCATGAAGAACACCCCGCGGCCGCGAAACGCGATCCGGGCCAGCGGGTACGCCGTCAGCGCGGACACCACGAGGTACACCGGGACCGTGATCCCGACGTAGATCACCGAGTTCACCAGGAACCGCGCGTACGGGATCGTCGTCCACGCCTCGCGGAACCAGTCGGCCACCGGCGGCCGCGGGATCAGATCGGGCGGGAACCCGAACACGTCCTGACTGGCCGGCTTCGTCGCCGCGCTGAGCAGGATCAGGAAGGGGCCGATGAACAACGCCGCCACGACGACGAGCAGCAGGTAGAGACCGACGCGGCGGACGTCGACCCGCCGCTTCGGCCGGTACAGCCGGCGGGCCATCAGACGTCCCTCCGCCGGGTCACCAGCAGGTTGAAGCCGGCCAGGACGATCATGATCGCCCACAGCAGCAGGCCGACGGCGCTCGCGTAGCCCATGTCGTAGTCCTCGAAGGCTTTCGACCAGATGTAGTAGCCGAGGGTGAGAGTGGAGTCGAGCGGCCCGCCGCGGGTCAGCACGTAGACGGACTCGAACGCGCGCATCGCCTCGAGCATGCTGAGCACGAGCGTCACCGCGAACGTCGGCCGCAGCGACGGTACGACGACGTGCAGCAGCCGCTGCCACGCGTTCGCGCCGTCGATCGTCGCCGCCTCGACCTGGTCCGCCGGCACCGACTGCAGACCGGCCAGGTAGATCATCATGAACAGGCCGGCGTTCTTCCACGCCTCCAGCAGCACCACGGTCGGCAGCGCCCAGTGCCGGTCGAGCAGGAAGTCGATCGGGCCGGTGCCGAACAGGCCGAGCACCCAGTTCACGACGCCCTCGCGGTTGAACACGTACCGCCAGGCGACCGCCACCGCGACCATCGACGTGATCACCGGCAGGTAGTAGAGCATCCGGAACGCCTGGATCGCGCGCAGCTTGAGGTTCACCAGCATCGCCAGGAACAGCGGTGCGATCACGGTCAGCGGCAGGAACAGCAGCAGGAACAGCAGCGAGTTGCGCAACGCGATCCAGACCCGCGGGTCGTGCGCCAGCCGGACGAAGTTGTCGAGTCCGGAGAAGCGCACCGGATGCACGATGTCGTAGTCGGAGAACGCCAGCTGGATCGCGATCACCGCGGGCCAGGCGAACATCGCGGCGTAGAACAGCAGTCCGGGCAGCATGAACACGTACGGCGTGTACCAGTGCTGACCGACGACGCGGCCCTTGAGACCGGGCATGTGGCTCCTCGTGTCTGAAACCCAGATTTCAGATACCAAGCTGACCGGAACCGTAACGCACATCTCACGGCGCAGGAAGCGGTAACTCCAGAAAATTTCGGGCAGTTTCCGTTGACTCCACCGAGCTGATGGCGAACACTCTGGTGTCTGTAAGCCAGGTTTAGGACATTCCGTTCTGAGGAGCCAACGATGGCCCGACCCCTGCTCAGACTCCGACTCGCTGTTGTTGCCACTCTCGTGCTGGCGCTGGCCGGCTGCGTGTCCGGCAGTCCGGCGGGCGGTGACGAGGACCAGAAACAGTCCGGCGACGCCTACTCCGGTGACGTCGAGTGGTGGACGATCAACCTGCAGAAGAACTACGGGCCGGACATCCAGAAATGGATCGACGCCTACCAGAAGGAGCACCCGAAGGTCCACATCAACTGGGTGGACGTGCCGGGTGCGGACATCACGACCAAGCTGCTGGCCGCGATCGCCAGCGGCAAGGTGCCGGACGTCGTCAACTTCACCTCCGCGACCACAGGGTTGTTCGCCGGCTCGATGGCCGACCTGAACTCGCTGTTCAGCAAGGAGGACGTCGCGGCGTACCTGCCGAACCTGACCGAGCCGCTGGTCGTCGACGGCAAGCGCTCCGCGATCCCCTGGTACAACGGCGGGACATCGCTGGCGTTCTACAACAAGGACCTGCTGGCCAAGGCGGGCTTCGACCCGGCCAAGCCGCCGAAGACGTACGACGAGGCGCTCGCGCTGGCGACGAAGTACCACGACGCGACCGGCAAGTCGGCGACCAACTTCATGGCGTACTCGAGCGTGGTGCAGGCCAACGGCATCCCGCTGCTGTCCGAGGACGGCAAGCAGGCCGCGTTCAACACGCCGGAGACGCAGGCGCTGCTGGAGAAGTTCAAGCCGCTCTTCACCTCGGGCGTGATCGCCCCCGGCAGCCTCGGCGAGAACCCGCGGGACCTGCCGCAGTCGCTGGAGAACAAGCTGATCGCGTTCAACCCGGCGGCCGTGTCCAGCTCGCTGCTGAACGTCGAGAAGAACGCGCCGGCCGTCTACTCCTCGATCGTGGTCGGACCGCCGGTGACCGGTGCCGACGGCAAGTTCTACATGCCGGGCCAGCAGGTGATGGGGATCCCGGCGAAGTCGGACAACCAGGCAGCGGCGGCCGCGTGGCTGAAGTACGTCGCCGCGCCCGAGCAGCAGCTCGCGCTGTGCAAGCTGGTGCCGATCTACCCGTCGTCGGTGAAGGCCCTCGCGGATCCGTTCTTCACCGACATCAGTGGGACCACGCCGGCCGACCAGGCGCGCAAGATCCTGATCGACACCTTCAAGCAGAGCGTGGACGCGTCGATGGGCTCTGGCAACGACGAGCAACTGCGGGCGCTGTTCGACGACCAGGTGCGCGCGTTCATGTCGGGTACCAAGAGCGCGAAGCAGGCACTGGACGACGCCGAGAAGGCGTGGAACGACACACTGGCGAAGGGTAAGTAGACGTGGCGGACACACTGCGGATCGGGATCGTCGGCGCAGGCATCATGGGCCGGGGCAACGCGTTGTCGTTGTCCGGCCGGGCCGACGCCTCGATCACCGCGGTCACGAGTCGCTCGGCCGCGTCGACCGAGCGACTGGCCGACGAGATCGCCGGGCGGGGCGCCCGGCCGGTCGTCCACCCCGATCTCGAGACCCTGCTGGCGAGCGACTCCGTGGACGCCGTCGTCCTGACCACGCCCGACGACCTGCACGGCGAGATGATGGTCCGGGCCGCGGAAGCCGGGAAGCACATCCTGGTCGAGAAGCCGATGACCACCTCGGTCGCCGAGGCGGACGCCGCGGTGCGGGCGATCCGCGCGAACGGCGTGATCGCGATGTGCCTGTTCAACCACCGCTGGGTGCCCGCGTACGCGCAGGCCTACGAGCTGCTCGCCGACCTCGGCGACGCCGCGGTCGCGTACGCCCGCAAGGACGACACGATCTTCGTGCCGACCGAGATGCTGTCCTGGGCCGACCGCACGACCTGCGCCTGGTTCCTGTCCAGTCATGACATCGACCTGGTCTCCTGGCTGCTCCGCGACCAGGTCAGCCGGGTCTACGCGACCGCGCGCTGGGGCAAGCTGCGGTCGCTCGGCATCGACACACCCGACGCCATCCAGATCCAGGCCGAGTACTCCCGCGGCACGGTCGCCACCTTCGAGTCCGCCTGGATCTACCCGAACACGTTCCCGACCACGGTCGACTCGTACGTCGCGGTGGTCGCCGACAACGGCGTCGTCCAGCTGGACCGGCAGAAGGAGAACGTCGTCCTGGCACGTTCCGACGGCTACACGTACCCGCGGAACATGCTGCAGCGCGTCATGCACGGCATCCCCGCCGGTGCGTACGCCGACGCGATCGCGCACTGGGTCGACTGCTGCCGGACCGGCCGCGAGCCCCTCATCACCATCGAGAGCAGCCGCAACGTCACCGCCGTCCTGGAGGCCGCGCACCTGTCGATCGAGACCCGCCGGCCCGTCGACGTGTCCATGCTGGTCGCATGAGCGACAGTCCTGAGAAGCCGCGGCACATCGACGGGCGGATCGATCGGATCGGGACGGACGACCTGATCAAGGCGTTCGGGTCGCCGGCCGTTGATCTGGCCGGGTTGCGTGCCGTTGTCGGTGAGCAGCTCAGGCGGCCGGCGTGGCCGCTGCCGGAGTGGGCTGAGGCGACGCGATCCACTCCAGCCGCCGACGCCGTACTGGCTGCGGCTGCTCCCCTGCTGGACGGTGTGGACGTCAGCGGGAGCGGACTGGGTCGGTCGCAGCTGTACGGCTTTCACTACCTGGGCTGGCTGGCGCCTGGGGTGCAGGCGTGGCTGCTGACTGGCGATCTGCGTTATCTGCAAGCCTTTGAGCAGCACCTGGACGACTGGGTCTCGCGCCGTGGCTCAGTGACGGGTGAGTGGCCGGGGCTGGACGTCATCTGGTACTCGCTGGGCACCTGGGCCCGCTGCCGCAGTTTGTTGCCGACCCTCGAAGTACTCACCGACTCGCCGCTGTCCGATCGCGTCTGGGAGCGGCTGGTCGCAACACTCGTCGGCGGAGCCCGCTGGGCGTACGACGAGCATGACGTCTTCCGGCACGGGAACTGGCAACTCGTGTGCGCCACAGAGCTGCTGCATATCAGCGCCGTCCTGCCGTCGCTAGTGGAGTCGGCGGCGTGGGCGGAGCGTGCACGGCAGCGGATCGAGGAACACCTGGAGCTGGACATCTACCCGGACGGCGGCCACTACGAGCGGTCTCCTGGGTACCACCGGATGGTGTTGACGGCTCTGCAGACGGCCGCACGGATCGACCCGGCTGTGGCGGCACATCCCCGTTTCGTTGCCATGCACACGTGGATGTACGAGCTGGTATCGTCGGGCGGCTGGCTGCCGCACCTGCAGGACAGCGGGATCGAGTGGCCGGCAGCGTCGCTGCTGCGCGGGAGCTACTTGCTGAACGACCCTGTGCTGGCACAGGTCGCGGCGCAGTGGCTGTCGCCGTCGGAGTTCGGTGCCGAGCTGGCGACCTTTCCAGCCCGGCCGGACCGGGCGGAATGGCTGTTGCCGGCAGCGATACCTGAGCTGCCGCGGTCCACTGTGCTGCCCGAGTCCGGGTACACGATCCTGCGGGGCTCCGACGTGCGTGCGGTGATCAACCACGGGCCGCACATCGAGCACGAGCTGGAGTCGCACTCGCATCGCGCCGTACTCGATCTGGTGCTGGACGGGTGGGGTCAGCCCTTGCTCTGGGAGGCGGGTGGTCCGCCGAGCTACGACGATCCGCTGTACCAGACGTGGTACCAGTCGGGCCGCGGTCACAACACGGTGCTGGTGGACGACCGGGAGCTGTCCACCGACCGCGGCGTCTCCGTCGACCCGCTGGTCGACACCGACGTCCTCGCGATCTTTTCCGCCCGCCACCACGGCAACGGCCTCGAGCAGTCGCGCACGATCGCGATGGTCCGCGAGGAGCCGTCGTACGTCGTCGTCACCGACCACGCCGACGGGCCTCACACGTTCCGGGCGAACTGGCACGCGCTCCATCCTTGGCGCGAGCTCGGCCCACTCACGTACGACGCCGGCGCGCCCGACGGCCCGGGCCTGCTGCTCCTGGACGCAGCTGCCGCTGAAGCAACCTCCGGCACCGAGGTCGGCGTGGCACGTCGTCCGCTTCTGGGGCGTCGGGTGGCTGAATACGGCGAGCTGCATTCGCTCGCCCTCACGCGGTCGACCGGGGACTTCACGACCGTACTGATGCCACATGCCGGTGGTGAGCCGCCCGCGGTGTCCGTCGAGCGCAAGGACGGCGAACTGCTCGTCACATCCGGTAAGACCGTTGACCGGCTCGGCCCGTCGGCCTGGACCCGGACCGTCGACGGACAGTTGTCCTGGGCAACCGGTTGGCGGGTGCGGGCGTTGCCGGGCCTGGTCCGGACGACCGACGACGTCGACGTCCTGGCCACCGTGAGTGGGGACCAGGTGCGCTTCGAGATCACCTGCGCGGGACGCTGCGGCCTGTGGGTCCGTGCGGGTGGCGAGATCCGGCTCGGCGGCACGATGATTGATGCGACGACCGAGAACGACTGGGCTCACCTCACCCTCCCGTACGCCGGGCCCTGGACTGTCGACGGGGTGTGGCATGGGTGACGCCGTGACCGAGGGCTGGTTCGATGCGCGGATCGTGAGCGGCGCGCATCCGGCATCGCTGCTGCCGCCCACCGACCGGGACGCGATCGCCGCACACCTCGACCGGTACGCGCTGTCCGGTGCCCTGGTGAGCGCGATGGCGTCCTGGCTGCACGATCCTGTCGGCGGGAACGCGGAAGCCTCCGCGGTCGCGCACAGTCTGGCCGATCGCGGCGTACTGGCCTGCTGGACGGCCGTGCCCGCGACACCCGGTGAGCTCGACTCCCTGACAGGGCTGGTGAATCGCGCCGTCGACGACGGGGTCGCCGCGTTCCGCATCCACCCCGCGTCGCACGGCTTCTCCCCCGTGCTGCTCGACGAGTTGTACGACGCATTGCAGGCCCATCACCTGCCGTTGTGCGCGGACGCCGCGGAACTCCCCTGGCCCGACCTGACCCGGATCGCGATCCGCTTCCCGGAGCTGCCGATCGTCGTGTCGAACCTCGGCTACCGCAAGCTGCGCGAGCTCTGGGCCGTGCTCGACGCACACGCCAACGTGCACGTGGATCTGGTCGACTTCGCCGCGCACCAGGGCGTCGAGTGGCTGGCCGCCAACGACCTCGCCGACCGGCTGCTGTTCGCGACCGGTCTCGGCGTCCGCGACCCCGGTGAGAGCGTCGTCCGGCTCGCCTGGTCGGGCCTCGACGACGCGACGGTCCGGCTGGTCGGATCCGGGAACGCGGGCCGGCTGTTCCGGATCGGGGTCCGGTCATGATCGGGCGCCTTCCGCAGCACCGGATCGTCGACGTGCACGCGCACCTCGGCCGGTACTCGCTGTTCTTCATCCCCGAGCCGGAGGCCGCGACGATGGTCTCGGTGATGGACCGGACCGGGACCGACGTCACCGTGCTCTCGGCGAACCGCGCGATCCAGCAGGACGCGCACCTGGGCAACTCCCAGTCGCTCGCCGCGGTCGACGCGTACCCGGACCGGATCGCGGCGTACGCGGTGATCAATCCGTGGCAGGACCCGGAGCGCGAGCTCGAGCGGGTCGCGAGCGACGACCGGTTCGTCGGGATCAAGGTGCATCCGAGCCTGCACCGCTACCCGGTCACCGGCGCGCGGTACGCCGCGGTGTGGAAGTTCGCCGAGTCCACCGGCTGCCCCGTCCTCAGCCACTCCGAGCACCAGTCGCCGTACGACGCCCCGGCGCTGTTCCGGACCGTGGCCGAGCGGTACCCGGGGACGTCGGTGATCCTCGGGCACGCCGGCATCACACCGGCCGGCGTGGACGAGGCGATCGAGGCCGCCAGCCGGTACGACTCGCTGTGGCTGGAGGTCTGCGGTTCGCAGATGACCGGGCCGCTGATCGCCTCGATGGTCGACCAGGTGGGCAGTGGCCGGGTGCTGTTCGGATCGGACTTCCCGTTCATCGACCAGCGGATGTCGCTGGGCCGGGTGGTCTGCGCGCCACTGACGCAGAGTCAACGCCAAGATGTTCTCAGCGGGAACGCCCGCAAGCTGTTCCGGTGGCGGCCGTTGCCGGACGGGCCCGGAGAACGAGGGGTTGACCTATGACGGACGAGACACAGCAGACCGAGCAGGTGTCGGGCGAGCGGCTGCCGTCCGTGACGGTCGGTCTGTTCGGGCCGCGCCGCCTGGTGAAGACGATGGCGGAGGTCGGCCAGGAGGTCGCGGAGCGGTCCGTCCACGGCGTGCGGTTCCTGACCGGCGGGTATGACGACCTGTCCGAGGCCGAGGAACGGTACCTGCGGCTGCGGGACCGGATCGACGCCGCGGTGTTCCCCGGCCCGTGGGCGTTCGACCTGGCGACGACCGGCCACTGGCTCACCGTTCCGTCGACACACCTGCCGCTGACCGGCGCCGCGCTGTACGCCGCCCTGCTGCGCGCCTCGCTGACGATCCCTGGCGTCGACCTGAGCCGGGTCAGCATCGACTCGATCTCGCTCGCGGACGTCTCCGAGGCGTACAGCGAGATCGGTCTCGACACCGCCCAGGTGTACGACGTGCCGTACGAGGGGCCTGAGTCGGTGGCGGGCTTCGCAGCGTTCCACCGGGAGAAGTGGGAGCGGCAGCACACCACGGTCGCGCTGACCACGATCCTGTCCGTGGAGCGTGAGCTGCGCGCGGACGGCGTACCGGTGCTGCGGATCGCGCCGACGCGGTCGAGTGTGCGGGACGCGCTGGAGACCGCCGTACTGCTCGGGCAGGGCACGCGGATGGGCGCTCACCAGCTCGCGATGATCGCCGTACAAGTCATCCCCTCAGGTGCCGAGTCTGGTGACTACTGGCAGCAGGAGCTGGCCTTGTCGACGCACCAGAAGCTGCTGTCCGAGGCACGCCAGGTCGGTGCGTCGGTCACGCGCCGGTCCGACACCCTCTTCCTGGTGACCACGACGTACGGCGCCCTGCTGCGGCTGACCGAGCAGTTCAGCGTCGCGCCCTTCCTCGGCGCCTTGACGGCACAGCTCGGCGTACCTGTCGCCGTGGGCGCGGGCACCGGCCAGACTGCTCGTGCTGCCGAGGCGAATGCCCTCATGGCCGTTGAGGAGTCTGTTGCGGCAGGCGGCAAGGTAGCGGTGTACCTGGACGGCAGCAGCGACCGTTTGGACCTGGAGCCGGGTGCTGCGAGAACTGACGCCGCACCGGTCGACAGCACGTCGCCGATCGACCAGCGGGCGCTGGAGATCGTCACATCGATCGCCTCGGCCATGAGCCCCGCGCCGGGCCGGCAGGTCGTCGTTGACGTCGAGAGCGTCGCCGCGATCATGCAGGTCACCCAGCGCACCGGACGCCGGATGCTGAAGGAGCTGGTCGAGGCAGGTCTCGCCTGGCCGCTGCCGCCGGCTCGCTCGACCGCGGGCGGGCGGCCACGCCAGCAGTTCCGTCTGCTCACCGAGAAGCTCGACTGACCGCCCTTGGAGGATGCAGTGCACACACAAGCCGACCGCCTCTACGCACGCGCCAAGAAGGTGATCGCGGGCGGGGTGTCCAGCGACGCTCGCCGCGCCGACCGGCCGCTGTTCGTGGACCGTGCCAGCGGTGCGGAGCTGTGGGACGTGGACGGCAACAGGTACCTCGACTACGTGCTCGGCCAAGGCCCGAACCTGCTCGGCCACGCCGCGCCGCTCGTTGCCGACGCGGTCTCCACACAGGTACGCCGCGGCGTCGCGTACGCCGCCCAGCACGAACTGGAAGCACAGGTCGCCGAGCGGCTGTGCAGCATGGTCCCGGCGGCAGAGCTGGTCCGCTTCAACAGCGTGGGCTCGGAGGCGGTGCATGGCGCGATCCGGCTCGCCCGCGGGCACACCGGTCGGCCGAAGATCGTGAAGTTCGAAGGCAACTACCACGGCTGGCTCGACCCGGTCCTGTACAGCGTGCACCCGGACCTCGCTCTGGCCGGCGACGCGAAGCATCCGACCGCGGTCGGCGGTACGGCGGGCCAGCCGCGTCATGACGCGGACGACCTGATCGTCCTTCCCTACAACGATCTTCCCGCCGTCGCCGCGGTCATGGATCGCTGCGGGGACGAGATCGCCGCGGTCATCCTCGAGCCGCTGCTCTGCAACACCGGCTGCATCACGCCCGCACCGGGCTACCTCGAAGGGCTGCGGGATCTCACCCGGCGGCACGGCTCGTTGCTGATCTTCGACGAGATCATCACCGGCTTCCGGGTCGCTCCGGGCGGGGCGGGCGAACTGCTCGGCGTCGTCCCCGATCTGGCCGCGTTCGGGAAGGCGATGGCCGGTGGCATGCAGGTGTCCGCGCTGGTCGGCTCGGCCGAGGTGATGGGCACGATCGCCGCCGGGAAGGTCGCGCACGCGGGGACGTTCAACTCGCATCCGGTCGCGATGGCCGCGGCGGACGCCGTCCTGACCTACCTCGACGACAAGCGCGACGACGTGTACCCGCCGTTGAACGCAGCCGGCCAGCGGTTGATGGCCGGCCTGCGGACCTCGGCGGAGCGTCACGGCGTACCGCTGCTGGTCGACGGGCCCGGTCCGGTGTTCCAGACGTACATCACGGACCAGGCCGCCGTCACGGACTATCGGTCGTTCGCTGCCTGCGACCGGGCCGCGATGGCTCGGTTCCACGCGGGGCTGTTCGCTGCCGGGATCAACATCGTCCCGCGCGGGCTGTGGTTCCTGTCCACCGAGCACACCGCGGACCAGGTCGACGAGACTATTGCGGTAGCAGATTCAGTGCTTTCGTCCCTGTAGGCACGGGATCGAACGGCTTGCGGTCCTGGTTGCACGTCGCGCCGTCGGCCGGCGACTCCAGGGCCGTCAGGTAGTCGGTAATCATCCGGTCGGCACACGTGCTCTTGCCGATCGTGGTGTGGCCCCAGCCCTCGACCGTCACCATCCGGGCATCCGGGTACAGGTCGGCGTACGGCCGCGTCGCCTCGTACGGCGTGGCCGGGTCGTGGCGGGTGCCGAAGACCAGGACCGGCGACTGCACCGTGTTCTGCCACGGGCCGCGGAAGTCGTCGGTGTCGCGGATGCCGAGGAACTCGCACTGGATCCCCACCCAGGCGCGGAACCGGCCGAAGTGCGGGGCGCGGCGGTCGGCGGCATCGGCGTATGCCGGGTAGGCCAGCGGACGGTGCGACTGCCTCGCTTCGACGCACGGCTGCAGCACTGTACCGACCGAGTTGTAGTCCTCCTTGCGCCGGTTCCACTCGACCAGCGCCTGCGGGGCGGTGGCCGCGGCCTTGGTCCGGTTCTGCCCGGCCAGCTGGGCCCACATCTGCGCGAGCGCCGGGAACCCGATCGGGTCGTACAGGTTGGAGAACGTCGCGGCGACGGCGACGGCGTACGTCACGGTCAGCGTGGTGCCGTCCGGCAGGCCGAGTTCGATCGGGTCGGTCTTCAGCCGCTCCAGCGTGCTCTCCACGACCGTCGTCGGGTCGCCGAGCTGGTTCAGCGCACAGTTCGCCGCGGCCTTCTTGCACTCGGCGAGGAACTGCTCGTACGTGTCGTACGCACCCTCGCCCTGCTTCAGGCGGACGCCGACCGGGTTCGGGTCGCCGTTCGAGCCGGAGTACCACTCCGGGCTCAGCGTGCCGTCGAGGACCAGCGCGCGGACCTTGTTCGGGAAGAGCTTGGCGTACGTCGCGCCGAGATACGTGCCGTACGAGTAGCCGACGTACGAGAGCTTCTCGTCGCCGACCGCCTGCCGGAGCAGATCCATGTCACGGGCAACGTTCGCCGTCGAGTAGTGCGCGAGCCGGTCCGGCGACGTGGTCCGGCAGTTGATCGCCACCTTGGCCATGTCGACGATGAACCGGCGTTCCTCCGTCGCGGTCACCGGGAACGCCGGCACGTTCGCGAGCGCCCGCTCCTCCTCGGCCGCGGTCGGGTAACAGGTCGCCGGATCGGAGCGGCTCACGCCGCGCGGATCGAAGCCGAGGATGTCGAACTGCGCCCGCACCTGCGGGGTGTAGATCAGCTGACCGGCCTGCTGCACCAGGTCGACGCCGGAACCGCCCGGGCCGCCGGGGTTCGTGAACAGCGTGCCGATCTTGTGGGCCGGGTCGCTCGCCGGCAGCCGGGTCAACGCGATCGTCGTGGTCGCGTCGTGCGGACGGTCGTAGTCCGTCGGGACCTCGACGGTCGCGCACTGGAACGGCTTCAGCTTCGGGTCGGTCCCGCAGCTGCCCCATGCGATCGTCGGTACCACGGGCTTGGCCTGGGCGACCGCGGTGGTCATCGGCGTCAGCAGCACCAGGGCGGCGCCGGCGACAGACAGTCTTCGAAGGATTCTTCTGGGCGTCATGTCACCGACCGTAGGCGGGCCGGTCCTCCGGTCGCGTCCACCACGAGAAGGAGGCCGGGAACCCGCCGTACGGCGGACCCGGCCTCCTGCTGCTGAGTGCTGTCAGACGCAGCGGTGTGTCAGGCGCTCTTCTCGCGGCGATCGCGCTTGCTGCGCTCGATCTGGTCGCGCGGGATCAGCGTGGGGTTCACGTTCTCCAGGACGACCTCGCCGGTGACGACGACCTTCGCGACGTCCTCGCGGCTGGGCACCTCGTACATCACGTTCAGGAGGACTTCCTCCATGATCGCCCGCAGACCCCGGGCGCCGGTGCCGCGCAGCAGCGCCTGGTCCGCGATCGCCTCGACCGCGTCGTCGCTGAACTCGAGCTCGACGTTGTCGATCTCGAAGAGCCGCCGGTACTGCTTGACGAGCGCGTTCTTCGGCTCGGACAGGATCTTGATCAGCGCCTCGCGGTCCAGCGGGGACACCGTGGTGATCACCGGGAGCCGGCCGATGAACTCGGGGATCAGACCGAACTTGAGCAGGTCCTCCGGCATGACGTCGGCATACCCGCCGAGCTCCTTCGGCTTCTCCGGCTCGCGGCTGGTGTTGAAGCCGAGGGTCTTCTTGCCGACCCGCTGCTCGACCATGTGGTCCAGGCCGGCGAACGCGCCGCCGACGATGAACAGCACGTTGGTCGTGTCGATCTGGATGAACTCCTGGTGCGGGTGCTTGCGGCCGCCCTGCGGCGGCACACTCGCCGTCGTCCCCTCGAGGATCTTCAGCAGCGCCTGCTGGACACCCTCGCCGGAGACGTCCCGGGTGATCGACGGGTTCTCGCTCTTGCGGGCGATCTTGTCGACCTCGTCGATGTAGATGATCCCGGTCTCGGCCTTCTTGACGTCGTAGTCCGCCGCCTGGATCAGCTTCAGCAGGATGTTCTCGACGTCCTCACCGACATACCCGGCCTCGGTGAGCGCGGTCGCGTCCGCGATCGCGAACGGGACGTTCAGCATCCGGGCGAGCGTCTGGGCGAGGTACGTCTTGCCGCAGCCGGTCGGGCCGATCAGCAGGATGTTCGACTTGGCCAGCTCGACGGCCTCGTCCTTCGCGTGCCGGCCGGCGCTCGACGCGCCCTGGCCGTCGCGGACCCGCTTGTAGTGGTTGTAGACCGCCACCGCGAGTGCCTTCTTGGCCACGTCCTGACCGACGACGTACGCGTTGAGGAAGTCGTAGATCTCCCGCGGCTTGGGCAGCTCGGTGAGTCCGACCTCGGAGCCCTCGTTCAGCTCCTCCTCGATGATCTCGTTGCAGAGATCGATGCATTCGTCGCAGATGTAGACGCCGGGACCGGCGATGAGCTTCTTGACCTGCTTCTGACTCTTCCCGCAGAACGAGCACTTGAGCAGGTCGCCGCCGTCACCAATGCGTGCCACCGGGACAGATCCCTTCTATGCGCAGTCGGACCGATTTCGACGGTACCCCGTCCGGGGCCGAAAAACCGCGCTCGCCACCGGGTTGTGACTACGCCGGTGGCGAACGCGTCAGGCTCTTGACAGCCGGTCAGACCGGCCGAGCCCGAACTGAACCTGTTCAGACGCCGGCCGGGACCGGGGTCTTGAGGGTCTGCAGGACGTCGTCGATCAGGCCGTACTCGATCGCCTGCTGGGCGGTGAGGAACTTGTCCCGCTCGATGTCGCGCGAGACCTCCTCCGGGTCCTTGCCGCTGGCCTCGGAGATCATCTTCTCCAGCAGCGAACGCAGCCGGAGGATCTCGTTCGCCTGGATCTCGATGTCACTCGACTGGCCGTAGGTGCCCTCGGTGGCCGGCTGGTGGATGATGATCCGGCTGTTCGGCAGCGCTAGCCGCTTGCCCGGCGTACCGGCGGCGAGCAGCACCGCGGCGGCCGACGCGGCCTGGCCGAGGCAGACCGTCTGGACGTCCGGCTTGATGTAGCGGACGGTGTCGTAGATCGCGGTCAGCGCCGTGAACGAGCCGCCCGGGGAGTTGATGTAGATGCTGATGTCGCGGTCGGAGTCCATCGACTGCAGGCACAGCAGCTGCGCCATGACGGCGTTCGCGATCTCGTCGGTGATCGGCGTCCCGAGGAAGATGATGCGGTCCTCGAACAGCTTCGTGTACGGGTCGATCCGGCGCATGCCGTACGACGTGCGCTCCTCCCACTGCGGGATGAAGTAGTTCATTGGTGCGTCCTTAACTGACGGAGTGGGAGATCAGGAGTTCGGGCTGCCGGAGCTGAGCTGCGCGGCGCTGGCGACGACGTGATCGATGAAGCCGTACTCCTTCGCCTGGTCGGCGGTGAACCAGCGGTCCCGGTCGGCGTCGTTCTCGACCTGCTCGAGCGGCTGGCCGGTGTGCTCGGCGATCAGCCGGAACAGCTGCGCCTTGATGTGCAGCGACTGCTCGGCCTGGATCTTGATGTCCGACGCCGTACCACCCATACCGCCGGAGGGCTGGTGCATCATGATCCGCGCGTGCGGCAGGGCGAAGCGCTTGTTCTTCGCGCCGGCGCAGAGCAGGAACTGCCCCATCGAGGCGGCCAGACCCATCCCGACGGTCGCGACGTCGTTGGAGATCCACTGCATGGTGTCGTAGATCGCCATGCCGGAGTCCACCGAGCCACCCGGCGAGTTGATGTACAGCCAGATGTCCTGGTTGGGGTCCTCGGCGTTGAGGAGGAGCATCTGCGCGCAGATCGCGTTCGCGTTGTCGTCGCGAACCTCGGACCCCAGGAAGATGATCCGGTTCTGCAGCAGGCGCTGGTAGATGTGGTCGTCGAGTCCGCCGGATCCGTTGCCGCCCGCGGCGGTGGGGCTGGCTGCAAATGTCTCGTTCACGAACCCGACATTACTGGTCGGCGGCGACAGACCTAAGGCTGGGCCGGAGGTGTTCGCTCACGGCGCACCGCTCGCCCGCGGTTCGTCTGCTGTCAGCGAATCCGGCGCCGCTCACCAGCCGCACAGGACGACGGATCCGGGTTCGTCGACCGCTGCTTCGTCAGGTACCTCCGGGCGGTCCGGCCCTTCCGGCTCCCGCCGTACCTCCGGCTCCTGCAGTAGCGCGGTCACCCCGGTCCCCCTCGCCTGGAAAGCGTTTCACCAGCCACCGTAGGCGAGCTTTCTTGCGATCGTGTCGCGATCGTCCGGCGAACATGCGTACGGCCCGGATCCCACCTGGGGTCCGGGCCGTACGGGGTCTTGCTTGCTCTGTGTTGCTCGCGGGGTGTTGCTTGCCGCGTCTTGCCGGCGGGTCAGGCCTTCGCGGGCTCCGGCTCCTCGGCGCTCGCCTCGGCCTCGGCCTCGGCGGCCTCCGGGTCGGCGTACGTGCCGTCGGGCTGCAGGGTCTTCAGCTCGACCGTGTTGCCGGAGGCGTCGGTGACCTTGGCGTTCTCCACCAGGTAGGCCAGCGCCTTGCCGCGGACGACCTCGGACACCAGGCTCGGGACCAGGTTGTTCTCCACCGCGTGCTGCGCGAACTGGTCCGGGCTGACGCCGGAACGCTGCGCGTGCCGCACGATGTGCTCGGTCAGCTCCTGGTCGTTGACGCTCAGCTCCTGCTGCTCGGCCACCAGGTCGAGCACGAACTGCGCCTTGATGGCGTCCTCGGAGCGCTTCTTCAGGTCCTCGTCGAACTCGTCCTGGGTCTGCTCCTCACCCTCGAGGAACTGCTCCATGGTCATCCCGGAGTACCCGAGCTGCTGCTCCAGGTTTTCCTTGCGGGCGGCCAGCTCGTCGGTCAGCAGGCCCTCGGGGACCGGCACGTCGACCAGCGTCAGGATCTTCTCCAGGACCGCGTCGCGGGCCTCGCCGGCCTGCTCGAGCCGCTTGCCGCGCTCCAGCCGGCCCTGCACGTCGGCCTTCAGCTCCTCGGCGGTGTCGAACTCCGACGCGGTCTGCGCGAACTCGTCGTCGAACTCCGGGAGCTCCTGCTCCTTGACCGCGGTCACGGTCACCTCGACGTCGACGTCCTCGCCCTTCAGCGAGCCGCCGACCAGCTGGGTGACGAAGGTCTTCTTCTCGCCCGCGCTCAGGCCGATGACGGCCTCGTCCAGGCCGTCCAGCAGCTGGCCGGAGCCGACCTGGTACGACAGGCCGGTGGCCTGCGCCTCCTCGACCTTCTCGCCGTCCTTGCTGGCGGACAGGTCGATCGTGATGAAGTCCTTGTCCGCGGTGGCCCGCTCGACCGGGTTCAGCGAGCCGAACCGC
Source organism: Kribbella sp. NPDC003557 (assembly GCF_040610805.1). NCBI lineage: Bacteria > Bacillati > Actinomycetota > Actinomycetes > Propionibacteriales > Kribbellaceae > Kribbella > Kribbella sp. NPDC003557. The sequence goes on from NZ_JBEXMY010000009.1 coordinate 153,392, forward strand.
TGGCGCAGGCCCTCGATCTGCTCGGTCACCTCGTCGTCGGACACCGCGATGTCCTCGACCTCGGCCTCCAGGCCCTCCAGGTCGGGCAGCGTGATCTCCGGGCGGACCTCGACCTCGGCGGAGAACTGCAGGCTCTCCTTGTCGTTGAACTCGGTCACGTCGACCTCGGGCCGGCCGATCGCCTTGACCTGGTTGTCACTGACCGCCTGCGAGTACAGCTTCGGGAGCGCGTCGTTGATCGCCTCCTCCAGCACCGGACCGCGGCCGACGCGCTGGTCGATGACCTGCGGCGGGATCTTGCCCTTGCGGAAGCCCGGCACGACGATCTGCTGGCCGATGCTCTTGTACGCCGCGTCGAGGCTCGGCTTGAGCTCCTCGAACGGCACCTCGACGATGAGCTTGACCTTGGTCGGGCTCAAGGACTCGACGGTGCTCTTCACGGTGGCGGTTCTCCTTGATTCGGTGACATGTTGCGACGCCGGACAGCCGACGCCACAGCCGGTACTGCACGGGGTTTGTCGGGGCGACAGGACTCGAACCTGCGGTCTCCTGCTCCCAAAGCAGGCGCGCTAGCCACTACGCTACGCCCCGCAGTGACCGCACGAGTCTAGCCGCCCGAAACCAGTGCTCGCGCCACCGGGGCCCTCGAAAACCCGTTTTGAGTCTCCAGGCCTCCGTATGGAATCATGTCCGAGCACCGCGGGTGTAGCTCAATGGTAGAGCCCCAGTCTTCCAAACTGGCTACGCGAGTTCGATTCTCGTCACCCGCTCGGGCGAGCGGCGAGGCATGCCGACGGAAAGCGTCGGCCTGTCTCGCCCTCTTCTTTTGTGCGCCTTCGCTTCGCTCGGCGCGGGCGGGGGCTCCGCCACCCGCACCCCCATGGCGTGGGTCGGGTCGGCCGGTCGCCGCCAGTGCTGGGTTGGGTCGGCCGTCGCCGCCAGTGCTGGGTTGGGTCGACCGGTCGCCGCCAATGCTGGCTGGGTTGGCTGGTCGCCGTGTCCTGCTGGGTTGGGCTGGTTGGTCGCTGCCTGTGTTGGCTTGGGTGGATCCGTTGGGCCGTAGGGTTTGGTGGATGGGGTGGGACGTGCTCCGGGAGTGGGGCGAGGATGTGGTTCGGCTCGGGCCGTTGTCCGGGGGTGTGGCCAATGATGTGTGGCGGTTGCGGGTTGGGGGGCGGCCGGCTGTTGGGCGGTTGGGGTCGCGGAGTGATGGGGATCTTGCTTGGGAGACTGGGCTGCTCCGGTACCTCGACTGTCAGGGGTTGAGTGTGCCGGTGCCGATTCCTACTGAGGACGGTCGGTTGTTCGCGGATGGGCTTGTGGTGATGACCTATCTGGAGGGTGGACCTCCTGAGACGCCGGACGACTGGCGTCGGGTGGCTGAGACGCTTCGTGAATTGCATCGGTTGACGCGGGGGTGGCCGCAGCGGCCGGGGTGGCGGGGGTCGGTGGATCTGCTGCACGCGGAGACGGGGACGAAGGTCGACCTTCGGGCGATGCCGGCTGAGGGTGTTGTTCGGTGCCGGGCGGCGTGGGCGCGGCTTGTTGGGCGTGAGACCTGCGTTGTGCACGGCGATCCCAACCCCGGCAACATCCGTATGACGGCGGACCAGGTCGGGCTGATCGACTGGGACGAGTCGCACGTCGACGTCCCCGACCTCGACCTCGTGCTCCCCGGCAACGCCGCCGGCCTCGACGACCACGCGTACGACGTCGCCGCCCAAGCCTCCGCCGCCTGGGAAGCCGCCGTCTGCTGGGACGACGACTACTCCGTCAAACGCCTGGCCGAAGTCCGTCCGGTATGACGATCGAGTGGAGTGCTGAGGACCGCCGGTGGTTCGAGCGGCATGAGGCGCGCCTGCGGGAGTTGGTGGAGCAGCGGCTGGCGGAGCACCGGCGTACGGGCGTGTATGTGTTCGACATGTTCATCGCCGAGGACGACGACTCGACGGACGGGCCTCCCAACCGGTGGGTCGCGCTGGACCACGACACGGGTGAGCTGATCCAGCGGGTGCCGGCTGAAGAGTTGGACGACTTCTACGCCCAGCACCCCGACTGGGTCGAGTACACCGGCATGGTCGATGAACTGAACGACCAGGCGAAGGATGAGATGACTCAAGAGCCCTGAGCTTCTCTACGGGTGGATCGCCCAGGAAGGTGGTTGGGCGCGCCGCTACCGGTGCAGGCGGTGTAGCCAGCGCGTCGCCTGCGCCGGCCGGGTGAGGTGGAGGAACTTGAGGTTCGGCAGGTCGGGGCGGGTGAGGAGGGTGCGGCCTTCCTGGCGGCGGACTTGGTGGGATGTCCAGGCCCAGCGCAGCGGATGCCGAGGATCACGCCAGATGGCTGATCCTCCGGGCTTGTGCGCTCCGGCTGGTCGGCGGGTCAGCTCGATCCTGACGGTCCGGCGCAATGCTCGCCACACGACCAGAGGCTTCGGGTAGTCGAGGAAGACGACCGTGTCCGCGACCCGGTAGATGAGCTCGTCGGCGTAGTACGGCGCCCCGTCGAGGATCCATCGGGGCCGGGCGGCCAACTCGGTCAAGGCTTCGAGGTACTCACGCGATCCCATCGCGCCCAGTGCGTCCCGCTCGGTCAGGGGCAACGCCGTACGCGCGGCCAACTCTCTCGCGAGGGTCGACTTGCCGCTGCCGGCGCAGCCCATGACCACTACCCGGTCCACGTCTCCCAGCATGTCAGGGGAAGGCGGGTGGGCCGCCGTGGAGGGAGCGGCAGGTGGCTTCGGGGTCGGTGAAGAAGTTGGGGACCTGGGTTTTGGTCGTGTAGTAGCGGTGGAAGACCGGGGTCAGGGAGCCGGACAGGGGCGGGACGATCCAGCTCCAGTCGGCGGGGCAGTCGCGGCCGGCGCGTTCCTCTTTTTCCAGGTGGATGAGGAAGCGGCGGGACTCGGTGTGGTGGTCGGTGACGGTGACGCCGTTGAGGTTGAAGGAGTGCAGGACCGCGCGGTTGATCTCGACCAGCGCCTGGTCGCGCCACAGGGTCGCCTCGTGTGAGGTGTCCAGGCCCATCCGGTCCGCCACCTCGGGAACCAGGTCGTAGCGGTCGGTGTCGCCGAGGTTGCGGGCGCCGATCTCCGCGCCCATGTACCAGCCGTTGAACGGCGCCGCCGGATACGAGACGCCGCCGATGTCGAGCCGGTTGTTGCTGATCACCGGTACGGCGTGCCACCGCAGCCCGAGCCCGGCGAACCAGGTCAGCTCGGGATGCTCCAGCGGCACCTCCTGCACCGCGTCGCCGGGCAGCTGGAACATCCGCGGCCCCTCGTCGGCGGTCTCCACGACGAGCGGGAGTACGTCGAACGCGCCGGGCCGGTCGGGCGGCCGCCACCCGCGCTGGATCAGCTTGGTGGTGAACGCGCGGTACCGGGGATCGCCGAGCGATCGCCCGTTCGGTTGCTCGTACCCGGCGTACCGGATGAGCTGCTCGTTCCAGATCCGGGGTGCGGGACGGTTCGGCGTCTCAGGAGCGAACACGCTGATCGTCGGCCGGATCTTGCCGCCGTTGTGCGCGCTCCGCAGATGCTCGAAGCAGTGCGCGGCGACGCTACCGGCGTCGGACACCGTTCTCAGGTCGCGCACCTGCAGGCTCCGCCAGTACAGCCTGCCGATGCACCGCTTGTTGTTGCGCCAGGCGACGCGGGCGCCGAAGGTCAGCTCGTCGGCGGTGTGCCAGTACGTGCCGGTCAGGTCGATCTCCTGCATCACCGCCGCCAGCCGTGGCTCGAGCCGCCCGGCGCTCGGGTTCTCGCCGTAGAAGAGCTCGAGGAACTCCGTCGCCGCGGCACGCACCTGCTCGACATCGGCGATGTCAGGCGCGGGCTCCGGCACGGGCGGCCCGGAGGACGCCCCGGACGAGACCGGACAGCCGGTACGCGGGTCACCACCCGACGGCTCGGCGCCGCCCTCGAGCCGCGGAGCGCCGCCCGGCAGGCGGGATCTGCCCCGGCGGCGAGGTGCGAGCCGGGATTCGCCCGCTTGGGGCCGAGAGTCGCCGGCTTGGGCTCGGGATTCGCCGGCTCGGGGGCGCTGCGTGCGGGGACGCACATCGACGGCGTAGGCGACGCAGATTCCGACCGCCAGGACGAGGATGGCCACGCCGAGTGCGATCGCCACAGCCGTCGGCAGGTCGCCGCCGAGGCCGAGCGCGCCGATGACGCCGGCTGCCACGGCCAGCCCGACAGCCGCCAGCGGGCGTGCCAAGGGGCGTGCCGGGAGGCGGCGAAGGGGCGGCGGCGCTTGATGGGCCGGGGGGCCCAACCTGTCGTCCTCTGCGGGAGCGGGTCTCAGAGGAGCTCGCACCGGTCAGTCCGAGCTCGGAGACGCGGGGCCGCTCCCGTTCCGCAGGCGGACCTGCCAGTCGCTCATGTCGTCGAACCAGGCGTCCTTCTGGCGCGACGCCGGTTCGCCGGGCACGGTGCCGTTCCCGATCCGGTCGACCTCGGTGGCGAACGAGTCCACGATCGACTGCATCCGCACCTGCGCCGTCTGGGCGTACGAGCGGACCTGCTGCCCGGCCGAGTCCATGGCTTCCTCGACGATCCGGCGCTCATGAGCGCGGGCCTGCCCGATCCGCTCGCGGGCGTCGCGGCTGACGTCCTGGACCATCTCCTCGGCCACCAGCTGCGCCTGGCTGAACAGCTGGACGATCTGCTCGTTCACGCGGTCGCCGGCCTGCTCGTACTCGTCCACCTGCGTCTGCGCGCGCTGGAGCTCCGCCCGGGCGCGCTGCAGCTCTGACTGGAGACGCTGGTTCTCGGCCCGGCTCTCGCTGAGGTCCCTGGCCGTGGCGTGGACCTGCTCGGCCACCACGTCGAGGTACTCGTACACCTGGTCGGCGTCAAGACCCCGTAACCGGCGCTGGAACGTCTCGCCCCGGATCGCTTCGGGTGTGTGGTAGTGCGGAGAGCCGTGGCGGTGCTTTCCGTTCGTCACTTGTTGTCTCCTGACCTGGTCAACGCTGGGCCGGCGGTGTGCTCGTCCACGGCCGCGTAGTAGAAGTGCTCGTACTTGATGTGCTCGGTGTCGACGCCGGCCGCGGCGAGCCGCTCCAGCGTGTGCGCGACCATCTGCGGGCCGCCGCACACCATCGCCGTCCGTCCGTGCAGGTCCTGCTGCGCCGCGATCGTCCCGGCCTTGCCGCGCGTCCCGGGGTAGGACGCGTCGTCGGACACCACCTCCGTGTAGTCGAACCACGGCCGGGTCTGGGCCAGCTCACGCAGCCGCGGCCGCTCGTACAGGTGCCAGGGCATCCGGACGCCGTGCAGCAGCTGGACCCGCGGGGCGAAGCGCGTGCGGTTCCACTCGTTGTCGATCTGCTCCAGTACGGCGAGCAGCGGGGCGAGGCCGGTGCCGCCGGCGACCATCAGCAGGTCCCGGACGTCGTCGTCGTGCCGGGTGAGCCGCTCGCCCACCGGCGCGCCCAGCTTCACGGCGTCGCCGGCCTTGAGTGACCGGACCACGGTCGGGCTCACCTGGCCGCCGTCGATCTGCTGGACGTGCAGGTCGATCGAGCCGTCGGCGCGCGGCGCGTTCGCCGGGCTGAAGTACCGCCACATCCGGGGACGTTGCGGGATCTCCATCGACACCGACTGGCCGGGGCGGTAGTAGTACGCGCGCCGCGGCTTGACGGTGAGCAGCGTGAGGTCCATGGTGCGCCGCTCGACCGAGAGCACGTCGGCGTCCCACCAGTCCGGGCTGGTCTCCGACGACGTCTCCGCGGCCTCGACCATGATCCGTGCGATCACCTGGTACGCCGCCGTCCAGTGCATGGCGAGGTCCTCGTCCCACTCGGGGCCGAGGAAGTGTTTCAGGGTCGCGCAGAGCGAGGCGCCGACCGCGTTGTAGTGCTCCGCGACGACGGCGTACTTGCGGTGGTCACGGCCGAGGTGCTGCAGGAAGGCCGCGTCCTGGTCGATCTGGTTCGCGTGGCTGACGATCCGGCCGAGTGCGCTGACGAACTTGTCCCGCTGGCTCGACATCGACAGCGGGAACATCGCGCGTACTTCGGGGTAGGAGACGAACAGGTGTGAGTAGAAGTACAACGGCACCTGTTCACCGTGTCGCGTCACCCGGTCCCAGCTGTCCTGGAGGGCGTTGGCATCCATCGGGCTTCGCTATCCGGCTCGAGAAGGCAGCTCCTCGAACGATGCGGTCGGCCCGTCTGCGGGCGCGATTGACTGCCGGTCGTCGGTAGGTCGCGCCGACGGATACTGCGTTGACAAGGGTGCCCTCCCAGTTCCAGTCCCCGAGTCTTCTTTTCCAGTCCTCCGTTTGTCTCCGCGAAGACCTACCCCAGGGCCCCGGACGCGAAACCGCGAATCGGACCAGAACGTGCCGAAATTGTCACGCCCCGCTCAGATCCCTGTGAATTCAAACGATTGAGAGTCTCAGGGCGCCCGGAGGAAGGCGATTCCGTCAACGGTGGCAGGGGCTGTCGAGGTCGAGACGATCTTCAGCGCGCCGGTGCGGAACGGTGTGGTGGGCAGGTAGGTGACGACGCGGCTGGTCGTTGTGGCTGCCAACGAAACGGTGCCGATCTTGATGTTGGCGTGGTAGACGTCCACGCGGCCCTGGCCGGGGCCGTGGAGTGCTACCAGCGCGATGCGCAGGCCCGCCTCGTTGGCCTTGGTCAGGTAGGCGCCGTTGGCCTTCAGCACGGTCGTGGTGCCCTGGAACGCCAGAGTGCTCGTGGAGCGGGTGACGGTTCCGGCAGACGTCAGCGCACGGTCGTCCTCGGGCGCTACCGAACAGATCGGCGCGGACCAGGCGGAGAGATTGCCCAGGTAGTCGCGGGCGCGGACCATGAAACACTCGTCCCAGCCCAGCCGCGGCGCCCAGGTGATCGACGTGATGCGGGTGTTCTGCCACACCGCCGGGTAGATCCACTTCCCGAACGCGACACCCGGCGCGGCGACCTTGTAGACCACGTCGTACGACGCGATGTCGGTGTCGTCCTTGTACGCCCAGCGCACCGTCGCGGACCCGCTGAGCTGGACGCGATCGCCGATCCGCCACGTGACCAGGGACGGCGCCGTCCCGTCCACCTCGCTGCAGTACGACGCACTCCACGCGCTCAGGTTGCCGGCGTAGTCCCGCGCACGCACCTGCCAGCACGTATCGGTGCCGATCGGCGCGGTGAGACTCGCCCCGGTCGTCTTCAGCCCCTGCCAGGCGGCAGGCTGGATCCAGGCGCCGTACGGCGACGTACGGCTCGGGCGCTGCTGGTACTGCAGGTCGTAGCTGTTCACGCCCGTGGCTGGTGAGTTCGGGTCCTGCGGGTCGTCGTACGCCCACTCGAACGACAGGCTGGTGTTGTCGCGGATGCGGTCGCCGGCCGACGCGGTGGTCAGTACGGGCGCCACGGTGTCGGGACGCTGCTGCGGGTCCGCGGTCAGCCAGCTGAGGGTGATCACCCGCGGGTTGCTCGACGCGTCGGCGTACACGATCTTCGCCAGACCGGATCCGTCAGCGCGGAAGCTGGGGGTCGCGGTGCGGATCGGCCCGTACCGCCGCTGCCCCAGCGCCGGGTCGTTGAGGTCGGTGACCAGCAGGTCGGAGCCGGACGCCTGCACGGCGAAGCCGTTGCCCAACTGCGAGTCAGCGGCCACGGACAGGTTGCGCGGCGGCTGCGGTCCGCCGACGTCCACGACCTGGTTGCAGCCGCTCAGCAGCGCCCAGCGGCCGTTGACGTCGTCCTGGCCGACTGTGCACGCGCCGGCGACGAGCACGGTCTTCACCACGCCGGTGGTCAGGTTCTTGCCGTCCAGATGGCCCGGCTCGGTCACCTTCCAGACCGTGTCGCCCGACATGGCGAACGGCGGGGCGAAGTCGGCCACCTTGGCTTTCGTCGCGACGTCGTACACCTCTGCGGTCGCCGCCGCGGTCGCCCGGTGCGAGACGAGCTTGCCGCCCTTCCCCAGCACCACCTCGTCCGCGGCCGGGAACGTGAGGCCGCCCACCTTCGCCGTACCGCTGTCGAAGGTCAGCAGCGTCGGCCCTTCGACCTGCAGCGGCTTGCCCGCGCTCGAGCCTCCGGTGGCAGTCCAGGTGGTCCCGTTGTTGCTCGTCTCGTACACCGGGTTCGAAACGACCACGCGCGCGCCGGACATCCCGACGTCGACCGCGGTCTTCCCCGGGACGAGCACGCCCTCCCCCAGATGCTGCGGCGGGTCAGCGGCCATCACCTGCGACGACGCCGTCAACGGCAGCAGCACGACGGCACAGACAACAGCCGCCTTCACACGAAAGCTCGGCACCACAGACCCCCCAGTACTCCTCGGTCAACGCGCCGCACCCTAGCCAGTAACCGCCGGTAACGGAAGCGGGCCGGAAAAGCGGGTGACACACCGTGACCGCAGGAGGATCCTGAAGGGCTGACCAACGACGAAAGGGACTGATGCAGCCAGGAATCACGGTATCGGCGGCCGAGCTGCCCGAAGTACTGCTGCACGTGGCAGTGGTACGCCCGGTCTTCCTCTGGGGCGCACCGGGGATCGGGAAGAGCAGTCTGGTGCGAGCGTTCGCGGAATCGCTCGGTCTGGAATGCGTCACGCTCCTGGGCACCCAGCTGGCGCCGGAGGACCTGATCGGGGTCCCGCAGATCGTGGACGGCCGCAGCCGGTTCGCGCCGCCCGTGGCGATCGCCCGCGACGAGCCGTACTGCCTGTTCCTCGACGAGCTGAACGCGTCCTCCGCGGAGGTGCAGAAGGCGTTCTACTCGCTGATCCTGGACCGCCGCATCGGTGAGTACGAGCTGCCCGAGGGCTCCGTCGTGATCGGCGCCGGCAACCGGGCCACCGACAACGCCCTGGCCCGTCCGATGGCCAGCGCGCTGGTCAACCGGCTCGTGCACATCCACCTGCGCGCCTCCGCGACCGACTGGCTGCGGTGGGCGGGGACGGCGGGGATCCACCCGTGGGTCCTCGAGTACCTGCGGAACCGTCCCGACCACCTGTGGACCGCGCCGCCGAAGACCGAGGAGCCGTTCTCGACCCCGCGCAGCTGGCACATGCTGTCGGACGCCCTGCTGTCGTACGGCGACGACGTGTCCGACGAGACGCTGCGGGTCCTGGCCTTCGGCACCCTGTCCGCGACGCACGCGTCGGCGTTCCGCGCCTATGTGAAGACGGTGCGGCACGCCTACGGGCTGGACGCCGTCCTGAAGGGCGAGACCGGCTGGCCGTCCGCGCCGGAGGACCGGGACCTGCTGTACTTCCTGGCCGAGACGTTCCGGGCCCGGCTGGTCAAGGAGCTGGCCGCCGACAAGGCTTCCGCGAGCCCTGCCGCACGTCAGCTCGCACACCGCGGCAAGGCGCTGCTGGTCGAGCTGGCGGAGATCTCGCTGGAGGTGGCGCAGCTGGTGATCGCGGCCGACGACGACGGCCGCCCGGTGCTGCCGACGTGGTTCCTGGTCGAGGTCAGTCGCGACCTGCCGCGGCTGGTGGCCGCACGTGCCTAAGCGTAAGGCGCAGCGAGACCCGGCGTGGGAAGCGATCCAGGCGGGCTGGGGTGCCATCGCCCGGCACCCGCTGTTCGCACCGCTGGCGGACTGGGCGCACAGTCCGCTCCGCGACGACAGCTGCCCGGCCGACGGCTGGGCGACCATCGACTCGAACGGTCAGATCAGGACGCACCGGACGCGCCGGGCGACGCCGGAGGAATGGTCCTGGGTCTTCGCGCATCTCCTGATCCACCTGGGCCTGGGCCACGCCGAGCGGGACCTGCCGGCCCCTGATCAGGCCATGAGCGCCTCGTACGACGTGGCCGTCAACCGGTACCTCCAGTCGCTCAAACTCGGGACGCCGGTCGTCGACATGCCGGTCTCGTTCCCAGGACTGGACGAGGACGCGCTGGCGCGACAGTGGCGACGCTCCGGCGTGCCGGCGGACTACGAGCGCCTGGGCGTCGCCGGTCACGCACCGGACGTCCGGACCGCCCGCTGGAACGGCTGGGGTAAGCCGCCGAACTGGAGCGAACTGTTCGCCGCCGGGCTCTCGGCTGCCGCCGCAGCAGCTGTCGACGTGGCCGGCGGCGCACGCTCCACGCTGAGCTCTGGCCGCGACGGCCGGGACAAGTGGGACCTGGCGCTCGGCTGGTTCGTGTCGTCGTACCCGCTGCTCGGCGCGATCGCGTCGAGCATGAAGATCGTCGCCGAGGCGGAGCTCGCTCGCGGGTGGGACATCCACACCGCGGCGGTCAACGCGTCCGTCGGCGAGATCTACATCAACCCGCTCACCAACCTCACGCTGAGCGAGTGGCGGTTCGTCATGGCGCACGAGATGCTGCACGCCGCCCTGCGGCACGGTGAGCGTGTCGGCGGCCGCGACCCGTATCTGTGGAACGTGGCGGCCGACCTGGTGATCAACGGCTGGCTGCTGGAGATGGGGGTCGGCACGATGCCCGACGGGGCGCTTCACGACCCTGCGCTCAAAGGCATGTCCGCCGAGGAGGTCTACGACCGTGTCGCCAAAGACCTGCGCCGCTACCGCAAGCTGGCGACGCTGCGTGGGGTCGGCCTGGGCGATGTCCTCGGCCATCCGCTCCCGCACTCCGGCGAGGCCGCCCGCGGGGCCGGGCTCGACGACATCTACCGGCGCGCGCTGAGCACCGGGCTGGCGTACCACGACAACGCCCGGGGCACGCTGCCTGCCGGGCTCGTAGAGGAGATCCGCGCACTGGACCACCCGCCGCTCGCCTGGGACGCGCAGCTGGCCCGCTGGTTCGAGGAGCACGTCCCGGCGGTCGAGAAGACCCGCACGTACGCCCGTGCCTCCCGGCGCCAGTCCGGTACGCCGGACATCCCGCGCCCCGGCTGGGTCCGCCCCGTCGAGCTCGAGCGGCTCCCGACGTACGGCGTCGTGCTGGACACGTCGGGCTCGATGGACCGCGAACTGCTCGGCAAGGCGCTCGGAGCGATCGCGTCGTACTCACGCGCCCGCGACGTACCGGCCGCACGGGTCGTGTACTGCGACGCCGCGGCGTACGACGCCGGCTACGTGCCGGTGGACGACATCGCCGGCCGGGTGAAGGTCCATGGCCGCGGCGGGACCGTGCTGCAGCCCGGGGTCGACCTCCTGGAGCGCGCCGCCGACTTTCCCGCCCACGGGCCGATCCTGCTCATCACCGACGGCGAGTGCGACGTCGTCCGGGTACGGCGGGAGCACGCGTGGCTCATCCCGCGCGGCGCGTCGCTTCCGTTCACCGCAAGGGGGCCGGTGTTTCGCGTGGAGTGAACTGCCTCTGCTCACGGCGAACAGGCGTAGTCGAACGACTCTGCTGAGTGACAGGTTCACCGGCATGGCATGGGTCGTGAGAGGCGAGTTCCGGAAGCTGTGGATCGGGCAGCTGGTGTCGGCGTCGGGCAGTGCGGTCACCACTGTGGCGCTGCCGTTGGTGGCCGTGGTCAGCCTGCAGGCGTCAGCCGTGCAGATGGGTGCGCTGTCGGCGTTGACCATCGCACCGCACCTGGTGTTCGGGCTGCTGGCGGGCGTCTGGGTCGACAGGTGGTCGCTGCGTCGCGTGCTGATCTGGACAGACGTCGGACGCCTGGTCCTGCTCGGTTCAGTGCCGGCCGCGGCGGCACTGGAGTGGCTGCACATCGAGCAGCTGTACGCCGTCGCCGTACTCACCGGAGTGCTGACTCTGCTGTCCGACACCGCGTCGCAGACGATGATCCCGTGGCTGGTGCCGCGGGACGAGCTGATGCGAGCGAACAGCGCCGCGCTGCTCAACGTCAACCTCGCCTCGACGCTCGGTCCCTCCGCGGCAGGTTTCCTCGTTCAGGTGCTCACGGCCCCGTTCGCGATCGTCATCGACGCGGCGTCGTACGTCGTGTCCACCGTGACCGCGTACCTGATCCGTGAGCCCGCGCGTGGCGCCGCACCGGAGCGGTCCCAGGCACGTCTCTCGGCCGGCCTGCGCGTGCTGTTCGGCGACAGGATGCTCCGGCCGCTCGTCCTCTCCGCGGCTGTTGCGGCCATGGCCGGCGCGATGCAGGGACCGCTCATCGTGCTGTTCCTGATCCGGGAGCTGCACAAGTCACCGGCCTTCGTCGGACTCTCGCTCACGACGTTCGGAGCAGCCGCGGTGGCAGGCACGTTCGTTGCCCCTGGCTGGTCCCGGCGTGTGGGACTCGGCCGGTCCTATCTGAGCGGCGTGTTCCTGGCATCCCTGAACGGCGTCGCGTTGTTCACCGGAACGACATCGCTGATCCTGCTCGGACAAGTACTCGCCGGGCTCGGAATGTCGCTGTTCGCCGTCCCGCAACGGACCCTGCGGCAGTCCACGGCCCCGCCGCACCTGCTGGGCCAGGTGACCGCCTCGTGGCGGACCCTGGTCATCGGTGGACAGACCGTCGGCGCAGCCGTGTCAGGGGTGCTGGCCACCGCGATCCAGATCCGTCCGACCCTGCTGCTCGCCACCGGCGGCATGCTCGCCGGACTCCTGATCGCCCTCTGCTCCCCGCTCCGCGAGCTCCGGGAGCTGCCCGAAGAGGCATCAGGTCAGCGATCGATCGCCAGGCACTGATCATGGAACGTGATAGGTCCGGAACGCCCCTCCGCCTGGCACCCGGACGGCCTATTGCGACAAGCGGTAATTCATCGCCGGGGAATGGAATTGGCAGGACAAGCGCTTACCCACTGAGCGATACTGGAAAGTGCGCCGTTTTCAGGTCGCCGAAACCCCTTTGACGAAGTAGATGGGAAGTGCGCCCGTCCAGATGCACCCCGAGCACGCTGTCCAAGCGCCGTCGATCGCTGCCCCTACCACCCGTGCCCCCGAACGTAGCCGCAATCTGTGGCGGCTGCGTCCCTATCTGAAGCCACACCGCTGGCGCCTCTCGGTGATGTTCACCACCGCGATGCTCGGCGTCGCCGTCAGCCTCACCGTCCCGCTGGTCACCAGGGCCATCATCGACGGCCCGGTCACCCGGCGCGAGCTGAGCATGCTGGTTCCGCTGGCCCTGCTGGCCCTCGGGCTCAGCATCTCCGAGGTCATCCTGGTCTGGATGCGCCGCTGGGCGCAATCCCGGACCGTCAGCGACCTGGAGGCCACGCTCCGGCACGACCTGTACGTCCGGCTGCAGTCGCTGCCGATGGAGTTCCACACCCGCTGGCAGAGTGGCCAGCTGCTGTCCCGCGTCACCACCGACCTGTCCACCATCCGCCGGTTCATGGGCTTCGGCCTGCTGTTCCTGGTGATGAACATCCTGCAGCTGGCCGTGGTCACGATCCTGCTGCTCCAGCTCTACTGGCCGCTCGGTCTCGTCGTCCTGGTGGCCGCCGTACCGATCGTCATGGTCTCGCTGAAGTTCGAGAAGAAGTACCTGCGGATCTCCCGCAAGGTGCAGGACCAGCAGGGTGACCTGGCCACCCGGATCGAGGAGTCGGCGCTCGGCTTCCGGGTGATCAAGGCCTTCGGCCGCCGGCCGCACGTCCAGGCGCAGTTCGACGACGAGGCCACCACGCTGTACCACACCGAGGTCGAGAAGGTCCGGCTCGCGTCCCGGTTCTGGAGCTTCCTCGGCGTCATCCCGAACCTGACCCTGGTGATCGTGCTGCTGCTCGGCGCGCTGGCCGTCGGCCGCGAGGCGATCACGCTCGGCACCCTGGTCGCGTTCATCACGCTGATGCTGTCGCTGGTCTGGCCGGTCACCTCGCTCGGCGCGATCCTGGCGATGGCCCAGGAGGCGATGACCGCGGCGGACCGGATCAGCGAGATCCTGGACACCCACTCGGTGATCAAGTCCGGCAGCGAGGAGCTCACGAACCCGCGCGGTCACCTGCGCTTCGAGCACGTCGGGTTCCGGTTCTCCGACGACTCCACCGAGGTGCTGCACGACATCAACCTGGACCTGACCCCTGGTACGACGCTCGCACTGGTCGGCGCCACCGGGTCCGGCAAGACCACCCTGACCGCACTGGTCCCCCGGCTGTACGACGTGACCGCCGGGCGGATCACCATCGACGGGCACGACATCCGGGACCTGTCCCTGGTGTCGCTGCGGACCGCGGTCGCGTCCGCGTTCGACGACCCGACGCTGTTCTCCATGAGCGTCCGGGAGAACCTGACGCTCGGCCGTCCGGACGCCACCGACGACGAGGTCCAGCAGGCGCTGGAGGTCGCCCAGGCGCAGTTCGCCAACGACCTCCCGTGGGGCCTCGAAACGCGCGTCGGCGAGCAGGGCATGTCGCTGTCGGGTGGTCAGCGCCAGCGGCTCGCGCTGGCACGGGCAGTGCTCGCCAAGCCCGCAGTACTGGTGCTGGACGACACCCTGTCCGCCCTTGACGTCCACACCGAGGCCCTGGTCGAGGAAGCGCTGCAGAACGTGCTCTCCGACACCACCGGCATCGTGGTCGCGCACCGCGCGTCGACGGTGATGCTGGCCGACAAGGTCGCGCTGCTGCAGAACGGCACAGTCACCCACGTAGGAACACATCAGGAGCTACTGGCCACGGTGCCCGAGTACCGGCACCTCCTGGCCGCGGAGGAAGAGGAGGTGCACGCATGACGACGACCCAGCAGACACCTCCTCCCGAGGATGTGAAAGACGACCAGCCGGAGGAACAGAGCTGGCGGGGTCAGTTCGAGGAGGACCCCGACCGGGAGATCTCCCGGGCCACGAGCATCCGGCTGAAGGAGGACTCCCGGAAGCTGCTCGGCGAGCTGCTCCGGCCGTACCAGAAGCTGATCTGGCTGCTGGTGGTGATCGTGATCGTCGAGAACGGCGCCCGGCTCGCCGTGCCGTACCTGGTCCACCTGGGCATCGACAACGGCATCCCGCCGATCCTCGCCGGTCAGGGCTCGCGGGAGCTGATCACGATCGTGATCGCCGTGCTCGCGTCGGCCCTGTTGCAGGCCTGGGCGCGGCAGCTGTTCCTGATGCGCTCCGGCCGGCTCGGCCAGACCATCCTGCTCGGCCTGCGGCGCCGGGTGTTCGACCACTTCCAGCGGCTCAGTCCGGCGTTCCACGACAAATTCACCTCGGGCCGGGTGATCTCCCGGCTGACGTCCGACGTCCAGGTCATCGACGAGATGCTGGCGAACGGGTTCGACGGTCTGGTCACCGCCGCGCTGACGCTGGTGGGTACGGCGATCATCCTGCTCACGCTGGACCTCAAGCTCGGTCTGCTCGCGCTGCTGTCGTTCCCGGCGCTGCTGATCCTCACGGCGTGGTTCCGGAAGCGGTCCGCGGTCGTCTACCGGCAGACCCGGGAGGCGGTCGTGCTGGTCATCGTGCACTTCGTCGAGTCGATGACCGGGATCCGCGCGGTGCAGGCGTTCCGCCGCGAGCCGCGCAACGAGGAGATCTTCCATGGCGTCAACGACCGCTACCGGAAGGCGAACCTGGAGTCGTTCCGGCTGAACGCGATCTTCATGCCGTCGATCAAGGGCGTCGGCAACATCACCATCGTCGCGATCCTGGCGTACGGCGGGTACCAGGCGTACCACGGGCACGTGACGGTCGGCGTGCTGACCGCGTTCCTGCTGTACCTGCGGCAGTTCTTCGAGCCGCTGCAGGACATCTCGCAGTTCTACAACACCTTCCTGTCCGCCTCGGCGGCGCTGGAGAAGCTGTCCGGCGTGCTGAACGAGACCCCGGACGTGCCGGAGCCGATCAAGCCGGCCAAGCCCGGCCCGGCGCGGGGACACCTCGAGCTGCGGAACGTGCGCTTCGAGTACGTCGACGGCGTACCGGTGCTGCCCGGCCTGCAGCTGGACGTCCCGGCCGGTCAGACGCTGGCCCTGGTCGGCACAACGGGAGCCGGCAAGACCACGATTGCCAAGCTGGTGGCGAGGTTCTACGACCCGACGGGCGGGCACGTGCTGCTCGACGGTGTCGACCTGCGGGACCTGTCCGAGGACGACCTGCGCGAGCGGGTCGTGATGGTGACGCAGGAGAACTTCCTCTTCACCGGCTCGGTCGCGGACAACATCCGGTTCGGCAAGCCGGACGCGACGATGGACGAGGTCGTCGAGGCCGCCAAGGTGATCGGCGCGCACGACTTCATCATGGCGCTGCCGAACGGCTACGAGACCGCGGTCGAGAAG
Organism: Kribbella sp. NPDC003557; assembly: GCF_040610805.1. NCBI lineage: Bacteria > Bacillati > Actinomycetota > Actinomycetes > Propionibacteriales > Kribbellaceae > Kribbella > Kribbella sp. NPDC003557. The sequence continues at coordinate 169,459 of NZ_JBEXMY010000009.1, forward strand.
CGTGGCTCGCGGTTGTCGGCGGGCCAGCGGCAGCTGGTCGCGTTCGCGCGGGCGTTCCTGGCCAACCCGGCCGTGCTGATCCTGGACGAGGCGACGTCGAGCCTGGACATCCCCAGCGAACGGCTGATCCAGCGGGCGCTGAAGACGATCCTGGCCGACCGGACCGCGATCGTGATCGCGCACCGGCTGTCAACCGTCGAGACCGCCGACCGCGTGCTCGTCCTGGAGTACGGCCAGATCATCGAGGACGGCTCGCCCGACCACCTCATCACGGTCGACGGCCACTACGCCGGACTGCACCAGGCCTGGGAAGAGTCGCTGGCCTGACCTGACGGCACACAGCGGGGCGCAGGGTCTTCCTTGCGCCCCGCTACCCGTTTCTACGGGCCGCGTTGGTGTCCCGTACGACGGCCCACGCGTCGGCGACCGGGCCGACGTGCCGGAGCTTGTCCGGGTTCACCACCGCGCGGATCGCCTGGATCTGTCCGTCGACGATGTCGAGGGTCCAGGTGTTCACCACGCGGCCCTCGCCGTCGCGGAAGATCGCGCCCGGCTGGCCGTTCACCACGTGCGGCTCCACGACGCCACCGATGCGAGTGAACGGCGCGGCCAGGGCGGCGAGCATGCCTGCCACATTGCGAGCGCCGGCAACGACACCGCGACCCCACTGCGGCGCCTTGCCACCGGCGTCGCCGACCAGCTGCACATCGGCCGCCAGAAACTCCAGCAGGTTGTCGACGTCGCCTTCTGTGAACGCATCGAAGAACCGGACCGCCAGCTCCTCCCGCTCGTGCTGGTCGGCAGCGAACCGCGGCCGCCCGGCCTCCATGTGGCGACGCGCTCGAACCACGAGCTGACGACAGGCCGCCTCGGTCCGCCCCAGTGCCGACGACACCTCGGCGAAGTCGAACCCGAACACCTCCCGCAGCACGAACGCTGCACGCTCCAGCGGAGACAGCCGCTCCAGTAGGAGAAGAGCCGCCATCGACACCGAGTCGGCGAGCTCAGCTGCCCGCTCCGGGTCCTCGTACGGGTCGGACAGCAACGGCTCGGGGAACCACGGCCCGACGTACTCCTCCCGCCGGCGCCGAGCAGACCGCAGTACGTCGACACAGATACGCGTGACGACAGCGGACAGGAAGGCCTTCGCGGACGCCGGCTCAGTGCTTGTAGCGGCGTACCGGAGCCAGGTGTCCTGCACGGCGTCCTCTGCCTCGCTGACGCTGCCGAGGATCCGGTAGGCGATCGAGAACAGCAGCGGTCGCAGCTCCTCGAACTCCTCGTCGCGCGTGCGCATCACGCCAGCTCGGCCTTGAAGCCATGACGCCACGACGGGTACTGCAGCTCCCAGCCGAGCTCCCGCTTCGCCTTGGCGTTGGAGAAGCCACGGCCCTCGGTCATCATCACCACAGCCTGGTCCCCCGCCAGCCGTCGCGCCAGCCACACCGGAACACGCAGCGGCGGCTTGGCACCCGCGCACTCCGCCAGGTACGGCAGCCACTCGCTGGCCGGTGCCGGGTCGTCGTCGACGATGTTGAACACACCGCCGGCCTTCTGCTCGACAGCCAGCACCGTGGCGGCGGCCGCGTCGTCGAGATGCACCCACGAACTGTAGCCAGTGCCGCGTCCCACCAGCGGGTACTGGCGTTTGCGGACGAGCTCCACCTGGTCGTCGATCGCCCCCGGACCGTAGAACGCGCCGTACCGCATGACGGCTCCACCGATCTTCAGCACGAGGTCCTCGATCCGGCTCAGCGCTTTCAGGCCGACGTACGCGGCTGTGCCCTCCAGAAGGTCCAGCGGGTCCTCCTCGGTCTTCACCCAGCCGCCCTCGCGGACACCGTTCCAGCTCGCGTAGCCCTGGGCAACGAAGTGCGGCACGCCCACCGCCTCGGCCGCGGCCAGCAGGTGGTCGGTCCCCTCGGTCCGCAGCCGGTTGGTCTTGGCGAACCAGCGGTCCGGGTGCTTGATGTCCGGCTTGCCCGCGTGCGCCATCGAGATCGCGGTCATCTGGTGCACGATCACGTCCGGCCGCGCCAGCGCGACCGCTTCACCGACCGCCGCGCCGTCCAGCCCGTCCATCACCACCGCGTCGGCCCCTGCCGCCGCGATCAGGTCCAGCTTCGCCGCACTGGTTGTCGTCGCCGTCACCTGATGCCCCCGCGCGACCAGCTGCGGCACCAGCCGCCGCCCAAGAACACCACTGCCACCAGCCACGAATACTCGCATCGCTCTCCACGCTCCTCCGACGGTTTCGTGCCCGAGACGAGACAGCGTGGCCTGCTGTGACACGCAGGTTAGGAAGAAATATTTCGAAAGTCGTCGCCGAGCTGTTGACCGGCTCCGCGCCGCCATTTAGTTTGGGCCGCGATCAAAATCGGAGGTCAGGTTGATGAACCGACGTACCAGGGTCCGGCGATGGCTCGCCGCGACGACCGCGGCGGCGATGACGGCGCTGCTGCTGACCGCGCCGCCCGCGCAGGCAGAGTCCCCGGAGCCGGCCCCGACCGGCCGCCCGCTGTTCGACACCGGCCCGGCCAAGGACGCGATCCGGCGTCTGGTCGGCGCGCGGTCCGGCAGCCAGATCACCCTCGCCACGATCCCGGCCTCCGAGGGCCGCGACACCTTCCGGATCACCCGCCGCGGCGCCCGGCCGGTGGTCGAGGGCAGCAGTACGCCGGCGCTGCTGATGGGGTTCAACTGGTACCTCAAGCACGTCGTGAAGGCAGACATCTCCTGGACCGGTGACCAGCTCGCCCTCCCGCCGGTACTCCCCGCGCCGCCGCAGCCGATCGAGCAGTCGTCGGTCGTCGAGCACCGGTTCGCCGGCAACGACACCGAGGACGGGTACTCCGGCCCGTACCGCACGTTCGAGGACTGGGAACGGCTGATCGACGTCCAGGCCCTGCACGGCGTGAACGAGATCTTCATGCCCATCGGGACCGAGGCCGTGTACTACGAGGCGCTGCAGTCCTTCGGCTACCAGGCGGACGAGCTGCGTGCCTGGATTCCGACGCCCGGCTACCAGCCGTGGTGGCTGCTGCAGAACATGTCCAACTTCACCGCGCCGGTCAGCGCCCAGGTGATCCGGGAGCGCGCCGACCTCGGCCGGCGGATCGCGGACCGAATGCGGTCACTCGGGATCACGCCGGTCCTGCCGGGCTACTTCGGCACGGTGCCGCGCGACTTCGCGGCGAAGAACCCGGGCGCCACCACCGTTCCGCAGGGCACCTGGGTCGGACTGGACCGGCCGGACTGGCTGGCGCCGACCGACCCGCTGTTCGACCAGGTGGCGGCCCGGTTCTACGAGGTCCAGGAACGGATCCTCGGCCGGTCGACGATGTTCAAGATGGACCTCCTGCACGAGGGCGGCCGGCCCGGCAGCATCTCGGTCGGCAAGGCGTCGGTGGCGGTGCAGAACGCCCTGGACAAGGCGCATCCGGGCGCGATCTGGGCGATCCTCGGCTGGCAGAGCAACCCGCGCCCCGAGACGATCGCGGCCATCGACCGTAGCCGGATGCTGGTCGTCGACGGGCTGTCCGACCGCGCCTTGAGCCCTGACCGCGAGAAGGACTGGTCCGGGACGCCGTACGCGTTCGGGTCGATCTGGAACTTCGGCGGGAACTCCACCATGGGCGCCCCGATCCGTGCCTGGAACGAGCGGTTCTGGGCCTCGCTGGCGAAGAGCGGTTCGGCCCTGTCGGGCATCGCGATCATGCCCGAGGCCAGCTACAACAACGCGGTGGCCATGGAGTTCCTGGCCGAGCTGCCGTGGCACGACGGGCCGGTGGACCTGGAACAGTGGTTCGCCGACTACGCGGACGCCCGGTACGGCGGGACGGACCCGAAGGCGCGGGAGACGTGGCGGATCCTCGCCGAGACCGCGTACTCGATCCCGCCGAACGGCGGCCGCTCGTCGGGACACGGAGGTCTGTTCGCCGCGATCCCGAGCCTGACGGTCCAGCGACCGCACAGCTGGGCGCAGGCGGCGTTCGCCTACGATCCTGCCGAGTTCGCGGGGGCCCTGCCGGCGCTCCTCGCCGTCGGCGGGTCGCTGCGCAACAACGCGGCGTACCGCAACGACCTGCTGGAGGTGGCACGCCAGTCCGTCGCCGACCGGTCCCGGACGTTGCTGCCGCAGATCCGGTCCGCGTACGAGGCCGGTGACCTCACGCGCTTCACGCAGCTGACGGACACGTGGCTCGGGTACATCGCCGGCGTCGACGACCTGGTCGGCACCAACGAGCAGTACCTGATCGGACGCTGGCTGGAACAGGCCAGGAGCTGGGGCGCGAACAGCACCGAGTCCGCGCAGCTCGAGTACGACGCGCGCAAGCAGCTCACGTCGTGGGGCCTGCGCACCACGGACCTGCAGGACTACGCGTACCGCGAGTGGTCCGGCCTCCTGGACGGGTACTACGCGCCGCGCTGGAAGCAGTACTTCGAAGCGCTGAAGACCACGGCCACACCGCAGATCGACTGGTACGACGTAGCGGAACGGTGGTCGTCCGACCAGCAGACCTACCGCACCAGGCCGACCGGCGACACCTACGTAGAGGCCGCCAAACTGCTGGACCGACTGCGCAACGACGACTACGACCTGACGCTGACACTGCGGCCGACGGGCACTGTGGACTCGTCAGGAGCCGCTCGAGTCACGGCAACTGTGACGAACACCAACTACTTCGCCGCAGTGACCGGACTGACCTTCGACATCCCGGCGCCCACTGGATTCACGGTCGAGCCCGTGGGCGAGGCGCCGGACCGGATCGAGCCAGGTGGAACGGTGTCGCGTAGCTGGACTGTCCGTGGAGGTCCGACCAGCCAGGTGTCGCTTGACGTGACGATGCGGTCCGACCAGTCCTCACGCAAGGCCGGCGCGGTCCTGCCGGTCGCAGCGGCCGGACGGTACCAGCTGAGTGATCTGGACTTCGCGTCGTCGCGCAACCACGACGGCGTCTACCCGGTCGCGCGGGACACGGTCACACCCGCCACGCCGTCCGGCAACGGCCAGCCGATCCTGCTCGACGGTGTTGCCTACAGCAAGGGCCTCGGCACCAACGCGAACGCCGACGTACGGTTCGAGCTCGGTGGCGGCTGTGCGCGCTTCACCACGGTGGTCGGCATCGACGACGCGATGAACCACACCCCGGACGGAGACGTTGTCGTCCGCATCTTCGGGGACGGCCGACTGCTGACCGAGTCCGGCGTGCTGCGCAGCGGCATCGCGGGCGCCGCGTCGAAGGCGGTTGTGCTCGACGCGGACGTCACCGGCGTACGGCAGTTGCGGCTGCAGGTGCACCAGTACGACGCCAACCGGTTCTTCGACGCGTTGTCGTTCGGCGTACCGACGCTCACGTGTTCGACGCCCCCGCCGGTGTCGTTGAGCCGGGGCAAGCCTGTAGCGGCTACGAGTGCGGAAGGGGGCCATGCGGCGGCCGCTGCGGTCGACGGCGACCTGAGCACCGGCTGGTTCTGTGCACCCGCACAGTGCGCCGGCCAGCCGTCGTCACTGCAGGTGGACCTTGGCGCCGCTCACGCACTGTCCGCGGTCCGCGTCACGCCGTACTACGCCGACGGCCGGTCGTACCTCTATCGTGTCGACGGAAGCGTGGACGGGCAGACGTGGACCCGGCTGGCCGAGAAGGTGACCCACAAGGCGCAGACTGATGTGGGCGACCGGTACGACGTGACGGGCGCCTACCGGTACGTCCGGGTGACCGGGTTCGGGAACACCACCAACGCCTACACGCTGCACCTCCAGGAGCTGGCGGTGTACGGCGTGGGCTGAAGGCAGGGATGACGAAGGCGATACGGATCACCGAGAAGGTGACGCCCGGGGTACTGCGCGAGCGCAATACCAGACTGGTCCTGCAGACCGTGCTGATCGGCGACGGCACCATGTCGCGCGCCGACATCTCCCGGTCGACCGGTCTGGCGCGTGCGGTGGTGTCGGAGATCGTCGAGTCCCTGATGGCACGGCACCTGGTGGTCGAGGAGGCCGGGACGCCGAGCGGCCGCGGCAAGCCCGCGAAGCCGCTCCGCGTCGACACCGGCCGCCAGTGCCTGCTCATGGCCGACCTCCGCCCGACCGAGATCGTCGCAGGCGTCGTGGGACTGGACGGGGTCATCAGTACGACCGGCCGGGTGGCCCTGCCACCCGGCCCGAGCCCTGACGACGTGATCTCGGTCCTGGGCAGCTTCCTGCGGCAACTGGCAGCCGACGACGGGCGAGCGGTGCTGGCCGCCGGGATCGCGGTCCCCGCGATGCTGTCGCCGGAGCAGGGCATCGTCGAGTCGATCCAGTTCCGCTGGCACGACGTCGACCTCGCCGGACCGTTGCGGGAGGCCCTCGGGTACGACGTGGTGCTGGTCAACGACGCGACCGCGGTGGCGATGTCCGAGCTGTCACACCGCAGTCAGGCCGGCGGCAGCGTCATCGTGCTGCACATCGCCGGCGGCATCGGGTCCGCGATCATCCTCGACGGACGCGTGCACCTCGGCGAGCGGCAGCGCGCCGGCGAGGTCGGGCACATCGACGTCGGCGTCAGCGACCGGCGCTGCGAATGCGGGCGTACGGGCTGCCTGGAGACGGTGGCGAACCTGCCCGCGATCCTCGGCGACGCGTCGGTCGAGGACCTCGACGCGGTCGCGTCCACCGGGGAGGGACCCGAGCTGCGCGCCCTCGCCGAGCGCGTCGAGTTCGCGGGCCGCAGCCTCGGTGCGCTGGTCTGCGTCCAGGCCGCGATCCTCGACATCCCGGACGTCGTGATCGACGGGCCGGTCCGCCGGGCCGGTTCACGACTGCTCGACGCCATCGAGCAGGAGCTCGCCCGCCGGCTGCCCGCGGTCGACGTACGCCGTCCGCGGTTCTCGACGATGGCCGACCGGAGCAAGATGCACGGTGCGGCGGCCGCGGCAATGCTGCAGGAACTCGGAGTCCTGTGGCACATCTCGCCGGACCGCGCCGAGAGCTGACTGTCGGAGGGCGTCGGTACCTTGGCTGGCATGTTGACGACGCTGGCGGTGGAGAACTACCGGTCCCTGCGGCGGATCGTCATGCCGTTGCGCGGGCTGAACGTGGTGACCGGCGCGAACGGGACCGGCAAATCGAGTCTGTACCGGGCGCTGCGGTTGCTCGCCGACGCGTCGCGGAACGGCGCTGTCGCGGCGCTCGCTCGTGAGGGTGGATTGCAGTCGACGTTGTGGGCAGGGCCCGAGCATGTGCGGAAGGACCGGCCGACGCAGGGCACGGTGCGGACCGGGCCGGTGACGTTGCGGATGGGATTCGCGGGCGACGACTACGGCTATCTGATGGACCTCGGGCTGCCGATCGCGCACGGATCGGAGTTCGACCTGGATCCGGAGATCAAGCGCGAGGCCTTGTGGGCCGGGCCGTTCCTGCGTCCGGCGGCGCTGCTGGTCGAGCGCAACAACCGCGAGGTGCGGATCCGTTCGGCGAGCGGAGAGTGGCAGCGCGGCGGGCACCAGCTGCAGACGTTCGACAGCATGCTGAGCGAGTTCGCGGACCCCGAGCGCGCGCCCGAGCTGCTGCTCGTGCGGGAGCGGCTACGTGGCTGGCGGTTCTACGACCACTTCCGCACCGACGCCACAGCGCCCGCCCGCCGGGTGCAGGTCGGCACGCGCACCGCCGTCCTCGCTGCGGACGGCGCGGACGTGGCGGCCGCGCTGCAGACGATCCGGGAGCTGGGTCCCCGGGGCGCACTCGACGAGGCGATCGAGCTCGCGTTCCCGGGCAGTCACGTGCAGGTCGTCAACACCGCGGGCCGCTTCGAGATCGCCTTCCACCAGCACGGTCTGCTCCGCCCGCTGTCCGGCGCCGAGCTGTCCGACGGCACCCTCAGGTACCTCCTGTGGGTCGCCGCGCTGCTCACCCCGCGGCCGCCCGAGCTCCTCGTCCTCAACGAGCCCGAGACCAGCCTGCATCCGGACCTCCTGCCCGCTCTGGCCAACCTGGTGGTGACCGCCGCGAAGGAGACCCAGGTCATCGTCGTCACCCACTCCCGCCCGTTCATCGCCGCACTCGCGGCCCTCTCCCCCGAGCTCCAGACACTCGAGCTCGTCAAGGAGAAGGGCGCCACGACCATCACCGGCCAAGGCCCGCTGGACGAGCCACCCTGGAAGTGGCCGACCCGCTAGGGACCGGCAGGCACGTCCTGCGGCTTGACGCTCTCGAAGCGGACCAGGATCACCGACCCGGCCGCGGACAGGAGGAAGCCGATGATCGCGGCCGGCCACCATCCGGCGCGTACGGCGTCGTCGAGCACGAAGACGCCGACGGCGGCCGGCGTGATGGTCTGCAACGCGATCATCGGCGTGGTGGCCAGCGTCACCGATCCCCGCTGCAGCGCCAGCGAGTACAGGATGAACGCGAGCGCGCCGCTGATCGGCAGCGTGTACAGCGTCGGGCTCCGCACGAGCTCGCTCAACGAGCCGTCCTGCAGCAGCCGGGCCGAGATCGCGACACCGGCGTACCCGAGACCGGCCAGCATGCCGAGCAGCGCCGTGGAAACCCCGTGCTGCGACCGGCTGGCGACAGCACCCAGTACGGCGATGGTGACGAGCCCGACGATGATGCCGATGGTGAGGCCGTGGTGTTGCGCGCTGTCCCCCGCGTCGCCGGCGGCCACCGCCAGCAGGCCGAGGCCCACGCACACGCCGATCACCGCGGACCACTCGAGCGCACTCAGCCGGTCCGACATCAACCGCGTCGCGAGCAACGCGGTGACCACCAGACTGACGGCGATCCCGGCCTGCGCCAGGTACAGCGGCAGCAGGCGCAGCGCGACGAAGTGCAGCCCGAAACCGGCCAGGTTCAGCGCCAGTGCCCCGAGGAACGCGGGCTGCTTGAGCAGTGCGACGACGAAGCCGCCGAGCCGGCGCGGATCCAGCTCCGACTCGGTCGGCACCTTCCGGGAGCCGACCGCCTGCAGGATCGCGCCGATCCCGAACAGCACCGCGGCGCCGAGCGCCGCGCTCAGCCCGAGAACCACTACGCGACGGCCCTACGGCGCCAGGTGAGGTAGAGGCTGAGACCGCCGTAGTACACCAGGTACGCCAGCGAGATCGCGACCACGACCGTGTTCGGATCCGGCATCTGCGCCAGCAGTACGGCGTACGACGCCAGCCAGATCGCGGTCGTCAGCAGGTTCAGCGAGCGGAACGCCTTGGTGCGCGACGGGTACACGTACTTGACCGGGATGAACACCAGCACCGAGCAGACCACCAGGATGATGCCGGTGGTGACCGGGCTGAGGCCGAGGACCACGACGTAGAACGCGACCACGTTCCAGTAGCTCGGGAAGCCGAGGAAGAAGTGGTCCTCGGTCTTCGCGTCGACCCGGCAGAACTGGTAGCTGGAGGCAAGCAGCGGCAACGCGCCGAGCACCGCGCCCCAGGTCCCGGACGGGAGGTAGCCGCCGGTCCACAGCAACACGATCGGTGCGAACGCGTACGTGAGGTAGTCGACGATGTTGTCGAGCATCGCACCGTCGAACCACGGGATCGTCTCCTTCACCCGCAGCCGGCGGGCGAGCATCCCGTCGGTCCCGTCGATCACCAGGGTGGCGAGTCCGAGCCAGAGCGCCCGGACGGCGTCGCCGTCGATGGCGGCGATCACGATCAGCAGCGCGAGCACCGTTCCGCTCGCGGTATAGGCATGCAGTGCAAGTCCGGCCAGACGCAACCGCGTCGACCCGACGAACGGTTCCCGCACCGCGTCGTGTGTGGTCAGGACAACTCCCAGAACTCAGGCGACGCAAGGCGTCGGGCCGGGTCGAGGTCGACCCAGCCGTCGCCAGCGTCTCACAAGCCTGGCCCCCGCCCCGTCACCGACCGTCATCCGAGGCGAGATCTTTGCAAGGACTTAGGTCCTGTCTGGTGGATCACCAGACAGGACTATGTGACCGGATCGAGCAGGAAGAGCGGGATCTTCCGGGTGGTCTTGGTCTGGTACTCCGCGTACGGCGGGTAGGCGGCGACGGCCCGCGGCCACCACTCGTCGTACTCCGCGCCCTCGATCTCGCGGGCGACGTACTCCTTCGTGGTGTCGCCGTCCTGCAGGGTGAGCTTCGGGTCGGCCTTCAGGTTGTAGTACCAGACCGGGTTCTTGGGCGCGCCGCCGAGCGAGGCGACCGCGGCGTACACGCCGTCGTGCTCGACCCGCATCAGCGGGACCTTCCGGATCTTGCCGGACTTGGCACCGCGCATGGTCAGCAGCACCACCTTCATGCCCATGATGTCGACCGCGTCGGTGGTCCCGGCCGCGGCGACCTTCTCGACCTGGTCCCGGACCCAGCCGGTGGGGCTCGGGGCGTAGTCGTCAGTGTTCGATGTCATGTCACCAAGCATAATGGTGACGCATCAACATCGACAGCTCCGGCGCGTCGGACCGCCGGTCAGAGGGTCGGGGCCAGGGCGGTCAGGGCGACGAGGGCGTTGTCCCACGCCAGGGCGGACTGGTCGGGATCGTGCTCGTCGGCCAGGCGATCGAAGCCGGATTCGACGACCAGCAGGCGGGTCCCTTCGGCTTCCGGGGTGAGCGTGAACTCGACCAGGTTCGCGTTGCCCGGCGCCGGTTCCACCCCGGGATCGACCGCGTACCGGTAGGCGAACCGCCGGCCGGGCTCGACCTTCTCCACGAACCCGAAGAACTCCCCGTGCTCGTCCCACCGCATCACCAGCCGCCCGCCGGGGCGCAGGTCGATCTCCGCGCCGCCGAACGCGTACCACCGGGCGAACATCTCGGGCTGCGTCACCGCTGCCCACACCGTCTCCGGCCGGGCCTCGATGTACACCTCACGCTCAACGCTGTCCATGCCGACCATCCTGCCCCTCACACGGCGCAGGACCGCAGTTGCGTCGCGGTCGCGATCGTCGCCTCGATCCACCGGCGGCGCAGGAAGTGCGCCTTCAGCAGCCGGTGGACACCGTCCAGCACGACCAGCCGGCCGCGGTACGCGACCAGGTTGATCGGGAAGTCGAGGTCCGCGTCCATCACCCGCTGGTAGTGCGCACGGAAATTCATCGGCGTCTCGGCGACCTGGTGCGGCGTCACCTTGAACCGCTCCTCCTCGAGCTGCCACAACGGCAGGTCGAACATCCAGACCAGGTCGGCGATCTCCACCGGCTCGACCTTCAGATCAAGCTCCCACAACTTCGCGAGCTGCCACCGGTACGGCGGAAAAACCTCCCGCAACGCCTCCGGCATCATCCCGACCAGCTCCTCGAACGACACACCCGGCCCCGCCGGGTCCAACGTGTCACCCAGCCCATCGATCGTCACGACGGAGCACGCTACGCCATCCCAGGCCGAGGCAGCGCTTCACCAACCCCCGGGTCGAGCAGGACCACCGGGGCCGCCCCACCGCCACCCGCGGTGGAGCAGGCCGGTAGAAGTGGGTCGCGGCCGCCCTGTGGAGTAGGGCGGCCGCGGTTGGGGTGTTAGGCGGTGTGCTTGCCGCGGCGGCGGAAGGTGACTACGCCGGCGCCGGCCAGCATGACGCCGCCCGCCGCGAGGAGCAGGGCGATCAGAGTCATCCGCCGTCACCCGAAGTACAGCAGGACGATCGGGGCCGTACGCCGTCACCCGCGCTGGAGCAGGGCAATCGGGGGCGCCCGCCGCCCGCAGTACAGCAGGGCGATTGGGGCCGTCCGCCTTTGCCTGCGGTGGAGCAGGGCGGTGGAAGTGGGGTGCGGCCGCCCTGTGGAGTAGGGCGGCCGCGGTTGGGGTGTTAGGCGGTGTGCTTGCCGCGGCGGCGGAAGGTGACTACGCCGGCGCCGGCCAGCATGACGCCGCCGGCTGCGAGGAGCAGGCCGCCTGCGAGGCCGAACGGGCTGTTGCTGCTGGCAACGGAGTTCGCGTTGGTGCCGCCGAAGCCGGCGTCGACCTCGGTCGGCACACCGGCGGTCGGCGTGTCACTCGGCACGTCGGAGACCGGCGTCGACTCGGTGGCCCCGGGCGTGCTCGACGGGCTCGTCGACGTACCCGGAGAGGACGGCGTGTCCGTCGGCGTCGCGGGCGGCGTGTCCGTCGTGGTGGGCGTGGTGGGCGACTCGGTCGGCGAGGTCGGCGGCGTCGTCGGAGTGTCCGTTGTCGTCGGCGGGGTCGTCGGCGGCGTGGTTGGCGGGGTATCCGTCGTGGTCGGCGGCGTGGTCGGAGGTGTCGTCGGCGGGGTGTCCGTGGTGGTCGGCGGAGTCGTCGGCGGCGTGGTGGGCGGAGTGCTGCAGCCCTCGACCCAGAAGACCTTGTGCTTCTTGTCGGCGCCGATCGAGCCGGGGGCGTTCACGGTCAGCTTCACGTGGTAGCCCTGCTGCGGGTGCGGCTCGCCGCTGAACTTCAGCGTGTACACCTCACGCGCGTCCAGGTCGGTGCCACCGCCGGCCTCGTCCTCGCCGATGAACGGGTTCAGGTTGCCGGACACCACCTGCAGGCCGGCATCCGCGGTCGGGGCCTGGTCCTCGAACGTGACCTTGGCCTTGTACGAGTCGTCCTTGTCGTAGTTGTAGAACTCGACAGTGAACGTGCAGCCCTGGTGCGGGTTGTTGTCCGGCGGGCCGCTCTGGATGTCGGCGCCTTCGATCTTCACCGTCCCGTTGTTGCCTGGCGGGTTGTGCGATCCGCTGGTCTGGTCGGCGTTGGCGGAAGGCGCGACGAGCAGAGCCGTTGCGCCGAGAAGCAGTGAGAGCGCTCCGGCGCCGGCGAAGATGCCGGTCGCGCGGGAGCGAACGCCCGTGTGGGTCATTTCCGTCCTCGAACGAGTGCAGGGGGTAGGCCTCGAAGAAGTATTTCGGTTTCGTTACAGCAGTCAAGCTTGTTCGGTAACGATTGGCCTGCGTGTCGCGCGGTTGTCCACAGGTCCCGCTGACGAGGCCTGTGGACACGGCGCGGTTCGAGGTTGCTATCTGGTGTGGCGGCCGTGGCGGCGGAGTGAGGCGATGGTGCCGCCGGCGAGCAGCATGCCGCCGAGCGTCATCAGAATCCCGCCGGTTTCAGATCGGTTGCCGTCGTCGGTCGCCGCGACCGGACGAGCCGGCGGACCGGCCAGTCCAGCATTCACAGCAGTCGGTACGCCGGTACTCACCGAACTCGGGTGACGCGTCGGCGCCGTCGATGGCGTGGCCGCGGGCGTCGTCGGCGGCGTCGTCGGCGGCGTCGTCGGAGGCGTCGTCGGAGGCGTCGTCGGAGGCGTCGTCGGAGGCGTCGTCGGAGGCGTCGTCGGAGGTGTGGTGGGGGGTGGGGCGTCGCAGCCCTTGACCCAGAAGACCTTGTGTTTGGTGTCGTTGCCGTTCGAACCCGGGGCGTGGATGGTGATCTTGACGTGGTAGCCCTGGACCGGGTGCGGCTGGCCGGTGAACTTCAGGGTGTACTCCTGCCGCGCGTCCAGGTCGTTGCCGCCGCCGGCCGGATCGCCGCCGATGAACGGGCTCAGATCGCCCGACACCACCTGCAGCCCGCCGTCGCTCGTCGGCGCCTGGTCCTGGAAGATCACCTGCGCGTTGTACGGCCCCTGCTCGTAGTTGTAGAACTCGACCGTGAACGTGCACCCCTGATGCGGGTTGTTGTCCGGCGGCCCGCTGTCGACGTCCACCCCTTCGATCTTGATCGTGCCGTTGTTGCCCGGCGGCGCGGCCATCGCCGCACCGGCGGGTACGGCGTCCCCGCCCGGCCGCACGACCATCGCGGCGGCGCCGATCAGAACCGTGAGCGCTCCGGCGACTGCCACCATCGCGGCAGCGCGAGCACGAACCCCCTTGACGACCATCCCCAGTCCCCTGTCTCGTCCATGGTCATACGGCGGGCGGACATCTCAGCAGCAGTATGACCCGCTCGTTGCCCATGTCAACGAATTCGGGGATTGACAACGAGAGACTTGGTTGCCTCAGGCATGCGCCATGCGGTGGATGATGACGATCGCCGAGTCGTCCCCCGGCCCGCCGGCCGTCGCGACCAGCTCCGCGGCCGCGCCCAGGAAGCCCTGGCCCACCAGCCGCTCCGCGTGCCCCGCCAGCCGGTCCGTGCCGCGGCCGATGTCCTGCCGCGGCGTCTCCACCATCCCGTCGCTGTACAGGAACAAGGCGTCCCCGAGCTTCAGCTGCCCGTGGTTCACCTCGAACTCGGGCGTCTCCACCAGCCCGAGCAGCGGCCCGTCCGTGTCCCGGGTCTGCCACCGCCCCGACCACGCGTCGAACTGGATCGCCGGCGGATGCCCGGCCGTCCGTACGTCGAAGTCGCCCGTCCGCAGGTCGAGCACGACGTGCACGACGGTCGCGAAGTCGTCGTCCCACTCCTGCCGCCGGATGTACCGGTTCGCCGAGGACAGGAAATCCTCCTCCGGTACGACGCCCAGCAGCCCGCCGAACGCCCCGGACAGCAACAGCGCCCGCGTCCCGGCGTCGATGCCCTTGCCGGAGACATCGACCAGCGCCACCTCGAGCACGTGCTCGTGCACCGTCGACACGACGAAGTCGCCGGAGAACGTCGACCCGCCCGCGGACTGGATCGCGACCTCGACCCGCCAGCCGGGCGGCAGCGTCGGCAGCTCGCCCTGGGCGGTGAGCGTGTCCCGCAGCTCCATCAGCATCGACTCGCCGCGCGTCCCGGGCACACCGAGCCGGCTGCGCACCTTGGCGCTGGTGATCATGATCCAGCCGACGATCACGAGCACCAGCACGAAGCCGATCCGCGGCAGCGTCAGGCCGCGCGACAGCACGACGTACGCGCCGAAGGTGGTGGTGATCCCGGTCAGCGCGACCAGTTCCCCGAACCGGAGCAGTACGCCGCCGACGACCAGCGGGACGATCAGGAACGACGCGGGCACGAACGTCGACCAGGCCAGGCTCGCGATGGAAATCAGCAGCTGCACCAGCATCAGCGCCGCGAAGGCGACGCGGTGCGAGCGGCGGGCACGACGACCCAGCGCCTCGACCCGGCGGCCGATGCGTCGTATCAGCGCGAGTCCGCCGCTCTTCTTCATGGTGTGAAGAAGATAACGGTACCGATCGGTCCCTGCATCAATTCGAAACACAACCGATGATTGTCAGCTCTTGCGAGTGAGACCGGTTCGCTGGCACCTGGGGCACCAGAACAAGTTACGGCCCGCGAGAATCTTCGTCCGGATCACCGACTGGCAGACGAAACAGCGTTGCCCCCGGCGCCGGTAGACGTAGACCTCGCCACCATGGTCGTCGCGGCGCGGGTCACGGCCCATCGCCTCCGGGGTGTGGTCGTCGGCAACGGTGTCGATCCGCCCGGTCTCCACGCCGTACTTCATCAGCGCGAGCAGGTCGTCCCACATGCCCTGCCACTCGCGCTTCTTCACCACGTTGCCCGGCGTCATCGGGTTCAGTTTGGCCCGGAACAGCACCTCGGCGCGATACACGTTGCCGACCCCGCTCAGCACGTCCTGGTTCATCAGCAGCTGACCGATCGGCAACTTGCTACGGTGGATGCGGTTCCATGCCAGGTCCGGATCCGCGTCGTCACGCAGCGGGTCCGGACCGAGCCGGCCGAGCAGCCTGTCGCGCTCCTCGTCGGTGATCACCTCGCACACGGTCGCGCCGCGCAGGTCGGCGTACGCCGTGGCGTTCTGCAGCCGCAGCCGGACCTGACCGACGGGTTCGGGCACGGGTGCCGGGCGGATGTCCATCTTGCCGATCAGGCCGAGGTGGATGTGCAGCCAGCCCGCGCCCTCGAAGTCGGCCAGGAAGTGCTTGCCGTGCGCCTCGGTCCGGCGCAGCAGGTGCCCGTCGAGCAGCGCGGCGCCCTCGGCGAACCGGCCCTGCGGACTCGACGCCCGGACCGGACGGCCGCCGAACGCGTCCCAGACGTCGTTCGCCAGCCGGTGCAGCGTGTGGCCTTCAGGCATGATTCCTCTTATGGGGACGACAGATGGATCCAGAGGGGGCCGGACGGGTCCGCCCACTCCGGCCGTGGTCGGTACCGGCCGGAGCATGCGGGCCCGCGACGTCTCGCGGCCCCGTCAGCCTGTCGTACGCCGCCCTGTTCTCCCGGGCACCGATCCGGACGAGCACGACGATCAGGGCAGCGGCGGGAGCTCGCCGGTCGACTCGTAGGCGGACAGCATCTCGATCCGCCGGGTGTGCCGCTCCTCGCCGGAGTAGTCGGTCGCCAGGAACGTCTCGACGAACGAGGTGGCCTCCTCCTCGGTGTGCATCCGGGCGCCGACGCTGATCACGTTGGCGTTGTTGTGCTCGCGGCCGAGCCGCGCGGTGTCGGCGCTCCAGGCCAGCACCGCCCGGACACCCTTCACCTTGTTCGCGGCGATCTGCTCGCCGTTGCCCGAGCCGCCGATCACGATGCCCAGGCTGCCCGTCTCCCCGGCCACTGCCTGACCCGTGCGCAGGCAGTACGGCGGGTAGTCGTCGACGGCGTCGTACACCGCCGGACCGTGGTCCACGACGTCGTGCCCGGCAGCCGTCAGGTGCTGCACCAGGTGGTTCTTGAGTTCGAAGCCGGCATGGTCGGAGCCGATGTGCACTCGCATGGCCCGCAATCTACTTGTCAGCCTTCCGCACGCGAACGCCGCCTGGCACTGTCAGGGCCGCGGTCAACTCCGTCACCGCGGCGTACGCCTGCTCGTACGGCGTCCCGCTCTGGTGCAGCGTGAAGACCGCGACGATGCTCCGGTCGTCCGGGCCGACCGTGCCGGTCGTGTGCAGCGCGTCGTTCACCAGGTCGACCACGGACTCCGGTTTCGCCCGGTCGGACCGGTACCCGCTGGATCCGTGGAAGCCGGACCAGCCCTGCTTGAGGCTGTAGCCGTCCTCGAACACCGAGGCGATCCCGAAGTACTGGTCGAAGCCGTCCGTGCCGTAGCGGGTCGCCTGGTGCAGCTGGCCCATCACGTACTTGCGGACGGGCTGCGGCGCGTCCTCCAGCAGGTAGCGGTAGATCCGCACCGTGTCGGCGGCGGTGATCGCGACGTACCCCCAGAAGCCCGGGTGGCTGGGCGGTGGGCCGGCCGTGTGCCGCAGGCCGAGTCGCTCGGCCATGCGGTCCACGATCGCCGCGCCGCCCAACTGGTCCCAGTAGTAGCTCGCCGCGTCGTCGTCGCTGCTGCGCAACATGACCTCGAGACGCTTCCCGTCGTCGGGCGGTACGTCGTAGTCCGGTCCCCGCTGCCAGAAGAAGTCCAGCGCGATCAGCAACTTCACCACCGACGCGGACCGGAAACGCCGATCCGCGTCGTGCTGGTGGACGAACTGTCCGGTCTGGCGGTCGAACACGGCGACACCGGCGGCCAAGGTCATCTGAAACCCACTCACTGCTGGACGGACTCACGAGTGAGTAACTTTCACCGCCTGGGCGGTGAAAGTTCAACCCCTGAACCGTCAGTCGAAGATCGGGCCGCGGTCCCGGGTGCGCTTGATCTCGAAGAAGCCCTCGGTGCCGGCCACCAGCCGGACGCCGTCCCAGAGCTTGCCGGCCGCCTCGCCCTTGGGCGCCGGCGTGACCACCGGGCCGAAGAACGCGGTGCCCTCGACGGAGATCACCGGGGTGCCGACCTCCATGCCGACCTGGTCCATCCCCGCGTGGTGCGACTTCTTCAGCGCGTCGTCGTACCGGTCGGTGTCGGCCGCCTCGATCAGCGACGCCGGCAACCCGACCTCTTCCAGGGCTTCGCGAACCACATCACCCTTGCCGTCGCCGACGCCGCGGCCTTCGACGTGGATGCGGGTGCCGAGCGCGGTGTAGAGCGGCAGCAGGATCTCGTTGCCGTGCGCCTGCTCGGCGGCGATCAGCACCCGGACCGGACCCCAAAGGTTGCGGAGATTGGCCTTGTACTTCTCGTCGAGCTCGTCACGGCCGTCGTTCAGGACGGCGAGGCTCATCACGTGCCAGGTCGTCTTCACGTCCCGGACCTGCTCGACCTCGAGCATCCAGCGAGACGTCATCCAGGCCCAGGGGCAGGCCGGGTCGAACCAGAAATCGGCGGAGGCAGTCATATTCACCATCATACAAAGTTGAAACAACGGTTATACCGACTCGGTATCCAATACCCAATGTCGGGGGGAAACCCTCAGCCAACCCGTGTGCCAGGTGCATAGGATGCCGACATGCCTGGAACCAACCTGACGCGCGACGAGGCGCGTTCCCGTGCGGGCGTGGTCAGCGACGTGAGCTATGCGGTCGAGCTCGATCTGGCCAACGCCCCGACCGGTGCACCGACCTACCCGTCGGTGACCACCATCACGTTCGCCGCCGAGGCCGGCGCGAGCACGTTCGCCGACCTGATCGCGGACAAGGTCCGCGAGGTGACCCTGAACGGCGTCGCCCTCGACCCGGACACCGTGTACGACGGCGCCCGGATCCAGCTCGACGGGCTGGCGGAGCGCAACGAGCTCACCGTGGTGGCGGACTGCCTGTACTCACGGACCGGTGAAGGGCTGCACCGCTCGGTCGACCCGGCCGACAAGGAGACCTACCTCTACACCCAGTTCGAGGTGCCGGACGCCCGCCGGGTGTTCGCCACCTTCGAGCAGCCCGACCTCAAGGCCCCGTTCACCTTCACCGTCTCCGCACCGGCCCGCTGGGTCGTCATCTCGAACGCCCCGACGCCCGAGCCCACGCCGTACCAGGGCGCGGACGGCGAGGAGCTGGCCCGCTGGGAGTTCCCGCCGACCGAGCGGATCTCCACCTACATCACCGCGGTCGTCGCGGGTCCGTACCACGTGGTCACGGACGTGTACGAAGGGCCGCACGGGACGTACCCGCTGTCGCTGCTGTGCCGGCCGTCGCTGAAGGACGCGCTGGACGTCGACGACCTGTTCGAGGTCACCAAGCAGGGCTTCGCGCTGTTCGAGGAAGCGTTCGGTACGCCGTACCCGTTCCACAAGTACGACCAGGCCTTCGTGCCGGAGTACAACATGGGCGCGATGGAGAACGCGGGCTGCGTGACGCTGCGCGACGAGTACCTGTTCCGCAGCCGGACGACGCACGCGGAGATGGAGGCGCGCGCCAACACCGTGCTGCACGAGCTGGCGCACATGTGGTTCGGCGACCTGGTGACGATGACCTGGTGGGACGACCTGTGGCTGAACGAGTCGTTCGCCGAGTGGGCCAGCCACTGGGCGCAAGTAGTCGCGACGACGAAGTACGCCGACGCGTGGACGACGTTCTGCAACGCCCGTAAGAACTGGGCGTACCGGCAGGACCAGCTGCCGTCGACGCACCCGATCGCGGCCGACATGATCGACTTCCACGCTGTCGAGGTGAACTTCGACGGCATCACCTACGCCAAGGGCGCCTCGACGCTGCGCCAACTGGTCGCGTTCGTCGGTGAGGACACCTTCGTCAGTGCGCTGAAGGAGTACTTCAAGGACCACGCGTTCTCCAACACCGAGCTCGCCGACCTGCTGAAGCCGCTGGAGAAGGCGTCCGGCCGCGACCTCGACGACTGGACCGAGCGCTGGCTGCGGACCGCCGGCGTGAACACGTTGCGCGCCGACTTCGCCGTCGACGACCAGGGCGCGTTCACGTCGTTCGCGATCGAGCAGACCGCGACCGAGAAGTTCCCGGTCCTGCGGCCGCACCGGCTCGCGGTCGGCCTGTACCGGCGGACCGACGCCGGTCTGGTCCGGACCGAGCGGTTCGAGGTGGACATCGACGGCCCGCGCACCGAGCTCCCGGAGCTGACCGGCGCGACCCAGCCGGACCTGGTGCTGCTGAACGACGACGACCTCACCTACGCCAAGATCCGGCTCGACGAGCGCTCCCGCGCGACGCTGGTGGAGTCGATCGACCAGCTCACCGAGTCGTTGCCGAGGGCACTCGCCTGGGGCTCGGCATGGGACATGACCCGGGACGCCGAGATGCCGGCCAGCCAGTACGTCGGCATCGTGCTGCGCGGCATCCGGGCCGAGACCGACCTGACCGGTGTCCGCTCCCTGCTCAACCAGGCGAGCAGCGCGATCAACCAGTACGCCGCTCCGCAGAACCGGCCCGCCCTGCGCGCGCAGTTCGAGGAGGCGCTGGCCGGGCTGGTCGCCGACTCGGAGCCGGGCAGCGACCACCAGCTGGCGTTCGTCCGGGCCTACAGCTCGGCGGTGTTCTCCGAGGGCGGCGCCGACCGCCTCGCCGGCTGGCTGGAGGGTCGCGACCTGCCGCAGCGCCTGGCCGTCGACACCGACCTGCGCTGGACGCTGATCGTGGCGCTGGCCAGGCTCGGCCGGATCGGTGCTGACGAGATCGACGACGAGCTCACCCGCGACACCACGATCACCGGTCAGGAGCGGGCCGCCCAGGCCCGTGCCGCCCGGCCGACCGCGGAGGCGAAGGAAGAGGCCTGGCGGGTCGCCGTCGAGTCCGAGGACACCCCGAACGAGACCCAGTTCCGGACCATCCTCGGCTTCCAGCAGCCGGGCCAGGAGGACCTGCTGCGGCCGTACGTCGACAAGTACCTGAACGCGGCCAAGGACGTGTACACGCGGCTCGGCTCGTCAATGGGCGAGAACGTGCT
The DNA here is from genome assembly GCF_040610805.1 of Kribbella sp. NPDC003557. NCBI lineage: Bacteria > Bacillati > Actinomycetota > Actinomycetes > Propionibacteriales > Kribbellaceae > Kribbella > Kribbella sp. NPDC003557. The sequence continues at coordinate 189,960 of NZ_JBEXMY010000009.1, forward strand.
CGTGTACCTGTCGCCGCGGCACCTGGCCGACCAGGCGGCGCTGGACGCGCTGACCGGCTGGCTGGCCGTGGAGTCGTCGTCCGTCGACGCTCCGACGCTCCGGTACGTCACGGAGGCCCAGGCCGATCTGACCCGCGCGATCGCCGCGCAGGCGAAGGACATCGTCGCCTGACAAACCCTCCGACAGGGCCGGTCTCATCCTGGGACCGGCCCTGTCGCTTTGAACCTCGCCGTGCGGTAAGACTGGGTCGGTGCCCGCCTCTGATCCCGCCTTGGCTGGTGCGGCAGCTGTTGCGCTGACCGGACTCGCAGAGGCGTACCGACCCCGACCCGTCACCCCACTGATGCCCTGGCGGTTCACCCACCGTCTGGTGAAGCCGTACGTCGTCACAGCCCGCGGACGGCAGTGGGACGACCACATGGTCGACCTAGCCCGTGGTACGGCCACCCGGCAGCTCGAGTTCGACGACGCGATGGGCGCCGTCGGTCTCGGCGTCGTCGTACTGCACCTGGGCGACGACGGCATCTACCTGGTCGTGCAGAGCTGGGCGAAGGACTTCCAGTCGCGCCTCAGCATCTTCAGCGGCATGGACGTCGAGGACCTGCGCCCGGCCCCGATCGGCGCCGCACCCTGCGTCTGGGAACTCGAGGTCCTCAGCCACGAGCGCGCGTCGTACGTGAAGAACATCCTGTCGGCCGACGTCGACGTCGACGCCTGGCTCGACGACGTCCTCGACACCCGCCCCACCCCACGCCCCGACGGCATACCTTCCGGCACGTAGACGCTTTCTCAGCGAGCTGCTGGGCAGAGCGCGTTGTCGATGAGGTGCTTGGCTGCCTGCTCCTGGGCGAGCGCGGCCGGCATCGAGTCGTTCAGCTGGCTCGACATCGAGACGACGACGCTGCGGCGGCCGCCGGGGAGGACGCCGGTGCGGGTCTTGTAGCCGATCTGGTCACCGCTCGGGATCCACACGGTGCCGCCGCACGGCAGGTCGCTGGAGAACAGGCCCAGGCCGTAGCGGGCGTTCGGCCAGAACTCGTCCGCGCTGCCGTCGGTCGGGACGGTCCGCATCATCTCCCGTCGTTGCGCGGGCCCGAGGAGCCGTCCGTCGAACAGGGCCCGCACGATGACGTCCAGGTCCTTCAGCGTGGAGATGTACCCGCCGGACGCGTCCGCGTCGATCAGCTCGGTCGTGTCGGTGTACTCGCCGGCGGTGAAGCGGGTGTAGCCGTGCGCGTGCGGCTCGGCGATGCGCGGGTCGGTGCCGGGGAAGTACGTGTCGCGCAGCCCCAGCGGGCGGACGATGCGCCGGTCGACCTCGTCGTACCAGGTTCGTCCGGTGACCGCCTTGATGACCAGGCCGACGAGGTCGTACCCGGTGTTGGAGTAGCTCCAGCCCTGGCCCGGCTGGAACTCCGGCGGGTGGCCGAGCCCGGCGCGGACGATCTCCTCCTCCGTGTGGGCCGTCGTACCCGTTGCCCTGGACGAGACCCGGCAGCCACTTCTCCACCGGGTCGTCGAGGAGCATCCGGCGTTCGGCGACGAGCTGCAGGACCACGGTCGTGACGAGCGCCTTGTGCCGCCGGACGGTAACCATCGCCTCCGGAACCGGACAGTGGTAGCGCGAACGCTACCCGTGAAGTCAAACGATTGTTGGTCGGCAGATCGTGAGGAAGTGTGCGCGATGCGCGATCGTCTTCTGCGGAAAGAGATTCTTACCACCTGAAGGACCCTCACTTATTCGGTCGTTCGGTTTAAGCTGCGGGGGATTTGTCCATCAGGGTGTCTGGGGAGGGGCCCTTGCCGTGAGTCGCGTCGACCACCGGAAGCCGCCTGCCCGGGCGGCCCGGAGACAGCAGCAGCGGCCTGCCGCCCGCCGGAACGCGCCCGCCGCGCGACCGCGTAAGGCCCAGCGATCGCGCAGTGCGATCGGCGCCGCGATCGTGGCGAGCCTGGCGATGGTCGCGGTGTTCGCGTTCATCCTCACCCGGGGCACGGACTCGGACACGCCCGCCGACGGGTTGCGGATGGGTTCGGGGACCGACAGCGGCGCCGCCGCGCCGCCCGCGCCCAGCGCGAGCGCGACCGGGAGCGTCACCAAGGCTGACCGTAAGCCGCCGGTGTCCGCGACGGCGCCGAAGCCGACGGTGACCTCGACGACCCCGCCGGCGGTGAACACCGGGCCGACCTCGCCGAAGTTCAAGCGCGGCCAGTGGATCGCGATGCTGGACAAGTACCCGGCCGATGCGGGCGACACGGCCAAGGAGACCGCCGCCCGGATCACGCGCGCCGGCATCCCGGCGAAGGCCATGCTGGTCGACGGTCAGTACCCCGGCCTCACGAACAGCTCGTTGACGCCGGTCACCGGCACCTGGATGGTCTACCTCGGCCCGGGCGCGTCCTCGGAGCAGATGCTGAACCTGTGCCTGGACCCGCGCACGCAGGCGGCGTACCAGAGCCCGTGCCCGACCTACGAACCGGCCGGCTGAGGTACGGCGTCCGTCGCCAGCCGGGCGTGCAGGTGCGAGTCGTGCCGCTGCCCGGTCGGCTCGACGTAGTAGTCGCGCATCACGCCCTCGAGCCGGAACCCGGCGCGCTCGGCGACACGACATGACCCCTCGTTGACCAGCGCGTGGTCGAGCGAGATGCGGTGCAGCCGGAGGCCGTCCGCCGCGAAACCCCAGCGCGCGGCCGCGTCGAGCGCGCGGGCACCGAGCCGCCGGCCACGGGCGAGCGGGCTCACCCAGTACGCCGCGACCGCCTGGTCGGGGACGCGGTGGACGTCCCGCAGGGTCACGCTGCCGAGCACCTGATCGGTCGTCGCGTCCGCGATCGCGAAGACCGCGTTGCCGCGCGCCCAGCCGTCGATCCGCGGCTCCAGCCAGCGGCGGGCGCGCTTGTCGGCGGGTGTGCTGATCACCGCCGTGCCGGCGGTCCAGCGCAGGATGCCCGGATCCTGCAGCGCCAGGGCCACCGCAGCCTCGTCGGACGCGACGAACGGACGCAGTACGGCGTCGTCCAGGTCGATGCGACGTGGCTGCAGGGCCGCGGCCACGTCAGAGCTTGTGCGGCTCGTTGTTCGCGTGCAGCAGCGGCGGCTGGTGGGCGTGCGCACCCAGCTGCTGGACGCCGGTGACGAGTCCGCCGGTGAGGTCACCGGTCGCGAACGACGTCTGCATCGTCAGCGCGGCGAGACCGGCCGACGAGTCCGACAGCTGCCGCCTGGCCAGGGAGCCGACGACGATCTCCAGCCGGCGGCCGGCCGGGTCGACGTACACCAGGACGCTGCTGTCCGGGTCGTCGAGCTCGTTCAGCAGCTCGATCGCGAACGGGCGGGTCTCCGAGTCCGCACCGCCGACGTATACCGAGAAGTGCAGGCCGGAGGTCTCCTCGGCGTGCCGGACGGCCCGCTCGATGTCGTAGAGCTGGTCGGGGGTGAATGCGTCACCAGCTGGCACTTGCGCCTCCGAGCGTGCGGGCGACGCCGGTGGCGGTCGCTGTGGTCGCGGTGACACCCGGTGCACTGGTCAGCTCAGGCAGCTCGGGCAGGTGGGCCGGGTCCGGCTTGGTCGCCGTCGGTCCGTTGATCCAGACCGGCGGGGCCCACCAGGACAGGCCCGGGCGGTACCGCGGGCCGCTCGCGATCGACGACGCGAACACCAGCAGCGCCAGCACGGCGATGACGAGGGCAGGAATCCCGACGAACACCAGCAACGAGTGCCCGGACAATTCGACAATCACGACCTGAAGCCTAGTACGCCCTCACCTGCCCACGCAGGAGGGGCTACCACCTACGGCAGCAGCCCCTCCCCCACAACTCAGCAGCCGCCGCAGTTGTAGTAGGTGATGTCCCAGTGGTTGCCTTCGTCGGCGTAGATGTTGCCGGCGCCGGAGCGCCACTGGGCGGCGCCGTCGCCGCGGTCGGCGATCCGGGTGAAGGTGTTGTGGATGTAGTTGCCGACACACGTGTACTTCGAGATGTCGACCTTGTACCCGTTCCAGTGGCTGTAGGTCCCACTCGCGTGGCCGACCTCGGTGCCGCCGGTGATGTTGACCGCGCACCCGCTGGCGGTCTTCAGCGTGCGTACGCCGTAGGCCGTGCTGTCGTTGATCTGCTCGAACGACGTGCACGTGGAGTTGTAGCGGTCCGAGCAGCCACCGCTGGACGACCAGGTCAGCCCTGCGGCCCGGAAGATCGAGGTCGCCTGGGAGTGAGTCAGCTTGGTCAATGCGGACGCCTGCTCGACCGCCACCACACCGGGCAGCAGACCGACGAGCACGGCGACCAGGGGAACCACGACGCGACGGAGCAACTTCATGGGGACACTCCTTGAAATATGGGGCGGTTATTTCAAGGAGTGGATTTCCCAGGAAAGTTATTCACCAAACGTCAGGTTGAATCAGAAATTGACGTCCGAGCACTGGTAGAAGGCGTTCCCGGTGTCGGCGATGGTCCAGACCGCGAGGATCATGTGCCGCCCGGTCCGGCCGGTCGGGATCGTGCCCGGGTGCGTCACGTCGTTGGCCGGCCGGCTGCCGTTCATCTTGACGGTCAGGAACGGGGTGAGCTCGAGCGCGGACCGGGTCAGCGGCTGCGACGGGTTCCAGCCCTGCTTGGTCATGTAGTACGAGAAGTCGGTGGTCGAGTGCGGCGCGGTCAGGTGCCACGCGAACGTGAACCCCTGCCCGCCTTGCAGCTGGGTAGCCGGCCAGGCTCCCCCGCGCTGGTCGTCGAGCTCGTGGAACTGGCTGAGCCCGGCCGAGCACAGCACTCCGTCAGCCGGTCCCGCGGCCGGGAAGCCCTTCGGTCCTTCGACGCTCTGCGGCTCCCACTGGATCGCACCGCAGTTCTGCACGGCGCCTTGCTGACAGAGCTTGGCGCGGCTGACGGGTGAGTTCGTCCAGCCGTGCCCGTAGGCGAGCGGGACGGAGGTGCTGATGGTCAGCGCGAGGGCGCCGACCGCAATTCCAGCCAGGCTGAGCCTGCGTTTGCGCAGCAAAGACAGCAGCATGGAACAACTCCTTCAACTGTTGGGGCGGTGGACAGCGAAGGAAGGCGCCTCTCCTGCTTAATAGAAAACAACCGTTCAAATCTATTGTCAACGGTTCGTGAGCAGGCGAATACGGAAAGCTAGATATTCAGCGCGCCGATCAGTCGTCGCAGGCGCTGGTTGTTCGGCAGGTCCTCGATCAGGACGGGCTCGCCCTGCGGTCCGCCGAGCGGCACCCGCCAGTTCGGGTACTCGTCGGTGGTGCCGGGCTGGTTCTGCGTCCGGCGTTCCCCCACGGCGTCCGTCAGCGCGACGCCGACGAGCTTCGCGGGCGTGTGCGCGACGTACCGGTGCATCGCCTCGACGATCCGCTCGACGTCGCCGTCGGTGTTGCTGAGCAGGTGGCGCTCGCGGAGCGCGTTCAGCCAGGCGTCACGGTCCGCCTCGTCGACCTCCAGCTCCTCTTCCACCGGCCGGGTCAGCAGCCCCAGACGGTTCCGCAGCTCCACGTGGTCACCGGCGAGGTAGCCGGCCGTCGGCGGCAGGTCGTGCGTGGTGACCGTGGCGAGGCAGAGCTCCCGCCAGCGCTCCGGCGACAGCGGCCTGCCGTCGGCGTCCCGCTCGAACCACAGCACCGACGTTCCGAGGATGCCGCGCTCGGTCAGGTAGTCCCGCACCCAGGGCTCGACGGTCCCGAGGTCCTCACCGATCACGGTCACCCCGGTGCGCTGGGCTTCCAGCACCAGGATCCCGACCAGCGCCTCGTGGTCGTACCGGACGTACGTGCCCTCGGTCGGGCGCTCCGGCGAGGTCACCCACCACAGCCGGAACATGCCGAGGATGTGGTCGATCCGCAGTCCGCCGCCGTGCCGCATCACCGCACGCACCAGATCCCGCCACGCGGCGTACCCGGTCTCGGCGAGCGCGTTCGGCCGCCACGGCGGCTGCGACCAGTCCTGTCCCTGCTGGTTGAACGCGTCCGGCGGCGCTCCGACGTGGATGTTCGGGGCGAGCACGTTCTGCAGCGCCCAGGCGTCGGCGCCGTCGGGGTGCACGCCGACGGCCAGGTCGTGCACGATGCCCAGCGACATGCCGGCCGCCTTCGCGCGGGCCTGGGTCCGCGCCAGCTGCTCGTCGAGCTGCCACTGCAGCCAGCAGTGGAACTCCACCGCGTCCGGATTCTCGTTGCGGAAGGCAACAACTTCCGGCGAGGTCGGCTCCTGCAGCTCCTCGGGCCACTTGCTCCACTCCGGCCCGTGGACATCGGCGATCGCGGCCCAGGTGGCGAAGTCGATCAGGCCCTGGCTCTCCCGGTCGCAGAACGCGCCGTACTCGGCGATCCGCCCGACTGACGGCTGCACGCCGAACAGCACCTGCAGCGCCTCCCGCTTGGCCGCCCAGACCGTGTCCCGGTCGAGGGCCGTGGAGTCCTCGCTCAGTGCCCGCACCTGCAGTGCCAGCGCGCGGACCCGGTCGCGCTCAGCCGGGGCCAGGTCGCCGTACTCGTCGATGTCCTCGATGCGCAGGTAGATCGGGTTCGCGAAGCGCCGCGACGCCGGCAGGTACGGCGAGGGCTCCATCCGGCCGGCCAGCTCCGCGGCGTGCAGCGGGTTCACCAGGACGAAGCCCGCGCCCAGGTCGTGCGCCGACCACGCGGCCAGGTCCCCCAGGTCGTGCAGGTCGCCGATCCCCCAGGACCGCCGCGAGCGCACCGAGTACAGCTGCAGCACCCAGCCCCAGGTCCGGTGCAGCTTCTCCGGCTCCAGCTTCGCCGGCGTGACGATCAGGGTGCTGACCGAGATCTCCGGGTTGGCGCCGATCCGCGCGCACAGCCGGTGGTACCCGAGCGGCAGGTCGCCCGGCAACTGGAACGTCGCCTCACCGACCTGGACGCCGTCGACCCACTCCGGCTCGACCCAGTGCTCCTGCTGCGGGATGTCCCGCCGGTGACCGCCGTCCTCGAGGTCGATCCACACCTCCGCCGACGAGCCGTGCGGGAGGTGTACGGCGAACCACGGGGTCCAGCCCTCCCGCATCACCACGGTGGCCGGCAGCGTACGCCGCCAGCGCGCCTGCTGGTGCCCGGCCAGCGCCAGGGCCGCCTTCTCCGGCGTCGACGCGTCCACGCCGAGGGCCGCGAGCACGTGGGCCACGACCTCACTGGACACGACCACGTGCTCGCCCTGCCAGTTCCAGTACTCCGTCGCCACACCATGGGCAACCGCTAGCTCGACAAGGGCCGGAGTGGGAGCAGTCACCCCAGCGAGTCTGCCGCATCAACGGCCCCCACGGCCAAACGCCGCGCGTTGCGTTACGCGTTCGAGCGGCGGCGACTGAGCATCAGGACGGCCAGCAGGAGGACTGCGCTGGCCACGACCAGTCCGATCGCGACGCCGGCCAGGTTGTCGGTCAGCTGGTACAGGGCGGTCGGCCAGATGACCAGGAGGATCGCGCAGCCGACCACGGCGTACGCCGAGCGCCTGGTCCGCCCGTACGCGACCAGCAGCGCCGCGGGGCCCGCCGTACCCACGGCCAGCGCCATGATCTCGCCGCGCTCCTGGACCAGCCAGCAGATCGACGAGCTGAACATCGCCGCTCCGGCCAGTGACCACGACGTCACCTGATCGCGCACCAGGCCGAGCATCGCGAACACGAACGCGACGATGATGAACCCGGTCCCGGCGATGCCCGCGCTGTTCGGCGCCGAGCCGGTGTCCGGAGTGAGGACATCTGCCGTGATCACCAACACACCCACGGCCAGGATCCCGAATGTTGCCACCAGCAACGAAGGCTGCTTGAGCCACCACACCCCGACGGCCGCCAGCGCGAGCGCGAGCGCCACCCCGGTGACCCGGCCGGCCTCCCCCTCGATCGCCACGTACGTCGCGAACCCGGCCACGCAGCAGCCCAGGGCCGCGAGCGCCGAGCTCAACTGCTCCCGGCGCCGCAGCAGCGCCAGCACGACCGCGGCGGCCAGCAGCACGACCGCGGCCGCCGTACCGGTGGTGATCCGGGCGGCACGGCCCATCTCACCCCAGTTCGCCAAGGTCAGGAGCGCGACGGCGCCGAGCAGCAGCGCCCCGCCGATGTAGCCGAGCACCTCGACGAGCGCGCTCGTGTGGGCCGGGACGGGCGACGGCTTGCCCTTGGCCGGCTCCGGCTCGGCCGGCTCCTGCCGCGGACGCGGCCGGCCGGGGTCGGCGAGCGCCGCGTCGATCTCGGCGTCGGCGGCGTCCCGGATCGACTCGGCCTGGTACTGGCGCAGCACACCAGCACTCACGAGCCGGGAAAGCTCGTCGTCCAGCCGGCTCGACATGCGATCGCATCTCCTTGTCAGCCCTACTACCATCAGGCGGCGAGATGCCTATTCTGACCAGCTACCTTGTGTCCCTAGCCAGTCACCCCCTGTTTTCACCGTTGTTGAGTCTCCCGGACACGTTCCCGACGTTCTTCCGGATGGGCAACGACGGCAAGCTGGAGGTGACCGATCAGGTCGTGGTCGTACCGGCCCGGATCGCCGGTCTGATCATCGGCTTCTTCGCGCTGCGCTGGCTGCTGCACAAGCTCGTCCGCCGGTTCACCCGGCGGACCGGCAACGGCACCGTCGCCGGCGTCCTGGCGAAGTCGAAGATCGGCCAGGGCTTCGTGGAGAGCACGCTCGCGAGCGAGCGCCGGGCCCAGCGCGCCGAGACCATCGGCTCGCTGCTGTGCAGCGCGATCACCATCGTGCTGAGCGCCGTCCTGGTGGTGATGGTGCTGGCCGAGCTCGGCTTCAACATCCTGCCGGTGATCGCGTCCGCGAGCATCATCGGCGTGGCGCTCGGGTTCGGCGCGCAGACGCTGGTGAAGGACTTCCTGGCCGGCGTGTTCATGATCTTCGAGGACCAGTACGGCGTCGGGGACCTGATCGACATGGAGAAGGCGACCGGTGTCGTGGTCGCGGTCGGTCTGCGGATCACCACGCTGCGCGGCGAGGACGGCACCACCTGGTACGTCCGCAACGGCGAGGTCCTCCGGGTCGGCAACATGACCACCCGCGACCCGAACAGCAGCGGCTCCTCCGGCGTCGGCTCCGGCACCGAGAAGGAAGAAGAGGCCAAGACCGACGAGAGCGCGGCGACCGGGAAGCAGGACGGGACCCGAGGCTGAGGTAGACACCCCGCCCGACAGGAACGCCTCCCGCGCGGCAGCACGGGAGGCGTTTCAGATGGCCGGTCAGGCGGTGAAGGTGACGTCCAGGGTGATCGGGACGGCGGACAGCGCCTGGGACACCGGGCAGTTCTTCTTGGCGCCCTCGGCGAACTCGGCGAACTCGTCGGCGGTCAGCCCCGGCACGTTGCCGTTCACGGACAGCTTGATGCCGGTGATGCCCTCACCCGGCTGGAAGGTCACGTCGGCCTGGGTGTCGAGCGACGCCGGCGGGTTGCCGGCCTGCGCCAGCGCGTGCGACAGCGCCATCGAGAAGCAGGTCGAGTGCGCGGCCGCGATCAGCTCCTCCGGGCTGGTCTTGCCGTTGGCGTCGTTCGCGCGGGAGGCCCAGGTGACGTCATACGTGCCGATGCCGGACGACTCCAGGGCGACCTGGCCGGCGCCCTCCATCAGCGAGCCTTCCCAGTGGGCCTTGGCCGTACGAGTGGTAGCCATGCTCGTGTTCTCTCCTTCGACAGGATTCAGGTGGGGATTCAGCGACCGGACACGTCGATCGCGCCGGGGTACTGCGGTTCGTCGGTGTTCACCATGCTGTGCGCGGCCATCACCATGTAGCGCCAGATCTCCTCGTCCCGCTCCGGGGACAGGGCGATCTCGTCGAGCGCGGCCCGCATGTGGCCGAGCCACCGGTCCCGCGCGCTCGGGGTGACGGCGAACGGGGCGTGCCGCATCCGCAGCCGGGGGTGCCCGCGCTGCTCGGAGTACGTCTTCGGGCCGCCCCAGTACTGCTCGAGGAACATCCGGAAACGCACCTCGGCCGGACCGAGGTCCTCCTCCGGGTACATCGCCCGCAGTTCCGGGTCGGCGGCAACCCCGCGGTAGAACGCTGCCACCAACCGGTGGAAGGTCTCCGCCCCACCGACGGCGTCGTAGAAGCTCTGCTGCTCAGTCATCTCGGACCTAGTCTCTCAACTGGTCACAACATGCTCGAGGAGGGCTGCCCGTTCGGCGTCGCCGAGGGGGCGTTTGGCGTGGGTCACGCCGTCCACGGCGACGATCACCGACTCCGCCCGGGCGTACAGGTCCTCGGAGTCGCCGCTGCGGTCGACGATCCGGGAGCCGAGCGTGTACGACGACGTACCGACCGACGCGATCCACACGTCCACGTCGTACGGCGGGTGCCGGAGCAGGATCGGGCGCAGGTAGTCCACCGTCTGGCTGACCAGCACGCACGGGTACTGCGCGAAGAAGTCGCCCGTCGTCTCCATCACCTGCCCGAGGAATGCGATCCGCGCCTCCTGCAGGTAGTCGAAGTACCGCACGTTGTTCACGTGGTCGTAGGAGTCGATGTCGGACCACCGGACCAGGACCGGGTGTGTGTACATCAGGCGCCCACCAGCTTCTCCAGGGCCGCGCGCTCGACCGGGGTGATCCGGCGCAGCCGGTTGGCGGTGAAGTCGAACGGGACCAGCTTGGTCTTCGCCTCGACGTACGTCCGGCGGTCCGGCTCGGCGTCGAGGATCTCGTAGTCGACCGTGAACGACGCGGCCCGGATCTCGCTGATCCACAGCTCGATCCGCACCGGCTCGGGCCGGAAGTGCAGCGGCGCGCGGTACTGCACCTCGTGCCGGGCCACCAGCAGGCCGGTCTCGAGGTTGTCGGCGCCGAGCTCCTTGGCGGTCCGGAACAGGAAGTCGACGCGGGCGTCCTGGAGATAGTCGACGTACCGGCCGTTGTTCACATGGCCGAGCGCGTCCATGTCGCCCCACCGCAACGGGCAGTGGTAGACGTGGCGGTTGTGATGATCCACACCACGATCATGTCATCCGGGGTACTTCCCGGGTGACTGACCGTGGGTAATGTCATCTCCGGCAGACCAGTGGACCGAATGGAGTGGTTGATGAGTACGCAGCGGGTGGCGATCGTGACCGGGGCGGCCCGGGGAATCGGCGCGGCCGTCGCGCAGCGGCTCGCGGCGGACGGTCACGCCGTCGCGGTCATCGACCTCGACGAGGGCGCCTGCGAGGCGACCGTGAAGGCGATCACCGAGGCCGGCGGCACGGCGATCGGCGTCGGCGCCGACGTCAGCAAGTCCGACCAGGTCGCGGCCGCGGTCGAACGCGTGGCCGCGGAGCTCGGCGCGCCGACGATCCTGGTCAACAACGCCGGCGTGCTGCGGGACAACCTGCTGTTCAAGATGTCCGAGGACGACTGGGACACGGTCATGTCGGTGCACCTCAAGGGCAGCTTCCTGATGTCGAAGGCCTGCCAGGCGCACATGGTCGAGGCCAAGTACGGCCGGATGGTCTTCCTCTCCTCGACCTCGGCCCTCGGCAACCGCGGCCAGGCCAACTACGCGTCCGCCAAGGCTGGTCTGCAGGGCCTGGCGAAGACGCTCGCGATCGAGCTGGGCAAGTTCGGTGTCACCGCGAATGCGATCGCGCCGGGCTTCATCGAGACCGACATGACGGCGGCGACCGCGGCCCGGGTCGGCGTCGACTTCGAGGAGTTCAAGAAGGCGACCGCCGCGAGCATCCCCGTGCAGCGGACCGGCAAGCCGGAGGACATTGCCGCCGCCGCCTCGTTCTTCTGCAGCGAGGAGGCCGGTTTCGTCTCCGGCCAGGTCCTGTACGTCGCCGGCGGACCGCGGAACTGAGGGGCGAAGCGCATGCCGCAGACGTTCAACGGCGTCGACGAGGTGGTGCACGCGGTCGGCACCCAGCTCGGTGAGACCGAGTGGCTGGAGATCACCCAGGAGCAGGTGAACCAGTTCGCCGAAGCGACCGGCGACCACCAGTGGATCCACGTCGACGTCGACCGCGCCGCCAAGGGGCCGTACGGCGGGACGATCGCGCACGGTTACCTGACCCTGAGCCTGATCGCCCGCTTCGGCGAGGAACTGTTCAAGGTCGACGGCGTCACCGCGAAACTCAACTACGGCGTCAACAAGGTCCGCTTCCCCGCCCCGGTCCCGGTCGGCACCCGCGTCCGCGCCGGCGCCACGATCGCGAACGCCGTCCAGACCCCGGCCGGCGTCCAGGTCTCGCTGAACTGGGTGATCGACCTGGAGAACTCCACCAAACCGGCCTGCGTCGCCGAGACCGTCGTCCTGCTCGTCCCCTAGAGCGGGCAGATCAGCACCGCGTGGGTTGCGATGCGGTGGTAACCGAGCCAATCGTTGACGGCGATCATAGGGGTGTTGCCGTCGTAGTTGGCGGTGTAGGCGCCTTGTACCCCTGCCTCGGCGGCGCGGTGCAGGGCGGCGGCCTTGACCAGTTTGGCCAGGCCGCGGCCGCGGAACTCGGGCAGCGTGGACGTCATCTTCGACCAGATCATCGTGTGGTCGCCGAGTCCCAGCGTGAACGCGACGACCCGCCCCTCGTACACGGCGGCGACGCTCAGATCGAGCACCGTGTCCGGGTTCCGCCAGACCCCCGCCAGCCAGTCCTCGTACGGCCGGGTGGAGATCTTCGCGTCGCCCGGCTTGGTGCGCTGGGCAACCATGTCGGCCTCGTACAGCAGCCGCGGATCGACGGCGCCGGCCGCCATCAGCTCCACGCCGCTCGGGACCTCGGGCAGCTCGGGCACCTTCCGCGGGTCGATGCCCGCGTAGTGCACCTGCCGTGTCTGCCGGTACCCGAACCGGGCCGCCCAGGCGACCGATCCCGGGTCCGCGAACACCCGTGCCGACGTCGCGCCGGCCGCCCGCAGGTTCGCGTGCGTTGCCTCCAGCAACCGCGTCCCGATCCCCCGCCGCCGGTGCTCCGGCCGGACCAGCACCCGTAGCTCACCGTCCAGCGGGTCCGAGCCGGCGATCAGGCCGCACGTCGCCCAGCCCGCGAGTACGGCGTCGTCGCCGACGGCCGCGAACGTGCCGCGGCCGGGTTCGTTCCCGCGGCCGAGCCGGCGGTCGAGCGCGCCCCGGGTGGTCACCAGGTACGGCACCAAAGCGTCGTGCAGCGCGACCGCCGCGTCCACATCCCCCGGCTCAGCCGCCCTGATCTCCATCTGAAACTCCTTGGGCACTCCAACGACAGCGAGGTCCCCCGGAATCTAGCGCCATTTCAGGTGCATACCGGAAGTGAACCCATTACAGCTCTGTCTCAGAGGGTTTTCAGCAGCCCGAGCTCGGTCTGCACCCGGCGGTACCCGAGCCAGTTGTTGACGGCAAGCATCGGGCCGTTCGTGTCGTCGTTGGACGTGTACGCCGAGGTGATCCCGGCGGCCGCCGCCCGCCGGAGCGCGGCCGACTTCACCAGCTTCGCCAGGCCCGCCCCGCGGTAGGCCGGAACCGTGCCGGTCATCCCCGACCACATCCGGTCACCGGCCCGCTCGACCACGGTGAACGCCGCCATCTCGTCGCCGGCCATCGCGCCGACACTGAGCGACCTGTCCACCGACGGGCTGTTCCAGACCTCTTCCAGCCACTGGTCGTAGTCGATCGAGTCCACCGGCGAGTCGCTCGGCTCGTCCAGCGACGCGATCGCGTCGGCCGTGTGGACCGTCCGCGGCTCCACGTCGTCCAGCGACACCAGCTCGATCCCCGCCGGCGTCTCCGGTTGCTCGGGCAGCGGCGCCGTCAGGTCGACGCCGGCGAAGTGCATCTGCCGCGTGCCGTCGTACCCGCGGTTGCGGGCGAAGTCGAGCCCGTCGGGCTGCACGAACGACCGGACCCGGAGCGCACCGACCTCGGTGAGGTGCTGGTGCAGCCGCTCGGCGAGCTCGCTGCCGATGCCCTGCTTGCGGTGCTCCGGGTGCACGTAGATGCTGAGGCTCGCCTGCCCCGGCTCGCTGGTCCACACGTTGAGCCCGGCCGACGCCCAGGCGACGATCTCGCCCTCGCGGTCGGCGACCAGCGGCAGGAACCGCTCCTTCGGCGACTGCGCGGTGATCATGTGCCGCGTCGCCGCGGCCGACATCACCTTGTACGGCGCGACCACCGCCCGCACCGTCGCCACCGCCTCGGCGTCGTCGCCCACCGCCTGCCGTACCACCGCCCGGGTCCTCATGACCCGGACCCTAACCAGCGGGCCTGAGGGCCGCCACGGATTAAGTGACAGGATCGCGTGCGTCCCGTGATTCGGATGTGCGCCGGACTCGTACTAGAGTGGCGCGGTGCTGTCGGACTGATCGCCCCGACCGCCGGAAGTGCCATCGTGGTTCCACGCGACGGGGTCACCGGCGGCGGGGCGTCCGCATCTAGGCTTGCCTCATGCAGATCCTCGACGGTGCGGCGGCCGCCCGCACTCTCGCCGGCCTGATGGTCTCCGACGCCCCGCGCCCCGAGTTCGCCGACGCGTTCGGCCCGTTCGCCCCGTTGATCGGCAGCTGGGACCTCGACGTCGCCTGGTACGACGACAGCGGTGCCGTCGTCCGGCAGACCAAGGGTGAATGGCATTTCGCGTGGGCGCTCGACGGCCGCGCGGTCGCCGACATCTGGATCACCCCGAGCCGGGCAGCGCGGGCCACCGACGGCGACGGCGAGTGGGGCCTGTCGATCCGCATCTACGATCCCGAACTGCAGGCGTTCCGCTCGACCTGGATGGGTCCGAAGGCGGCGTTCGTGATGCCGTTCGTCGCACGCGCGACCGCGGACACCATCACGCTCGAGTCGCAGACCGCCAGTACCCGTTGGCAGTTCACCGGCATCACCAGCACCGGCTTCCACTGGCGCAACGAGGACATCGATGCCGACGGCACCGTGATCCTGCGGCAGACGTTCGTGGCCACCCGTCAGCCGTAGGTCGCCACCGCCGCCTGCGCCAACTCGAGCATGCGCGCCCTGATCCCGGCCGGCTCCAGCACCTCGACATCACCCGCGAACCCCAGCAGCACCCCGCACGCCGCCTCGCGGACGCGGAAGTGCATCCGCAGATGCGGCCACTCGTCGTCGCTCGGTACGTCGCGCGCCACCTCCCCCTTGGCCAGCATCGGCGTCGCGATCCGCCGTACCATCTCGACCCGCTCCGGCCGCACCCGAACCAGGACGTCGACGCCGACCGGCATCTGCTGCTCGAGTCCTGATCGCAGCCGCTCCCACTCGGCGCGGACGTCCAGCCCTTCCGGCCGCTCCGCCGCCTCGTCGAGTACGTCGGCCTGCTCGACGCGGGACACCCGGTACATCCGCGCGGCGCCACGATGCGCCGCCACCAGATACCACCTGCCCGCCTGCTCGACGAGACCCCACGGGTCGACAGTTCGTTGCTGAACGCCCTCACTCGCCGACGCGTACCGAAGCCGTACCCGCCGGCGTGTGACGACCGCCTGCCGCAGTACGGGCAACGCGCCGGTGTCCTCGGCGTCGGCGAACCACCGCCGCCGGTCCACGACGATCGCGCCGGACAACGCGTCCGCGTCCCCCTGCAACTCGACCGGCAACGTCGCGGACAGCTTCCCCATCGCCGAGTGCAGCGCGTCCCGCAGCCCGAGCTCCTCCGACAACGCCGCGCGCCCGGACCAGGCGAACAACGCTTGCGCCTCACGCGGCGTCAGCTCGCTCACGTCGGCGCGGTACCCGGGCAGCAGCACGCAGCCCCCGTTGCGCCCGCGCTCGGAGTACACCGGGACGCCGGCCGCCGACAGCGCTTCCATGTCGCGCATGACGGTCCGCGTCGACACTTCCAGCCGCTCGGCCAGCTCCCGCGCGCTCAGCCGCTCGTGCCGCTGCAGCAACAAGATGATCTGCAACAACCGGTCCGCTCGCATGTCACCAACAATATGGGACAGAAGATGTCACATATACGGCTCGAAGCTGTCTCCATGAACAACTTCGATCCCCGCCCACTCTTCGTCCGCGCCCTCGACCAGACCCAGCAGTTGATCGACGGCACCGAGCTCGAGACCCTCGACCTGCCGACGCCGTGCACGGAGTACGACGTCCGCACCCTGCTCGGCCATCTGCTCACGGTCTCGGCGCGGATCAATCTGGCGCTGCGCGGCGGCGACCCGCTGACCATCCCCGTCGTCACCACAGGGGTCGACGACGTACCGGCTGCCTGGAAGGAGCGCCGCGTCGCCCTCGACTCCACCCTCGCCGACGACTCGGTCCTCGGGCGGACCTGCAAGCTGCCTTGGGGCACCTTCCCTGGCGCGGCAGCCATTGGCGCGTATACAGGTGAGCTCGCGACCCACGCCTGGGACCTGGCCACAGCGACCGGACGCCGTGACCAGCTCGACGAGGACCTGGCGGCACAGGTGCTGCCGATGGTTCGTCAGTACGTCCCGGCCGAGCAGCGCGGCGGGCACGTCCCGTTCGGCCCGGTCGTCCCAGTGGCCGCCGACGCGCCGCCGTACGACCAGCTGGCGGGCTGGCAGGGCAGGCAGGTCTAGGCGATCCCGCCGTTCAGCATCAGCCCGCCGTCGATGGTGATGGTCTGGCCGGTGATCCACGACGCCTCGTCGGACAACAGGAACCACACCAGCGAGGCGACGTCCTCCGGCCGGCCCAGCCGTCCCAGCGGGTACGTCGAGGCGACCTTGTCCTCACGGCCTTCGTACAGGGCTCCGGCGAACTTGGTCTTCACCACAGCCGGGGCCACGGCGTTGACCCTGATCTCCGGAGCCAGCTCGACGGCCAGCTCCTGTGTGACCCGGGACAGCATCGCCTTGGTCGCGCCGTACCACCCGATGCCGGGCGACGGGGCCTGACCGGCCACCGAGGACAGGTTGACCACGGCCCCGCCGTGCGCGCGCATCCACGCGTCCCGGCAGGCCCGCACCCAGGCGATCGCGGCCAGCACGTTGGTGTCCACCATCTTGGCCGCGACCGCCTGGTCGACGTCGAGCAGCTTCCCGTAGATCGGGTTGATGCCGGCGTTGTTCACCAGGAGGTCCACCGAGCCGTACGTCGCCACCGCGGCCGCGACCACCTGCGACCGGTGCTCCGGGTCGGCCGCCTTACCGGCGACCGCGAGCGCGTGCTCCCGGCCGCCCAGGGCCTCGACCGCCTGGTCGAGGGTCTCCTGGGTCCGGCCGGTGATGACGACCCGCGCGCCGTCGGCCACCAGGCGCTGGGCGATCGCCAGCCCGATACCGCGCGAGGCTCCGGTGACGATCGCCGTCCGGCCGTCGAGGCTCATCAGCTGAGGCGCTCGAGAACGATCGCCATCCCCTGCCCGCCGCCGACGCACATGGTCTCGAGGCCGAACTGCTTGTCCTCGAACTGCAGACCGTTGACCAGCGTGGTCATGATCCGCGCACCGGTCGAACCGAACGGGTGGCCGAGCGCGATCGCGCCGCCGTGCACGTTCAGCTTGTCCTCGTCGATCCCGAGCTCACGCGCCGACCCGATCACCTGGACCGCGAAGGCTTCGTTGATCTCGACCAGGTCGATGTCGTTGATGCTCATCCCGGCCCGCGCCAGCGCCTGCTTCGACGCCTCGACCGGCCCCAGGCCCATGATCTCCGGCGACAGACCGCTGACCCCTGTCGACACGATCCGCGCCAGCGGCGTCAGGCCGAGTTCGCGGGCCTTGGTGTCGCTCATGATCACGACCGCCGCGGCGCCGTCGTTCAGCGGGCAGCAGTTGCCGGCCGTCACGGTGCCGTCGGGGCGGAACACCGGCTGCAGCTGGCTGACCTTCTCCAGCGTCGTCCCGGCGCGCGGCCCGTCGTCCTTGCTCACCACGGTCCCGTCCGGCAGCGTCACCGGCACGATCTCCCGCTCGAAGAACCCGTTGCCGATGGCCTTCTCGGCGAGGTTCTGCGAGCGGACCCCGAACACGTCCTGGTCCTCACGGCTGATCCCCCGCAGCGTCGCCACGTTCTCCGCGGTCTGGCCCATCGAGATGTAGATGTCCGGGACCAGCCCGTCCTGGCGCGGGTCGTGCCAGGTGTCGTTGGTCTCGGCGTACTTCTCGGTCCGCGCGACCGCGTCGGTGAAGAGCGGGTTGAAGGAGCTCGGGTCGCCGACCCCGGCGGAGCCGAAGTTCTTGTACCGCGAGACGCACTCGACGCCGGCGCTGACGAAGATGTCGCCCTCGCCGGCCTTGATCGCGTGGTACGCCATCCGCGCGGTCTGCGTCGACGACGCGCAGAACCGGTTGACCGTGGTCGCCGGCGTGTTGTCCCAGCCGAGCTGCACCGCGACGCGACGCGCCATGTTGCCGCCGTGCTCGTCGTGCGGCTCCGCACAGCCGAGCGCGAGGTCCTCGATCTGGTCGCCGGTCAGTCCTGCCTTGCCGACCGCCGCCTGGATCATCTGGACGGCGAGGTCGTCCGGCCGGATCGTGGTCAGCGATCCCTTGTACGCACGGCCGATCGGCGACCGGGCCGTGGACACGATGACTGCTTCAGGCACAGCAATTCCCTTCTACAGGCCGAGGTCGCGGCCGATCAGCTCTTTCATGATTTCGTTGCTTCCGGCCCAGATCTTGGTGACGCGGGCGTCGCGCCAGGCGCGGGCGACCCGGTACTCGTTCATGTAGCCGTAGCCGCCGTGCAGCTGGACGCAGGCGTCCAGGATCTCGTTCTGCACGTGGGCGCTCCACCACTTGGTCTTCGCCGCGTCCACCGCGGACAGCCGGTCCTCGTCGTGCGCGACGATCGCGTTGTCGACGTACGACTGGGTGACCTCGGCCTTGGTGACCAGCTCGGCGATCAGGAACTTGTTGTACTGGAACGAGCCGACCGCCTGGCCGAACGCCTTGCGCTGCTTCACGTAGTCGATCGTCTCGGCGAGGATCTGCGTCGCGTGCGCGATGTTCGACACCGCGGCGCCGATCCGCTCCTGCGCCAGCCGCTCCATCATGTGGATGAAGCCGCGGTCCAGCTCGCCGAGCACGTTGCCGTCACCGACGAACAGGTCCTCGAAGAACAGCTCCGACGTACCGGACTCGGTCTGGCCGACCTTGTCGAGCTTGCGGCCGCGGGCGAAACCCTCCATGCCCTCCTCGACCACGAACAGCGTGATGCCCTTCGCGCCCTTGGCCGGATCGGTCCGCGCGGCGACGATCACCAGGTCGGCCATGTCACCGTTGGTGATGAACGTCTTCGACCCGTTCAGCACCCAGCCGCCGTCGGCCTTCTTCGCTGTGGTCTTCAGCGCGGCCAGGTCCGAGCCGCCGGACGGCTCGGTCATCCCGATCGCGGCGACATACTCACCGGCGCAGAACTTCGGCAGCCAGCGCTGCTTCTGCTCCTCGGTCCCGAGGTCCACGAAATACGGCGCGGCGCAGTCGTAGTGGATGCCGAAACAGCTCGACAGCGACGCGGAGACCTTCGACACCTCCTCGGCGAACACCGCGTTGAACCGGTAGTCGCCGACGCTCGAACCGCCGTACTCCTCCGGCACGTCGAGGCCGAGGAAGCCCTGCTTCCCGGCCTCCAGCCAGGCGGCGCGGTCGATCGTCTTCTCGTCGAGGAACTGCTCCATCCGCGGCACCAGCGAGCGGTCGCAGTACTCCTTCGCGCTGGCGCGGAACGCATGGTGGTCCTCGCCGAAGATGACGCGCTCCATGGGGCCTCCCCGAGGATTGAGACAAATGGCTAAGCGCTTGCTTAGCTTCACGCGTTTGGTGCAAGGTGTCAACGTGTCCGCAGTCACCGATCCCCTCGTGTGGGAACACGTCCAGCCGGCCGCGGCCCGCCGGCTGCTGACCGGCGCCGTCGACGCCTTCGCCGAGCGCGGCTACCAGGCGACGACCACCCGCGACATCGCCTCCCGCGCCGGGATGAGCCCCGCCGCCCTGTACGTGCACTACCCGTCCAAGGAGCGCCTGCTCTTCGAGATCAGCCTCTACGGCCACAACGCGGCCCTGGACGTGCTGCGGTCCGCCGACGCCGGGCCCACCCCAGCGGACCGCCTCCGCGCCCTGGTCGCGGCGTTCACCGCCTGGCATGCGCAGCACCACACCATCGCGCGCGTCGTCCAGTACGAGCTGGCCGCCCTCAGCCCCGAGCATCTGGCCGAGGTCGCGACGATCCGCCGCGCCATCTCGACGCAGATCGAGCAGGTGCTCGCGGACGGGGTCGCCGACGGCTCCTTCGCCGTCACGGACCTGCCAGGGACGACACTCGCCGTCCTCTCGCTGTCCATCGACGTCGCCCGCTGGTACACGCCGCACCGCGGCGACCCCGAGGCACTCGGCAAGCTGTACGCCGACCTCGCGCACCGCATGGTCCAGGCATAGCAAAGACCCCGCACCGGGCCGGCGCGGGGTCTTTCGGGTTTGCTGGGGTCAGGCCTGCAGCGCGGCCTGGACGTCGAGGTGGATGTCCACCTTGTCACCGATCAGCAGCTTGCCGCCCTCGAGCGGCACGTTGAAGTCGATGCCCCACTCCTTGCGGCTGATCGACGCGGAGGCCTCGAAACCGATGATGGTCTGGCCGTAGGCGTTCTGGTCGACGCCGAGGAACTCGACCGCGAGCTCGATCGGCTTGGTGACGTCCTTGATGGTCAGCTCGCCGGCCAGGACGTAGTCGTCGCCCTCGGGCTTGATGGCGGTGCTGACGAAGGTCATCTTCGGGCTGTTCTCGGCGTCGAAGAAGTCGCCGGAGCGCAGGTGCCCGTCGCGCTGCTCGCTGCGGGTGTGCACCGACGCCAGCTCGATCGCGACGTTGGTCGTGGACTCCTCGATGCTGTCCTTGACGACGATCTCGCCGCTGAACTCCTGGAAGGTGCCGCGAACCTTGGTCATCAGGTGGCGGACGGTGAAGCCGACCTCGCTGTGCGCGGTGTCGAGGGCGTACGTGCCGGCGACCAGGCCGGGGATGCTGCTGGTCGGGGTGCCGGTGGTGGTGTCGCTCATGGGGTCCTCTCGGAAGGGGTCGTACTGGTCGGGGGCGACGCAGCCTCGGTAGTTAAAACTTCAACCGATGACTACGACAGTAGGCAGTAACGGTTTAAAAGTCAACTACATTCCCGCTACACTGTTCCCGTGACGATGGAGACTGAGATGGACCGGGGGACTCGGTGGCTCGACGCCGAGCAGCAGGTGGCGTGGCGTGCGTACCTGCTGGGCACCGCACGCCTGATGGCCAAGCTGGACGACGACCTGCGCCAGTTCGGCCTCGGTATCAACGACTACGAGATCCTGGTCAGGCTCTCCGAGGCGCCCGACCGGCGGCTCCGGATGGCCGACCTCGCCGACCGGCTGCACCAGAGCCGGTCCCGCCTGACGCACACCGTCGGCCGTCTCGAGGCCGCCGAGCTGGTCCGTCGTACGTCGTGCACGAGCGACAAGCGCGGCGTCTGGGCCGAGCTGACCGACGCCGGCTTCGCGCTGCTCGAGCAGGCGGCGCCGTTCCACGTCGACGGTGTCCGGGAGAACCTGGTCGACCTGGCCAGCCCCGAGGACTTCGCCGCCGTCGGCCGGGTCTTCGACGCCGTGTCCGAACACATCGGCCAACGCTGAAGCCGTCGGCTAAAGCGTTTGAGACCGGCCGTCCGCGTCGGGGAACCTACTTCGCGTGACGGAATTCCCCCAGGACGGCCGGGCCGGTATCGACGCAGGCCTGGTCCGGCGATTGATCGCACAGCAGTTCCCGCAGTGGGCCGACCTCCCGGTGACGCCGGTCCAGGTCGACGGCTGGGACAACCGGACGTTCCGGCTCGGCGCCACGCTGACCGCGCGGCTGCCCACGCACGCGGGCTATGTGGCGGCGGTGGACAAGGAGCACGCGTGGTTGCCGGTTCTCGGTCCACAGCTCCCGGTCGAGATCCCCGAGGCCGTCGCGAAGGGTGCGCCAGGCGAGGGGTACCCGCATCCGTGGGCGATCCGGCGCTGGATCGACGGCCGGACCGCGTCGCACGAGACCGTGACCGACCTGCCCGGCTTCGCCGAGGCGATCGCTGAGTTCATCCGCGCGTTGCAGGCAGTCGACCCGACCGGTGGACCGCTCGCCGGTGCGCACAGCTTCCAGCGCGGAGGGCCACCGGCGTACTACCACGACGAGACGATCGAGGCCATGGCCGCGCTGAAGGGGCGGATCGACACCGATCTCGCGCGTGAGGTGTGGGACGCGGCGCTGGCGACGGCGTGGGACCGGCCGCCGGTGTGGTTCCACGGCGACATCGCCAACGGCAACCTGCTGGTCCGCGACGGCAGGCTCTCCGCGGTCATCGACTTCGGTACGTCGGGAGTCGGCGATCCCGCCTGCGACCTGGTGATCGCCTACACCTTCTTCTCCGGCGCCTCCCGCGCCGCGTTCCGGGAGGCCGTCGACCAGGACGCCGTCACCTGGGCCCGGGCCCGCGGGTGGGCGCTGTGGAAAGCCCTTATCACCGAGGACCTGCGCGTCGTCGACAACGTTTTGACCGACTATCGGGCGCAGACCGTTTAGCCGGGCGCTCACCGGCGTTACCGTCGGAAGATGTGGTGGTTTCTGGCCGCCTTGGGGGGCGGGACGTTGGCACTCGCGGGCCGGTACGTCTGGGACCGGCGAGCCGCACAGCGCGGTGACGCCGAGGAACTGGAAGAGATCCGCAAGCTGGCCGACGAGGACGTGACGCTGCTCGGCGAGGAGCTGCGGCGGCTGGACGCGCAGGTGGAGGGGCACCCGCTCGACCCGGACACGCGGGCGGACTACCAGGTCGCACTCGACGCGTACGAGGCGGCGCAGCGGGCCGTGAGGAGCATCCGGAAAGCCGAGGGCATCAGCTCGGTCACCGACACGCTGGCGACCGGACGGTACGCGATCGTCTGCGTCCAGGCGCGGATGCAGGGCGATCCGGTGCCGGCGCGCCGGGTTCCGTGCTTCTTCAATCCGCAGCACGGGCCTTCGGTGGCCGACATCGTCTGGACCCAGCCGAAGTTCGGCACCAGGACCGTCCCCGCCTGCGCCCAGGACGCCGCCCGCGTCCGGGCCGGCGAGGAGCCCGAGGTCCGTTACGTCCACTACGGCAGCCGCCGCGTCCCGTACTGGCAGGCCGGCGCCGCCGTCGCGCCGTACGGACAGGGGTACTTCGCGGCGGGCGCCGGCGCCAGCTACATCCCGCTCGCCGGCTTCGAGGCCCAGAGCGGCGCGGCCGGCGGGTGGGGTGACATCGGCGGGCATGGCATCGGCGGTTTTGACGCGGGTGGCTTCGGCGGGGGCGGCATCGACGGGGGCGGCTTGGACGGAGGCGGAGGCGGCGACGGCTGATTCAGACGTACGCCGTGACGCCTTCGTACTCCCCCACCGGAGCGGCACCGACCGCCTCGTACTCGAGCAGCATGAGTCCGGTCGGCGTCGACTCCTGCGCCTGAAGCCTCAGCCCGGCCGCGTCGCCCGGCTGCTCGAACAACCGCCGTCCGGCACCGAGCACAGTCGGCGCGACGACCAGCCGCACCAGGTCGACCAGGCCCGCCTGCAAGAGCGTGTTCCCTAGCCGCGCGCTGCCGTGGATCTGCAGTTCGCCGCCTGGCTGCCGCTTCAGTTCCTCGACGCCGCCGAGGCTGGTCAGCACGGTCGTCGGGTGCCAGGCGCCTTCGGTCAGGGTGGTGCTCACGACGTACTTAGGTAGCGAGTTTATCCGCTCGGTGTACGGATCGCCGGGGTCGGTGATCTGCGGCCAGTCCCGCGCGAACGCGTCGTACGTGCGTCGGCCCAGGAGCAGTCCATCGGCGCGCTGCAGCCATTCGGCGGTCCGGCGTACGAAGAGCTCGTCGATGTACGGGACGAGCCAGCCGCCGCGGGTGAAGCCGTCGCCGGTGTCCTCCGTCGGCGATCCCGGGCCCTGGCTCACACCGTCCAGCGTGACGAACTCCGTCAGTACCAGCTTCATTTCTCCACCAACTTCGCGAGCTGCTCGGTGACCGTTCCCCAGCCGTCCGCGAAGCCCAGCTCCGCGTGGCGGCCGCGACTGGCCGGGTCGCCGTGCCGGGCGATCATCCGGTACGCCGTACCGTCGGCGTGCTCGTCCAGCAGGACCTCGGCCGTCATCGCGATCGGCTGTGGATCCGCCGGACGCCAGGTGCTGTCGATCGCATTCGTGAACGCGATCCGCTCGAGATCGTCGGCCACCAGGACGACCGCCTCGAGATGCGGCACGAACTCGCTGCCGTCCTCGCTGAACCGCGTCACGATCGCCCCGCCCGGCGTCATCTCCAGCCGCTCGACCCGGCAGAGTGCCGGCGCGGGCACCCACCACTGCTCGAAGCGCCGCGGATCGGTCCACGCCCGCCACACGGCCTCCCTGGGCGCCCGGATCACCCGCTCCACCATCAGGTCCAGCTCCGGATCGAACCCCGCACGACTCACGATTCCTCCTCGATGACGAAGCGCTCCAGCCGGTCGGTGCGCTCCTCCCAGATCTGCCGCTGCTCGGCCAGCCAGTCGTCCACCAGTGCCAGCCGCTCGCGGTTGAGAACGCAGGTCCGCACCCGCCCGGTCTTCACGGTGCGGATCAGCCCGTTCGACTCGAGCGTCCGGACGTGCTTCATGAACGACGGCAGCGTGATCGGGAACTCCGCCGCGAGCTCGCCGACACTCGTCGGCCCCCGCCCCAGGCGCCGGATCACGCTGCGGCGGGTCGGATCGGCGAGCGCCACGAAGACGCCTTCGACCTCCGCCTCATACTGTGCCATGAGGCTAAGTATTGCGTCGGGTTGATAGTTAGCGCAAGGGCTAAGTATTGGGAAACGCGAAGGGCCCCGACTCCTGATGTGGAGCGGGGCCCTTCGGGTGTTCTCGCTAGTCGCGCGTGAGCTTGCGGTGGGTGACGCGATGCGGCCGCGCCGCCTCCGGGCCGAGACGCTCGATCTTGTTCGCCTCGTAGGCCGCGAAGTTGCCCTCGAACCAGAACCACTTGGCCGGGTCGTCGTCGCTGCCTTCCCAGGCCAGGATGTGCGTGGCCACACGGTCCAGGAACCACCGGTCGTGGGACACGACCACCGCACAGCCCGGGAACTCCAGCAGGGCGTCCTCGAGCGACTGCAGGGTCTCGACGTCCAGGTCGTTGGTCGGCTCGTCGAGGAGCAGCAGGTTGCCGCCCATCTTCAGCGTCAGCGCCAGGTTCAGCCGGTTCCGCTCACCGCCGGACAGGACACCGGTCGG
Source organism: Kribbella sp. NPDC003557 (assembly GCF_040610805.1). Taxonomy (NCBI): domain Bacteria; kingdom Bacillati; phylum Actinomycetota; class Actinomycetes; order Propionibacteriales; family Kribbellaceae; genus Kribbella; species Kribbella sp. NPDC003557. Next base: position 215,076 of record NZ_JBEXMY010000009.1, read on the forward strand.
CTTCTGCTGGTCCGGACCCTTGAAGCCGAACGAGGCGACGTACGCCCGGCTCGGCATCTCGAAGTTCGCGACCTTGATGAAGTCGAGCTCGTCGGACACCTGCTGCCAGACCGTCTTCTTCGGGTCCAGGCCGCCGCGCGACTGGTCGACGTACGAGATCTTCACGGTCTCGCCGAGCTTCAGTGACCCCGCGTCGGGCTGCTCCTCGCCGACGATCATCCGGAACAGGGTCGACTTGCCGACGCCGTTCGGGCCGACGATACCGACGATGCCGGCCCGCGGCAGGCTGAAGCTCAGGCCGTCGATCAGCTTGCGGTCGCCGAAGCCCTTCTCGAGCTTGCTCACCTCGAGCACGGTGCTGCCCAGGCGCGGGCCCGGCGGGATGTTGATCTCGTCGATGTCGAGCTTGCGGTTCCGCTCGGCCTCGGCGGCCAGCTCCTCGTACCGCGCGAGCCGGGCCTTGCTCTTGGTCTGCCGGGCCTTCGCGTTCGACCGGACCCACTCGAGCTCGCGCTCCAGGATCTTCTGCCGCTTGGCGTCCTTCTGGCCCTCGACGACGAGGCGCTGCTTCTTGGTCTCCAGGTACTTCGAGTAGTTCCCCTCGTACCCGTAGGTGCGGCCGCGGTCGAGCTCGAGGATCCACTCGGCGACGTTGTCCAGGAAGTACCGGTCGTGGGTGATCGCCATGACGGCGCCCGGGTACTTCTGCAGGTGCTGCTCGAGCCACAGCACGGACTCGGCGTCCAGGTGGTTGGTGGGCTCATCGAGCAGCAGCAGGTCAGGCTGCTGCAGCAGCAGCTTGCAGAGCGCGACCCGGCGGCGCTCACCACCGGACAGCTTGTCTACGATCGCGTCCGGCGGCGGGCAGCGCAGCGCGTCCATCGCCTGCTCGAGCTGCGCGTCGATGTCCCAGGCGTTGCGGTGGTCGAGCTCGGTCTGCAGGTCGCCCATCTCGGCCAGCAGCGTGTCGTAGTCCGCGTCCGGGTCGGCCAGCTCGGCGGAGATCTCGTTGAAGCGGTCCAGCTTCTGCTTGGTGTCGCCGACCCCCTCCTGGACGTTCTCCAGCACGGTCTTGCCCTCGGTCAACGGCGGCTCCTGCAACAGGATCCCGACCGTCGCGTCCTCGGCCAGCCGCGCCTCGCCGTTGGAGGGCTGGTCCAGCCCCGCCATGATCTTGAACAGCGAGGACTTACCGGTGCCGTTCGGCCCGACCACGCCGATCTTCGCGCCGGTGAGGAAGTTCAGCGTGACGTTGTCGAGAACGACCTTGTCACCGTGCGCCTTCCGGACGTTGCGAAGCGTGTAGATGAATTCCGCCATGCCTAGAGCCTATGTGCTTTCTCCACAGCCACGAATTCGGGCGTCCGATCGGGGCGCGGCAGGTGCATCTTCTCCGTCGACAGCACCTCTTCACGGAAGGCAATCCGATGAGCGTCAACGAAACCTACCTGACAGTCTTCGGCCGCGTCGGCAGCGAACCCGACCTCAGGGAGCGCGGCCAGTCCCCCCACCTGTCGTTCCGCCTCGCCTCCACCCCACGGCAGTTCGACAAGAACCTCGGCTACTTCGTCGACAAGACCACCAGCTGGTTCCAGGTCGAATGCTGGCGCCAGCTGGCCCAGAACACCTTCGACTCCGTCCAACTCGGCCAACCGGTCATCGTCGCCGGCAAACTCCGCACCCACGAATGGAAGGACGACAACGGCGAGCCCCGCAGCCGCCTCGTCCTCGAAGCCATCGCCATCGGCCACGACCTGACCCGAGGCACCACCACCTACACCAAATCCGCGCCGCGAGCTGAGCACGCCGTTCCCGAAGTGACCGCGGCACCGTTCCCCGCCGACGAATTTCCCGTCACGACGCTCCCCCTGGCCGCGGAGGCGGCATGACTATCTCAGCCTTGACTTATATAAGCCTTGCCCGGCATTCTGGGGACCCACGAAGCAGCCGAGCAGGAGAGGGAACCACCCGTGATCGACATCCTCGAGCACATCAACGCGGTCCAGCGCGAGGTCAGCCGGACCGGCGAGACCGTGACGGTGCTGATGCGCCGCTCCTACCGGGCCGAGCCGGCCGAGGTGTGGGACGCCCTGACGGATCCGGAGCGGATGCGGCGCTGGTTCATGCCGGTCAGCGGCGACCTCAAGATCGGCGGCTCGTTCCAGCTGGAGGGCAACGCCGGCGGCGAGATCCTGGAGTGCGATCCGCCGAAGCGGTTCAAGGTGACCTTCGGCGGCCCGACCAGCCTGCTCGAGCTGCGGCTGCTGCCCGGCGCGGACGCCTCGACCGAGCTCGAGCTGGAGCACTCGATGAGCGAGGCCCCGGCACCCGGTGGTTCCGGCGCGCTCTGGGTCGGTCCGGGCTGGGACGGCGGCCTGCTCGGCCTCGCCCTCTACGTCACCGGCGAGCTCCCGGCCGACGCCGACCCGGTCGAGATGGCGAACTCTCCCGAGGTCGTCGACTACAACGAGCAGTCCGTCCGCGCCTGGATCGAGGCGATCCGCGCGTCCGGCACCACGAGCGAGGACGATCTCCTCAGCGCCGCCAAGATCTCCCTGTCCCAGTACGCGCCCGACGCCGAGCTCTGACCGCGCTCGCCGCCGCGACTCGCCTCAGCCGAGACGCGCGGCGGTCGAGCACCGCCTGCCCGCCGGTGGTTCCATCGGCGGGCAGCGCTGCACTATCCCTGGGCAGCGGCGACGCTGTCCCGGCACTGCGTGTACGCCGCGAGCTCCGCGCGGGCCGGCGCCACAACGTGGCTGTCGGCAACGTTCTCCAGCTCCGCCCGAAGAGCCGTCGCCACCTGACGGGAGCGCCGCAGCGCGCCGTTCGTGGCGAACACCCGGCAGACGAAAGAGAGAGCCAGTCCAAGGACGGCACCACCGACCAGCATGACCCACGCGTAGGGAATGCCGTTCCACTCCGGCAGCGGCGGATCGTTCAGGTCGGCGATCCGCGCCACCAGCAAGGCGATCAGCCACGCGGCGCCGCCGAGGGTGACGAGGAACAGCAACCACTGCACGATCCTGGCGAAGCCCCACCAGCCGGGGTTCGCGGAGACACCGAGATCCGTTCGCGCGACCGCCTGGTCGAGTTCGTCGCCGAGCGACTCCTCGCGCCGCCGGATCGCCGTCCGGACCGAGTCCGCCCACGGACGCGACAAGCCCTCGGCAGCCTTGTTCGTGATCGTGCGGACCGCGGCGTCCATCCGGGCCCGCTGCACCGGGGTTGCCGCAGGCAACGAAGAGCGGGCGATCGCGACCTCGCTCGCCGCGGACTTGCGCAGCGCCTTGCCCTGCTCGCGCGACACCTGGTCGCCGTGCAGCCGCCGCAACGGATCCGGACGGAACCGCCCGAGCCACTTGGTCAACGGCCACCCGGTCGCAGCCCGCGCCCGCTGCAGGTACGAGCGCCGTACGGCGTCCGACACCACGGACAACCCGCTCGCGTCCGCCAGCGCATCGACGAGCTCGGTCACGTCGGCATCGGCGATCTCCGGCGTCTTCGCGGTGCCGCACTGGCTCGCCATCCGGTCCGCGACCCGATCGACATCGGCCGCGAGCCGCTCCCGCGCGGAGCGCTTGTTGCTGACCCGCTTCACCAGCAGGGAGCGGACCTCTTCCAGACCGTCGCCGCTGACCGCCGACGTGGCAACGACCGTCGGCGACTTGAGACCGTCCGACTTGAGCAGCCGGTCCAGGTCCTCGAGGCAGCTCTTCCGCTGGTCGGGCGTCAGCTTGTCGATGTGGTTCAGCGCGAACACCATCACCGGGGAATGCGAGGCGAACGGCTTGATGTACCGGTTGTGCAGTGCCGCGTCGGCGTACTTCTGCGGATCCACCACCCACACGAGCAGGTCGACCAGCTCCACCAGCCGGTCGACGATCAGCCGGTGCTCGACCTCGGTCGAGTCGTGGTCGGGAAGGTCGAGCAACACCAGACCGTCGAGGTCCTCGGAGTGCGCGTCCTCGAGCGAACTGCGATGCTGCACCTGGTGCCGGCGCGGGATGCCCAGCCAGGTCAGCACCTCACCGGCCGGCTCGTCACCCCAGACACAGGCGAGCGGCATCGAGCTCGTCGGCCGCCGCGTTCCGATCGCGGCCAGGTCGAGCCCGGTCAGCGCGTTGAACAGCGACGACTTCCCCGAGCCGGTCGCACCCGCGAGCGCGACCACTGTCAGGTCGCCCGACATGCGAAGGCGCTGCCCGGCCCGGTCGACGATCTGCCCGGCCTCGGTGAGCACCACGGGGTCGAGTCGGCCGTCGCCGGCTTCCGCGGCCGACTTGAGCGCGTCGATCTTCTTCAGGACATCGGTCTCGGCCCGCGCCGGGGTCTCGACCGTATCCACTGTTTCCGTCACGTGCAGTCCTCCACCGCGCGCGCGGCCTCGGTGAGTTGCCTGGCCGTCTCGGCGTCGACCGGATGCTGGTCAAGGACGGCCAGATACCGGGCGAATTCGGCATCCATCAGGGCATGAACCTTACCGTCCAGCTCCTCGCGTGCCTTGTCCACCATGCCCTGAACGGCCTTGTCGCCGAAAACTGCCTCCAGCAGCCGCTTTCCGACGACCGCACTGCCCGAGCCGGCGCTCGCCTCGGCACCCTTCGGAATGCCTGCGCCGCTGGCGAAGACCACGACCATGAGCGAGAGGCCCAGCCCGTTGACGCCGTACTCCAGGATCCGCGCCGTCGACTTCTTGTCCGCGCCTTCCTTGCGGACCAGCTCGAGGACGAACGCCTGCCACTCCCGGACCGTCCGGCTCGCCGCGGCGGGGAAATCGTCCGACACCGTCCCCAGCGACTGTCCGCCGTTGCCCTCGGCATCATTCGCCGCAGCCGCCAGCAGCTGGCGGCCCGGAGCAGTTGCCTGCCACACCTTCTCCGCGCGCTCGGCCGCAGCGGTCGCGTGCTCACGCAGCAACGACTCCAGACCGGACTGGATCGCGTCGCTGACGTCACGGGTCTCGGCCGGCTTGTTTCCGAGAGAGCTCTTCAACCGATCCCGCAACCGACCCGCGTTCGACTGGAGGCCCTTCAGCAGCTCACCGGTCCCGACGAATTCCTGCCACCGGGCCAGCACCTCGCCACGCAGCAGCGTCCCGTCCTGGCACGCCTTCGCGATGTCCTTGACGCCCTGGTCGTACGCCGTCTCCACCGACGACCGCAGTTCCACCGCGGTGTCGGCCTGCGCCTTGACGGCCTCGGCGAACGGCGGGGTCTTCTTCACCATCGCACTGACCGCGCCCTGCAGCGTCCGGCGCACGACGGCCGCCCGCGCCTCGGCGTCAGCGGCCAGGTCCGCCAGCCAGTCCTTGATCGAGGCAACGGCCGGCTGCGGCAGCATCCCGTTGCCGTCAACAACCGTCTCCTGGATCGAGAACAGCGGCGACTCGCCCAGACCGCGCTCGAGCAGCATCTGCGCGAGGTGGCCGGTGATGTCGTCGATCGTCTCGCTCGGCGCCCGGTCGAGCACGACCGCGACCGCCGTACTGCGATCCGAGGCGCTCTGCAGGAACTCCCACGGCACCGCGTCGGAGTACCGCGCCGCCGTGGTCACGAACAGCCAGAGATCCGCCGCCGCGAGCAGCTGGGTCGCGAGATCACGGTTGGCCTCGACCACGGAGTCGATGTCCGGAGCGTCCAGGATCGCCAGCCCGCGCGGCACGCTGTCGGCCTCGACCAGCCGCAACTGCCCCGCGTCCTCCATGCCACCCGGCTCGTCCGCGCTGGTCCGCGCCATCCCCGGCAGCACCCGGTCCCCCACGAACCAGTCGGCATCCGCCGGGTGATGAATCAGCACCGGCGACCGCGTCGTAGGCCGCAACACGCCCGGCTCGCTCACGACCTTGCCGATCACCGTGTTCACCAGCGTCGACTTGCCAGCTCCCGTAGACCCACCAACCACAGCCAGGATCGGAGCCTCAAGCTGCACCAACCGAGGCAACAAGTAGTCATCCAGCTGATCCAACATCGCCTTCTGCTGCTGCCGAGCCTCGTCAGCCCCCACAACCTCCAAAGGCAACTGACTCCCCGCCAACACCCCCCGCAACTTCATCAGAGCCGTAATCAGCGCCATAGCAGCCTGCTCAGCCACCAACCGCGCCGCCAACTCCTCACCAGTCAGCTCAACCTCATCCTCAACCCCACCATCGGCATCACCGTCACCCGCGGCACCGTCGGCACCACCGTCCCGGGCAACGCCGTCCTCGGCAGCCCCCGGGCCCACACCACCGTCAGCAACACCACCGCCCGCGCCAGCAGCACCACCCTGCGCAGCACCACCCGCGACAGCATCACCGCTCTCGACAGCAGCTTCACCCTCGGCAGGAGCTTCGTCCTCAACCGCACTGTCCCCAGCCCCACCGTCGCCCGCACCGCCCTCGACAGCACCGTCCTCGACAGCACCGTCCTCGACAGCGTCACTCGCGCCGGCAGCGCTGTCGCCAGACTCACCCTTGGCTCGACCCTCGCCCGCACCGGCTTCGCCCGCACCGTCGCCCGCACCACTGTCCTGGGCAACACCCTTCTGGGCAGCACCGTCTCCGGCAGCAGCTTCGTTCTCGGACGCATCGTCGCCCGCGTCGGCGTCGGCGTCGGCGTCGGCGTCGGCGTCGGCAGCACTGCCCTCGACAGCGTCACTCTCGCCAGCAGCACTGTCGCCAGACGCGCCCTCGGCGGCATCCTCGGCATCCGCCGCGTCGACCACCGCTGCCGTCTCATCAGCAGCGGCGCTCCCATCGGCCTGATCCCCCGACTCAGCCTGATCCCCACCGGCCTCGCCTGCAACGCCCTCGGCGCCACCGCCCTCAGCCGCATCACCCTCAGCCGCCACAGGTACGTCATCCGCCGACTCGTCGCCCGACGCACCCGCCTCATCGGCAACCACGCCCTCGCTGGCACCGTCTCCAGCACGACCGGCCTCACCTGCATCGCGATCCTCGGCAGCATCGCCGTCGGTGGCCGACTCGCCATCCGCCGACTCATGTACCGACTGCTCACCAGCATCCACGTCGGCGTTGTCACCCAAAGACTCGGTGCCGTCAGCCTCCGCGCCGTCAGCCGACCCATCTGCGCGCTCCGTACCCGCAGACGCCTCAGACTGACCCGCAGGCCTTTCAGACTGACCCGCAGGCTCCTCGGACTGCTCGGCAGACTGATCGGACTGGCCCACGGACTCATCAGCAGCCTCATCGACCGCGCCGCCCGCCACATCCGCTCCAGCACCCGCAGACACATCGGTGCCCTCAGCAACACCACCGGCGTCAGCCTCGGCGTCAGCACCAGCCTCAGCACCCGCCTCAGTCTCAGCCTCAGCAGACTCGTCGGCTTCGGTACTCGGGCCGGAGCCTCCGACCGGCTGCTCGGCCGAGCCCTCCGCGTCGTCGCCTCCGGACACCTCCGCGACTGCCTGGTCCGCGGAGCCGTCGCCCGCGTCTTCCGCAGAATCGTCGCCCGCGTCCTCCGCGGCGTGAGCGCCACCCTGCTCCGTGGCGTGGTCGCCCGCGGCGTCTGCAGGCCCGTGTGCAGGGTCGCCATCGCTATCAGACGTCCCTGCGGCCTCTACAGCTTCATCGCTCTGTACGTCGGCCGGCGAGTCCGACGACGTCTCCTCGGAGCCGCTGGTGGGCCCGTCCGCGCCGTCTGCGGGGCTCGCGTCGCCTGTCGGGGTCGCGTCGTCTGTCGGGCTCGCGTCGGCTTCTTCGCCTGCGTGGTGCGCGTCGTCGGCGCTGTCCGCAGGATCTGTGCCGTCGGCGGGTTGGTTCGCCTGGGCGGTGTCGGACCTCTCCGCAGTTTTGGGGAGGCCGATGATGATGTTGCCGAACTCGAGAGGAAATCCGTCGGGCGACTCATCGGGTTCGTACACGACGCCGACGGCCGAGTGGGGCCGCTTCTCCGCGGATGCTGCGGGTACGGCGGCTTGCTCGGCGGGCGACGTACCACTCGGGCCGTGGTCGTCCGCGCGGCCCGTCGCCGTACCAGCCGCGTCCGTACTGCCGCTCGCCGGACGTGCGGAGGCCTCGCCGTCCGCGGCTGACGGCGCCGCGCCTTCCGCGGAAGAAGCGTCTGCGTCGACTCGCTCGGCGGATGCCTCCGCGGTGGGCCCGTCTTGTGACCCGGCGGCTGGATCGGTCGCGCCTGAGCCGGCCTCGGCGGCAGTGTCAGCCGTCGCGCCGGCTTCTGTGGGCGTGTCTGAGGCGTTGTCGTCTGCTGCCGCGTCAGCGATATCACCGGCCGATGCGCCGACAGAGCCGTCGCTGGTTGCGGAGTCCGCGGAGGCGTCCGTCGACGCCTCTACAGGGCCGCCAGCGGCCTGAGCGGCAGCCGTGCCGTCTCCCGGCTGAGCCTGGCCGGCTCCGTTCGCGGGCTGAGCCTCGCCGGACTTCGCTCCGGGCTGTGCCTCAGCCGCCCCTGCCAAGGCCTCGCCCGCCCCTGGCTGGGAGTTGGCCGAGCCAGTTCCCGGCTGTACGCCAGCAGCGCCAGCCCTCGGCTGTGCGCTGGCCGCGCCATCTGCTGGCAGTGCGCCGGCAGCGCCATCTGCTGGCGGTGCGCCGGCAGCGCCGTCCACCTGCCGCGTGCCGGCCGCGGCGTCGCCCGGCCGGGTGCCGGCCGCGCCTTCGCCCGGCCGGGTGTCGGCCGCGCCTTCGCCCGGCTGGGTGTCGGCCGCGGCGTCGCTCGGCTGGGTGTGGACGGAGCTGTCGCTTGCGTCGGTCGGGGCGGCTTGCGACGCGGGGGTGGTTTGCGGTGGGGAGGTGGTGCGGCTGCCGTTGGATGTGGGCTCTGTGGGCGTGGGTGTGCCTGGGGTGGGGTCGTCGGCGGACTTGCGCCGGCGGCGGCGCCAGAAGCCTCGGGGTTTGGGGGTGGACTGGGCGATGAGGTTCGCCAGCTCCTGGGCATGCTGATCCTGGTTCGGAACCCGCGGTTCCGAACCGTCACCAGCTGCTGACCTGGTGTCAGCCACGGTGTCCGCCCACGAGCACAGAGTGCCCGGTCGGACAGCGCAGAAGCAAAGTCATCGTCATCCCCGTTTGGCGGCGTGGACGGGTGGCAGTCACTGCGGTGGTGGATACGGACCGTATCCTCCCGGCGGTCCTTGTTGACCAGGGGGTCCCGGTGGGTAACCAGGCTGACCGGTTCCGTTACCGGATTGTCCTGAGGGATACCCGGACTGGGCAGGCGGATAACCATCCTGCGGCCGCGGGTACGGCGCCTGGCCGCCCGCCCCCGGGCCCGCGCCACCAGCGCCCGGCACGGCCGCTCCAGCGCCCGGCACAGCGGCTCCAGCGCCCGGCACAGCGCCACCGTGTCCCGGCCCCGGCGCAGCGGCTCCAGCGCCCGGCATCGCGCCTCCAGGCCCCGGCACAGCCCCGCCCGGCACCGCGCCGCCTGGACCCTGCACAGCGCCGCCGGGCGGCATCGGCGGGGGTGGCATCGGCGCGCCGCCGGGGTACGCGGGCACACCGGCGTACTGCGGTGCGGCCTGCGCGAACGCCGGCATCGGTGGGAACGGGACGCTCGCGCGCCGGTCGCGGAGCTCGTCGAGCAGCGACTTCTCCGTCTCCAGCGCCTCCGGCCCGATCACCTGGCGGACGATCTTGTCGCGCAGATACGCCAACTCGGTCGCGTTGTGCTGAAAAGCCTTCGCCGCCGCTTCCGCCTGGGAGCCGTACCGCCGCGCGTTCTGCCGGAGCGCCTTGCGCCCACGCAGCGTCGCAATCAGCGGTACATCCTGCGGCACCAACCACCCGAACCGCACATAGTCGTACAGCCGGGAGGCGATCATCTGCCCCTCCCGCGACCGCATCACCAGCGCGAAGACGACCAGGCAGATGAACAGCGGCACCATCAGGCACAGGTACGCGAGGATGAAGCCCCCGCCGCCGGCCCAGCTCGCTGACGCGTTCCAGGCGGCGTGCGCGAGGACCGCGGCCAGGTACCCGACAACCGGGGCCAGATACCGGACGACGGTACTTCGGTGCCGTATCGCCACGCCGATCCCGATCGCGGTGAACGACGTGAAGAGCGGATGCGCGAACGGCGAGATCACCCCGCGGATGATGAACAGCGCGAACGCGCCGCGCAGGCCCGCGTCGCTGCCGGCCTCCTCGGAGAGCGTGTTGAAGACGCGGCCGTAGTACAGGATGTTCTCGGTGAAGGCGAAGCCGACGCCCACCATCCCGGCGTACACCAGGCCGTCGATGATGCCGTCGAACTCCTTGCGCCGGACCAGCGCGAGCAGCAGGATCACCGAGCCCTTGGCGAACTCCTCCACCGGCGGGGCGACGAAGACCGCGGACCGGTCGCCGCCGACGCCGGTCTCGGCCAGCCGGTGCGACACCTCGGTGTTGATGAAGATCGCGGCCAGCGTGGCGATGAACGCGCCCCAGCAGAGCGCGAAGACGATGTACCTGGTGGGCTCGGGCTCGTACCGGTCCAGCCAGAGGTAGAGCGCGATCACCGGGATGACCGGGACGAACGCGAACACCAGGCCCCAGGTGAAGCCGCCGGCGCCGGTCGACTTGGCCACGATCCCGAAGATCACCAGGCCGGCGATCGCGAACACGACCGCGATCACGATGCCGATCAGCACGCCGCGGTTGCGCCGCTGCCCGGGCACGGGGTGGTTCCCGAGCACGTTGGGCTGCGGGTACGGTCCGCCGGGTGAGTACGCCGACCCCGCCGCGGGTTGCGGCGCGCCGGACGGGCCTGGTGAGGGGTGACTCATGCCCCGAAGCCTAGTTGGGGTCAAGATCCATCGGCAGGACCACCCACTCAGCGTTACCGGGATGGAACGACAACCCTGTACTTCGCCCCGCCCCGAACTGCCGCGATCAGGAACCCAGAGGCGAGATCACCCGCCGATCTGAGACACTCTTCCGTGCCACGCGCCCGTAGCTCAGCTGGATAGAGCGTCGGACTTCTAATCCGTTGGTCGCAGGTTCGAATCCTGCCGGGCGCGCCGCTCCTGACCAGGGCAGATGCTTCGATCAGCATCTGCCCTGGCCGACGTTCGGAACCAAATTTGGAACACCACCGCGCGGGAGGCCTCATATGCCCGGGCATGGCTGGGGCTCAGCGATAGATTGCCACCGTCGAAGCCAGGGGGACGATCAAGAGGGTGTGCCTGCAAGCCAAGCGATCAATCGCTCTTCGGCCGCCGTGTGGTTTGCGATGTGGCCACCGGGTGACCAGACCGGCTCGGCGTCAGGTATCCCTGCGACAAGCCACTCGGTGTGCTGACGGGGAATGCCTTCGTCTTCGGTTCCGGCCATCACCTTGGTCGGAGCTTTCACCTCGCCGAGCGTGAAGCCCCACGGGACCGACAGCGAGATCAGATCGTCGACGAAGCCACCCGGCCCGTATGCGATGCCCTCTCGAAACGCCTGCAGGAGCATGTCGTGCAGCTCCCCTGACAACTCAGGCACTGGGTCGGGTTCGTTCAACCAGGCGACCAGATCACGAAAGTCATGCTCGGCGAGCCAGTCCGCGTCGTGAGCAGCAGACCGCTCCCATTCGGCCACCTCCGCTTCGGGCATGCCTGCGAAGAAGTCCAGATCGGATGCGGCGTACTCGGCCGGGCAGAGTTCGGTCACACATCGAGTGACCCGCTCGGGCAGCCTGGCAGCCACAGCGAGCGCCCTCGGCCCGCCCGCCGATATGCCCAGTACGGCAAACTCGTCGATCCCGAGCTGGTCCGCGATCAGCGCCACGTCCTCAGCGGCGTCCACGACCCGATGGCCCGGGCGACGCGTCGACAGCCCGTATCCAGGCAAGTCGTAGGTGATCCCGCGCACCTGATGCCGCTCGTAGATACCGCCGATGTGCCGCAGGTACCGACTGCCGGGGCAGCCGTGCAGCACGAACAACGGCCATCCACCAGGCACCCCCCACTGCGCGTACGCAATCGTTCTTCCGTCCGGTGCTGTCACACATTCCGTGTCCACCATCGGTCCCACCCCCGACCTCACGATACGGTCAGATCGCCGTGAGGAGGTCTCCAACCTCGGAGGGCCCGACGATGCCGGCCGCCCGCGACCTCAGGCGTCAGCAACGTATGACTGTCTCGCCATGTCGGCTGGCAACCTGGGCAGTTTCGGATCACCCGTGAATCGCTGCACGAACCGGTGTCCTGCCGGGCGCGCCGCATCACGTCCTCGTGGGCTCGTCCGTGGCGGGTGAGGCTGCTGTGGGGTGCGCGCCCCTACCGTTGGCCCGGTCTCGGTCGGCTGGGGAGGGCGCGTATGAGCGACACCGCGAAGGTCAGGAGCCGGGCGGGAGGGGTGCTCGCGGCTACCTGTATCTCGACGCTCGTGGTGAACGCGAACACCTCGGCGGTCAGCATTCTGCTGCCCGCCATCTCGGAGGACACCGGTACGTCGGTCACGACGCTGCAGTGGGCCGTGACCGGCTACTCGCTGGTCGGCGCCGCGGTCATCGTCACGTCGGGCTCGCTGGGTGACGTGTTCGGCCGCAGGCGGGTCTTCCAGCTGGGCCTCCTGCTGTTCGTGGCGTCGTGTGTGCTCATCGCGCTCGCTCAGACGGGCGGGATGGTGATCGCCGGCCGGCTCATCCAGGGCGCCGCCGGGGCAACCATTCTCGCGTGCGGCCTGAGTCTGCTCACGGTCGCCAACGAGGGTGCCGAGCAACTGCGGGCGGTGTCGTTGTGGGGCGCGGCGGCGGCCGTCGGCGCGGCCGCGGGTCCGTTGGCGGGCGGCGCGCTCGTCGGGGTCACCGGGTGGCAGGGGCTGTTCTGGATCGACGCCGCTGTGGCGGTGCTCTGCATGCTGCTGACCGCGGCGACCGTGAGCGAGTCGAGGGATCCGGATCGGCCGAGGACGATCGATTACGCGGGCACCGTGCTCGTCGCGCTGACCCTGACTCCGCTCATCCTCGGGGTCAGCAAGAGCGGCGACTGGGGATGGATCTCCGTGGCCACACTGGCCTGCTTCGCGATCTCGATCGCGGCCGGGTACGCGTTCATCGCCGTCGAGCGGCGCGTCGCCGTGCCGTTGCTGGACCTCGCGCTGCTGCGCAACCGCGTCCTGGTGGGCTCAACCATCGCGATTCTCATCGGCGCCGGCACGATCAACGCGCTGATGTACCTCCTCAGCCTGTATTTCCAGGATCCCGCTGTCCTGGACTTCAGCCCGCTCCAGGCCGGCTTGGCGACGCTGCCGGCGACGATCGGTCTCGTCGTCGTGGCGCCGCTCGTACCGAAGCTGGCGGCGAAGCTCGGCGGCCGGCAGACGATCGGCGCCGGGTTCGCCCTGACCACGCTGGGATTCGTCATCGTGGGCTTCGTGGACGCTTCGTGGAAGTACGCCGCGTTCCTGGTGCCGCTGATCGCGATCGCGGTGGGGATGGGCCTGTCCAACGGTCCAGCGTCCTCCGCGTCGACGGCGTCGGTGCCGGAGAACCAGGTCGGCGGGGCTTCCGGCGTCTCCAACATGGCCCGGTACGTCGGCGCCGCGGTCGCCACCGCGCTGGCGGCCACCATCTACGGCACGGTGATCGGCAACCGGACCGCCGACGGCGCGTCGCAGGGTGACGCGCTCGCCTCCGGTCTGGCGGCGGCCTCCTGGATGATGGCGATCTTCAGCTTCCTCGGCGTGCTGATGGCGTTCGTGATCGGCCGGCACCGCGAAGCGACCGGAACGCTGAACGACGCCGCCGCGGCAGCGGCCGCGCACACCCACACGCTGCCGACCACGGCAACTACCGGACGAGCGGTCCCCGAGAAGAGCTGACGAGGCTCCGGGAGGAAGCGATGACCACGACCCGGCCGACACCACCGGCCCCCTTCACGACCGAGGACTACGCGGCACGGATGCGACGTGTCGTCGCCGACGCCGTAGCCGCAGGGCTGGACGGGCTCCTGATCACCCCCGGACCGGACCTGGTCTGGCTCACCGGATACCGGCCCACCGCCATCACCGAGCGCCTGACCATGCTTGTCCTGGCACCGGATCAGGAGCCGACGCTGCTGGTACCGACCCTGGAACGGCCGGACGCGGAAGCGGCCCCGGGCGCGCCGGGTCTGGCGATCGTGGACTGGGCCGACGGCGAGGACCCGTTCGCGAGGGCCGCCGGCTATCTTCGTGCGACCGGAACCCTGGGCATCGCGGACTCGGCCTGGGCGATGCATCTGCTCGGCCTGCAGGAGGCGGTGCCCGGATCCTCGTACCGATCGCTCACGCACAGCCTGCCGATGCTCCGCGCGGTCAAGGACGCCAACGAACTCGCCCGGATGGAAGCGGCGGGGGCCGCCGCGGACGCGACGTACGAGCAGATCCTGGAGGTGCGGTTCTCCGGCCGGAAGGAGACCGACGTCGCGGCCGATCTGGCCGCGCTGCTGCGGGAGTTCGGGCACGAGCAGGTCGACTTCACCGTCGTCGGCTCAGGTCCCAACGGCGCCAACCCGCACCACGAGGCCGGTGACCGAACCATCGAGATCGGCGACGCGGTGGTCCTCGACTTCGGCGGCCTGATGGGCGGATACGGATCGGACACCAGCCGGACGGTGTGCGTGGGCGAGCCGTCCGCCGAGATCCGGGAGGTGCACGAGATCGTCCGCCTGGCCCAGCAGGCAGGCGTCGACGCGGTCCGGCCGGGCGTCGCGTGCCAGGAGATCGACCGGGCGGCCCGGAAGGTGATCACGGACGCCGGGTACGGCGAGCGGTTCATCCACCGCACCGGCCACGGCATCGGCACCACGACCCACGAACCGCCGTACATGATCGAGGGCGAGGAGCAGCCGCTGGTGCCCGGGATGTGCTTCTCCGTCGAGCCGGGCATCTACCTCGCCGGGAACTTCGGGGTCCGGATCGAGGACATCGTGACCGTCACCGGGACGGGCGGTCGCCGGTTCAACAACACCGGGCATGACCTCCGCATCGTCCGGTAAAAGTCCCTGCCAGAGGGCAGAGTGAGGTATCCCGGCTACACGTCATCCGGCCAGGATGAGGACCCGGCGGCTGACCCGCTTCCAGACTGTGACGAATGGCCTACCTACTGGGGCCCGCGGGGCGGAGGCTCTGATGCGTGCACGGGCAACACTTCGAGGACGATCATGACGGCCGCGGATCTGCCGGCGGACGGTGCCGAAGCCGCTGCCGCCGGGCGCTCCCGCGCCACCACCACCCAATGGATCTCGTGGGTGGCGCTGGCCATGATGACGACCAGTTCGGTCGCCAGCCTCCGGGCGGCGCCGACGATGGCCGTCTACGGACTGGCCTGCGTCTTCTTGTACCTGCTCCCGGCCATCGTGTTCCTGCTGCCCACTTCGCTGGTTTCCGCGGAGCTGGCGTCTGGTTGGGAGGGCGGGATCTACAACTGGGTGTCGGAAGGCCTCTCCAAGCCGATGGGCTTCCTGGCGGTGTGGTGCCAGTTCGCGATGACGATCTTCTACTACCCGAGCCTGCTGGGCTTCGTGGCGAGCACCCTGGCGTATGTCTTCAATCCCGAGCTGGCCACCAGTGGTGTGTGGACCGCGGCGGTCATCATCGTCGTCTACTGGTCAGGCGTCTGGGTCTCCTCGCGCGGTACGAAGGGCGTGGCCGGGCTCGCCAGCGGCGGCCTGATCATCGGCACGCTCATTCCGGGCGTCGTCCTGGTCACCCTCGGCATCGTCTTCCTCGGCCAGGGCAACCCGTCCGCCGCACCGATGACCGCCGACAACATCTTCCCCGCGTGGGCAGGGCTCTCGAGCCTCGTGCTGATCGTCAACAACTTCCTGTCCTACTCCGGCATGGAGATGAACGCCGTGCACGTGTCCTCGCTCCGGAAGCCTGCCAAGGAGTTCCCGCGAGCGATGTTCCTTGCCATGGGCATGGTGCTGGCGATCTTCATCCTGCCCGCGCTGGCGATCAGCTGGATCGTGCCGGCCGAGGAACTGTCCCTCACCGCCGGTGTGATGCAGGCCTTCGACGCCGTGTTCGCCAACTTCGGCTGGCAATGGCTGACCCCGATCATCGGGATCATGCTGGTCACCGCCTCGCTCGGCGGCATGCTGACCTGGCTGGCCGGGCCGTCCAAGGGCCTGTTGCTGATCTCCCGCAAGGAGGGCTACCTCCCGCCGTACCTGCAGCGCCTCAACAAGAACGGTGTGCAGCAGAACATCCTGGTCGTCCAGGGCCTGCTCACCACCGTGATCGGTCTCGCGTACGCGTTGATCCCGGACGTGTCGAGCGCCTACTGGATCTTCTCGGTGATCACGACGCAGGTGTACCTGATCATGTACCTGCTGATGTTCCTGGCCGCGATCCAGCTGCGTCGCAAGGATCCGGACCACGCTCGTGGCTACCGGGCGCCGATGCTGTTCGGCCTGTGTGGCGTCGGCTTCGCGGCCTCGCTGGCGGCGTTGCTGGTCGGGTTCATCCCGCCCTCGCAGTTCGAGTCGGGCAACTCCGGCGTGTACCTGCTGATCGTCGGCGGCGGCGCGCTCGGTCTCGGCCTGCTCGTACCGTTCCTCTTCTACCGGTTGCGCAAGCCCTCGTGGAAGCAGCCTGAGCCGGAGGAGGTGACTCCGTCATGAGCACGCCTTCCGAGACCGAGCCCCGACGCGAACGTACGTGGATCTACATCACCGCCTGCGTCATCCTCGCCGTACTGCTGCTCGTCAGCCTGCTCACCTTCAGCTCCCACCGGCAGACGAACGAGGCCAACCAGAAAGCCGACCAGCTGATCGCGGCGCTCGCGGCCGCCGGCGCCCGAACTCCCGACAGGGACCAGATCGTGCGCGTGCTCGGTACCGACGGTGGCGCGACCTGCGAGAACCCGAACGATGCGCTGGGCCGCGCGGTGCTGTTCACCCAGCTCGCCAACGGTGCCGCGGGCCCGGGGGCCAGGCCGGTCATCGTCGACAGCAAGGTTCTCAAGGGTCAGCTGCTCATCATCCAGATCTACTGCCCCAACGAGCTGAACGACTTCAAACAGCTCGTGGAGGACCTCAAGACCGACGACGTGGCGAGCGACTGACATGGACGACCTGCAACAGCGCATCGCGGACCTGATGCCGATGGCGCGCGACGAACTCGCCGAGCTCGTCGCGCTGCGATCGGTGGCCGACGCACGCCAGTATCCCGCCGAGGAGTGCGAGCGCACCGCGCGGTGGGTGCTCGAGCGCTTCGCGGACGCCGGGTTCACCGACGCCCATCTCGAAGAGACCAGCGACGGCAGCATGGCGGTCGTCGGATCCAGGAAGTGCTCCCGGGCCGACGCGCCGACCGTGCTGCTCTACGCCCACTACGACGTCCAGCCGCCGCTCGACGAGGCCGCCTGGCGCACTCCCCCGTTCGAGCTGACCGAGGCCGACGGACGCTGGTACGGCCGCGGGTCGGCCGACTGCAAAGGCAACATCGTCATGCACCTGGCGGCCCTGCGTGCGCTCGGGGAGGACGTCCCGGTCGACCTGCGGCTGGTGGTCGAGGGCTCCGAGGAGCAGGGCACCGGCGGTCTCGAGGCGTTCGTCCCCGAGCACGCCGACCTGCTCCGCGCCGATGCGATCCTCGTCTGCGACACCGGCAACGCCGCGGTCGGCCACCCGGCCGCCACCGTGAGCCTGCGCGGCATGGTCAACGTCGTCGTCACGGTCGAGGCTCTCGCCTCGGAGGTCCACTCCGGCATGTTCGGCGGCCCCGCTCCCGACGCCCTCGCCGCCCTGGTGGCGATGCTGGCCTCACTACGTGACGCGAAGGGAAACACCACCATCAACGGGCTGGACAACACCCGTAGCTGGTCGGGCGCGCCGTACCCGACCGACCAGTTCACCGCGGACGCGGGGGTTCTGGACGGAGTCTCGCTGCTCGGGGACGGCAGCGTGTCGGACATGCTGTGGGCCCGGCCGGCGGTCACCATCCTGGGCATCGACTGCCCGCCGGTCGTCGGCTCGGCCGCGGCCGTGGTCCCCAGGACCGCGGCGCGATTGAACCTGCGGATCCCGCCCGGCCTGTCGCCCGAGACCGCCCAGCGGGCCCTCACCGACCACCTGAAGGCGGCCGCGCCCTGGGGTGTGCACGTCACAGTCGACATCGAGGCGGCCGGCGCCCCGTTCGAGGCGGCCACCGACGGCCCGGCGTACCGGGCGATGGCCCAGGCCATGCAGGAGGCGTACGGCCGGCCGATGACCAGTCTCGGACAGGGCGGGTCGATTCCGCTGTGCAACGTGTTCGAGGAGACCTACCCCGACGCCGAGCTCATCCTGATCGGCGTCGAGGAGCCCTTGGCCCTCATCCACGCCCCCAACGAGAGCGTGGATCCTGCCGAGATCGAAGCCATGGCGCTGACCGAGGCCCTGTTCCTCCGGAACTACGCCTCGATGAGCAGCTGAGACAACCTACCTGTTGCCGGCACGGCGATGCCGGAACGCGCCGACCATGCGTGGGCCCGCGAGCCTGGTCTCCAGCCGACGTGCCTCGCGCTTGAGCGGCCGCGCGAGGTACTGACCGAGGATCACGCCGGCCGCGAGCGCGAGTGCGGTGGCGAGCGCCGAACCCCACGTCCGGCCGACCTCGGAGCTGTCGACCGCCAGCAGGACCGCCTGTCCGAGCGCCGCTACGAGGGCCACCGCCACCAGCGAGCGCGGCGGCGCGTACGACGCGAACGCGAAGGCCCCGGCAGCCATTGCGGCACCGAACACGGTGACCCCTACCTCCGCCAGGCCGGCCGCACCGGGTGTGAAGGCGGTCAGGCCGACCCCTAGCAGCTCGCCGACCGTGAGCCCGGCGGCCACCCCCGCGATGATGCCGGCCGTGTTCAGCACGCCGCCGATCAAGCGGGCGCTGGCCGTGACCGGGAAGCCGGTCAGGGCGTCCTGGGTGGCGCCCATGATGCCGACTCCCGCCAGCAGCATGACGATCCCCGCGGTGACGACTCGCGACGGATCCACCTCGAGCTCCGTGGCCGAGGCGAGGACCGCGATGAGCGTGGCCACGAAGCCGCCCGCCGCCTGCTGGTAGAACGTCCGGTGGACACGATCCGGGCGACCTGGTCACGAGCCTCGCGCCGGGTGATGTCCCCGGCGACGAGGCTGTTCACCGTCTCGTCGACCTCGATCAGCTCGGCGTAGTCCACCGGGCGCCAGGTCACCCGGCGGACCTGCAGTGCGGCGGGCACGTCAATGGCCGGTTGGTGGCGCAGCGTCAGATCCACGAACGTCACGTCCGCGCTGACGTTGTGCACCCCGCAGGCGTCGGTCACCGCGAGCATGGCGGCCGTCACATCGGCCGCGCCGGCCCCGGACAGCAGGAGCACCTCGCCGATCCGCAGCGCCAGGTCGAGCGCCTCGTAGACCTCTCCGCGTCGCTCCGTCATGTCCCTGTCCGATCACGGCGTCCTGAGTCACGCGGACGACACTTGTCAGAGGGCCATCGTCGGAGCCTCAGCTCCCTGCGTCATCGTCCGGCACGGGTGAATGGCCTAGGCCTCACAGGCGCGTGATCTCGCAGAGGGATGAGCGGAGTGGGGAGCTGTCGCTGATCGGGTCGCTGGGGTTTTGGGACAGGATGAGGTTGAGGTTGGCGCTGTCGGGGCCCTGGATCGGGTAGGCGGGGAGGTCTAGCTCAGGGCAGGCCTGCCACCAGCCGTGCTGGCCGCAGACGACTGACGGGTCGAGGTTGGCGTTGAACTTCGCTCGGGCCCGGACGCTGCCGGTGGGAGTGGAGATACGGACCCAGTCGCCGGGGCCGATCCCGCGGGCTGCGGCTGTTTCGGGGTGCAGTTCGACCTGCGGGTCCGGTGTGGACTTGCGGAGGGCCGCGATGCCGCGATGCTGCGACTCGCAGAACCACAGCGACTTCGCGCAGGTGAGGACGAGCGGGAACTTCGCGGCGAGGTCGGGTCGCGACCGCGGGCTGGTGGCAGGCTCGGCGTACGTCGGGAGCGGCGGCACGCCTGCGTCGCCGAGCGTCTCGGAGTACAGCTCGACCTTGCGTGTCGGCGTGCGGAAGCCGGTGTCGCGGTACTTGCGGTACGTCGTGGTGAGCGGGACACGGACCCCCGCCGGGTTGTCGCGCAGCTGCTCCAAGGTGACACCCGCCGGCTCGAGCTGGTGCCGGAACGCGGCCTCGATGTCCCCGCCGAAGAACTGGTCCCCGCCCCCGAGGCGCTCGGCCAGGGCGAAGATGATCTGCAGGTCGGACCGGGCCTCGCCGCGCGGCGCTGCGAGCGGAGTACGCAACTGGACGAGCGACTGGGCGTCCTGGCTGGTCTCGAAGCCGATGCGCAGCGCCTCCGCCTCGAACGCGGCGGCGACCGGCAGGACGATGTCGGCGAGTTCGGCGGTCGGGTTCAGGAAGAGGTCCGCGTGCGCCACGAAATCGACCGCAGCGAGCGCCTCCCGGCCGCGCGCGGTGTCGCCGTGCGCCATCACCAGGTTCGCGCCGAAGGTCAGCAGCGCCCGGACGCGACCGTCGAGCGCGGCGCTGTAGAGGGCCGATCCGGTGAGGAAGTCGAACTGCGCCGGGCCGAGCGGGTGATCGCTGAACCCGAGAGCGCGCACACGGTCGCCCGGGGCAACCATCGGCGCCACCGGATTGGCCGGGACCGCGGAGAACAACACATTCCCACCCGGAGCGTCGAGACAGCCGGTCAGCGCATAAAGCACGTCAATGGCACGGACGGTCTGCGTGACGTTGCTGTGCTGCTCGAGCCCGCTCCACGTGTAGAAGGCGACCGGACGGGACTCCCACAGGGTCCGAGCACACGCCTCGATCGCCCCCGCCGGTACTCCCGTCAGAGCTTCTGCCGCTTCCGGCGACATGCGAGCGCACTCCTCAGCCAGTACGGCGAACACCGGGCGGCACACGACCCGCCCGGCCACCGTCGGTACGTCGTGCGTCCCGGCCAGGTCCAACCGCGACTCCTCGCCGTCATAAAGACCAGCCGACGGGTCGTACCGCACCGGCCGACCGTCCCACGCGACGTAGCCGCCAGGCTCGCCGTCACCGAACACCTCGTCCGCCCGGAGCAGTCGCCCGGTGTCGCTGCGGACAAGCAGCGGCGCATTCGTCCAGCGCCGTACGAAGTCCTCGTCGTACCAGCCGCGTGTGATCATCACGTGCGTCATCGCCAGCGCCAAGGCGGCGTCCGTCCCGGGTCGGACCCGCAGCCAGTGGTCCGCCTTGCTCGCCAGCCCGGCGCGCCGCGGGTCGACGACGACCAGCTTGGCCCCGCGGCGCACCGCCGCTGTCGTCGCCGTGGCGTGCGCCAGCCGCGCCACCGACGGGTTGTACCCCCAGAACAGGATGCAGCCGGCGTTGTCGAGGTCAGGCATGTACGACCCCGGCACGGGCGCGCCGAACGTGTACAGCGGCGCACCCATCCGGCCCCACGCGCAGAGCTCCATGTAGACCGCGAAGTTCGGGCTGCCGACGGCGCGGCGCAGCCGGTTCAGCCAGTCGATCGAGTCCGACATCGCCGACGTCGACGGCGACGCGCTGGCGAACACGACCGACTCCGGGCCGTGCTCGCGTACGGCGGCGGTCAGCCTCTCGGCAATCGTGTCGAGCGCCTCGTCCCAGCTGATCCGCTGCCAGCCCGGGTCCGCGGCGCCCTTCGGGGCGGTGCGTCTGACCGGGTACAGCAGCCGGTCGGAATGGTTCAGCACGGCCGGAGCCGCCTTGCCCTTGATACAGACGGCCTGCCCGGTCGGGTGTGACGGATCGGGTTCCAGGGCAACGAACGCGCCGTCGTCGAGGACCGCGGTCGCGCCGCACTTCGAAACACACAACGGGCAGTAGGTCGGAACCCGGCGTACAGCACCGCCCATGGCCGCCACCTCCCCTGATTCGGCCCGATAAGACCGATGGTGGCACCTGTTAAGCTCGCTGTCGTGGAGATCGAGGTCGACAGAATCTAGCCACCGGACCGCCGGTGGCTTTCAGTTGCGTCCGGCCCGTGCTGTCACGAGGTCCGCCTGAGCCACTCCCGGCCTGTCCGCTTCGCGCCGACCTGTTCCCGGGTCCGGGCGTTCCGACGCGCGCGACCTCGATCCACGAAAGCACCCAAGTATGTCTTCCAAGTCCGCAATCACCCTGCGCGAGCTCACCTTCGAGTGGCCGGACGGCGTGGTCGCGCTGTCCGGCGTCAGCGGCACCATCAACGCCGGCCGGACCGGCCTGATCGGCCGCAACGGCGCCGGCAAGTCGACGCTGCTGCGGTTGATCGCCGGCGTCCTGCGACCGACGTCCGGGCAGATCGACGTGAGCGGCGAGGTCGGGTACCTCCCGCAGACGCTGACGCTGCGCCAGGACGCCACGATCGCCGAACTGCTCGGCATCGACGCGATCGTCACCGCGATCCGGGCCATCGAGGCCGGGGACGCCGACGAGCGCCACTTCGACACCATCGGCGACGACTGGGACATCGAGTCCCGGGCCGGCGAAGCCCTCGACCAGCTCGGGTTCTCGGCCGACGACCTCGACCGCCGCGTCGCCGAGGTGTCCGGCGGCGAGGCGATGCTGATCGCGATCACCGGGCTGCGCGTCCGCCGGACGCCGGTCACGCTGCTCGACGAGCCGACCAACAACCTGGACCGGCCGACGCGCGCCAAACTGGCCGAGTTCGTCGACAAGTGGCCCGGCACGCTCGTCGTCGTCAGCCACGACCTCGAACTGCTCGAACACATGGAGAACACCACCGAGCTGTACGGCGGCACGCTGAGCACGTACGGCGGTCCGTACAGCGCCTGGAAGGAGCACCAGGAGCAGGAGCAGGCCGCGGCCGTCCAAGCAGCACGGTCTGCTCAGCAGGCGCTCAAGGTGGAGAAGCGGCAACGGATCGAGGCGGAGACGAAGCTGGCGCGCCGCGAGCGCACAGCCAAGAAGACGCAGCAGCACGGCGGCATACCGAAGATCCTGGCCGGCAACCGCGCGAGCAAGGCCCAGGCGTCAGCTGGTGCGATGCGCTCGACGCTGGACGACAAGGTGCAGTCGGCCCAGGCAGCTGTCGACGCCGCGGACGCCCGGGTGCGCCAGGAGGAGCACATCAACCTTGTGCTGCCCGATCCCGATGTCCCGGGCGGTCGGCGGATCGCCGAGCTGTACGACGACGACCGCACGATCGTGATCCAAGGGCCCGAGCGGGTCGCACTCGTCGGCGCGAACGGCAGCGGGAAGTCGACGCTGATCAACCACCTCGTCAACGGGACGGCTGCGATGCCCGGACGACCGCACGGGAAGCTCTTGACCGACCTGGTCGGCTACCTCCCGCAGCGCCTCGACGGCCTCGACGACGACGCGAGTGCACTGGCCAACGTGCAGTCCGTCGCCACAGAGACGCCTGCCGGCACGATTCGCAACCAGCTCGCCCGTCTGCTGCTCCGAGGCGACAGTCCGGACCGTCCGGTGCGCACACTGTCCGGTGGGGAACGCTTTCGCGTCTCACTCGCCCGGCTGCTGCTCTCGGAGCCGCCGGCGCAGCTTCTCGTACTGGATGAGCCCACCAACAACCTGGACCTCACAAGCGTCGAGCAGCTCGCAGAGGCTCTTGACGCGTACCGCGGTGCCCTGCTCGTCGTCAGCCACGATGTCGCCTTCTTGGAACGGATCGGCGTCGACACGGTCGTCGAGCTGGACGGCGACGGCCGGATGCAGCAGCGGCGCGATCTGCGGCTCTGACCGGAAAGCCGCAGGTCAGAGGGTTGCTGCACGGTCTTCAGGGGCGGTCCACAGCGGGCTACGCTCAATACTGGGCGTAGCCCCTGGGGGCAACGTGTGCTGCGCCGGACCTTCGAGGGGAGAGCGGTGGCATGACCACGTTCACGGTGTGGAAGTTCGATGATCCGGGCGGCGCCGACAAGGCCGTCCGGATACTGAAGGGGGCCAGTGCGGACGGGATCGTGAAGATCCTCGACCACGCGGTGGTCAGTTGGCCGAAGGGCGACAAGAAGCCGACGACGCACCAGAGTCACGAGGAGACCTGGCGAGGGACCGGGTGGGGCGCGTTCTGGGGCCTGCTGCTCGGCGCGCTGTTCTTCGTCCCGCTGATCGGCGGCGCCATCGGGGCGGCCATCGGCGCCATCAGCAAGGCGACGGAGGACGTCGGTATCACGAAGGAACAACTGCACAAGATCCACAGCGAAGTGACGGAGGGGACCTCGGCCCTGTTCGTCGTCACCGACCAGGGTGACCTCGACCGCCTGGGCGAGCGGTTCCACGGCATGGGGATCAAGCTGGTCGACACCAACCTCACAGAGGCCGAGCGCTCGGTGCTGCTGGAGACCTTCGGAAGCCACTGATCGCGCGGTGTTCTCTCAGGGACTTCCTAACGACTTCTCAGCGTTCTTTCGGTGCCTCTGACGGCTCCCGTTCGTCCTACCTGTACCGGCGAGTGCAGGAAGGACGTGTGCGATGCATTCGGGACTTGTCGAGGGAGTACTGCGAGGGCGAGAGCTGCGCTACGCGGTTGATGCCGTCGTGGTGCTGGCCGGCATACCCGGTGCAGGAAAGACCACGCTCCTGCGCCGGGTGTTCGCCGGCAACAACGACGTACGTGTGTACGACTCCGCCCACATCCGTGACCGCTGGATGCCGGTGCTCGGCGTACTCCCCTATGCACTGTGGCGTCCCCTGGTGCATCTCGTGCACTACGTGTCGCTCCTGACCGCGATGCGCCCGGGACGCGGGCCGCTGGTGATCCACGACTGCGCGACCCGCCCGTGGGCGCGGCACCTGATCGGCTGGCGCGCCCGGAACGCCGGGCTGCCTCTCCACCTGGTCCTCCTCGACGTACCGGGCGATGTGGCTCGCTCAGGGCAGTGGGCCCGCGGACGAGTCGTACGGTCGACCAGTATGGAGACGCACTGCCGACGCTGGCCCGACGTGGTCCAGAAGGCGGCGAGCGACCCGGGCAGCGTCGTACCGGGTGCACTGTCTGCAATCGTTCTGAGCAGACGGGAGGCCGACCAGGTGGAGCGGATTACGTTCGGTGATTTGCACGCACGGTCTGGTTGCAACTGACGTCAGGCGGGAACATGCGAGGTGTCGGCGGCGATCAGCCCTGCCCGGTGCCGACGACGTTCCCAGGGACCCCGCCCACTCGGTCCCGTGATGTCGCAGGAGGAACAGTGAGGATCGAACGTACGTCACGCGTGCGCCGTACCGTCCAGCTCCTGGCCGCCGTCAGCGCGGTCGCAGCATCCCTGTACGCCGTACCGGCGCAGGCCAAGGCTCCGTCACCGGCCGCACAACTGGCCGCGGCGCAGTCCGCGGTCGAACGGTCGGGTGTCGGCGGCGTCGCCTGGTACACCGACCCGGCCGCCGGCAAGGTCGTGGTGACAGCCGACAGCACCGTCTCCGCCAAGGAGCTCGCGACGCTGCAGCACGACGGTGTCCTGGTCAAGCGCACCAGCGGGGTCTTCAAGCCGCTGCTCTCGGCCGGTGACGCGATCTACGGCGGGCAGTACCGCTGCTCGCTCGGCTTCAACGTGCAGAAGGGCGGCAGCTACTACTTCTTGACCGCCGGGCACTGCGGCAAGGTCGCCAAGACCTGGTACACGAACTCCAACCACAGCACGCTGATCGGCCCGACCGCGGGCTACAGCTTCCCCGGCAACGACTACGCGCTGGTGCAGTACACGAACACCTCGCTGAGCCACCCGGGTGGCTTCACTGCGGCCAACGCCTTCGTCGGTGAGTCCGTCACCCGCAAGGGCTCGACGACCGGCACCCACAGCGGCACGGTCACCGCTCTGAACGTCACCGTGCGGTACTCGGGCGGTGGCAAGGTCGGTGGCCTGATCCAGACCACCGTGTGCGCCGAGCCCGGCGACTCGGGCGGCCCGCTGTACGACGGCTCGAAGGCGCTCGGCCTGACTTCGGGCGGCAGCGGCGACTGCCGCACCGGAGGAACGACCTTCTTCCAGCCCGTCACCGAGGCCGCGTCGGCGTACGGAGTGACCGTCTACTGAGCGTCGTCCTGTGAAGGACGGCCCGGCGGGCCGTCCTTCACAAACTGTCGGTGGCGGCTGATTGAGTGGTTCCTCTCGATGGGGAGGAGCTGGGATGAAGATTCGGGTCGGTCGTGAGGTGCTGGCCGAGGCTGTCGGATGGGTCGCGCGCGGGCTGCCGAGCCGGCCGAGTGTGCCGATCCTGGCCGGGATGGTGGTCGAGGCGGCCGACGGGCAGGTGACGTTGTCCGGTTTCGACTACGAGAGCTCGGCGCAGGTCAGCGTGCCGGCCGAGGTGGCCGACGAGGGGCGCGTGCTGGTGTCCGGGCGGTTGCTGTCGGACATCTGCCGCAGCATGCCCCGGGAGTCGGTGGACCTGAGCGGTGAGGCGGCCCGGGTCCAGGTCAGCAGCGGCGCCGCGCGCTTCGTCCTGCACACCCTGCCGCTGGACGAGTATCCGCCGCTGCCGGAGATCCCCGCGGCGAGCGGCGTCGTCGACGGTGAGGTCTTCGCGCGCGCCGTCGCGCAGGTGGTGAGCGCGGCCGGCCGGGACGACACGCTGCCGGTCTTCACCGGGATCCGGCTGGAGATCCGCGGCGCGACCATCTCGCTGCTCGCGACCGACCGCTACCGGCTGGCGGTTCGCACCTTCCCGTGGCAACCCGTCGATCCCGCCGCCGAGACGAATGCCCTGGTCCCGGCCAAGCTGCTCGCCGACGTCGCCAAGGCGATGTCCGGCCACGACATCGCCCTCTCCGTCGGCTCGACCCGCACCGGGGACGGCCTGATCGGGTTCGAGGGCGGCGGGCGGCATGCGACCAGCCGGCTGATCGACGGCGAGTTCCCGAAGGTGCGCGGCCTGATCCCGGCCGAGAGCGCGATCACCAGCACCGTCACGGTCCAGACCGCCGCGCTCGTCGAGGCCGTCAAACGGGTCGCGCTGGTGGCGGAGCGGTCGGCGCCGGTCCGGCTGACCTTCGCGGACGGCGTGGCGACACTCGACGCGGGCAACGGCGAGGAGGCGCAGGCGTCGGAGGCGGTCGAGGTCACGCTCACCGGCAATCCGGTGACGACCGGGTTCAACGCCGGCTACCTGCTCGACGGCCTGGCATCGCTGGGCACGCCGACCGCACATTTCGCGTTCACCCAACCCACCAAACCGGCCAACCTGACCGGCCTCCGCTCCCCCGACGAGACACCGACGTCCGACTCCGCCTACATCCTGATGCCGATGCGCCTGCCGACCTGATGCACTGATCTTCTCGAGGGCTGGCGGGAGTGCGTGACCTGTGGATGAGGACGTCATCGCGCGGTGGCTCGCGCGACGGGACCCGGTCGATCGGCGGGTCGATCGGATCGTGCTGATGGGATCGGCCGTGGTGGAGTCGGTGGACGTCGCGGCCGAGGCGCACCGCGCGCACTCCGCGCCGATCGTCGTGAGCGGCGGCATCGGGCACTCGACACAGTTCCTCGACGAGGCCGTCCGGCGGCGCGGGCTCGATCTGGCCACCGGCCGGCCTGAGTCGCACGTCTTCCGCGAGCTCCTCCTGCGCTACGGCGTCCCGGCCGATCAGATCCTCGTCGAGGACCGATCCACCAACTGCGGCGAGAACGCGGCCTTCACCCGCCCGCTCATCAGCCGCCCGCAGACCCTGCTGCTGATCCAGGATCCGACGATGCAGCGTCGTACGCACGCGTGTTTCGAGCGGTCCTTCGCCGACCTGCCCGGCAGCACGATGATCAGCCACGCGCCGGTCGTCCCCTGGATCGGCCCGGATCATGTCGGCGCGGCGCCGGGCGCACCCGAGATCTGGAGCCGCGAGCGCTTCCGGTCCCTCCTGCTCGGCGAGATCCACCGCCTGTCCCCGGACGTCTACGGTCCGCGCGGCCGCAACTTCATCGACCACGTAGACGTTCCGGCCGAAGTACTTGCCGCCTACAACCGTCTGGTCGCCGCGTACCCCGAGTCGGACCGTCATCCGTAGGTCGCACATCCGGATCGTGCTGCGGGCTGACGATCGGAGCGGCCGTCTGCGATGGAGTGAGGGAACCCGACGGAAGGACGGCTGTGGAACCCTCACGGGGCCGGCTCCACGAGATCGACCTGTTGCGGATCCTCGCGGCGGTCTCGGTGATGGCGTACCACTACCTGTTCTCCGCGTACGCCGGCGGTCTCAGCGACCTGCGCTTCCCGCACGTGGACGTCGTCGCGCGCTACGGCTACCTGGGCGTCGACCTGTTCTTCACGATCAGCGGCTTCGTCGTCCTGCTCAGCGCCTGGGACCGTACGCCACGGTCGTTCGTCGTGTCCCGGGCGGTCCGCCTGTATCCGGCGTACTGGATCGCGGTCACGCTCACGGCGTTCGTCTCGGTCGTCTTCGGCCGCGGACGCTTCCCGGTCTCGCTCCCGCAGTACCTGGCGAACCTGACGATGTTCAACTCGCTGCCGAACATCGAGAACGTCGACGTCGTGTACTGGACCCTGTGGGCCGAGCTCCGGTTCTACGCGATGATCCTGGTCCTCACCTGGATCGGCATCACCGCCCGCCGGGTGACGATCTTCCTCTGGGCCTGGCTGGCTGCGACGTTCGCGTTCCAGGCCGGGGTGTTGCCGCACGCAACCGATCTGGTGCTGAACACCCAGTTCTCGCACTACTTCATCGCCGGGATGGCGCTCTGCCTGATCCATCGGTACGGCGCGACGCCGCAGACCCTCGTCCTGGTCGCGGTGTCGCTCGGCAACGCGATCCACCGCGGCATCGGGTTCGCCGACCGCGTCGGTCTCCGGTACCACACCGAGATCCACCGCCCGGCCGTGGTCGCGATCATTGTGGCGATCTTCGCGGTCATGCTGGCGGTCGCGCTGAGACTCACGCACCGCCTGGGCCGGCCGTGGTTCGCGGTGCTCGGCGCGCTCACCTACCCGCTCTACCTGGTGCACGCGCACCTCGGCTTCATCATCTTCGAGCGGCTCGGCGACCAGGTGAACCACGTCCTCCTGGTCGCCGCCACGATGGCGCTGATGACCGGCGTCGCGGCCGCCCTGCACTACGGCGTCGAGCGGCCGCTGGCGCCACGCCTCAAACGCCTCCTGGACCGGAGCCTCCCCGGTCACCGCCCGGTTCACGCAGCCAGGAAGTAGCCCGCCAGCACTCGCGCCAACGTCTCCGAGGCGATGGTGTGGAAGGTTCCCTCGTGGCCCTCGGCCGTGCCGTGCGGCAGCGCGTCCGCCGTCTGCCGGACCGAGTTCTTCAGCCAGTCGGGGCTCGCGTTGCTGTAGAGCGCGAGCGCCGGGATGTCGATCGACGACAGCAGCGCGGCCGGCACCGCGCTGTCACCCATCTGCAGCGCGTCGTACACGAGGGTGTGTGCGATCGCCTCCAGGCCGGCCCACATCGGCGTCTGCCGGATCTGGTCGACCACCTCCTTCGGCTGGCCGACGGCCTCGACCATGAACAGCTCGGCCGCGCCACCCGGGTTCCCGGCCGCGACGAACTCCTGCAACCGCTCGAGGTACCGCTCCGGTGCCGGCGGGGCGCCCTCCACCCGGAACGGCGGTTCGACCACCGCCAGCTTCTCGAACGGCACCCCCGACTGCAGCAGCACCATCGACCCCGACGAGTACGCGCAGGCGAACCGCGCGCCGGTCGCGTCGCGCACGGCGGCGAGGTCCTCCCACTCGCGCTCGACCGCGTAGGGCAGCGTGTCACCGGAGTCACCGCGACCACGCCTGTCGTAATTCACCACGGTGAACGCCGACGCCAGTGCCTCGGCATCCTGGACGTACCTCGACCGGTCGGTGAACGCGCCGGCGACCAGCACGAGTGCGGGTCCGCTGCCGGTCACGTCGTACGCGATCTCGGTGCCGTCCTTCGAGACAACCTTCTCCATCACAGCTCCTTCGCCAGAACGATCTCTGCCTAACCGTCGAACGGCGCGGTCCACACCAGACATTATGTGACCCACATCACAGTAGGCCGGGATCTTTCCGTGCGCGACCGGTCTCACTACAGTTGGATTATGTATACAGGCGACTGCACACCGGCCCGGGGACATTGATGCTGCTCCGCCAGCTGGAGTACCTCGTCGCCCTCGCCCGCGAGCGGCATTTCGCCCGCGCCGCGGACGCCTGTTACGTCTCCCAGCCGTCACTGTCCGCCGCGATCCGCAAGCTCGAGCAGGAGCTCGACGTACCGATCGTGCGCCGCGGCCGGCGCTTCGAGGGGCTGACCCCCGAGGGCGAACGGGTCCTGCTCTGGGCGCAGCGGATCCTCGCCGAGCAGGACGCGCTGCGGCACGAGCTGTCGATGATGCGCGGCGGCCTGAACGGCACGCTCCGGCTCGGCGCGATCCCGACCGCGATGCCGGTCGTCTCGCTGCTCACCACCCCGTTCTGCGAGCGGCACCCGAACACCCGCGTCACGCTCGAGTCGCTGTCGTCGCGCGACATCACCCAGAAGCTCGCCGAGTTCGAGCTGGACGTCGCGATGACGTACCTCGACGACGACACGCTCGGCCAGGTGCGCAAGACGCCACTGTACGAGGAGCGGTACCTACTGCTCACCCCGAAGGACACCGCCCTGGCCGACCTGCCGGTCGCGACCTGGGCGCAGGTCGCCGAACTGCCGCTGTGCCTGCTCTCCCCCGACATGCGCAACCGCCGGATCATGAACGGCTACTTCACCGACGACGGCGTCACCGCGACACCGTCGATCGAGAGCGACACGGTCTCCGGTCTCTACAGCCACCTGCACGGCAACCACTGGTCGACGGTCATCTCACACGCCTGGCTGCACATGTTCGGCGTACCCGACGGCATGCGCGTCGTCCCCCTGAAGCGCCCGGCGCACGGCCCGCGCGTCGGCCTGGTGATCGCCGCCCGCAGCCCCGAGCCGGTCCTCGCCCGCGCGCTCCTCGACGTCGCACGCCAGGCCGGCGTACAGAAGGCCCTCGACGACCTGCTCGACGTGCACCTGATGGATTCGGGCTATCTCGACATAGCAACCAAGTCTTTGACCACCGGCATCTGACCGGGGAACCGTAGTACTACGCGGCCGGTCGTCCTCGACACGGTGTAAGCCGGATCACGGCGTACGTAACGGGGATCACGTGAGACGTGGGCATAACCGGTGAGTACGGCTGGTTGAATGTATACAGAAGGCAGAATTCAGGAAAGGATAGCAATGATCTTCACGCGTAGGTTCGGTGCTCTGGCGGCGCGGCCGCAGTTCCCGGATGCCCCGGAGCTGCAGGAGCTGAGCACCCCGCTCGATCTCGACGCGGAGCTCGCCAAGTTGACGGCCGGGGACGCCCGCGGCACCCACGACGACGACCGCCGGGCGGCCGGCGAGTCGGCCGCCTGACTCCGGCACAGAACATCTGCTGCCGGATCTATATGTCAGGTCATGGCACTTGGTAGACTGTCTACCAAGTGCCATGACTGTAGGACCGGAAGGGACCTCATGACGACCATCAGCGCAGGCCCAGGGGCGGGTGCGGAACCGGCCGGTGTGCGGCACGTCAAGCGGCCGCAGCCGTTGCGGGAATCGGTGTACGAGGCCCTCACCGAGATGATCATCGACGGCACTCTGGAGCGCGGCCGGCACCTGGTCGAGGTCGAGCTCGCCGGCATGCTCGGCGTCTCGCGGCAGCCGGTGCGCGAGGCCCTGCAGCGGCTGAACAACGAAGGCTGGGTGGACCTGCGCCCCGGGTTCGGCGCGATGGTGCATGTGCCGGCCGAGGACGAGGTCGACCAGTTGCTCGCCGCCCGCGCCGCCCTGGAGTCGGAGTCGGCGCGCCTCGCGGCCCGGCACGCGTCCAAGGACGACGTGGCCAAGCTGCGCGAGCTGTGCAAGGTCGGCACGGCGTACCAGGAAGCCGGCGACATCGACGGCACGGTCCGCACCAACGCCGAGCTCCACAGCCTGATCACCCAGATGTCCGGCAACCGCTTCCTGGTCGACTTCGCCGCCCAGGTCGACCGCCGTGTCCGCTGGTACTACACCCCCGTCGCCCCCGTCCGCGGCGCCGCCTCCTGGCGCGAACACAACCGCCTCGTCAAGGCCATCAGCGACGGCGACGAGGACAAAGCCGCCCAGATCATGCGCGAACACACCGAACACACCCGCAAGGCCTACCACGACCTCCAGGCCGCGACGGAGCCCGCGGAAAGTCCCGACGAAGCCGCTCCCCGCCGGCGCCGCCGCACGGTGAACTGACGTCGCTGCCGGCCGGACGGTGTCGAATCACCCGTCGCGGATGATTCGGGCGGGGCGGGTGGCGGCGAGGATGGTTCGACGTCTGGCCGGGTGGCGGTCGGAGGGCGTCAGGGGGGATCTGATGGGGTGCTTGTTCGCGTTGATGGCCGGACTGTTCCCGCGGCTCGGGGTGTTCATCGTCTGGGTCGCTCGGCCGGAGCGGGTCGACGCGGCGTTCAGTACCTGGCTGTGGCCGCTGCTGGGCATCATCTTCCTGCCGTTCACGACCCTGATCTACCTGTTCCTGTGGGCTCCCGGGGGGCTCCACGGATTCGACTGGTTCTGGATCGGGCTGGCCGCTCTTCTCGACATCGGGCACTGGGTGGCGAGTGCGACTCAGCGCAACCAGATCCCGGGCCGGCAGCCGCGAGCGGCCTGAGAGCGGAGGCGAGGTAGTCATGGCACAGACGGCAACCGACGCGAACGCCGCTGACGTCCTGGTGATCTTCGGGATCACCGGTGATCTGGCCAAGGTGATGACGTTCCGCTCGCTGTACCAACTCGAAGCGCGCGGTCTGCTCGACTGCCCGATCGTCGGGGTGGCGGCCGACGACTGGACCGTGGACCAGCTGGTCGAGCGCGCCAGGACGTCGATCGAGGGCACGGGCGTCACGATCGACAAGGCGGTCTTCGACAGCCTCGCCGATCGGCTGTCGTACGTCGGTGGCGACTTCACCGACGCGCAGGTGTACGAGCGGGTCGGCGCGGCGATCAAGGGTGCGCGGACACCGGTCTTCTACCTCGAGATCCCGCCCTTCCTCTTCAGCCGGGTGATCCAGGGACTGTCCGAGGCAGGGTTGACCACCGGCGCCCGCGTCGTGGTGGAGAAACCGTTCGGCCACGACCAGCAGTCGGCGCGCGAGCTGGCCGCGACGCTGCACGAGTACCTCGACGAGTCGCAGCTGTACCGGATCGACCACTACCTCGGAAAGATGGGGCTGGAGGAGATCCTGTACCTGCGGTTCGCCAACGCCGTCCTCGAGCCGCTGTGGAGCCGCAACTATCTGGACTGTGTGCAGATCACCAT
Organism: Kribbella sp. NPDC003557; assembly: GCF_040610805.1. Classification (NCBI taxonomy): domain Bacteria; kingdom Bacillati; phylum Actinomycetota; class Actinomycetes; order Propionibacteriales; family Kribbellaceae; genus Kribbella; species Kribbella sp. NPDC003557. The sequence continues at coordinate 248,241 of NZ_JBEXMY010000009.1, forward strand.
GGCGGAGAGCTTCGGGGTCGAGGACCGCGGCCACTTCTACGACCCGGTCGGCGCGCTGCGCGACGTCGTGGTCAATCACTTGATGCAGGTGGTCGCGGCGGCCGCGATGGAGCCACCGTCGCGCGGCGACCCGAGCACCCTGAAGGACTCGCAGGTCGCGCTGTTCCGCGCGGTCGAGGATGCCGATCCGGCGCACTACATCCGTGGTCAGTACGACGGCTACCTCGCGATCGACGGGGTCGCGAACGGCTCGGCCACCGAGACGTACGCCGCGCTTCGGCTCGACATCGAGAACTGGCGCTGGGCCGGCGTGCCGTTCTTCATCCGCACCGGTAAACGGCTGCCGGCGACCCAGACCGAACTCCGGCTGGTCTTCAAGCGCCCGCCGCGGCTGGGGTTCGGACCGCGCGGACACGTCGCCGAGCCGAACCAGGTGGTGATCAAGCTGGACCCGTTGACCGGGGTCCGGGTCCAGATCGACGCGCACCGTGCGGACCGGGCGCGGATCGCGCCGATCGAACTGGAGACGGAGTTCGTCGACGAGGGCGGCGAGGGTCCGACGCCGTACGAGGTGCTGTTGCACGCGGCGATGACGGGCCAGAACACCCGGTTCACGCGCCAGGACGCCGTCGAGGAGCAGTGGCGGGTGATGCAGCCGTTGCTCGACGCACCGACGCCGATCCACACGTACCAGCCCGGAACCTGGGGCCCGGCCGCGGCCCGCGAGGTGCCGGCCGGGTACGGCGGTTGGCGGCAGCCCTGGATCCCCAGCTGATCCCGGACTGATTCCGGAGGGTCAGCCGAGGCGCTCCAGCAGGTGGTCACCGACTCGCAGCGCGTTCGCGATCGCGGTCAGCGCCGGATTCACCGCGCCGATGCTCGGGAAGAAGCTGGTGTCGACGACGTACAGGTTGTCGACCTCGTGCGCCCGGCAGTTGGTGTCCAGCACCGAGGTCGCCGGATCGTGCCCGAACCGGACCGTCCCGGCCTGATGCGCGCACCCTGCCAACGGGATGTCGTTCTTCATGTAGACGTTGCGGGGGATCAGGTGGTTCGGGTGCATGCCGAGGCGGCCCAGATTCCTCTTGACCCGCCGGTACAGCTGCGTCATCGGCTCGGTGTTGTTCGGCGTGTAGCTCAGGACGACGGAGCCCTCCTTGTCGAGCGTGACCCGGTTGTCCGCAGCGGGCAGGTCCTCGACCGAGAGCCAGAAGTCGACGGCGTGCTCGGCGACGTCGCGCAGCGCGAACCGGGGCGCGAGCAGTGTCTCGACCGGCTTCTCGCCGCGGTACATCGGGGCCGAGGACTTGCCGACCATCTGCAGGTTGCCCATCGGGTAGTCGAAGTCGGCGTCGCCGAAGTAGTAGTCGTTCAGCCCGAGCGTCTTCTGGAACCGGGTGTCGTTCTTCTCGGTCGAGACCGCCAGGAACGCCCGGCTGTTGTGGAACACGTAGTTGCGCCCGACCTGGTCGGACCCGTTCGCGAGCCCGTTCGGATGCCGCTCGCCTGCACTCGCGAGCAGGATCCGTGCGGAGTTCACCGCGCCCGCCGACAGGACGACGATGTCGCCGTGGAACAGCTGTTCCTCGCCGTCGACCTCGGCGACGACCGCGGTCACCGTCCGGCCGGCGGCGTCGGTCTCGAGGCGCCGTACGAGGGCGTTGCGTAGCAGTGTCACGTTGTCGTGCGCGATCGCCGGCCGGACCGCGATCACGTCCGCGTCCGACTTCGCGTGCACCAGGCACGGGAACCCGTCGCAGGTCGCGCACCGGACGCACGGGCTGAACGCGGGCCGGCTCTCGTCCAGCATCACGCCGCACGGCGCGTGGTACGGGTGCAGCCCGACCGCGGCCATGTCGTCGAACAGCTTCTGGATCCGCGGCTCGTGCGACACCGGCGGGAACGGGTACGGCGCCGAGGCGGGCGGATCCGTCGGGTCCTCGCCGCGGGCACCGTGTACCTGGTAGAGCTGTTCGGCCTGGGTGTAGTACGGCTCCAGCTCGTCGTAGGAGATCGGCCAGGCCGGCGAGACACCGCCGTGGTGCTTGAGCTCGCCGAAGTCCCGCTCGCGCAGCCGGTACAGCGCGGCGCCGTAGAACTTGGTCGCACCGCCGACGAAATAGTGCACCTGGGGCTGGAACGGCTTGCCCTCGCGGTCGAACCACCGTTCCGTCGAGACGTACCGGTTGGCGACGAAGACGGCCTCGGCGTCCCAGTTCTCGGCCTCCCGCGGGAGCCAGTCCCCGCGCTCCAGGACGAGGATCCGCCGGCCCGACGGCGCGAGCCGGTGTGCGAGCGTGCCGCCGCCCGCTCCTGATCCCACGATGACGACGTCGTAGTGCTCGGACATGGCTGTTCTCCTCAGTCGCGGCGAGCGGCGACGGTCGGGTCGCCCCGGTCCAGGACGATGTGCGGAACGTCGGCGGACTCGTCACCCCAGGCGATCCGCTCCGGTCTGGTCTCCCATTCGACGGTCGCGGCGTGGTCACGGTCGAAGTAGTCCCAGGCCCAGGACAGGAACGCGTCGGTCCTGCTGTGCGCACCGCTCAGCAGCATCGCGTGCACGCCGAGCCACGCCGCGAACGCGACCGGGCCCTCCACCTGGTGCCGATGCCGGCCGACCTCGGCGACGGCCGCGTTCCGGCCGATCATCGCCATGATGCCTTTGTCCTTGTAGTGGAACGGCTTGGCCTTGTCCCCGTGCAGTTCCCGCAGGATGTTGGCAGCGGCCCAGGCACCGGACTGCTGCGCGACCGAGCCCAGCTGCGGCAGGATCGTGCCGTCCTTGCCCGGGATGTTCGCGACGTCGCCGACCGCGTAGACGTGCGGATGCCCCTCGACCGTGAGGTCCGGCAGTACGTCGACGCGGCCGCCGCGGCCGGTCGGGAGCCCCGGCACGTCCGCCACCACCGAAGCGGCCGACTCGCCGCCGCCCCAGATGACCGTCCGGGTGCGGATCGACGACCCGTCGTCGAACTCGACGCGGTCCGCGTGCACGGCGGACACCCCGGTCCCGAGTCTGGGCTCGGCGCCCTGTTCGGTGAGCCGCTCGTGTGCGTACTCGTGCGACTTGTCGGAGAACGCACCGAGCAACGCGTCGCCGCGGTCGACCAGCGTGATCCGCCCCGGCCGCGGGATCCGTTCCGTCGCCGCCAGTGCGGCCATCAGCTCGGTGAGCGCCCCGGCGATCTCGACACCGGTCGGGCCGCCGCCGACGACCACGATGTCGAGTTCGCCCTCGTCCGCGTCCGGCTCGGCGCCGGTCCGGACCAGCGACTGCACGTGGAGCCGCAGCCGCTCGGCGTCGGCGACCGAGTACAGGGCGAAGGCGTGCTCGGCCGCGCCCGGAACCCCGAAGTACTCCGGTCGCGCCCCGGCCGCGACGACCAGATGCGATCCGGTGATCCGGGTTCCGTCGGTCAGCGTCAGGCTCAGGCCGTCGGCGTCGATCTGCGCGACCTCGGCGGTGCGGACCTCGACCGTCGGGTGTTCGCGGAAGATCGTCCGGTGCGGCCGGGCGATGTCCTCGGCCGGCAGCTGCGCGGTGGCGACCTGGTAGAGCAACGGCTGGAACTGGTGGTAGTCGTTGCGGTCGACCAGCGTCACCCGGACCCCTTCGTCCCCGAGGCGGTGCGCGCACGCGACCCCGCCGAGCCCGCCGCCGAGGACGACGACGTGCGGGCCGTCCTGCGCCTGCTCGTTCACAGCGCCAGCTCCTGCCGGATGTCGGAGAGGATGATCCGGCCCGCCGCGCCGATCAAGGCGAGGTGCGAGAAGGCCTGGGGGAAGTTGCCCAGGTGCCGCGCCCGGTCCACCTCGAACTCCTCGGCATACAGGCCGAGCTTCGACTCGATCCGTAGCAGCCGCTCCAGCTGGCTGCGGGCCCGCTCGGTCTCGCCGATCATCGCGAGCGCCGAGACCAGCCAGAACGAGCAGATCAGGAAGGTGCCCTCCTTGCCGGACATCCCGTCATCGGTCTGGTCGGTCTTGTAGCGCAGGACGAACCCGTTCTCGGTCAACTCGTTGTCGATCGCCTCGACGGTCGCCCGGATCCGGTCGTCGCCGGCCGGCAGGAAGCCGAACAACGGCGCCAGCAGGGTCGAGGCGTCCAAGGCGTCGGTGTCGTAGTGCTGGCGCAGGACGCCGCGGTCGCTGACCCCGTGCTCGAGGATGTCCTCGCGGATCTCGTCGGCCGTTTTCGCCCACAGCTCGGCGAGGTCGTCGTCGTTGCGGATCCGGGCCAGCCGGGACGCCCGGTCCAGGGCCACCCAGCCCATCAGCTTGGAGGACACGTAGTGCTGGGGTTCGCCGCGGGCCTCCCAGATGCCCTGGTCGGGATCGCGCCACGACGACATCGCGCACTGGGCCTGCGACTCGACCAGCGGCCAGAGCCGGCGGGGCAGTCGCTTGCTCCGGACGCTGTGCAGCAGCACCGAGTCCAGGACCGCGCCGAAGACATCGTTCTGCCGCTGGTTGTAGGCGCCGTTGCCGATCCGGACCGGGCTGGCGCCCTCGTAGCCGGTGAGGTCGTCGCGGGTCGACTCGGCCAGGTCACGCCGGCCGTCGATGCCGTACATGATCTGCAGCGCGCCGTCCGGGTTGGGCTCCAGGTCGGCGACGAACTGCATGAACTCGTTGGCCTCCCAGTCCAGGTTCAGGTAGTGCAGCGCCTGCAGGGTGAACGTGGTGTCCCGGATCCAGGTGTAGCGGTAGTCCCAGTTGCGTTCGCCGCCCGGCGTCTCCGGCAACGAGGTGGTCAGCGCGGCGATCGTGGCTCCGGTCGGCATGTAGGTCAAGCCCTTGATGGTCAGCGCCGAGCGCTCCAGCGGATGCCGGTACCGGTGGTCGGGGATCCGGGCCCGGGCCAGCCAGTTGCGCCAGAACCGGACCGTCGCGGCGATCCGGGCGTCCGCGTCGGCCACGTCGGCCGGCGAGGCCAGGCCGTCGGCCCACGAGAGCACGCAGTACGCCTTCTCGCCCTTGGAGATGACGTGCCGGGCCCGGGCGGAGCCGCCCTCGATCCCGATCAGCATGTCGGTGCGCAACCGGAACGTCCGGCCGGCCCCGGACGCGTCCGCGGCGTGCGCGTCGTCGCCGACCATCGCCCACTCGGCCGGGACCCGCCCGTAGTCGAAGGCCGGTTCGCAGACCAGCTCGATCTCGACCGATCCCTCGAGACACTCGACGGTCCGGACCAGCAGGTGGTCGGCGTCGTCGTCGGCCGGCGGGCGGGTGTGCGGGGTGACCGTGTCCGGGCCGTGCGAAGGGCCCATCGTCAGCGCGTCGTGGACGAGCAGCCACCCGGCCGGGGTGTGCCACGTGGTCGTCATGACATTCGTGCCCGGGACGTACGTGCGCGCGGTCGGCTGGTTGATCCCGTACGGACCGAACCGGAACGACCCGGCGCCGCGGTCCAGCAGATTGCCGAACACGCTCGGCGCGTCGAACGACGGCAGGCACAGCCAGTCGACCGACCCGTCCGGGGCGACCAGGGCACCGGTGTGACAGTTCGAGAGAAACGCGTAGTCGGCGATCGGTGGGAACGGCGACGAGGACATGGCAAGGCCTCCTTCACAGTCGGGATGCGTCGCGGGCCTATCTCCCACGATCTGCGGCCGGACGGAACGACGAATCACCCGCCAGAGGTGATTGGCCGGTCACCGGCGTCCTCGGCGCCTTCCTCGGGAAGCAGCGCACGCTGGTCGAGCACGTACAGCAGGACGAAGCCCGGCACGACGATCAGCACCGCCAGCCCGACCGCCACGAGCAACGTGACCAGCGTGCCGTGCGGTGCGGCGGCCGCCGAGACGGTCAAGCTGTCCGGCAGCAGGTACGGCCACTGGGCGATTCCCCAGCTGACGATGATCCCGGCCACCGCGAGGACGGCGAGGACCCGCGCGCCGCGGGCGGCGTACCGCATCAACAGGACCAGCGCGCCGAATCCGCACAGCACGCTGAGGATCACGGCCGGCAGCGCTCTCGACATCAGACCGTCGAAGACGTGCGGCGCCTCGGAGTTCAGGACGAACAGGCCCGCCACCGCGACCACCGCCGCGACGATCGCACTCCCGACGGCCCGGCGGCGGAAGTATTCGGCGAGCGCGAACTCGCGGAAATGCCGTGCGTCCCAGACCAGGTAGACGGCCGCCAGGTACGCCGCCACCGCGACGGCGAGGACCCCGGTCACCAGGGACGCCGGGTTCAGCCAGCTGTCCACCGGGTCGCCGGCCTCGCCGCCGGACGGCACGTGCCCCGACGCGATACCGCCGGCGATCGCCCCCATGCAGAACGGCACGATCACCGACGACGCCGCGAACGCCCCGCCGAAGATCCGCCGGTACCGCAGCGACACGACCCCCTTACGGAAAGCGAAACTCGCACCCCGCAGCACGATCCCGAGCGCGGCCAGGGTCAGCGGGACGAACAACGTCAGCATGATCGACTGGTACGCCGCCGGGAACGCGGACCAGGTGACGACGAAGACGAAGATCAGCCAGACGTGGTTGGCCTCCCACACCGGACCGATCGAGCGCTCGATCACCGCCCGCGGTTCCGCGCCGCGGTGATGTCCGCCCGCCACGAGGTCCCAGAACCCGGCGCCGAAGTCGGCGCCGCCGAACACGGCGTACGTGGCCAGCGCGACGAGCAGCACGACCGCGATCGTGGTACTCACGGCGTCCGCTCCTCGACGGGCTTCCCGGCGGCCTCCTCGACCTGCTCGCTCGCGTCCTCCGTGGGTCCGTACGGCGTGTCACCCTCGACGAAGCCGCCCGCCCGGCGGAAGCGCCGGCTCATCCCGCGCAGCACCAGGATCAGCGTCACGCCGAGCGCGGCGTACAGCACGAACACGCCGATGAAGGTGATCCAGACACCGGTGTTCGCGGTCGCCGCCTCCTCGACCTTCATCCGCTGGTAGACGATCCACGGCTGCCGGCCGACCTCGGTGACGATCCAGCCCGCCTCCATCGTGATCACGGCGAGCACGCCGGCGCAGGCCGCGGCACGCAGGAACCACTTCCCCCGGGGCATCCGGCGACGGAACATCCAGACCACGCCGTACCACACCGACAACAGGAACAGCGCGGTGCCGAGCCCGACCATGACGTCCCACGCGGTGTGGACGACGTTCGTCTCCCGGACGGTCGGGCGCTCGTCGGCCGGCACACTGTCCAGCCCCTGGACGACGGTCGCCCGGCCGGTGCTCGGATCCGACAGCCAGGACGCGAGCCCCGGGATCGGGATGCCGCCGGAGACCGTGCCGCCCGGAGTCAGCCGGCCCAGCAACCTCTCCGGTACGTCGGAACCCGTCGCCGGCACCAGCTCGATCGCGGCGAACTTGACCGGCTGGTTGTTGTACACCCACCGGGCCAGCGCGTCGCCGACCCCCATCTGCACCGGAGTCGCCACCGCAGCGACCGTGAACGCGATCGTGAACCCGAGCCGGTGGTACCGGTCGGACCGGCCGCGCAGCATCCCGGTCGCGTACACCGACGCGACCAGGAACCCGCCGACCAGGTACGCCGCGATCACCATGTGCGCGGCCTGCAGCGGCATCGAGTCGTTGAAGATCACCCCGACCGGATCGACGTCGGTGATCTCGCCGTTCGCGTTCATGGTGAAGCCGGCCGGCGCGTTCATCCACGCGTTCGCGGCGACCACCGAGATCGAGCCGAAGACGCCGGCGACCGGGATCGGCACCCCGGTCCAGAAGTGCGCCCACGGTTTCAGCCGGCGCCAGCCGAAGATGTAGATCGCGACGAAGATCGCCTCGGTGAAGAAGAACAGGCCCTCGAACGCGAACGGGATCCCGAACGCCTCGCCCCAGGTGCCCATGAACCGCGGCCAGAGCAGGCCGAACTCGAAGCTCAGCACGGTCCCCGTGACCGCGCCGACGGCGAACGTCACGGCCATGTACTTCGACCACCGCTGCGCGAGCACCAGCGCGTCGTGGTCGTCGTGCCGTACCGCCCGGTAGTTGGCGATCAGGGTCATGAACGCCCAGGACACCCCGAGCGGCACCAGGATGATGTGGAAGGCGAGCGTGAATGCCATCTGGGCCCGCGCCCACGGCACCGGGTCCACGGCGGCCGCCACCGCCAATCCGACTGCGGTCTCCCCCATGGTCATCCGAGGCTCCCCCTGCCCGCCAGGCTGGTCGCCCGGCCCCGGCCCCGACTCTGTCCGATCCGGGCCGCTTCGGGATCACCCGGCGGGAGTGATTGGCCGGATCACTCCCGCCGGACGAGCACCGCCTCGAGCGTCAGGTGGCGCGTTTCCTGCGCAGCCGGCCGGTGGCCGCCTTGCGGGCTTCCAGGGCAGCGGCCAGGTGGGTGTACTGCTCGACGACGCGCCGGGCGTAGATGTTGCGGTCGAGGATGTGCGGCCACCACAGGCGGCCGATCTGTTCGTGCATCCAGAGGAAGCCGATCGCGAATCCCATGCTCACCAGGGCACGGAAGGCGAGGAACTTCCACGGTTCCGGGGGCAGACCGGGGGTGCCGGCGACCACCCATTCGGTGACGACCGCGTGCACCAGCAGTGCGAGCGGGAACGCGATCACCCAGTAGACCGCCGCCGGCGCGAACACCCCGGCGGGGACCTTGCCCAGCGCGACCAGGACGGCGTACCCGGACCCGAACAGCATCAGCGGTACGCCGAGCCCGAGCCCGGTGAGCACCGCCCAGCCGGCGGGCTGGCCGACGAACACGGCCAGTCCACCGGCGATCAACCCCGCCGCGGCACCGACCGCGAGGGCCGGGACCGAGTACTCCGCCAACTGCTTCGGATCGGCCATGTCAGCCCACAGCCACGCCGAAGCGGAACAGGCAGTAGAACAGCATGCCGAGGTAGAACACCGCTCCGAAGCCGATGATCACGTTCCGCACCGGGCCGGGACGGATCTTCTTCGGCAGCAGCATGTTGTTGGTCAGCAGCAGCACGATGCAGTACGCGCCCATCGCGAAGGTGGACAGGAACGCGAGCGTGTCCAGGATCCCGGCCGGGCCGTCGGCGGGGCCGAACAGCAGGATCAGGATGCCGAACAGGATCACGCCCCACAGGAACCCGGCGTACAGCCGTGACATCGAGAACCGCTTGGCGCCCGGCACGAAGTAGTACGTCATGTCCGCCTGCCCGCGGGAGAACGAGTCGAACAGACCGAGGGTCGCGTTCAGCCCGATCAGCGCGATGAAGGCGAAGAACAACGTGCCGAGGATCGGCGAGCCGGCCGACGCGAACGCGTCCGACATCGCCTTCAGCGCCGCCTCCCGGTCGCCGCCCTCGATCAGCGAGGCGACGTTCGGGTTCGTCCGGGCCGCCGACATGGCGAGCACGGTGAACGAGATCGTGACCAGCATCGTGATGCCCCAGAAGAGCAGCAGCGCGTCGAACGTCACCCATTTGCGCCAGCCCTTCCACTTCGCCAGCTCGGCCGGGTCCTCGGTGTCGAACATGAACCCGCGCGACGGCATCGACTCCGCCTCGTCCGCCGCCCGCAGGCCGCGGATCTTCGGGATGTGCGCGCCCATACCGGCGCCGCTGTCGCGCAGTTGCAGCGTGTACCACATCTGCTGCATCCCGGACGGCCCCGCGAACGCGATCGAGCCGACCACGACCGGGAACCAGGCCGACGTCATCGCCTCGTCCGGGAAGTACCCGAACGCGAACATCCCGGACACCGTCCGGCCGAGGTCGTCCCAGCTGCCGACGAGCGCCGCGATCACCGACGTACCGACGACCAGCAGCCCGATCAGCAGGCCGAGCAGTTTCTCGAGGAAGTTGTAGATCACCGACAGCAGGCTGAACAGCACACCGACGAACACCAGAGCCACGCACGCGGTGACCTGCCAGGGTATGCCGGAGATCTCCTCGAAGGCGGCCGCGCCGGCGGACAGATGGCCCGGCCACATGTAGATCAGGATCGCCGCCGCGTAGAAGAACCACATCAGCGGTTTGAAGATCCGGGCCGCGCCGAAGAAGATGCTCTCCCCGGTGGCCATCGCGTACCGCGCCATCTCCAGCAGCACGAACGCCTGCAACGTGACACCGACCATGAACAGCCAGCGGATGTCCGGCCCGAACACCAGGACGAGCCGGGGCCACATGTACGACTCCCCCATACCCACCCCCAGCGCGACCAGGAAGACGGTCGGGCCGAGGATGTGCAGGGAGGGCGGTGCGTCCGGAAGCTTCCGGATCGGCATCGGTTCGAGCCGGCCTGCTTTCCACACCTGTTCGGTGACCGCGGCCGCCGGCTCTTCGGGTACTTCTGAGGTCTTGCTCGTGACGTCCAAGGCGGACTCCTTAGATCGACGCCAACTAGCGGACTACCACACCCCCGCGGACTGCTTCCTCCAATCAACTGATGCCGAGCGGCCCGGCGTTGCGGGCCCAGCGGTACTTGGCACCGAGGACCTGGACCGGGGTCTCGGTGGTGTACGGGTACGCGACCACACCGTGGTCGAACAGGTACTGGCTGGCTTCCTCGACCTGGACGTCGCCGGACAGCGAGGCGACCACGGGCTTGTCGATGCCCTTGGCCCGGAACTCCTCGACCACGTCCGCGACCAGCTCCGCGAACACCATCGGCGGCGTCACGATCGTGTGCCAGTACCCCAGGATCAGCGCGTGGATCCGCTCGTCGGACAGCCCCAGCGCGATCGTGTTCCGGTACGTCGAGGGCGGCTCGCCCCCGGTGATGTCGACCGGGTTGCCGGCCGCGCCGAACGGCGGGATGAACGTCCGGAACGCCGCGTCCAGGTCGGACGGGATGTCCATCAGCGTCAGCCCGGCGTCCACGCAGGCGTCCGACAGCAGGACGCCGGAACCGCCCGCGCCGGTGATGATGACGACGTTCTCGCCCTTCGGCGTCGGCAGCAGCGGGATGCCGCGGGCGTACTGGAGCATCTCGTTCAGCCCCGGCGCCCGGACCACACCGCTCTGCCGCAGGATGTCGTCGTACACCTTGTCGTCGCCGGCCAGGGCGCCGGTGTGCGAGCTGGCCGCCCGCGCGCCCAGGGAGGTACGGCCGGCCTTCAGGACGACGACCGGCTTCTTCTTCGACACCCGGGCCGCCGTCTCGGCGAACGCCCGGCCGTCCTTCAAATCCTCAAGATGCATGGCGATCAGGTTGGTGTTGTCATCACTCTCGAAGAACGTCAGGAGGTCATCCTCGTCGATGTCGGCCTTGTTGCCTACCCCAACGATCGCGGAAACTCCCATCCGGCTGGACCGGCTGAAGCCGAGGATCGCCATCCCGATGCCGCCGCTCTGCGACGACAGCGCGACGCCGCCCTTCACGTCGTAGGGCGTGCAGAACGTCGCGCAGAGGTTCTCCGGCAGGTAGTAGTAGCCGTAGATGTTCGGTCCCAGAATGCGGACATTGTGTTTGCGGGCGATCGCGACGACCTCGTCCTGGAGCTCCTGCTCGCCGGTCTCGGCGAAGCCGGACGGGATCAGGATCGCGCCGGCGACACCCTTCTGGCCGCACTGCTCGAGCGCCCCGCCGACGAACTTGGCCGGTACGGCGAACACCGCGACGTCGACCTCGCCCGGTACGTCCAGGATGCTCGGGAACGCCTTCAGCCCGAGCACCTCGCCGCCCTTGGGGTTGATCGGGTAGATGTCCCCGGCGTACCCGCCGTTGACCAGGTTCTTCATCACCGAGTTGCCGATCTTGCCGTCCTCGCTGGACGCCCCGATCACGGCCACCGCGCGCGGCTTCATGATCCGGGTCATCGCGGCCAGGATCTCCTCGGAGCTGTACCGCTCGACCGGCTTGCCGGCCTCCGCGTCGACGATGATCCGGACGTCCACCGCGGTGGCGCCGTCCGGCCCGGCGAGCACCGGGTTCAGGTCGACCTCGGCGAACTGCGGGAAGTCGGTGACCAGGTCGGACAGTCGCCGGACCAGGTCGGCGAGAGCGTCCTTGTCGACCGGCCGGGCGCCGCGGACGCCGTCGAGCATCTCGTGCGCGCCGATCCCGTCGATCATCGCCCGGGCCTCGTCGTCACCGAGCGGAGCCAGCCGGAAGGTGACGTCCTTCAGTACCTCGACGAGGACGCCGCCGAGCCCGAACGCGACCACCTTGCCGAACGTCGGGTCGGTGACCGCGCCGACGATCACCTCCTGCACGTCACCGCCGGTGACCAGCATCTTCTGGACCTGGACGCCGGTGATCTCGGCGTCGGCCCGGTACGCCCGCGCGTTGGCGAGGATCTTGTCGAAGGCGTCCCGGGCCGCGTCGGCGCTGTCGACGCCGACCACCACGCCGCCGGCGTCGGTCTTGTGCAGGATGTCCGGCGAGACGATCTTCAGGACGACCGGGAACCCGATCCCGGCCGCGAGGCCGGCGGCGTCCTCGGCAGTCGTGGCCAGTCCCTCGCCCGGCGTCGGGATGCCGTACGCGTCGGCGACCAGCTTGGCCTCCGGCGCGCTCAGCGAGGTGCGGCCGTCCGCCAGAGCCTGGTCGAGGATGGTCCGGACTGCTGCCTTGTCATAGGTCATTGCGGAACTCTCCCTTCAGATGACGCCGGCGGTCTTGAGGTCGTCGAGCTCGGCCGCGGAGATGCCGAGCGAGCCGTAGACGACGGAGTTGTGTTCGCCGAGGCCCGGCGAGGTCTGCACCTCGACCGGCGAGTCGGACAGCTTGATCGGACAGCCGACGGTCTTGAACGTGCCGCGCTGCGGGTGCTCGACCTCGACCACCGCGCCGAGGTCGGCGAGCGTCTCGTCCGCGATCAGCTCGGCGGTGGACATGATCGGCCCGCACGGCACGTTCAGCGCGTTGAGCTTGTCCATCACCTCGAACTTGGAGTGCTGCTCGGTCCACTGCTCGATCAGCGCGAACATCTTGTCGAGCTTGTCCAGCCGCGCGACCGGCGTCGCCCAGTCCGGGTCCTCGGCCAGCTCCGGCTTGCCGATCAGCTGGGCGATCGGCGCCCAGCCCGGCGGCTGGACGATCACGTAGATGTAGTCGTTCGGCCCGCCCGGAGCGCAGCGCAGCGCCCAGCCGGGCTGGCCGCCGCCGGACGCGTTCCCGGACCGCGGCACCTCGCCGTTGAAGTTGTCGTTCGGGTACTCGCGCAGCGGGCCGTGCGTCAGCCGCTGCTGGTCACGCAGCTTGACCCGGGTCAGGTTGAGGACGGCTTCCTGCATGGCCACGGTGACCCGCTGGCCCTTGCCGGTGCTGGTCCGCTGGAACAGCGCGGCGAGGATGCCGGCCACCAGGTGGATGCCGGTGCCCGAGTCGCCGATCTGCGCACCGGTCGCGGTGGGCGGTCCGTCCTCGAACCCCGTCGTACTCATCGCGCCGCCCATCGCCTGGGCGACCACCTCGTAGGCCTTGAAATTCTCGTACCGGCCGGGTCCGAAGCCCTTGATCGACGCGAACACCAACCCGGGGTTGATCTCCTGCAGGCGGTCCCAGGTGAAACCCATCCGGTCGATCGCGCCGGGCGCGAAGTTCTCCACCAGGACGTCGGAGTTCTTCACCAGGTCGGTGAAGATCTCCTTGCCCCGGTCGGACTTCATGTTCAGCGTGATGCTGCGCTTGTTGCAGTTCAGCATCGTGAAGTAGAGGCTGTCGACATCCGGCAGGTCGCGCAGCTGCTGGCGGGTGATGTCGCCGGTCGGAGCCTCGAGCTTGATCACGTCGGCGCCGAGCCAGGCGAGGATCTGGGTGCAGGACGGTCCGGACTGCACGTGAGTCATGTCGAGAACACGGACACCTTCGAGGGCCTTGGTCATGACGGGTCCCCTTTACTTGTACATGGTCTGGTTCATGGTTCCGGGGGCGTAGGCGTCCGGGTCGACCCAGACGTTGATCAGCGACGGCAGCCCCGACTCGCGGGCCCGGAGCAGCGCCGGCCCGATGTCGGCGGGGTCGCGAACCTCCTCGCCGTACCCGCCGAGCATCCGGGCGAACTCGTCGTACTTCACGTCGCCGAGAGTGTTGCCGATCCGGCCGCGGTCCTTGCCGTACTTGGCTTCCTGGCCGTAGCGGATCTGGTTCATCGAGGAGTTGTTGCCGACGACACCGACGAACGGCAGCCGGTAGCGGACCAGCGTCTCGAAGTCCCAGCCGGTCAGCGAGAACGCGCCGTCACCGAACAGCGCGACCACTTCCTTGTCCGGTCGCGCGTACTTCGCGGCGAGCACGAACGGGATGCCGACGCCGAGGGTGCCGAGTGGGCCCGGGTCCATCCAGTGGCCGGGCGACTTCGGCTGCACGACGCCGCCGGAGAACGTGACGATGTCGCCGCCGTCGCCGATGTAGATCGAGTCTTCGGTGAGGAACTCGTTGATCTCGTGCGCGAGTCGCAGCGGGTGGATCGGGTTCGCGTCCGACAGCTGCCGCGGCAGCCGCTTCTGGTACGCCGCGTCCTCCTCGGCGCGCAGCTCCGCGAACCAGGCCTTGCGGTCCGTCTTCCGGACCCGGCCCGAGGCCGCCTGCGTGACGGCGGCCAGGATCGCTCCCGGGTCGCCGACCAGGCCGAGGTCGATGTCGCGGTTCTTGCCGACGGTGCGGTAGTCGAGGTCGATCTGGACGACGGTCGCGCTCTTCGGGAGCCGGCGTCCGTAGCCCATCCGGAAGTCGAACGGCGTCCCGACGATCAGGATCAGGTCGGCGTTGTTGAAGCCGTACCGGCGGGCCAGGTGGAAGTGGTGCGGGTCGCCGGGCGGCAGGGTGCCGCGGGCCGAACCGTTCATGAACGCCGGGATGTCGAGCGTCCGGACGAAGTCGACCGCCGCCTCGCTGCCGCGCGACGTCCACACCTGGCTGCCGAGCAGGACGACGGGCTTCTCGGCCCGCACCAGCAGATCGGCCAGCGCCTCGATGCTCGCCGGGTCGCCGATGCTCTTCGTCGAGGCCCGGTAGTGCCCGGCCTCGGGGACGGTCGCGGACTCGACCGGGACCGAGTTGTCCAGGATGTCGCGCGGGATCTCGAGGAACGACGGGCCGGGCGCGCCGTTGTAGCACTCGCGGAACGCCATCGAGACCATGTCCGCGGCCCGCGCGGTGTGCGGCACGGTCGCGGCGAACTTGGTGATCGGCGTCATCACGTCGACGTGCGGCAGGTCCTGCAGGGACCCCATCTTGTGCTGGTTCAGCGCGCCCTGGCCGCCGATCAGCAGCATCGGGCTCTCGGCCCGGAACGCGTTCGCGACACCGGTGACCGCGTCGGTGGTGCCGGGGCCGGCGGTGACGACCGCACACCCGGGCTTGCCGGTGACCCGCGCGTACCCGTCGGCCGCGTGCGCCGCGACCTGCTCGTGCCGTACGTCGACCACTGCGATGCCTTCGTCGACGCAGCCGTCGTAGATGTCGATGATGTGACCGCCACAGAGCGTGAAGATCACGTCGATGCCCTCGGCCTTCAAGGCCTTCGCGACGAGGTGACCCCCGGAGATCGTCTCCGGCTCCTTGACTTCCGCGACGGGGTGGGTCTCCGACACTGTCTGCGCCATCTGCAGTCACTCCTCGGAAAGGCCGGTTAGCGGCTTGGATGTAGATTGCATACCGTATGGTGTAGTCGTAGTCTTATCCCAGGCCGCGGTGGTTGTCCAGAGTTCGCACCCAGGAGGCTGTGATGACGATTTCCGACGAACTCGACCGGACCCGCGCCGCGCTGCTCGCGCTGGAGAAATCCCTTATGACGTTGAGGAATCGCCTCGGTCCGCACCTCGACGTCCTGCGGTTGCTCGACGATCTGGAGCGCTGCACGGCGGACCTGCGGCGGCTCGAGCAGCAGGTCCGTGCCCCACGCCGGCACGACCTCGTGGTGATCCCGGACGACGACTACGACCATGATTTCTGGGCCGACGCCGAGCACGAGGGCTTGGGCTGACTTGCGAGACACAGCTTCAGCAGGCTTCGCAGGCGGACGTCGGGATCGGCCGCGCGGGCGGTGATCGCCACCGCCTCGGCCGCATGTTCCGTGGCGACGAACGAGCGGTAGAACGGCTCGCTCCACTTCAACGGCGAAAGCACCGGCAACCACCACCGCGCCGGTCCCCCAGGACTGTCGCGTGAACCGAGCAGGTGCAATGCCGTCTGATGTGCCGTGGTCAGGCGGCGGCGCTCGTCACGCAGGAGCTCGCCGCTCGTCAGCGCGGTGGACACACACAGCGCGACCAACCGGGCGGACGACTCGTAGCCCACCCGGTTGGTGTCGAGGAAGCGCGGCGCGAGCGCCAACAGGTCGCGGCGACCGGCGCGAGTGCTGTGATCATGGGCGACCCGCGCCACTGCACTCAGTACTGGATGTACGCAGGCAGGACGATCGGTCCACGGCTCGCGTGCCAGACGGGAGACAAGTTCCATCACGCACGGATCGGGTCGCCGGACCTTTTCGTAGCCGTTCACTCGCCCGCCACCGGCGTGCCGAGCTGAGGGCGGACGGGCAGCGCGGGACGACCGGGTTGTTTGAGGAGCCGCACACTCAGTGCGGTCAGTACGCCGAGCAGGCCCGCACCGAGGAACAGCGGCCGGTACCCGACCACGGCGATCACCGAGGCAGCGACGCCGATACCGACCAGGCCACCGGCGGCCTTCGCGGAGTACAGGATCGCCTGGTTCTGGAGCAGGCTGTTCTCCCCGAAGAACTCGAGCACCAGGTTGGCCATGATCGCGTAGAACGCGCCGCCACCGAGGCCGGCGAACATCGCGCACACCACGAAGGCCCACCCAGGTCCTGCGACCACCAGTCCCATGTGCGCGAATCCCTCGACCATCAGGACGGCGGCGAGCACGCGACGGCGACCGAACCGGTCGGACAAGTGGCCCGCCGACGACCGCCCGAGACCGTTGACGGCAGCAAGCAGTCCGGCCGCGCAGGCTGCCGTCGCCATCCCGAGGCCGGTGTCGACCGCATAGCCGGCGACGAAACCGATGCCGAGCAACGACAACGCCGTACTGATTGCCAGCAGCAACCACATGAGCGGGAGTGCGCCGGTCTTCATCGCCTCCGCCGGACGATAGTGCCGGACCGCGGGCGCATTGTTCGGGATGCTGCGGTTGAGCTTCCGGTCGACGGCCCACGCCTGCGCGTCGATGTCCGCGGGCCACCAGTGCCGCGGCGGATCCTTCAGCAGGCCACCGGCGACCAGCACGACCAGTACCGCCACCAGAGCGGTCAGGTCGAAGACGAGCGACTCGTCCAGCCAGGTCAGCAGGAAGATGCTCGGTACGGCGCCGACCGCGAAGCCGCCGGTGACGAATCCGATCGTCGCCGTCCGCCGGTCCGGGAACCAGCGCGCCGACGTGGTGATGCAAGCGGCGTACACGAGGCCGGCCCCGGTGCCGCCGAGGAGCGAGTAGCCGGCCACCACCGCGGCGTACGCGTCGACGTGGGCGAGCGAGACGAGGCCGATCGCCGACAACACCCCGCCCCCGACGACGAGCTGCGTGGGCGTGGCCCGCCGTGCCCTTTGAGCCCACGCCGCCGGGACGGCGACCAGAGCCTGGCACGCGACGAAGACGGCAAGCAACCAGAGCGTCCGCGCCGTACCCCAGCCGCGGTCCGACGACAGGCCGAGCGCCGCGGTGCCGAACGAGTACTGCAAGGGACTGATCGCGACCATGCAGGACCAGGCCGCCCAGAGCTGCCAGCGGCGCGAGTGGCCGGTCAGTTCGCGGGCGTCCTCGCCGATCCGGTACCGCCGGCCGTAGACGTCACGGACATCGCGCGGAGTGGGCTTCACGTGATTCATGTCGCCTCCTGACTACTGCATACCGTATGAAGTCTGTGGTACTCCTCCCGTCCCGGCCTGTCCAGACCTGGGCGGGTCTTGTGAGCAGATTGCATACCGCATACAGTCGTCACCACACTTTCAGGGAGGCGACGTGGACCTCATGGAGTACCAAGCGAAGGAACTGTTCGCCCGGCACGGCGTCCCGGTGACGCTCGGACGGGTGATCGAGGACCCCGCCGACGCGGCGGACGCGGCCCGCGAGCTCGGCGGGCGCGTGGTGGTGAAGGCACAGGTGAAGACCGGCGGCCGCGGCAAGGCCGGCGGCGTGAAACTGGCCGCCGCCCCGGACGAGGCGACGGCCCGGGCGGGCGAGATCCTCGGGATGGACATCAAGGGCCACACCGTGCGGCGGGTCCTGCTCGCGCCGGCCGCGGACATCGCCGAGGAGTACTACCTCTCGTTCCTGGTCGACCGCGCGAACCGCGAGTACCTCTGTATCGCCAGCACCGAAGGCGGCGTGGAGATCGAGGAGGTCGCGCACACCACTCCGGACGCGATCGCAAAGGTGCGGATCGACCCGGCCGTCGGGGTCGACGACGCGAAGGCCGCGGAGATCGTCGCGGCGGCCGGCTTCCCGGCCGGGGCGGCGACCGTCGTACGGCGGTTGTGGGACGTGTTCGTCGCCGAGGACGCCTCACTGGTCGAGGTGAATCCGCTGGTCAAGCTCGGCGACGGATCGCTGGAGGCGCTCGACGGCAAGGTCACGCTCGACGACAACGCGGCGTACCGGCACGCCGATCACGCAGGCTTCGACGACAAGACTTCCGCCGACCCGCTCGAGGCCGAGGCACACGCCAAGGGCCTGAACTACGTGAAGCTGGACGGCTCGGTCGGCATCATCGGCAACGGCGCGGGCCTGGTGATGTCCACGCTCGACGTGGTCGCGTACGCGGGCTCGCCGTACGGCGTGCAGCCGGCCAACTTCCTGGACATCGGCGGCGGCGCGTCGGCCGAGGTGATGGCGAACGGGCTCGGGATCATCCTGTCCGACCCGCAGGTGCGCAGCGTGTTCGTGAACGTCTTCGGCGGGATCACCGCCTGCGACGCGGTCTCGAACGGCATCGTGCAGGCGCTCTCCGTGCTCGGCGACCGGGCCGACAAGCCGCTCGTCGTCCGGCTGGACGGCAACAACGTCGACGAGGGCCGCGCGATCCTCACCAAGGCCGGCCATCCACTGGTGACCGTGGTCGACACGATGGACGGCGCCGCCGCCCGGGCCGCCGAGCTCGCCGCAGAGAAGGGAAACTGACGTGGCGATCTTCCTGACCGAGAAGAGCCGGGTCGTCGTGCAAGGCATGACCGGGTCCGAGGGACAGAAGCACACCAGCCGGATGCTCGCCGCGGGCACCACCGTGGTCGGCGGCGTGACGCCCGGCAAGGGCGGGCAGTCCGTGGACTTCGCGAAGCGGTCGATCCCGGTCTACGGCTCGTGCGCGGACGCGGTGCAGGCGGCAGACGCGGACGTGTCGGTGGTGTTCGTCCCGCCGCGGTTCACCAAAGGTGCCGTGCTCGAAGCAATCGACGCCGGGATCCCGCTCGTCGTGGTGATCACCGAGGGTGTGCCGGTGCACGACACCGCCGCGTTCTTCGCCGCCGCGCAGGCGTCCGGAACCCGCGTCATCGGGCCGAACTGCCCCGGCATCATCAGTCCCGGACGCTCCAACGCCGGCATCATCCCGGCCGACATCGCCGGGCCCGGCCGGATCGGACTGGTCAGCAAGTCCGGCACGCTGACGTACCAGATGATGTACGAGCTGCGCGACTTCGGGTTCTCGACCGCGATCGGGATCGGCGGTGACCCGATCATCGGGACCACGCACATCGACGCGTTGCAGGCGTTCCAGGACGACCCGGACACCGACGCGATCGTGATGATCGGCGAGATCGGCGGCGACGCCGAGGAGCGGGCGGCCGCGTTCATCAAGGAGAACGTGACCAAGCCGGTCGTCGGGTACGTCGCCGGCTTCACCGCGCCGGAGGGCAAGACGATGGGCCACGCGGGCGCGATCGTCTCCGGCTCGTCCGGCACCGCCGCCGCCAAGCAGGAAGCCCTGGAGGCCGCCGGCGTCCGCGTCGGCAAGACCCCCACCGAAACAGCGGCCCTGATGCGCGCCGTCCTGGCCGGCGACGCCGTCGCCGTCTGACCTTGGACAAGCAACGGGGACCTTGAACAGCTCATAAGGTGTGCAAGGTCCCCGGAGGGTGTGCAAGTCAGCGGCCGGGGGCCGGGCCCGTGCTGCTGCGGTGGACGAGCTTGGCGGCGACGGCGACCGGTTCGTGGTGGTGCTCACCGGCGTGGATCTCGCGGATCAGCGCATCGACGCTCAACCGGCCGACGTCGACGAAGTTCTGCCGGATCGTGGTCAGCGGCGGCCAGAAATGCGCCGCCTCCTCCATGTCGTCGAAGCCCACCACGCTCACGTCGCCGGGCACATCCCGGCCGTGCTCGTGCAGCGCGCGGAGGAGCCCGAGCGCCATCTGGTCGTTCGCGACGAACACCGCGGTCACCTCCGCGTTGACGGCCAGCTGCCGACCGGCCTCGTACCCCGAGGTCGCCGTCCAGTCCCCATCGAACACCGGCGGCACCTCCCGGCCGTGATCGAGCAGGGTCGCCTCCCACGACCGCCGCCGCCGGTCAGCGGCGAACGAGGTCGGCGGGCCGCCGAGATGCCAGACCGTCGCGTGGCCCAGGCCGAGCAGGTGCTCGGTCGCGAGCCGCGCCCCCTGCCGCTGGTCGGTGTCGACGATCGGGTAGTCGTAGTGGGCGCTCGAGTCGACCACCACGACCGGGAGCCCGTGCGGGAGCCGTACGCCGGCCTCGTCCAGCGTGTGCGCCTCGATCAGGATGATCACGCCGTCCACGGCCTGCTCGCCGAGGCGGCTGAACGCGCTCGTCACCGCGCTCTGCGTGACGTCGAGCACGGGGACCAGGTTGATCGCGTACCCGCTGATCGTGGCCGCGGTGGCGATCGCGTCGAGCGTCCGCGTCGTACCGAAGCTGTGCAGCTCGAAGACGATCACGCCGATACTGCGGTACTCGCCGTTGCGCAGCGCGCGGGCGGCGCTGTTCGGGCGGTACCCGAGCTGGCGCATCGCGGCCTGCACCCGGTCCCGGGTGACCGCGTCGACGTTGTTCCGGTCGTTCGCGACCCGCGACACGGTCTGCCCCGAGACCCCCGCCAGCCGCGCCACGTCCGCCATCGACGGGCCGCGCCGCCGGCGGCCCGCTGAATCCTCCGCTGGCATCCGCACCTCCTGGTCTTGCGTCGGAGTGTAGACATGTTGACGTAAACACGTTAGCGTCGCGCCGTCGATGTTGACGTCAACATCGCGCGTCGCGTCCACTCCGGGCGCGGAAAGCGAGAGGAGGTCCCCGGACATGGCGGAGTCCGTGGCCCATCAGCACGTGGTGCGGGCCGGCGCGACCGGCAGGCGCCGCCGGCGGGTGTTCAAGGACGGCAAGGGGTGGCTGTTCGTCGGCCCGTTCCTGGCGGTCTTCGCGCTCACCTTCCTGGCCCCGATCGGGTACGCGATCTACCTGAGCCTGTATCGCAACCAGGCGTTCTTCGGCGGCACCGTGTTCGTCGGGCTGGACAACTACACCCAGGCGCTGCAGGACCCGAAGTTCTGGGAGGCGTTCGCCCGGGTGGCGGTCTTCCTGGTCGTCCAGGTGCCGGTCATGCTCGTGCTGGCGCTGCTCGCGGCGCTCGCGATCGACAGCGCGCGGCTGCACGCGGCCGGCTTCTTCCGGATCGTGATCTTCCTGCCGTACGCCGTGCCGGGCGTGGTCGCCGTCCTGATGTGGGGCTACATCTACGGCGACAACTTCGGCCTCGCGGCGAACCTCAACGACCTGCTCGGCACGACCGCGATCCAGCCGCTCAGCAGCAGCTGGATGCTGCCGTCGATCGCCAACATCGTGACCTGGGAGTTCGTCGGCTACAACATGCTGATCTTCTACTCGGCGCTGCGCACGGTGCCGGGCGAGCTGTACGAGGCGGCCGCGATCGACGGCGCCGGCACGTTCCGGACCATCCTCGCGGTCAAGCTGCCCGCGCTGCGCGGCGCGATCGTGATCGCGACGATCTTCTCGATCATCGGCAGTTTCCAGCTGTTCAACGAGCCGAACATCCTGCGCACGCTCGCGCCGAACGTGATCACGACGTACTACACGCCGAACATGTACGCCTACAACCTGTCCTTCGCCGGCCAGCAGTTCAACTACTCGGCCACGATCGCGATCGTGATGGGCGTCATCACCGCGATCATCGCGTACGTCGTCCAGCTCCGCGGATCCCGGGAGTCACTGTGAGTGCCCTGACCTCTCCCCTGCGCCCGAAGCGCTCCAAGCTGCTGACCGGCGTGATGGTGCTGTACCTGCTCTACACGATCGTCCCGCTGGCCTGGTTGTTGCTCAGCACAACCAAGACCCAGGACGACCTGCTCTCGACGCCCGGGCTGTGGTTCGGGAAGAGCTTCGCGTTCTTCACCAACATCAAGGACACGCTCACCTACAACGACGGCATCTTCCTGCGCTGGCTGGGCAACACGGTGCTGTACGTCGTGGTCGGCGCGGGCGGCGCGACGCTGCTCGCGACCGCGGCCGGCTACGGACTGGCCAAGTACAAGTTCGCCGGCCGCCGGGCCGTCTTCGCGGTGCTGCTCGGCGCGGTCGCGGTCCCGGGCACAGCGCTCGCCGTACCGACGTTCCTGATGTTCTCGAACCTCGGCCTGACCAACACGGTGTGGGCGATCATCATCCCGTCATTGGTGAGCCCGTTCGGGCTGTACCTGATGTGGGTGTACGCGACCGACGCCGTACCGGGGGAACTGCTCGAGGCGGCCCGGATCGACGGCGCCGGCGAGGTCCGGACGTTCTTCACCGTCGCGCTGCGCCTGCTGGCCCCGGGCATCGTCACCACGCTGCTGTTCGCCATGGTCTCGACCTGGAACAACTACTTCCTGCCGCTGATCATGCTCAGCAAACCCACCCTCTACCCACTCACGGTCGGGCTCACCCAGTGGAGCAACCAGGCGACCGGCGTGGGGGCCCGCCCCATCTACAACCTGGTGGTCACCGGATCGTTGCTGACGATCGTTCCGCTGGTGGTCGCCTTCCTCCTTCTCCAGCGCTTCTGGCAGTCGGGCCTCAGCGCAGGGAGCGTCAAGTGAAAGGGACACAGATGAAGTCACAGTGGCGCCGGGTCCGGCAGCTGGTGGTTGCCGGAACCGCCCTCACGGCCCTCGCGGTCGTGGCCGCGTGCGGCGGCGGGTCGTCCAACGACAGCGCGAGCGGAGGTACGACGACCGGCTCGGCCGACGCCGTCGACGCCGCACTCAAGGCGGGCGGCGAGATCACCTACTGGAGCTGGACGCCGTCGGCGCAGGCCCAGGTCACCGCGTTCATGAAGCAGTACCCGAACGTGAAGGTCAACTACGTCAACGCCGGTACCGGCAACGACCACTACACGAAGCTGCAGAACGCGATCAAGGCCGGCTCCGGCGCACCGGACGTGGCCCAGATCGAGTACCAGGCCCTCCCCCAGTTCGCGCTGCCCGGCTCGCTCGTCGACCTGAACCAGTACGGGTTCTCGCAGTACGAGTCGGCGTACACGGCCTCGACCTGGGGCGCAGTCCACGCCGGCAGCGGTCTGTTCGGCCTGCCGCAGGACTCCGGGCCGATGGCGCTGTTCTACAACAAGGAGGTCTTCGACAAGTACGGCATCGCCGTGCCGAAGACCTGGGACGAGTACGTCGCGGCCGCGAAGAAGCTGCATGCCGCGAACCCGAAGGCCTACATCACCAACGACTCCGGTGACGCCGGCTTCACCACGAGCATGATCTGGCAGGCCGGCGGGCAGCCGTTCAAGACCGACGGCAAGAACGTCACGATCAACCTGCAGGACGACGGCTCCAAGAAGTGGACCGGGATGTGGAACCAGCTCGTCTCGGGCGGCCTGGTGTCGAACATCCCGGGCTGGACCGACGAGTGGTTCAAGGCGCTCGGCGACGGCACGATCGCGACGCTGCCGACCGGTGCGTGGATGCCGGGCGTGATGGAGTCCTCGGTCAAGGCGGGCGCCGGCAAGTGGGCGGTCGCCCCGATGCCGACGTACGACGGCCAGCCGGCCACCGCGGAGAACGGCGGCAGCACCGAGTCCGTGATCAAGCAGAGCAAGAACCCGGCCCTCGCGGCGGCGTTCGTGCGCTGGCTGAACCACGACGAGGGCGTGAAGCCATTCCTGGCCAGCGGCGGCTTCCCGGCGACCACGGCCGACCTGAAGGACCCGGCGTTCGTCGACAAGGCGAGCGCGTACTTCGGCGGTCAGAAGATCAACCAGGTGCTCACCGCCGCGGCCGGCCAGGTCGTGAAGGGCTGGAGCTACCTGCCGTACGAGCTGTACGCGAACAGCATCTACGGCGACACCGTCGGCAAGGCGTACCAGTCGAAGTCCGACCTCAACGCCGGCCTCACGTCCTGGCAGGACGCGCTGGTCAAGTACGGCAACGAGCAGGGCTTCCAGGTCAACGGCTGATCCCGAGCTGGAACAGGTGGGTCCGGCGTCGCTGTGGCCGGACCCACCTGGCTCTACACGCCGACCTTGCTGGCGAGGAGGTCGGCCACCGCGTGGACCGCGCGGAGAGTCGGGGCCGTGACGCCGGTGAGGTCGGCGAGCTCGACGACCGCGGCGAGGATGACGTCGAGTTCGAGCGGCTTGTCCTTCTCCAGGTCCTGCAGCATCGACGTCTTGTGCTCCCCGACGCGTTCGGCGCCGTCGAGGCGTTTGTCCACGGAGATCTCCGGATGACAGCCGAGCGCGGCGGCGATCTCCAGCGACTCCTCCATCATCATCCGGACCATCTGCCGGGTGCCCTGGTGTGTCGCGATCTCCACCATGGTCGCCCGGGCCAGCGCGCTGATCGGGTTGAACGCGGCATTCCCCAGCAGCTTGATCCAGATGTCCTTGCGGATGTCGTCCTCGACCGGGCATTTCAGCCCGCCGGCGATCATCGCCGTACTGAACTGGGTGCAGCGGCCGGACTGCCCGCCGCCCGGCTCGCCGATCGAGAAGCGGGTGCCCTCGAGGTGCCGGACGACGCCCGGCCCGTCGAGCTCGGTGGAGCAGTACACGACGCACCCGATCGCACGGTCGAGGTCGAGCACCTCGGTGACGGCGCCGCCGGGATCGACCGATTCGATCCGGCGGCCCTCGTACGGTCCCTTCAGGCCGTGGAAGTACCACCAGGGGATGCCGTTCTGCGCCGCCACGACGACCGTGCGGTCGTGCAGCAGCGGCTGGAGCAACGGGCCGGCGCTCGCGTACGAGTTCGCCTTGAGCCCGAGAAAGACGTAGTCGACCGGGCCGATCGCGGCCGGGTCGTCCGTGGCCGGAGTACGTGCGGTGAAGTCCCCGCGGGGACTGCGCACCGTCACGCCGTTCGACCGGATCGCGTCCAGGTGCGCGCCGCGGGCGACCAGGTGGACCTCAGTCCCACCGCGGTGCAGCGCCGCGCCGACGTACGCACCGATCGCACCGGCGC
This sequence comes from Kribbella sp. NPDC003557, assembly GCF_040610805.1. NCBI lineage: Bacteria > Bacillati > Actinomycetota > Actinomycetes > Propionibacteriales > Kribbellaceae > Kribbella > Kribbella sp. NPDC003557. Next base: position 273,537 of record NZ_JBEXMY010000009.1, read on the forward strand.
CGAGAACCGCAACTCTCATAGGGGTCCCTGCCTTCCGAGGAGGCTCGATGAGGCTAGATGAGGTTTGGTATACGGGATACAGTAGGCTGGAGGCTGAATGCGGTCAAGATCACATTCCCCGGCAAGCGCTCGCCGAAAAAGTTCCTGGCCGACCGATGAATCGGCGCCTGCCCGGCGGTAAGTACCTGCGTCAACCCACTCGACGCAAGGAGCAGGAACCATGGGCCACGTCATCGTCACCGGATTCGTCAGCCTCGACGGCATCGTCACCGACCCCGACGGCTCCGGCGGCACCCCGGCCGGCGGCTGGGCGTTCCGGCACGGTCCCGAGACGGTCGGCGGCGACAAGTTCCGCCTCGGCGACCTGATGGACACCGGCGTCCTGCTGCTCGGCCGGACCACCTGGGAGCTGTTCAGCCGGCTCTGGCCGAACCGCACCGACGAGTTCTCGACCCGCATGAACAAGATGGCCAAGGTGGTCGCGTCCCACTCGCTGACCGACCTGTCCGCCTTCCCGAACTCGACGCTGATGGAGGGCTCGCTGGCCGACTACGTGCGCTCGGAGCCGCGCACCATCGCCGTCACCGGCAGCCTCAGCGTGATCCGTGCGCTGCAGGCGGCCGATCTGGTCGACGAGTACCGGCTGATGACCTTCCCGTCGATCGTCGGCACCGGCGAGAAGCTGTTCGGCTCGTCGGACACGCCCGTGCACCTCCGGCTCGACTCGGTGGCACAGACCGGCGCGGCGTCGCTGGCGACGTACGTGCGGCCCTAGCAGGATGGCCGGATGACTGTGCCGGCGATGGTGTGGATAGGCGGGGCCCCGGGTGCGGGGAAGTCGACGATCGCGCGGGGTCTTGCGCGGCGCGCCGATCTGCCTCTGCACCCGGTGGACCTCTGGACGTATGCGCACCTGGAGCGGCTGCCGCCGCTCCGGCCGCTGGCAGAGGATCTGGCTAAGGGGCCTCTCTACGCGGCGGGAGCGTTCGCGGACATCGCACGGCTGCGGGTGGAGCTTGTCTTCGCGGACGTCCGTGAACGCGGACTGGGCGACGTCCCCGCGGTGGTGGAAGGACCGCAACTCTTCCCGTCGATGGCTGATTCGGTTCCGGCAGCGGTGTGGTTGCTGCCGGACGCCGAGCAGACACGGAGAGCGCGGGAGGAGCGGCTGGCCCATGCGGACGACCCGGCCGGGCGCGCACGTCTCGAGAGCCTGCTGGCGCGGGACGCCGTACTGGCTGACCTGGTACGGCGAGAGGCGCTGGAGCGCGGACGGCTCGTCATCGAGGTGCCCGCCGAACCGGACTGGCCAGGTATCACCGCAGCGGTCGAGGACGCGCTGGGCGTGCAGCCGGGTCTGCAGCCCGGCGAAGAGCTGAGCCGCCAGCGACAGTACGAGAACCTCGCGGCGTGCCGGCAGGGACGGTTGTGGCAGGCGGACATCGGGCTGGCCGAGCTGCCGCCGTACCCGTTCGCCTGCGAGTGCGGGACCTCCGGTTGCGCCGCCACGTGGGAGGCCACGCCGGACGAGTACGACGTCCGGCGTGATCAGGGGTGGCTGACGGCTCATCCAGCGTGCTAGGGTTCTGGACCGATGCAGTTGCAGTTCCACGTTCGTGTCGAAGCGCCCGCGGATTTGTGATCCGCCGGGCGTTTTGTCGTATCAGGAGAAGAAAAATGGCTTTGGGAACAGTGAAGTGGTTCAACGGCGAGAAGGGCTTCGGCTTCATCTCCCAGGAGGACGGCGGCGCCGACGTGTTCGTGCACTACTCGGCGATTCAGACCCAGGGCTTCCGCTCCCTGGACGAGAACCAGCGGGTCGAGTTCGAGATCGCCCAGGGCCCGAAGGGCCTGCAGGCGGAGAACGTTCGCCCGCTCTGATCTGAGCTTGGCGGCAGACCCGGTTCAGGCCGGGTCTGCCGTGCTCCACAGGTACTCGCCGTCCTCCAGCACGTCGGTGCGCGCGAGACCTGCCGCGGTCGCGATCGCGGCCGATGCACCGTGGTCCGGATGGACGTGCGCGACGATCCGGACGATTCCCCGAGCCCGTAACCAGGTGACCAGCCCCTGGGCGGCCTCCTTCGCGAGACCCCGGCCCTGCCAGGCGGTGCCGATCACCCATGCGATCTCCGCCGTACTCCCCGTGACGGTGGCCTGGACGTAGCCGACCAGCGCGTCGTCGTACTCGATCACCCAGTTGAGCCACTCCTCGCCCGGACGTCCCGGACCGGCCAGTTGGCGGCGGTAGCGTGCCTCCAGTTCCCCGGCCGACGGCGGCTCCCCGCCGGTGAAGGTGTAGAGCGCGGGGTCGGACAGCACCTCCGCCATCGGTTCGGCGTACTCGACCCGCAGCGGCAGCATGGTCAGGCGGTCCGTGGCGATCACCCGCGCAACGGTAGTGCCATTTGCCGGAACGGCAACCTGGGATCGGCAGTGTCCGGCGGTGGCGCGAGACTGTCGGCATGATCGAGATCGACTGGGCGGGAGAGGCCGGACGGCTGCGTGCGTCGGCCGAGGGAGAGACGGACTGGAACGCGGCAGTCGCCCGCAGTCTGGTGCGCGACGGCGACAAGGTCCTGGCGGACGTCGGCTGCGGAGGCGGCGGGATGGCCAAGGCGCTCGCCGAGGCACTCCGCGAGGCACTCCCCGGAGCCCCCTCCGAGGCGCTCCCCGAGGCGACCCCCGAGGCGCTCCCCGAGGCGACCCCCGAGGCGCCCTCCGAGGCGCTCTCCGGTGCGAGCGCCGGTGCGCTCCGCGGCGCGACGGTGGTGGCGATCGACGCGGATCCCGACGTACTGGAGCAGGCGCGCGAGCACACCGCCGGTCTGGTCCGCTGCGAACTCGCCTCGATGGACGACGGCGCCGAACCGTTGCGCCGGGCAATCGCCGCGCCCGCCGACCTGATCTGGGCATCGGCCTCGGTGCACCACGCGGCCGACCAGCAGGCCGCGGTCGACGCTCTGGCGTCGCTGCTCGCGCCCGGTGGACGGTTGGCGCTCGCCGAGGGCGGCCTGCCGGCGCGACACCTCCCGTGGGACCTCGGGATCGGCGAGCCCGGACTCGAACTGCGGCTCGATCTCGCGCAGGACCGGTGGTTCAAGGTGATGCGGGACTCGCTGCCGGGATCGGTGCCGATGCCGTACGGGTGGACCGAGGCGCTGACGCGGGCCGGGCTGACCGGGGCGACCACGCGGAGCGTGCTGACCGAGACACCCGCGCCCTTGTCGCCGGAGCGGCTGGACGGGGTCGTGCAGGGGTTCCGGACGCGGATCGAGCGGCTGACCGGCGGCGACAGCGGCCACGGTCATGGGCATGGGCATGGCCATGGCCATGGGCATGGGCACGGGCACGGGCACGGCCACGTGGTGACCGACGAAGAGTGGCTGACGCCGGACGACGTCGAGGTCTGGCGGCAGTTGCTGGACCCCGACGAGCCGCACTACCTCGGGCGGCGCTCCGACCTCGCCGTACTGTCCGTCCGCAGCGTCCACCTGGGGCACGCGCCGCGCTGACAAGGCACGCCGTCGCCGCACTGTCGGCCCGTCGCCGTAAGGTGGGTGCCCATGAACGACCGGCTGGTGTGGATCGACTGCGAGATGACCGGCCTCGACCTGGCGAACGACGCCCTGATCGAGGTCGCGGTGCTCGTCACCGACTACGAACTGAACGTGCTCGGTGACGGGATCGACCTGGTGATCGCGCCCCCACCGGCCGCCCTCGACCAGATGGGCGACTTCGTCCGCGACATGCACACCGCGTCCGGGCTGCTCGAAGAACTCGCCCACGGCATCCCGCTCGCCGACGCCGAGCAGCAGGTCCTCGACTTCATCACGTCGTACGTCAAGGAACCGCGCAAGGCCGCCCTGGCCGGCAACTCCGTCGGCACCGACCGGACCTTCCTCGTCCGCGACATGCCGCGCGTCGAATCCCACCTGCACTACCGCAACGTCGACGTCAGCTCGATCAAGGAACTCGTCCGCCGGTGGTACCCGCGGGTTTACTACGCGACGCCCGCCAAGACCGGCAACCACCGGGCGCTCGCCGACATCACCGAAAGCATCGACGAACTGCGGTACTACCGGGAGACCGTCTTCGTGCCCCAGCCCGGGCCCGACTCCAGCACCGCCCGCGCCGCCGCCGCCGGCCTCGTCGCCGCCCCCGCCGACAGCACCCCCGAGGACACTCCGACCGGCGCCTGACCTGGGGATTCACCCTCGATTTCAGGTCCTGACAGTTCATCGCTATGATTGCTCAGCCGTCGCGGTTCGGACGGCAATGGTGGGTGTAGCTCAGCTGGTAGAGCACCTGGTTGTGGTCCAGGTGGTCGCGGGTTCGAGTCCCGTCACTCACCCGATGGCCGGCCATGCCCGCGGAGAGCGCGGGTTTGGTCGGCTTCGTCATTTTGTGCGGCTGCGCTTCGCTTGCCGCCGGCGGGGGCTCCGCCACCCGCACCCCCTGCGCCTTCGCTTCGCTCGGCTCCCTGGGTTGGGTTTGTCGGGCCGTCACCTGCTGGGGTTGGGTTTGCCGGGGCCGTCACCTGCTGGGGTTGGGTTTGTCGGGCCGTCACCTGCTGGGGTTGGGTTTGCCGGGGCCGTCACCTGCTGGGGTTGGGTTTGCCGGGGCCGTCACCTGCTGGGGTTGGGTTTGCCGGG
>NZ_JBEXMY010000010.1:0-262727 GCF_040610805.1 Kribbella sp. NPDC003557
GGGGCCCGGGGGGGCCCACCTACCCCCGCAAACGCCGGGGCCCCCGCACACCCCCCCCCGGGGGCCCCCGGCCGGTCGGCCGGCTCCCGCCGGCGCCGTGCGGATCGGCTTTGTAGGAGCGGGTAACTACGCGTCCAGCATGCTGCTGCCGCACCTGCAGAAGAACGAGAATGCCGTGCTGGCCCGGGTCGCGACCAACAAATCCTTGTCCGCCGCGAACGCCCAACGACGGTTCGGCTTCGAAGCGATCTCCACCGACGCGAACGAAGTACTGACCGACACCACCCTCGACGCCGTGTTCGTCGTCACCCGCCACAGCTCCCACGCCGACCTCGCCTGCCGCGCCCTCGAGACCGGCAAGGCGGTCTTCGTCGAGAAGCCGCTGGCGCTGACCGACGAGGACCTGGACCGCATCGTCGCCACCGTGGACGCCACCGGCAACGACCGCCTGATGGTCGGCTTCAACCGCCGGTTCGCGCCGCTGCTGACCGACCTGAAGGACCGCTTCGGCGACCCCGGCGGCGCCTTCTCCCTCCGCTACCTGGTGAACGCCGGCAAGCTCGACTCCACCAGCTGGTACCTCGACGCCGGCAAGGAAGGCTCCCGCTTCGCGGGCGAGGGCGGCCACTTCGTCGACACCCTGACCTGGTGGCTGAACAGCCTCCCGACCGAGGTGTACGCCGTCCCCGGCCCGGACACCGGCGACGTCGTCGTCACGCTCCGGTTCGCGAACGGCTCGGTCGCGACGATCAGCTACGTCGGCGGCGGCACCGCGCGTTTCCCGAAGGAGACGATCGACGTCACCGGCGGCGGCCGCAACGCCCGGTTCGACAACTTCCAGAGCGCGTCGGTGTGGACCGGCCGCAAACCGTCGGTCCGCAAGTCCCGCAGCACCGACAAGGGCCAGCGGATCGAGCTCGACCGCTTCGTCGCCGCGGTGAGGTCCGGCGGCCCGATGCCGATCCCGTTCGAGACCCTGGTCGCCACCACCCGCGCGACGATCGCCGTCGACCGAAGCCTGGCCAGCGGCCGGCCGGAAAAACTGTGAGCCGCCAGCCCTTGGGCTGGTACGTCCGCCGCCTCCGCCGGATGTCCCCCACCGAACTCATCTGGCGCACCCGCGATGCCGGACGCCGTACTGCCTGGGCCTACCAACAGGTCAGGCCCGGGCAGGACGGAAACCCGCATCTCCCCCTCCGCACCGAGCGGACCTTCCCGACGACGCTGTCGCCGCAGACGGCCTGCGCGGTGCCGGACGAGGCCCGCAAGGCGGTCATCGCCCGGGCCGACGCGATCCTGGCCGGGAACCTCGAGGTCCTCGGGGTCGACCGTACGGATCTCCGCGCCCCGGACTGGTTCCGCGACCCGACCACGGGCCGCCGGTCGGACCCGGCGCAGTACGTGTTCAAGCTGAACCACCGCAACGAGCAGGCGGTCGGCAACATCAAGCAGGTCTGGGAGCTGTCCCGCCACCACCACCTGACCCAGCTGGCCGCGGCCTGGTACCTGACGCATGACGACCGGTACGCCGAACGCGTAGCCGACCACTTGAACGACTGGTGGCGGTCGAACCCGTTTCTGTCCGGCGTGCACTGGGCGAGCGGTATCGAGATCGGCCTGCGCCTGATCAGCTGGACATGGGTCCGCCGGCTGCTCAACGACTGGCCTGACATCACGGATCTGTTCGAGCACAACGAACTGGCGCTGCAGCAGCTCTACTGGCACCAGCGCTACCTCGCCGCGTTCCGCAGCCACGGCTCGTCGGCGAACAACCATGTGATCGCGGAAGCGGCCGGACAGCTCATCGGCGCCTGCGCGTTCCCCTGGTTCACGAAGAGCGACCGCTGGCGCGCAGACGCCGCAGCCCTGCTGGAGAAGGAACTGGACGCCAACACGTTCCCCTCCGGCGTGAACCGCGAACTGGCCACGGACTACCACCGCTTCGTCTCTGAACTCGGCCTGTTCGCCGCTCTGGAAGCAGAAACCGCCGGACACCCGCTCAGCCCGCGGACCTGGGCCCTGCTGACGCGCACTGTCGACGTGGCCGCGGCGATCGTCGACACCAGCCTGCGGCCACCACGCCAGGGTGACGACGACGAGGGCATGGTCCTGGTTCTCGACCCACCAGACATCAGCGACTGGGCGGCGTACCTCTCGCTGGGCGCAGCCGTGGTCGGCCGAGCGCCCTGGTGGCCCGGCAGCGAGCCCACGGCGACGTCCGTCATCGTCGGCTCGCTCATCAGCAAAGAACAGCCGGACCGCCCGGCCGAACGACCGGACCACTTCCGCGACGCCGGCCTGATCATTCTGCGCAGCCAGGACACCGGTCCGGAGATCTGGTGCCGCGCGGACGCCGGTCCGCACGGCTTCCTCTCCATCGCCGCCCACGCCCACTCCGATGCGCTGTCGCTCGAGGTGCGGGTCGACGGCGTCGACGTCCTCGCCGACCCTGGCACGTACTGCTACCACGGCGAACCGGAGTGGCGGGACTACTTCCGCTCCACCGTCGCCCACAACACCGTCGAGGTATCCGGCACCGAGCAGTCCACCTGGGGCGGCCCGTTCCTCTGGCTGCGCGGTGCGAACAGCACGGTACGTCGGTACAGCGGAAACGCGTGGGAGGCCGAACACGACGGCTACGCACCCGTCACGCACCGGCGAACCGCCGCACTGGAGCAGGGCGTGCTGCGCGTGGAGGACCACCTCGACGCGGCGGCCGGCGTACGGATCGCCTGGCACCTGGGGCCAGAGATCGAGTACGACGAGCCGACGGGACAGCTGACGTGGCCCACCGGCTCAGCCGCCGTCGAGCTGCCCGCCGGACTGACCTGGACGGCCTACCGCGGCACCGACGACCCGCTGCTGGGCTGGTACTCCCCGCGCTTCGGCCACAAGGTCCCGAGTACCACTCTGATCGGCACCGGCACCCTCAGCCCCGACTCCCCCGCGACCACCACCTTCCGCTTCCGCTCCTGAGGTGTATCAGCGCCACGTTCCGCCCCTCTATTACTCCGTACCGACAGACGTTCGCTTGGAGGGGGCCTGTGAGCGCACAGCAGCTGGACGTGAAGAAATCGTGGCAAGCGATCCGCCGGCACCGCCTGATCGTGGCGGCTGTCGCCGCGGTCGGCCTGCTCGGTGGGATCGCGTACGGGCTCGCCGTGCCCGCCATGCACACCGCCACGTCACTCGTCGTCCTGCCACCACCTCCCGCGACCGATGCCGAGAAGGCCACCCAGGCCGGCGCGCAGAGCATCGACACGCAGGTCTTCATCGCGGAGAGCGAGCCGGTACTGAAGAGCGCGGGCCAGAACCTCAGTCCCGCACTGACGACCGACCAGGTCCGTGACCGGGTCAAGGTCACCGCCGTCACCCAGGACGTCATCAAGATCGACGCGAAGGGGCAGACCGCCCAGGAGTCGATGCAGCTGGCCAACGCCGTCGCCGGGATCTACCTGGTCTACGTGACGAGCGCACAGAACCTGCCGGGCGACCTCGGGAAGAAGACCGGCGCCCGCGTGCTGGAGCAGGCGACCAGCGCCCGCGGTGGCAACGTGTTCGTCCATCTCGGCATCCTCGGCGCGCTCGGTGCCTTGATCGGCGCGGCCGCCGGCTCGGTCGGTGTGCTGGCCAAGGCCCGGGGCGACCGGCGGCTGCGGATGCGCGACGAGATCGCCGACGCGGTCGGCCTGCCGGTGCTGGCGTCGGTCTCGTCGTACCAGGCGACGGACCGGTCCGACTGGGCCTACCTGCTCGAGCACTACTCGCCGACGGCGGTGGAGGCCTGGAGCCTGCGCAAGACCCTGCACCACCTCGGGCTGGACGTCCGCGACGGCGCTCCGGTCTCCCTGACCGTGCTCTCCTTCACCGGTGACGACAAGGCCCTTCCGCTCGGTCCGCAACTGGCCGCGCTCGCCAACTCGATCGGGATCACCGCCTCGATCGTGGTCGACACCCACCAGGAGCCGCCGGGCTCGTCCGCGCTGACCATCCACCTCGTGGTGGTGGACCGGGACGCGCCGCACCTGGCCGACGCCGAGCAGACCACGAACACGATCGTCGCGCTCTCGTCCGGCGTCGTGACGGCCGAGGAACTCGCCCGGCTGGCGGTCGCCGCCGCCGCGAACGACCGCACCATCGACGGTCTGGTGGTCACCGATCCGGACCCGACGGACCGGACGATCGGCCGGGTCTCGCAGTCGACGCGTCGCACGTCCTCGCGGCTGCCCACCCTCCTCACCGGCACGGCGAGGAGGACCAAATGAGCAACCAGCCGTACAACGAACCGACGGTCCGCGAGCCCGTCTGGACCGATGACGACGGACTGTTCGACGGCGAGCGGTCGGCGTCGTTCCCGCCGGACGCGCTGGTCACCTTCCGCTTCATCCGTGATGCGCTCCGCAGGCACGTCCGCATCTGGCTGGTCGTCGCGCTGGTCGGCCTGGCCCTGGGTCTGGCCTCGACCGTCGCCCTGCCCGCGCCCAGTACGGCGCAGACCCGGTTGCTGCTGACGCACCGCGACGGTGAGGACCCGACGAAGGCGATGGCGACCGACGTCAGCCTCGCGACCACGCACACCGTCGCGCAGAGGGTGATCGAGCTGCTCAAGCTGCCCGTGACCCAGGACGACCTGCTCAAGGAGTACTCCGCGAGCGCGTCGACCGACCGGATCCTCCAGATCACCACCAAGGCGAAGACCGATGAGGAGGCGACCAAGCTGGCGTCGGTCATCGCCAATGTCTTCCTCGTCTACCGCACGGAGCAGATCGCGCTGCAGGACGCGCCGCTGGTCCGGGACCTGACGGCTGCGGCGAACGAGCTGTCCCTCGCAAAGCAGGCGGTGCGGGCGGCCGGTGACGATCCGGACGAAATGAAGCGCCCCAACAGTGCTGAGGGCGCCAGGCTCGGCGCGGCCCGGGACCGGGAGACCTACGTCCGGCAGCAGCTGCAGGACGAGCAGGTGCAGGCAACCCGGATGAACAGCAGCCGGGTTCTCGACGTGGCTGCCCCGGTGCCGGTCTCGGCCAAGCGGACGATCGTCATCAACGCGGGCACCGGCCTGATCGCCGGCCTGTTCCTCGGCGTCGGGTTCGTCATCGTCCGGGCGCTGATCTCGGACCGGTTGTGGAAACGCCAGGACATCTCCCATGCCCTCGGCGCCCGCGTCCGGCTGAGCGCACCCCGGCCCTCGCGCCTGCGTCTGTTCCCGCTACCGGGCCTGCTGCGCAAGGCACAGCGGCAGAGCCCTGAGATTCAGCTCCTCGTCCAGCATCTCGATCACCGGATCGCCTGGAGCGAACGCCCGCCGACACTCGCGGTGGTGGGGATCGACGACCTGCGCACCTGCGCTCTCGCCGTTGCCGCACTCGCCGTGTCGCTGGCCGAGGACGGCAAGCGCGTCCTGGTCGCGGATCTGACCGAGTCCGGCCGGCTGGCCCGGATGCTCGGCGTGAAGGTACCGGGCACGCAGGAGTCACGGTTCAGCGAGCCGGGCCGGCGGATCGAGGTCCACCTGCCCGACCCGGCCGCCGGGCCGGCTGAGGGCGCGTACCTGCGGCTCGGCGACAACAAGCGGCCCGCGGGCTCCGGCGACGTGGCACTCGACGCGTCGTGGGAGGTCGCCGACCTGGTGCTCAGCCTGGCCGACCTGACTCCCGAGCTCGGCGCGGACCACCTGGCCACGTGGAGCTCGCACGCGGCCGTGGTGGTGACCGCGGGCCGTTCGACCACGACCGCGATCCAGGCGACCGGCGAGATGCTCCGGCTGGCGGGGCTCGAGATCGACACCGCGATCGTGCTCCGTCCGGACCGCACGGACGAGAGTGTCGGCGTGACCGAGGCCGAGTCCGGCCGGACCCGCTCCGTGGACGTCGAGATGTTCAGCCGATGACCATGCTCGCGACGCTCGGGAACCAGCTGACCGCGCGGCTCGGCACCCGGCCGACGCGGCGGGTCGTCGCCCCGGAGGTCCGCCGGCGCCGGCGGGTGCAGCTGACCTGGGCTTTGCTGGTGCTGAACGTGATGACGTTCTTCCCCGGTGCGCCGCACCTGCTGCCGATCCCGGGATCGGTCGGCAAGCTCATCGCGCAGGGAGCGCTGGTGGGCGCGCTGATGATGGTGCTGTCGGTGAACCGGCCGGTCCGGGTCCGGCGCAGCGTCTACATCGTGCTGCTGATGACGTTGGCCGTCGAGGCGCTGCTGGCCAGCATCCGGGCGGAGTTCCTGCTCGGCGCGCTGTTCCGCGCCGGCCGGCTCTGCGGGTTCGCGTTGGTGCTGTGGCTGTTGACGCCGTGGTGGACCCGTCGCGACCTGCTCCTGGTGCGGACCCACCTGCTGGTGCTGTGGGCAATCGTCGGGTCTGTCATCGTCGGGCTGATCGTCGCCCCCGGACTCGCCATGACCGACGACCGGCTCGGCGGCACGCTCTGGCCGATCCCGCCGACCCAGGTCGGCCATTACTCCGCGGTGGCCATCGGTCTGACGATCGTGCTGTGGATGTCGGGCCTGCTCCGGCGCAACGTGGCGCTGGCCAGCGTGCTGTGCTGCGTCCCGGTGCTGCTGCTGACCCACACCAGGACCGCGCTGGCGGCGACGCTCGTCGGTGTGACGATCGCCGGGCTCAGCCTGTTCACCGCGCGCTCGCGGGTGCGCAAGGCGTTCCTGATCGGTCTGACGGTGTTCACGTTCGGCGCGCTCACCCTCAGTTCGGTGGTGACCACCTGGCTGGCGCGCGGCCAGGACACCGAGGAACTCGGCGCGCTCACCGGCCGCAAGGCCGTGTGGGACGCCATCCTCGCCCAGCCGCGTTCCACCTTCGAAACGCTCTTCGGCTTCGGCCTGTCGAACAAGTCGTTCAACGGCCTGCCGATCGACAGCAACTGGCTCGGCACCTACTACGACGTCGGACTGGTCGGCTGCGCGCTCACGATCCTGCTGCTGGCCTTCGTGCTGACCGCGGCCTGGTTCCGGCCCCAGGGGCCGCACCGGGCTCTGGCCCTGTTCCTCGTCGCCTACTGCGTCGTCGCCTCGTTCACCGAGAGCGGGCTCAGCGAGGCCTCGCCGTACCTGCTGGAACTGACGCTGGCCGCCTCGCTGGTGTACTCCACATCAACACGTGAAGGACCGCGATGAAGATCATGATGGTGCACAACAGATACCGGTCGACCGCACCCAGCGGTGAGAACCGGGTCGTCGACCAGGAGAGCGAGGCGCTCACCGCGGCGGGTCACACCGTCCGGCACTTCGAGAGGCACAGCGACGACATCGAGGAGTGGCCGGCGCTGAAGAAGGCGGTCCTGCCGGCCCGGGTGGTCTGGAGCCGGGCCAGCCGGTACGACCTGGCCCGCGACCTGTTCCGGCACCGGCCGGACGTGGTGCACATCCACAACACGTTCCCGTTGCTCAGCCCGTCGGTGCTGTACGCCTGCCGGCTGGCCGGCGTACCGGCCGTGATCACGCTGCACAACTACAAGCTGCTGTGCGCGAGCGGCGACTTCTTCCGCGACGGCAAGGTCTGCCACGACTGCGCCGGCGGCAATCCGGCCAGCGGCATGCTGCACCGCTGCTACCGCGGGTCGGCGCTCGCGACCGCGACGACCGTGCTGAACACCCGCGGGCACCGGGGCAGCTGGCAGGACCTGGTGTCCGCGTACATCTTCATCTCCGAGTCCCAGCGCGATCTGATGGCCGGCATGCGGTTCGACCCGGACCGGACGTTCGTCAAGCCCAACATGGTGCCGTACGACGGTCCCGTCGGCGGGTCCCGGCAGCGCCAGGTGACCTACGTCGGCCGGCTCGACGCCGCGAAGGGCGCGCCGCTGCTGATGAAGGGCTGGGACGCGTATCGCGCGACCGCGGGCGACGAGGCGCTGCGGCTGGTGATCGCCGGCGGCGGACCGATGCTCGACGAGGTCACGGCCTGGGCCGCCGACCGGCCCTCGGTCGAGCTGCGCGGCCTGATGAGCAAGCCCGACGTCTTCAAGCTGATCGGCGAGTCCCGCGCGGTGGTGCTGCCGTCGGAGTGGGAGGAGACGTTCGGCCTGGTGGTGGTCGAGGCGATGGCTGTCGGCGTACCGCCGCTGGCGTCGGCGCACGGCTCGTTCCCCGGCCTGATCACCGACGGCGTGGACGGCGCGCTGTTCGAGCCCGGGAACCCCGAGGCGCTGGGCAGGCTGCTGCGCGATGTCGACAGCGATCCCGAGCGGTACGTCCGGCTCGGTAGACAGGCCCGCAAGACGTACGAGACCGACCACCAGATCGATCAGAACGTCGAGCAGTTGCTCGACATCTACCGCTTCGCGGTAGCGAACCCGGTCACCCCCCGTCGCTGAGCCCGAGGATCCGATGCCCCCCGAAGGAAACACCAAGGAGACCGGCGGTCCGCCGTCGCCGGCCACGGTGACCGCGTGGTACCGGCGGCCGCTGGTGCTGGGCGGTGTCGCGCTGGTCGTCGTCGCGGCGCTGCTGGCCGTCGTCCTCGTCGTCCTCGGCGAGCAGGAGCCGACGAAGGCCGCACCGCCGGCCACCGGGTCCCCGGCGATCACGAACAGCCCCGTGACGGCGCCGTCGGCCCCGACCGCGAAGATCTGCGGGAACGCCGGAGCTCTGTCCGGCCCCGCCACCGCCCCGGCCAACGCGGTTGTCGTCAGAACCACGGACAACCTCAACGAGCTCACGGAGGCGAAGCCGGCCGGCACCACCTTCTGGCTGTCCCCCGGCACGCACAAGCTCGGTCGCGGCGAGTTCGCCCAGGTGATCCCGAAGGACGGCAACACCTATGTCGGCGCGCCCGGAGCGATCCTGGACGGCGGCCGCCGCAACCGGTACGCGTTCACCGGCTATGCCACCGCGGTGACGGTGAAGAACCTGACCATCCAGAACTTCGGGCCGGTCCGGAGCAACAACGACGAGGGCGTGGTGAACCACGACGCCGCCGGCCGCTGGACCGTGACCGGGAACACCGTCAAGGACAACGCCGGGGCCGGCGTCATGGTCGGCGACCACAACGTTGTCCGCGGCAACTGCCTGCAGAACAACGGCCAGTACGGCTTCAACGCCTACAACCCGGGCAAGGTGGCCGGGATCACCATCGAGGGCAACGAGATCGCCGGGAACAACACCGACGACTGGGAGCGGCTCAAGGAAGGCTGCGGGTGCAGCGGCGGCGGCAAGTTCTGGGAGGTGACCGGGGCGGTGGTGCGCAACAACTGGGTGCACGACAACCACAGCGCCGGTCTGTGGGCCGACACGAACAACACCGGCTTCGTGATCGAGGGCAACTACATCTCCGGGAACCTGGCCGAGGGGCTGGTCTACGAGACCAGCTACAACGCCGGCATCCGGGGCAACACGTTCGTGCGCAACGGGCTCGGCAAAGGGCCGACCAACAACGGCTTCCCGACCCCCGCCCTGTACATCTCCGAGTCCGGCAGCGACCCGCGGGTGCCGGGTGTCTTCAACCAGACCTTCGAGATCAGCAAGAACGTATTCAGCGACAACTGGGCCGGCGTCATCCTGTGGGAGAACGCCGACCGGTTCGCCGGCTCGGCCGCCAACACCAGCACCGGCTCGGGCACGCTGGTCAATCCGGCGGTGGTGAACGCCAAGACCTGCAATGCCAAGACGATCGAGGAACAGCCGTTCCGGAGCGACTGCCGCTGGAAGACGCAGAACGTCAGGGTCCACGACAACCTCTTCAGCCTGAACCCGAACAAGGTGTCCAGTAGTTGCGGGTCCAGCTCCGGGTGCGGCTACAACGGCCTGTTCTCCAACTGGGGTACGTTCCCGAGCTGGTCGCCGTACAAGGAGTCCGCCGTGCAGGACGCGATCACGTTCCACCAGGGCAACCGCTTCTTCAACAACACCTACGCCGGGCCGTGGAACTTCATCGTGCACGAGCAGGGCAACCGGGTGAACTGGGCGTCCTGGCAGGGCGCGCCGTACGGACAGGACCCGGACAGCGTCGTCAAGGTGCTCGGGGAGCGCTGAGGGCGATGATCGGGCCTCCGGAGCGCGTTGCCGGCGAGCAGATCGCACTGCTCCGCTCGGTCGGGTACGCCGCGTTCGGCCGGCACGAGCGGAATCTCGACGTACTCGACCTGGTCTTCGACAGCCTGGTCGACACACCCGGCGAGGTCGGCGTCCGGCGGCTGCGCTTCGCCGGGTACGGCGTGACGCTGGACGTGGAGCGGGCCGCGGAGTCGGTGGAGCTGCGGGTCACACCGGCCGGTCCGGTCGTGGTCGAGGCCCGCGGCGGCGACGGGCCGGGCGACACCCGACTGGTGAGCTTCCTGCTGCGCTGGCCGGGCGGCAACCAAAGACCGGTCCGGACCGCGTGGATCATGCTGTGATCGCTACTGTGATGGCTGCTGCGATCGCATGCCCCCGGGCCCGGACCGGTCCGGTGCTGCTTCAGGAGGCAAGCAGCAGTCTGAGCTTCTCCAGGCACCGGCCGCGGATCGGGCCGATGCTGCCGATCGGGATGCCGATCGTGGCGGAGATCTCCGCGTACGGCGCCGGCGGGTCGGCCATCAGCATGCCGAGCAGCTGCTGCCAGCGGTCCGGCAGGCTCTCGAGCGCCCGGCGTACGTCGTCGGCGCGCTCGCCGGCGAGCAGGTCGGCGTCGAGGTCCGGCTGGTCGCCGGCCACGTCGTCGAACGCGGTCGCCTCGTAGGTCAGCAGCACGCGCTTGCGGAACGCCAGCACCCGCAGGCATTCCCGGCGCGTGGTGACGACCAGCCAGGCGCCGACCCGCTCGGGGTCGACGCGGTTGATGTGTTCGAGCAACCGCAGCCACACCATCTGCGAGACGTCAGCGGCGTCGCTGTCGCTCAGGCGGAAGCTGCGGGTCACGGCCCAGACGAGCCGCGCATAGTGATCGACCAGCTGACTCCACGCGCCCTGGTCTCCTTCGGCGGCCCTGATCACCAGGGTCGCGGCCTCGGACCGGGCGACGGCCGACCTTTCCAGTACTACAGTCACGGATTCCCCCCTCGGGAACGCAAACACCGCTCGGTACCTCACTCAGTACGCGCCGTCGCTCCCCAGCACGGCGCGGGCGGTTTTCCACAGGATCAACAGGTCGAGTGCGATCGACCAGTTGTCGGCGTACCGCAGGTCGAGCCGCATGGACTCCTCCCACGTCAGGTCACTGCGTCCACTCACCTGCCACAGGCCGGTCAGGCCGGGCTTGACGAGCATCCGCCGCGCGTCGTCGATCGCGTACTGCGCGACCTCGGCGGGCAGCGGCGGGCGCGGGCCGACCAGTGACATGTCCCCCCGGAGCACGTTCACCAGCTGCGGCAGCTCGTCGATCGAGAACCGTCGCAGGTACCGGCCGACCCTGGTCACCCGCGGATCGTCGCGGAGCTTGAACAGGACCCCGTTGCCTTCGTTCAGCGCGTGCAGTTCCGCCTTGCGTTCCTCGGCGTCGACCACCATCGTGCGGAACTTCAGCATCTGGAACTGCTCACCGCCGCGTCCCACCCGGGTCTGCCGGAACAGCACCGGACCGCGGCTGGTGACCTTCACCAGCACCGCGGTGACCAGCAGGATCGGCGCCACCGCGAGCAGCAGCAGGCAACCGACCACCCGGTCGAAGACGCTCTTCAGGATGTGCGGCCCACCGCTCACCGACGGGCGCTCCAGGTGCAGCAGCGACAGCCCGGCGACCGGCCGGATCGAGATCCGCGGACCGGCCACCTCGACGATGCCCGGCGAGACGATCAGCTCCACGCCGCGCTGTTCGAGCGCCCAGGACAGCTTGCGCAGCGAGTGCCCGGACAGTTCCGGGTCGGCCGCCACCGCGACCACGTCGGCGTCCCACTCGTCGACCGCCTTCAGGATGTCCATCTCGGCACGGCCCAGCCGGTCCGGCTCGGGCTCCTCGGCTGCATGGTTCACCGGCGTGTCGCCGCGGGGCAGACAGCTCGCCACCACGACGTACCCGTCGGTCTTGCGCTCCTCCAGGTGCCGGCGCAGCGTCGTCACCTGGTCGTTGCGCCCGACAACGAGCACCTTCCGCATGCACCGGTCGGCGATCCGCCGCTTGGAGATCTGCCGGTGCAGCACCCAGCGGGCGAACATCGCCGCGAAACAGGTCATCGGCACCGCCAGTACGACGAAACCACGCGCCACCTGGCTCTTCGTCGCGTACGACGTGATCGCGACCACCGCGGTCAGCGCCACCGCCGCCCGGATGATCGAGCGGAACTCCTCCGGCCCGGTGCCGAAGTAGCGGGTCTCATAACCCCGCTCCAGGGCGACACAGACCAGCCAGGCGATCGGCAGCACGGCGCCGAGCAGCACATAGCCGAGGTTGATCTGGGCCCCGAACCGGACCACCAGGGCCAGCGAGACACCGAACAGCGCGGCCCCCAGGTCGCCGGCGAGCGCCGCCCACCGGTACTTCCCGACCCACCGCGCCTCGGTGAACCGTGCCGCGCGCGGCACGACCGCCGGTACTTCGTCCGGAACCACCCAGACCGGCCGACGACGTTCCCCCGACGGCGCCGGCCGAAGGTCAGCCGGTTCGGCCAACCCCTCGGACATGACAAAATCACTCACGCACAGTCACCCCCCACAGGTGAAACCGAAACCCGTGACCAACCCACACCCCGTCACGGACCTCGTCCAAACGCCGCCCCCACAACGGCGTGAACCAGAGAGTACTACGTGGACGCAGCGGAAAACAGCACCCGACGAGAGTGTTTACCGGCGCGCAAACCCGACTTCCGGGTTCCATAAATCAAAGACCCCCGGGAGCCCGTGATCGGGTTCCCAGGGGTCTCAGATGACTACTTGAAGTGATCAGCCGCCGGGTCGGGGCACTGATCGGGGGTGCGGTCAGCCGGCGATCAGGCCGTCGCCGCTGATCAGCTCACGCATCTCGGCCAGCGAGCTGTCCGACGGGGGCAGGATGGCGTCGGAGTCGTGCAGCTCGTCGTCCGGCACCTTCTCGCCGGAGCGGACGAAGTCCAGCAGCGCCGCGAAGGCGGCCTGGTACGTCGTCTCGTCGCCGGACGACACCGCCTTCTCCAGGTCGCCGTCGACCGCGTTGAGCGCGTCGAGCTTCTCGTCAGCCAGTCGCCACTGGCCTTCACCCATGATCCGAACGATCACCGAATATCTCCGTCCTGAGGTCGCGCCGGCTCGGCTGCCGGCTGCTGGGCGGTCTGGGGGGCGGACTGCTGCGCCTCACCGGAGAGCTCCTTGGGCGTGCTGCTGCCGCCGGACAGCTGCGCCTTCATGGCGGCCAGCTCGTTCTCGACGTCGGAGCCGGACGACATCCGCTCGAGCTCGAGCGTGATGTTGTCCTTGTTGGTCCCGGTGGCGTCGTCGAGCGCGCCGGAGGCGAGCAGCTCGTCGATCGCCCCGGCCCGGGCCTGCATCTGCTGCGTGCGGTCCTCGGCGCGCTGCACCGCCAGACCGACGTCGCTCATCTCCTCGGAGATCCCGGAGAAGGCCTCGTTGATCCGGGTCTGCGCCTCGGCCGCGGTGTAGGTGGCCTTGATGGTCTCCTTGCGGGTCCGGAAGGACTCGACCTTGGCCTGCAGCCGCTGGGAGGCGAGCGTCAGCTTCTCCTCCTCGCCCTGCAGCTGGGCGTGCTGGGTCTGCAGGTCGTCGATCTGGCCCTGCAGGCCGGACTTGCGGGTCAGGGCCTCGCGGGCCAGGTCCTCGCGGCCCATCGAGAGCGCCTTCTGCGCCTGCTCCTGCAGCTTGGCCGACTGGGACTGCAGCTGTGACGCCTGCAGCTCCACCCGCTTGCGGCTGGTGGCCACGTCGGCTACGCCACGCCGCACCTTCTGCAGCAGCTCCAGCTGCTTCTGATACGAGTAGTCAAGGGTTTCGCGAGGATCCTCGGCCTTGTCCAGGGCGGAGTTCGCCTTGGCCTTGAAGATCGTCGACATCCGCTTGAAGATGCTCATCGATATCCGTACCCCTTCTGTGCCGGACTGACGACCCGGCGTGCGTGCCTTCCACCCTATGTCCCACCGGGTCACGACACCATCAGGACGGGCCCGGATAAAGTAGTGGGAAGGTCCGGGGACCACCCCGAGTCGCGACCTTGCCCTGCGAATGAGGTTCTGACCCCGTGTTCCGTCGTACCAAGTCTGAGACAGCTACCACCGTACCCGCCGAGTCCCAGGGCAAGCCGGGCGGCAAGGGCCGTCCGACGCCGAGCCGCAAGGAGGCGGAGGCCGCCCGCAAGGCCGCCTTCAAGAAGCCGCGCAACCGCAAGGAGGCCTCGGCGATCCGGCGGGACAAGGTCCGCACCGAGCGCGCCAAGATGCAGTCGGCCATGCAGACCGGCGACGACCGGTATCTGCCGGCCGCCGACAAGGGCCCGGTCCGGCGGTTCGCCCGGGACTACGTCGACGCCCGGTACTCGGTGATGGAGTTCGCGCTGCCGGTGCTGCTGGTGGTGTCGCTGATCGGCGTGGTGTTCTCGCCGCAGTTCCCGTGGCTGGCCGGGATGGTGAACCTGCTCTTCCTGTTCATGATCCTGCTGATCGCGGCGGACTGGTTCCTGCTCACCTCGGGGCTGAAGAAGCAGGTGGCGATCAAGTTCCCGAAGGAGTCCACCAAGGGCCTGGGGTTCTACGCCGTCCGGCGGACCATGCAGATGCGCCGCTGGCGGCTGCCCAAGCCGATGGTGAAGCGCGGCGAGAAGCCGTCCTGACCCAGGCGAAGTAGGGTCTGGGTATGGACTTCCGCTATCTGGGCAACAGTGGTCTCAAGGTCAGCGAGATCTCGTACGGTAACTGGCTGACGCACGGCTCGCAGGTGGAGAACGAGCAGGCCAAGGCCTGTGTCCGGGCCGCGCTGGACGCCGGCATCACGACGTTCGACACCGCCGACACCTACGCCAACACCAAGGCCGAGTCGGTGCTCGGCGAGGCGCTGGCCGGCGAGCGCCGCGAGTCGCTGGAGATCTTCACCAAGGTGTACTGGCCGACCGGTCCCGGCGGACCGAACGACACCGGCCTGTCCCGCAAGCACATCCACGAGTCGATCAACGGCTCGCTGCAGCGGCTCGGCACCGACTACGTCGACCTCTACCAGGCCCACCGGTTCGACACCGAGACGCCGCTCGAGGAGACGATGGAGGCGTTCGCCGACGTCGTCCGGCAGGGCAAGGCGCTCTACATCGGCGTCTCGGAGTGGACCGCGGAGCAGCTGCAGGAGGGCCACCGGCTGGCCCGTGAGCTGCGCATCCCGTTCGTCTCCAACCAGCCGCAGTACAGCATGCTCTGGCGGGTCATCGAGGCCGAGGTGGTCCCGGCGTCGGAGGAGCTCGGTATCGGCCAGGTGGTCTTCTCGCCGATCGCGCAGGGCGTGCTGACCGGCAAGTACCTGCCGGGGCAGCAGCCGCCGGAGGGCTCCCGGGCCACCGACGCCAACGGCTCGAACTTCATCAAGCGGTTCCTCACCGACGACGTCCTGACCCGGGTCCAGGAGCTGAAGCCGCTCGCCGACCAGGCCGGGCTGTCGCTGTCGCAGCTCGCGATCGCGTGGGTGCTGCAGAACAGCAACGTCTCGTCGGCCATCATCGGCGCGTCCCGCCCCGAGCAGGTCACCGAGAACGTCAAGGCCGCCGGCGTCACGCTGGACGAGGGTCTGCTGAAGGGGATCGACGAGGTGCTCGGCCACATCGTCGAGAAGGACCCGGCCAAGACCGCGCAGAACGCCCCGCAGAAGCGGCCGAACTCGTGAGCTGGAGCTGGCGGTTCGAGACCGCGAGCGGCGCCCTGGTCGACCCGGGCGAGGTCGGCGGGGCGGAGTTCTCCGCACAGGGTGACGCCGAGAGCTGGCTGGGTGAGGTCTGGCGCGACCTGGCCGACCGCGGCGTCGGTCAGGTGTACCTGCTGGAGGACGGCCGTGAGGTGTACGGCCCGATGAGTCTGTCGTCCGCGGAGTAGAGTTCGGTCGAACCAAAGCCTGCGTCACAGGGAAGCCGGTCCGAGTCCGGCGCTGACCCGCAACCGTAGGCCACCCGTCCGCAGCCGCGGGCGGGTGGCGAGCCGGAACACTGTGACGCAGGCAGTCAGGCTCAACTACCCGCCGTGGTCCGCGGGTGGAGCCCCTACCCTGCCGGTGCAGGCGGGACCTCCTCCACCGGGCTGCGGCCCGACCGAGGAACGACAATGACTGCACATCGGACCGTACGCCTGGTCCTCAGCCTGCTGGCGGGTCTCCTGCTGGCGGGGACCGTCGCGACCGTCACAGCTACCACTGCCCAGGCCGAGGACGGCTACCGCTTCTGGGGCTACTACCAGTGGACGAACGGCCAGTGGGCCTTCTCGCAGAAGGGCGCCGACGCCTACGTCCCGGCCGACGGGGCCGTCGAGGGCTGGCGGTTCGCGCTCGGCGGCGCCAAGCCGCGGGTGCCGCGCGCCGCGGGCGACTTCGACGCCATCTGCGGCAAGACCCCGGCCGAGACCGGCAAGAAGCGCGTCGCGGTGGTCGTCGACCCCGGTACGCCTGAGGACGCGACCGCCGGGGAGACGCCCGGGCCCGCCACCGGCACCTGCGTGGTGACCGACCCGGCGTCGAACGGCGCGAAGATCCTCGCGGCGGTAGGCCCGGTCCGGATCGAGAAGGGCCTGACCTGCGGTGTGGCCGGCTACCCGGCCAAGGGCTGCGGCGACCAGGTGAAGAACATCAATGTCCCGGCCACCGACGCCCCGGTCACGCTGCAGATCGGTGCGAGTGTCGGGTCCTCGGCCAAGCCGTCCCCGGCGGCCACGAGCGAAGATGACGGCGGGGCGCCGTGGACCGGCATCGTCATCGCGATCGTCGTGGTCGCCCTGCTGGCCGGTGGCGGGCTCGTCCTGAACCGCCGTCGTACCGCGGCGAAGTAGAGTGCGCGCCGTCCACCACCTGACACTCCCCCGGGCACTCCACCCGGGGGCCTGGTGGTTGTGGGCGCTGTGCATGGCTGTTGCGGCCAGCAGGACCCGTAACCCGGTTCTGCTGGCCCTCATCCTCGCCGTCACCGGATTCGTGGTCTCGGCCCGCCGGAGCGACGCACCGTGGGCGCACAGCTTCACCGCGTTCCTGAAGCTGGGTCTGCTGGTCATCGGCGTCCGCGTGGTCCTGCAGGCCCTGCTGTCGACCCGCTCACAGGGCAACACCGTGCTGTTCACGCTGCCGCTGATCCCGCTGCCTGCCTGGGCCGCGGGCGTCAAGCTCGGCGGCGAGGTCACGGCGGAGGCCCTGCTGACGGCGCTGTACGACGGTTTCCAGCTGGCCGTCATGCTCTGCTGCGTCGGAGCCGCCAACGCCCTGGCCAGCCCGCGGCGGCTGCTGAAGTCGTTGCCTGGGGCCCTCTACGAGATGGGCGTCGCCTGCGTCGTGGCTCTCACGTTCGCGCCGCAACTCGTGACGGACGGCCGCCGGGTGCGTGCAGCACGTCGGCTGCGCGGCCGCACCCACGCTTCTTTCCGTACGACGGCCATGCCGGTCCTGGAGGGTGCACTGGACCGGTCGGTCGAGTTGGCGGCCGCGATGGACTCACGCGGCTACGGCCGTACGGCGCAAGCTCCTAAGGTCCACCGTCGACTAACAGCGTTGTGCGTGCTGCTGGGGCTGCTGGGCATCCTGCTCGGTGTCTACGCGTTGCTCACCGACTCCATGGCCTTCCCATTCGCGGCGGGCGCACTCGCGGCCGGCGTGCTCCTGGCAGTCGCCGCGATGGCGGTCGGCCGGCAACGGGTCTCCCGGACGCGCTACCGCCCCGATCCCTGGGCGCTGCCCGAATGGCTCGTCGTAGCGGCCGGTGCGGTGGCGGCAGGGGGCATGGTGTTCGCAGCGGTCCGCGGCGTGAACGGCCTGCTGCTGGCCGGCCCGCTGGTCGTCCCACCGGTGCCGGTGCTGCCGGCAATCGGCGTACTGATCGGGCTGGTCCCCGCACTGGCTGCACCACCCCCGAAGAAGGCGGCTGCATGATCGAGTTCGACCACGTGACGATGACGTACGACGGTGCGCGGGAGCCGGCCCTGGAGGACGTGAGCTTCACCGTGCCCGAGGGCGAGCTCGCACTGGTGATCGGCCGCACCGGCTCCGGCAAGTCGACATTGCTGCGGGCGATCAACGGCCTGGTACCGCACTTCACCGGCGGCACGCTGGCAGGCCGCGTGCTGGTCGACGGGCGGGACACCCGCGAGCACCGGCCGCGCGATCTCGCCGACGTGGTCGGGATGGTCGGCCAGGACCCGATGGCGGGCTTCGTCACCGACACGGTCGAGGACGAGCTCGCGTACAGCATGGAATCGCTCGGCGTGGCGCCGGACGTGATGCGGCGGCGCGTCGAGGAGACGCTGGACCTGCTCGGGCTGGCAGACGTACGGGACCGGGCCCTGACCTCCTTGTCGGGTGGCCAGCGCCAGCGGACCGCTATCGGAGCAGCGCTGACCTCACATCCCGCCGTGCTGGTGCTGGACGAGCCGACGTCCGCCCTGGACCCGCAGGCGGCGGAAGAGGTACTGGCCGCGCTCCAGCGGCTCGTGCACGACCTGGGCGTCACCGTGGTGATGGCCGAGCACCGGTTGGAGCGGGTGATCCAGTACGCCGACCGCGTGATCGAAGTACCCGGTGGTGCCGCCGCGGTGTCGACAGGGCTCCCGGCCGAGCGCATGGTGACTGCACCGGTCGCACCGCCGGTCGTTGAACTGGGACGGCTGGCCGGCTGGTCACCACTCCCCCTGTCCGTACGAGACGCACGGCGCGCCGCGGTCGCGCTGCGCGGCCAGCTGGACTCCTCCACACCCTCACGGCCGGTCGCCGCACTCGGTAAAGAGCTGGCGCGCTGCACCGACCTCGTCGTCGGCTACGGCGCCGTGACCGCGCTGCGCGGTGTGTCGCTCAGCATCAAGGCCGGCGAGATCGTCGCGCTGATGGGCCGCAACGGCGCGGGCAAGTCGACGTTGCTCAACGCGCTGGTCGGCATCCTGCCGGCGCGCTCAGGGACTGCGACGGCATCCGGAGCGGACCCGCGACGTACCAAGCCGAACGAACTGGTCAAGGCAGTCGGACTGGTCCCGCAGGAGCCGGCCGACCTGCTGTACGCCGCTACGGTCGCGGACGAGTGCGCCGCCGCGGACTCCGACTTCAGGGTGCCCGCAGGTAGTTGCCGCGCCCTCCTGGAACGGCTGGCACCAGATGTGCCGCTGACACACCATCCGCGCGACCTGTCCGAGGGTCAGCGACTGTGTCTGGCACTGGCCGTCGTACTGTGCGGGGCCCCGCCGCTGCTGTTGCTGGACGAGCCGACGCGCGGGCTCGACTACGGCGCCAAACGCCGGCTGGTCGCGATCCTGCGGGAGCTGGCGGCTGCCGGGCACGCGGTGGTGCTGTCGACGCACGACGTGGAGATGGTGGCCGAGGTCGCGACGCGGGTGATGGTGCTCGCCGACGGCGAACTGGTCAGCGACGGCGACACCGCCGAGGTGATCGCCGGGTCGCCGGCCTTCGCCCCGCAGGTCGCGAAGATCCTGGCACCGCTGCCGTTCCTGACGGTGGGCGAGGTCGCTGACGCACTGGATCGGGCGTCGTGAAGCTCATCCTGCTCAGGCCGCGGAGCGCGATCGCGCTGCTCGTCGCGTCGGCGGTCGGCGTGCTGGCCTTCGCGTGGCCGTTGTTCTTCCGGACGGCGCAGGCAGGCGAGTCGGCGATCGGCCACACGACCGACGCGCCCTGGCTGTTCGTCCTCCTGCTGCCGCTGCTGGTGGCCGTCGTACTCGCGGAGCTGTCGGAGGCCGGCATCGACGCGAAGGTGATCTCGCTGGTCGGCATGCTCGCCGCGATCGGCGCGGCACTGCGGGCGCTGGGCCCGGGCACGGCGGGACTCGAGCCGGGGTTCTTCCTGCTGGTGCTGGCGGCTCGGGCGTTCGGGGCCGGGTTCGGGTTCGTGCTGGGGGCGGTGTCGCTGCTGGGCGGGGCGCTGATCAGCGGCGGGGTCGGGCCGTGGATGCCGTTCCAGATGTTCGCGTGCGCGTGGGTCGGGTGTCTGGCCGGGCTCTTGCCGCGGGTCGGCGGACGGCTCGAGTTGCTGCTGCTGGCGGGGTACTCGCTGGTCTCGGGGGTGCTGTACGGCCTGATCATGAACCTCTGGTTCTGGCCGTACGCGACGTTCGGCACCGACTTCTCGTTCATCCCCGGCGACGAGCTCGCGGCCAACCTGCACCGGTACTTCCTGTTCGTGGTGGCGACGTCGCTCGGATGGGACATCCCGCGCGGCATCCTGTGCGCGGTGCTGGTGCTGCTGCTCGGGCGGCCGATCCTGAACGCGTTCCGGCGCACCGCCCGTAAGGCGGCCTTCGAGGCGCCGGTGGTTTTCGACTCCGGGAGGACGCATGGCTGATCGGATCCTCGTTCTGGGCGGCGCCCGCTCCGGCAAGTCGATCGCCGCGGAGCGCCTGCTGGCCGACGTACCGGACGTCGTGTACGTCGCGACCGGCGGGGACGACGCGGGCAGCTCCGAGTGGGCCGAGCGGGTCGCCAAGCACCGGGCCCGCCGGCCCGCGTCGTGGGGCCTGGCCGAGACGATCGACCTGGTCCCGCTGCTCGAGACGCCGGGGCCACCCTTGCTGATCGACTGCCTCACTCTTTGGCTGTCGCGCACGATGGACAAGCTCGACGTCTGGTCCGACCTATCCCGTTCGACCGAGATCGACACCCATCTCACCGCCCTGGTGACCGCCTGGTCCGCCACCCCACGCCATGTAGTTGCCGTCAGCAATGACGTGGGCTCCGGCATCGTCCCCGCGGATCCCGGGACCCGCCTCTTCCGCGACCTCATGGGCCGCCTCAACACCACCGTCTCGCTCGCCTCCGACCAAGTCCTGTGGACCATCGCCGGCCGAACCCTGCCGCTCACATGACTGACTCACCGGACGAGAGGGCACCCGCTCGAGGGCCGGGAACCTGGCCTGCTGCGGCGCAACTCTCTCTAGGCACCTTGACCGTGCTTCCGGCCGGGGCTCCTCGCCGGGTCGATCGAACGGTGGGCGGACGAGCAATGCTGCTCGCCCCGCTGGTGGGGGCGCTGATCGGCGGAATCGCGACCGTGGTGGTCGTGCTGGCTCAACTGGTGAAGCCCGACGCCGACCTACTCGCAGCGGTGCTCGGGGTCCTCGTAGTGGCGGGCCTGTCCGGAGGCCTGCACCTCGACGGGCTCGCCGACTTCGCCGACGCGCTGGGCAGCCGCCGCGATCGCGAGACCATGCTGCGAATCATGAAGCAGAGCGACATCGGCCCGTTCGGCGTGGTCGCGATCGTCGCCGTCCTGCTGCTCGACGTCGCCGCCCTCACCGCCTGTCTGCAGGCCGGCTTCGGCTGGCAGGCGATCCTGATCGCGACCACCGCCAGCCGCCTCACGCTCCCCTGGGCATGCCTGAAGTCCATCCCCCCAGCCCGCCCGGACGGATTGGGAAGCATGGTCGCCGCAACGGTGAGTCCCACTGCGGCCGCGCTGACCACGGCCGCCGTACTGGCCGCCGGCCTCGCCCTCAGCTGGCTGACGTCTTCGGGGATCGGGCGTCTGCTCGGTGCCGCGGCCGCGGTCCTGCTCGCCGTCGTGACCAGCCTGCTCACCAGCCGTCGAGCCCGCCGAGCGATCGGCGGGACCACCGGCGACGTGCTCGGCGCGACCGTCGAGATCGCCCTCCCGGTAGCCCTTCTGACGCTCGCCCTGATCGTGTGAGCGCTCACCTCCACCGTGCGGCCGCCGGGGTGGTCTACTGTCGCCGATGGAACGATCAAGTGGGGTAGTGACGGCGAGGTTGCGGATGATGTCGATGGTTCACGACCGGTGGGCGGCCGGATACGGCCCGCGATCCGTTATCTTTATGTAATGAACGCAACCCGCCCGGCCCCGGGCTCGCAGGCTTCGCTGCGCGAAGCCAACCGTGCGCGCGTTCTCGGCGTGGTCCGCCAGCACGGCCCGCTCACCCAGGTGGAGATCGCGGCCGCGTCCGGGCTCTCCGCCGCCACCGTCTCGAACATGGTCCGCGAGCTGGACCAGGCCGGCATGGTCGGCCTGTCGCGCAGCATCCGCAACGGCCGCCGGGCGGTCCTGGTCTCACTGGCGTCCGGCGGCGGACTGCTGGCCGGTGTCGCGTTCGGCGAGCGCGACGTCCGGGTCGCGGTCGCCAACGGCTCCCGCGAGATCCTCGCCCAGCAACTGATGCCGTTGCAGGCCGACCACGTCGCCGACGAAGGAATGGAACGCTCCGCCCGCCTCCTCGCGGACCTGGCCGAAACCGTCAGCTCGGGCGTCGAGGACATTTCCGCGATCGGCTTCGGACTGCCGATGCCAGTCGACGCGATCAGCGGTGAGGCGGGCTCGGACGCCGTACTCCCCGGCTGGCGCGGCGTCAACGTCACCGAGGCGATGTCCGGCT
Source organism: Kribbella sp. NPDC003557 (assembly GCF_040610805.1). Classification (NCBI taxonomy): domain Bacteria; kingdom Bacillati; phylum Actinomycetota; class Actinomycetes; order Propionibacteriales; family Kribbellaceae; genus Kribbella; species Kribbella sp. NPDC003557. Next base: position 22,404 of record NZ_JBEXMY010000010.1, read on the forward strand.
ACCTGCGCGCCCCGGTCGCCCTCGACAACACTGCGAACCTCGCCGCACTTGGCGAACTGCACGCCGGCGCGCTGCGCGGCGTCCGGAACGGCTGCTACCTGAAGTTCTCGTACGGCGTCGGCGCGGGCATCGTCATCAACGGCGACGTGTTCCGCGGCTCGGCCGGTACGGCGGGCGAGATCGGGCACGTCACGATCGACGAGAACGGGCCGATCTGCCGCTGCGGCAACCGCGGCTGCCTGGACACGTTCGTCGGCTCCCGCGCGCTGATCACCAGCCTGGCCGCGTCGCACGGACCGCTGCGGCTGAAGGACATCGTGACCCGGGCGCTCGGCGGCGACCTGGGGTGCCGCCGGGTGATCGAGGACGCCGGCCGGCGCGTCGGCGTCGCCGTGGCCGGCGTCGTCAACCTGCTGAACCCGGAGGCGATCGTGGTCGGCGGCCTGATGGCCGAGGCCGGTGAACTCATCCTCGGCCCGCTCCGCGAGGCCCTGGACCGGTGCGCGATCCCGAGCGCCGCGGCGACCGTCGAGCTGCGCTCCGCCGAGCTCGGCGACGAGGCGGACATCGTCGGCGCGATCCACCGCGCGTCGATGCTGAGTCACACCAATATCTCCATTTCTTGAATTCAAGTCTTGACGCCAAGACGCTGGAGGGCTTGACTTCGGGCAGGCCAATCGGGGCCTGTCTCGTCAAGGAGCCGCCATATGTCCGTCTCAGCACTCCGTATCGTCGGCCTCGGCCTCGCCGTGTCGGCCCTCGCCGTCTCTTTGGTGGCCTGCGGTTCCGACGACTCCGGCAGCGGCTCAGGCAGCGCGAAGAAGATCGCGCTGTTGCTGCCCGAGTCGAAGACCACGCGGTACGAAGCGCTCGACCGTCCGCTGTTCACCGAGGCGCTGAAGGCGGCCTGCGGGAACTGCGAGCTGATCTACAGCAACGCCGACCAGGACGCCGCGAAGCAGCAACAGCAGGCCGAGGCCGCGCTCACCCAGGGCGCGAACGTGCTCGTCCTCGACCCGGTCGACGGCAAGGCCGCCGCCGCGGTGGTCAACTCGGCCAAGGGCCAGAACGTCCCCGTGGTCGCGTACGACCGGTTCATCGAGAACGCCAACTACTACGTGTCGTTCGAGAACGAGGCGGTCGGCAAACTGCAGGCCCAGACCCTGGTCGACGCCCTCAAGGCGGCCGGTAAGACGTCCGGCAACCTGGCCATGATCAACGGCTCGCCGACCGACCCGAACGCCGCCGACTTCAAGAAGGGCGCGCACAGCGTGCTCGATGCCAGCGGCTACAAGATCGCCGCCGAGTTCGACACCCCGGACTGGAGCCCCGACAAGGCACAGGCCTGGATGGAGGGCCAGCTCAGCGCCATCAAGAACGGGCTGGTCGGTGTGTACGCCGCCAACGACGGCACCGCCGGCGGCGCGATCGCGGCGCTCAAGGGCGGTGGCGTGACGCCGCTGCCGCCGGTCACCGGGCAGGACTCCGAACTGGCCGCGATCCAGCGGATCGTCGCCGGCGACCAGGCGATGACCATCTACAAGGCGGTCAAGCCGCAGGCCGAGGCCGCCGCCAAGGGCGCCGTGGCGCTGGCCAACGGTGGCAAGCCGGAGTCGACCACCGAGAAGAACGGCGTACCGTCGACGATTCTCGACCCGGTCGCGGTGACGAAGGACAACATCAAGGACACCGTGGTCAAGGACAACATCTACAAGGTCACCGACATCTGCACCGCGTCCTTCGCGGCCGCCTGCAGCGCCGCAGGCCTGAGCACCAACTGACCCGCCCCCTCGTCGCAGCCCTCCCCGCAGTGAGGTGCGGGGAGGGCTGCGCCGGGCCTCTCCCCAAACCGCGCCCCCGGCGAGGATCATGGCCTGAAATAAGCCCAGGAGGCTGATCGAGTGACTGTGACTCCACCTGATACTCCCGCTCCCCTGGACGTCGGCGCCGGAACGGTGCTGACGTTGCAGGGGATCTCCAAACGCTTCGGCGCCGTGCAGGCGCTGAAGAACATCGAGCTCGACGTCCGGGCCGGTGAGGTGCTGGCGCTGGTCGGCGACAACGGCGCCGGCAAGTCCACGCTGGTCAAGACGATCGCCGGCGTCTACACCGCCGACGACGGCTCGATGGTGTTCGACGGCCGTCCGGTCCGGGTCGGCAGTCCCGCCGAGGCCCAGCAGCTCGGCATCGCGACCGTGTTCCAGGACCTGGCGCTGTGCGACAACCTCGACGTGGTCGCGAACCTGTACCTCGGCCGCGAGCTCCTCAAGGCGGGCGCGCTCGACGAGGTCGAGATGGAGCGGCAGTCCTGGGAGCTGCTCCGCCAGCTGTCCGCGAAGATCCCGTCGGTCCGGATCCCGGTCGCCAGCCTGTCCGGCGGCCAGCGGCAGACCGTCGCGATCGCCCGCAGCCTGCTCGGCAAGCCCAAGGTCGTGATGCTGGACGAACCGACCGCGGCCCTCGGCGTAGCTCAGACCGCCGAGGTCCTGAACCTGGTCGAACGGCTGCGTGAACGCGGCCTCGCCGTCATCCTGATCAGCCACAACATGGCCGACGTGATGGCGGTCGCGGACCGGGTCGCCGTCCTCCGCCTCGGCCGCAACAACGGCGTCTTCGTGGTCAGCGAGACCAAGACGCAGGACATCATCGCCGCGATCACCGGCGCCACCGACAACGCCGTCTCCGAGCGCGCCGCGCGCCGAAGCCGGGAGGAATCATGACCGCGCAAGACTCGGCCCAGCTGCCGGCCGACCTCCAGGACGAGCGGCTGATCGCGAGCAGCGGCGTCAGCGGCGCCGTCTCGGCGTTCACCGCACGGCTGCGGTCCGGCGACCTGGGCTCGGTCCCGGTGGTCGTCGGCCTGGTCATCATCTGGGTGGTCTTCCAGATCGCGAACAGCTCGTTCCTGTCCAGCCGCAACCTGGTCAACCTGACGCTGCAGACCACCTCGGTCGGAGTGATTGCCCTCGGCATCGTCCTGGTCCTGCTGCTCGGCGAGATCGACCTCTCGGTCGGTTCGGTCAGCGGTGTGGCGGCCGCGCTCGTCGGTGTCACATTCGTCAACCAGGGCTGGCCGCTCGTGCTGTCGCTGGCCGCCGCGATCGCGCTCGGCGTCGCCATCGGCCTGTTCTACGGCCTGCTGTACACGCGGTTCGGCGTACCGAGCTTCGTCATCACGCTCGCCGGCCTGCTCGGTTTCCTCGGACTCCAGCTGCTGGTGCTGGGCAAGGACGGCACGATCAACCTGCCGTACGACTCCGCGCTGGTCGGGTTCGCGACGCGGAGCTTCCTGCCGCCCGCGATGGCCTACGCGCTGGTGGCGCTGGTCGTCGTCGGCTACGCGCTCAGCCGGCTGCAGGGCCGGACGGCGCGGGCGGCCGCCGGTCTGTCCGCGGCACCGACCTCGGTCATCGCGATCAAGGCCGCCGGCCTCGCGGTCGTGCTGCTGATCCCGGTCGCGATCCTGAACGGCGACCGTGGCGTGTCGTCGATGTTCCTGCTGTTCCTCGCGCTGGTGGTGGTCACGGACCTCGCCGTCCGCCGGACGCGCTGGGGCCGCTCGGTGTTCGCCGTCGGCGGCAACGTCGAGGCCGCCCGCCGGGCCGGTATCAACGTCCGCACGATCTACCTGACGGTCTTCGCGGCCTGCTCGACGTTCGCGGCCGTCGGCGGCATCCTGGCCGCGGCCCGGCTGGTCGCGGTCGGCCAGGCCAGCGGCGGTACGGACACCAACCTGAACGCCATCGCGGCGGCCGTCATCGGCGGCACCAGCCTGTTCGGCGGCCGCGGCTCGGCGTACTCCGCGCTGCTCGGCGCGCTGGTGATCATGTCGATCTCCAACGGCCTGGCCCTGCTCAGCCTGGACTCCAACGTCCGCTACATCGTCACTGCGGGCGTCCTGCTGATCGCCGTCACGATCGACTCGCTCAGCCGCCGCAGCCGCCAGGCTCACGGCCGTGCATAACTGATCCCGGACACAAGAAAGCCCCCGTCGCCGTTGACGGGGGCTTTCTCGGCTCTTACGCGGTTTCGGCGATCAGGTCGACCTTCGGCTCCGCGAAGTGGCAGGCGGCCGTGTGGTCCGGGCCGGACTGCGGCTTGATCTCCAGCAGCGGCTCCTGCGTGGCGCAGATGTCCTCGGCCTTCCAGCAGCGGGTCCGGAACCGGCAGCCGCTCGGCGGGTCGATCGGCGAGGGTACGTCGCCGACCAGCCGGATCCGCTCCTTCGGCGGGACGCCCCGGATCGTGCCCAGGTCCGGTGCCGCGGACAGCAGCGCCTGCGTGTACGGGTGCTGCGGCGCGTTGTAGATCTGGTCCCGGCTGCCCTGCTCGACGATCTTGCCGAGGTACATGACCGCGACCTCGTCACAGAAGTGCCGGACCACGCCGAGGTCGTGCGCGATGAACACGAACGCGATCCCGAGGTCCTTGCGCAGTTCCTCGAGCAGGTTCATCACCTGCGCCTGGATCGACACGTCGAGCGCGGACACCGGCTCGTCGGCGATGATCACCTCAGGCTCCACCGCGAGCGCCCGGGCGATGCCGATGCGCTGGCGCTGACCGCCGGAGAACTCGTTCGGGTAGCGGTTGTGGTGCTCCGGGTTCAGGCCGACCCGCTCCAGCAGCTCCTGGACCCGCGCGAGTTCCTTGCCCCTCGGCACCAGGTTGTGGACGCGCAGCGGCGTACTGATGATGTTGCTGACCGTCTGCCGCGGGTTCAGCGAGCTGTACGGGTCCTGGAAGACGATCTGCAGCTGGCGGCGGAACGGACGCAGGTCCTTCTCCTTCAGCTGCGCGATGTCCGTGCCCTTGAACATGATCTGGCCGGACGTCGGCGTCAGCAGCCGGGTGATCATCCGCCCGGTGGTCGACTTGCCGCAGCCGGACTCGCCGACCAGACCCAGGCTGGCGCCCGCCTTCAGGTCGAAGTTCACGCCGTCCACGGCCTGCACGACCTTCTTGGTCCGGCCGAGGCCGGCGGCCTCCTTGATCGGGAAGTGCATCTTCAGGTCCCGGACCTGCAGCAGCGTCTCGCGCTCGGTGTTGCTCAGGGTTTCGCTCATGGCTCCTCAGTCCCCCTCGTCAGCCCAGTCTCGGCGCGACTTCGGTCTCGTAGATCGAGGCCTTGTCGTGCAGGTGACAACGGGACGTGTGCGCACCGGCGCCGTCGACCGGCAGCAGTTCCGGCAGTTGCGTCGTGCAGAGCTCGCCCTTCACCCGGTCCTTGTACGGGCAGCGCGGGTTGAACGAGCAGCCGTCCGGAAGGTTCAGCAGCGACGGCGGCAGGCCCTTGATCGGGCGCAGCTTCTCGTTCGCCGCGGACACCGTCGGGATCGACTCGAGCAGGCCCCAGGTGTAGGGCATCCGCGGGTTCGCCAGGACGTCCTCGGCGGTGCCGTACTCGACGCAGCGCCCGGCGTACATCACCAGGACGTCGTCGGCCATCTCGGCGACCACCCCGAGGTCGTGGGTGATCAGCACGATCGCGGAGCCGAACTCCTTCTGCAGGTTGTTCAGCAGGTCCAGGATCTGCGCCTGCACGGTGACGTCGAGCGCCGTGGTGGGCTCGTCGGCGATCACCAGCTTCGGGTCGTTGATCAGGCTCATCGCGATCATCGCGCGCTGCCGCATACCGCCGGAGAACTCGTGCGGGTACTGCGCGAACCGGCGCGGCGGGTTCGGGATGCCGACCAGGTCGAGCATCTCCAGGGCCCGCTTCTTGGCGACCTCCTTGGAGACCTTGTGGTGCACGCGGTACGCCTCGACCAGCTGGTTGCCGATCGTGTACAGCGGGTGCAGCGAGGACTGCGGGTCCTGGAAGACCATCGAGACCGCGTCGCCGCGGACCTTCATCAGGTCGCTCTCGGACAGGCCGATGAGTTCCTCGCCGCCGAGCCGGATCGACCCGGTGATCCGGGTGCGCTTGCGGTCGTGCAGGCCCATCACGGCCATGCTGGACACCGACTTGCCGGAACCGGACTCGCCGACGATCGCGAGCGTGCGGCCGAGCGGGACCGAGTAGCTCAGCCCGTTCACCGCGCTCACCACACCGTCGGCGGTGGGGAACTTGACGACCAGGTCCTCGACCACCAGGTACGGCGTCTCGCCGCTCGGATTGGTCGCGCCCTGGCGGCGCTCGCGAGTGGCGACCGCCGGGCCGCGCTTGGCCGCGGCCGCGCCGGCGTCCGCGGCCGGCGTCTCCGACGTTTCCGGCATGTCCTGAACGTCCTTACCGTCGTCGTTGGCTGGTGTGGTCATGCGAGCCTCACCCGCGGGTCGATCAGCGAGTAGGCGATGTCGACGAGGAAGTTCATCGCGACCAGGATGACCGCGGAGACCAGCACCGTGCCCATGATCAGCGGCAGGTCGTAGTTGCTCAGGCTCTCCAGCACCAGGTTGCCGAGGCCGGGCAGGTCGAAGATCCGCTCGGTGAAGATCGCGCCGGAGAGGCTGCCGGCGATGTCCAGGCCGAAGATCGTGATGACCGGGATCATGCCGGAGCGCAGACCGTGCTTGTAGGTGACGACCCGGTCCGACAGGCCCTTGGCCCGCGCGGTCCGGATGTAGTCCTCGCTGAGTGCCTCCACCATCGAGCCGCGCGAGTACCGCGCGTACTGCGTACAGCTGTAGAGACCGAGCACCAGCCACGGCGTCAGCAGCCCGGTGAACCAGGCCGCCGGATTCTCCGTGATCGGCGTGTACCCGCCGCGGGGCAGGATCTGGTACAGGATCGTCAGGTAGAGGGAGATCATCAGCGCCACGATGTAGTACGGCACCGAACTGAGGACCAGCGTGCTGCTCATCAGCGCGCGGTCGCCCAGCGTCCCCCGTCTCTTCGCGGCCATCGAGCCCACGAAGACACCGATCGTGAGCACGATCACCGCGTAGCCGGCGACCAGCGAGACTGTGACCGGTAGTCGCTCTTTCAGCATCTGGGTGACCGGGCGGTCGTTCTTGAAGGAGAAGCCCAGGCAGGGCACCGAGCACTTCTGCTTGACTCCGGCCGTCTCGAAGGTACGTCCGGCGAAGATGCCCACCGTGTACTCGGTGAACTGCTGCACCAGCGGCCGGTCCAGGTGCAGGTTTTCCTTGATCTCGTTGTATCGCTCCTGGGTGCAGTTGCGATCACCGCAGATCGCGCCGGCCGGGTCGGTCGGCGCAACGAAGAACAGCGCGAAGGTCACGATCAGCGTGACCAGCACGACGCTCAGCGCGCTCACCAGCCGGCGCGCCACGAAGTAGAGCACGAAGGATTCTCCTCGCTGAGGGATGGTGGCCGGACCGCGGTCCGGCCACCATCCGTCGTCAGACGATCAGACTGCTGTTACCCGAAGGCCGATCAGGGCTGCTTCAGGAAGATGGAGGTGAACTCCGGCAGACCCTGCGTCGGGTCGTTGATGACGTGGCCGAGGTTCTTACCCACCGGGTAGTTGCTCGCGCTGTAGTACAGCGGGATCAGCGGCAGGTACTTCTCCATGATCATCTTGTCGACCTTCGGCCATTCCTTGAGCTGCTCGTCAGCGGTCAGGGCGTTGACGCGGTTGAGCTCGGCGTCCAGCGCCTTGTCCTGCAGCATGCCGATGCTGTTGCTCAGCTCGACGGCGTCGGACCGGAACAGCACCGGGAACCAGCTGGCACCCGACGGCCAGTCGGAGCACCAACCCGACGGACCCTGGCCGATGTTGACCGGAGCAGCCGGGTCGTTGCGGAAGGTCCGCAGCTTGGCCTTCGCGACACCGATGGCCTTCACCTTGAATCCGGCGGCGGTGTAGGTCTGGGTCCGCAGCTGGGTGACCTGGGTGGCGATCTTGTCGTCGTTGGCGTAGTACCAGCTGAGCTCGAAGTTCTCCTTGCCGAGCTCCTTCAGCTTCGCCTTGACCTCGCTCGCGACAGCCGGGTCCTCGGCGCCCTTACCGGTGCCGACCAGGCCCGGGAGCTCGTACTTCTCGTAGCCCGGAACAGCCGGCGGCATGATCGTCGAGGCCGGGATGGCGCTCTTCGGCGTCAGGCCCGCGACCTTGCGGTAGGTGTCGAACGGGTACGCCTTGGCGATCAGCTGGCGGACCTCCATCGGAATCTTCCGGGTGTCCAGGCCCCAGACCGTGGTGCACGGCTGCGGACCGGTGACGAGCTGGCTCTGGTCCTTGACCTCAGGCACGAGGCTGGAGTCGAGGTCGGAGTAGTTCAGCGCGTTCGCGTCCGGACCGTTGCTGGCCAGCACCTGACGCTGGACCTTCAGCGTGTCCTGACCGAACTTGAAGTCGAAGGCGTCCGGGTACTGGTACCGCACCGGGTCGGTGTTGGGGTCCCAGTACTCGTTCTTCTTGAGCTTCAGCTCCGAACCCGGCGTGTAGGAGTCGACCTGGTACGGGCCGGTGGTCATCGGCTTCAGGTCGTAGGACTTCTTGGTGTCCTTGGCCTGCGGGATCGGCGTGAACATCGGGAACGCCGCGTAGTACGGCAGGTCGTCGAACTTCTCCGCGAGGTGAATGACCAGGGTGTTGTCATCCGGCGTCTCGACACCGGAGTAGTTGGCGCCGTTCGGACCGTACGGGCCCTTGTAGGTCTTGCCGTCCTTGAAGTACTGGTCCTGGTACACCGGTCCGGCGTCGTACAGGTCGTGCGCGAAGGACCGCTTGATCGCGTACGCGTAGTCGACCGCCTTCACCGGCGTGCCGTCCTGGTACTTGATGCCCTTCTTGAGCTTGAAGGTCCACGTCAGGCCATCGGCGGACTTCGTCCCCAGGTCCTCGGCGAGGTCCGGAACGAGCACCGGCTTGTGGCTGTCACCGTCCAGGCGGTACTGGGTCAGCGCCCGGTACATCAACTTGCCGATCTGGTTGGTGTCGGTGAAGTAGATGTTCGTCGGGTCCATGGTGTCCGGCGAGACGTCGGACAGGATGCTGACGGTGCCGCCCTTCTTGGCGCCCTCGAGCTCCGGAGCCGGGCCCTTCGCGGTCGCGTCGGTGGCCTTCTCCTGGGCGGTACCCGCGTCACCCGCGTTGGCCCCGTCCTTGCCGCTGTTGGACGACGGGCTGCCACAGGCCACGGCGGCCAGCATGACCGTCGCCGTGACAGCGGTGATCCGTTTCCACTGCATTGTTGTGTTTCTCCTTTTCTGCCGCTGGGGCAACGCCGGGCTACCGGCGAGTCTTGGGGTCGAAGGCGTCGCGGACGGCGTCGCCGAGCAGGGCCAGCGCCAGAACGAGCGCGGTGATGCCGAGCACGGGCAGCCACAGGTACAGCGGATCCGCCTTGAACCAGTTCGTTGCGGTCGCGATCGTCTGGCCCCAGGACGGGACCGGCTCGATCAGACCGACGCCGAGGAAGGACAGGCCTGCCTCCGCGGTCACGTACGCCGGCAGGGCCAGCGACGCCGAGATCACGATCGGGGCGACCAGGTTCGGCAGCAGCTCCTTGAACAGGACCTGCCGGGTGGGGACGCCGATGGCCTTCGCCGCGAGCACGAACTCACGCTCGCGCAGGGACAGTACTTCGCCTCGGATGATGCGGGCCAGACCGGCCCAGCCGAAGAACGACAGCACGAAGATCAGCACGATGAAGCGGGTCGAGGCCTGCTCCTCGGGCGAGAGGTTGAACGACCCGCCGCGCATGCTCTCGACGATCGGCACCAGCGCGATCGCGAACAGCAGGTACGGCAGGCTCAGCACGAAGTCGACGAGCCAGGAGATGACCCGGTCCACCCAGCCGCCGAGGAAGCCCGCGAGCAGGCCCATCAGCACGCCGACGATGGTGCCGAACAGCGTCGCGACGAACGCGACGACCAGCGACGGACGCGCGCCGTACACCCAGCGGGCGAAGTTGTCGCGCCCGGTCTTCGGCTCGACACCGAACCAGTGCTGCGCGTTGGCCGCGAAGGTCGGGAAGCCGTACTCGTCGACCAGCTCCGGGTGGAACGTGCCGATGTCGCTGCCCTCGATCTTGGTCAGCAACGGCGCGAAGACCGCGATCAGGATGAAGAACAGCACCACTCCGGCGCAGACCACGGCCACGCGGTCCTTGCGGAGCCGGTCCACTGCCACCCGGGTGGGGGACTTGCCGTGCGGTACAGCAGAACCCCGAACCGGTTCCGCCGACGCCGGGTGTTCTTCGATCCCCACGGTCGAGTCGGGTGACCCAATTGTCATTCGCACTCCGTAGCTTCAGTCGACCGGATTTCGGTCCGTCAAATCCTCTTGACAGGCGTTGTCCGCACAGCCGCGCGCTAGCCTGCCCGACACCGTGACACCAAACCAGCGGGTCCCGGCAGCAGTGCACAAATCGTTACCGGAACGGGTAGCCGAACGGAACATTTGCCCCATTTCGTCACTATCCGCGCACAATCGTTCGCGAAACGCGTCGGCACAACACCGACAGTGGCCATTTTGTGCCAAGATCTCACGCAATGTAACGAAAAGACACAATTGGTCGCGGCCGGCGATCAGCGCACGTGGACGGTCACGAAGGGCGGTTTGACGACCTCGAAGGTTTCCACGCGCCCGCGGATGTCGACGGTCACCTCGTCGCCTTCCTTCACCGACGCGTCCAGCAGCGCCAACGCAATACCTTTCTTCAGCGTCGGTGAGAACGTCCCGGACGTGACTTCACCGAGCGCCGTTCCGGAATGCGCCAGAACGGACATGTGCGGCCGCGGAATACCCCGGCCGGTGGCGCGCAGACCCCGCAGGATCCGGGCCGGTCCGCGCTCCTTCTCGGCCCGCAGCGCCTCGTCGCCCCAGAAGTGCTCCTTCTTCCAGCCGACGGCCCAGCCGGACCGCGCCTGGACGGGCGTGATGTCGGGCGAGATGTCCTGGCCGTGCAGCGGGTACCCCATCTCGGTCCGCAGCGTGTCCCGCGCCCCCAGGCCGGCCGGGACGATGCCGTACTGCTCGCCGGCCGCCAGCAGCGCGTCGAACACCGCGACCGCGGCGGCGTTCGGTACGACGAGCTCGAAACCGCGCTCGCCGGTGTACCCGGTGCGGCACACGACCACCGGCGTACCGCCGAAGTCGGCCGTGGCGAACGACATGTAGTCGTGGCCGGTCGGCAGCCCGATCGCGGACACCACCTCGTCGCTGTGCGCGCCCTGCACCGCGAGGATCGCGTAGTCGTCGTGCACGTTCACCACCTCGACGCCCTCCGGGGCACCGGCCTGCAGCAACCGGACGACCTCGGCGGTGTTTGCCGCGTTCGGGATCAGGAACACGTCGTCGTCGGCGTGCAGGTAGGCGATCAGGTCGTCGACCACTCCCCCGCGCTCGTTGCAGCACAGCGTGTACTGCGCCTGCCCGGGCGCGATCTTGCCGAGGTCGTTGGTCAGGCACGCGTTCACGTACGCCGCGGCGCCCGGGCCCTTGACCGTCGCCTTGCCGAGATGGCTGACGTCGAAGACGCCGACCGACGTCCGCACGGCCGTGTGCTCGGCCACGACACCGGAGTACTCCAGGGGCATCTCCCAGCCGCCGAACTCGGCGAACTTGGCGCCGAGCGCGACATGGCGCTCGTGCAGCGGGGACTTCTTCAGATCGGTCGGCGGTGTCGGTGATGGGGTCATGGAGCGCAAACTACCTGACGCGTAGCATGCGGAGGCAGCTTGCACGTACCGTCACGACCGGCCGTCTGAGCCGCCGGTCAAGGAGGACTGAGGATTTCGTGACCACCATCACCCTGAGCAAGTCAGATGCCGCCGGCGTCAAGAGCGACGCCGTGGTCATCGGCGTGGTCAAACTCGGCGGCGGCGTCACCCTGCCGGCCGGCACCGAGTCGCTGAACGCCGCCTACGGCGGGAAGCTGGTGGAGGTGCTGTCCGGTCTCGGCGCCACCGGCAAGACCGGCGAGGTGACGAAGGTGCCCGGGCCGAAGCCGGGCAAGTCGGCCACACTGATCGCGGTCGGTCTCGGCGCCGCGCCCGACGGCGAGCTGAAGACCGAGGACCTGCGGGCCGCGGCCGGCACCGGTGTCCGCGCCGCCAAGACGTCGCAGTCGGTCGCGTTCGCACTGCCGACGCCGGACGCCGAGTGCGTCCGGGCGGTCGCCGAGGGCGCGCTGATGGGCCGCTACTCGTTCACGGCCTACAAGTCGTCCGACGGCCCGGCCGAGGCGCCCGGCAACCTGACCGTGCTGACCGACCTGGCCCGGAACAAGGACGCCAAGGCCGCGCTCGAGCGGGCCCGGGTGACCGCGGAGGCCGTCGCGCAGGTGCGCGACTGGGTCAACACCCCGCCGTCGGACCTGCACCCGGCCGAGTTCGCCGCCGACACGGTCAAGCTCGGCAAGGAGTACGGCGTCAAGGTCGAGGTGCTCGACGAGAAGGCGCTCGCGAAGGGCGGGTACGGCGGCATCCTCGGCGTCGGCCAGGGCTCGACCAACCCGCCGCGGCTCGTCCGGCTGACCTACACGCCGCGCAAGCCGGTCACGCATCTGGCGTTCGTCGGCAAGGGCATCACCTTCGACTCCGGCGGCCTGTCGCTCAAGACGTCGTCCGGCATGGTCAGCATGAAGTCCGACATGGCCGGCGCCGCCGCGGTGATCGGTGCGACGCTCGCGATCGCGCGGCTCGAGCTGCCGGTCCAGGTGACGACGTACGCCGCGATGGCCGAGAACATGCCGTCCGGCTCCGCGGCCCGGCCGTCCGACGTCCTGACCATGTACGGCGGCAAGACCGTCGAGGTGCTGAACACCGACGCCGAGGGCCGGCTGGTGCTCGGCGACGCCCTGGTCCGGGCCGGCCAGGACCAGCCCGACCTGATCGTCGACGTGGCCACCCTGACCGGCGCGTGCGTCGTTGCCCTGGGCACCAAGGTGGCCGGCGCGTTCGGCAACACCGACGCCGCCCGGGACCGGGTGGTGGACGCGGCGGTCGCGGCCGGCGAGTCGATGTGGCCGCTGCCGATCCCGGCCGAGATGCTGGACAAGCTGAAGTCGCACTCGAAGGTCGCGGACCTCGCCAACATCACCGGCGAGGCCTGGGGCGGCGCGCTCGCGGCGGCCGCGTTCCTCGGCGACTTCGTTGCTGAAGGCATCGATTGGGTGCACCTCGACGTGGCCGGCCCCGCCTTCAACGACGGCGGCGCCTCCGGCTACACCCCGAACGGCGGCACCGGCTACGCCGTCCGCACCCTGGTGGAACTCGCCGCCTCGGCGAGCTGAGCCGGCGGTGAGTCATGGCGGGGTCTGACCGCTGGTCAGGCCCCGCCGTTCTTCTTCATCCGGGCGTTGTACTCCCGCATCCGCGGCGGGTACCCGACCACGGCCGCGTCGTACGACGGGATGCCGAGACGGTTCGCGAAGTCGTGCGCCCATTTGACCGACGGGACCCGGCGCCGGGTCCACTCGCCGTCGACCGCGACCAGCAGCAGGGTGTAGTCGGTCACCGCGGTGCGCGGCTCGACGAAGCCCTCCACTCCCTGACGGGTCTGCGCGAACTCCCGCAGGTGCGCCTGGTCGGGGTTGTCCGACCGGCGCATCGTTCCGGCCTTCTGCCGGCGACCGAACCACTTCATGGGAGTAAGTGTCCACTATCTGTGCAAGTCCCGGCCGAAATCCTGGATAACGGTTGCGGCCGGTTCCGGCCCGCGCGCCGCGCGCGGCCCGGGGATGGATCCGGTCCCGATCGGTGACAAGATGACGCCGAGGTTGGAACCCGCGATCCGGAGGAACCTGTGACTGGTACGACGTACGACCTGGTGATTCTCGGCGGCGGCAGTGGTGGCTACGCCGCCGCGCTGCGCGCCGCGACCCTCGGCCTGTCGGTGGCGGTGGTGGAGAAAGACAAGGTCGGCGGGACCTGTCTGCACCGCGGCTGCATCCCGACCAAGGCGCTGCTGCACGCCGCCGAGGTCGCGGACTCGGCCCGCGAGGGTGAGCAGTTCGGTGTCCGGACGACGCTCGAGGGCGTCGATATGGGCGGGGTGAACAAGTACAAGGACAGCGTCGTCGACCGGCTGTTCAAGGGTCTGCAGGGTCAGTTGAAGGCCCGCGGCATCACGGTCATCGAAGGCGAGGGACGGCTGACCTCCCCCACCACGGTCCAGGTCGGCGACACGACGTACACCGGCCGCAACATCATCCTTGCCTCCGGCTCCTACTCCCGCTCGCTCCCCGGTCTCGAACTCGACGGGCACCGGGTGATCGCGAGCGAGCACGCGCTGACGCTCGACCGGGTGCCGGAGTCCGCCGTGATCCTCGGCGGCGGGGTGATCGGTGTCGAGTTCGCGTCCGCGTGGACGTCGTTCGGCACCCGCGTGACGATCGTCGAGGCGCTGCCCCGGCTGGTCCCGGCCGAGGACGCGGACTGCTCGAAGACGCTGGAGCGCGCGTTCCGGAAGCGGAAGATCGCGTTCAAGACCGGTACGCCGTTCGAGTCGGTCTCGTTGACCGATTCCGGGGTGCAGGTCCGCGTCGCGGGCGGCGAGGTGATCGAGGCCGAGGTGCTGCTGGTCGCGGTCGGCCGGGGGCCGAACACGACGGGCCTCGGCTACGAAGAGGTAGGTGTCGCGCTCGACCGTGGGTTCGTGACCGTCGACGCGACGCTGCAGACGAGCGTGCCGGGCGTGTACGCCGTCGGCGACATCGTGCCGGGGCTGCAGCTCGCACACCGCGGGTTCCAGCAGGGCATCTTCGTCGCCGAGCACCTCGCGGGCCTGGCGCCGACGCCGATCGACGAGGCCGGCATCCCGCGCGTCACGTACTCCGAGCCGGAGGTCGCGTCGGTCGGTCTGACCGAGGAGCAGGCCCGGTCGCAGTACGGCGACGTCGAGATCCTGAACTACAACCTCGGCGGCAACGGCAAGTCGCAGATCCTGAAGACCGCCGGCTTCGTGAAGCTCGTCCGCGCCCCCGGCGGCGCGGTGGTGGGGCTGCACATGGTCGGCTCGCGCGTCGGCGAGCTGATCGGCGAGGCCCAGCTGATCTACAACTGGGAGGCGTACCCGGCGGACGTGGCGCCGCTCGTGCACGCCCACCCGACCCAGACCGAGGCCCTCGGCGAGGCACACCTCGCGCTCGCCGGGAAACCTTTGCACTTCCATGACTGAACCACTCGGCTTCATCCGGCGGCCTGCTGGAGTGCCCGAGTAGGTTGGAGCCGTGTGGGGCGTGCGGGTCCGTCTGACCCGGATCCCGCTCGCCCAGGCGGCACCGTAGGCTGACACTCGACCGATCAGACGAAGGAGCAACGACCGTCATGCCGACCTCTGTATCCCTGCCGGCCCTCGGGGAGAGCGTCACCGAAGGAACCGTCACCCGCTGGCTCAAGCAGGTCGGTGACACGGTTGCCGTGGACGAACCCCTGCTGGAGGTCTCGACCGACAAGGTCGACACCGAAATCCCGAGTCCCGTCGCCGGCACCCTGCTCGAGATCAAGGCCGCCGAGGACGAGACCGTCGAGGTCGGCGCGGAACTGGCCGTCATCGGCGACGCCGGCGAGGCCGGCTCCACTCCCGCGGCCCCTGCTGAGCCTGCGGCCGAGGCTGCTCCTGAGCCCGCGGCCGAGGCCGCACCGGCCCCGGCTGAGGCGGCACCGGCTGAGGCGGCTGCGTCCGCTCCGGCTCCGTCGGCTCCGGCCGGTGAGGCGGCTGCCCCGGCGCCTGCCGCTGAGGCCCCTGCTGCTGAGGCGCCTGCCGCTGAGGCTCCCGCTGCTCCGGCTGCCGGTGGCGGCTCCGCTTCGGGTACGTCGGTGACGCTGCCCGCGCTCGGTGAGAGCGTGACCGAGGGTACGGTCACCCGCTGGCTGAAGCAGGTCGGCGACGACGTGGCCGTCGACGAGCCGCTCCTCGAGGTCTCTACCGACAAGGTCGACACCGAGATCCCCAGCCCGATCGCCGGCAAGCTCCTGGAGATCAAGGTCGCCGAGGACGAAACCGTAGAGGTTGGCGCCGAGCTGGCCATCGTCGGCTCCGGCTCCGCCGCTCCGGCAGCCGCTGCCCCGGCCGCCGAGGCCCCCGCTGCTGCTCCCGCCGCCGCTCCTGCTCAGGCCCCGGCTGCTGCGCCGGCTCCGGCCGCCGCTCCTGCCCCGGCTCCCGCCCAGACCCCAGCTGCTCAGGCTCCGGCCGCTCAGGCTCCGGCTGCTCAGGCACCCGCTCCGGCTCCTGCTCCTGCTCCGGCGCAGGCTCCTGCTCCGGCCCAGGCTCCCGCTCCGCAGGCTGCTCCGGCCCCGGCCACTCCTGCCGTCTCGCCGAACGGCGCCGCCTCCGACGGCCCGAACTACGTCACCCCGCTGGTCCGCAAGCTCGCCGCGGAGCACGAGGTCGACCTGAACGCCGTACAGGGCACCGGCGTCGGCGGCCGCATCCGCAAGCAGGACGTGATCGCCGCCGCCGAGGCGAAGAAGGCCGCCGCGGCCGCACCGGCTCCGGCTGCCCAGGCCGCGGCCCCCGCCGCCGCGAAGGCCCCGACGATCAGCCCGCTGCGCGGCACCACCGAGAAGATGAGCCGGATCCGCAAGGCGATCGCGGCCCACATGGTCAACAGCCTGAAGGTCTCGGCGCAGCTGACCACCGTGGTCGAGGTCGACGTCACCGAGATCGCCAAGCTGCGCAACAAGAAGAAGGCCGAGTTCGAGGCCCGTGAGGGCGTCAAGCTGTCGTTCCTGCCGTTCTTCGCGCTGGCGGCGGTCGACGCGCTCAAGCAGTACCCGAAGCTGAACGCGTCGATCGACGAGGAGAAGGGCGAGATCACGTACCACGCGGCCGAGCACCTCGGCATCGCGGTGGACGTGGAGCGCGGCCTGATGGTCCCGGTCGTCCACAACGCCGGCGACCTGAACATCGCCGGCCTGGCGAAGAAGATCGCCGACCTCGCCGACCGCACCCGCAACAACAAGGTGCTGCCGGACGAGATGGCGGGCGGCACGTTCACCATCACCAACACCGGTAGCCGGGGCGCGCTGTTCGACACCCCGATCCTGAACCAGCCGCAGGTCGGCATGCTCGGGACCGGTGCCGTGGTGAAGCGCCCGGTCGTCATCACCCACCCGGAACTCGGCGAGACCATCGCGATCCGGCAGATGGTGTACCTGGCCCTCACCTATGACCACCGCCTGGTCGACGGCGCCGACGCGGCCCGTTACCTGACGGCGGTCAAGCAGCGCCTCGAAGAGGCCCAGTTCGACGTCTGATCCATCAAGACACCGGCGCCGGTGCCTGTCTCCCCGGAGATGGGCACCGGCGCTGTTATGTTGACCCGCCAGTGGTGAGCGGACAAGGAGCTGAACGGGATGAAGTACGTGCTGGCCGGCGCCTCCGGCTTCCTCGGCAAGGCCCTCGCCCGCGACTTGGTTGCCAACGGCCACCAGGTCCGCCGGCTGGTACGCCGTCCGCCGTCGACCCCCGACGAGATCCGCTGGGATCCGGCCTCCGGTGATCTGGATCTGAGGGCCTTGGACGATCCCGACGTCCTGGTCAACCTGGCCGGCGCGAACATCGGCCGCCCGTGGACACCGACGTACCGGAGAACGATCCGCGAAAGCCGCATCGCAACGACCGCGACCCTGGCCGCCGCCGCGGCGCAACTCGACCGGCGACCGACGCTGATCACCCAGAGCGGGATCGGCGGCTACGGCACAGACCTGGGCGACCGCATCCTCACCGAGGACTCCGAACTCGGCGAAGGCTTCCTGTCCGACGTCGTCCGCCTGTGGGAAGGCGCGCTCGAACCGGCCCAGGCGGCCGGCAGCCGGGTGGCCGCTCTGCGTACGGGCGTAGTGCTCGACCGCAAGGCACCG
This sequence comes from Kribbella sp. NPDC003557, assembly GCF_040610805.1. Taxonomy (NCBI): domain Bacteria; kingdom Bacillati; phylum Actinomycetota; class Actinomycetes; order Propionibacteriales; family Kribbellaceae; genus Kribbella; species Kribbella sp. NPDC003557. Next base: position 40,126 of record NZ_JBEXMY010000010.1, read on the forward strand.
GCCTTTCAACTCCTCTCCCTCCCGTTCCGCCTAGGCCTCGGCGGCCGGCTCGGCCCCGGGACGCAGTACTTCCCCGTGGTCTCTCTGACCGACTGGATCCGCGCCGTCCGGCACGTCGCGGAGAACGACACCGTGGCGGGCCCGGTCAACGTCGCCCTGCCAATCCCGGCCACGAATTCCGAACTCACCGAAGCCCTAGCCACCGCGCTGCACCGCCCCGCCTTCGTCCCGATCCCCGCGACCCTGATGAAGCTCGCCCTCGGCGAATTCGCCTGGGAACTCCTCGGCAGCAAACGCGCCCTGCCAACCCGCCTCCAGTCCACCGGCTTCACCTTCCACCACCCCACAGTCACCACCGCGATCTCCGCCGCCCTGGCTTAGTCGTCGGATTTGGTTCAATCGAACAGATGTTCTAATGTACCTGCATGACGGTGGTCGCTACCAATCCAGCCCTCGGCGCACCAGCGCCGACCGATCCGTGGTTCACGACTGCCGAGGTGGCGTACCGACCTCCACCCGACGACCTGTACGACCCTGACGACCCACACCCTCCACGCTTCCTGAGCGAAGAGGATCTGTACGACGACCTGCCGCCGATGTCGCGCGTCGACCAACTCGAGTGGGAGTTGTGGGCAGGCGTCGATCAGGACGCCGCCGAGCAGGAGATGCTGCGCCTGAAGGCCCCCGCGTGGGTGTTCCTCCCGCCTGGCGCCGAACTGGCAGCAGCGTTGGAGGAACTGCGACCCGAGCACGAGTCACCGGTCGCACTGATCGAGGCGATGAAGGCCGCGTCCCGGATGGAAGCCTGGGCCGCGTCCATCAAGGCCGCCGCCATGGCGTCGTTCTACCGGCAACGCAAGGCTCAAGCCGCCGACATCCCCCGCCCGACACAGCTCGACTCACACGGGCGCCCCATCGATCCCGAACGGTCCTGGTCAGCCGAGATCGCCGCCGCCCTCAAACTGTCACCCCAGACGGTCGGCCGGCACATCGACACGGCCCTCCACCTGACCGGCTCCCTGACCGCCACCCACACCGCACTCCGCTGCGGCGCCCTCACCTGGTCCAAAGCCCTGGCAATCTCCGAGGCCACCCGCCCGCTGCCCCCAGCCGCCGCCAGCGCCGTCGAATCCCACGTACTACGCCGCGCCCCCGGCCAAACCCACGCCAACCTCAACGCCTCACTACGCCGCCAGGTCGCCAAGCACACCACCCGCAACCCCACCCCCGGCGAAGCCGACGCTCACCGCGCGGCCACCGCCGACCGCACGTGCAAAATCGTGCCCCTCTCCGACGGCATGGCCGGCCTCTGGGTCGTCCACACCGCCGACAAGATCCAGCAAATGTGGGCAGTCATCCAAGCCATGGCCACTCTCGCCAAACGCCCCACCCCCACCCCCACCCCCACCCCATCCCCCGACCCCACATCATCCACACCAACGCCCCCGCAAGCCACACCCAAGCCAGCCCCAGCCAAGCCGGGCCTACACGAGCCAGCCCCACCCAAGCCAGGCCCACACGAGCCAGCGCCACACGAGCCACACCCACAGGAGCCAGACCCACACGAGTTGGGCATCTACAAACCAAGCAGGCACAAGCCGAGCACCGCCGAGCCGCGCACCCACAAGCCAGACACACAGGAGCCGGACGCGCAGGAGCCAGGCACACTCCGCGGTCGAGGCGCGATCATGTCCCGCTTCGACCACGAGCCAGGCACGCCCAAACCAGGCACACCGGAGCCGAGCACCCAGGAGCCGGTCATCCACGGTCCGGTCACTCACGGGCCGAGCATCCACGAGCCGAGCATCCACAAGCCCAATGGGCAGGAGCCAGGCGCATCCAAGCCAGCCACGCAGGAGCCAGGCCCACGCACGTCACCCACGCGGGAGTTCGACGCACGGAGGCCAGCCGCACACAAGCCAGGCAGAGGCGGTCCGGGCATCGACGAGCCCCGTACCCAGGAGCCCAACCCGCAGGAGCCTGACGCCCAGGCGCCGGCTGTACGCGAGCGAGCCGCAGAGCCGAAGCGGACCGCGGAACAGCGGCGCGCGGACGCCGTGTGTGACCTGTTCGAACACATGCTGCACAACGGTCTCGACTGGCTCGGCCGCCGCCTGCCCGACCAGCACCGCAGACGCCCGCACATCGAGGTCCTCGTCCCCATCACCACGCTCCTCGGCATGGACGACGACCCCTGCGAACTCACCGGCTACGGCCCCATCCCCGCCGACATGGCCCGCCGCATCGCCACCAACGGCACCTGGCGCAGACTCCTCACCGACCCCACCAACGGCACAGTCCTAGAAGCCGCGACCACCCGCCACGACCCCGGCGTACTCGTCACCGAAACCCTCCTCGCCCGCCACCCCGTCTGCGCCTGGCCAGGCTGCAACCGCACGTCCCGCGAATGCCACCGCGACCACGCAACCCCCTTCGCACAATCCGGCCAGACCCACCTCGCGGGCCTGGTCCCGTACTGCGACTACCACCACGTCATCAAAGACACCCCCGCCTGGGGCTGGACCACCACACCCCACCCCGACGGCTCAGTCACCCTCACAACCCCCACCGGCCACCGCTACACCACAGTCCCACCCGCCCGGGGCCCCATCGCACCACGGCAACCCCCACACCCAACCGACCATCCCCCATCCGGTCACCCCTCGTCCCCCCACCCCCAAACCGCCCGACCCACAGCCCACCAGCCGTCCGATCCCCCACCCTTCTAATCCCCCACCCTCTGGCCCACCCTCAGAACCGCCCCCTCGCAATCAGAGCCCAACCCGAGTCGGAGCCAGGTCCAAGCCGGGTCCAAGCCCAGGCCGAGTCGGAGCTGAGCCCGAGCCTGTCCATGCCCGAGCCTGTCCATGCCCGAGCCAGGTCCACGCCCGAGCCAGGTCCACGCCCGAGCCAGGTCCACGCCCGAGCCAGGTCCACGCCCGAGCCAGGTCCACGCCCGAGCCAGGTCCACTCCCGAGCCAGGTCCACGCCCGAGCCAGGTCCACGCCCGAGCCAGGTCCATGTCCAGTCCGAGCCCCAGCCAGACAAATCCCACGCCGAGCCAGACCCACGTCCGGATCAAGGCCCGAGCCGGGTCCATGCCGAGCCAGGTCCATGCCTAAGCGGGTCCTTGCCTGAGCGGGTCCATGCCCGAGCCGGATCCAGGTCCATGTCCAGTCCGAGCCCCGGCCAGACAAATCCCAGGCCGAGCCCGGACCCACGTCCGGATCAAGGCCCCGAGCCTCAGCTCAAACCTGAGCCCCACAGCGGAGCGCGACCGGCGGAATTCGCGGCCGAGCGTGCGCCGGGCGTGCCGGTGACCTGCCACCGTCGTTCGCTGAGCGGTCGGGGTCAGGGCTGGGTGATCGTGCCGATTCGCCAACCGGAGCTTGGTTGGCGGTCGGAGCTGCGTGAGGGCACCGGGCTTTGTTGGGCTGGCCGGCGTGGTGATGGGATCAGTGTGATCAGCCTCGTCGTGGGCACACCCCGTGGGAGTGGAGTTTTGGTGCCATTGCCGTCGATTACCTGGCCGGCCGCGAGGTGGTCGATGGCTTTGAGGGTGACGGTGGTTGAAGTGCGACGCGTGATCGCAATGCTGTCGATCGTGATCTGAAGGCCTTCGACGCGCACGTTGCGCTTGAGGTACTCGCTGAGAAGCGCGCGGTCGCTAAGCCAGGGCTGGCTGCCCGGAACGTAGACCCGATCGAGTGCCTCGAGATCGAGGGTCCAGAAGGCCTCGGCGCGTTGGGCGTCGAGTGCTTCCAGCATTCGTTTCCAGGCAACCACGTCTGCTGCCGCGGTCGTGGATTCCGACGGCGACGCCGCAGCTGTGCTCCGAGTCGTACCTGGCGACGTCTCGGGACGCACAGAAGCCGCCGGAACGCCAAGAGTCGACCGCACCGGCGGTCCTGTCGTCGGAGCAGTCGTTGGTGACGTCGACGGATGCGAAGTCGGTGGGTGCCCACTCGGCGGAGACGTGGCCGCTGGACGTGCCGGCGTGGTGGACGTGGCGGTTGGTTCGGACCGGCGGATCGGCGAAGCAGCCGGCGATCCGGCCGTCTGCGGCGAGGTGGGCTGCAATTGCGTGCGGACTGGCTGAGCAGCTGGTGGTGCGTCGATCGTACGGAGTGTCGCGATTCCGATGACAAGCACGACGACGGCACCGAGGGCGGCCGCGCCGAGGATCCCGTACGCCGGATGCGGGGGTAGCCGTACCCCGATCCGCGGGAATCGGCGGGGTGCGGGGCGCCCGGTTCGACGGATCCGCAAGAGACCGCGGAGCGTAGCGCGCGAGGGGCCGCGGAGCCTCGCGCGTGAGAGATCCGGGAGCGCGGGGCGTGACTCGCCCTGGGGCGCGGCGTGTGAATCACCGCGGGGTGCGCGGCGCGAGAGACCGCGGAGCGTCGTGCGTGAAAGTCGCCGGCGTACAGGTCGGGACGGACTGCGGATCCCGGAACGTGAGACACGGCGCACCTCGGTTGGTGACTGACCGCGCGACTCGGTGAGTAAGAGAGGGCGCGACTCTGTGAGGGAGAGAGGGCGGCTCCACAAGCGTGACAGTCGTCGGGGCGCAGGGAGTGATGAACGGCGAAGTGCAGGAGGCGAGAGCTGGCTCAGGGTCCGTGGCCAGCGTTGATTCGGCGCCGAAGGTGAGGTTTGGTTCGGCGTCACAGGTGCGGGTTGGCTCGGCGTCACAAGTGCGCGTTGGCTCGGCGTCATAGGTGTGGATTGGTTTGACGTCGGCGATGAAGGCTGGTCGAACGTCGGAGGCGAGGGGCGGCTGGGTGCGGGTGGTTCGAGCCTGCTCAGGGAGGGGATTGGCGGTAGGCGGGCTGATCCGTGGCGGCGGAGGTTGGGGACGCGGCGGGATTTGTTGCGGCGGGTGGGGCGGGTGCGCTTTGAGGGCGCCTTGGCGGACGGTACGGCGGGTTGCGGTCGGCCTTGTTGGGTCGGTGGTGCGGTGGGTGAGTCGGCCGGCGGTGGAGCGAGTGGTGCGCGGGAGACGAACGGTGGGTCGTCATCGTCCGTCGGTCCGTTCGACGTCGCAGCTTGATTGCCGGGGCGCCCGAAGTCACCGGTTGGCTGACCTCCGGGGATCTCGGTCGCACCTGTGAACTGCAGGTCCTGGAACGCCGCCTTGGTTGGCTCGGGGTCAGTCGGCGCGGGGCCAGTCTGCGCGGGATCGGTCTGCGCGGGATCAGTAGGCGCGGGATCAGTAGGCGCGGGATCAGTAGGCGCGGGATCAGTAGGCGCGGGATCAGTAGGCGCGGGATCAGTAGGCGCGGAGCCGGAGCTGGGCGGAACGAGGCCGAACCGGCTGACGATGGCTGGCCTTGGGACACATGGGTAGTCGCGGCCAGACGGCACGTAGCCCGGCATCGCGGAGCTGTCGAGCGTGGAGCTGTCTAACGCGGGACCCAGCGGCGGCGCCGGCGTCGTCGGCGCGGGGTTGGCTGGCGCCGGAGTTGATGGCGCGGGGTTCCTTGGCGCGAGGCTCGTTGGCGCGAGGCTCGTTGGCGCAGGGCTCCCTGGCGCGGGAGTCGTTGGCGCGGGAGTCGTTGGCGCGGGAGTCGTTGGCGCGGGGCCGGTTCGCGTCGGGGTGTGCGTGGGCTCGTGAGTTGGTGGGTTGGGGTTGGGTGGCAGGAGGGTGTTGCGGGCGGTGGGAGGTGTTGAGGGCTCGGCAGGTTGGGCGGGGTTCGGGTTTGAGGATGGACGGGCCGCGGAAAGGGGCGGGTGGGGCGGCAACTGGATGCTGGGAGCGGGGAACCATCCGGCGGGGCGGTCTGGGGGGAGGTCGCGGGCTATGGGTGACGTGGCTGGGCTGGGGGGTGCGGGCATGGTGGGGGTGGTTGGTGAGGCGTGTGGTGAGGGGGCAGTGGGTGTGGGGGTGAGGGGGTCGGTGGGTTTGGGTGGGGCTAGGTCTATGGGGAGGGCTTGGGTTAGGCGTAGGAGGTGGTGCGCCAGGGTTTGGATGGGTGGGTTGGTGAAGAGGGGGGCGGGGAACGGGCTGGGGTCGGCGGCGGCGTGGTGGGTGAGGGTGGCTAGGGCTTGTAGGTCGGTGGGGGCAGGCGCTGGGTGGAGGGTGGCGTCGGTGAAGACTGGGCGGCCGTCGGCGTCGAAGAGGACGTTGTGGGGGTGGATGGCGCCGTGGGTGAGGCCGGAGGTGTGGAGGTGGGCCAGGGCATCGGCCAGCGGGGCTAGGAGGGTGACAAGCTCGCCGTAGGTGAGAGGGCCGCGGCGGGTGAGGAGTGCGGCTAGGGAGCCGGCGGCGAGGTGTTGGGTGATCAGGATCCAGCCGGTGTCGGTCTCGCGGTACTCGACGAGGCGGGCGATGTGCGGGTGGCGGATCCGGGCGAGCATGCTGAGGTCTTCGCGGAGTCTTCGCCGGTCGGGACACGCGGTGAGCGGGATGTGTTTCAGCACGGCGTTGCGGCCGGTGGCGCGGTCCCGGACCTGCCAGACGGTGCCCGACGATCCGGACCCGAGCTGCCGGCGCAGGCTGTAACCGGTGAGGTCTGCGAGGTCCATGTCCAAGAGGATGCACCGACCGCGCCCCCGCCCGTCGAAGTTATCCACAGCCCAGGGCGCAGGCCCTGATGGGCGGCACCTACACTCGAAGGCGTGAGGGCTATCAGGTACGTGGAAGCTGGTTTCGGTGCCGACGCGGTGGACTACGAGTCCGCATGGGCCGAGCAGCGACGCCTGCACGGGGAGGTTGCCGAAGGCACCGGCTCGGACACGGTGATCCTGCTGGAGCACCCGCCGGTCTACACCGCGGGCAAGCGCACCGAGCCGCATGAGCGGCCGATGGACGGTACGCCGGTGGTGGACGTCGACCGTGGCGGCAAGATCACCTGGCACGGACCGGGGCAGCTGGTCGGGTATCCGATCGTGAAGCTCGCCTCACACGTGTACGTCGTCGACTACGTGCGGCGGCTCGAGGAGGCCCTGATCGCCGTCTGTGCCGAGCTCGGCGTGAAGACCGGCCGCGTCAAGGGCCGCAGCGGGGTCTGGGTCGCGGCCGACGACCGCGGCCGGGAGCGCAAGATCGCCGCGATCGGCATCCGGGTCGCACAGGGCGTGACCATGCACGGCTTCGCGCTGAACTGCAACAACGACCTGGCGTGGTTCGACCGGATCGTCCCGTGCGGCATCTCGGACGCCGACGTGACGACGTTGTCCAAGGAGCTCGGTCGCGAGGTGACGATTGCCGAGGTCCTCGTTCCGGTACGCCGCCACCTCGACGAGCTCCTCGCCTGGAACGAGTACGAGCGCAGCCCGGATATCGACCATCACGAGGAGCCGCCGACCGCGATCACCTACGGGCTGACCGTCTGAGGCTCCAGACCGACCTCCGCACGCCAGCCGGCGTGCAGCGAACGCAACTGGGCAGCGATGTCCGGCTCAGCTGACAGCTGGTTCGTCTGCTCGCCGATGTCCTCGGCCAGGTTGGCCAGGAACCAGCCCTCCCCCATGGGTGCGTGTTCGTAGTCACGCAGATGTCTGGTGTTCGCGTCGTCCGCAACCCAGCTGAGCTTCCAGTCTCCCGACCGGACCGCCCACTGGAAGCCGCAGTCCCAGTGCAGGTTCTCGTGCGCGACGGAGGCAGACCCCGTCAGCACGGGCAGGATGTCTAGACCGTCTGCGTCCTCCACTGACGCACCGGCCGCTGCGGCCAGTGTCGGGACCAGGTCCATCGTGCTGACCAGTGCGTCTGTACGACGACCGGCCGGCAGCTGACCGGGCCAGCGCCACAGCATCGGGATGCGGATGCCGCCGTCCCAGAGCGTGTACTTCGTCCCGCGCAGCGGGGCGTTGTCGCCGAAGTTGCAGGTCGAGCCGCCGTTGTCGGTGACGTACACGACGATCGTGTCGTCGCCCGCCACGTCGAGCAGCCGCCCGATCTCTGCGTCCATCAGCTCCAACTGGGCGAGGTAGTACTCGCGCCCGTGCGGCAGGTTCGGCACGATCACGTCGTCGTACCACTCCATGAACGGGCCGTCGGCGTCCGGTGACCAGTCACGGAAGGCCGGGAGCCCGCGCGCTTCCAGTTCGGACTCCGGGAGCTGCCAGCAGAAGTTGTGGACGGCGTTGAACGCGACCATGCAGAAGTACGGCCGCTCGTCGTCCGCGCTCATGAACTCCGTTGCCCGTCGACCGAACTCCGCCGTCAGGAAGCCCTCGTGCTCGACCGGCTCGTCCCCCGACAGCAGCGGCTGCACGGCCATGTGGTGCGCGGCGGGCTGACCGTACGACTCAACCGCGTCGTCGGAGTGGTGCAGGTAGTTGAGCCGGCCGAAGGACTGTCCCGCCAGCCCGTACAGCGTCTCCTCGAACCCGTGGTGCGGCGGGCATGCCCTGTCCCCCACGTCTTCTTTGCCGTAGTGCACCTTGCCGAAGTAGCCGGTCCGGTAGCCCTGGTCGCGCAGGATCTCCGCCAGCGTCGGTACGTCGTCGGGCGGGAACTCGGCCGAGTCGAACCATTGGCCGCCCCACCGCTGCTGGTACCGCCCGGAGATGATCGACGCCCGCGACGGACTGCAGATCGGCGCCGTCACGTACGCGTCGGTGCAGGTCACGCCCTCGGCGGCCAGCCTGTCCAGCGCCGGTGTACGGACGTCCGGGTGTACGCCGAGGCCGCCGCGGTCGGCGTACCCGTGGTCGTCGGAAACGATCAGCAGAATGTTCGGAGCGGGCAACAGCTCATCCTCTCGAGAGACGCGCGGCCTGGTCCGCCTTCGCTCGGGCGTCGGTCGCGTCTGGGTCCAGCAGCAATCTCAGCTCAGCATCCAGTCGCTGCACCAGAGCCGTCTCACCGGACAGGTCGTGGAGCTCCTGCGGGTCGTCTTCGACGTTGAAGACCTGCGGGGCGTGTTCTGGCCCGTAGTAGCAGTACTTCCACGGCCCTGACTTCAGCATGAAGCCGCCGTCGACCATGCCTTGCGCGTGGTACTCCGAGAGCACCGGGCGGTCTGTCGGGTCGAGCAGGGAACGGCCCGGTAGGGCAGGGTCGGGCGCTAGGCCAGCAATGTCCCGGAGGGTAGGTAGTAGGTCGACGAGGCTGACGTGGGCGTCGGTACGGCGCTGCGGGAGTGCCGGGTGGCGTAGCAGCAGTGGGATGCGTACCGCGGGCTCATAGAAGCACTGCTTCTGCCAGATGCCGTGGTGGCCGGCCATCTCACCGTGGTCGCTCGTGTAGATGACCACCGTGTCGTCCGGTACTGCGGCCAGCAGCCGACCGATCTGATGGTCGAGGTGACTGATCAGGGCCCAGTAGCAGACCGTCGCCTCCCGGACCTGCTCCTCTGTGAGCGGCTCGTCGTTGCGGAAGCCGTGCCGTAGCAGCGAGATCACCGGGTGCTGGTCGTCTGCTACTACGGGTAGCTCGACATCTGCGGGGTCGTACAGCGCGCGGAACTCCGGTGGTGCGACCAACGGGAAGTGCGGGTGCATGTAGCCGACGTACAGCAGGAACGGGTCCTCGCCCGGGTCGCGCAGGAACTCCACGGCTGCGTCTGTCGCGGCTACGTCGTGCTGGGTGTGGACGTGGTCGCCAGGGCCCTGTTCCGTGACGTGAGAGTTGCTGGGGCGTCGCCAGTCGGCCGTACGACGGGGTGGGCGGCCGCTGTGGTCCAGCCAGAAGTCCAGGTCGTCGGTGAGGCGGCGGTTGAAGCCCAGTAGGCGATCTGGGCCGTTGAAGTGGGTCCGGCCCGCAATGACGGAGCTGTAGCCCGCTTCGCGCAAGTGGTGGGCCCAGGTGCGGTACGACGGGCCTGGAATGACACCGTTGTCCCAAGCGTCGGTCTGGTGCACGTACTGACCCGACAGGAGTGAGAGCCGGGACGGGACGCACATGGGGCTGTTCGTGTACGCACGGTCGAACGAAACGCCCTGTGCGGCCAGGCGATCCAGATGCGGTGTGCGGACGTGTGGATGGCCCGCCCAGCCGGCTGCCGAGGCAGTGTGCTCGTCGGACAGGACGACCAGGATGTTCGGTGTGCGGTCCACCGGGACAGCCTAGGCAACCGCCGAAGTGTCTGCAGGGCGTGACGGCAGTTCGTCGCTACCTTGGGGGTGTGTCCAAATTTCTTGGGTTCTTGCTCGGGGTAGCGGTTGCTCTGGCCGGTCCGGCCGTGTTCGGAGTCCTCGCGGCCCCGGGTGGTATCGAGCTGAACGCGAAGGGGATGGCGCTTGCCTACGGCATCGGCGCGCTGATCTTCTGGGCCGTGGTGTCGTACTTCTCCGGCGCCGGCGCGCTGGGGGCGTTCGTCGCCTTCGGCACCCTGGTCTACTGCTGGCTCTGGATCCCGAACCGGACCACGAACTTCCTGAACGACGTCCCCGGAGTCACCCAGGGGATGATCGACGGGTCGAAGCAGTACACGCTCAACGGCGTGGTGCCGATCCTCGGGGTGATCTCGCTGGTGTACGCGATCCAGCTGATCGTTCACAGCGCCCAGCGGCGGAGGCGGGAGCGGGCCGACGTCGAGCGGCTGCAGCGCGAGCAGGAAGCCGCGCAGGCGCAGCAGGAGGCGGACGCCGCCGCGGTGTATCCGGTTGCCGGGGGCACCTATCCGGCGCCGGTCGCGTACGAGAGCCACTCGCGGTACGACGACCTGTTCGACGAGCCCGCGCCGGTGCAGCCGAGGAACCAGGCTGACGAGCAGACGCGGCAGTTCCCGGTCGGTGCTGCGGAGGAGGCTGAGCACACCCGGCAGTTCCCGGAGGCAGATGCCGAGAGCAACTACCCCGGCGACGAGACGGTGGTCGCCCAGGCGCCGGCAGCCGAGGATGACGCCGCTGCTTCGGAGCCGGGCGCGCAGGTTGTCGAGTCTGGCGCGGCCGTGGCTAGTCAGCCCGACGAGGCCCGGCCGACTGAAGCCGAGTCGGCAGCCCCGTCGGTCGAGGAGACTCAGCCGATGGACGCAGCTCCCCCGGTAGCCGCGCCGGTCGAGCAGACGCAGCCGGTCGATGCTCAGCCTGACGAGACCCCGTCAGCAGAAGCCAGGCCGGCGGCAGCCCCGCCCGTTAACCAGACTCAGTCAGCAGGCGCCGCTTCCCAGGCAGCCCCGTCAGCTGGCCAGACCCAGCCCGCAGACCCCGCCTCTTCGGCAGCCCCGTCGGTCGACGAGACCCAGCCGATGGAAACCGCGCCGGCGGTCGCCCCGCCAGTTAGCCAGACTCAGTCAGCAGGCGCCGCTTCCCAGGCAGCCCCGTCAGCTGGCCAGGCTCAGCCCGCAGACGACGCTTCTGCGGCGGCCCCGTCGGTCGACGAGACCCAGCCGATGGAGACGGCGCCTCAGGCGGCCGCGCCGGCCCAGCAGACCGAGCCTGTCGCGGCCAAGCCCGACGAGGCCAAGCCAGACGAGGCTCAGCTGGCAGAACCCAAGCCGGCACCAGCCCCGCTGATTGGCCAGGCTCAGTCCACTCCCCCGGCAGCCGCACCGGTGCAGCAGACCGAGCCGGCTGCCGCCAAGCCTGCCGAGGCCCAGTCGGCAGCGCCGCCTTCCGTCGACGAGACCCAGCCGATGGGAACGACCTCCCAGGCAACCCCGTCGTTTGACGAGACTCAGCCGATGGAGACGGCGTCTCCGGCACCTGCGCCGGTCCAGCAGGCCAAGCCTGAAGCGCCTGCGCCGGCTGAACAGGCTCGGCCGCAAGGGGACGAGGCTATGGAGGAGAAGAAGGCGGAGCGCGTTGCGGCTCCCCGGGTCGGATCTGAGGAGCAGATGGGGGCTCAGTACCGGGAGCGGATGGAGGACCCGGAGGACACCGGCGAATTCCACCTCGCCTTCGAGAACCCGGTAGTGAGGCCCGCTTAGCCAGCCCCGACGAGCGCGTGCGCTGGTGTTCACTCCCAGCGCACGCGCTCCTCGTTCGCCGCAGTCGCATTCAGTCTGCCCCTGCACCTGCCGTGGAGCGCGGGCCATCCGTCCGCTCCAGTACTACCTGCCCGGCGGGACACACGACGTACGTGTACCGCTGATGTTCACTCTCAGCGCACGTGCTCCTCCTACGCCGCAGTCGTACTCAGTCTGCCCCTGCACCTGCCGTGGAGCGCGTGCCATCCGTCCGCTCCAGTTACTACCTGCCCGCCGGGACACACGACGTACGTGCGCCGCTGCGGCACGCTCCATGTGCGCCTACTCGTCGTACGCCATAGTCGTACTCGCTCCGCCCACTACCTGCCGCAGACCGGTTCAGTCGCGCGTCCCGGTGTCTTTCGCCGGAGCGGGACACCCGAGGTACATCGCCCTGGTGTTCGCTCCCAGGGCGCGTGCTCGCCGTAAACCGCGGTCGTCGTCGGTCGGCCACGACCTGCCGCAGAGCAGGCCAGGCGCAGGCGCCGGCTACTCACGCGGCGGGACACACGACGCACGCGCGCTGCTGGTGCTTCGCTCCCAAGCGCGTCTGCTTGTCGTACGCCACTGTCCTTCTCAGGCCTCCTCGATGTACCGCGGAGCAGGTCAGTCGCTCGCCTCGGTGCCCCGGTCGCACATCCGCCGGAGCCGGACACCCGACGCTCCAAGTACGTGTGCTCGTCGTACGCCCCGGGGCCTACCCACCTGCGCCGGGCGCTAGTCTCCGCCCGCCTGCACAATCGGCTCAGGCGACGTGCATCCGTTCTTGATGTTGGTCTCGGCGGGCGTGTTCTGTGATGGCCTCGTCGTAGGCGGCGGTGGCCATTTGGAGGACGTCGTTGGACATTTGGGCTCGGGGGGAGTCCGTGCTCCAGGCGAGCACCAGTTTGCGGTGGATCGGGTCGCCGGCGAGGGTTCGGGTGGTGACCTCGGACGAGAGCATGCGGTACGACGTGGGTGAGATCAGCGCGACGCCCTGACCGCTCGTCACGAAGCCCATCAGTACCGACGTGTCGACCGAGTGATGCTCGACGCGTGGCTGGAAACCGGCCGCCTCGCACGCCGCGCGGAAGAGGACGTGGAAGCCGCTGTCGTCCGGCGGTTCGCCGATCCATTCCTCGTCGCGGAGCGCGGCGAGTTCGATCTCGCCGCGCGTGCGGCACGCCACCGGGTGGTCGGCCGACAGAGCGACGTACGCCGATTCCGACTCGACGACCGTGGTGGCCTCGACGCCGGCCGGCAGCCGCAGCTCGAAGCCGGGGAACTCGCGCAGCAGCGCGAAGTCCAGCCGCCCGCTCTCGAGCTGCTGCAGCAGCACGCTCGTGGACCACTCGACCTCGATGCTGACCTGTTCGATCTCGCAGTGCGAGCGGAGCCGGGAGGCGATCCCGGACATCGGCGCGGTCGGGAATCCGCCGAGCCGGACAGCCGACGACTCGACCGCGGTCATCGCGGACACCGTCGCCGAGAGGTGGTCGACGTCGACCAGGATGGCGCGGGCGCGATCGACGGCGTACCGGCCCAGCGGGGTGGGCGTGACGCCGGTACGGGAGCGTTCGAACAGCTCGCCGCCGAACGCCGCCTCGATCCGTTTCAGCTGCGCGGTCAGGCTCGGCTGGCTGACCTTGAGCCAGCGGGCGGCCCGTCCGACGGACCCCGCTTCGGCCACCAGGACAACCACTCGCAGGTGGCGCAGCTCGACGTTCATGCGTTGAGACCGTAGTCGAGGTCTACGCACAGCTCACAGCGACCCAACATTGCGGTTTCGTCACAGCCGGGCCCGGACCTGTAACGCCGGACCCGGTCGTGACGATTAGCTACGAAGTTTTGAGCGCCAGCGCCTCGCGGTACCCGAGACGACGTCCGGTCTGCAGCAGCGTGCGCTCGTACAGCCGCGCCCCCACCCGGACGATCAGCACCGTGGCGACCAGCAGCAGCGCGATCGCGACCAGCGGCTGCCAGATCGGCACGTCCTCGGTGAGCATCCGGCCGGGCATCGACATCGACGACGCGATCGGGATGAACGACGCCACGGTCTTGGCCGACGAGCCCGCGAACACCGAGAAGAAGAACGGGATCATCAGGATCATCTGCCCCGGCAGCGTGGTCGACCCGAGGTCCTCCTGCCGCGTCGCCAAGGAACCGGCCACCGCCCACAGCCCGGCCAGCGCGACGAACCCGAGCACGAAGAACACCACGAACCACCCGGCGACCGGCGCGACCACCTCGAGGATGTCCGCCTGGTCCGTGGCCAGCAGCCCGATCAGGGAAACACCCGCGATCAGCACGATCTGGGACAGCGCGAGCACCGTGTTGCCGAGCACCTTGCCCCACAGCAGCGACCGGATCGGCACCGCGGCGGCGAGGATCTCGACGACCCGGCTCTCCTTCTCCTGGACGACGCTCTGCGCGATCATCATCCCGAAGCCGAGCGCGGTCATGTAGAAGACCAGCGCCAGACCGATGTTCACGAAGTCCGAGACGATGTCCGGCAACGGCCCGGGTTTCAGCAGCTCCAGCGAGACCTTCGTGCCCGCGTGCAGCTCCGCCGGGCTCAGGCCAGCCTTCGCGGCGTTCGCCTCCGTCCCGACCGCGGCGGCCGCCTCGCGCAACGCACCTTCCAGGCTCGAGTCGACGCGGTCCTTGCCGAGGACGACGTACCCGTCGGTGCCCGGCAACAGCGCCGCCTTCACATCGCCTTCGGTGACGGCCTTCTCCGCTGCGGGGCGGTCGGCCACGCGGGTTGCCTCGAAGCCGTCGCCACCTTCGGTGGTCGAGGCCTGCTGGACCACCCTGACGCCCGAATCGTCGATGACCGCAATTTTGTCCGGGCCGCCCTTGCCCGCGAGCAGGGCGGGGATGAACACCGCCGCGACCACGATCAGCAGCATCACCAGCGTCGAGCCGATGAACGTCTTGTCCCGCAGCTTCGTGGTGATCTCGCGCTCGGCGATCAGCACCCAGGGCCTGTCCAACGAGTTCATCGGGTCGCCTCCCGGAAGACGTCGCTGAGCGCCACCCGCTCCGGCCCGAACTCACGGACCGGTCCACGACTGAGCGCCTCGTGCAGAATCCGCTGCTCCACAGCACCGTCGGGGACGGCACCGTCGAGTACGTCGAACAGCGCCGTACCGCCGGCCACGTCGCGTACCTCGATGCCCGCCATGTCGCGCAGCCACCCGGCGTCGCCGTCGACCACCAGGCGGTACGTCGTCGTGGGCCCGGCCGCCAGGTCGGACACGGCGCCCGCGGCAACGACCTTGCCGCGGGACAGGACGACGAGGTCGTCGCACAGCCGCTCGACGAGGTCCAGCTGGTGGCTGGAGAACAGCACCGGTACCTCGGGCGTGACCTCCTCGCGGAGCAGGTCGACCATCGCGTCGACGGCGAGCGGGTCGAGGCCGCTGAACGGCTCGTCCAGTACCAGCGCGATCGGCTCGTGCACCAGCGCCGCGGCGATCTGCACGCGCTGCTGGTTGCCCAGCGACAGCGTCTCCAGTACGTCGGACGCGCGCTCGGCCAGCCCGAGCCGGCCGAGGATCTTGTCGGTGCGCTCGGCGGCGCGGTCCGTGTCGAGCCCGTGCAGCCGGCCGAAGAACACCAGTTGGTCGCGGATCTTCATCTTCGGGTACAGCCCGCGTTCCTCGGGCATGTAGCCGAAGTCCCGGCGTACGTCCTGCGTCAGCGGCTCGCCCTGCCACCGCACCTCGCCGGCCGTCGCGGCCAGGACGCCGAGGATGATCCGCATCGTCGTCGTCTTCCCGGCCCCGTTGGCCCCGACGAACCCGGTCATCCGTCCCGGTACGACGTCGAAGGTCACGTCGTCCAGCGCCAGATGATCACCGAACCGCCGGGTGAGCCCCTCCACCCTGAGCATGTGTCACCGTTCCCATCAGCTAGCCCGAAGATCCAACGTTGCCAAAGCTAGTCAGGACCGGCGTGCCGGCACGTCGCCCGTGAGGGTGATCACCAGCCTCATCCGCCAGGTGGAGCCGGGTGGATCAGGCGGAGGTGTCGTCGCCAGGGGTCACGAGACCACATTCGTACGCGAACACGACTGCCTGGACCCGGTCGCGCAGGCCGAGTTTCAGCAGCACGCGGGAGACGTGCGTCTTGACCGTCGCCTCCCCGACGTACAGCTGGGCGGCGATCTCGGTGTTGGTCAGGCCGCGGGCGATCAGCCCGAGCACCTCGCGCTCCCGCTCGGTGAGCTCCGCGAGCAGGTCCGGCCGGTACACCCGCTCTCCCCCGCCGGTGAACCGCTTGATCACCCGCCGGGTCACCTCCGGCGCCAGCAGCGCGTGGCCGGAGTGCACGATCTGGATCGCCTCGACCAGGTCCTCGGGCGCGGTGTTCTTCAGCAGGAAGCCGCTCGCCCCGGCACCGAGCGACTCGAACAGGTAGTCGTCGCGGTCGAACGTGGTGAGGATCACGACCTTCCCGGCGTCCTCCGCGACGATCCGCTGGGTCGCGGTGATCCCGTCCATCCCGGGCATCTGGACGTCCATCAGGACGACGTCGGGCCGCAGCGCGAGCGCCAGGTCGATCGCCTTCTCGCCGTCGGACGCCTCGCCGACCACCTCGATGTCGGGCTCGACGGACAGGATCATCCGGAACCCGGCACGCACCAGGTCCTGGTCGTCCACCAGCAGCACCCGCATCGGGTCACTCACTCGGTACTCCCATCGGGTTGTTGTTCAGCGGGATCCGGACCCGGACCCGGAATCCTCCCACGGGCCGCGGGCCGATCTCGCTCTCGCCGCCGAGCAGCCCGACCCGCTCCCGGATCCCGACGTGCCCGAGGCGGCTGCCGACCGGCGCGTGCTTCGGGCGGCCGTCGTCGATCACCTCGAGCTCGACCGCGTCGCCGAGGTAACGCAGTGTGAGGTGGGCGCTGCGGGCCGTCGAGTGCTTGCGGACGTTCGAGAGCGCTTCCTGGGCGATCCGGTAGACCGACACCGAGACGGTCTTCGGCAGTTCGGCCGGGGCGCCGATCTGGTGGAACCCCACCTCGAGGCCGAGGCTGTTCGCCTCCGCGATCAGCGCCGGCAGCCGGTCCGCGCCGGCCTGCGGCTCCTTCGGGTCCGGCGCACCGACGTCGATGTCGGGGTCCGCCGAGCGGAGCATGCCGAGCAGCTGGCGCATCTCGTTCACCGCGGTCCGGCTGGACTCCTCGATCACGTTCAGTGCCTTCTTCGCGGCCTCCGGATCGGTGTCCATCACCCGCCGCGCGCCGCCGGCCTGGATGCCGATGCTGCTGATGTGGTGCGCGACGACGTCGTGCAGCTCACGCGAGATGCGCAGCCGCTCGTCGATCACCGCGCGCCGCGAGTTCGCCTCCTGCTGTGCCGCGAGTTCGGTCGCCTGCTGCTCGAGCTCGAACCGCTGCCGGGCGGTCGCCCACGCCGTGCGGCCCCAGAAGTACGCGCCGAAGAAGTACAGGACGTTCAGCGCGACGGTGATGATCACGCTGGAGACGTACGGCGAGAACAGGGCGTGGTTCGGCCCGTCGATCGCGTTGTTCCGCAGCGCCTGGACGAAGTTCAGTCCGAGCCAGCCGAACATCGCGATGAACACGACCGCGACCGCGGCCTTCATCAGCCGCCGGTCCCGCGCCCACGCGACCGCGGCGTAGATCGCCATGAACATGGTCGCCTGGGTGACCAGGTTGCCCGCGAACGCGAACACCGCGCGCTCGCCGTTCACCACGAACAGGACCGCGACCAGCAGCAGCACCGGGATCGGCCAGCGGCGGCGGAAGCACAGCGGCAACGCCGCGGCCGCGCTCAGCACGTACGGCTCCACACCGCCGATGCCGAGGTCCACGTGCTGCGGCGCCGCGCCGCGGGCGAGTTCGGTGCCGAGCAGCCCCGCCAGCGCCATCCCGAGACCCAGGAGTACGTCGTACCGCTGCTCACGCGCGGTCGGCGCTGGACGTGTCCACATTCCCAGAAGCGTACGGGTGGAACGGCCCTGAGCGGGGACGCGTACCCTGGAGGGCGTGACCATCGCCCCAGAAGGACGGAAACTGCTCAGGCTCGAGGTGCGCAACGCGGAGACCCCGATCGAGCGCAAACCCGAGTGGATCAAGACCCGCGCCAAGATGGGCCCGGAGTACCAGGCGCTGCAGAAGCTCGTGAAGTCCGAGCAGCTGCACACGGTGTGCCAGGAAGCCGGCTGCCCGAACATCTTCGAGTGCTGGGAGGACCGCGAGGCGACCTTCCTGATCGGCGGCGACCAGTGCACCCGGCGCTGTGACTTCTGCCAGATCGACACCGGCAAGCCGGAGGCGCTGGACCGCGACGAGCCGCGCCGCGTGGCCGAGTCGGTGCGCACCATGGGCCTGCGGTACGCGACCGTGACCGGCGTCGCCCGCGACGACCTGGACGACGGCGGCGCCTGGCTGTACGCCGAGACGATCCGCCAGATCCACGAGCTGAACCCGGGCACCGGCGTGGAGATGCTCGCGCCGGACTTCAACGCCGTCCCCGAGCAGCTCGCCGAGGTGTTCTCCTCCCGCCCGGAGGTGTTCGCGCACAACGTCGAGACGGTGCCGCGGATCTTCCGCCGGATCCGCCCCGGTTTCCGCTACGAGCGCTCGCTGGACGTCATCACCCAGGCCCGCGACTACGGGCTGGTCACCAAGTCGAACCTGATCCTCGGCATGGGCGAAACCCGTGACGAGGTCAGCCAGGCGCTGAAGGACCTGCACGCGGCCGGCTGCGAGATCATCACGATCACGCAGTACCTGCGGCCCTCGGTGCGGCATCACCCGGTCGAGCGCTGGGTGAAGCCCGAGGAGTTCGTGGAGCTGGACGCCGAGGCGCAGGAGATCGGATTCGCCGGAGTCATGTCCGGTCCGCTGGTACGGTCCTCGTACCGCGCCGGACGGTTGTACCGTCAGGCCGTTGAGTCACGTATGAACAACCAGGACAGGTAGAGATGGCCAAGAACGACGCGCCCGAAGAGAAGACCAGCCGGCTGAAGCAGATCCGGTCGGCGTATCAGCTGACCAGGAAGTCCGAGCCGCTGGTCGGCCTGGTGCTGGCCGGGATCTTCCTCGGCATCGTCGCCCTGGCCGTTCTCGGCGGGTTCCTGGTCGGGCCGCTGCTGGTGTGGATCCCGCTCGGTGTGGCGCTCGGGTTCCTGGCCGCCACCATCGTCTTCGGCCGCAAGGTGGAGAAGGCGGCGTACAGCCAGATCGAGGGCCAGGCCGGTGCCGCCGCGTCCGCGCTGCAGACACTGCGCCGCGGCTGGAACGTGTCGCCCGCCGTCGCGGTCACGAAGAACTCCGACATCGTCCACCGGGTCGTCGGCCGGCCGGGCATCATCCTGGTCGGCGAGGGCCAGCCGAGCCGGGTGAAGAACCTGCTCGCGGCCGAGGCCAAGAAGCACAACCGGGTTGCCGGCGGCGCGCCCGTCACCCAGATCGTCGCCGGTCAGGGCGAGGGCGAGATCGACATCCGCAAGCTGACCAAGTACGTCATGAAGCTGCCGGCGGTCCTGCAGCCTTCCGAGATCACCGACCTGCTGCAGCGGCTGAAGGCGCTGGACGCGGTCCGGCCGCAGGTGCCGATGCCCAAGGGCCCGGTCCCGACCAGCCTGAAGGGCGCCCGCCAGGCGATGCGGGGACGATAACCAAGCGGCACCCTGGACAGTTGATCTGTTCGAACATGCGCCGTGGGGAGGCTGGTTGCCCTTAGGGTGCGACCAGGACGGATAACAGGGGAACAGCTGAAATGACGGATCTGATGCCGCGAGCGCAGCATGCCGTGCATGAGCCGGCGGCCGAGACGTGGCCGACGTTGGCGCGGCCGCGCTCGAACCCGGTCCGTCGGTACGGCGCGGCAACCGCTATCCGGCTGGTCGCCAAGGATCTTCCGGCCACGATCCATCTGGACAGCAACCGCTCGTTCGGTCTCGGCGGCCCGTCCATGCGGGTGCACCGGACGGCGGCCTTCCTGGACCGGCTCGGGCAGGACGCCGGATCCGGGTTCGGCGAGGCGTACCTGGCCGGCGACTGGGATCCGGAGCCGGGCACCGACCTGGCCGATCTGCTGGTCCCGTTCGCCGAGCGGTTCAGCAACGAGGAGACCCGGCATCTGCTGCCGAAGTGGGCGCAGTCGCTGCGCTGGCTGGTCACCAAGTCCCAGCCGGGTGAGCAGGACAACGACCGGGCCGGCGCCCGCGAGAACATCAGCCGGCACTACGACCTCAGCAACGCGATGTTCTCGGAGTTCCTCGATCCGACGCTGACGTACTCCGCCGCGTACTTCGGCGACGCCGCCGCGTCCGACCTGGCAACCGCGTCGTACGACGAGCTGACCGACGCGCAACTACGCAAGCTCGACGCGATCCTCGACGCCGCCGGGGTGCGGTCCGGGTCCCGGGTGCTCGACATCGGCTGCGGCTGGGCGAGCCTCGCGATCCGCGCGGCCCAGCGCGGCGCCTGGGTGACGGCGATCACGATCGCCTCGCAGCAGGCGTTGCTGGCGCAGCGCCGGATCGCCGACGCGGGCGTCGGCGACCGGGTGCAGGTCGCGCTGCGTGACTACCGCGACCAGATCGGCGAGTTCGACGCCGTGCTGAGCGTGGAGATGATCGAGGCGGTCGGCGAGAAGTACTGGCCGGTGTACTTCGACGCGATCGAGCGCCGGCTCGCGCCCGGCGGCGTCGGCGTCGTGCAGGCGATCGTGATGCCGCACGAGCGGATGCTCGCCACCCGGAACACGTTCACCTGGGTGCAGAAGTACATCTTCCCCGGCGGGCTGATCCCGTCGATCAAGGTGATCGAGGACGTCACCGCGCAGCACACCGGCCTGCGCGCCGAGGTGATCCGGCATCTCGGCGCCGACTACGCGCGCACCCTGCGGATCTGGCGGAACCGGTTCATCGAGCACTGGCCGGCGATCGCGGCACTCGGCTTCGACGACACGTTCCGGCGGATGTGGGAGTTCTACCTCGCGTACTCCGAGGCGGGCTTCCGGACCGGCTACCTGGACGACGTCCAGTTGCTGCTGACCCGGCGCTAACGCAGGACGACGACTGTTTTCGCGGCCAGGTCGTGCAGGCCGCGGCGGTCCCGGTCGAAGATCACCGCGGGGATCAGCAGGACGATCAGGAACGACCTGAGCACGGCGGCGAGCGGCCCGACCTGCTTGCCCTTCAGGCTGGCGACCCGCAGACCGCAGGCCCGGTGGCCGATCGTGCCGCCGACCAGCCCGACCAGGATCGCGGTCATCGCGAAGAAGACCGTCGAGTGCATCAGGCTGTAGTCGCCGCCGCCGGCCCACATCGGCCGGCCCATGATCACCGAGGTGACCAGGCCCGCGATCAGCCAGTCGATCAGCAGCGCGAGGACCCGGCGGCCCCAGGTCGCGACCGAGCCCGGCCCCTCTTCGGGCAGGCCCAACCGACTACCCGGACTGCGCCCCTCTTCTTGGGGAAATTCTTCGGAGGGTCCGGTTGCGGCTGACGCGGATGATGCCATGATGTCTAGCCTACGGACACGTCGTGAGTGGTCCCAGGCGGGCTGCGACATCTCAGGGCGTAACCGCCGTACACCAGTGGGTCAGCGCGGACACGCTGGGCGTAACATCCGCGAAACATCAGGGTCACGACGGAGAAACCGGCGGGCCCTACGTTCAGATGCAATCTCTGAGCCACCCTAGGAGTACGTATGTTTTCCAGCGCTGAGGAGCTGCTCGCCTACGTCAAGAACGAGGGCGTCGAGATCGTCGACGTCCGGTTCTGCGACCTGCCGGGCATCATGCAGCACTTCACCGTCCCGGTGTCGTCGTTCGGGCCCGAGGTCTTCGAGGACGGCCTGGCGTTCGACGGTTCGTCGGTCCGCGGTTTCCAGCAGATCCACGAGTCCGACATGAAGCTGCTGCCGGACCCGACCAGCGCGTACATCGACGAGTTCCGCACCGCGAAGACGCTGGTGATCAACTTCTTCGTGCACGACCCGCTGACCGGTGAGGCGTACAGCCGCGACCCGCGCAACATCGCCCGCAAGGCGCAGGAGTACCTGAAGTCGACCGGGATCGCGGACACCGCGTTCTTCGCGCCGGAGGCCGAGTTCTACGTCTTCGACGACGTCCGGTTCGAGACCAAGTCGAACTCCGCGCACTACTCGATCGACTCGATCGCCGGCGCCTGGAACACCGGCCGGGTCGAGGACGGCGGCAACCGCGGCTACAAGGTCCGCTACAAGGGTGGCTACTTCCCGGTCGCGCCGACCGACCACTTCGGCGAGCTGCGCGACGACATCACGCTGTCGCTGGAGCGGTCCGGCCTGATCGTCGAGCGCGCCCACCACGAGGTCGGCACCGCCGGCCAGGCGGAGATCAACTTCCGCTTCGACGAGCTGCTCAAGGCCGCCGACGACGTGATGAAGTTCAAGTACATCGTCAAGAACACCGCGTGGAAGGCCGGCAAGACCGCGACCTTCATGCCGAAGCCGATCTTCGGTGACAACGGCTCCGGTATGCACTGCCACCAGTCGCTGTGGAGCAACGGCGACCCGCTGTTCTACGACGAGTCCGGGTACGGCGGCCTGTCCGACACCGCCCGCTGGTACATCGGCGGTCTGCTGAAGCACGCCCCGTCGCTGCTGGCCTTCACGAACCCGACCGTGAACTCGTACCACCGTCTGGTGCCGGGCTTCGAGGCGCCGGTCAACCTGGTCTACTCGTCCCGGAACCGCTCGGCCTGCATCCGGATCCCGATCACCGGGTCGAACCCGAAGGCGAAGCGGATCGAGTTCCGCTGCCCCGACCCGTCGGCGAACCCGTACCTGGCCTTCGCGGCCCAGCTGCTGGCCGGCCTGGACGGCATCCGCAACAAGATCGAGCCGGCCGACCCGGTCGACAAGGACCTGTACGAGCTGCCGCCGGAGGAGCACGCGGGCATCGCCCAGGTGCCGACCTCGCTGCCGGCCGTGATCGACGCCCTCGAGGCCGACCACGCCTTCCTGCTCGAGGGCGACGTCTTCACCGAGGACCTGATCGAGACCTGGATCGACCTCAAGCGCGAGCAGGAGATCGCCCCGATCCAGCTCCGCCCGCACCCGCACGAGTTCGAGCTGTACTACGACGTCTGAGTCGTGACTCCGAAGAAGCCCACCCGGTTCGTCCGGGTGGGCTTCTTCCGTTTCAGGACAGCTGGTCGAGCTCGCGGAGTGCGTCGGCGTCGAGCTGGACGTCGGCGGCGCGCAGGTTGTCCTCGAGGTGGGCGACGCTGCGGGTGCCGGGGATCAGGGCGGTGTGGTCGTCGTGCGCGAGGATCCATGCGAGGCAGACCGCGGCGGCGCTCGTGCCGTGCCGGGCGGCGATCTTCTGTACGACGGGGTGCTCGGTCGGTGACGGGAGACGGTCGAAGGCCGAGCCGAGCGGGAAGTACGGGATCCACGCGATGCCGTTGGCCGCGCACAGCTTCAGCTGGTCCTCGGACGAGCGGTCGAGCACGCTGTAGGCGTTCTGGACGCAGACGATCCCGGCCGGCAGCGCCTGTTCCAGCTGCTCGGCGCTGACGTTGCTGAGGCCGATCGCACCGATCAGTCCTTCACTGCGCAGCGCGATCAACTCGGCGAGCTGGTCGTCGAGCGGGACGATCTGATCGCCCTCCGCGATGAGGCCCGGACCCTGGTCCGCCCGGCGGAGGTTGACCACCGGCACCTGCTCCAGACCGAGCGACTCGAGGTCGAGGTGGACCTGTCGGCGCAGGTCGTCCGGATGTTGCGCCAGGGCCAGCGGGACCGGCGCGTCCACCCGCCGCGCGCCGACCTTGCTCACGATCACGAGGTCGTCCGGGTACGGGCTCAGGGCGGTCCGGATGTGCCCGTTGACCGTGGTGTGCCCGTAGAACGACGCGGTGTCCAGGTGGTTGATGCCTAGGTCCGTTGCGCGGCGCAGAACCGCGCCCGCGGCGGCGGTGTCGACGTGCTCGAGCTGCATCGCGCCGTACCCGATGCGGCTGATCTCGTGCTGCCCGAGCGTGACGCTGCCGCCCGGTCGGTGGGATGTCATCAGCGGTGTCCCCAGGTAGGGTAAGTGGAGTTTTCTCCGTTTACCGACGATAGCACTAACTGGAGGTTTCTCCACTTATGCGGGCGGATGCTGCGCGCAAGCGCGAGCAGGTGGTGACGGCGGCCGTCGACGAACTCGGCGAGCTCGCCATAGCGGCACGGACCGGCGCGCCGGTGCGGCTGTCGCTGGACAGCGTTGCGGCGCGGGCTCAGGTCGGGGTGGCGACGCTGTACCGGCACTTCCCGACCCGCGAGGCGCTGCTCGCGGCGGTCTACCACCAGGAGCTGACCCGCCTGTGCGAGACCGCGCCCGGGCTGGCGGCTGCCGGACCGGCAGACGAGGCGTTGCTCGCCTGGATGCACCGCTACCTCGACTTCGTCGATTCCAAGCGGGCGATGGGCGACGGCCTGCGTGCCGTGGTCGCGTCCGGCGCCGTCACGCAAGCCGACACCCGGGCACGGTTGACCGAAGCCGTCGCGCCGTTCCTGGAGGCCGGCGCGGCCGCGGGCACGCTCCGGTCGGACGTGCCGCCGGGCGATGTCGTCACCGCCATGGCAGGTGCCGTGTTCGCGGCGGCGCCTGATCAGCAACGGGAGCAGGCGGAGCGCCTTCTCAGGCTGCTCGTCGACGGGCTTCGGCCGCGCTAGGCGAAGGACTGGGTGCCGATGACGCGGAGGAGGTCCAGTTTCTCGCGGGCGTCGGTGCCTTCCAGCGGCAGGAACGCTCGCACTCGCAGGTCGGCCGCAGGTGTCAGGAGCGTCTCGCAGGTCAGGTCCAGCTCGCCGATCTCCGGGTGCAGGAACCGCTTGCGGGGCAACCGGCGGACAGCGACCTCATGCAGCTCCCACAGCGCGCGGAACTCCGCGCTCCGCTCGACGAGCGCGTCGACCAGCTCGATGACGTCGCGGTCCCCCATCCGGCGTGAGTAGGTGCCGCGCAGGTCGGCGACGTGGGCGGCCGAGTGCGCGTCCCAGTCCTCGGCGGGGAAGATCTGCCGGATGGCCGGGTCGGTGAACCAGAGCCAGGTCAGGTTCCGGGCGAGACCGGTGCCCGGGTAGCGGCCGATGACGGCATCGGCGAGGGCGTTCTGCCAGAGCACCTCGTCGAGGTCGGTCACGATGAAGACCGGGATGTCGACGAGACGTTCGACGAGGCCGATCAGGCCGGGGCTGATGTGCCGCCCCGCCCGGCGCAGCGGCGGGGTGAAGCCGGCCAGGTGGTACAGGTGGTCACGTTCGTCCAGGTCGCAGCGCAGCGCACGGGCGAGGCCGGCGATGATCGGCTCCGACGGGTTCGCGCCGCGGGACTGCTCGAGACGCGAGTAGTAGTCGGTCGACATCCCGGCGAGCTGGGCGACCTCTTCGCGGCGCAGGCCCGGCGTACGGCGGCGCGCGCCGTCCGGGAGGCCCACGTCGCCCGGGTGCAGCAGCTCCCGGCGCCGGCGGAGGAAATCGGCCAGGCCGTCACGATCGGTCACACGTTCCATGATGCGCGACACGCAAAACCGTATCCAGGGACGACCTGTCCGTGGATGAGGTGGGCCTTCTCCGCGCCCGCCGGCGGCAGCAAGGTGGAGGTGACCAAGGAGGATCAACCATGCATTACCGCACGCTCGGCCGGACCGGTATCAAGGTCAGCCCGTACGCCCTCGGCGCCATGATGTTCGGTGCCGTCGGCAACGACGACCGCGACGAGTCGGTCCGGATCATCCACACGGCGCTCGACGCCGGGATCAACTTCGTCGACACCGCCGACATGTACTCGCACGGCGAGTCCGAGACGATCGTCGGCGAGGCGCTCAAGGGCCGCCGCCAGCACGTCGTCCTGGCCACCAAGTCGCACCTGCCGATGGGTGACGACCCCAACCAGCGCGGCAACTCGCGACGCTGGATCATGACCGCCGTCGAGGACTCGCTGCGCCGGTTGCAGACCGACTACATCGACCTGTTCCAGATGCACCGGCCGGATCCGGAGACCGACGTCGAGGAGACGCTGTCCGCGCTGACCGACCTGATCCGCAGCGGGAAGGTCCGCGCGATCGGTACGTCGACCATGCCCGCGAGCGAGATCGTCGAGGCCCAGTGGGTCGCCGAGCGCCGCGGTCTCGAACGGTTCCGCACCGAGCAGCCGCCGTACTCGATCCTGAACCGCGGGATCGAGCGCGAGGTGCTCCCGATGGTGCAGAAGTACGGGATGGGCGCTCTGGTCTGGAGCCCGCTCGCGGGTGGCCAACTGACCGGGCGGGCACCCTCGGACCTGCGGCGTACGGCGATGTTCCGGCACATGTCCGACCAACGCCGCCTCGACGCCGTCGAGCAGCTGGGGCCGGTCGCCGACGCCGCCGGGCTCAAGCTCACCCACCTGGCGATGGCGTTCGCGATCGCGCACCCGGCGGTGACGTCCGCGATCATCGGGCCGCGCACGATGGAGCACCTCGACGACGCACTGGCCGGCGCCGACGTCGTCCTCGGCGACGACGTGCTGGACCAGATCGACAAGATCGTCCCGCCGGGCACCGACGTCGGCCGCCTCGACATGGACTACAACACCCCCGCGATCCTCGACGCAGGACTGCGGCGCCGGAGCCTCGGCGACCGGCCCGCGGCCTAGCGGTCCCTGGTCCTGGCACTCCCAGGGACAGCGGGACCTGGTTGCACCGGTGGCGATCGCGGATCCTCGGTGGTGGGACCACTGAAAGGACTGTTGCCATGAGCAAGCTCGCTCTCGTCACCGGAGCCACCTCCGGTATCGGCCGGGCGTTCGCCGAACGTCTCGCGGCCGACGGCTACGACCTGATCGCCGTCGGCCGCGACACCGGGCGTCTCGACCAGCTCGTCGAGGCGTACCCGGACGTCAAGATCTCGGCGGTGGCGGCCGACCTCTCGACCCTCGACGGCATCCGGACCGTCGCCGGCCCGGCCGCCGCCGAACCCGTCGACCTGCTGGTGAACAACGCCGGCGTCGCGCACTACATGCCGCTCGCCGAGCTGCCCGCGGACAAGGCGGCCGAGCTCGTCATGGTCAAGGTTCTGGCTCCCACCCTGCTGACCCGGGCCGTGGTCGGCGGGATGCAGCAGCGCGGCAGCGGGTCGATCGTCAACGTGGGCGGGATGATCGCGTTCAGCGGACCGGCGCCGAGCAGTGTGATGCCACGACGCGCCGTGTACGCCGGCGCGCTCGCGGACCTGCTGGCCTTCTCCCAGACCCTGAGCGCCGAACTGGAAGGCACCGGCGTCCGGGTGCAGGCGCTGCTGCCCGGCGTCGTCGCCACCGAGTTCCACACGCGTCAGGGGCTCGACCTCAGCGCGATCCCGCGGATGAGCGCCGAGGACGTCGTCACGGCGAGCCTGCGGGGCCTCGAGCTCGGCGAGACGGTCACGGCTCCAGGAGTCGAGGACGTGAGCCTCCTGGAGACCGTGTTCGCCGCGGACCTGGCCGCGTTCGGCGGCCAGAGCCCGCGGCTGGCGACTCGTTACCTCAGTTGAAGCAGTCGAATCAGTTTGAATCAGTTGTACGTCGCGGTGACGTGGTAGACGCGGCCGCCCCAGCCGTCGTCGGGGAACGAGTCCGAGATCCGTACGTAGCCGGCCTTGTCGGCGCCGAGGTGCGACGTCAGGTCGAAGGTCCGGACGCCCTTGTTCTCGCCGTCGTGGTACGGGGTCGTCTCGGTCGCGACCGTGGTCCAGTTCTGCCCGTCACCGCTGACCTGGATGACGAACTGATTGTCGATTGTCAACGATACGGATGCCGACGCGGCGTCGGACGGGAACGGGAAGCGGTAGACGAAGTACGAGTGCCCGTCGGCGAACCGGTTCTGGACGCCGTTGCTCTGCGACCCGTCCGCGTCCCACAGCCACGGCGTCTCGGCCGCCGTACCGGTGTCGAAGTCGGCCGTGTGGGCGATCAGGATGTCGGAGCGGGTGCTGTACGACAGCTGCGATCCGGAGGTCACCGTCGCGGTCACCGAATGCAGCCCGTCCGCCGTCCCCGCGGGGATCGTCACGTCGAGCTCGACCGAGGTCTGCACCGGCTCCGCGTTGCCGCGCGTCCGTAGCGTCACGGTCGAACGAGCCGGCGTGACCGTCCAGCCGGACGGAGCGGCCGCTTGCACGACGGCCTGGATCCGGTCGCCGACCGGGCCGGTTGCCTGCACGTCGACCTTGACCTTCACGTGCGTCCCACTGCCGGTCGCCGGCATCACGACGGGCAGGGCGGGATCGGTCGTCGCGGACAAGGACCGCGTCGGTGGCGTGGCCGGTGCAGCGGCGATCAGGGCGCTGAGCGCACTGGCCTGGGTACGCCAGTCGAACACGTTCGGGGTCGCGCCGGACCACCGCACGCCGAGCCGGTCGGACGCGTCGCGGTCGTTGTTCCAGACCGTGGCGGCCTGCTGTGCGACGAAGTCGGTGTAGCGACGGTCGCGCGTGGTGTCGGCGAGATCCATCCAGTAGCGCATGAAGATGCCCTTGAACTGCTTGCCGTTGTCGTCACACGTGCGGCCGGGCACATCGCAGGCCTCGGTCAGCACCCCGTCGGTCACCAGTCCGCCGGGAGCGATCGCCGCGTCGGCCAACCGTCGTACCGTGGTCAGCAGTTTCGGGTCGCGGGTCGCGCGGTAGAGCTCCAGGCCGGCGCCGATCGCGAGGCCCTGGTTGTAGCTCCAGACCGTGTCGCCGTTGCTCTCGCAGTTGCTGCGCAGGCCGTCGTTGACGAGGCCGGCCGAGTTGATCATGCCGCTGCCGGTGAACCAGGTCCACCCTTCCTTCGCACGGCCGAGCCAGCGCTTGTCACCCGGCATGCGGTTGTGCAGCTCGGCGGTGAGGCGGATCCACAGGCCGTTGGTGACGGCGTTCTTGTAGGTGCGCTCCCCGTCCCACCACACGCCCCCGCCGCACGAGCTCGGGTCCCAGTAGCCCTCGACGTACTCGGCGATCGTGACCGCCATGTCGAGGTACTTGCGGTTCTTGGTCAGGTCGTACGCCTGGATCCAGGTCAGGCCCCACCACTCGGAGTCGTCGATGGCGCGACTGGTGAAGTTCCCGAGCAGCGGGTCGCCGGACAGGTAGCCGGCCGGGAACACGCCCTTGTCCTTCTCGAACGTGTTGTCCAGCTGCGGCAGGTAGCGCCGGTCGCCCGTGCGCTGCATGTAGTCGCCGATGGTCTGCAACGCGACCGCCGAGTTCCACCAGCTGGACGGGAACCAGGCCTTGTTCGGCTCGTACGAGCTCATCAGCTGGTCGGCGGCGACGCGCGCGCGGGCCACCGCGGCCGCTCCGTCGGCCGCACCCGCGGCACCCGCGGGTTGGGGTACGAGGGCCGCGGCGAGCAGGACCGCTCCGGCCGTCAGAACCTTCAGAATCTGCACACGACGATTCACACGATCTCCTCGAGATGCTTCGTGGCGGCTCGGCTCACCGAGGTTTGGAAACGTTTCGAGCATGTATCGTCGCCGCCCCAGACAACGATGTCAATGGTGAATGTCAGCATCTCGCCGGTACCAGCCCGCGAGATGCTCTAAGTCTACTAATTGACTGAACTTAAACTGATTTGCATGACCTTCCTCTGGTACATCCCGAACCAGGTCGATCCCGGGCACCGTGGGGACGACGCCGTCCAGGGACACAACAGCATCGAGCGGCTGACGGAGCTGGCGCGGCTCACCGAGGAGCACGGGTGGGGTGGCGCGCTGATCGGCACCGGATGGGGCCGGCCGGACACGTTCACGGTCGCGACCGCGCTCGCCGCGCGGACCACGACGTTCCAGCCGCTGGCCGCGATCCGGCCCGGGTACTGGCATCCCGCCCATTTCGCGTCCGCGGCGAGCACCCTCGACCAGCTCAGCGGCGGGCGACTGCTGATCAACATCGTCTCCGGCCAGGACAACCTCGCGGCGTACGGCGACAGCGAGGGCGACCAGCCGCAGCGGTACGCGCGGACGAAGGAGTTCCTCCAACTGGTCCGGCGGTTGTGGACCGAGGAGGACGTGACGTTCGCCGGGGACTACTTCTCCGTGACCGGCTCCACGGTCGCGACGCGTCCCGTCGTACGGGAGGGCCGGCCGCATCCCCGGTTGTACTTCGGCGGCGCGTCGGACGCGGCACAGCGGGTCGCCGCGACGGACGCCGACGTACAGCTGTTCTGGGGTGAGCCGCTGGACGGCGTCGCGGAACGGATCGCGCGGCTGCGCTCACTTGAGCAGGAACTCGGTCGCGCGCATGCGCCACTCGAGTTCGGGTTGCGAATCACGACGCTGGTTCGGGACACGACCGATCAGGCATGGGCCGACGCGGAGGCGAAGGTCGCCGAGATGGCGGAGAAGCAGGGCTCGCGGGACCGGCGGTGGTTCAAGGCGGTCGGTCAGCAGCGCCTCCTCGACCTGGCCGAACGCGGCGAGGTCCTCGACGACAACCTCTACACCGCTCCGGCCAAGTACGGCGGTGGCGGCGCCGGGACGACGTGGCTGGTCGGCTCCCCCGACGACGTCGCCAAGTCCCTGAACAAGTACCGCGACCTCGGCATCACGCACTTCATCCTCTCCGACACCCCGTACCGCGAGGAAACCGTCCGCATCGGCGACCAGCTCCTTCCGCTGCTCGACTGAGCCGCAGGACTGGAAGGATGTGCTCATCGCTTGACGAGCGCGTGCCGACTGTGATCGGTTGATTACCGAGCGCCAACGGTGGGTATGTGCCGTGGTGAGGCATGTGAGGAGCACTGATGGTCGAATATCTGCCCCGGTCCGCGTGGAACGCGCGGCCGCCCAACGGCGGACCGGGGAACCTGACCGTGTCGCGCGTCGAAGGCGCGGTCATCCACTGGCCGGGCACCGGCTCGACGAGCGTCATCCACACCAAGGCTGCCGTCGCATCTGCGTTACGCGGCTGGCAGGACTACCACATGGACACCCGTGGCTGGTCGGACATCGCGTACCAGGTCGCCGTCGACCAGGCCGGCCGGGCCTGGACGCTGCGCGGCCTGCGCACCCAGTCCGGGGCCAACGGCGACACCGACGTCAACGAGCGGTACGGCGCGATCCTGCTGATCCTGGTCACCGGGGAGCAGCCGTCGGCCGCGATGAAGGCGACCACCCGCGCGGTGATCGCCGACTTCCGCAGAATCTATCCCCGCGGTACGGCGATCCGGCCGCACTCCGCGGTCCGCCCGGAGCCCACCGACTGCCCCGGCGACCCCGCCCGCGCCGCGATCGCCCGCGGCGAATTCACCCCTGGCCACTCGGAGGACGACGACATGACCCCGGCCCAGATGCAGGAACTGAAGAACTTCATCGAGGCCCGGACGCAGGCCTACGCGCTCTGGACCCACCGGCAGCTGCGCAAGGACCTGTCGGCGGTGGTGAAGGCGTACGCGCTCGACATCAAGAACTACGAGCGCCAGACCGACGCCGCCGACGCCGCGCGGGCCGCCGCCGCGGTCTGGGCGACCGCCCCGAACAGCCTGCAGGCCGACGGCCCGGCACCGCAGGAGCCGGCCGCTCCGGACCCGAACGCCGATCCGGGGCTCAGCCTCCCCGACCTCGACCCGTTCCCGGACGCCCCGGCCGACGAAGCGTCGGCCGACGCCTCCAAGTAGACGGGCTCCCCGACCAGGTCCTGCCGCGGCTGTCGGCGGGACCTGGTTGGCTGTACGGATGGATCTCACGGAACTGTCGGAGCGACTGGAGAAGATCTCGGTCGGGTACGGCGAGCACCTTGGCTTCGACCGCGACCCGGACTGGTTCCTGCTCAAACTGCAGGAGGAGGTCGGCGAGCTCACGCAGGCGTACCTCCAGCACACCGGCCGGGCGCGGGCCAAGGGCGCGACGCCGGACGGCATCCGCGAGACGTTCCACCAGGAATTCGCCGACGTGCTGTGCCAACTGCTGCTCTTCGCGCGCCGGCACGACGTCGATCTGCCGCGCGAGATCGAGCGGAAATGGCTGGTCTACGAGGCCTGAGCGCTGCGGCCCGGCCGGGCGTTCCTGATCAGCAGGCCGAGCACGACGAACGGCGCGAGGGCGACCAGGATCGCGATCGGGATCCCCAGCCACGCCGGTAGCGTGAAGCCGGTCTGCAGCGTCACGGCGAAGTACACGAAGACGAAGCCGAACGGCCAGACGAGGGTGCCCAGCAACTTCTCGCCGCGGGTCCACCGGTCCGACGTCCAGAGCAGGATCGCGCCGACGACCCAGCCGACCAGCGCGAGGAACCCACCGAGCGCCAGCAGCGCCAGGGCCAGGATCTCCCGGCCACGGAACGTCGGCAGGTACCGATCGACCAGCACCAGCCCGTCGGTGGACGCCGCGACGAGCTCGTCCGGATCGCCCAGCCGCTGGAGCATCCTCCGGACGTCGTCCTCCGACGTCGCACCTGCCGCACGGGCCTCCGCGATATGCGACTCGACGTCCGCCAGCAGGTCCGTACGCCGGGACTCGGGCAGCGGCTCCGCCGCCTCGGCCAGGTACTTCAGGTACGCGTCGACGAGACGATCCCCGCCGTGCTGCACATTCACCCCCGTGCCTCCTTGGGGACCCGCGCCTCCACGAAGAGGGCGATGTACACCGCGAGCTCGATCACGCCCATGATCAGCATGCTGATCCAGAGCGGCGGCTGGAAGAACTCCGCGCCGAGCGCCGCGGCCCACCCGAGCGGCCACGCCAGCGTGCCCACGACCTTCCAGGGCCAGGTCCAGCGGTTCGACGCCCACAACAGCCAGACACCGATCAGCCAGCCGACCACGAACAGGAACGGCCCGAACACCAGCAGCGCCAGCGCGCCCCAGTCCCACGGCCGGAGGCGCGGTTCGGCGCCCTGCACTGTCCGACCGCCAGTCATTTCCACGTTCATCCCCGTCTCCCACTCTCCAGGATCGCGTCGACCGAGGCGCAGAACCGTTGCCAGTCCGCCGTGAACGCAGCCAGCGCCTGGCTGCCCTCGGCCGTCGATGTGTAGTAGCGCCGCGGCGGCCCGGACTCGGACTCGCGCCAGCTCGTCTCCACCAGACCCTCCCGTCGCAGCCGAGCCAGCAGTGGATAGATCGTGCCTTCGGTGGTCACCAGTCCGTCGACCTCGCCCAGCGCCTTCACCAACTCGAAACCGTAACGAGGCTCTCCCTGCAACAGCGCCAGGACGCAGAACTCCAGCGTCCCGCGGCGCAGTTGCGTGAAGACCTTCTCCGCTACCATGCGAGACAAGGTACCTGTCCGCGCCAAGATCCGGCAAGGATGATTGCCGCGTCAGGCGGTCTTCGGGCGGACGGCCAGCATTCCGAGGAGCACGACGGACGAGACCACCACTACCCAGAGCGGGCTGAGGTTGAGCAGGACCGGCGCCAGGCACAGGACCAGCAGGTCGAAGCCGCGGGCGGGCTGGGAGAACAGGCCGGGCGGGATCGCGCCCATCGGTGACGTGACCAGCGGGCCGGCGTACGACGGGGGCCGGGCGGACGCCTGCCGGACGGTGCCCGTGATGATGCCGGCGGCAACGGCGAAGGAGGCCGACGCGCTGCCGATCGCCGGGTACGCGCAGGCGGACCAGAAGAGCGTGAAGAGGCCCGGGACGACCGCCATCATCACCCGCAGCTCGCGGAGGTCCCAGCCGAGCGCGCGGACGAGCCCGGTGGAGCGGCAGGCGGTACGGAGCCCGTCGAGCATCGGCCGGACGGCGATGAAGCCGGCGATCGCGGCGGCGACCGGGACGAGGACGTGGAAGCCGGCGCCGTGGACGGCGTACGGGACCACGAGCAGCGCGAACGCGACGGCGAGCCGCCGGGGCCAGCG
Organism: Kribbella sp. NPDC003557; assembly: GCF_040610805.1. Classification (NCBI taxonomy): domain Bacteria; kingdom Bacillati; phylum Actinomycetota; class Actinomycetes; order Propionibacteriales; family Kribbellaceae; genus Kribbella; species Kribbella sp. NPDC003557. The sequence continues at coordinate 73,791 of NZ_JBEXMY010000010.1, forward strand.
CAGGATCCGGCGGAACTCACGATGCACGATCGCGGCGCCCTGCGCGCCCCGCCCGCGGCTCGAGCGAGCCCGCCCCTTGAGCCGCCAGTGCCGGCCGGCGATCACGTCCCCGAGCATGCTGATGTCCAAGCTGCTCGCAGCACCCGCCAGCCCGGCCAGCAACTCCCCACCCGCGATCACACTGATCCGCCCCAGCCGATCCAACGTCCGCGAGACGAGGAAAGCCAGCACGGTGCACACGACGACCAGCGCCCCGCCCACCAGAACCCAGGACAGCTGACCGGAGGTCAACCCGCCGCTGTCGCGGACCTCCCCGAAGCGGAGCGTCGGATATCCGTAGGTGTCGACGAGCTCGGTGCGGGAACCGACGAACTCCGAGGCCGACAGGACTCTGTTGCTGAACTGGTCCTCGCGCGGCCGAAAGGCCAGAATGACCGCGGGGATCACGGCGGCCGCCAGCAGTAGGTCAGCCACTCTCAGGGCCCACTTGGAGCGGCGGGTGGTCTGTTGTGCCCAGACTGTCGCGACGGCCGCGCAGATCAGTGCCGCACCGATCAGTACCGCTGCCAGGAGCACGTCGATCAGGGACGCTCCCAGGAGGGCCCACACCAGCGCGCCGATGACGACGCCGATGACCGCGACGGATCCCATCACCAGCCGGTACGCCGGCCGCAGCAATGACGCTCGGTCGACCGGGGTCGCCAGCAGCCAGAAGCCGGTCGCGCGCGACGCCGACACCGGGCCGATCGCGAGCAGCACCCGGATGGTGATTGCCAGCAGCAACGGTACGGCGATCCACGGCATCCAGTCGGTGAGCCGGCCGCACGTCTGCGACGTACAACCGGAGGCGTTCGAGTTCAGGTGCCGGACGACATTGCCGCCGGTCGCGCCCACCATCGCGATCGTGAACAGGACCAGGTAGACGTCCTCGAAGATCTCCCAGAACGACCGGTCCGCGTGCTGCCGCCGCGTCGTCCGCATCCACCGCCGCAGCGACCGCGACGACGGGATCGCCCCGAAGTCCGCCGGATCGAACTGCACCGGCCCGTCGGCAGCGCTCATGGCAGCGGGGTGAGCGTGACGACGGAGTCCGCGACCGTCTCGACGAGCTCCGGGTCGTGGCTGGCGAACAGGATCGCCGTACCGGACTTCTTCTCCGCGACGAGGCGCTCCGACAGCCACTTCACGCCGTCGGTGTCGAGCCGCGCCTCGGGTTCGTCGAGCACCATCAGCTTGCGCGGGCGGACCAGCGCGGTGGCCAGCGCGAGCCTGCGGCGCTGGCCGGACGACAGCGAGCCCGGCAACTGGTCGGCGGCCGGTAGCAGGCCGATGTCGTGCAGGATGGTGTCCACCAGGTCCTCGGGCGAGGCGTTGCCGTGCGCGCGGGCGAGCAGGTCGAGATGCTCGGCCGCGGTCAGGTCCGGGAAGAAGTCCAGGTCGTCGAGCAAGGTGGCGACGTCCCGGCGGACCGCGTCGGCCCGCTCGTCGATCGGTGCGCCGTCGAGCAGGATCTTCCCGGCGGCCGGTTCGGCCGCGCCGACGATGCACTTGAGCACGGTCGTCTTGCCGGCGCCGTTCGGGCCGACCAGCGCGATCGCCCGGCCGGCCGCCAGCGTGAACGTCAGGCCCTCGATGACCGGCCGGTCGCCGTACTTGTGCTGCAGATCCGCCACCGCGAGCCGGGGCGCCGCCTTCTTGCTCACTTCTTGCGGACCAGCGTCAGTCCGTCGCCGATGCCGAGCATGACGACGTCGACCCGGTCGTCCTGCGCGACATGCGCGTTGAACTCCTTGCGGTCGGCGGGCCCGTCCTCGTCAATCACCCGGCCGCCGGCCAGCGTGTTGTCGAACAGCAGCAGCCCGTTCGGCCGGATCAGCGGCAGCACGGTCTCGAAGTACCGGATGTACCAGTCCTTGTCGGCGTCGACGAAGGCCAGGTCGAACTCGCCGTCGAGCTTGGCCGCCGACTCGTGCGCGTCGCCGATCCGCAGGTCGATCTTCCCCGCGACGCCGGCCCGCTCCCAGTACTTGCGGCCGATCGAGGTCCACTCGTCGCTGACGTCCAGGCAGATCAGCTCACCGTCGTCCGGCAGGCCGCGCGAGATCGCCAGCGCGGAGAAGCCGGTGAACGTGCCGATCTCGACCGCCCGGCGGGCGCCGATCAGCCGGGTCAGCGTGGTCAGCAGACCGGCCTGGTCCGCGGTCGTGAGCATCCCCGCGGGGCTGCCGAGCTGCTCGGTCTCGGCGCGCAGTTCGGTCGCGATCTCGTCCAGCGGCATGCCGTGGGCGAGCATGTAGTCGTGCAGTTCCTCGGTCACCGGCACCTGATGGCCCATGGAAATCCACCCCTCCGTGTATTAGATCGGTCGCCTGTAGTCTCTATGGGTTGTTCGTTGGCCTGACACCCACCCCACCTCGAGGGAGCACCCCGCATGCGCATCGCCGTCGCCGGCTCGATCGCGACCGACATCCTGATGACGTTCCCGGGCCGGTTCAAGGACCAGTTCCTCGAGGAACAGATGCACAAGGTCTCCCTGTCGTTCCTGGTCGACGAGCTGGTCGTGCACCGCGGCGGCGTCGGCGCGAACATCTGCTACGGCATGGCCCAGCTCGGGTTCCCGTCGCTGCTGGTCGGCTCGGTGGGCGCCGACTTCGCCGAGTACGGCGCGGCGCTGACGGCGGCCGGCGTGGACATCTCGCACGTCCGCGTGTGCGCGAACGTACACACAGCGCGGTTCACCTGTACGACAGACCTCGACGCGAACCAGATCGCCTCGTTCTACACCGGCGCGATGGCCGAGGCGCGTGAGCTCGACCTGGGCGCGATCCATCAGGCCGCTGGTGGTGTCGACCTGGTCCTGATCGGCGCCGACGACCCGGACGCGATGCTCAAGCACACCGAGCTGGCCAAGCAGCACGGGATCGCCGTCGCGGCCGACCCGTCGCAGCAGATGGCGCGGATGGACGGCGACGACATCCGCAAGCTCGTCGACGGCGCGGCGTACCTGTTCAGCAACGAGTACGAGGCCGGCCTGATGGTGCAGAAGACCGGCTGGAGCCACGACGAGATCCTCGCGCGGGTCGGCGTCCGGATCACCACCCACGGCGGCGACGGCGTCGTGATCGAGGACGCCACCGGGATCCTGGCGAAGGTCCCGGCCGTCCCCGCGCCGAACCTGGTCGACCCGACCGGCGGCGGCGACGCCTTCCGGGCCGGCTACCTCACCGGTCGCGCCAACGGTCTCGACCACGAAGCCGCCGCGCACCTCGGCTGCACGCTGGCGACCACGGTCCTGGAGACGGTCGGCACCCAGGAGTACAGCCTCGACCACCCGACGTTCCTGGACCGGCTCACCGGCGCGTACGGCGCCGACGCCGCCAGCACCGCGAAGCAGGCGCTCGGCGCGATCGCCTGACGGCGAACCGTCAGAGGCGCGCGAGCGCGCCCGTCTGCGCGAGGAGCGCGAAGCGGTCCGGGCAGCCCCAGTGCTCCACGATCCGCCCGTCGACCACCCGCGCCTGCTCGAACAGCGCCATGTCGATCGGCGCGTTGCTCGGCGGCCCGAAGAACGCCCCGGTCGCCGTACCCCGCGCCCTCCCCCGGGCCCAGACCAGGTCGCCGACGACGACCGAGTCCTCCAGCGTGTAGACGATGTCCGGCATCAGCTCGTGCACCTGCCGGATCGCGGCTCTGACCTGCTCCCGCGCCTGCTCCCCGTGACCGGCCAGACCGAACTGGTGCTCGATCAGGTCCGGCGCACACACCTCGTCGACGATCGCCGCGTTCCCGGTCGCGAACCCCTCGTGCAGGATCCGTTCCAACACCGCCAGCGGTTCCATGTCCCCTCCCGTTTGCACTAATGATGCACTCGATGCAGTGTTACTGCACTGAACACAGTGATAGTGTGCCGACGTGGCCGAACCTGTCAAGACCTACCGCCAGGTGCAGGCGGAGGAGACCCGGATCCGGATCGCGCAGGCCGCGCGCCGGCTGTTCGCCGCGCAGGGGTACGGCGCCACGAGCATCGACGCGATCGCCAAGGAGGCCGGTGTCGCGACCAGGACCGTGTACTCGGCGTTCGGCACCAAGCGCGAGATCCTGTCGCTGATCTGCGACCAGTGGCTCCGGGACGCCGGGGCGATCGAGCGCGCCGAGCAGGTGCTCGCGATCGCGGACCCGGTCGACCGGCTGGTCGGCGCGGCAGGCTGGCTGACCAACCTGTACTCGGCCGGCTTCGACGTCGTGCTGATCTTCGAGGCCGCGACCGACGAGAGCCCCGAGACCAAGGCCCTGCTGCGGTCGAAGCTCGCCGGCCGCAACCAGGTCATGGACGCGATGATCGCGTCACTCGAGGACGTACTGCGGGTCCCGCTCGCGCAGGCCCAGGCCGTTTACCGCGCCCTGGCGGCGCCCGGCGTGTACCAGGAGCTCGTCGACGAGTCCGGGTGGACGCGCGCCGAGTTCGAGACGTTCGTCGCGGACTCGCTCCGGCGTCAGTTGCTCTGAGAGCGGGCCCACAGACCCCGCACGTGGCCGATGTGGCGCCGCATCAGTTGCTCGGCGCCCTCGGCGTCGCCGGCCTCAACGAGGTCGAGCAGGTCGTGGTGTTCGGTGGCGGACGGGACCAGCCGGCCGCTCTCGACCAACGGGGTCAGGCCGAGCAGCCGGGTCTGGGAGCGCAGGTCCGACACGACGTCGACGAGCTTCTGGTTGCCGGAGTACGCGAGCAGCGTCACGTGGAAGACCCGGTCCGCCTCGATGTAGGCGATCAGGTCGCCCGCCTCGGCCGCGACCACGATGTCGTCGGCCAGCCGGCGCAGCCGCGGGTAGTCCTTCGCCGGGATCGCCGGGACGACGTCACGGATCGTCGGCGGCTCGATGAGCTGCCGGACCGCCGCGACGTTGTCCAGGTCCTCGTCGGACACCTCGGTGACCCGGAACCCCTTGTTCCGCAGCGAGATCACCAGGCCCTCGCGGACCAGGTCGAGCATCGCCTCGCGGACCGGCGTCGCGGACACCCCGAACCGCGCGCCGAGCGTCGGCGCCGAGTACACCTCCCCCGGCTTCAGCTCGCCGGAGATCACCGCCGCCCGCAGTGCGTTGGCGACACTGTCGCGCAGGTTCTCGCGCTGCGCCAGCCGCCGTACGCTCGGCAGCGGCCCGATCGAATCGGCAGCCATGGTTCACCTCCTGGGTCGCCGCCTATTGTGAAGGACCGGACCTCACCGGTCGCGGACGCCACCCCCGATCGCCGCGACCAGCTCGGTCAGCCGCTCGAACACCCGGTCGGCGCCGAGGCCGTCGTGCTCGTACTCGTTCGTCACCCAGGCCTGCACGTTCCCGACCCGGCGCGCGGTGTCCAGCTGCAGCCCGGCGTCGACGTACATGTCGTCGAAGTACACCGCGGCCGCCACGGGGACGTCGTTGGCCGCGAGCCGCTCGAGGTCGTACAGCTCGGACCACCGCGGCCGTTGCGCGAGCAGCTCGACCGCGCCCTGGAACGGCCGCAGCCCGCGGATCTCGGCGAACATCCAGGGGTACATCATCTCGCCGGTGAACAGCAGCGGCCGCGCGTCCTCCGCGAACTCGGGATGCCGCGCCCGCTCCGCCTCGGCCGCCCACGCCGTCGCTCCGTCACCCGAGCCGTAGATGCTCTCCTGCAACGCCGCGAACAGCGGGTTCCCGAGGTATGACGAGAGGCCGAGCGCCTGGCCGAGGAACGTGTCGGAGAGCTCGTCGCCGTCGAAGGCCTCGTCGACCAGCCAGTGGATGCGCTCGTACCCGGGCTTCATCCCGAAATCGATCCCGAGCGACTGGAACCGCCGGACCGTCAGGCGGTCCCCGTCCGGCAGGCGTACGTCATCCGTCGCGAGCCGGTCCGCGATCCGGCCGACGCGTTCCACGTCGTGCGGGTAGCGCCGGTAGAACTCGCGGTTCTTGGCCGCGACGCGCGGATAGGTCCGCCGGTACACCTCCGCCGCGGACGGGTCGATCGAGGCGAGCCCGCCGGTCACGTAGCAGGCGGTGAGACCCTCGGGCGCCTTCGACAGGTAGGTGAGGGTCAGGAAGCCGCCGTAGCTCTGCCCCAGCGTCGACCAGCGCTTGCCCTTGAAGACGGTCTTTCGCACGTGCTCGGCGTCCGCGACGATCGAGTCCGCCCGGAAGCAGGCCAGGTAGTCGGCGCCCTCCTCGGCCGACATCGACGCCATCCGCCGGCCGCTGACCGGCGTACTGCGACCGGTGCCGCGCTGGTCCAGCAGCACGACCCGGTACTTCTTCAGCGCCTGCCCGATCCAGCCGTCCGCGCCGGTCGGCCGCGGCCCCTTCCCACCGGGCCCGCCCTGCAGGAACAGCAGGCACGGCAGGTCCTCGTCCTGCCGCGTCGGATCCACCAACTCCCGCGCGAACACCGTGATCGACTCGCCCGGATTCGCCCAGTCCAGGGGTACCGGCACGGTGTGCTCACGGACATGCATCCGAGGAATCGTGTAGCTGGTCATCCCGCCTCTTTCTGCCTGCGCCTGGCGTCCCACTCCGGGTTGATCCGCGGTACGGCGGCCAGCAGCGTCTTGGTGTACTCGTCCCGGGGATCGCCGAACACCTGGTCCCGCAGCCCCGTCTCCACGATTCTGCCCCGGCTCATCACCGCGACCCGCTGCGAGATCTGCCGGACGACGGCCAGGTCGTGCGCGATGAAGATGTAGCTGAACCCGCTCTCGCGCTGCAGCCGCACCAGCAGGTCCAGCACCTGCGCCTGGATCGACACGTCGAGCGCCGACACCGCCTCGTCGCAGATCACCAGCTTGGGGTTCACCGCGAGCGCCCGGGCGATGCCGATCCGCTGCGCCTGGCCGCCGGAGAACTGCGCCGGGTACCGCCGGCAGTGGTCCGGGTTCAGGCCGACCCGCTCCATCAGCTCCTGCGTGAACGCCCGCCGGCCGCCCTTGGGGGTGATCCCCTGGTAGGTGAGCGGCGCGGTGACGATCCGCTCGACCGTGTACCGCGGGTTGAGCGACGAGAACGGGTCCTGGAACACCACCTGCACGTTGTTCCGGAACGTGGCGAGGTCCTTGCCGCGGGCCTTCGTCACGTCCTGCCCGTCGAACACGACCGTGCCGGCGGTGGGCTCGAGCAGCCGGGCCGCGATCCGTGCGGTCGTCGACTTGCCGCTGCCCGACTCCCCCACGATCGCGAGCGTCTCGCCCAGCTCGACCTCGAAGCTCACGTCGTCGACCGCGGTGAACGTGGACCTGCGGGCCATCGCCCCTTCGCCCCGGGTGACGAACTCCTTCGTCACACCGCGCACCTCGAGCAAGGTCATGACGCCGCCTCCTCCTCGATGCCGTCGTCGATGCCGTCGTCGATGCCGTCGTCGATGCCGTCGTCGATTCTGGGGACGGCGTCCAGCAGCATCCGCGTGTACTCGTGCCGCGGGTCCGAGAACACCTGCTCCGCGGTCCCGTACTCGACCGGATCACCCGACCGCATCACCAGCACCCGCTCGGCGATCGAGCTGATCACCGCGAGGTCGTGGGTGATGAACATCATCCCGGTCCCGGTCGTGGACTGCAGCTCGCCGAGCAACTCCAGGATCTGGGCCTGCACCGTGACGTCCAGCGCGGTCGTCGGCTCGTCCGCGATCAGCAGCGACGGCGAGCAGCACAGCGCCATCGCGATCATCACGCGCTGCCGCATACCGCCGGAGAACTGGTGCGGGTAATGGTCGACCCGCCGCCCCGCGTCCGGGATGTGCACCCGCTCCAGCGCCTCGATCGCGACCTTCCGGGCCGCGCTCCGCGAGCCGCCGCGGTGTGTCCGGTACATCTCGGCGATCTGCAGACCCACCGTGTAGTACGGGTTCAGCGACGAGAGCGGGTCCTGGAACACCATCGAGATCGCGTTGCCCCGCACGAATCTGAGGTCGCGGTCCGAGCGCCCGAGCAGTTCGGCGCCGTCCAGCGTGACGCTTCCCGACGTACGGGCACCTGGTGGCAGCAGTCCGAGGACGGCGAGGGCGGTCATCGACTTGCCCGAGCCGGACTCGCCGACGATGCCCACCGTCTCGTCCCGGTCGACCGTGAACGAGACGTTCTTGACCACGTCGACCGGTCCGCGGCTGGTCGGCAAGGTGACCGTCAGATTGTCGACAACGAACAATGCGTCGCTCATGCCGACACCACCCGGACCCGCGGATCGAGCGCCGTGTACAGCAGGTCTACCACCACGTTGCCGACGACAACGAAGAAGGCGGCCAGCAGGGTCACCGCCATGATCACCGGCTGGTCGTTCTTGGCGATCGAGTCGGCGGCCAGCTTGCCGATCCCGTTCAGGCCGAACACGGTCTCGGTGATCAGCGCGCCGCCGAGCAGCCCGGCGAAGTCCATCCCGAAGATCGTGGTGATCGGCGTCAGCGCGGGCCGCAGCGCGTGCCGGCGCAGGATCAGCGCACCGCTCAGCCCCTTCGCCCGCGCGGTCCGGTAGTAGTTCTCGGCCAGGGTGTCGATGACGTTGCTGCGGGTCAGCCGTGCGTACAGACAGGCGTACCCGACGGCGAGCACGACCCACGGCATCAGATACGACTCCAACCAGACAAGAGGATTGTCGACAAACGACACCGCCGAGGGAAACGGCAGGAGCTGCAGCTTCACCACCAGCACGTACTGCAGCACCAGCGCGAGCACGTAGTTCGGAACGCTGACGCCGCCGAGCGCGAGGCCCATCCCGGTCCGGTCCCACCACGTGCCCTGCTTGACCGCGCTGACCAGACCACCGATCACGCCGGCGAGCAGCCAGAGCACGGCGGCGCCGACGGCGACCGTGATGCTCACCGGCAGCCGCGCGGTGAGCATGCTCCACACCGACTCGTTGGTCTGGAAGCTGTACCCGAGACACGGCGCCGAGCAGTGCACCGAGCCGTAGTCACGACCCGCGAAGATCCCGCTCAAGAACTGCCAGAACTGGGTCAGCAGCGGCTGGTTCAGCCCGAGCACGTCGCGGATCGAGTCGATGCGTTCCGGCGTACACGTCTTGCCGCAGATCATCACCGCGGGATCCGGCGAGAGCTTGAAGAAGATCAGGTACGTGAACAGGCAGACGGCCAGCAGGATCAGGACGACGCCGCCGAGCCGCCCGAGGACGTAGCGCGTCATGCCGCCTCTCCTTGGTCGATCAGGCTGCGGACCTTGTCGCCGAGAACCGTCAGCGAGAGCACGGTGAGGAACAGGAACGTGCCGGGGATCGCGAAGAACATCGGGTCCACCGAGTACCAGCTCACCGAACTGGAGATCATCTGGCCCCAGGAGGCGGTCGGCGGCGAGACGCCGACGCCGAGGAACGACAGGCCGGCCTCGGTGCCGATGAAGCCGGGGATCGCCAGCGTCGTCATCACCACGATCGACCCGCGCAGGTTCGGCAGGATCTCGCGGAACACGACCTGCGCGTCCTTCGCCCCGGACGCCCGCGCCGCCTCGACGAACTCGCGGTTGGCCAGCGTCATGGTCTGCCCGCGGATCACCCGGGCCAGGTACGGCCAGCCGAACGCGCTGATCACCACGACCAGCAGCACCGGCCGGTTCCCCGACGGCAGCGACGACAGGATCGCGATCATGAAGATCAGCGCCGGGAACGCCATCAGGAAGTCCATCAGGCGCGAGATCACCTGGTCGACCCAGCCGCGGTAGAACCCGGCGAGCATGCCGAGCACGACGCCGAGGATCCCGGTCAGCAAGGTTGCCGACAAGGAGATGGTGATCGATACGCGGGCGCCGTAGACGATCCGCGCGAACAGGTCACGGCCGTTCTGCGGCTCGACACCGAACCAGTGCGAGCCGCTGATCCCGCCGAGCGCACCATGCGGTACGCCGCCCAGGTCTGAGTTGATCGCGGCCGAATCGAACTGGTACGGCCCCCAGCCGCTGAGCTTGGTGATCAGCGGCGCCGCCACGGCCATCAGCACCACGATCCCCAGGAACACCAGGCAGGCCAGCGCGCCCTTGTCCTGCGTGATCCTGGTCAGGATCCGCCGGCCCGAGGTGGGGGGTGCCGAGGGCTCCGACAGTCCCGCCTCCTCGACCTCGATCAGTGCCGGGGTGGTTGTCACTTCGAGGCGTCCTTCAGCCCCACGGACACCAGGTCGATGCCACCGGAGAAGCCGTCGTGCAGGTACGCGCCGGCGATGTTGCCGCCGACCAGCATCAGGACCTTCTCGTAGAGCAGCGGCACGATCGGGGCGAGCTCCATGATCTGCTTGTCCAGTTCGCCGTACGCCTTGTTCGCGGCCTGGACGTCGGTCAGCTTGGCGATCTCGTCGATCTTCGCGTTCACCGCCGGGTCGTTCAGCTGCGCCAGGTTGGTGTTGCCCTTCGGGGTGATGTTGCGGCCGTCGAACAGCGGCGGCAGGAAGGTCTGGCCGGACGGCCAGTCCGGGCACCAGCCGGTGATCGCCGCGTCGTGCTGCTGCGACGTCGTGCCGATCACCTCGTAGTACGTCGCGGTGTCGATGGTGTTGATCTTCACGGTGATCTTCAGCGGCTCCAGCGCCTGCTGGATCGCGACCGCCATCGCCTGCATCTTCGGCTGCGCCCGGGTGTCGAGCGTCATCGTGAAGCCGTCCGCGAACCCGGCCTCGGTGAGCAGCTTGCGGGCGCCCTCGACGTCACCCTTGTGATCCGGGCTCGGGTACGGGTCGTAGTCCAGGCGGCCGGCGATGGTCGGCGGCTGGATGGTGTTCGCGATCTCGGCGAGCGCCGACCCGCCGTCCGCGTCCCGCACCGTCTGCTTGTTCACCGCCAGGTTGATGGCCTGGCGGACCTTGACGTTGTCGAGCGGCTTCTTCGTGGTGTTCAGGCCCATGTACGTCGTACATCCGCCGAGCCCGGTCATCGTCCGCTGCTTGAGCTGCGGCGTCTGGATCCGGGCGACCGACGCGGCCTGGACGGTGCCGGCGATCGCGTCGGCGTCGGTGCCCTGACCGGCGATCATCCGCTCGTCGATCGTCGCCGGGTCCAGGCCGAACGTCCACTGGAACGCGTCCGGGTTCGCCGTCCGCACGTCGTCGGTCTTCTTGTCCCACTTGTCGTTGCGGACCACCTTGAGCGACGCGCCCGGCTTGTACTCGGCCAGCTTGTACGGCCCGGACGCGATCGGCTTGCTGTCCAGTGCGTTGCCCGCGCCCTGCCCCTTCGGCACCGGCGTGAACGTGTTCTGCGCGACGACGCTGCCGAAGTCCGCGAACGGCTTCTTCAGGTGGAACACGATCGTCTTCGCATCCGGCGTCTCGATGGTCGGCAGATCACCGGACTTGTACGGGCCCTGGTACGACGCGGGCGCCTCGATCAGCTGCTTCGCGTACGGCGAGCCGATGCCGATCTCCGGGTCCCACGCGCGCGAGACGCCCCACTTCACGTCCGCGCTGGTGATCGGCGCGCCGGTCTCGAAGAACACGCCGTCCTTCAGCGTGAAGGTCCAGGTCTTGCCGCCGTCCGACGGCTTGCCGGTGTCGGTCGCGAGGTCAGGCACGATCTTGGTGCCCTCGGCCCCCGGTGCCGCGCCCTGGGTGGTCAGCGTGCGGTAGATCAGCCGGTAGAAGTTGTTCACGCCGCCGTCGAAACCGCGGGCCGGGTCGAGGTGCGAGAACGCCGCGTTCGCGAGCACCTGGAGCGTCCCGCCCTCGGCGGCCTTGGCACCGGGCCCGGCGGCTTCGCCCTTCGCGCCCGACGCACCGCCGCCGCACGCGGTCAGCGCGAGCGCGGCCGACGCCACGAGCCCCACCAGCATGGAAGTTCTCTTCATCAGTCTTCTCTTTCGGTTCGCAGCCACACACGCATGGCCAGGGCCTGACGGTTTCCCCAGAGGAAGTACGGCACCAACGTCACCGGTACTTCGTCGACAGCGGTTTCCCGGGTTGTTCCGGTGATCACCGGGTAGAGCTCGGGCGACGGGACCGGCGCGACGCCGGCCGTCAGCCCCAGGACGATGTGGTCTTCCCGCTCGCTCGCGGTCGCCGCGCGGACGGCCGCCGGACGAACCAGCAGATCGTCCACCGGCGCCGCCACATCTTGTTGCTCAACGCAATAAACCAGCGGACCGCGGGCGACGGCGATCGCGCCCCGGGTCGCGTCCAGGTACGGATGGGATCCATGCGCCCGGGGCACCATCGGCAACGTCAACCGCACAACGTCACCGGCAACGAATGTCCGACGCACGACGACCCACCCGTCCTTCTCCACCTGCGCGTCTCCCGGCCCGCCGGGGGCCAGCAGGTCCGCCGGCCCGGACGGCGTCGTCAGCGTCGCGTCCTGCGCCCACCGGGGGACGCGGAGGGCGATCGCTCGCTCCTCGGCCGGTGCGTCCTCGACGGTCAGCGTGACCTCGCCGTCCCACGGGTAGCCGGTGGTGATGTCCACGGTGAGGTCTTCGGTGCTGATGCGTGCGTCGGCGTAGATGCCGACGTACAGGACGTTGTCCCGGGCAAGTGCTACGTGGTCCTGGAGTTCGGACATCCAGCGGATGATGTTGGGCGGGCAGCACGGGCAGCCGAACCAGGCGCGGCGCAGGAGTTCGCCGCCGTCCTCGGCACCGGAGCGCTGCTCGTGGTCGGGGCGGCGCTGCAGCGGGTTGTCGTAGAAGAACGCCGTACCGTCGGCCGAAAGCCCTACCGCGTAAGCGTTGTAGAGCACCGTCTCGTAGACGTCCAGGTACTTCGCCTGCCCGGTCGCGCGGAACATCCGCCACGCCCACTGCATCGTCGCGATCGCCGCGCACGTCTCGGCGTACGCCCGTTCCGACGGCAGCTCGTACCGGTCGCCGATCGCCTCGTCGGAATGTCTGCTGCCGAGCCCGCCGGTGAGGTACAGCTTGGTCCCGACCATGTCGTCCCACAGCCGCTCGAGCGCCGCGAGCAGCGTCGGATCCCCGGTCTCCAGGTGTACGTCGGCGGCGCCGGCCGCGAGGTACGCCATCCGTACGGCGTGCCCGGTGACGGACGGCAACTCGTGGAACGGCACGTGGTCCTGGAAGTACTCCCCCGGGAAGATCGTGTGCTTGAGCTTCCCGCGGCCGCGGCGGTCGACGAACAGCCGGGCCTGCGTCAGGTAGTCCTCGTCACCGGTTTCTCGATAAAGCTCGACCAGCGCCATCTCCACCTCGGGATGACCGTCGACGACCTGCTCGCCGTCGGCGCCGTACTTCCGGACGACGAGATCCGCGAACCGCCGGGCGATTGTCAACAATCTGCCGTCCGACAATCGACGCTGCGCCGCGACCGCGGCCTGGATCAGGTGGCCGAGGTTGTAGAGCTCATGCCCCCAGCCGAGGTCCGACCAGGGCTGCTTGGGCTGGTCCGGGTCCTGGAAGTACGAGTTCAGGTAGCCGTCCTCGGCCTGCGCCTGCTCGAGCAGCTCGACGACCTCGTCGAAGAACTCCCGCGCTCCGGCCGGCGCGTCGTCCGCACCGACCTCGTAGGCGAGACCTTCGAGGGTCTTGTAGAGATCCGTGTCCAGGAACGGATACCGCCCGCGGTACGGCCCGACCGACGGGCCGGCCAGCCGGCGCAGGTTCTCCAGGTTCCCGGCCTTGCGCAGCTCCGCGATCGCGTGCGGGATCGTCGCCCGCCGGTTCCGCACCTGCCAGTCGTGCAGCAACCCATCGGTGAGCTGCACGTCGACCTCTGTACCGTGTGACATTGCACAGACCTTAAGTGCAATGTCACACCTTGCCAACCCCTCCCGGAAGACGTTTACACGCCGGAAACGATCCACGCCCGCGACAACCTGGTGGCCCTCTCAGGCGGGATCGTGTGCGTGTGACCGCTCCGCTCGACCTGCGCCGTTCACCGGCCAAGCCTGCTGCCGGCAATCTGTTTCGTGTCACGGCTGTGGTGAGTTTTGTCAGCATCCCGTTGCTGTGGGTTGCCTACCTGGCTGTTCCGCCGGAGCGCGTTCCTTGTCAGGACCATCCCTGTCCGCCGTCGATCGACGTGGTGAGACGGTCGGCGGAGCCGCTGCACATCGTGCTCGCGGCCGCGGGCGCGGAGCTTGCCGTGATCGCCTGTTATCTCGTGCTCGCCGCCGCACGGCGGACGCTCGACCTGCGGGCCGGTCTGCGATGGTCTCCTGCCGCGCTCGCCGTCGTAGCGCTCGCGGTCGGCAGCTTCGGGTGGCTGATGGACAACGGCGCCGGACTCAGCTTCAACGCCGCGGAACTCATATTCCTGATCCTGCTCGGCGCGTGGCTGCTCACGCCGCTGATCCTGCGCGTCGTACAACGTGGCGATCGGCGCGCCGTGGTCCCCGTCGTCATCGGCCTGGCCCCGACCGCTCTCGGCAACGCGCTGCTGATCAACAACGACCCGCTCGTCGTCCCGATGGCGCTGCCCGCAACCATGCTCGTGGTCGGCGTGATCACCGTCATGGTCCGACGCCGGCGCCACTGAACTCACAGTCGCGGGTCGATCGGCCCCGACTCGAGCGCCGGTACGGCGAAGACGCCTTCGTGGCTGCGCCCCACCGATCCGCCACGGCGGCGCGGGGCGCGGGGTGGGGGTGCGGGGTGCGGCGGAGCGCGGCAGAGCGCGGGCGTCTTGGGCTGCGATGCGGGGTGGGGCGGGGTGAAGTGCGGAGCGGCGTGGGGTTCAGGGGCGGCGTGAGGTCCAGGACGGCGTGAGGTCCAGGGCGACGTGAGGTCCAGGGCGACGTGAGCTGCAGTCCGGGGCGGCGTGACGTCCAGGGCGACGTGAGCTGCGGTCCGGGACGACGTGGTGCGAGGCTGCGTGGTGCGGGGCGGCGTGGTGTGCGGGGCGGGGTGATGTGGGCGGCGTGGTGGTGTGGGCCGCGTGGTGTGCGGGGCGGGGTGGTTTGGGCGGCGTGGTGTGGCCCCGTTGGGCGGCAGGGTGGTCTGGGTGACCGTCCTGCGCCTTGACGTTGACCGGCCGCCGCCCAGGCCTGCGGGCAACCTGTTTCGTGTCGCTGCGGCGGTCGCGGCGCTGTCGGTACCGCTGGCTCTCGCGTCCTATGTCCTGCAGGTCGCGACTGGTGCGGGGCAGTGCTCGCCGCAGCCCGAGTGTCAGGAGCTCATCCTGCCCGAGGTCTTCAGCGCGTTCGTCCTCAGTACGACGGTCGGCGCCGAGTTCGTGCTGGTCGGTTGCTATGTCGCGCTGGCGACGGCACGCGGCAGGCTCGCGCGGGGCGCCGCCCTCCGCGCGTTGCCCGCCGTGCTCGGTGTGGTGATCCTTGCCGTCGCAGGCCTCGTAGGCTGGCTGGAAAAGCCCTCCAACCACCCCGGCGATGCTCCAGTCGGAACCGGCTATCTGATCCTGCTCGGTCTGTGGGTGCTCGCTCCGCTGGTGCTGTACGGCGTCCATCGTGGCGACCGGGGTGCACCGATTCCAACGGCACTCGCGCTGGTGCCCACGGCGTTCGTCAGCGTCGGCGCGCTCCCGAAGGTCCCGCTCGCCGGGTTGCCTCCCGTCATGCTCGTGCTCGCCGTCGTCACCGTCGCACTCGTCCGCCCTCGCCGGTGAGTCAGAGGCGCCCGTGAGCCATGCGCCGGCCAGTCAGGCCCCCGTGAGCCAGACACCGGTGAGTCAGGGCCGGTGAGTCGGGCGCCGGTGAGTCAGAGGCGGGGGTCCACGGGTTCGGACTCGAGAGCCAGGACCGCGAAGACGCACTCGTGGACGCGCCACAGCGGTTCGCCGCGGGCGGCGCGGTCGAGGGCCTCCAGGCCGAGCGCGTACTCGCGGAGTGCGAGCGATCGTTTGTGCCCGAGGTTGCGGTCGCGGAGGCGGGTGAAGTTCGCCGGCTCGGTGTAGTCAGGCCCGTAGATCAGCCGGAGGTACTCCTGCCCGCGCACCTTCAGTCCCGGCTGGGCCAGCCCCTTCGCGGTGCGCGTCAGGTTCGCGGCAGGCTTCACGACCATCCCTTCGCCCTCACCCTGCCCCTCTCCCCCGGCACCGGTCAGCTCCTCCCACCACGCGACCCCGGCGTCCCAGCTGTCGGCATCCACGAACAGCCGCCGCGTCGGCGTGATCAGCTCGGGGCCGGCGGCAACCATCCGGTCCGCGATCCCGAGGTGCCACGCGTGCGGCCGGTCCTGGTACGTCGCCCCGTCCGACGCGAGCACCTGGAACGGCGCCAGCCGGACGCCGTCGAGCCCGTCGGTCGGCCAGCAGTACCGCCGGTACGCCGCGGTGAACCGCTCCGCGTTCGCCGTACGCCGCTCGGCCGATGCCAGCAGCTCACCGACGTCGAGCCCGGCCGCCTGAGCGGACCGCAGCGCGGCTGTTGCGGCGGGCAACGACGTACGGGCGGCCGCGCCGACGGCGGCGTACTGGTTGCGGAGCAGGTCCTCGGCCTTCGCGCTCCACGGGAGCAGCTCGGCGTCGAGCAGCAGCCACGACGTGTCCAGCTCCTCGAACAGCCCGGCCCGCGAGGCGACCGCCCGCAGTCGCAGCAGCAGCTCGTCGGTCAACGAAGGTTCGAAGAACGAGCGCCCGGTCCGTGTGTGGATCGCGCCGCGACCGGCGAGCCCGAATCGCTTCTCGGCCACGTCGTCGTCGCGCGTCAGCAGCACGACCGCCCGCGAACCCATGTGCTTCTCCTCGCACACCAGCTCGGTGACGCCCTGCGCCTGGTACGTCTCGAACGCCTGCCGTGGATGCTCCAGCAGCCCCGGCTCCGGCGAGGTCGCGACCGGGCTCATCGTCGGCGGCAGGTACAGCAGGAACCGCGGGTCGATCGCGAACCGGCTCATCACCTCCAGCGCCGCGCCGGCCTGCTCGGCCCGGATGCTCAACCGCCCGTGCGACGCGGTCTCGATCACCCGGCGGCCGGTCACGTCGGTCAGCTCGAGTACGTCGGGTTCGCGCGCCGGCGCCGCTGCCACGTGCAACGATTTCGCCGGGGCGTAGTACTCCTCGGCCGCCCGCACCGACACCAGCTCCCGCTCCGGGTAGCGCAGCGCGGTCAGCGAGCCGCCGAACACGCAGCCGGTGTCGAGGCAGATCGTGTTGTTGATCCACTCCGGCTCGGGGGTCGGGGTGTGGCCGTAGACGACCATCGCGCGGCCGCGGTAGTCGTTCGCCCACGGGTAGCGCACCGGCAGCCCGAACTCGTCGGTCTCCCCGGTCGTCTCGCCGTACAGGCAGAACGAGCGGACGCGTCCCGACGTCCGGCCGTGCATCCGCTCGACCAGGCCGGCGTGCGACACGACCAGCCTGCCGCCGTCGAACACGTAGTGCGAGATCAGCCCGTCGATGAACGTCGCGACCTCGTCCCGGAACTCGGCAGGCTCCGCGTCCAGTTGCTCGAGCGTGGTCTCCAGACCGTGACTGATCTTGACGTTCTTGCCCCGCAGCGCGCGCAGCAGCTTGTCCTCGTGGTTGCCGGGCACGCAGTACGCATTGCCGCCGGCAACCATTCCCATCACGAGCCGGAGCACACCAGGACTGTCGGGCCCGCGGTCGACGAGGTCGCCGACGAAGATCGCCCGCCGGCCAGGGTGTACGGCGTCGACCGGGCGGCCGGCGGCGTCGCGGGTCAGCGTGTAGCCCAGGTCGGTGAGCAGCTGCTCGAGCTCGGGAAGGCAGCCGTGCACGTCGCCGATGACGTCGAACGGGCCGGTCTGATCGGTGAGGTCGTTGTACAGCCGGGTCCGTTCGATGCTGACGGCATCGATCTCGTCGACGCTGTTCAGCACGTGCACCGTGCGGAAGCCTTCGCGCTTCAGGCTGCGCAGGCCGCGCTTCAGCTGGGATCGCTGGCGGATGATCACCTTGGAGCCGAACTGGCGGTCCGACCGCTGCTCGTTCCGCTCGACGCAGACGCGCTCCGGCGGGTCCAGCACGATCGCGACCGGGAGCACGTCGTACTCGCGGGCCAGGTCGACCAGCTCCTTGCGCGCCTCCGGCTGCACGTTGGTCGCGTCGATCACGGTCAGCCGCCCGGCCGCCAGCCGCTTGCCGGCGATGAAGTGCAGCACCTCGAAGGCGTCCTTCGTCGCGGCCTGGTCGTTCTCGTCGTCGGACACCAGACCCCGGCAGAAGTCGCTCGAGATCACCTCGGTCGGCAGGAAATGCCGCCGCGCGAACGTCGACTTGCCGGAACCGCTCGCGCCGACCAGCACCACGAGACACAGGCTCGGGATCTGCATCAGCCCGTCACCTCCCGGCGGAACAGGGCGAGTTGGGTCGGCGGACCTACCTCGGGGTCCTCCGGGCCGACGGGCCGCAGCTCGACGGTGTAGCCGTACCGGGCAGCCACCTCGGCAGCCCAGGAACCGAACTCCGGGCGGGTCCATTCGAAGCGGTGGTCCGGGTGGCGGAAGGTGCCGGCCGCGAGGGACGGGAAGCGCACGTTGTACTCGCTGTTCGGGGTGGTGACGACGACCGCGGCAGGGCGGGCGGTCCGGAAGACGGCATGGGCCAGCGCGGGCAGTCGCGGCGGGTCGACATGTTCGACGACCTCCATCAGTACGACCGCGTCGAGCCCGGCGAGCCGCTCGTCGGCGTACGTCACCGACGACTGCAGGAACTTCAGCCGGTCCCGCTGGCGGTCCGGCAGGTCGTCGTAGTGCAGCCGCCGCTTCGCCGCGACCAGCGCCCGCGCCGACACGTCCGTCGCGATCAGCTCGCCGATCATCGGATCCTTGAGCAGCTCGCCGACCAGCGCGCCCTCACCGCAGCCGATGTCGGCGATCCGGCGGGCACCGAGCTCCCGCAGGACGCCGGCCACCGTCGTCCGCCGTTCGACGGCCAGCGACACCGAGCCCTCGTCCGTCGTCTCCTCGGCGAGTTCGACACCGTCCGCCTCGGCGAGCCGCTCCAGAGCGGCGTCGGACAGGTACCGGCGGTGTGCGAGGTAGCGGTGCGAGATCAGGTCCTTCTCCGGGTGCGCGGCCAGCCAGCCCTCCCCGGCGCGGACGAGCTTGTCGACCTCGTCCGACCCGACCCAGTAGTGCTTCGCGTCGTCGAGGACCGGCAGCATCACATACAAGTGATTGAGTGCGTCGGCCAGCCGCAGTACGCCGGTCAGCCGCAGGTCGACGTACCGCGAGTCGCCCCACGCCGGGATCTCCGGGTCGAGCGGTACCGGGCGCGCGTCGACGGTCCAGCCGAGCGGCGCGAACAAGCGCTCCGCCAGCTCGGCGCCGCCGTTGCAGGGCAGCGCGGGGACGTGCACGTCCAGCGGGATCGGCCGCGCGGCGAGCTCCGGGCGGGCGTCGCAGCGGCCGTTCATCGCCGTACGGAAGAGCTTGCCGAGCGCGACGGCGAGCAGGCTCGAGGCGGCGTACGGACGGTCGTTCACGTACTGGCCGAGCGTGAATCCCTCGGTGGCCTTGCCGCGGCCGGCCCTCACCAGGCCGATCGGGTCGATCTCGAGCAGCACTGCCGCCGTGCAGCGGTCGTCGGTCGCCTCGGGGTAGAAGACATGGGCCGAGCCGCCGGTCACGTCGATCGCCTGCGGGCGCGCCGGGTTCTTGTGCAAGAGGAACCCGAAATCACTCGCGGGCGCGTCTACTCCGGCCAGATCGGTGCCAAGCGTCAGGAACACCTGAGGTATTCGATCACGTGTCGCAGTTCGAGACACGCGGATCAGGGTCTGGCGTGTTCGCTGGAATGGTTCTAGCTTGTGTTGAGAAGATGAGTCGCTACAGACCGTCCTTCCCCGCTGACAGTCGGTAATTGTCCCCGGTTTGTGGCGAGAATCCACCACGCACTACGGGGAAAGGATCATGGCCGCATTGTCACGCCACACGGGGTGTCGCCGGTGAGACCCCAGACGTTCGAACTCGTCCGCTACACCGACATCAGCGGGGTTTCCGGAACCGGCGTCGTCGCCGAAGGCTGCGTGTTCACCGACGGCTCGGTGGCACTGCGCTGGCACGGCGCGAACCCCTCCACCGCCGTCTGGCCGGACCTGGATTCGATCCTCGCCGTCCACGGCCACGGCGGCGCCACCGTCGTCCGCTGGCTGGATGTCTCCGAGATGGAGCCGGTGCCCGGGACGGACCTGCTGCCCGGCGAGCTCACGCACCTCCTCGCCACCGGCCGCCGGTCCCACCAGCCGCCGGCGGTCGCGTCTGCCTGACGCCGGCTGACGTGCTTCGCCCGGCTGCCCTTACGGGGTGAGGCCGGTCAGGGCGAAGAACTCCTGGCGCGAGCTCGGGTTCTCCCGGAGGATCCCGTGCAGTGACGACGTGACCGTCCGCGAGCCGGCCGCCCGGACGCCGCGCAGCGACATGCACTGGTGCTCGGCCTCGATCACGACGCCGACGCCCTTCGGGGCGAGGTGGTCCTGCAGCCAGTCGGCGACCTGCTTGGTGAGCCGCTCCTGCACCTGGAAGTCGCGCGCGAACAGCTCCACCACGCGGGCCAGCTTGGACAGCCCGAGGATCCGGTCGCCGGGCAGGTACCCGACGTGGGCGACGCCCTGGAACGGCAGCAGGTGGTGCTCGCACAGCGACTGCACCGGGATGTCCTTGGCCAGGACGAGCTCGTCGTACCCTTCGTCGTTCGGGAAGGTGGTCAGCTCGAACTCCCGCGGCGTCAGCATCTCCGCATACGCGTTCGCGACCCGGCGCGGTGTGTCCGCGAGGTGCGCGCTGTGCGGGTCCCGGCCGAGCGCGGTCAGCAGGTCCGCGACGGCACGCTGCGCGGCGGGAAGGTCGATCTCCTCCCGGCGGGCGACGATATGGAGGGGGACGGACTCGAGGTCGGCCGAGATCGCCATCTGCACACTCCCTGAGGTATCAGCGAACTGCCATCATACTGTTACGCCAACCAGAGTTGTCGATAGAATCATCCCGTGGACATGTCCTGGGACGCCTCGGTGCAGGCGGTCGCCGTACTGGAGGAGCCGACCCGCCGCCGGCTCTACGAGTACGTCGTCGGCCGGCCGGAGCCGGTGAGCCGGGACGACGCCGCGAGCGCGCTCGGCATCCCGCGGACCACGGCCGCGTTCCACCTCGACAGGCTCACCGAGGAGGGCCTGCTCGACACCTGCTACGAGCGCCGCACCGGCCGCACCGGTCCGGGCGCCGGCCGTCCCGCGAAGCTGTACCACCGCTCGGACCGCGAGATCGAGATCAGCCTCCCCGAGCGCCAGTACGCCGTGGCCGGCCAGCTGCTCGCCGCCGCCATCCAGGACGCCGAGTCCACCGGCGTCACACCCCGCGAGGCGGTCAACCGCCGCGCCGACGAGTACGGCGAGATGCTCGGCCGGACCGCCCGCGACCGCGCGACCGATGGGCAGGCGGATGCGGTGGACGAGGACGACCTGCTGGTGCGGGTGCTCGAGGACCTGGGGTTCGAGCCGCGCGCCGACGCCGACGGCATCGCCCTCGGGAACTGCCCGTTCCGGCGACTCGCGAGGGACCATCCCCAACTGGTCTGCGGCATGAACCTGCACCTGGTCGCGGGCCTGCTGACCAGCCTCGACGCCGGCCTCCGGGCCGAGCTCGCCCCCACCCCCGGCCACTGCTGCGTGCGTCTCGTAAAGTCACAGCGTGGCTAAGGCGAAGCAGAGCCAGGGAACGCCGGCGACCGTGGCGCTGACGAAGGCGAAGGTCGAGTTCACGACGCACGCGTACGAGCACGACCCGGCCGCGAAGTCGTACGGGCTGGAGGCCGCCGAGGCGCTCGGGCTGGCGCCGGAGCAGGTGTTCAAGACGCTGCTCGTCGAGGTCGACGGCAAGCTCACCGTCGGCGTCGTCCCGGTCGCCAAGCAGCTCGACCTGAAGGCGATCGCGGCCGCGGCCGGTGGGAAGAAGGCCGTGATGGCCGACCCGGCCGCCGCCGAGCGCACCACCGGGTACGTCGTCGGCGGCATCAGCCCGATCGGCCAGAAGCGCGCCCTGCCCACGGTCGTCGACAGCACCGCCACCGACCACCCGACCGTCTACGTCTCGGGTGGCCGGCGCGGTCTCGACATCGGCCTGTCCCCCGCCGACCTGATCACCGTGACCAGGGCGCGGACGGCGGCTATCGCACGGTGACGTTCTGCACCACCGCGGTTCCGTTGAACACGTTCATCCCGAACTGACCCGCCGCGATCGTGTCGTCGGTCGCATCGACCACCTGCGTGCCGTCGACCCAGACCTTGATGCTCGCCCCGGCGGCCACGACCTTGAAGTGATAGCTCCGTCCGCGCTCGACCTGGAGCGGGGACGTCGCGATGTCGCGCCCCGGCCGCCACAGCTTCACGACGTTCGCACCGGCGTCGACGTTGACCGTGTAGTGCCGGGACGCATCCTTGTTCGCCCGGAACGTCAGCGCGGCGGCGACCCCGTCGACCAGCTGGACGTCCCCTTCCAGCGTGAAGTCCGCTCCGCTCGCCTTGCTCAGGTAGAACCCGTCGCCCGCCGACTGCCCTTGCTTGCCGCCGGCAACGTCCGACCAGGTGCCCCGGGCCGGGTACCACTCGTCCCGGATGTCGGTCCTCAGCGTCGGCTCGGCGCGATGCTTCCAGATCGACGCCAGCTGGTGAACGGCGAGCGAGTCCACCCGCACCCGGCCGTCGGCGACCAGGTCGATCCCCTCACCGCCCGGCAGGCTGTCGAAGTTCACGTTGTAGCTCTGGTACACCTCGCCGTCGTTCCCGAACACGTCCAGCTGACCACGATCGACCAGCAGGCGCAGCTTGACCTTCCCGTCGACCGGCCGCAGCGGCACGCCGTCCAGCGTCTGCGCCGCGACGTCGTACACCACCTCGTGATCGAACCAGCCGTCCGGACTCGTGTGCAGCCGGAGACCGATCTTCGAAGCCTTGCGTACGTCGAGCGTCGTCTCGAGCTCGTAGGTGTCACCGCCGGGCAGGGCGTGGCGCCCGTCCGTCACGGTCAGGTTCTCGAGGGTCTGCGTGCTCGCGCGCAGTGACGAGATCTCCGGGATCGGATTGCTGACGACCCGCAGACCGGCGGACGTGTGCTTCAGCCCGAGGTCGACCGGGAACGACGCGTTGCCGGTCCACGTCGAGCCCTGGTTCTGGCCCTGCCACGCCATCGAGACGACCCGGTCGTTCGGCAGGTTCGAGAAGTTGAGCGCGGCGTAGTACCCGCTGCCGGCGTAGGTGCTGGTCTGGTTGATCTTCTGCGGAGCGGTCCAGTCGGTGTCGAACGACGTGCCGTCCCAGTCTCCGACCTGGTACTCGCCGCTGCCGCTGTGCAGGACCCAGCGGTACCCGCCGTCGACCGGCATCCGGATCATGTTCGGGCACTCGAACAGCCAGTCCGCCCGGTACCGCGAGGCGAACGTCCAGTCGAGCAGGTTGGTGGAGGTGTAGAAGTCGACGCCGTTGCCGCCCTCGTCGGACCACACGACCATCCCCCAGTGCTTCGACACCGGGTCCCAGAACACCTTCGGGTCGCGGCTCGTGCCGCCCGGCGTCGCGACCTTCCTGCCGTCGGCGTACGTCGAGAAGCTGTTGCCGCCGTCCAAGCTGTAGAAGACCGTGACGCCGTTCGTGCCCGAGTACACGATGATCGGATCGTCGTCGCCGTTCTTCAGGCCGCTCGCGTTGCCGGTGTCCACCACGCCGCCACCGGACCACAGGTCACCCGGATGGACGTGCGGGTCGAGAGCGATCGGTCGCTGGGTCCAGTGCACGAGGTCGGTGCTGGTCGCGTGCCCCCAGTGCATCGTGTCCCAGACCAGGCTGAACGGGTTGTGCTGGTAGTACAGGTGGTACACGCCGCGGTAGTACAGCGGGGCGTTCACGTCGTTCATCCAGCCGCCGCGGGTGCTGAAGTGGAACTGCCCGCGGTTGTCCTCCTGGTAGTTCGTCGCCTGGTACGGGAAGTCCGGATAGTCCTTCGGTACGTCGGTTCGCACTCCGAGAACCCCTATCAGTGTCAGTGTCGCCACCACGGCCTTGATCACGATGCGCCCTCCAGGTCCGGCGGCGCATCCGGGTCACCGGGGCGCAGGGCCCCGGTCATCAATGAGACCACCTGGCTCATCGACGCGTCGGCCGGGCTGACCACCGCGGCGCGGCGGCCGAGCCGGTGCACGTGGATGCGGTCGGCGATCTCGAACACCTGGGGCATGTCGTGGCTGATCAGCACCACCGGCAGGCCGCGGTCGCGGATCCTCCGGATCAGGTCGAGCACCTGACCGGACTCCTTCACACCGAGCGCCGCGGTCGGCTCGTCCATGATCACCAGCCGGCTGCCGAACATCGCCGCCCGCGCGACCGCGACGGCCTGCCGCTGCCCACCGGACAACGTCTCCACGAGCTGGCCGATGTGCTGGACGGTTTCGATGCCCAGGGCGTCGAGTTGTTCCTGCGCCCGGGCCCGCATCGCGGCGCGGTCGAGCAGCCGGAACACCGATCCGAGCGGTCCGGTACGGCGGACCTCGCGGCCGAGGAACAGGTTCGTCGCGATGTCCATGGCCGGCGCCAGCGCGAGGGTCTGGTGGACCGTCTCGATGCCCTGGTGGCGCGCCTCGAGGGGCGAGTGGAAATGGGTCACCCGGCCGTCGAGCAGGATCGTGCCCGCGTCCGGGACCAGCGCGCCGGACAGCGCCTTGATCAGGCTGGACTTCCCGGCGCCGTTGTCGCCGACCACGGCGAGCACCTCACCGGCGTACAGGTCGAAGTCGGCGCCGTCGATCGCGGTCACCCGGCCGTAGCGCTTCACCAGGCCGCGGGCCTGCAGGGCCGGCGTACTCATCGGGACCTCCTGCGGACGACCTGGTCGAACGCGACCGCGGCGATCACCAGGACACCGGTCGCGACGTCCTGGTACAGACTGTCGATACCGGCCTGGGTCAGGCCGCTGCGCAGGACGGCGACGATCAACGCGCCGACGACCGTGCCGAGCACGCTGCCACGCCCGCCGAACAGGCTGGTGCCGCCGATCACCACCGCGGTGATGCTGTCCAGGTTGCCGGTCTGGAAGGCGTTCGGGTCCGCGTTCGGGATCCGGCCGAGAGCCTGCCAGGCGGCGACCGCGTAGATCACGCCGGCGATCAGGTAGACGCTGAACCTGGTCCGGCCGACGTGGATACCGGTCAGCCGGGCCGCCTCGGGATCGTTGCCCAGGGCATACACATGACGGCCCCAGGCCGTCCGGGTGAGCGCGTACCAGGCGGCCGCGAACATCAGCACGGCCAGCGTCATCCCGTGCGTGACCTTCAGCTGGCCGAACAGGTAGCCGCCGTCGCCGAGCACGCCCAGGACGTCGTCGGTGACCGGGAAGGAGTTGCCGCCGGAGTACAACCGGCCGGCGGCGAGCACGACGGTCAGCATGCCGAGTGTCACGATGAACGGCGGCAGGTTGAGCAGCGTCACCAGCGCACCGGACACCGCGCCCAGCCCCGCGCAGACCACGAACGCGGCTACCAACGCCACTCCGGCCGGGCTACCCTCACTCACCAGACGTGCCAGGGCCATCGTCCCGAGCACCATGATCGCGGCGTTCGCGAGGTCGATCCCGCCGGTCAGCACGATCAGCGTCTGCCCGAGCGCGAGCGTCGCCACCACCAACGACTGCTGCATCACCAGCGAGATGTTGTCGACGGTGAGGAACGTACTGGTGGTCGCCGAGAACACGACGACCGCGAGCAGCAGAGCGGCCAACGGGCCCAGCGCCGGATTGTGCAGAAAGGCTTCAGCCGAACGGTTCCGCAGCGAGAGAGCCAGGCGATCCTGGGTCGTGGCCATGTCAGCCCCAGCAGTTCTGGGCGCCCCAGGCGGTGTCCTTGGCGTCCAGGCCGGGGAGCGGCTTGTCGGTGATCAGCTGGGCGCCGGTGTCGATGAACCCCGCCGGCTTCTTGCCGTCCTTGGCGAAGTCGACGACCGCGTCCACGCCTTGCTCGGCCATCTTCTTCGGGAACTGCATGACGGTGGCGAGGTACTTGCCGGCCTTCACGTCGGCGACGCCCTGGCATCCGCCGTCGATGGAGCCCACGGCAACCTTTCCGGCGAGGCCCTTCGCGGTCAGCGCCGCGACGGCTCCCCGGGCGGCCGGCTCGTTCAGCGTGTAGACGGCGTTCACGGACGCGTCGCGCTGCAGCAGGTTCTCCATCGCCGCCTGGGCCTTGTTCTGGTCGCCGTTCGTCGGCGCGGTCCCGAGGATGGCCGGATCGCCGTCCTTCAGTCCCATGCCCTGCAGGAACCCCCGATGCCGCTGCTCGTCGACGGTGCCGCCCGGCGTACCGTCCATCATCAGCAGCTTCGGCGCGGTCGGTCCGAGCGTGGCCTTGACGTACTTGCCCTGCAGCTCGCCGGCGGTCACGTTGTTGGTCGCGTACGTCGCGTCGACCGCGTCCTTCGGGTCGGTCTCGGTGTCCAGGGCGATCACCAGAACGCCCTGCTCCTTGGCTTGTTTGAGCGCGCCGAGGATGCCGGTCGAGTTGCTCGGCGTGATCATGATCCCCTTCACGCCCTGCTGGACGAGGTTCTCGATCGCGGCGACCTGCCCCTCGTTGTCGCCGTCGAACTTCCCGGCGACCGCGATCAGCTCGGCGCCCTTGGCCTGCGCGTGCGCCTTGGCGGACTCGCGGAGCTTGACGAAGTACGGGTTGGTGTCGGTCTTGGTGACCAGCCCGATCTTGATCGGCCCGCTCTGGTCGCCGCTGCTGCCGCCGGACTTGGTCTTGGTACACGCCGCGGTACAGACGAGTGATGCGGCGAGCAGGAACACGGGGACGGTTCGTTGCACGGGGCTGCCCTCCCGGAACTGGGTAGGCCCGGGCCGGCGACCCGGGCGAAGGTCTGGGCAGCGAAGCTAGACCGCGCCGCGCGGCCGCCGCTGGCTTTGCGCAAAGCCTTGCGCAACGCCACACAGAGCGACGACCATACGACGGATGGTCACGATGACCGAGGTCGCCCGCGCCGCCGGCGTATCGGTGAGCACGGTCTCGCACGTCGTCAACGGCACCCGGCTGGTCGCCCCGAAGACCCGGGAGCGGGTCCAGCACGCGATGCGGATCCTCGGCTACCAGCACCACCCCACCGCGCGCTCGCTCGCGGCCGGATCGAACCAGACCATCGGCCTGGCGATCACCGCGGCCTCCAACCCGTACTGGGTCGAGCTGATCCAGGGCATCGACGGCGAGGCCACCCGGGCCGGGCTGAACCTGATCATCGTCGACACCCGCGACGACGCACGGCACGAGGCCGCCGCGGTCGCGAACCTGATCGCCCACCACATCGAGGGCCTGGTGATCGCGCCCGCGGTCGGCTGGCGCGACGTCACCCTCCCGCTGCTGCGCGACCACCCGATCCCGTACGTCGTGGTGGACCGGATCGACCCGGACCTGCGGGTGGACCAGGTCGGCGTCGAGAACGAGGCGGCGACCGCGGCGGTGATCGACCACCTGATCGCGCTCGGGCACACCCGGATCGGGATGCTCACCGGGATCCGCGGATTGTCGACAAGCAGCGAGCGGCTCCGCGGGTACCACGTCGCGCACCAGCGGGCCGGGGTGCCGGTCGATGTCGACCTTCTGGTGGACGGATTGTCGACAAGCGACGGCGGGAGGCGGGCGGCCTGGGAGTTGCTCGAGCTCCGCGAGCCGCCGACCGCGGTGTTCGCCGCGAACAACAACATGACGATCGGCGCGCTCGCCGCCTTCCGCGCGGCCGGCGTGAAGGTGCCGCGCGACCTCGCCGTCGCGGCGTTCGACAACTTCGCGTGGGCGGATCTCTTCAGTCCGGGGCTCACGACGGTCGCCCAGCCGTCGGCCGCGATCGGCGCCCGGGCGGTGCAGTTGCTGCTGCGCCGGATGAACGACCCCGGTGCGCCTCCGCAGGCAGTCAGACTGCCTGCGGAGATCATGCACCGCGAGTCCTGCGGCTGCCCTACCCGGTGATGCTGCTCAGCCGGTGATGCAGCTCAGCCGGTGATGCTGGGACGGCCCGTTTCCAGGTGCCCGGAGAGACGGCGGCGGTAGGTCGGGTCGTCCGGGGTCGTGACCTCGACGTCGTACCAGCCGCTGTCGGTCGGCCAGAACAGCGGACGGGACTGCTTGCCGCGCAGCTCGATCGTCGTGGTCTTGCTGGTGTAGCCGCGCGCCTTCAGCTTGACGGCCAGCGGCTTCCGCGAGCCGTTCACCAGCAGGAACTGGAGAGCGCCGGCACGGTTCTCGATCCGTACGTCGAGGCCTGCCGCCGCGCCGGAGGACGAGCCGGCCACCTCCGCCCAGAAGCGGTTCGGGCCCTGGATGGCGAGCTCGAACGGGCCGCTCACCGGGATCGTGACCACGGCCGGGGCGTCGCCGTGGCGGACGTCCAGGTGCGAGGGAGCCGGCAGCTCGCCGCCGTACGGGTAGACGGCGAAGTGCGCGGACTGCGAACCGTTGTTGCTCAAGGCCAGCATCAACTTGCCATCAGCAACCGATCCCGAAACCGACGGCCCGTAAGGCAGTGCGCGTGCCGGGCGGCGGCCGGGCTCCTGCACCGGGAGCGCCTGGTCGGCGGGCGGCGTCGGGTGCCAGCGGTTGATCGGCGCCGGGACCGGGCCGGGCCGGTCGACCGACGGCTGCCGGTACGTCCGGTCGAAGTCGAACGCCGACGTCAGGTCACCGCAGGCCGTCCGCCGCCACGCGCTGATGTTCGGCTCCCGGACACCGGTCCACAGTTCGAGGAACCGCAGCACCGACGTGTGGTCGAAGACCTGCGAGTTCACGTGACCGCCGACCGTCCACGGCGACACCACGGTCATCGGGACGCGCGGGCCGAGGCCGATCGGCCGGCCGGCGTACCAGTCGTCGCCCGCGCCCGACGGCGGCTGCGGCGCGACCGGCGGCGGGACATGGTCGAAGTACCCGTCGTTCTCGTCGAAGTTGATCAGCAGCACGGTCTTCGACCAGGTCTCCGGGTCGGACGCGATCGCGTCGAGCACGTCGTAGATCAGGTTCGCGCTGCCGACCGGGGTGGACGATCCGGGGTGCTCGGAGTCGACCGCGGACGGGACCAGCCAGCTCACCTTGGGCAGCGTCCCGGCCTCGATGTCGGCCCGCAGCCGCGGCACCAGCGACTCCGGCTCGGAGCGGTACATCGCCTTGCGGAACAGCTTCTGGTCCGCGACCGGGAGCTTCCCGACGGCCGCGTCGAGCTGCTGCAGCGCGACGGTCCGCTCGGCCTCGCTCTTCGCGAACAGCTTGTCGTAGAACTCCTCGGTCGTGCGGTAGCCGCCCGGCACGTTCGCCAGGATCCGGTGCCCGATGTCCTTGAAGGTCGTGAAGTACTCGACCGCGTTGTCGGTGAAGTTGTCCCACTCCTGGTAGATCTGCCAGGAGACACCGGCCGCTTCCAGCCGTTCCGGGTACGCCGTCCAGTCGTAGCCCTTGTGGTCGTACGAGTACGCCGCGTTCGTCACGGCGCGCTGCGTCGTACCGGGCTCGTAGCCGGTCGTGCCGGACCACAGGTAGTTGCGGTTCGGGTTGGTCGAGCCGTTGACCGAGCAGTGGTACGCGTCGCAGATCGTGAACGTCTCGGCGAGCTCGTACTGCAACGGGATGTCGCGGCGGTCGTAGTGCGTCATCGTCGCCGCGGTCTTGGCCTGCACCCAGTCGTCGTTCCAGCCGCCGGCCCAGGCCTGCGTGGCGTCACTGTAGCCATGGGCGAGCGCGCCGAGGTACTGGATGTCGTCCGGGGCTCGGCCCGCGTCCGCGGCGGCCTTCCGGAGCGAGAACGGCAGCACCTCGCCGCCGCCGGTCTTCGGCTGGTGGAACACGCTCTTGCCGTTGCGCAGCCGCAGCGGCTGGCGGTCGCCGTACCCACGGACGCCGCGCAGCGTGCCGTAGTAGTGGTCGAACGAGCGGTTCTCCTGCATCAGCACGACCACGTGCTCGATCGCGCGCAGACCACCACGCCTCACAGGTTGCGCCATCGCGGTGTGCAGTGACGGTGGGAGCAGCGAGGCCGCTGCCCCACCCGCCACCGAACCGAGCACCAGGCGCCGGGAGATCTCAGTCATGGTCCCGGACCTTAAGTGGCCCCTGTAGCCGCCGTGAGGCGTGCAGATGAACAGCTATCCGCGCCGGGCCACCACCGCGTCCCGGAGCTGCTGCAGCACCTCTTCGGTCGTGTCCCAGCCCAGGCAGGCGTCGGTGATCGACTGGCCGTAGGTCAGCTCCCGGGTCGGGTCGAGGTCCTGGCGGCCCTCCCGCAGGAACGACTCCAGCATCACGCCGACGATCGCCCGGTTGCCTGCCTCGACCTGCGCTCCGATCTCCGCCGCGACGACCGGCTGGCGGCGGTGGTCCTTGCGGCTGTTGCCGTGGCTCGCGTCGACCACGACCCGCTCGGGCAGGCCGGCCTTCCGCAGCAGCTCGACGGCGCCGGCCACGGACTCCGCGTCGTAGTTCGGGCCGCTGTCCGAGCCGCGCAGCACCAGGTGGCAGTCGGGGTTGCCGCGGGTGTGCAGGATCGCGGGCGCGCCGTCGTGGTCGATACCGGTGAAGACGTGCGGGACGGCGGCCGCCTTGATCGCGTCGACCGCGGTGGCGATCGATCCGTCCGGGCGGTTCTTCATCCCGATCGGCATCGACAGGCCGGACGACAGCTGCCGGTGCACCTGGCTCTCCACGGTCCGAGCGCCGATCGCGCCCCAGCCGACGGTGTCGGCGATGTACTGCGGGGTGATCGGGTCGAGGAACTCGCAGCCGACCGGGAGGCCCAGCTCGCTGACCTGGACGAGCAGCCGCCGGGCGATCCGCAGGCCGCGGTTCACGTCACCGGAGCCGTCCAGGCCCGGGTCGTTGATCAGGCCCTTCCAGCCCAGGGTCGAGCGCGGCTTCTCGAAGTACACCCGCATCACGACGAGCAGGCCGTCGGACAGCCGCTCCGCGACCGGGCGGAGGCGTTCGGCGTACTCCAGGGCCGCGTCGGCGTCGTGCACCGAGCACGGCCCGACGACGACCATCAGCCGGTCGTCGACGCCGTTCAGTACGTCGGCCACCGCCTGCCGGCCGTCGGCGATCGTACGGGCCAGGTCGTCGTTCAACGGGTACTCGTCGTGCAGGGCGAGCGGCGTGACCAACGGGACCGTCTTCTCGATACGTCGGTCGACGACGCGGGACTGCTCGCCCGGCTTCGGGAGGGTGTTCATGGCTGGGGACCTTTCCGCCGGTCCGCCGCGAATCGCAGACAGCCGGCTGGGAACGAGAAAAGGCAAGGACGGATGTCCTTGCCTTCGTGCCGGCTCTGGTGTCTGCAGGTGGGCGTCAGCGATCGGCTGAGTCGCCCGGCACCAGGGCCGGCCACTCAAAAAATCGCCAATAGCTGCGCTTCACACCACCGACAATAGCAGTAACCATCCTTGGGGCGACGTCGTTGATCTGAACGCAGCGTTGACTGCTGCAAGACCGGACGAGACATCGGGGAGTGCAGCAAGGTGGTGAGGCCGCGGACCTTCGAGTTGGTTCGGTACCGGGATCCCAGTGGCGTGTCGGGGACCGGCGTGGTGGCGGAAGGGTGTGAGTTCACCGACGGTTCGGTGGCCCTGCGCTGGCGCGGCGACAACCCCGCGACGGCCGTCTGGCCGGACGTCGAGTCCATCCTGGCCGTGCACGGCCACCAGGGCGCGACGGAGATCCGCTGGATCGACTCTCCCCGATCACCTGGCAACCTGTTCGACGAGCTGCACCAGGTGCGCCCCGCGTCCGCAGTCACCGATCCGCTCCAGCCGCCGCCCGGCCACCCGCGTGGATGGGCGGGGGCCAGACACCTCAGGTAGGACATGTCCGTCACCCGGATCCACGCCAGGCACCGCCCATGCCCGTGACACAGATCTATCTCGTCCGGCACGGTGAGCCGGACTACGAGCCGATCGATTCCCGCGGGTTACCGGGGCCGGCCGCCGATTCCGCCCCACTCACCGCCCTCGGCCGGAAACAGGCCGAGGAACTCGCCGACCTGCTCGGCGGCATCCGCGCGACCTACCTGGTCAGCTCGCCGTTCACCCGGGCCCTGCACAGCGCCGCGATCATCGGCCACCGGCTCGCCCTCGGCGTCAAGGTCGACTACGACCTGCGCGACTGGTCGCCGGACGACACCGGCCGCTGGCGCGGGGTCTCCGACGTCCGCGCCACCCAGGCCGAGTTCGAGGCGTACGACGGTGAATGGCCGGACGGCATCCAGCGGCCGTGGGAGCCGCTGTCCCGGGTCCGCGAGCGCGCGCAGGCCGCCCTCGCCCGGCACACCGCGAGCACCGACGGACCGGTTCTGGCGATCACCCACGCCACCGTGATCCGCGCCCTGACCGGCGAGCGGAGCACCGCTCACGGGGCCCATGAGTACTACCGCTACGACCCCGCGATCGGTGCCTGAGGCATCTGCACGTGCAGACGAACTTGCAGCGTTGAAGTGACTCATGTCACATCAATTGAGGACGTGAACACGCCTGCCGCCTGAAAAGCGCCGATCGCGGCTCGCGACGCCACGCGGCGATAACGAATGGCCCGAACTTCGAGACAACAAGGGTTGAACTACGTAAGAGATGAGCATAGTTTTCACCGAGCGCCCGTCCGCGCTTACGGTGAGTCAAGGAGGTTGCCATGTCGAGAGGGATGCCTCGCCTGCCCCGCCCGCTCATGGATCTGTGGGACTGGCAGTCGCAAGCCGCATGCCGGGACGTCAACCCGGAGCTCTTCTTCTCGCCCGAATCGGAGCGTGGCGTCCGCAAACGCGCCCGCGAGATGGTGGCCAAGTCGCTGTGCGGCACCTGCCCGGTCCAGCCCGAATGCCGGCAGCACGCCCTGTCCGTCGGTGAGCCGTACGGCGTGTGGGGCGGCACCACGGAGTCCGAGCGCGACAACACCCTCCTGCCCGAGCACCGCAAGTCCGCGTAGGAGCCGCTGGTCCGTCCTACCGCTCAGGATTCCCGTCGTCGGTCTCGGAGGACGAGTCCTCGGACCCCTTGATGTCCTTGGGGTCCGGCTGGTCCTCCGGCTCCGGCGGTCGCACGGTCGTGCGCGGGTCCCGGTAGCGATCCAGTGACTTGAGGAAGTCCGGGTCGTCGTCGGGCGCCAGCGGCCGCGCGGTGGGCTGCGACGGCGGCTGCCGCCGTACGGCCCGGTCCTGGCGGTTGGCGTGTGCCCGCGACATCAGCAGCCAGACGATCGGCCCGGCGAACGGGACGAACACGATCAGGACGATCCACAGCAGCTTCGGCAGATGCGGCACGTCCTCGTCGGGTGTCTGGATGCACGAGAACAGCGCGTACACGGTGAGCACCAGGCTGATCAGGAACGGCAGGAATCGGACCACGTACCCACAGTACGGCCAGTCCGGCCACAGGGTCCGACCAGCGGGCCGGATCAGCGGGCCGAGGTGGTGAGTCCGCGTGCCCGCAGCACGCTGTTCTCCAGCGGCCGGAACACCAGCAGCTCGATGCCGACGCCGACCACGAAGATCAGCACGATGCCGGCGAACACCATCGAGATGTCGGACAGCGACATGCCGTTGTGCAGGTACTGGCCGAGGCCCTCGCCGAGCTCCGGTGAGGTCGCGATCAGCTCGGCGGCCATCAGCGACCGCCACGAGAACGCCCAGCCCTGCTTGAGTCCGCCGAGGAACCCGGGCAGCGCGGCCGGCAGCAGGATGTACCGGATCCCGCCGAGCCGCCCGGCTCCGAGGGCCTGGCCGACCCGCGGCAGGATCGGCGGCACCTGGTCGAGGCCGGACACCAGCCCGTTCGCGATCGACGGCACCGCGCCGAGCAGCACGACCCAGTAGATCGCCCGGTCGTTCAGCCCGAACCACAGGATCGCGGCCGGCACCCACGCCACCGACGGCAGGCTCTGCAGCCCCGACACCAGCGGCCCGATCCCGCGCCGGACGACGCGCAGGTTCGCGATCGCGAGGCCCAGCGGTACGGCGATCAGCAGCGAGATCGCGAAGCCGATGACGGCGCGGTGCACCGACACCCAGAACAGCTCGGCGATGTCGCCGCTCGTGACGAGCTGCCAGATCTGGCCCCAGACGGCGGCCGGCGCGGGCAGCTTGAACTCGGGCCAGAACGCGGCCGCCCACAACGCCTGCCAGATCGCCACCAGCACGACGATCGCGCCGACCGGCGGCAGCACCCGGCCCGCGATCCGGCGGGCCCGGGAACCGTCCGCCGCGACGACCGGCGTGTCGAGGGCGTCGAGACCGGCCTCGACCGAGCCCTCGTCGCGGACCTCAAGCTGCGGCATGGCTGCTGATCACCTTGCGCAGTGCGGCGTTGATCTCGTCGACGGCGTCGGAACCGCCGTCCACCTCCCACTGCCGGACGACCCGGCCGGGCCGCGACGACAGCAGCACGACACGCTGCCCGAGCCGCACGGCCTCGCGGACGTCGTGCGTGACGAACAGGATGGCCGTACCGGTGGCGCGCCAGATCCGCAGCAGCTCGCCCTGCAGAACGTCCCGGGTGATCGCGTCCAGCGCCGAGAACGGCTCGTCCATCAGCAGCAACGACGGCTTCCCCGCATCCGCACTGTCGGTCGTCGACGCGAGCGCCCGGGCCAGAGCGACTCGTTGCCGCATGCCACCGGACAGCTCGTGCGGCCGCTTGTCACCGAGGCCGGCGAGCCGCACCAGCTCCAGCAGCTCGGCGGCTTTCGCCCGCCGTTGCGCCTTCGGTACGCCGGCCATCCGCAGTGGCAGCTCGACGTTCCCGGCGGCCGTCAGCCAAGGCATCAGCGCGGCCTCCTGGAACACCACCGCCGGACGCGACGAGTTCAGTTCGATCCGACCGGCGGTCGGGCGGTCCAGGCCCGCGACCAGGTTGAGCAGAGTGGTCTTGCCGCACCCGGACGCACCGAGCAGGCAGACGAACTCCCCCGCCCGTACCTCGAGGTCGACGCCGTCCAGCGCGACCACCGTCTTGCGGCCGCTCCCGAACGCCTTGCCTACTTGGTGGAACCGCACCGGGCTGAGCTGATGCGGCGGCGCGTCGACAGTCGCGGTCATGAGTCCTCCTACTTCGCGTCGAGGCCGGCAGCGTCGACGGCCGGCTTGCCGGCCTTGGCGAGTACTTCGTTCAGCGGGCCGAGGTCCGCGAAGCCGGCCACCGCCGGCGCCTGCTTCGCGATCCCGGCCGTGACCTGGTCCTTCGCGAGCTGCGGGAAGGTACCGGCGATCGGGTCCGCGGTGATCGTGATGTGCTCGAACGCCCGGTCGATGACGGCCGGCTTCAGCGCCTTGCCGGTCGCCTCCTTCAGCTGGTCGTTCACCACGGTCTTCGCCTGCGCGGCGTTCGCCGTACTGAAGTCGATGGCCGCGACCAGGCCGGACAGCAAGGCCTTGACGGTCTCCGGGTGCTCCTGCAGGAACTGGGTCCGGACGATCAGCACGGTCGTCGGGAACTTGCCGTCGGGCCACAGCGACGCCTCGTCGAGCAGGACCTTCGCGCCGGCGTCCAGGACCAGCCGCGACGACCACGGCTCGGGCAGCCAGGCCGCGTCCACGTCGCCCTTCTTGAAGGCGTCGAGGGTCTGCGCGTTCTCCAGGTTGGTCACCTTGACCTTGCCGGTCAGCTTCTGCTCGGCGAGCCACTTCTTCAGCGACACGTCCTGGGTGTTGCCGAGCTGCGGCGTGACGACGGTCTTGCCGACCAGGTCGGCGGGCTTGGTGATGGTCGGCCTGACGACGAGCTGCGCGCCGCCGGACGTCGCGCCGGCGATCAGCCGGACCGCTTCGCCGTTCGACTTCGCGTAGGCGTTGATCGCCGGCCCGGAGCCGATGAACGACGCGTCCAGCGAGCCGCCGAGCAGCGCGCCCACGGCCTCCGGCCCGGCGTTGAACTTGGTCGGCACCAGCTTCGTGCTGCCGAGCTCCTTGGCGAACAGGCCCTGGCCGAGACCGACCAGCGCGGCGGCGTGGGTGACGTTCGGGAAGTAGCCGAGCCGCAGTTCGGCGGCGGGGCCCTTGTCGTTCGGAACTGCGGTCGTCTCGTTGCCGTCGGCACGGGAGCAGCCCGCGGCGGCGACGGTCAGCGCGAGAGCGGAAATGAGCAGGCGGAACGGACGGAAGATGCTCACAGGGGGAACCTCTGTCTTGGCGGAGGGAGAAGCTCAGGAAGCGGGCTCGAGCTCGGTCTCGTCGAGGAGACGCTCGGCCTCGCGGACGGTACGGCGGGCCGGGGCGCGGACGCCGTACGCGACGATCGCGGCCCAGCCCAGCACGAGCGCCGCGTAGACGGCGTAGCGCGGGCCGGTGCTGACGTCGAGGCCGTTCAGCACGGTGCGGGCGTTGGTCAGGATCAGCACCAGGCCGACGCCGACGCCGAGCCAACGGGTGGCCAGGCGGGACACCAGCCACGCGGCCAGCGGTGCCGCGAGGACGCCGCCGATGAGCAGCGCCGCGACGATGCCGAACGGCAGGTTCTTCCCGCCCAGTCCGAACAGGAACCCGATGCTGGCGGCGACCGAGACCAGGAACTCGGCCGCGTTCACCGACCCGACGGCGCGCCGCGGCGCGAGTTTGCCGCTGGACAGCAGCGCGGAGTTCGCGACCGGTCCCCAGCCGCCGCCACCGGTGGCGTCGATGAAGCCGGCCACCAGGCCGAGCGGGCCGAGGAACCTCCCGGCCGGACGGCCCTCGATCACGGCCCGGACCTTCCCGGTGCCGAACCGGACCAGGATGTAGACGCCGAGCAGGAGCAGCAGCCCGGCCACCCACAGCGACGCGGACTCGGTCGACAAGCTGGACAGGAACGTCGCGCCGGCGAACGCGCCGGCCGCGCCCGGGACGCCGATCAGCGCGACGACGCGCCAGTCGACGTTGCCGAACCGCCAGTGCGACAGGCCGGAGGCGAGCGTGGTGCCGACCTCGGCCAGGTGCACCGAGGCGGAGGCGACGGCGGGGGTGATCCCGGTGATCAGCAGGGCGGTGCTGGCGGTGACGCCGTAGGCCATGCCGAGGGTGCCGTCGACGAGCTGGGCGATCGAGCCGAGCAACGCGATCAGGATGAGACGACGCACGGAGGTACTCCTGCGGACGGGAGGGAGACGGACGGGAGAGTTACGCCGTCGGTCGACAACCCGAGGAGTTCACGCGCAGCAGATCGACGTGCCGGCGCCGCGTGAGGGCGTCTCCGGGCGCGTTCGCGATGATCTGCATGGCTCTATGAAAGCGGACAAAGTCGAGCAAGATGCTCAGGTTTCAGCATCTGGACCTGTCAATCACTTACCGAGACAAGCGATCACAAGTGATCATCGGCCGGATCTGGTCACACGGTTGAAAGCCGGGCGCCGCGCTGCCTACGGTCCTCAGCGTGCTGACTCCTCGATCGCTCAAGACCGAGTACTCCGTCCGGCCGCTCGGGCTCGACGTACCGCGCCCACGGTTCAGCTGGGTCGCCGTCGCGCCCGGTTACGGCGCGACGCAGACGGCGTACCAGGTCCTGGTCGCCTCCGCGCCGGAGCTGCTGATGCCGGAGAGCGCCGACGTGTGGGACTCGGGCAAGGTCGGGTCGGCCAGCACCTTCGGGATCGAGTACGACGGCCCGGCGGCTGCTCGGACGCGGTACCACTGGACCGTCAGGCTGTGGGACGGTGACGACGAAGCCGGCGAGTGGGCCGAGCCGTCGTGGTTCGAGACCGGCCTGCTCGACGAGGGGTTCACGAGCGCGCAGTGGATCGGCGGGGCGACGGAGAGCGCGCCGCTCCTCCGGCGCGGCTTCACGGTGGACGGCACTGTGAAGCGGGCGCGGCTCTACGCCAGCGGCCTCGGCTACGCGGACCTCCGGCTCAACGGCCAGCCCGTCAGCGACGCGGTCCTCGACCCCGGCTTCACCGCCTACGACCGCACGGTCTTGTACGTCACGCACGACGTGACCGAACTCGTGCGGTCCGGCGACAACGTGGTCGGCGCCGAGCTCGGCCGCGGCTTCTTCGGCATGACCTCGGTGAACGTCTGGCGCTGGCACGACACCCCGTGGACCGCCGACCCGCGGCTGATCGCGCGGCTGGTCGTCGAGTACGACGACGGCCGGGTGGACGAGGTGGTGACAGACGAGAGCTGGCGGATCACCGGCGGGCCGACGCTGTCGGACTCGCTGTACCTGGGTGAGACGTACGACGCCCGGCGCGCGCTGCCCGGCTGGGACACGGCCGGGTTCGACGACACCTCCTGGCCGGCGGCATCGGTCGTCGAGGCACCCGCCGGCACGCTGACCGCGCAGACCCACGAGCCGATCCGGGTGATCGAGACCGTCGACCCGGTCGAGGTGACCGAGGTCCGGCCGGGCGTGTGGATCGCGGACTTCGGACGGACGGTGGCGGGCTGGACCAGATTGTCGGTCACCGCGCCGGCCGGCACGACGATCAGCCTCACACACGGCGAGACGGTGGCCGACGGCGCTGTGGCCGCGTGGAACGTGCACGTCGACGGCGACCGGATCCAGCGCGACGAGTACATCGCGGCCGGCACCGGGGCCGAGACGTGGGAGCCGCGGTTCTCGTACAAGGGCTTCCGGTACGTGCAGATAGAGGGCGCGCCGGCCCAGGTGCAGATGCGGGTGGTGAACTCCGACGTCGCGTCGGCCACCAACTTCGCCTCGACGCAGTCGTCGTACGAGGTGTTCGAGCGGGCGATGCGCCGGACGATCCTCGGCAACCTGCACGGGATCCCGACCGATACGCCGTACTTCGAGAAGAACGGGTGGACGGGTGACGCGCAGGTCGGCGCGCCGACGATGCTCGCGACGCTCGACCTGGCGCGGTTCTTCACCAAGTGGCTCGGCGACATCCGCGACAGTCAGGCGGACTCCGGGCAGCTCCCGGTGATCGTGCCGTCGAGCGGCTGGGGATTCACCGACCTGTCCCCCGCGACCGAGTGGCCGACCGTCTATCCGTTCCTGCTGCGGGAGATGTACCGCTGGTACGGCGACGAGCGGCTGCTCCGCGAGCACTGGGACTCGCTGACGCGCTATCTCGCGTGGGAGCTGGACCGGGTCGAGGACGGGCTGTCGGTCAGTGTGCTCGGCGACTGGCTGCCGCCGGGCTTCGGCAGCGGCCCGGCGCCGGAGGACCGGCGGCTGACGGGTACCGCGTACCTCTACCGGGCGCTGGTGGTCGCGGCGGAGATCGGCGATCTCATTGGGCAGCCCAACGACTACCGGAAGGCGGCCGGTGAGCTGGCGGACGGGTTGAACCGGACGTTCCTGGACCGCGCGTCCGGCCGCTACCGATCGGACGACGACCCGGACTACCGCCAGACGTCCAACGCCGTGCCGCTGGCGTTCGGGATCGTGCCGGAGGACATGGTCGCGCAGGTCGCGGCCGGCCTCGCGGCGGACGTCGAGGCGCGCGGCTTCCATCTCAACACGGGCTGCCTGGGCGTCGGCGTCCTGCTGCCGGTGCTGACCGCGCACGGGTACGGCGATGTGGCGACGAAGGTCGCGCTGCAGCGGAGCTACCCGAGCTGGGGCTACTGGTTCGACCTCGGCGCGGACACGATGTGGGAGAAGTGGGAGGACGACTCGCGGTCGCGGAACCACTACTTCCAGGGCACCGTCGTGCAGTGGATCTTCGAGAACGTCGCCGGGCTCCGGGTCGTCGACGCGGGCAGCGAGCGGATCGTCGTCCGGCCGGACGCCCGCGACGAGGTGGACTCGGCGAGCATCAGGACCGAGACGATCCGCGGGCGGGTGTCGGTGTCCTGGACGAAGACCGGGCGGGTGCTGTCGCTGGACGTGCAGGTGCCGGTCGGGACCACGGCCGAGATCCACGTGCCGTCGGCGCGGGCTTCGGACGTCGACGCCGTGCCGCAGTCGTTCGCGGGCACCCCGACGTACGACGAGGGCTACACGATCTACACGGTCGGCGCCGGGCAGTGGGCGTTCACGAGCCGCTCCGCTTGACGTAGATGAGGTCGCGGACGGCGCGCCCTTCGGCCTGCGCACGGGACTCGAACTTGGTCACCGGCCGCCACTCGGGCCGCGGCGCCCAGCCGTCGTCCCCGGAGTCGTGCTGGTACTTGTTGGCCAGCGTCGGCTCGGCCTCGCACGCCGCGAGCATGCCGTCGGCGTAGTCGGCCCAGTCCGTTGCCAGGTGCAACGTCCCGCCCGGCTGCAGGCGGTCGGCGATCAGCGCCACGAACGGCGCCGTGACGAGCCGGCGCTTGTGGTGCCGCTTCTTCGGCCACGGGTCCGGGAAGTAGATCCGGACGCCGGCCAGCGTGCCGGGGGCGACGTGATCGCGCAGGAAGTCCAGCGCGTCGCCCTGCAGCAGGCGGACGTTGTCGAGGTCGTACTTCTCCACCCAGAGCATCAGCTGGCCGAGACCGGCCGGGTAGACCTCCGCGGCCAGGTGGTTGACCTCCGGCGTCGCGACCGCGAGCTGTGCGGTCGCCTCCCCCATCCCGGAGCCGATCTCCAGCACGGTCGGCGCGTCCCGCCCGAACCACTCGGCCAGATCCAGGACGCCGGGCGGCAGATCCTCCTGCGTCCGGCCCAGGTCCTGCCAGTGGGATTCCCAGACGCGCTTCTGGCCGGCCGTCATCCGCACGCTGCGGCGGACAGTGCTGAAGACACCGGCTTGCCTGACCTGATCTGTTGCTCCCACCAGGTGAATTCTAGAAGCACCTGATCCGTAGGGGTCCGGGAGGTCTCCTGGTCAGTCGTCCCAGAACAGGTGCGCCACGGTGTTGTGGGCGCGGCGCGTGGTGCGCAGGTAGTCGTCGGAGAAGCGGCCGGACTCGCCGGGCGGGTAGCCGCAGATCTGCGCCACGGCGGCGAGGTCTCGCGGGTCGCGGGGCAGCGAGTCGCCGGGGCGGCCGCGGACCAGCATGATCGCGTTGCGGATCCGGGTGGCCAGCTCCCAGGCGGCCTGGAGCGTGTCGGCCTCGGACGAGTCGACGAGGCCGGCCTCCACCCCGGCACGCAGCGCGGTGAGCGTGCGCGTCGTGCGGAGGCTCGGGACGCGGTGCGCCTCGCGGAGCTGGAGCAGCTGGACGGTCCACTCGATGTCGGCCAGGCCGCCGCGACCAAGTTTGGTGTGCGTGGCCGGGTCCGCGCCGCGCGGCAGCCGCTCGGCATCGACGCGGGCCTTGATCCGGCGGATCTCCATCACGTCCCGCTCGCGGATGCCGTTCTCCGGGTAGCGCAACGGGTCGATCAGCTCGCGGAACGACCGGCACAGGTCCGCGTCGCCGCACAACGGGTCGGCGCGCAGCAGCGCCTGCGCCTCCCAGACGGCCGACCAGCGCGCGTAGTACGAGGCGTACGACGCGAGGGTCCGGACCAGCGGTCCCTGCCGGCCCTCCGGGCGCAGGTCCGCGTCGATCGCGACGGCCGGATCGGCGCCCGGCAGCGCGAGCATCCGGCGCAGCTCGGTCGCGGCCTGGGTGGCGAAGTCGGTCGCCTTCTTCTCGTCCGCGCCCGGGAGCGGGTCGTGCACGAACATCACGTCGGCGTCGCTGCCGTACCCGAGCTCGTGGCCGCCGAACCGGCCCATCGCGACGATCGACATCCGGGTCGGCTCCGGCTCCCCCTTCGCGACCGCCTTGCGGACGACTTCGAGCGCGGTCGTCAGGGTGCCGACCGAGACGCTCGTCAGGGCGTCGCCGACCGCCTCCACGTCGAGCAGGCCGGACAGGTCCGCGGCCGCGATCCGGAACAGCTCCCGGCGCCGGACCGCGCGGATCGCCGCGACCGCGGCCTCCGGCGCGTCCTGCCGCCGGGCGGCCGCGGACATCTCGGCGAGCAACGCCTCCTGGGTGCGCGGCGTCAGCTCGCGCTCGTCGGCGAGCATCGCCGTCGCCTCCGGCGCACGCTGCAGCAGGTCGACGGCGTACCGGCCGCTGGCGAGCAGGTGCGCGAGCCGCTCGGCCGACGCGCCTTCGTCGCGCAACTGGCGCAGGTACCAGGGTGTCGAGCCGAGGGCGTCGGAGATCGTACGGAACGCCAGCAGGCCGGCGTCCGGATCGGGCGACTCGGCGAACCAGCCGAGCATCGCGGGCAGCAGCGCCTTCTGGATCGACGAGCGCCGCGAAACACCTTCGGACAGCGCCTCGATGTGCCGCAGCGCCGAGGCGGGATCGGCGTACCCGAGGGCGGTCAGCCGTTGCTTGGCGGCCTCGGGCGTCAGCCGGACCTCACCGCCGGGGATCCGCGCGACGGCCGCGAGCAGCGGTCGGTAGAACAGCTTCTCGTGCAGGCGCCGCACCTCGAGGGCGTGCTTCTTCCACGCCGCGGTGAGGTCGGTGACCGGGTTCTTCGTGAAGCCGAGCGACCGGCCGAGGCGCCGCAGGTCGGCCTCGTCGTCCGGGACGTGATGCGTCCGGCGGAGGCGGTACAGCTGGATGCGGTGCTCCATCGACCGCAGGAACCGGTACGCGTCGGCGAGGACGGCGCCGTCCGTGCGGCCGACGTACCCGCTGCTCGTCAGGCTCTCCAGCGCCACCAGCGTCGTACCGCTGCGGACCGACTCGTCGCTGCGGCCGTGCACGAGCTGCAGCAGCTGGACGGCGAACTCGACATCGCGCAGTCCGCCGGGACCGAGCTTCAGCTGGCGGTCGACATCCGCGGCCGGGATGTGGTCGATCACGCGCCGGCGCATCGCCTGCACGTCGGCGACGAAGCCTTCGCGGTCGGCGGCCGACCAGGTGAGCTTGCCGATCGTCTCCTGGTACTGCCGGCCCAGCTCGCGATCGCCCGCGACCGGTCGGGCCTTGAGGAGCGCCTGGAACTCCCACGTCTTCGCCCAGCGCTGGTAGTAGGCGAGGTGGCTGTCGAGGGTGCGGACGAGCGGACCGGACTTGCCTTCCGGGCGGAGCGCGGCGTCGACCGGCCAGAGCGTGCCTTCGCCGGTGTGCGCGGAGCAGATCCGCATCGTGGCCGCGGCGAGCTGCGTCGCGGTCTTCAGGGCGGGCAGCTCCGGTTCGCCGTCGAGCGGCTCGGCCACGAACAGCACGTCGACGTCGCTGACGTAGTTGAGCTCCCGGCCGCCGCACTTGCCCATGGCAACGATCGCGAGCCGGCAGTCGGCGGCGCCGGGATGCAGGGCGAAGTACTCGTTGCGCGCGATGTGCAGGGCGGTCTCGAGCGCTCCTCCGGCGAGATCCGCGAGCACGGCGGCGACCTCGTCGACGAGCAGCCCCTCGGCGAGATCCCGCGCGGCCAGCCGGATCAGCAACCGGCGGTACTCGATCCGGAGCGCATCGACCGGGTTCTCGGCGTCGACCGCCGTCCTCAGCTTCGCGGCGACGTCCTCGACCGACGGCCGGGACCCTGCGAGCGACGGGTCCGCGAGGTCGTACCAGTGCCGCGGATGGACGCCGAGATGCCGCCCGAGCGCCTCACTGGCTCCGAGTACCGAGACGAGCCGCCGGCGGAAGTCGGCATCCATCTCGAGCGTGCGGGCGAACGCGCCCAGGTCGTGCCCGTGCCGGTGCAGCGACTCGGCCATCGCGCACAGGCTGTGCAGCGCGAGGTCGGGATCGGCCGACTCCGAGAGCGTGGTGATCAGCTGCTCGGTGGCCAGCGGGCTGTGCGAGTCGAGCGCGTCCAGGTCCTCGAGCATGCCCGCCGCCCGCTGCGGATCCTCGAAGCCCAGCCGGACCAGCCGGCCCTCCCACGACGATCTCCGACCCTCAGCCACCCCCGCAGGCTATCCAACCCCACTTTGTGCACCGGATCCGCGTCCCACGGGGCTCAGGGCGCGGATCTGAT
This sequence comes from Kribbella sp. NPDC003557, assembly GCF_040610805.1. Classification (NCBI taxonomy): domain Bacteria; kingdom Bacillati; phylum Actinomycetota; class Actinomycetes; order Propionibacteriales; family Kribbellaceae; genus Kribbella; species Kribbella sp. NPDC003557. The sequence goes on from NZ_JBEXMY010000010.1 coordinate 117,393, forward strand.
GCACAAAGTCGCGGCGGGATCTCGGCTGGATTGCGATGGATACACGGTGTCGTGTAGCGAACTCGCTCAGTAGTCGGGCATGATGACTGTCCATGGTCATGATGACGGGGTCACTCGCCGTGCGCGGCACGGTGGTGTGGTTGACACCCCAGCAGGGCGGACGCGTCTCCGGGCCGCCGGATCCGGACTACGACTACGACTACACCGCGACGGCGTACCTGCCGCCGCGCACCGCCGACGACGGGCAGGCCGGGCTCGCGCTCCGCCGGTTCGCGCCCGGCGCCTGGCGGACGCCGGCCGAGGGGATTCTCGTTCCTGCCAAGGGGAATCGGGCCCAGCAGGTGATCCCCGGCTGCATCGTCGTCATCACCGAGGGCGTCCGTCCCGTCGGGCTGCTGACCGTCGAAGAGGTCGAGGTGCTGGCCCCTGACGGCACACCCGTTCCGGCCGCCGCCCCGACGTTCGACGCAGTCGTCGAAGCCGCACCGCTGGCTGCCGAACCGCCGTACCGTCACTCCACCGCGGCCGCTCGCTGGACCTCCACCCACGCCTCCGACGACACGCCCTCGCAAACTGCCGGGGTTTGACCCCCAACGCCGCGCACCGGTTGTTCGTCTGAACCGGTGAGAGGACGGTGGTGTGGTGGCCGACTGGGAGCAGGCGTTCCGCGCGTTGCTGGCGACGCGTGGTGGTGCGCTGCGTAGCTACGCCTATCTGTTGACGGGCGACGCGGTGTCGGCCGGCGATCTGGTGCAGGAAGCACTCACGCGGGTGTTCGGGCGGCAACGGGTCGGCGAGGACATCGATCGGCTGGAGGCGTACGTCCGGCGGGCGATGCTGAACCAGTACGTCGACAGCCGCCGCCGGCTCGCGCGGTGGAACGCGACCCGGCACCTGCTGGTCGATCCGCCGCACCACGACGACGACCGGTACGCCGTCGCGGACGAGGTCCGCCGAGCACTGGCGACGCTGTCGCCGCGCCAGCGGGCCTGCGTCGTCCTGCGCTACTACGAGGACCTGACCGTGCCCGAGATCGCCGACGAGCTGAACTGCGCCGAGGGCACCGTGAAACGCCACCTGGCCGACGCCAGAGCCAAACTTGCCACGCAGCTCGCCATCACCGAGGAGAGCACCCCATGACCGACCTGCGCGAACTACTTCGCACCACAGCCGCCGAAGGCGCCGAAGCGGTCGACCTCGCCGAGGACGTCGTTGCCGACCGCATCCGTCGCCGCCGGACCCGCACCAAGCGCTTGGCTGTCGGCGGTGTCGCAGTCGCCGTCGCGGCGGCGATCGCCGGTACCACCTGGCTCGTTCGGCCGGCCCACGAAACCCCATCGCCCGCGAGCGGGCCGGCCCCTCGGATCGTGAGGTCCGATGTGGACAATCCTGCGGTGCTCGAGGCACTGCTCCGCACCACCTTGAGCGCCGACGCGAAAGGCTGCGTCCAGGCCGGCCCGGACCCCACCGCGGTCACGCTCGTGTGGCCACGCGGGTACACCGTCCGTGGCACTGCGCAGTCCTTCGAAATCCTCGACCAGGCGAACAACGTCGTCGCTCGCTCCGGCGTACCCCTCGACATCGGCGGCGGTGGCGTCGACCACTTCAAGCCCACCTGGACCGGCAAAGACTGTGCAACCGCCACCAACCTCTGGTGGGTAGGCCACATCTCCCAGCGCTAGCTGTGATGTCCGGCCTGGTAGGCCGAAGCCGTCTGAGTGTTTCTGCTCATGCCGCGACTGTCCAGATGCCAGACGATCCTGGTATGACGAAGAGCATCCAGCCCCGGCAGACCGCAGCCTTCTACGCCCAGGCGGTCGCCTCCTTCGCCGTCTCGGTTTCGGCGATGGTGATTGCCCTGGCGTATCTCCCGGCCCAGCCCTGGGTACGAGCGTTCCTCGCCCTCGGCCTGCTGTACGTCGTGACATCGACGGTCGTACTGTGCAAGGTCGTCCGGGACCGGCAGGAAATCTCCGAGGTGACGACCCGCGTCGACCAGGCCCGCCTGGACAAACTCCTCACCGAACACGACCCATTCAAAGTCGATTCGTGACCCGCCCGGCAGTCCCCCGACGTACTACAGAACCGGCAGCAGCTTGTTGAGTTCGAAGGGGGTGACCTGGCGGCGGTAGTCCTGCCATTCCGCGCGCTTGTTGCGGAGGAAGAAGTCGAAGACGTGTTCGCCGAGGGTTTCGGCGACCAGCTCGCTGTCCTCCATCGCGCTGATGGCTTCGGCCAGACTGCCGGGGAGCGGCTTGATGCCGAGGGCCTTGCGTTCGCGCGGGGTGAGGGACCAGATGTCTTCCTCGACCTCGGCCGGCAGCTCGTAGCCTTCCTCGATCCCCTTCAGACCGGCGGCGAGCATCAGGGCGAACGCGAGGTACGGGTTGGCGGCCGAGTCCAGCGACCGGAACTCGACCCGCGAGGACTGACCCTTGTGCGGCTTGTACATCGGCACCCGCACCAGCGCGGACCGGTTGTTGTGACCCCACGAGACGAACGACGGCGCCTCGTCGCCGACCGCGAGCCGCTTGTACGAGTTCACCCACTGGTTGGTGACCGCGGTGATCTCGGCCGCGTGATGCAGCAGCCCGGCGATGAACGCCCGCCCGGTCTTCGACAGCTGGTACTGCGCGCCGCCCTCGAAGAACGCGTTCCGGTCGCCCTCGAACAGCGACATGTGGGTGTGCATCCCGGAGCCGGGCTGGTCGGACAGCGGCTTCGGCATGAACGACGCGTAGATGCCCTGCGACAGCGCGACCTCCTTCACCACGACGCGGAACGTCATGATGTTGTCGGCGGTCGACAGCGCGTCGGCGTACCGCAGGTCGATCTCCTGCTGGCCCGGTCCGCCCTCGTGGTGGCTGAACTCGACCGAGATCCCCATCGACTCGAGCATCGTGATCGCCTCGCGGCGGAAGTCGTTGCCGATGCCCTGCGGGGTGTGGTCGAAGTACCCGGACGAGTCGACCGGCTCCGGCGTCGTGCCGGGCGCGCCGACGAGCGACTTGAACAGGTAGAACTCGATCTCCGGGTGCGTGTAGAACGTGAACCCGAGGTCCGCGGCCTTCGACAGCGTCCGCTTCAGCACGTGCCGCGGATCCGCGAACGACGCCGACCCGTCCGGCATGTTGATGTCGCAGAACATCCGCGCGGTGCCCATGGTCTCGCCACGCCAGGGCAGGATCTGGAACGTCGACGGGTCCGGCTTGGCGAGCATGTCGGCCTCGGTCACCCGGGCGAACCCCTCGATCGCCGACCCGTCGAACCCGAGCCCTTCGGCGAACGCACTCTCCAGCTCGGCCGGCGCCACCGCGACCGACTTGAGGAACCCGAGCACGTCGGTGAACCAGAGCCGCACGAAGCGTACGTCGCGCTCCTCCAGCGCGCGCAGCACGAACTCCTGCTGCTTGTCCATCAGTCCACCTCTCACCGGCACGTCGCGGGGTCTCTCACAGTGTGCCCCGCGCTTGTTAAGCAGACGTTACGTGGCGGGGCGGACAGTGCCACGATCAGGGCCTAGCGTGTCCCCTTGTGCAGACGATCTTCCACGCGGCGCTCATCGTGGCGGCGGTGCTGTGCGTCAGCGACCTGATCGTCGGCACCGCCCGGTTCGTGCAGTCGCTGCGGCGTAAACGGCCCGCCGAGCGGGACGTGCTGGGCCGCCGCTGGCTGCCGGTCCCGGAGCTCGGCTTCGGCATGTGCGCGTTCTGCTGCCCGGGCCTGGTCACGCTCGGTCTGACGCATCACGACGCGGACAACCTGCCGACCCGGCAGATCCTGCTCGCCGCCCTGGTTTTCGGGTACGCCGGGGCGGTGCTGTCCCGGGTCGTCCGGACCCCGGGGCCGGGCGGCCGCCGGTTCAAGCTACGCGCCGGCCTGCTGCTCGGTCTGCCGGCCGTGTTCGGCCTGGTCTTCGGCCTCTCGGGCATCCCCGGCTGAGCTCTCGTCCGATCCGCGGCGCGCCCGGTACCAGGGGACGATCCGCTCCAGGGGTGCGAACGCGAGCCAGCAGACGACCGTCGGCAGGAAGTGGATCAGCAGGATCGCGGTGTTCGCGGCGTGGAACCCGAGGAAGAACAGCGCCCCGAACAGCTGCCACCGGCCGCGCAGCCACAGGATCAGCGGCGACAGGAACTCCGCGATGATGCCGACCCACTGCATCACGTGCAGCATCCACGGGTAGTGCAGCAGCCACTCGCCGACCGGATGCGGCCGCCGCACGATCGCCCAGGTGAGTACGGCGCTGCCGGGCCAGGTCAGCGCCCATCCGGCACTGCGGAGTTTCGCCACCGCGGACAGGAAGTACGTCGCGATGACGCTGATCTGGATGCACCGGATCGCCCAGCCGGCCGCCTCCGACCGGGTCTGGTCGCCGTACCGCGCCCGGCCCACGGTCGGGAGCACCCAGAGCGCGATCACGAGCGCGAGGTGGTCGTGGTCGACCTTCCCGTCGCTCATCCCGATCAGCACCCACCAGGTGAACGCCGGCGCGACGACCCAGCCGGCGATCCGCGGGAAGTAGTTGGTCGCGCCGATCAGGCAGGCGGCGATCAGGACGATGTACAGCGCGGTGGTGTTCGCGACCGAGGGCTTCGGGAGGTCGAGGAGGCGGGCCAGGAGCAGCGGCTGGTACAGCCCGGGGTGCTCGCCCTTGTCGCGGGTGTCGCGGACGAAGGCGTGCATGTCGAGGATGACGAACAGGTACAGGACCGTCCGCAGCCAGGCGATCCGGCCGAGCGCGATCGCCGGGGTGAACCACTTCATCGGGTCACCGTCCAGGTCGCGAGCACCTGCGAGTTCGGCGGCCCCTCGACCCGGCCTTTCACCAGCTGGGTCGTGTCCCGGATCAGCTCGAGCTTCACGTACTTCGGCTGGTCGGGATGCTTGCGCGCCCACCCGTCCGCGACCTGCTGCAGCAGCGACGGGTCCTTGACGATCTCGCCGGCCCGCGCCTCGATCTCTGCCCGCGCGACGCCGGCGCCCTCGATGTTCAGCGGGACGTCGACCGTCGTACCGGCGTCCGTCTGCGCGCTGATCCGGGTGTAGTCGATCTTGGCGTCGTCGGGGACCGACATCGCGTACTGCGACATCGGCCCGAACGGCCAGGCGTCGTCGGTGGCCCGCACCGATCCGTTGATCAGCAGACCGATACCGGCAAGCGCGACGACCACCCGCACTCCCCGGCCGAGCCGTCCCACCCGCACCACGTCCGGTGCCTCCTGACTCTGTGTCACTGCAGCATTAGATCATTCCGGTTTGGGCGGGTCTTTGGTAGGGAATTTTCCTAGACATGACCGCCCCAGAAAATATCCAACGTGCCCGGGTCACCCGGCGCACCCTGCTCGGCGCCACCGCCGGTGGGGTGCTGCTGGCCGGCGCGACCATGCCCACAGCAGCGCATGCCGCCCCGGCGCCGCGCTGTTACACGCGCACCGAATGGTCGGCGCGCCCGCCCCGGTCCGCGACGCAGGTGATCGGCAAGCCCGATCACATCGTCATCCACCACACCGCGAGCCCGAACGTCACCGACTACTCGCTCGCGGCGGCGTACAAGGTCCAGCACTGGATCCAGGACCTGCACATGGATACCAACGGCTGGATCGACATCGGCAACCAGCTGACGATCAGCCGCGGCGGCTTTCTGATGGAGGGCCGCAGCAAGTCGTTGTCGTCGATCAACAACGGGCAGAACGTGCTCGGCGCCCAGACCGCGAACAACAACAGCCACACGATCGGCATCGAGCACGAAGGCATTTACGTCAGCGAGAACGTGCCGGTCGCGCTGTTCGACATGTCGGTGCTGACGTGCGCGTGGCTGTGTACGAAGTACAACCTGGACCCGCACGCGGCGATCGTCGGGCACCGCGACTACAACACGACGCAGTGCCCGGGTGACGTGTTCTACGCGCGGCTCCCGGAGTTGCGGGACCGGGTGGCCGCGGTTCTTCTCGGCTGATAGGTGATCCGCCTGATCAGGACTTCGAACGGGCCGCGGTAGTCGGCCCGGCGCATCCGGTCGGCGAGCAGGACGGTCGCCAGCCAGGTCGCGAGGGCGAGCAGTGCCGTCGTGGTCGTGGTGAGAGTGCCCGAGAGGTCGAGCAGGTACGGCGTGAACACGACGGCCCAGACGACGGACTGGGACAGGTAGCACGTCAACGATCGTTGTCCGACGGCGGCGATCGCCCGCGTCACCGGGCGGTCGCCGACCCGGTGCGCGATCAGGACGATCAGCGCGGCGTACCCGAGTCCGCCGAGGACGCCGGTCGCGTCGTGCAGCGGGCCGAGGACCGTGACCGCGTGGTCGCTCGGCCGGGCGAGTACGCCGCCGACGACCAGCGAGATCGGGAGCGCGCCGATGATCGCGATCGTCAGACCGAGGAGCGCCGTGGTGCGCAGCAGGGTGAGGTGCTCGGCCGGGCGTTCGAGGATGCGGCGGCGCCCCGCCCACAGACCGATCAGGAACGGCGTGACGAAGCCGATCCAGCCGAGGCCCGCGATGAACGGCTGCACGACCAGCCGGTCCGCGAACTGGCCGAGGAAGGTCGCCGGCACCATCGACGGGTCGGGTCCCTCGATGGAGCCCGCGAGCGTATCGCCGCTCGGCAACGCCGTCATGATCAGCACGATCGCGGCGACGACGAACAGCCAGCGGTCCTTCCAGCGCAGCGCCCAGACGCCGAGGAAGAGCAGCACGCCGTACGCCGCGAGGATGTCGCCGACGTAGAGCAGCATGGCGTGCAGGAAGCCGAGCACGACCAGGACCAGGCTGCGGCGCCACAACAGCTTGCGGATCGACCACCAGTCGTTGCCCGCGTCGCGCTGCCGGCGGACGATCTGCGCGACGCCGTACCCGAAGAGGACGCCGAACATGGGGAACGCCCGACCGTCGACGAGCGTCGAGATCAGCAGCCCGAGACCGCGGTCCACGGTCGATCCGTCCGTCGGGAAACCGCTGAAGTACGCCGTGCCGGCGATGAAGTAGTGCGAGTTGGCGAGAGCGATGAACAGCAACATGAAGCCACGCGCGAGGTCCGGCCCCAGCGCACGTTCACGCAGTCCGGTCGGCCCACCCTGAATGCTCATGCTCCCCAGTCAAGGCGCGCCCCAACGCCGACACATCCAACAAAAGTCCCGGCCCGCCGAACCTTCGTCGCTGTTCGACAGATGCAGGCACAGCGCGGTGAACAACCTGAGGCGTTGGTAAGAGGTTGGTGACGGGCGTGGGGTCGGGCCGGGGGAACCAGTACTGTGCTCTCGTGCCTCAGCTTCGGGTAGCGCTTGCTCAACTCAATGTGACCGTGGGTGACATCGACGGGAACGCGGACAAGATCGTCGCGTGGACCCGGAACGCGGTCGAGCGCGGCGCGCATCTGGTGGCGTTCCCGGAGCTCGGACTGACCGGTTATCCGGTGGAGGACCTGGCGTTGCGCGCGTCGTTCGTCGACGCCTCCCAGGCCCGGATCGGCAAGCTCGCGCAGCGGCTCGCCGACGAAGGTCTCGGCGACATCGTGGTGATCTGCGGCTACCTCGACCGCGCGAGCGGTACGGCGATGGGCATCGACCGCCTCGGCCGCCCGAAGGGCTCGCCCACCAATGCCGCGGCGGTCATCCACCAGGGCCGCGTCGTCACCAGCGCCGTCAAACACCACCTGCCGAACTACGGCGTCTTCGACGAGTTCCGGCACTTCGTCCCCGGCAACACCCTGCAGGTCGTGCGCATCCACGGCATCGACGTCGCGCTGGTGATCTGCGAGGACCTCTGGCAGGACGGCGGTCCGGTCGCGGTCACCCGTGCGGCCGGCGCGGGGCTGCTGCTCGTCGTGAACAGCTCTCCGTACGAGGCCAACAAGGACGACGTCCGCGGCGATCTCGTCCGGCGCCGCGCCCGCGAGGCCGGCTGCGCACTCGCGTATGTCAACCTCGTCGGCGGCCAGGACGAGCTGGTCTTCGACGGCGACTCGCTGATCGCCGACCCCGACGGCACGATCTTCGCCCGGGCACCGCAGTTCGAGCAGGGCAGCATGGTCGTCGACCTCGACCTGCCTGCCGCGTCAGGCACGCCGCAGGGCACCCACGAGGGCATCGAGATCGTCCACACGGTGCTCCAGGACGACCCGCTCCCGCCGTACGAGCCGATCGCCGCGAACATCGCGCCGCGGCTGTCCGACGAGGCCGAGATGTACGGCGCGATCGTCACCGGACTCCGCGACTACGTGCAGAAGAACGGCTTCAAGTCGGTGCTGCTCGGACTGTCCGGCGGCATCGACTCGTCGCTGGTCGCCGCGATCGCCTGTGACGCGATCGGCGCCGAGCACGTGTTCGGGATCTCCAACCCGAGCGTGTACTCCAGCGACCACTCCAAGGACGACGCCGCCGAGCTCGCCGCGCGGACCGGGCTGAACTATCGCGTCGTCCCGATCCAGCCGATGGTGCAACCGTTCCTGGACACGCTCGGCCTGACCGGGCTGGCCGAGGAGAACCTGCAGGCCCGCGTCCGGGCGGTGATCTGGATGGGTTTGTCAAACGCCGACGGCCACCTGGTGCTTGCCTGTGGCAACAAGTCGGAGCTGTCCGTCGGGTACTCGACGATCTACGGCGACGCGGTCGGCGGGTACGCGCCGCTGAAGGACGTGCCGAAGACCGTCGTCTGGCGGCTCGCGAAGTGGCGGAACGCGGACGCGAAGGAGAAGGGGCAGCAGCCCTCGATCCCGGAGAACTCGATCGCCAAACCGCCGTCGGCCGAGCTCCGCCCGGGGCAGCAGGACACCGACTCGCTGCCGCCGTACGACCTGCTCGACGACATGCTCGACGACTACGTCGAGCAGGACCGCGGCAGCGCCGAACTCGTCGCCGCCGGGTTCGACACCGAGCTGGTGACCAGGACGATCCAGCTCGTCGACAAAGCCGAGTACAAGCGCCGGCAGTACCCACCGGGCCCGAAGATCACCCACAAGGCCTTCGGCCGGGACCGCCGGTTGCCGATCACCAACGCATGGCGTGAGGACGCACGAAAGGCGGCCGAGCACTGAGTGACTCCTGGCGGTACCGCCCATCCACAGACACCCCGTGGAGTTCGCCCGACGAGCTCCACGACCGCTCCGGCCTGCCCCGACGCGATGTGAGCGATCGCTCACCCACAGGCGGTGGCGCTCACCCTCCGCAACGGTGGGACGATGAGGGCATGGTTGACAACTTCCTGTCGGCCGGTACCCAGGGCGACGACGAGGAGTTGCCTTCGCCGTACGGGACCGGACCGAAGAACCGGGCAACCGAGGAACACCGCCGCTCGGACTACGACAACGACACCTGGCAGGAGCGGGGCTCCGGCCTCGACCCCGCGCCGTCGCTGCCGAACGCCCCGCGCACGTACGAGCGTGGGCCGGTGCCGCAGCAGCCGTACGTTCCGAAACCGCCGTACCTTCCGAGTGCGCCACCGCCGCCGCAGCAGGCGCCGCGGTCCGAGCGGCCGGAGTACTACGGTGAGGCGCGCGAAGAGTCGTACGGGCGGGAGTACCAGGAGCAGAACCCGTTCCGGCCGCAGCCGCCGGCGCAGCAGCCTCCGCCGCAGGGTCGGCCCAGTCCGTTCGGGCCGGGGTCCGGCAGCAACGGTTCGCAGCAGCAGCCGAGGCCGCAGGGCCAGCCGCGCGCCGGGTCGAACGGCAGCACGAACTGGAGCACGCCGGCGCCACCGCCGAGCCCGTTCGCGCCGGGAACACCGAGTGGCGGACAACAGCCGCCGGCTGCGAGCAACGGGTTGAGTCACGGTGCTGGTAACGGGTTGAGCAGCTACGGCTCGAGCAACGGGCACAGCAGTAATGGTTCGAGCAGCGCGTCGAGCAATGGGTCGAGCAGCAACGGGCTGAGCAGCAACGGCTTGGGCCACCAGCAGCCACCGCGCCCGCCGCAGCGCCCGCAACCACCAGACGCACCACGATCCCAGGAAGGCCGCGGACACGAAGGCCGCGGACAGGAAGGCCGCGCGCAGGAAGGCCGCGGGCTGGAAGGTCGCGCGCTCGACGGCGGACTGGAAGGCCGCACGCCTGAAAGCCGCGGGCAGGACGGACGCGGGTTCGAAGGGCGCGGGCGCGAGGCGGAGCGTCGTTACGAGCCGGGCCCCGGGCCGGAGCCTGTGTGGAGTCACGAGCCGGCTCGCGCACCAGAGCGTGCGCAGGAGCCGGCACGTCCGGCTGAGCCCACTCGAGCGCGGGACGACCTCCGCCGCGCCGAGACGGAGCACGAGAGCGCTCGAGCGCGGGACGACCTCCGTCCCGCCGAGACGGAGCACGAGAGCGCTCGAGCGCGGGGCGAACTCCGCCGTGCTGAGACGCAGCATGAGAGCAGTCGGCCGAGGGATGAGCTCCGTCGCAGCGAGGCGCAGCGCGAGAGCGCACGGGCGCGGGACGAACTCCGCCGCGGCGAGACGGAGTACGAGAGCGGTCGGGCGCGCGGCGAGGGGCAGCGCGAGGGTGTTCGGCGGCAGGGGGAGGTTGCGCCCGAGGAGACTCGGCCGCAGGAGATCAGGCTTCGGCCGGGTACGCAGTCGCACAACGGGTACTTGTCGGACCCCAGCGCCGAGTACGAGAGCGACGACACTGTGAACGCGGTGGAACCCCCGGCCGAGCAGCCGCGCGTCCCCGGAGCGGCCCGCCCCATCGGCGCGCGCCGGCGAGCGGACGTGCAGCAGGACGCCCCCAGCCAGGTCCCCGCGGAGCAGGTCACCTCACACCGCGCCGCCCGCCGCGCCCAAGCCACCCCGGCCAAGGAGGCCGTGCCCCAGCAGATCCGGTCCCAGGAGTCCCTGCCCCGGCAGGTCCGGTCGCAGGAGGGCGTGCCTCAGCAGGCCCAGTCCCATGAGGCCACGCCCCAGCAGGCCCAGTCCGACGAGGCCATGCTCCAGCAGGTCCGGTCCCAGGAGCGCATGCCTCAGCAGGCCCAGCCTCACCAGGTCTCGTCGCATGAGGCCGTCCCCCGGCGGGCCTCGCTCCAACAGGTCGGGTCCGAGGAGGGTGTGCCTCAGCAGGTCTCGGCCCAGGAGGGCGTGCCCCGGCAGGCCCAGCCTCAGCAGGTCTCGGCCCAGGAGGCCGCGCCCCAGCAGGCCCCGCTCCAGCAAGCCGTACCTCAGCAGAGCGTGCCTCAGCAGGCTGTGGCGCATAAGGCTGTGGCCCAGCAAGGCGTGCTCGCGAACAACGCTGCGGCGGCGTCCGCGAGCACCACGCCGGAGGCCGCATCGACACCCGCCGCCGAGGCGTCCGAGGTCTCGCCGTACGGCGGTGGCGCGGCCGCCAAGCGGAGCGGTGAAGGCACTCCGGCGGCCGACGCAACGAAGCGCCCGCGGCGCTACCGCGTGCACCACCTGCGGGACTTCAAGAGCCGCGGCGAGAAGTGGGCGATGCTGACGGCCTACGACCAGTACACCGCCGAGATCTTCGACCAGGCCGGCATCCCGGTGCTGCTCGTCGGCGACTCCGCCGCGAACAACGTGTTCGGCTACGACACGACCCTCCGGGTGACGGTCGACGAGCTGATCCCGTTGGCGCGCGCAGTCGCCGGCGCGGTCGACCGGGCGCTCGTCGTCGCGGACCTGCCGTTCGGTTCGTACCAGGCATCGCCTGAGCAGGCCTTCCACACCGCCGTGCGGTTCATGAAGGAGGCCGGCGTCCACGCGGTGAAGCTCGAGGGCGGGCGGACCGTCGTACCGATGGTCGAGAAGCTCACCCAGTCGGGCATCCCGGTGATGGCGCACATCGGCTTCACGCCGCAGAGCGAGCACAGCATCGGCGGGTACCGCGTGCAGGGCCGGGGCGATCAGGCGGCCGGCCTGATCGACGACGCCGTCGCGCTCGCCGCGGCCGGTGCGTTCTCGGTGGTGCTGGAGATGGTGCCGGGCGACGTGGCCGCGGAGATCACCAAGCGGGTGCCGATCCCGACCATCGGCATCGGCGCCGGCCGCGACACCGACGCGCAGGTGCTGGTGTGGCAGGACATGGCCGGTCTGCGCTCCGGCACGATGCCGCGCTTCGTGAAGCAGTACGCCGACCTGCGCGGCATCCTGGTCAACGCCGCGGCGACGTACGCGTCCGAGGTCGCCTCAGGTGCTTTCCCCGGAGAAGAACACACCTTCTAGATCCGCGCTAGATCCACGCTAGATCCACGGCAGGCCTGAACGTTCGGTCCAGTACTCCTCAGGCTGCTGGACGAATTCGGTGAGCGGCCCGTCGATGTGGAACGCGAGGTTGCTGGCCAGCTGTGCCGCCGTGGTAGCTCCGCTGAGCACCACGTCGGCCCACGGCTGGCCGGCGGCCGCGCCGATCGCCAGCGCGTCGGGCGCGACGCCGTGCTGGTGAGCGAACTCGTTGAACGGCGTCTCGCCGGCGCGGGCCGTGAGGCGGCCGTTGGCGACCGCTTCCTTGACGACGACGAACCAGCCCGCATCGTGCGCCTCCGCGAGTGCTGGGCCTGCTGACGTCTCCAGCACGTTCCAGGTGGCCTGGACGGCGGTGAACGGCGTACCGGACGCCAACGCCTTGTGCAGCGTCTCGGCCTGGCGTGGGCCGCTCGTGGAGAGACCGACACGAACACCCGAGTCCGCCAGCTCGCGCAACCGATCGAGCAAGCGCTTGTCATCGAGTGCAGGGCTGTCGGACGTGAGGCTGTGGACGAGGTAGAAGTCCGGCGGGCCGCCGAGCGCTCGCAGCGTCTCCGGCCACTGCCGCTCGAACGTCTCGAGGCTGTGGTCCTTCACCTCGTGCGTGTCCGCGTCGTGCCGCCAGTCCGCGACGTACGTGTAGCCCCACTTCGAGCCGACGGTCAGCTGACTGCGACGCTCCGGGGTCAGCCATTCGCCGAGGAACTCCTCGGCAAGACCGTACGAACGCGCGGCGTCGAAGTACCGAACACCGGCCTGCCAGGCCTGCTCCAGCAACTCGTGCGTCCGGGTCCGCAGGTCCTCGACCGCACGTCGCGGCGGCAGATCCTCGTCGTGCCCGAGATTGATGTATCCAGGACGCCCCAGCGCCGCCAGTCCGAGACCGATGCTTGCCATGCCGAAAATGATCCGCACAGTGATCGTAGGTGTCCACAGCAACCATGTGAGACGCGCCGCACGACCCGACGCGGCACAGGCCTCGTCCCTTAGCGTTTTGTGGTGTGAGCGAATCCCAGCTGCCACCACCAGGGACGGTCCGGCACCGTACGACGGCCCGCGTGCTGCCGGTACGTCCGGACGGCAAGGTGCTGCTGCTGCACGGCTGGGACCCGCTGAAGCCGCAGACGCCGTACTGGTTCACGATCGGCGGCGGGGTCGAGGCCGGTGAGACGGTCGCGGAAGCGGCCGGCCGTGAGTTGCGCGAAGAGGTCGGCATCGTGCTGCCGGTCGACGCGCTCGGCGCACCGGTGGCGACCAACACGATCGAGTTCGAGTGGGGCGGCTGCCGGATCGTGCAGCACCAGACCTTCTTCGCGGTCGCGGTGGACCGCGTCGACGTGACGTTCGCGAACCAGGAGGAGCTCGAGCTGCAGACCATCAGCGCGCACGGCTGGTGGTACGGCGACGACCTCGAGGCGACCGGCCAGGCCGCGCACGTGACGATCCCCGGTCTGCTCCGTCAGGCGGCCGACGTCATCACCTTGCGCCGCGCGTCGTGATCAGCGCTTGCGCGCCTGTTTGAGCACCTTCTTCGGGACCTTCTTGTCCACCGTGTAGTGCACGCGGTCGATCCGCTCGGCGCAGCCCGCCTTCGACAGGCGCAGCAGGACGACCGGGCACTTCTTGCACCTCGGCTTGTCCTTGCAGCACTTCTTCTTCGCGGTCATCGACGGCACGCAGGGAGCGTAGGTGAGGCATGCCTAACCCGTCCAGACGTCGCACGGCGATCGTGGCGGACGTCACGCCAGCTGGGCGGTGAGCAGTGCGCGGGCCTCGACGAGTGACGGTCCGTACCAGGTCAGATGCCTTCCGGATACGCAGCGCGCGGGTTTACCGAACGCTTCCGGACCGTCGCTGGGTGAAAAGGCATAAGGCTCGTCCGGCAGTACCACGACGTCGTACTCCGGTAACGCGTCCGGATCGATCCGCGGATAACGCTCACCGGATTCGCCCAGCACGTTGTCGATACCGAGCCGGGACAGCAGATCTCCCGCGAACGTGTCCCGCCCCAACGCCATCCACGGCCGGCGCCAGATCGGTATCACCGCCCGCCGGCGCATTCCGTCGTACGGCGCACTCCACACCGCGCGTGCTTCGTGCAGCCAATGCGGTTCGCCGCCGACGACCGCGGACAGCATCCGGCCGAGTGAATCGAGTGCTTCGGGAACCGTCGTCGGCGCGGTCACCCAGACCGCGATTCCGAGGCCGCGCAACGCGTCGAGATCGGCCGCGCGATTCTCCTCGGCGTTCGCGACGACGACGTCCGGCGCGAGTGCGCGGATGCGTTCGACGTCGGGATTCTTGGTACCGCCGCAACGCACCACGTCGAGGTCCGCGGGATGCGTACACCAGTCGGTCGCACCAACGATTCGGTCCCTGTCGGTGGCCGCGATCGACTCCGTCAACGACGGCACGATGCTCACCACACGACGCACCTCGCCGGGCAGTTCGACGGTGTTCCGCAGGTCGTCGTACACGCTCTTCACCGCTCCGTTGTACCGCACGTTCGCAGGACGTTGCCGACGACAACACTCGCCGATCGGGGCTGTTCGGGGCCTGTTCGTGCGCGTGTCGCCAAGAAATTCTTGAGCGCATCCGGCATGCTCGGGGCGCGGCGGAATCCCTTCCATACAAGGATTTTCGGCATTTACCCGCCACTATGCCACGAGTTCTCCTTAACCTGCGGACGTTTCCGGTGCTTTACGTAGCGCACAAGTGTTGTCATCATCATGACGACGAGGAATCCACCGTGGTTTTCCTCAGCCGCACCAAGGAGGCAGAGTGCCAGCCAAGAAGGCAGCCGCAGGGAAGGCGACAGCCAAAAAGGCTTCTCCCGCCAAGAAGACTGTCGCGAAGAAGGCCAGCGCCGCGAAGACGACGACCGCGCGCAAGGTCAGCGCAGCAAAGAAGACAGCGACGAAGAAGGTGAGTGCGGCCAAGAAGACCGCCGCCAAGAAGACGGTGGCGAAGAAGGCGCCGGCCCGGAAGACCACCGCCAAGAAGGCCCCGGCGAAGAAGGTCACGGCCGCGAAGAAGACCGTCGCGAAGAAGGCTCCGGCCAAGCGCGCGACCGCCGCCAAGAAGACCACGGCGGCAGCCAGGAAGACCACGGCGGCAGCGAAGAAGACGACGGCCCGCAAGACGACGGCCGCGAAGAAGACCGTGGCCAAGAAGACGACGGCGAAGAAGGCCCCGGCCAAGAAGGTCGCCGCCAAGAAGGCGCCGGCTCGCAAGGTCGCCGCGAAGAAGGCCCCCGCGAAGCGCGTCGCCGCGAAGAAGGCGCCGGCCCGGACCGCCGCGAAGAAGTCCGCGGTGAAGAAGACCGTCGCCAAGAAGGCGCCGGCCCGCAAGGCTCCGGCCCGCAAGACCGCGGCCAAGCGCGTCGCGCGCTGATTCAGCCCGCAGTAACTGTCGAGGGGCACCACCGATGATGTTCGGTGGTGCCCCTCGGCACGTCGCCGGCGCGTGACGTCAGTCGTCGGCGGATGGCGTCAGTCGTCGTCCCACTTCGGGTCGTTGTCCCAGTCCTCGTTGCGTTCCTGGACCTTCTCCAGCGCGCGGGCGGCCTCCTCCGGCGAGCTGTACGGACCGAGCCGGTCGCCGGACTTCGCACCCTGGTACGGCTCGACCTTGCCGGTCTTGGTGTTGTAGTACCACTCGTTGCTGTGATCGTCGCTCATCTGGATGACCACCTCCTGGGAGTCTTGTCGCCGCTGCCTAGAATGATCTCACCATGTCGATCCTCACTCCTGGCGTCATTTCGCCGCGCCGCGACGTACCTGCTTCCATTCCTCGTCCGGAATACGTCGACAAGCCGGCACCGACGCCGTTCGACGGTTCCTACGTGACGGTGCCCGAAGTGGTCGACAAGATGCGCGTCGCGAGCAAGCTGGCCGCGCAGGCGTTGCAGGCGGTCGGTGCGGCGGCGAAGCCGGGTGTGACGACCGACGAGCTGGACGCGGTCGGCCACGAGTACCTGGTCGAGCGCGGTGCGTACCCGTCGACGCTCGGCTACCGCGGCTACCCGAAGTCGTTGTGCACATCGGTCAACGAGGTGATCTGCCACGGCATCCCCGACGACCGCCCGCTGGAGAACGGCGACATCGTCAACGTCGACATCACGGCGTACCTGGACGGCGTGCACGGCGACACCAACGCGACGTTCCTGGTCGGCGACGTCGACGAGGAGAGCCGGCTGCTCGTCGAGCGCACCCTCGAGGCGCTGAACCGCGGCATCAAGGCGGTCAAGCCCGGTCGCCAGGTGAGCATCATCGGCCGGGTGATCGAGTCCTACGCGAAGCGCTTCGGGTACGGCGTGGTGCGCGACTTCACCGGTCACGGCATCTCGACGTCGTTCCACTCCGGGCTGATCATCCCGCACTACGACGACGAGCGGTTCGACGACGTCATCGAGCCCGGCATGACGTTCACGATCGAGCCGATGCTGACCCTGGGCACGTACGAGTACGACCTGTGGGAGGACGGCTGGACCGCCACCACGAAGGACAAGTCGCGGACGGCGCAGTTCGAGCACACGCTGGTGGTCACCGACACCGGCGCCGAAGTCCTCACCCTGCCGTGACTGTCACGCGGTACGCCGAGGAACACCTGGCCGGCATCCTCGCGATCTGCGAGACCGAGGACTGGCCGTCCCTCCCCGCGGACCCGGCCCGCGCCCACGCCGTCTTCACCGCACCCGGCGTGACGACGGTCGTCGCCCTCGACGGCGAGCAGGTCATAGGTTTCGCCTACCTCCAGAGCGACGGCCACATCCAGGCCCACCTCTCCCAACTGGCCGTCCACCCCGCCTACCGCCGCAAGGGCATCGGCCGGGCCCTCCTCGAACACGCCACTCCCCTCACCGGCGCCCAACGAGTAGACCTCGTCACCGACACCGCCGAAGACTTCTACGCCTCCTTCACCCACAAAACCTTCCACGGCTTCCGCATCTACCCCGACTGACCGCCGCGGTTGGCGGACGACGTGATGAAGGCGCCGAGGTCTGCCGACTGCTGGATGCGGGATTGTTCGTGGACGTACATCATGTGGCCGGCGGGGTAGTACTTGGTTTCGATGTTGGTGGTGAGTTCGGCGGGGATCTGCAGGCGGGCGAGGGTGTGTTCGGTGGCGAAGTACGGCGTGGCGCCGTCGTAGTGGCCGGAGCCGACGTACACCTTCAGGTGCGGGTTGACGCGCATCGCCTCGGCGAGCTTCTCCGCGACGCTGATCTGCTTGCCCTCGAACTCCTTGAAGGACCAGTTGCTCGCGGCGTCGTAGTTGAGGATCTCGTAGGGCAGGTCGTTCTCGTAGCCGAGCTCGACGCGGACGTAGTGGTTCAGCGCCGCCGAGTACGGTCCGGTGATCGCGTTCATCGACGGGTCCCGGTCCGGCGTTTCCGAACCGTAGTCGGCGCTCCATCCCGTGAACCGTCCGTCGAGCCGCCCGACCGTCTGCCGCTGTGACCGCAGCAGCTCGCCGAAGAACCGCATGTGCTCGATCCGCAGGTTCACCCGGTCGATGTAGTCCTCGCTCAACCCGGTCAGCGCGGCCAGCCGGCCGACCACCTCGGCCCGGTAGTCCGCCGGAATTCGGTTGCCCTGGGCAAGCGCATTCGGGTACCGCCCGGCCGCGAACCGCTCGGCGTCGGCGAGCACCTCCGCCAGCGTCCGGTCCGGGACCAGCCCGTGGTAGTGCGCGATCGCGGCGTACGACGGCAGGAACAACGTGTACGGCAGGTCGTTGCCCGGCGTGAAGTCGAGCGTCCCGAACTCCAGCACGGCCGAGATCAGCATGACGCCGTTCAGGTACATCCCGTACCGCTGCTGCAGATGCGCCGCGAGCCCCGCCGCGCGCGTCGTACCGTACGACTCCCCGGCCAGGAACTTCGGCGACATCCAGCGGCCGTTGCGCGACGTCCACAGCCGGATCACCTCGCCGACCGACTCCAGGTCACGCGTGAACCCGTGGTAGTCCCCCGGCTTCTCCCCCTCCGCGGCCCGCGAGAACCCGGTCGACACCGGGTCGACGAACACCACGTCGCTGTACTTCAGCAACGTCTCGGCGTTGTCGACGATCGAGTACGGCGGCGGCGCGAGCTCGCCCACGTCACCCGACACGACGCGGCGCGGGCCGAGCAGACCGAGATGCAGCCAGATGCTCGACGACCCCGGCCCGCCGTTGAACGCGAATGTCACCGGCCGCGTGCCGGCGTCCGCGTCGTCCAGTGTGTACGCGGTCAGGAACACCTCGGCCTTCGGCTTCAGCCCGTCGAACTTGCCGTCGGTCAGCACCTCCTCGCGGAGCACGACCCGCCCGGTGGTCGCCGTGTACCGCAGGTCCTGCCCGTCGACCGTCATCGCGTGCCGCGTCGCCACCAGGTCGTCGACCGGCTCGGCGGGCTTGCTCCTGGTCTCGGACGTGGTCTCGGACTCGGTCTTGGTCCCGGGCTCGCTGTGCTCCTCGTTGGCCATGTCGAGCACCTTAATCGACGGCCGTACGGGCTAGCGTTGGACCATGGCGACGATTCTGCACATCGCGTTCGCGGACCAGTGGGAGGCCGCGCTGCGGGCCGGGAGCTACCGCTGGTCGACCCGCGGCAAGAGCCTCGACGACGGCGCGACCTTCATCCACGCCTCCCGCCCCGAGCAGGTCGCCATGGTGGCGAACTTCGCGTACGACGATATCGATGCGGCGGCCCAGCCGCTGTGCCTGCTGGTGATCGACACCGCCCGGCTGGTGTCGGCGCTGTGCGACGAGGACCTGGACGGGACCGGGATGAGTTTCCCGCACATCTACGGCCCGCTGAACCTGGACGCCGTGGTCGACGTCCGCCCGTACCACCGGGGTCCGGACGGGCTGTGGCCGGAGGTGACCGCCGAGGCCGTATCCTGAGGGTACGGAACGGGTCGGTCGGGCGATCGCGTCGTCCTCACTGAGGGCGCCGAGGAAAGTCCGGACTCCACAGGGCAGCGTGGTGGGTAACGCCCACCCGGGGCAACCCGCGGGACAGTGCCACAGAGAACAGACCGCCAGCGGCTCCGATGAACCCCGTGGTTCACCGGAGTGCGGGTGAGGGTGAAACGGTGGTGTAAGAGACCACCAGCTCCGCAGGTGACTGCGGAGGCTAGGTAAACCCCACGTGGAGCAAGGCCAAGAAGGGCGGTGGGCAACCACCACCCGCGCGAGCGTTCGAGGGCGGCCCGCCCGAGCTCGCGGGTAGGCCGCTAGAGGTGCCCGGCAACGGCCACCGTAGATGGATGATCGCACTCGACAGAATCCGGCTTACATGACCGACCCGTTCCCTCCCCCCGAGCCGCGGCTAATTCGTTGGCGGGGCTCGGCTGTAACGCCTTACAGTCGATGACGTGACAGACCCGGGTGGGCCGGAGCTGGTCGGTTACCACTGTTAATGGGAGTGTTGCGGGTTCGAGTCCCGCCGCCGGTTCGCCGGTGTAGCTCAAATGGCTAGAGCATCTGTCCGGTCGGCGCACCACGTCCGTCCGGGTCTGTCCTGTCATGCCCGGAACCGACAGGAGAGAAAGGACATGTCCACAGATCCGCTGGCTCTGATCAGCACCCGGCAGACGCGACAGGACGAGCAGGCCGATCCACGGCAGCGGAAGAACCGCGCCGGCGGCTACACGTTCGTCCAGGACGACTTCGCGCGGCTGCACCGGTTCCTGACGCTCGGCACGACCGGCGGCACGTACTACGCCTCCGAACGCGAGCTGACCCAGGAGAACGCCGGACTGGTCGTGGAGCTCGCGCGGAAGCAGGCAGCCGACGTCGTAGCCGCCGTACTGGACATCTCCGTGGCCGGCCGGGCGCCGAAGCAGGACCCCGGTCTGTTCGCGCTCGCGGCAGCCGCCAAGCTGGGCGACGACGACGGCCGCCGGGCCGCGCTCGCCGCCGTACCGCTGGTGGCGCGGACCGGTACGCACCTGTTCCGCTTCGCCGGCTACCTGGAGCAGTTCGGCGGCTGGGGCCGCGGCACGCGCCGGGCGATCGGCAGCTGGTACGTCGACCCGGACCGCACCGTCGACTCGGTCGCCTACCAGGTGCTCAAGTACCGTCAGCGCAACGGCTGGTCGCACGCCGACCTGCTCCGGCTGTCGCACCCCAAGACGGCGGAGCCGGGACGGCGGGAACTGTTCGACTGGATCCACGGCCGGCCGGCGGACCTGTCCGGGCTGCCGCTACTGACCGCCTTCGAGCGGATCCAGGCCGCTACCGACGCGACCGAGGTCGCCGACGTCGTGGCGCTCAACCGGGCGCTGTCGTGGGAGATGATCCCCGACCGGTTCCTGAACGAGCCGAAGGTCTGGGAAGCCCTGCTCGCGAACGGTCTCCCGCAGACCGCGCTGCTGCGGCAGCTCCCCCGCCTCACTCGGCTGGGGCTGCTCGAGCCGCTCGGTTCCTGGGCGGGGATCGTCGCGGACCAGCTCGCGGATGCCACCCGGCTGCGGAAGGCGCGGGTGCACCCGGTGGCCGTACTCGTTGCCCAGCGCACCTATTCCTCGGGTCGCGGGGCCCGGGGCGCGGGTTCGTGGACGCCGTCGCAGCCGATCGTGGACGCGCTCGACGCCGCGTTCTACCTGGCGTACGACGCGGTCGAGCCGAGCGGGAAGCGGATGCTGCTCGCGCTGGACGTGTCCGGGTCGATGACGTCGCCGGTGTCGGGTCTGCCGATCAGCTGCCGCGAGGCATCGGCGGCGCTCGCGCTCGTCACGGCCGCGACCGAGTCGTCGTACGAGATCGTCGGTTTCACCAGCAAGGGCAGCTTCCGGAGGACCGCGCTGACCCGGCTGCCGATCTCGCCGCGGCTGCGGCTGGACACCGCGATCCGGGCGGTGTCCGAGCTGCCGTTCGGCGGGACGGACTGCGCGCTGCCGATGCAGTACGCGCGGCGGCGCAAGCTCGCGATCGACACGTTCGTCGTCTACACCGACAACGAGACCTGGCACGGGAGGATCCACCCGCACCAGGCGCTGCAGCAGTACCGTCGGGAGCTGGGAATCGACGCTCGCCTGGTCGTGGTCGCGATGACCGCGAACGGCAGCACGATCGCGGACCCGTCGGATCCGGGGATGCTGGACGTGTCCGGTTTCGACAGCGCCGTCCCGGGACTGATCGGCGACTTCGCCCGTGGTGTCTGACGCCAGAGCCCAGCAGGCGCGCGAACTCCATCGCGCGCAGGCTGCGGCCGAGGCGTTGGCCCGGCGGCACCGCGAGCAACGCAACCGGCTGATCAGGCAGTTGCGGGCCGAGGATCCGGAGCGGTGGACCTACCCGGCGTTGGCGGCGGCGGTCGGTTGTTCCCCGGAACTGATCGCCGCCGTCGTCAAAGGCCGGGCCTAGCGGGAGTGATCCTCGGGCCGCGGAGGTCGCCTGCTCCTTCGAGTTCGACAGGGATCTTGCGACTCGGGGGGTGATGGGAGGGGGTTCGTGGGGTGGTGGTGAGAGGCTGGAGGTATGAGGCGTCGCGTGCGGACGGGGATTGTGATCCTGCTGCTGGTCGTGCTGGTCGGCGGGGCCGGGTACGTCGGGTGGGTGCTCGTGCAGCGGTCCGAGCCTGTGGCCTTGCCGGAGACCAGCGGGAGTTTCCAGGTCGGGCGGCGGACGTACGAATGGACCGACACGCCCCGCCGTGACCCGTACGTGAACGGCCCGCGCCGGCTTGCCGTCTGGCTCTGGTATCCGGTGGCGAAGGAGACCACCGGACGCCGCGTGCAGTACGCGCCGGGCGACTGGAGCGGACTGCACCTCAAAGCCCCCGCCTCGGTGTTCCAAGGCCCGTTCGACACGCTGCAGGATCGCGCCCTCGACCGGGTCGCGATCGCGCCGGGACGGTTCCCGGTCGTCGTGCTGATGCCGGGGATGGGGCTGTCCGCTCCGATGTACGCCGCGCTCGCCGAGAATCTCGCCAGCCACGGCTACCTCGTCGCGGGCGTCACCCCGACGTACAGCGCGAACCTCACCGTCCTC
This sequence comes from Kribbella sp. NPDC003557, assembly GCF_040610805.1. NCBI lineage: Bacteria > Bacillati > Actinomycetota > Actinomycetes > Propionibacteriales > Kribbellaceae > Kribbella > Kribbella sp. NPDC003557. The sequence continues at coordinate 139,525 of NZ_JBEXMY010000010.1, forward strand.
GGCGGGCAGACGATCGAGAGCAAGCCCGAGGCGAACCCGCCCAACCTCGGCGACAACACCGAGGGCGCGCAGCAGGTCGGCGACCACCTGGTCGGGGTCTGGGCCGCCGACGCGCGGTTCGCGGCCGGCATGGTCGCCAAGGAGGTGCCGAACTCGGTCGAGTCCGCGGTCGGCGCGTCGTACGTCGGTCACTCGTTCGGCGGCGCGGCGTCACTCGAGGCCTGCCGCCTGGACCCGCGGTGTGCCGCCGCGGTCGACCTGGACGGGATCCAGTTCGGCGAAGTCGTGCGGAAGGGCGTGAAGGCTCCGGTCATGCTGCTCGGCGCCGACGACTCCTGTATCACCAGTGTCTGCGGCCCGGACGCGAAGAACGACCACGGCCGGGACCGCGCCCTCTCGTTGCTCAAGGCAAGCACCGGTACGTCGTGGTGCGCGACGATCCCCGGCACCCGGCACTTCAACTTCACCGACTACGGCGTCTACTACCTTGCGTACCCGCTGCGCAGGTACCTCCCGCTCGGCAGCGCCGGCCCGCGGCACGCGCTGACGGTCGCCAACGGCTACGTCAGCACGTTCCTCTCCCACGCGATCTACAAGACCCCGTCGCCCGGCGCACCGGTCTGCAAGTCCTAGAGGTCCAGCTCGTACGTCTGGCCGACGAGGTGGTCGCCCCACATCTCGTGGACCTCCGTGCCGGTCAGCCGGAAACCACGCGACAGATAGATGTGCCGCGCCGCGACCAGCGGATCGTTCGTCCACAACACCATCCGCTTGTACCCCGCCGCACGCGCGAACGCCAGGCACGTGTCGACCAACTCGGCACCCAGCTTCAGCCCCCGCGCGGCCGGTGTCACGAGCAGCAGCCGCAACTGCGCGGTCGTCTCGTCCGGCCCGCGCACGCAGAAGATACTGCCCGCCCGCTCCCCGTCCGCCTCGGCGATCCACGCGGCCTCGCGCTCGTCGTCGTGGTCGGACGCGTACGCCGACACGATCTGCGCGATCAGCGTCTCGTACGCCGGCCCCCAGCCGTACTCGGCCGCATAGATCTCCGCGTGCGACTGCACCACCCAGCCGAGGTCTCCGGGCTGCCCCAGCTTCCTGATCAGTTTCGTCATCAACCTACCCGCTCTACTGACACGACTGTTTCAGTAAGCGATACTAGCCCCGTGCCGACCACAAAGGAAGCTCCTTCTGCCCGCCAGCAGGAACTGCTCGAGCGCGCCTACGCGTACTCGCTGACGCACGGCCTGGCCGACCTGTCGCTGCGCCCGCTGGCAACCGCGATCGGATCGAGCCCGCGCGTGCTGCTGTTCCTGTTCGGCAGCAAGGACGGCCTGATCCGCGCCCTGCTCGCTCGCGCCCGCTCCGACGAGCTCGAGCTCCTCCGCGGGATCGAGCAGCAGTACGACGACCCGCCCGGCCTGACCGTCATCGCACGGGAGCTGTGGACCTGGCTGGCCGCGCCGGAACGCCGGCCGCTGATGACGTTCTGGGTCGAGGCGTACGGGCGTTCGCTGGTCGCACCCGACGGCCCGTGGGCCGACTTCGCCCGGTCGACCGTCGACGACTGGCTCGAGCTGCTCAGGACGAGCGATCCCGACCGGACCGAGGCACGACGTACCGCCGTTCTCGCGATGCTCCGCGGCGCACTGATCGACCTGCTCGCGACCGGCGACCTGGATCGAACGACCGCCGCCGTCGAGGACTACCTGGCCGACTAGCCCTGTTCGCGAGCGCTGGAGTTCTGGCGCTGCGGGCCGGCCGGGGTGGACGGCGCCTTGTCCAGCGTCGCCTTGTCAGGACGACTCGCGACCGCGAGCCCCGCCGAGGCGGTACCGGAGAAGGCGACGTCGATGACGTCCTTCTGGTCTGGTTGCTGCCGGCGGTCCGTTGGTTGCTCGACCTGACGGTCGTGCTGCAGACCAGGTCCGGATCGATAGCTCTCTTCGATCCGCGCGACCGCCCGCAACCCTTCGTAGTACGCCGCCTCGCCCAGGCCGGCCGACTTGGCGGCGCGGCTCCGGACCGGCATGACCGTCTCCAGATCGGTCAGCGCGCGGAGCGGTGCCCGCATCGCCGCGTCGATCTCCCGCTTCACCCGGCGAACGTCGCCCGGCGGCACCAGCCCGGGGAGGTCCGAATTCTGGTACATCTGCTCGACGGCGATCGGCCACTTGCCGTCGGACAGCGCACAGTTCATCTGCCGCAGGATCTCGTCGCGTCCGACGCCGGCCTGATCGCCGATCCGTTCGGCGAGTACGTCGGCAGCAGGCATGTAGTGCTGATAGCGGGAGACGGCCGTCACGCTCTTCAGGCCGGGAGCGACGTCCTCCAGGCCGAGCTCGTCGATGTACCGGTCGAGGTTGCGATACGCCCAGGCCTCGGTGGCACCTTCCTCGAGGGCCTTCCGGGCGGCGTCAGGGGTGATCGGCGTGTCCCGCTCGTCGCCGTTGTCGCGGCCGGGCGGCGCCAGCATGTGCGCGTTCTCGTGCAGCACGACCAGCAGCGCACTGCGGTACCGCACCAGGTCCTCGGTGCCGAGTTGCTGTCCCTGGCGGGCGAACATCTCCTGCAACGGCTTGACGATCTCGCCGTAGTGGTAGCGCAGCGTCCCGTCCCAGTCCGCCGTACCGAGGACGATGCCGCGATCGACCTGGCGCGTGGGGCCGAGTTGCCCGCGCTTCCAGGACGAGTGGTCGGCACCGGCCAGCGCCAGTGCCGCCTCGGCCTGGCGGTCCATCAGCTCGTCGAAGCTTCGGACGCCCGGCCGGCGCCGCGGGTCGCCGCCCGCAGTGGTCATCGACGGGCCAGCGCGTCGATCAGCTTGGCGAGTGACTCGTTCAGGCCGAGGATCGCGTACCGCTCGGCGACGTCGGTGGTCTCGTCCGCGATGCCGGTGATCTCGACGATCCCCGCCTCGGCCCGGGCCCGCCGCTGATCGATGGTCCCGTCGTCCGCGGAGGCACGCTGCAGGACGGCCGTCGCTCGTGCCATCCGCTCTTCGGCCTGCGGTGAGGTCTGGTTCGCCCACTGGGCGAGGAGGTACTCCGCGGCCTCACGCTTGCCGGCCGGCTCGATCGACCGCGCCGTCTCGCGCAACCGCTGCAGCTCGGCGAGCGCGCCGTCCAGATCCAGTCTGCCGAAGGTCCACAGGTCGTAGGCGTCCTTGTACTGCACGAAGAACTCGTCGTAATCCACGCTGGCCCTCATCGGTAGACGTCGCGTAGATCGTACGAGCTAAACCAGTTCGAAGGCGACGGTGCGCTTGGCGATGTCGGCCTCGACGAGCCGGACGCGGACCTGCTGTCCCAGGGGCAGCTCCGCACCCGTGACACGACCCTCGATCGCGTACTTCGTCAGCACGACGATGCCGCGGTTCTTGTCCTTGTCGTCCACATCGGTGATCACGCCGTCGAACTCGCTGCCGACCTGGTCCGCGACCAGACCGGCCTCGACCATGCCGACGATCGAGCGCTCGTACGCGTGCGCACGCCGGTCCGCGTCATCCATGATCTTCGGGATCTCGTCCATCGACTCGCGCACCCAGGCGGGCACCTCGACGCCCGCCGAGAGCGCGACGCAGATCTCCCCCGCCCACCGGTCCACCAGGCGTCGCAGCGGCGCGGTGACATGCGCGTACGCGGCCTTCATCGCAGCGTGCTGCGACTGCTCCGGCAGGCTCCCGTCGAACGCCGTGTACCCGGCGCCGCGGAACAGGACGGTGCACGCCGCGAGCATCGCCGCGTGCGCCGGCACCTTCGGGTCGAGCCCGTGGATGAACTCGGCGTACGACATCTCGGCCGGCCAGTCGATCCCGAGCGCCTTCGCGGTGCTGCCGAGTTTGTGGCGCAGGTCGTCGTGCGACTCGGGCAGCGTGCGGAGGATGCCGATCTTGCCCTTCATCATCAGGCTCGCGGCCGCCATCCCGGTGAGCAGCGAGATCTGTGCGTTCCAGCCCTCGACCGGCAGTGGGGCGCGGAACTCCAGGCCCCAGCCGTGGTTGGAGGTGACGATCTCCTGGTCCGGGATCGGGAGGTTCACCCCGCCGCGTTCCAGTTCGCGCTGCTCGCGGAGCTTCCCGACCTCGCGCAGCAATTGCAGCGACTCCGACGCCGTCCCCGCGTCCAGGTCCTTCTGCACGCCCGCGTAGTTGAGCTTGGCCCGTGACTTCACCAGCGCGCGCTCGCAGGTGACGCCCGTACCTTCACCGGTCGCGTCCACCGTGATCGTCCACAGCAGGGCCGGGCACACCTGGTCGGGCAGCAGCGAGGCCGCGGCTTCGGACAGCTCCGGCGGGTGCAGCGGCGTGCGCTTGTCCGGCGCGTACAGCGTCTCGCCGCGCCGGCGGGCCTCGGCGTCGATCGGATCGCCGGCCCGCACGAACGCGGCCACGTCCGCGATCGCGTAGTGCACGGTGAACCCGTCGCCCGTGCGCTCGATGTGCAGCGCCTGGTCGAGGTCCATCGAGTCCGGCGGGTCGATCGTCACGAACTCGATGCCGGTCCGGTCCAGCTCGGGCAGGCGCGCGTTGCGGGCCGCCTCCAGAGCCGCCGCGGTGACCTCGGGCGGGAACTCCGCCGGCACCTCCTGCTCCCGGCGGATGTCCTGCAACGACGCCCGGAAGACCTCCGGAACGCCCTCGACGAAACGAACCCTCTGCAGCGGCATGGGGTCAGACTAGCGACGGCTGCACGTTGAAGGAGCGCAGCGACGCGAGGCCGTCTGCGTACCAGTGGATCTCGGTCAGGGTCGCCGGGCGCAGCTCCATCCGGAACAGCGAGGACATCGGGGCCTGCAGCACCGAACGGACCATCAGCTTGATCGGCGTCACGTGGGTGACCACGACGACCGTCCTGCCCGGGTACCGCGCGAGCAGGCCGTCGCGCGCCGAGCGGGCCCGCCGGGCGCAGGTGTCGAACGACTCGCCGCCGGGCGGCGCGACCGCGGTCGAGTCCAGCCACGCGTTCATCGCATCCGGCCACTTCTGCTGGATCTCCGCGAACGTGTGCCCGTCCCAGTCGCCGAACGCGACCTCCCGCCAGCCCTCGTCCACGATCGGCTCGAGCCCGAGCTTGGCCCCGACCGCCTCGGCGGTCTCCCGGGTCCGGCGCATCGGTGACACCACCAGCGCGTCGACCCCGCCGATCCGCGCCAGGTACTCCGCGGCGGCCAGCGCCTGCGCCCGGCCGGTGTCGCTCAGCCCGGGGTTGTCGCCGCCGGAGCCGGAGAACCGCTTCTCCGCGGTGTGCGGCGTCTCGCCGTGCCGCAGGAAGATCAGCTGCGTCGGCGGCTCGGCCTGCGGACCCCAGCCCTGCAAGGCTTTCTGCAGGTCGGACGGCTCCTTGTCGACCGCGGCCGGCGATCCGGCCGGCGCCGGCGTCAACGGGATGTCGACCCCGTCCAGCGCGTTGTTCGCGAGGGCGTCGGCGGCGGCGTTCTGCGCGCGCGGCACCCAGGTCCACTCGGTCCCGAACGGCGCCAGCCCCTGCGCCTTGATCGCCAGTGGCTGCAGGTCCGGGTGCTTGATCTTCCAGCGGCCGGCCATCTGCTCGATGACCAGCTTGGAGTCCATCCGCACCTCGATCGAGGCGTTCGGCGCGTACTCCGCGGCGAGTTCGAGACCCGCGACGAGACCGGAGTACTCGGCGACGTTGTTGGTCGCGATCCCCAGCGTGCGTCCCTGCTGCGCGATCACCTTGCCGGTCGCCGGGTCGCGCACGAGCGCGCCGTACGCCGCCGGGCCGGGGTTGCCGCGCGATCCACCGTCGGCCTCGACGATGACGTGGGAATAGCTCATGCCGCGCTCTCCGGCGTCCGCACCAGGATCCGGCCGCACTCCTCACAGCGCAGTACGAGATCCGGCGCAGCGGCCTTGATGGCGTTCAGGTCGGACGGCGCGAGCTCCATCCGGCAGCCCATGCAGCGCTTGCCGACCAGCGGCGCGGCGCCGATCCCGCCGTTGTGCTCCCGCAGCCGCTGGTACTGCGCGACGAGCGGCTCCGGCAGCTCGACCGCCACCGCGGACCGCTGGTCGCCGAGCTGGGCGCGCTGCTCGTCGAGCTCCTTGATCGCGGCGTCGCGGCTGGTCTCCAGCTCGGCCTGCCGGCCGGCGAACGCCTCGGCCCGGGTGCGCAGCTCGGTCTGCACGACCTCGGCGGCCTCGAGCTTCTCCATCACCTCGAGCTCGGCGTCCTCCAGGTCGGAGATCCGCCGGTCGAGCGAGCCGATCTCGTGCTGCAGGTTCTCCAGGTCGCGCGGCGAGGTGACCTGGCCGGAGTCGAGCCGCTGCTGGTTGCGCGCCTTGCGCTGCCGGACCTGCTCGACGTCGGAGTCGGCCTTCTTCTGCTCACGCTGCAGGTCGCTGACCTCGGTGTCGGCGGTGACGAGGTCGCGGTCGACCACGGACTTCTCGGCGACCAGGTCCTTCAGGGCCTGGTGCTCGGGCAACGACGCGCGCTTGTGCGCGACCTGATCCAGCTGCAGGTCGAGATCCTGCAGGTCCAGCAACCGGCGTTGGACGGCGGGCTCGGCGTTCAGGGTCGGCTCCTTAGATCGTGTCCGGCGCGCTCAGATCCGCAGGGTCCATGCGTCCGTGCAGAGCGTCGAGATGTGAGTGTCTACGGTACTTCCTCGGGCCGCCAGCCCTTCGACCAGGAGTCGCTCGGCATCCGCGAGCCACGGCCACTCGCTGGCCCAGTGCGCGACGTCGACGAGCGCCGGGTCGGCGTACGCCCGGGCCTCGGTCGCGGGATGGTGCCGCAGGTCCGCGGTCAGGTACGCGTCCACTCCGGCCGCGCGGACCCGGTCGAACTCGGAGTCGCCTGCTCCCCCGACCACTGCGACGGTCTCGATCGTGCGGTCCAGGTCCCCTGACACGCGGACGCCGTGCTCGGTCCGGGGCAGGCTCTCCGCGACGAGCTGTGCGAACGCGGCCAGCGTCAGCGGCGCCTCGAGTACGCCGACCCGCCCGCCGCCGCGCTCGCTCGGCAACGACGCCAGCTCGTAGATGTCGTACGCCGGCTCCTCGTACGAATGCGCCGCGACCAGCGCCTCGACGACCGCACGCCGCCGGCGCCGCGGCAGGATCATCTCGATCCGGTGCTCCGGGACGACCTCGATGTCGCCGACGGTCCCGATCGTCGGGTTCGCGCCGGCGAGCGGCCGGAACGTCCCCTCGCCGGTACCGCTCCAGGCGGCCCGCTCGTAGTCGCCGATCCGCCCGGCGCCGGCCTTCGCCAGCGCGTCGAGCATCGCCTGGGTCTCGTCGACCGGGACGAACACGACCAGCTTGTCCATCGGCTCGGCCGGCATCGCCTTCAACGGCCGGGTGTCCCGCAGCCCGATCGCGGCGGCGAGCGCGTCGCTCACGCCCGGGTTCGCGTTGTCGGCGTTGGTGTGACAGACGTGCAGTGCGACCCCAGCGCGGATCAGGTCGTGGACGACGCGGCCCTTCGGTGTCGTCGCGGCCACGCTGTTCACGCCGCGCAGCAACAGCGGGTGATGCGTGACGAGCAGATCGAAACCGCCGTCGATCGCCTCGTCGATCACGCCCCGCATCGGGTCGACGGCGAACAGGACCCGCCGTACCTCCTGGTCCGGGTCGCCGGTCACCAGACCGACCGCGTCCCAGGACTCCGCCCAGGCAGGGTCGTACAGCCGGTCGAGTACCGCGATCACGTCCGCAAGCGTCGTCACGCGGCCTATCCTGACACTCCCGCGGCCCGGCCTTCCCGCGGCCCGATGGTCCTTCTACAGAGTTCGGATCGTGGCAGGGGCAACCGCCCCGGTGCCCCCACCACGACCCTGCGCGCCCCGGTCACAGGGGGAGGGCCGTCAGCAGACGGCTTGACCGGAGCGGGTTCTTGGAGGGGTCAGATCAGCCAGGCCGTCGTGGCGCTGGGCAGCTTCTCACCCTCGAGCGGACCGCTGGACAGCACGACCGCCGCGTCGGGCAGCTCGACGGGAGCCGCTCCGAAGTTCGTCACGCACTGCCAGCCGCCGGAGCGGACGAAGTGCAGGACGTCGTCGGTGTTGTCGATCCAGGTCAGCGAGCTGCCGGTGCGCAGCCCACGCCGTACGGCCAGAGCCTTGCGGTACATGCTCAGCGTCGACTCGACATCGTCCTGCTGCGCCTCGACGGAGTACGCGCCGAACCACTTCGGCTGCAGCAGGTGCGACCCGCCCGCACCGAAGCCGAACGACAGGCCGCCGACGGTCCACGGCAGCGGCACCCGGCAGCCGTCGCGGCCCTTCTCGGCACCCTTCGAGCGGAAGTACGCCGGGTCCTGCAGATTCGCGGCCGGCAGCTCGCCGACCTCCTGCAGACCGAGCTCTTCGCCCTGGTACAGGTACGCCGAGCCGGGCAGCGCCAGCATCAGCAGGGTCGCGGCGCGGGCGCGGCGCAGGCCGAGCGCGACGTCCACGGTCGGCTCGGTGCCGTTGCTCAGCAGCCAGTCCTTGCCGTCCTGCCAGCCGCCCTTCGGGTTCTTCGGCAGGCCGTACCGGGTGGCGTGCCGGACGACGTCGTGGTTCGAGAACACCCACGTCGAGGACGAGCCGTTCTCCTCGGCGAGTGCGAGGTTCTGCTCGATCACCTCGCGGAACTTCTCGTACTCGAAGTCGGCCTGCAGCAGGTCGAAGTTGAACGCCTGCCCGAGCCCGTCCGCACTCGCGTACCGCGCGCGACGGTGAGCCGGCACGAACGCCTCGGCGACCGCCGACCGCGGCGGGTCGTAGGTGTTCAGCAGCTTGCGCCAGTCCTTGTAGATCTCGTGCACGCCGTCCTGGTCCCACAGCGGGTGCCGGCCGTTCGACTCCGACTGCCGCGGCAGCGTGGCCTTGGCCGGGAACGGCTCCGAGAGGTCCTTCACCAGCGCGTGCGCGACATCGACCCGGAAGCCGTCCACGCCGCGGTCCGACCAGAACTTCAGCGTCTCCAGGAAGTCCGCGCGGACCTCGGGGTGCTGCCAGTTCAGGTCGGGCTGCTCGGCCGCGAACATGTGCAGGTACCACTGGCCGTCGTCGGTCCGGGCCCACGCCGAGCCGCCGAACACCGAGTCCCAGTCCGATGGCGGCTGGTCGGGGGCGCCGTCCGGGCCGTCGCGGAAGATGTACCGGTCGCGGGCCGGGTGCCCCTTCGCGGCCTCGAGCGCCTCGACGAACCACTCGTGCCGGTCCGAGGTGTGGTTCGGGACGATGTCGACGATCAGCTTGATGTTCTCCGCGTGCAGCGCCTCGATCAGCTGGTCGAAGTCCTCCAGGGTGCCGAGCCGCGGGTCCACGTTGCGGTAGTCGTCGACGTCGTACCCACCGTCGGCCAGCGCGGACGGATAGAAGGGGCTCAACCACACCGCGTCGATGCCCAGCGCCACCAGGTACGGGACTCGACTGATGATGCCGGGCAGGTCACCGACGCCGTCACCGTTGGCGTCGGCGAAGCTGCGCGGGTAGATCTGGTAGACGACGGCCTGCCGCCACCAGTCGGACTGCGCCGTTTGGGTCGTGTGGGTCGTCTGCGGAGTGGTCACTTCGCCTCACTCGGAAATCTGGGGGTAACCCGGCGTTTATATATAGGCTCTAAATTTAGAATCTGCATGTATTCTGCGGTCGGTACGACGACAGGTCAAGGGGCTTTCATGGCGAAACCACCGACTACCCCGCCGACAGCCACCCCGACGATGTTGCGGCGGGTGAACGCGGGCAAGGTACTCGGCGTGCTCACCCACGCCCGGGTGATGACCGGAACGGGCCTGATCGAGGCCACCGGTCTCACCCGCGCGACCGTGCACGCGGTCTGCAACGACCTGATCTCGATGGGCTGGGTGGTCGAGCTCGACCCCGGCCGGACCTCGGTCGGGCGGCCGTCGCGGCGGTTCGAGTTCAACAGCCACGCGGGGTACGTGCTCGGCATCGACATCGGTGCGGCCAAGACCACAGTGCTGGTCTCCGACCTGCGCGGCGAGACGGTCGCCAAGGCCGGGCGGTCCGCGGCCGGCGTGAAGACGCCCGGCGAGCGGACCGGGATCGTGCACGAGACGGTGGTGGAGGCGCTCGCGTCCGCGGGGGTGTCGGACGCGCAGGTCCTCGCCGCCGGTGCCGGGGTCGCGGCCCCGGTCGACCGGGACGGCAACATCCTGGTCGACGACGAGTTCTGGCGGCGCTTCGACACCGGGCTGTCCACGCGGCTGACCGAGCTGCACGGGTGGCCGGTCCTGCTGGAGAACGATGCGAACCTCGCCACCCTCGGCGAGCACTGGCGCGGCGGGGCGCGCAACGTCGACGACCTGGTCGTCCTGCTCGCCGGTGAGCGGTTCGGGTCGGGGCTGATGGACTCCGGCCGGTTGCTGCACGGCTCGCGCGGTGGTGCCGGCGAGATGGTGTTCCTGAAGCTGATCGAGGGCGTCGGCGACACCCACGGCATCGCGCGGATCGCCCGCGAGCACGGGACGGCGGCGGTCGCGGACCCGGCCGTCGAGACGTCACTGCGCGAGCTGGCCGCGGGCGGTGAGGTGACCGCGGAGCAGGTGTTCAGCGCGGCGGCCGCCGGCGACAAGGTGGCCGAAGGCATCCTGCACGAGATCGCCGACCGGACCGCGCGGGTGGTCGCCACGCTCGGCACGCTGTTCAACCCCGAGCTTGTCGTCCTGGGCGGCGCCGTGGCCGAGGCCGCGGCGGCCCTGCTCCCCGACCTCGAGGCCCGGCTGGTCCGCTACACCAGCACTCCCCCGCGCGTCGGCGTCTCCTCCCTCGGCGACGCGATCGTGTCGGTCGGCGCGGTCCGCCACGCCCTCAACTACGTCGAGGAACACGCCCTCGACCTGGAGCTGGAGTGCCGCTCCGACTGACGTCAACGGCAGCTCGACAGTACGTATACGCCCACTAGGCCCTGGCCGCCCGTCCCGCTGAGCGTGAGCCCGGCCGGTCCGGCCGGACACCTCCTGTCGAGCTGCCGACCCGCTTAGGGCTCGCGGGTGAGTTGCCGCGCGATGGCCTCCAGGACAATGACGTTGCGGCCTGAGGTGGTGGCGGAGGGGACGCCCTGCGGGACCAGCGCCTGGTCCTCGGGGATGCCGGTGCAGAGGACGAAGACGTTGTCGGGGTGACCCTGGACCAGGTGCTCCAGGGCGGCGCGCATCCACGGCGTGCGGCCCGCGTCCTGGACGGCGATCACCAGCGGCCGGCCCTGCGCGGCCTTCGCGGCCTTGGCGATCGCGTCGTCCTGCGGCTCGCCCGTGTCGGTCAGGTGGTGCTCCCCACGCAGGACGACACCCTCGGCGCCGGGAGCCACCCGGGTGAAGATCTCGGGCAGCCCGGAGAAGTACGGGTTCCAGGCCGGGTGCAGGCCCTGCGTCAGGTCGATCACGTACGGCGTCGCGCCGTACGCCGGGAAGGTCTGCCCGGCCACGACCCGCGTGGCGACCTCGCGGATCGGGGCGCCGCCGAGGCCCGGCAGCCGCGAGCGCCGGCCGAGCGAGGTGGCGAGCGCACGGACCCGGGCGGCCGCGTCGGCGACCCGTTCGGCGGGGAGCGTGCCGGTGCGGACAGCGTCGACCACGCGGGCGGTCAGCGCCTGCGGGTCCGCCATACCGACCGCGATCATCGCCAGGTCGGCACCGGCGCCGATCGACGCGACGGCGGCGTCCTCGATCGACCGGTTCTTGGTGATCGCCTGCATCTCGAGCGCGTCGGTGGTGATGACGCCGGTGAAGCCGAGCTCCTCGCGCAGCAGCCCGGTGAGCACCCGGTGCGACAGGGTGGCCGGCTGGTCGTCGTACGCCGAGAAGATGATGTGCGCGCTCATCACGACATCGGCGCCGGCCGCGATGGTCGCGCGGAACGGGGCGAGCTCGACGGCGCCGACCTCGGCGACCGACCGGTCGACCCGCGGCAGGTCGGTGTGCGAGTCGACCGAGACGTCGCCGTGGCCCGGGAAGTGCTTCGGGCAGGCGGCGATCCCCGCGTCGTGGACGCCCTCGACGAAGGCGACGCCGTGCCGCGAGACCACGTCGGCGGTGCGACCGAACGAGCGGGTGGAGATGATCGGGTTCGCGGGGTTGCTGTTCACGTCGACGGACGGGGCGAGCATCAGGTCGATGCCCAGCGCTGCCAGGGTCGCGGCCGCGTCCCGGGCCGCGGCGCGGGTCAGGTCGACGTCGTCCAGGTCGCCGAGCAGGCGCGGGGACGCGAGCGGCCACGGGTTCGCCGGCGCCAGGTGGCTGAACTCGCCGCCCTCGTGGTCGATCGCCACGATCACATCCGGCCGCTCGGCCCGCAGCTGCGCGGTCAGCGCCGCCACCTGCTCGGCGTCCGCCACGTTCCGGGTGAACAGGATGACGGCCCCGAGGCCGCCGGCCACCGCCCTGCGCAGGTCGTCGGGCGCCGTCGTCCCGGTGAAGCCGACCACCAGTGAGCCGGCCGCGTCACGCTCCAGTTGATCACTCATCCCCCAACCCTCTCCCGCACTGGGCTCACCCCGCCACCCGGGGCCCGTACGGGATGGGTCCGATCCGGACCCGATCCCCGTTTGAGGCCTCTCAAGGCCGGTCGAGGGGCATCGTTGTCAAGGGCTGTCATGGCAGTTACCTGCCGTCTTCCTGCGGGTTTTCCATGATTACCTGGAATCACCCCTGTCTGTTCGGGCCGACTACAGATAACGTTGTCTCTCGACCTGACCGCCCTGACCGGGGGGACGATGAGCGACGACGCAGCTTCGGCGCGGGGAACCGTGCTGGGAATCGACATCGGCGGCACGAAGATGGCCGCCGCTTTGGTGTCCGCCGACGGCACGATTCTCACCGGCGACCGGATCGCCACCCCGTCCGGCGACGCCGACCAGGTGTTCGCCGCGCTCGGTGAGCTGATCACCCGCGTTCGCGGCGACGCGTCCCCGCTGGCGGTCGGCATCGGCTCCGCCGGCCCACTCGACCAGCCGCACGGCCTGGTCTCCCCGGTGAACATCCCCGGGTGGCGCAACTTCCCCGTCGTCGACCGGGTCCGGGCGCTGACCGGCGACGTCCCCGTGGCGCTCGGGCTCGACGGGCACTGCTTCGCCCTCGGCGAGTTCTGGAGCGGCGCCGGGCGCGACGCGCACACGCTGCTCGGGATCGTCGTGTCGACCGGTGTCGGCGGCGGTCTCGTCGTCGAAGGCCGGCCACTGATCGGCCAGTCCGGCAACGCCGCCCACATCGGCCACGTGGTGATCGACCAGGACGGCGAGGCCTGCGCGTGCGGGTCGTTCGGCTGTGTCGAGGCGTATGCGAGCGGCCCGCGGATGGTCGCCCGCGCGCAGCGCAGCGGCTGGCGGACCGGCGAGGACGTGGACGCCGAGGCCCTGGCCGCCGACGCCGCGGCCGGGGACGAGCTCGCGCTGGCCGCGTTCGACGACGGGGCGCAGGCGCTGGCCGCCGGGATCGTGGCGACGGCCGTGACCGTCGACCTGACCACGGTCGTGATCGGCGGCGGCGTCGCGAAGGCCGGGCCGGTGCTGTTCGACCCGGTGCAGGCCTGGGTGAAGCGGCTGGCGCAGCTGCCGTTCGTCACCGACCTCACCGTGGTGCCCGCCCAGCTCGACAACGCGGGTCTTCTGGGCGCCGCTCATCAGGCGTGGGCCGCGCTGGCCTGACACGCACAGCCTTGCGCGTTCGGTAAGGCTTCTCCCGCGCACCTTTGCGCAATTTTTACGAATCTCGGGAATCCGTGTAACGACCACCCCACGCCAAGCGATGCAACGGATGGATGGGGTGGGGGCACCGTCATCCACGGCCGGTCGAGGGGGGCCCGGACCGGCCGGCCAACGGTAGATCGAGGGGGGCCTTGGATCGACCGGACACGTGAGCGGCGGGTGAGGAGACTCCCCCGCCGCAAGCGTGTCGAGCAGGGATCGGGAACCAGCGTGCCTTCGGCAACGTCCGACCGATCGAACACGTTCGATCCTGTGGAGGGATGGGATCGAACGCAGGTTCTGCACCGTGAACGGCGGACGGTGGCTGCGGGAGGGCTGCCACTGACCTGACCCCCCGTCCACGGTGCAGAACTTCCACGACCGTTACGGGGTGAGCCACTCCGGTTCCGGCAGGCGACCGCGGTCCAGCCGGCCGTTGTCGTCCAGCGGGAGTTCCTCGATCGGGATCAGGTCCGCCGGCACCAGGTAGATCGGCAGTTCCTTGCCCAGGTCGAGCATCAGCCGGGCCAGGACGGCGGGGTCGCTGTCCTCCAGGACGACGTACCCGATCAGGCAGGTGTCGCCGGCCGGGTCCGAGCAGGCCACCACGACCGCGTCGACCACGCCGGGCTGGTCGGCCAGCACATGCTCGGTCTCGCCGGGCTCCACCCGGTGGCCGCGGATCTTCACCTGGTCGTCCGCGCGACCCAGGTACTCCAGGGTGCCGTCGGCGCGCCAGCGGCCGAGGTCCCGGCTCCGGTACAGCCGCGCGCCCGGGTGTCCCGGGTCCGCGACGAACGCGCGCTCGGTCTCCTCCGGCCGCCCGATGTAGCCGCGGGCAACGGCGGCGCCGCCGAGGTGGATCTCCCCGACCGCGCCGACCGGCACCGGCCGCAGCGCGGCGTCCAGCAGCCGTACGGCGACACCGTCGATCGGCCGCCCGATCGAGGGCCGGTCCTCGGCCGGGTCGACCTCGTGGATCGTGGTCACGATCGACGCCTCCGCCGGACCGTACTCGTTGAACAGCCGGCACTGCGGATGCGCGTCCAGGAAGTCCCGCACCTTGTGCGTCAGCACCATCGCCTCACCGCCCGCGACGATCTCCCGCAGCTCGGGCAGTTCGGGCAGCCGGCGCATCGTCGCCAGCAACGCGGTCAGCGGGCTGAACGCCATGAACAGCCGCTGGACGCCGTGGTCCCGCAGCGCCGCGACGACCGCGTCCGGGTCGTACCGGTCGTCCTCGCCGAGCAGGACCAGTGCCGCGCCGGACGCCAGCGTCGTGAACATCTCCTGCACGTGGACGTCGAAGCCGAACGAGGTCCACTGCAGCGTGCGCAGCGATCGCCGCGTCCGCAGGTAGTGCCGGACCAGGTTCACCGGGCCGCGGTGCGGGACCACGACGCCCTTCGGGTTCCCGGTCGAGCCGGACGTGTAGATGCAGTACGCCACGTCGTCGGCCGCCGCCCGGACCGGCGGCGACTGCCGCGCCCTCGTGTCCCCGTCGCCGCCGGCCACCGGAACGAGCCGCAGGCCGAGGCGATCGGCCAGCGCCGCGTCGTCGCCGACCAGCGCGACCGCTTCCGCGTCGTTGACCATGAAGGCCCAGCGGGACTCCGGTACGCCGGGATCCAGCGGGAGGTACGCCGCGCCGGACTTCAGGACCGCGAGCACGGCGACGACCATTTCGGTGCCGCGGGCAACACGGACCGCGACCAGCTGCCCGGGCTTCACGCCGAGATCGACCAGCTGCCAGGCGACCGCGTTCGAGCGACGGTCGAGTTCGGCGTACGTCAGCTCGCGGTTGCCCTGGATCAGCGCGATCGCGTCCGGCGTCCGCGCGACCTGCTGCTCGAAGAGCGTGTGCAGGCCGCTGAGCTCGCCGGCGACGACCGCGTCGCGGCGTACCCGGCTGATCGGGGCGTCGAGCTCACCCTCCAGCTCGCGGAGTGCGGCGAGGTCGGCCTCGGTCGGGAGCACCAGCTCCGGCAGCCGCAGCTCCGGCGTGGTCGTTGCCCTGCGCAACACTTCGGCCAGGTAGCCGAGCAGGCGCTCGATCGTCGCACGCTCGAACAGGCCGGAGCGGTAGTCCGCCGTACTGGTGATGCCGGCGCCGTGATGGGTCAGCCGGAACCGCAGGTCGACACCCGTCGGCAGGTCGTCGTCGCCGTCCTCGAACTCGACCAGGATCTGGAACAGCGGGTCGCGCTGGAGGATCGCGAGATCGGTACCGGCGTGGTCGAACGCGCCGGCGGTGATGTCGCGGATCCGCTCGGTCAGCTCGCCGAGGTCGGGCTCGCCGGACAGGTCGATACGCAACGGGAGCGGGCGACGCGGAGCCGTCGAGGTGTCACCCTTCGGGCGGATCAGGGCCGAGCCGATCGTCACATCGTCCTGCGCGGCGAACCGGCCGAGCACGGTCGCGACCGCGGCCAGCATGGTCATCACCGGGCTGAGCTTGCGATCCCGGCTGTACGCGAGCACCGCGTCGCCGAGCTCCTCCTCCAACTCCTGCTTCACCGAAGCCACCGCGTCGTCCCCGGTCCCCCGAGCCCGATCCGCAGGCAACACCAACGGCTCAGCCCCAGCAAGCACCCGACTCCAGTAAACAAAGTCCCGCCGCCGCAGATCCACCCCACTCTGCCCAACGCCCACACTCGCCTCGGCCGCGGCCAACTCAGCTGCGGCCGCCTCGGCTGCAGTCGGCTCAGCTGCAGCCGGTTCGGCTGCGTTCGCCTTGGCCGCAGTCGCCCTGGCTGCAGTCGCCTCGGCTGCGTTCGCCTTGGCCGCAGTCGCCCTGGCTGCAGTCGCCTCGGCTTCTGCGGCCGCCTCGGCACCCGCTACTTCCTCGGCACCCGCAGCTACCTCGGTGCCCGCGGCCTGCTTGGCGCTGACAGCATCCTTGGAACCCGAGGTGTGCCCAGCCTCGGCAACTTCGTTCGTGCCCCCGGCTTGCTTCGCGCCCCCATCCACCTGCGTATCCGCCGCCTGCTCGGCGCTCACACCTTCCTTGGCGCCCGCAGCCTGCACGGCACCCACGGCCTGCTTCGCGTTCGCAGCTACCTTGCCGTCCGCAACTACCTTGGCACCCGCACCTTGCTCGGCCGCCGCAGCTCCGTTCGTGGCCCCGGCTTGCTTCGCACGCCCAGCCACCTGCGCATCCGCCGCCTGCTCGGCGCTCACACCTTCCTTGGCACCCGCAGCCTGCACGGCACCCACGGCCTGCTCAGCGCCAGCGGCTTGCTTCGCGTTCGCAGCTACGTTGCCGTCCGCAACTACCTTGGCACCCGCACCTTGCTCGGCCTCCGCAGCTCCGTTCGTGGCCCCGGCTTGCGTCGCACCCCCGGCCGCCTGCGCATCCGCAGGCTGCTTGGGGCTCGCACCTTCCTTGGCACCAGTAGCTTCCTTGGCACCGGTGGCTTCCTCGGCGCCTTCGGCTACCTTGGCGCCCGCGTCTTGCTGAACTTCCGCAGCTTCGTTCGGTACGCCGGCTTGCTTGGCGACCGTCGCTGCGTTCGTGCCACCGGCTTGCTTCGCGACCCCGGGCGCCTGCGCGTCCGCAGCTTGCTTGGCAACCGCAGCTGCGTTTGCAAGCCCGGCTTGCGCCGCCGGCCCGGCTTCCTGCGCATCCGTAGTTACCTTGGCACCAGCAGCTTCCTCAGCTTGCTTCGTGCCTGGGGCTTCCTTGTCGTCTGTGGTTTGCCCGGGCTCGCCGAGCAGGGCTAGTTGCTCGCGCATCAGCTTGGTGACGCCATCGACCAACTGCCCCGCAACCCGGAGCTGTTGCGACATCAGGGCTGCCATCCCGCTCCCCGGCAACTCCGCCTCGCTCGTCGCCGCCGCGGCCTCGTCGACCTTCGCCGCCAGCTCCGCGAGCCCCGAACCCAGCACAGCCAACGCCGTCCGCGCGTCCCGGACCGGCTCCTCCTCTACGACCGCCTCGACCGCGGACTCAGCCTCACCAGCAGCCTCACCAGCGGCCTCGACCTCAGGCTCCGGCTCAGCTTCCGGCTCCGGCGGCGCCGTCAGGACCGCGACGGCGGTCGCGAGCTTGTGCGGCGTCGTGTACGTCAGGAACAGATCGTCCGGCGCCAACTCAACCTCGAACCGGCCGTTCAGCTCGTCGATCACCGGCGCCATCGACGCCGGCGTCGCCCCGAGCTCCGCGAACGTGTGGTCGACGGTGAGGTCGTACGGATCGAGGCTGTGCACCTCGCACGTCACATCCAGGATCACGTTCAACGACTCGCGATACCGCTCCGCAGACATCGCGTCACCCGACAACGACCCGGCCTGCGCCAAATAGTCCGCATCGAGCTGATGCGTCTCGGCCGGCAACGCGAACGGCGACTCAGCCTCTTCGACCTGCTCGACCGGCTCGGCCGCCACCTGGTCCGGCGGGTCGAGCGGGATCCGCTTCACGGCGGCGCTCGACGGCGGCTCGAACACCACGCTCTGCGCGCGAGCGGCCCGTTCGAACGCGCTGAGCCGCGGCGCAACGTTGTCCACGGCAACCGCCGTACCCGGCCCGGCCGGCACCGTCACCGACTGGTCGACCGGGTGATACACCCGACGGAACGGGTACGTCGGCAGCGGCACGCGCCCGCCGTCCGGGTAGACCTTCGCCCAGGCGATCTCGGTGCCCTGTTCGTACAGCTCGGCGAGGCCGTTCATCGTCGCGAGTACCGGGTCCTGGCCGAGGCGCTGCGCCGGGATCCACGTGCTGTTCGGCGCGATCCGGCGACCTGCGGGGCTCAGTACGGCGTCCGGTCCGAGCTCCAGGAACCGGCGACACCCGGCCGCCGTGACCGCCTCGACCGCGTCACCGAACAGCACCGGCTGGCGCAACTGCCCGACCAGGTAGTCGCCGTCCAGCACCGTCCCGGACTCGAGCAGATCACCCGACCAGCTGGACACCATCGGCGTCCGCAGCGGCTTCAGCGTGATCTCGCGGACGATCTCCGCGAAGTCGGACAGTATTGGGTCAACCAACGAACTGTGGAACGCGCGGTCGACGTCCAACCGTTGCCACGACACCTGCAACTGGTCGAGTTGCGCCGCCAGCTGGCCGACGATCACCTCGGACCCGGTCAGCACGAACGACTGCGGGCCGTTGCCGGCAGCAACCTCAACGCCTGCCGTCCGGGCGATCTCGCGCACCCGGTCGGCGTCGGCGCGAACGGCCACCATCGCACCCGGCACCGTGCCACGCTGCATGAGCTCCCCGCGCTTCGCGGTCAGCCGTACGCCGTCCGCGAGCGACAGCGCCCCGGCGACGCACAACGCGGCGTACTCACCAACGCTGTGTCCGACAACCAGTGCGGGCTGGACGCCGAACGACTGCCACAGCCGGGCCAGCGCGAGCTCGAACGCGAACAGTGCCGGCTGCGCGGTCTCGGTCGGCCACACGCCTTCCGCCGTACCGGCCGGGGTGAGGAGCAGGTCGAGCAGGCTGCCGCCGGTCTCCTCGTGGTACACGCGATCGCATTCGTCGAGCACCGAGCGGAACGCGGGGAAACGCGCCGCGAGCCCCGCGGCCATTCCGCGCCGCGCCGCGCCCTGTCCGGTGAACGCGTAGCCGAGCGGGCCGGGGCCGCCGCGCGGCACCTCGGTGGCTTGCGCGGAGCCGAGCGCGTCGACGAGCTCCGCCTCGGTACCGCCCGCGACGGCGATGCGGTGCCGGTGCGCCGGGCGGCCGAGCGCCGCCGTACCGGCGAGGTCGATGAGGCGATGACCGGTGCCGTGGTCCAGGTCGGCCCGGTACAGCTCGACGAGATCCGCGAGGGCGTCCGGGTCGGGCGCGGACAGCGGCAGTACGACGGGGCCGTCGTCGCCGCGGCGGATCTGCCGGGGCGCTTCCTCAAGGATCACGTGCGCGTTGGTGCCGCTCGGGTCGAGTGCGCTGACGCCGGCGCGCAGCGTCGTACCGCCCGACTGCAGCGGCACGGTCCACTCGCGGGTGTCGGTCCCGATCACGAACGGGCTGCCGTCGAGGGCGAGCGCCGGGTTCGGGCCGGTGTAGTTGATCGTCGGGACCAGCGTCCGGTGCTGCAGCATCAGGATCGTCTTGATCAGGCCGGCCATCCCGGCGGCGCTGTCCAGGTGGCCGATGTTCGGCTTCACCGATCCGAGCGTGCAGAACCCGACTTTGTCGGTGTGCCGGCGCAGCGCCGACGTCAGCGCCTTCACCTCGGCGGCGTCCGCGGCCGCGCTGCCGATCCCGTCCGCCTCGAGGTAGCTGAGCGAGTCGGCCTCGAATCCGGCCCGCTCGAGCGCGCGCTCGACGAGCTCCGTCCCGGCCGGGGCGTCCTCGTTGCTGACCGCCGTACCGCGGATCACGGCGTACACCGTGTCGCCGTCGGTGAGGGCCTGGTCGAGACGCTTCAGCAGGACGGCGGCGACACCGTTCCCGCCGACCGTACCGTCGGCGTCGGCGGCGAACGCGCGGAGGTGGCCGCTCGGCGACAGGATCGAGTCCGGCGCCGGGTGGTACGTCGTTGCCTGCGGCACCTGTACGGCGGCGGCACCGGCGAGCGCGAGATCGGCGTCGCCCGACCGCAGCGCCTGGCACGCGAGGTGTACCGCGACCAGCGACGACGACGAGGCCGACTGCACCCCGATCGCGGGGCCGGTCAGCCCGAGCCGGTACGCGACGCGGGTGGCGATCGAGTCGCGGGACTGCTGCTGGCGGTTGTACAGATTCATGCCGGAGCCCGCGAACACGCCGACGCGGCTCGCCGTGCCCGCGTACCCGCCGTGCTCGAGCGCCTGATGACACACCTCGAGGAACAACCGCTGCGCCGGCTCCATCAGCTCGGCTTCACGATCACTCAACCCGAAGAACTTCGCGTCGAACGACTCGACGTGCTCCAGCACCCCACCGACCGCGACAGTCCCGTCACCGGTATCCGGCGCCTCCCGCCGAACACTCTCCACCCCACCGACAAGGTTCTCCCAGAACTGCTCAATCCCCTCAGCCCCCGGAAACCGCCCCGCCAGCCCAACCACAGCCACCGGCTCAACCACAGCCTTACTACCGCTCGCCGCACCCGCCTGCACAGCCGCACTCGACCCCGCAGCCACACTCGGCGCAGCAGCCGCGCTCAGCTCAGCAGCAGAACCCGGCTCGGCAGCCGCAGCCACCCCCGGCGAAGACACACGCGCACCGGCACCACCCGCGGCGCCAGTGCCCGCGACAACTACCGCCTCAACGGCATCGCCAGCAGCCAGGTCACCGTCCGCCTGAGGCTCACCAGCATCCTCACCCCGAGAACCGGCTTCCTCAGCCTCCGCAGACTCAAGGTGGGCTTCAGCCGCCGGCTCCTCCGCCTGCTCCGCAGACAGGGTTGCACTTGCCGCCGGTACGTCGGCCTCGACGTCCTGCCCGTCAGCCGGCACTACGGCCTCAGCAGCCGCGTCGTCGTCCGCCCCGGCCCGCTCCTCAGCCAGCTCCGACTCGTCGACGTCCTCACCCGCGGACGCCGTGGCACCTACGTCCGGAACGTCGCCCACGGCCGTCAGATCGGAGAGCTCCTGCCCGCCCTCCTCCGCCCCGTCGCCGTCCCGCATGCCAGCCGGTACGACGCTTTCGATCCGCGCGACGTCCCCCGCCCCAGCCAGCTCCTCGGCCAGGGCGACACTTGCTGCCGGTACGTCAGCTTCGCCGCGCTCCAGCTCGTCAGCGGGCACGACGGCCTCAGCACCCGCGTCCTCCTCCGCCTCAGCCCGCTCCTCGGAACGGGCGGCATCTGCCTCCGGTACGCCGGCCTCGCCGCGCTCCTGCTCGTCAACGGGCACGAGGGCCTCAGCACCCGCGCCGTCCCCCGCCTCGGGCAGGGCGGTGCCTGCTGCCGGTACGTCGGCTTCGCCGTGCTCCTGCTCGCCAGCCGGTACGACGGCCTCAGCACCCGCGCCGTCCTCCGACTCGGCCCGCTCCTCGGCCTGCTCCGACTCTGCTGCTTCCTCTTCGCCGGACAGTGTGGGGGTTGCATCTGGTACGTCGGTTTCGGCGGCCTCGTGCGCCTGCCCCTCGCCCGATTGCTCGGCCTGCTCGACCTCCGTGGACTGCTCGTCCGCGGACGGCGTCAGGCTCGCAGGTGGCACGTCGGCGCTGGCCGTTACCTCGTCCGGCTTCAGGGCACCCGCGGACTCCGCAGACTCGACCGGCTCCTGCTCATCTCCCGGAGCGGTGGAATCGACCTCCGCGACATCGCCCGCCTCGGACCCGTCGTCGGACTGCTCCCGCTCAGCGTCCTCATCCGCAGCCGCGACCGGTACGTCGGCATCAGAGGTTGCCTCGTCCGACTCCTCAACAGCTTCAGCGCCTTCGCCAGCCTGGTCTTGCTCGACAGCTGATGCGTCGGAATCCCCGGGCGCCTCGTCCACCTCGGGCCGCTCACCAGACTGCTCCAGCTCGGCGTCCTCATCCGCGGGTGCAGCGGCGCTTGCAGCCGGTACATCACCACCAGACGATTCGTCGTCCAGGGCCTCGACAGCCTCTGGCTCCACGTCGGCCTGGACCTGCTCAACAGCCGGTACGTCGGAATCCGCACGCGCCTCGTCGTCCACTTCGGCCGGCTGGCCAGGCTGTTCCGGCTCGGCGTCGTCGCCCGCCGACGCGGTGGAGTTCTCGGCCGGTACGCCGGTCTCAGGCGATGCGTCGTACGGCCCCTCGACAGCCTCTGAGTGCGCGACGGCCTGGTCCTGCTCAACAGCCGGTACGTCGGAATCCGCGCGCGCCTCGTCGTCCGCCTCGGGCCGCTGGCCAGGCTGCTCCTGCTCGGCGTCCTCGGCCGCCGTGGCGCTCTCGGCCGGTACGTCGGCATCAGACGAGGCGTCGTGAGGAATGTCGACAGCCTGCGACTGCGCGTCGTCCTCTTCGGACTCAGCTTGCTCCTGCTCGTCAGGCGAGGCGGCGGATTCGGCGGGCTGGGCGTCGGCCGACTTGGTGTCGGTGGTCGAAGTCGCGTCGGCCTGCGAATGCTCGATGTCCGCAGGCCGCTCGTCGGCGCCGTCCGGGTTCACGCCTTGCGCGTCAAGCGGCTCTTGCTCCGCATCCTCAGCCTGCTGGGCGGTCAACTCCGGCTGCTCGGCATGAGCGTCGCGTACGGCGGCGATAGCGTCG
Organism: Kribbella sp. NPDC003557; assembly: GCF_040610805.1. Lineage (NCBI taxonomy): Bacteria > Bacillati > Actinomycetota > Actinomycetes > Propionibacteriales > Kribbellaceae > Kribbella > Kribbella sp. NPDC003557. Next base: position 162,306 of record NZ_JBEXMY010000010.1, read on the forward strand.
TACGGCTCTTGCCCCGCATCGTCGGCTTGAGTGTCGGCGGGCTCCAGTTGCTCGGCCTGAGCGTCGCTGAGCGCGGCGGTCGCGTCATGCGGCTCTTGCTCCGCAGCCCCAGCCTGCTCGTCGGCGGGCTCCGGCAGCTCGGTCTGAGCGCCAGGGATGACAGCTGTCGCGTCGTACGGCTCTTGCTCCGCGCCGTCGGCCTGCCCGTCGGCCGGCTCCGGCTCCTCGGGCTGGGCTGTTGGTACGGCTGGCGCCGCGTCGCGCGGCTGTTGCTCCGCCTCGTCGGCCTGAGTGTCGGCGGGCTCCAGTTGCTCGGCCTGAGTGCCGGGGACGGCTGAGGTCGCGTCGTGCGGCCGTGACTCCGCGTCGTGCGCCTCTTGCTCCGGCTGCGCCGCCTGCTCGTCGGCGGACTCCAGTTCCTCGGCCTCAGCGCCGGGGGCTGCGGCGGTCGCGCCGTACGGTCGCTGCTCCGCGTTGTCGGCCTGCTCTTCAGCGGAGTCCGACTCGTCCGGCTTAGCTGTTGGTACGGCGGGTGCTGCGTCGTACGACTGCAGCTCCACCTCCACCACCCGCTCATCGGTCGGCCCGGGCTGTGCGTTGGAGGCGGTGAGGGCCGCGTCGTGCGGTTGTTGACCCGCGGCCTCGGCCTGCTCGTCGGCCTGTGGGCCGAGGGCCGCGGTGGTCTCCGCCTGCGCCTCGAGGGGCTCGGGCGGTGGGGTGGGGGTGCCGAGGGTGGGGCGTTGGGGTGGGGTGGGGATGGATTGCTGGAGTTCGCGTTTCCAGGCCAGGCGGACGACGGGGAGTTCGGTGGTGCGTTCGGACGGGTCGTCGTCGGCGTACGGGGTGGACTCCGGGGTCGTGGACGGGCCCTGGCCGGTGGGGCCGGAGGCGGGGGTGGCGCCGGCGGGTTCTACGTGGGTGTGGGCGGGTTCCAGGAGGGTGCCGTCGATCCAGCGCTGCTTGAGCAGGGGGCGGAGGATCTTGCCGCCGGGGGTGGTGGGGAAGTCGCGGCGCGGGACGCCGATGACCTGGGCGGCGAGGCCGAGGCGGGTCTGGATCAGGCTGCGGATGGCCTGGTCCATGCCGGGGACGGCGTCGGGGGTGAGTGCGTAGAACACGACGAGGCGGTCGGTGCCGGTTTCCTCGTCGGCGATGCCGCAGGCGGCGACCAGGCCGTGTTCGGCGCCGACGGCGGTCGCGGCGACGGATTCGATGTCGTGGGCGTAGTGCAGCCGGCCGGACATGATGATGCGTTCGCTGTCCCGGCCGGTGATGACGACCTGGCCGCCGGTGATGAAGCCCTGGTCGCCGGTCGCCAGCCACTTGCGGGCCGGCCAGTTGCCGACGGGGAACGCGGCGCGGTCCGCTTCGAGGTTGCCGAGGTACCCGGGCGTCACCCGCGCCGACGCGACCTGCAACTGGCCGATCCGGCCCTCGGGGAGTACGGCGCCGTTCGGCGCGACGATGCGCACCGTCGTACCGGGTGCGGGCGCGCCGACCGACACCAGCGAGAGCACACCGGGCGCCTCGGTGCGCGGCTTACCGGGACGCGCGACGGCGACCTTGCCCGACGACGGCCGCTGGTCGACCCACTCGACGACGCCGGTCGGCGGGATGCGGACGCGGTGGACGTTCGGCGTCAGGCCGGGCCGCGCGAACGTGATCCCGGTGACCGTCTCGGTCATCCCCCACGCGGCCACGAACGTCTCCGGGACGACGCCGAACCGGTTCGTCACCCGCAGGAACTCCGACATCACCGGCACGGTGATCTGCTCGCCGCCGCTGACCAGGCTGCGGAGCGCGGACAGGTCCCAGTGCCGGTCCGGTTCGCCGGCGACCGCGGTGGTCGCGAGCCGGTACCCGAAGTTCGGCGACCACGAGTGGTTGACCCGGTGCTGCTCCATCAGGTCGAGCCAGCGCAGCGGGTTGGCGAGCACCCAGTCGGTGTTCACATGGATGTTCGTGCAGCCGGTGAACACGGGCAGCAGGTGGTAGAGCAGGAACGCGCCGCTGCGGTCCAGCGGCAGCCAGTTCAGCGTCGTCTGTCCTGGCCGGACCGGCAGCATCGCCGGCGTCCCGGCGGCGAACTCGACCAGGCCGCGATGCGTGAGCTGGACGATCTTCGGCGTACCGGTCGAGCCCGAGGACATCATCAGGACCGCGATGTCGTCCGCGGCCGGGCGGTGGAAGTCGGAGGTCGGCTCGTGGCCGGCCATCGCGTCCGGGTCGAGGACCGGGAGGCCGAGGTCGTTCGGCAGGTCGGACGGGCGGCCGATCAGGACCGTCCAGCCGAGCAGGTCGGTGATCCGGCGGAGCCGCTCGCGGCCCTCCTCGGTGCGGTCGCCGCCCGGGTTCGGCGCGACCAGGAGCGGGCGGATACCGCCGAGCGTGCAGGCCCAGAAGGCGGCGAAGAAACCGACCGGTTCGGTGCAGTGCACGACCGCGGGGTCGCCGGCCCGGACGCCGTTCGCGCGCAGGCCGGCCAGGATCCGGGCGGCGAGCTCGAGCAGCGTCGGGAAGTCGAGCTTGGTCTCGCGGCCGTCCGCGCCGATCTCGACGACGCCGGCGCCGCCGAAGTCGCGGGCCGCCCGCAGCAGTGCGCTCGGCAGGTCGCGGGGATAACCGGCGGGAATCATCAACGCCGGCCCGGTGGAGATCGCCGGCCGGTCCGCACCACTTCTCACGCCGATGCCACCACCAGCTGAGCGTCAGAGCGTACGACGGGGCGCTCGGCCGGTTGGCGACCCACGGACACGTGCCTCCCCAACTGGACGGAGCGGGTTCTGGGCAGACCCCGCCTCACTTCACACCGACAGCAGCCCCGTTTCCGCCTGCCGGAACGATGTCGTGACCGGGCACACCCGGTGCGTCATCGCGCCGACCGACAGCCGTGAACCCTACCAGCCGCGACCCGCACCGGAGGAGTCCGATCTCGGCAGCCGAAGGTTAAGAATTCCCGGGAGAAGCCGTGACCGCCGACATGGTTCCAACGAGCGACGGCAGGTTCGGGTACGGGCCGTACGAAAGCCGGTCACCGGGACCGCGTCAGCGCGGTGGCGGTGGCGTGTCAGCGCTCGCCGGGATCGTGAGTGACGTCGAACAGACCATCACTCGAACGAGGAGTACGCAGCATGTCGATCCAGTCCCCCGCCCTGAACAGCACCGAGCGCCCGGAGCTGCGGAAGGCCGCCCAGGAGTTCGTCGACGCCGGCTTCGGCGGGCTCGAACTGCGGGTGCACGACGAGCACGGCGAGTGGGTCGGCACCGCCGGGATCCGCGAGCTCGGCCGGGCCGAGGCGCCGCCGGTGGACGGGCAGTTCCGGGTCGGGAGCGTCACGAAGACGTTCGTGTCGACCGTGGTGCTGCAACTCGTGGCCGAGGGCAAACTCGAGCTGGACGGCGTGGTCGCCGGCCACCTGACGCGCTTCGATCTGGACCCGCGGATCACGGTGCGGATGCTGCTCGACCACACCAGCGGGTTGTTCAACTACACGGGCGAGTACTACCCCGACGGCACCGTCGTCGCCGGTGTTCCCGCGACGGGCAAGGACTGGGCGGACCACCGGCTGCGCGGGTACACGCCGGACGAGCTGGTCGGGTTCGCACTGGCCAAGCCGGCGCGGTTCGAGCCGGGTGCCGAGTGGAGCTACTCGAACACCAACTACACGGTGGCCGCGCTGCTGATCGAGGCTGTCACCGGGCGTACGTTCGCCGCGGAGCTGGAGAGCCGGATCGTCGAGCCGCTCGGCCTGACCGGCACGCTGGAGCCGGGCGATCGGACGGACATCCCCGGGCCGCACTCGCACGGGTACTTCCGGTACCAGGACGGTGACGAGTGGAAGGTCGTCGACGTCACCGAGCAGAACCCGTCGCTGCTGTTCGCCGCCGGGAGCATGCTGTCGACCACGCAGGATCTGCACAAGTTCATGTCGGCGCTGCAGGGCGGCAAGCTCGTGCCTGCCGAGCTGCTGGGCGAGATGCGTACGCCGGAGCCGAAGAGCGGGCCGCTCAACTACGGACTGGGCCTGTTCGCGCAGGACACCGGCACGGAGACGATCTACCACCACAACGGCAGCGCACCGGGCGGATACGGCGCCCTGATGTACAGCAACGCCGACGGCACCAGGACCCTGACCGCCGCGATCACCATGGGCGACGCCGACGTGGACCTGCTCCAGATCTTCCCGCCTGCCCTGGCCCGCCTGGTGGAGACGGTTTTCGGCTAGTACGACGCCGGACCACCGCGGGGGTCCGGGGGCGACGCCCGCCGGGCGGGGCCCGGGGGTTGCACCCCCGGACAACACGACGGGCGAGGACCGCACGCGCTCTCCGCGTGCACACCTCGCCCACTCGTCCGTGGGCGAAGAGGGGATCGAACCCCCGACATCTTCCTTGTAAGGGAAGCGCTCTACCGCTGAGCTATTCGCCCGGATCAAACGACCGGAGGAGTCTACCCGAGATCCCGGCCCAGACTTGCCAGCGCGGTCGCGTAGTCGTCGAGGTTGCGGGCCTCGGGGATCTGGTTCACGACCGACCACCGGATCACGCCGGTGCGGTCGACGACGAAGGTGCCCCGGAGCGCGCAGCCCCGCTCCGCGTCGAAGACGCCGTACGCCGTGGCGATCGCGCCGTGCGGCCAGAAATCGGTGAGCAGGCCGAACGGCAGCTGCTGCGCGTCGGCGTACGCCCGGAGGGTGAACATCGGGTCGCACGAGACCGCCAGGAACTCCGCCGCGGCCAGCAGGTCAGGCCGGTCGCGGAGCGCGGCCAGCTCACTCGTACAGACCTGACTGAACGCGTACGGATAGAAGACCAGCACGACGTCCCGGCGGCCGGCGTAGTCGCTCAGCCGGACCGGTTCGCCGTGCTGGTTCCGCGTCTCGAAGTCGGGGGCCCGGCTGCCGGCAGCCGGGACGGTCACCCGCGGCGACCGGACTTGGGGACCACCAACTTGGTGGCGGACCAGTCGTCGGTCACGCTCAGTGTGCTCGTCGTCGCCAGGCCCGCGACGGGCGCGGCCTCGGCGATGTCGCTGGTCTCGACGTACCCGTCGCGACCGACCTTCGGAGTCATCAGCCAGACCACTCCACCGGCCTTCAGGTCGGTCAGGATGTCGAAGAACGAGTCGACCAGGTCGCCGTCGTCCTCACGGAACCAGAGCAGGACTGCGTCCACGACCTCGTCGGTGTCGTCACCGACGAAGTCCTCCCCGGTGACCTCCCGGATGGCATCACGCAGGTCGTCGTCGCAGTCGTCGTCGTAGCCGATCTCCTGGACGACCCAGCCGGCCTCGAGGCCGAGCCGGGACGCCATGTTCGGCACTCCGCTCTTGCCGTCCGCGTGATCCGCGGTCGCACTCACGTGTCCTCCTCCGTGGTCCCCGCTTGCCCGGGGGTAGGTGTCATTGCACTGCTGTTACCTCTGGTACAGCCACACAGCTAGCAGTAGTCCATCGTGACCTACCGCGTCGCGCAAGTATGCACCAGGGTTCCGTGACGTGTCCGGTATGCGCGTGGCGGGTACAAGGCGTGTCCGCTCAGATCCCGGCCGGTGAGCCGGAATCGGGCCGGAAGGGAAGGCAAAGTAGAACGCATTCCGAACAGGTGACAGGATTGCGGTGAAGACAACCAGAGAGAACGGCAGGACACCGTGGCTTCCGGACACGAACCACCAGCCATCATCACCGAGGGGATGCCCACCCAGCTCCCCGACATCGACCCCGACGAGACACGGGAGTGGGTCGAATCGCTCGACGCGGTCCTGGACGAACGGGGCAAGGCGCGAGCGCGCTACCTGATGCTCAAGCTGATCGAGCGCGCCCGGGAGCGACAGGTCGGCGTGCCCGCACTGCGGAGCACCGACTACATCAACTCGATCCCGCCCGAGCGTGAGCCCTGGTTCCCCGGCGACGAGCACATCGAGCGGCGGATCCGGGCGTTCATCCGGTGGAACGCCGCGGTGATGGTGAGCAAGGCCAACCGCAAGGGCCTGGAGGTCGGCGGTCACATCGCCACCTACCAGTCGGCCGCGAGCCTGTACGAGGTCGGCTTCAACCACTTCTTCCGTGGCAAGGACCACCCGGGCGGTGGCGACCAGATCTTCATCCAGGGTCACGCCTCCCCCGGGATGTATGCGCGCGCCTTCCTCGAGGGCCGGCTGACGACCGACGACCTGGACGGCTTTCGCCAGGAGGTGTCGCGCGGCCCGCACAAGGGCCTGTCGTCGTACCCGCACCCGCGGCTGATGCCGGACTTCTGGGAGTTCCCGACCGTCTCGATGGGTCTGGCCGCGCTGAACTCGATCTACCAGGCGCGCTTCAACCGGTACCTGCACAACCGCGGTATCAAGGACACCAGCCAGCAGCACGTCTGGGCGTTCCTCGGTGACGGCGAGATGGGTGAGCCGGAGTCGCTCGGCGCGATCGGCCTGGCCGCGCGCGAGGAGCTCGACAACCTCACCTTCGTGATCAACTGCAACCTGCAGCAGCTGGACGGCCCGGTCCGCGGCAACGGCAAGGTCATCCAGGAGCTGGAGGCGTTCTTCCGCGGCGCCGGCTGGAACGTGGTCAAGGTGATCTGGGGCCGCGAGTGGGACAACCTGCTGGCCCAGGACCACGACGGCGCGCTGGTGAACAAGATGAACACCACGCCCGACGGCCAGTTCCAGACGTACTCGGTCGAGTCCGGCGAGTACATCCGGGAGAACTTCTTCGGCGGCGACCAGCGGCTGCGCCAGATGGTCAGCGGGCTGTCCGACGAGGACCTGCGCAAGCTGCCGCGCGGCGGTCACGACTACCGCAAGGTGTACGCCGCGTTCAAGAGCGCGACCGAGCACGTCGGCCAGCCGACCGTGATCCTGGCCCAGACCATCAAGGGCTGGACGATCGAGGCGCTGGAGGGCCGTAACGCGACCCACCAGATGAAGAAGCTGACCTCGGACGACCTGAAGGCCTTCCGCGACCGGCTGTACTTGCCGATCGAGGACAAGGACCTCGAGGACGCGTACAACCCGCCGTACTTCCACCCCGGCACCGACTCGCCGGAGTACCAGTACATGATGGAGCGGCGTAAGCAGCTCGGCGGTTCGCTGCCGGAGCGCCGGGTGCAGCCGAAGACGCTGAAGCTGCCGGGCGACGACGTGTACAAGCCGCTGGCCAAGGGTTCGCACGCGCCGGTCGCGACCACGATGGCGCTGGTCCGGCTGTTCCGGGACCTGATGAAGGACCCGGAGATCGGTCACCGGATCGTCCCGATCGCCCCGGACGAGTACCGCACGTTCGGTATGGACTCGATGTTCCCGACCGCGAAGATCTACTCGCCGCACGGGCAGAACTACGAGGCCGTCGACCGCAACCTGCTGCTGTCGTGGAAGGAGTCCACGGCGGGTCAGCTGCTGCACGAGGGCATCAGCGAGGCCGGCGCGATGGGTTCGGTGCTGGCGGCGAGCACGGCGTACGCCACGCACGGCGAGCCGATGATCCCGTTCTACATCTTCTATTCGATGTTCGGGTTCCAGCGCACCGGCGACTGGATGTGGGCGCTCGGCGACCAGCTCGGCCGCGGCTTCCTGATCGGCGCCACGGCGGGCCGGACGACGCTGACCGGTGAGGGTCTGCAGCACGCGGACGGTCACTCGCCGCTGCTCGCCTCGACGAACCCGGCCGCGGTGCACTACGACCCCGCGTTCGCGTACGAGATCCCGTACATCGTCAAGGACGGCCTGCGCCGGATGTACGGCTACGGGCTGGACCAGGACAAGCCGCACGGCGAGGACGTCTTCTACTACCTCACGGTCTACAACGAGCCGGTGGCACAGCCCGCCGAGCCGGAGAACCTCGACGTCGCGGGGCTGCTCAAGGGCATGTACCGCTTCAACGAGTACCAGACCGCCGAGGGCGACGACGTGCCGCGCGTGCAGCTGCTCGCGTCCGGTGTCGCGCTGCCGTGGGTGATGAAGGCGCAGCAGATCCTCGCCGAGGAGTACTCGGTGGCGGCCGACATCTGGTCGGTGACCTCGTGGAACGAGCTGCGCCGGGACGCCGTCGCCGCCGAGCAGCACAACCTGCTGCACCCGGACGAGCCGGAGCAGGTGCCGTTCGTCACCGAGCAGCTGAAGGACACCAAGGGTCCGGTGGTCGCCGTCAGCGACTTCATGCGCGCGGTGCAGGACCAGATCTCCCGCTGGGTGCCGAACGACTACACGTCGCTCGGGACCGACGGCTGGGGTCTGGCCGACACCCGGGCCGCGGCCCGGCGCCACTTCCAGGTGGACGCCGAGTCGATCGTGGTCGCCGCTCTGGAGATCCTCTCCAAGCGCGGTGACGTGAAGCCGGAGGTCGCCGCCGAGGCGGCCCGCAAGTACCGCATCGACGACCCGACCGCGGTCGCCGGCGTGAAGCAGGAAGGCGCCGGCGCCTGACCCGCCGCAACGCCTGAGCAACGGGCCGCCCACCGCACCGGTGGGCGGCCCGTTCGTTTATTGGGTGCGGCTGGTGGCCGCCCGCGGAGCAGAGTGACGACAGCGTTCCGATCACGCCGGAGCGGGTGCCCGCGTCCTACTGGTGGATCGTCGAGGGCGGCACGTACCTCGGGGCGATCACGCTGCGGCACGCGCTCAACGAGAAAGCTGCTCGACGGCGGCGGGCACATCCGTGACACTTGGCCCGGGCGGGCGCGGCGCTACTGGATCACTCTCTGAGTAGTCGGCTTGCTACGGTCGGTACATGACCGACACGCAGCAAGCCGCCCCGGAGAGGACCTTCTTCGGGCATCCGCGCGGGTTGATGACGCTGTTCACCACCGAGTTGTGGGAGCGGTTCAGCTACTACGGGATGCGCGCGATCCTGCTGCTCTACCTGACCGACAAGGCGCACGGGCTCGGGCTCGGTGAGTCGCTCGGGCAGGCCGTGGTGTCGATCTACGGCGCCTCGGTGTACCTGCTCTCGGTGCTCGGCGGCTGGTTCGCCGACCGCGTCGTCGGCGCCCGCCGCACGGTCCTGTACGGCGGCACCGTGATCGTCGCCGGTCACCTGTGTCTGGCGCTGCCGTCGACCGGACCGGCCTATGCCGGGATCGCGCTGGTTGCCCTCGGCACCGGACTGCTGAAGCCGAACGTGTCGACCATGGTCGGGACCCTTTACGAGCAAGACGATCCGCGGCGGGACTCGGCGTTCTCGATCTTCTACATGGGGATCAACATCGGGTCGTTCTCGGCGCCGTTCGTGGTCGGGTTCCTGCGCCGCGAGTTCGGGTTCCATGTCGCGTTCGCGGCGGCCGCGGTCGGGATGACGCTGGCCCTGGTCGCGTACCTGCTCGGCCGGCGCACGCTGCACGGCCGCGGCGACACCCCGCCGAACCCGCTGACCGCCGCGGACCGGCCGACGATGGTCAAGGTCACGGCCGCCGTCCTGGCGCTGCTCGCGGTCGTGTTCGCGTGGTCGGCCTGGCGGTCCGGCGGGATCGGCCCGAAGCCGGTCGTGGACGCGATCTCGTACCTGTGCTTCCTGGCCCCGATCGCGTACTTCGTGATGCTGCTGCGGAGCCCGCTGGTGACGCCGGTCGAGCGGCAACGGGTCCGCGCGTACATCCCGCTGTTCGTGGCGGCGATGCTGTTCTTCATGCTGTTCGAGCAGGCCGCGACCACGCTGACGTCGTTCGCGGCCGACCGGACGCGGCTGGCGCTGTTCGGGGTCGGGATCTCGCCGGAGTTCTTCCAGTCGGTGAACCCGTTCTCGATCATCGTGCTGGCGCCGGTGTTCGCGGTGATCTGGATCAGGCTGGGCGATCGCGGGCCCTCGATCGGGCAGAAGTTCGCCACCGGGCTGCTGCTGGCCGGGATCTCGTTCGCGGTGATGGCGCTCGCGTCGTCGGTGGCCGGCGACAACCTGGCGTCGCCGCTGTGGCTGGTCGTCGTCTACGTGATCCAGACCCTCGGCGAGCTGTTCCTGTCCCCCGTCGGCCTGGCCGCGACGACGGTGCTGGCGCCGCGGGCGTTCCTCAGCCAGATGATGGCGCTGTGGTTCCTCGCGCCGGCCGCCGGTCAGGCGATCACCGCGCAGCTCGTGCAGGCGACCGAGGACGCCTCGGACACGGCGTACTTCGGCGGCCTGGCGGTGGTCACGATCGTGGTCGCGTTCGCGGTCTACGCACTCGCGCCGTGGATCCGCCGGCACACCGACGTACGACAAACCTCGTAGTCGTCGCGGGCGCGGGTTGCGCATTCCGTCCGACGCGGCGGGCGGCCCGCGGTCCCTACCGTCGGTGACATGACTGGCGCAAGCGTTGCTCTTCTCGCGGGGACGATGTCCACCATCCTCTTCGCGTCGAGCGCCCTGCCGATGGTGGTCAAGGCGATCCGGACCCGCGACCTGGCGTCGTACAGCCCGCTGAACCTGGTGCTCGCCAACGTCGGCAACGCCGTCCATTGCATCTACGTGGTGCACCTGCCGGCAGGACCGATCTGGATCCTGCACGGCTTCTACGTGGTGACGTCGGCGCTGATGCTGCTGTGGTGGCTGCGGTTCCACACGCTGCGGCGCGACGTGGAAGGGAGACCAGCATGAACACGATCATCATCGGCGCCGGACAGGCGGGGCTCGCCACCGGCCGGCAGCTGCAGCAGCTCGGCGAGGACTTCGTCATCCTGGACGGCAACGCCCGGGTCGGCGACCAGTGGCGGTCGCATTGGGACAGCCTGCGGCTGTACTCGCCCGCGAAGTACGACGGCCTGCCCGGCCTGGCGTTCCCGGGCGATCCGTGGCATTACCCCGGCAAGGACGAGGTGGCCGACTACCTCGCGTCGTACGCCGCGCACTTCCGGCTGCCGATCCGGCACAGCACCCGGGTGGACACCCTCGAGCGGATCGACGACCGCTGGATCGTCACCACCGGCCGCGAGCAGCTCGCCGCGGACAACGTCGTCGTCGCCACCGGAACGTTCGGGCGGACGCCGCACCTGCCGGACTGCGCGGTCGACCTGGATCCGGCGATCCGGCAGCTGCACTCGTCGGAGTACCGCCGGCCGGAGCAGCTCAAGGACGGGCCGGTGCTCGTGGTCGGCGGGTCGCACTCGGGCACCGACATCGCGTACGAGGTCGCGCGGACACACGAGACGATCCTGTGCGGTCGCGATCCCGGGCAGGTGCCCTTCAGGCCGGGTGGGCGCGGTCAGGTTCTGGTCTGGCCGCTCCTGCTGTTCGCCTGGCGTCACGTGCTCACCCGCCGGACGCCGATGGGCAGGAAGGAGATGGGGGAGGTTCGGTTCCACGGCGGGCCGATGATCCGGGTCAAGCGGGGCGACCTGCTCGCCCGAGGGGTCGAGCGGGTCCACGACCGGGTGACGGGTGTCCGGGACGGCCGGCCGGAGCTCGAGAACGGCCGGGTCCTCGACGTCGCGAACGTGGTGTGGGCGACCGGATTCCGCCAGGTGTTCGACTGGATCAAGCCCGCGGTGATCGGCGCCGACGGCTGGCCGCGGGAGTACCGCGGTATCGCCGAGGGGATGCCCGGGCTGTTCTTCTGCGGCCTGTCCTTCCAGTACGCCTTCAGTTCGATGGTTCTGCCCGGCGTCGGGCGGGACGCGGCGTACATCGCCCGCCGGATCGCGGCCCGCGCCGGCGCGGACCGGAGTCTTGCCGCCGCGTGACCTGAAGCGCATGCTCACGAGTGGGGGCATGGATGGGGATTGTCGACGATCTGCAGCGAGCCCGGTCCGCGTACGAGCGGCGTGACTGGGCGGTCGCCTACGAGCGGCTGAGCGCCGCGGATCAGGATCCGGGTGCGGGCCTCGGTCCCGCCGAACTGTTGACGCTGGCCACCGCGGCGTTCCTGCTCGGCGACACCGACTCCTGCATCCGCGCCCTGCAGCGCGGTTACCGTGACCGGATCGACGGCGGCGACGTGCTCGGCGCGATCCGGTTCGCGTTCTGGCTGGCGCTGGTGCTGAACACCCGGGGCGAGGCGGCCGTCGGCAACGGCTGGGCGGCCCGCGCCGAGCGGTTGATGGCCGACCAGACCGGGGACGTCGTGGAGCGCGGCTACCTCCGGATCCACGACTTCTTCCGGTGTCTGGACCACGGGGATGTCCCCGGCGGGCTGGCCGCCGGCGACGACATCGTCGCGATCGCCCGCCGGCACGGGGATCCCGACCTGCTGGCACAGGGCCTGGTGTGCAAGGGCAGGCTGCTGCTGTACTCCGGCCGCGTACCGGAAGGGCTCGCGCTGCTCGACGAGGCGATGGTCGGCGTCGCCGCCGGCGAACTGTCGCCGATCTTCGCCGGCAACGTGTACTGCGCGATGATCGAGGGCTGCCAGGAGGTGCTCGACTTCGCCCGCGCGTCCGCCTGGACCGCGGCGCTGACCCGCTGGTGCGACGGCCAGCCCGACCTCGTGCCGTTCACCGGCCAGTGCGCGGTCCACCGCGGCCAGATCCTCCGGCTGCACGCGGCGTACCCGGAAGCGCTCGCGGAGTTCGAGGCCGCGTGCCGGCGGTACGCGGAGTCCGGGGCGAACGCCGCGGCGGGCCTGGCGTTGGGCGAGCGTGCCGACGTACTGCGGATCCGCGGCGATCTCGCGGCCGCGGAAGCGTCGTACGACGAGGCTGCGGGCTACGGATACGAGGCGCAGCCGGGGCGGGCGCTGCTGATGGTCGCGCGCGGGCGCGTACCGGCCGCGGTCGCCGCCGTACGTCGGCTGCTGACGGAGACGGGTGATCCGGTCCACCGGTCGCGGCTGCTCGCGGGCGCCGTCGAGGTGTTGCTGGCCGGCGACGAAGTGACTGAGGCCGACAATGCAGCTGTCCAATTGTCAACAATCGCCGAGGCATTCGGGTGTGCCGGCTTGCGGGCGTCGGCGGCCTACTGCCTGGCCCTGGTGGCGCTGGCGAAGGACGACCCGGACCAGGCCCTGCCACACGCCCGGACCGCGGCGCGGTTGTGGGACGAGCTGCGGGCGCCGTACGAGGTGGCGCGCGCGAAGGTGCTGGTCGGCCGTGCGGTGCGGTCGCTCGGCGACGAGGACTCGGCGGCGGCCGAGTTCACCACGGCCTGCCGGTCGTTCACCGAGATCGGTGCGACGCCGGCGCGGCAGGAGGTCGAGAAGCTGCTCGGCCGGAGTACGGCGGGCGGGCTGACCGGGCGTGAACTGGACGTCCTCCGACTGGTTGCCGTTGGCAACAGCAACGCCGAGATCGCGCACCGGCTGGTGCTGAGCGACAAGACCGTCGCCCGGCACCTCACCAACATCTTCGCGAAGCTGGACGTACCGTCCCGGACGGCGGCGGCCGCCTACGCCCGCGATCACGACCTGATCTGAGGCACCCAGGTCGACAACGCTTCGTCCAGACCCGCCACGCCACCGTCCGCCGCGGCCCACGCGACATATCCGTCCGGCCGGATCAGTACGCCGGTGAGCTCGCCGCCGCTCTTCGCGGTGAGCACGCGGACCCGCCCGGACGCGAGATCGCGCAACCGCGCCGAGTCGGACAGATCCACCAGCAGCGACGTGCCGTCGGCCAGGTGCTCCCCCAACCGCGTCCCGTCCGCGAACTCGAAGTCGGGCGCCGCCGAGCCGACGAGCTCGTGCGCACCCGCGATCGGGTACCGGTGCAGGACGCCGGACAGCTTCTTCGCCAGGTACGTCGAGCCGTCCGCCGTCCGGAGCAGGTCGGTGACCACGTCGCGCAACGCGGCGGTGCGCGCATCCGTACGCATCAAGGCGATCTGGGCGCGCGTCCAGTCCAGCACCCACGCGCCGACCGGATGCCGCTCGGTGGTGTACGTGTCGAGCAGGCCCTCGGGCGCGGTGCCCCGGATCGTCGCGGCCAGCTTCCAGCCGAGGTTGACGGCGTCGCCGATCCCGAGGTTCAGGCCCTGCCCGCCGAACGGCGAGTGCACGTGCGCCGCGTCACCGGCGAGCAGCACCCGGCCCTTGCGGTACGACGTCACCTGCCGCGCGTTGTCGGTGAACCTGGTCGCGCTGTGCACCGCGGTGACCGTGACGTCGACGCCGGTGACCCGGCGCAGGCTGCCCTGGATCTCGTCGGCGGTGATCGGCGCGTCGCGATCCTCCGGCGGGCCGTCGAACTCGACGGTCAGCACCCGGCCCGGGACCGGACCGTGGGCATAGAGGCCGGTCGGCGTGTAGTTCCAGCTGCGCTGGAGCCCGTCGGCGCCTTCGAGATCCACGATCGCCTGCCGGCCGGTGATCGCGGGCTCGGTGCCGGGGAAGTCGAACCCGGCCAGCTTGCGCACCAGACTGCGCCCGCCGTCACAACCAACCAGCCAGCCCGCCCGCACCACGTCACCCATCACACCGCCGCCCACCACACCGTGACCCACCACGCCGTCGCCGAGCACGTCGCCGCTGAGTCGGACGGTGACGCCTTCGTCGTCGGCGTCGAAGGCGGTGACCTCGACCCCGCGCCGGATCTCGACGCCCAGCTCGGCGGCCCGCGTGCCGAGGATCGACTCGACGGCCTGCTGCCCGACCGCGAAGACCGACCGCGCCGGCCCGGCGTCGCGGAACGCCGGGTCGTCGAAGTGCACACCGGCGGAGCTCACCATGATCCCGGCGAAGTGCCCGGCCGGCGGCGGCCCACTCGGCCCCTTCCCGGCCCGGAAGGCCTTCATCTGCTCGAACGCCAACTGCTGGTGCTCCTGCAGCGCCGGCAGCATCCCGCGCCGGTACATCGCCTCGGCGGTCGGCACGTTGATCGAGCCGGCCTTGATCGTCGGATCGATCTCCCGCAGCCGCTCGACGACCAGCACGCCCACCCCGGCCAGCGCGAGTTCGCAAGCCAGCATCAGGCCGACCGGCCCGCCGCCGGCGATCACCACATCTCGGTTGTCCATGACCAGAATCTTAGACCGAGTACAAAATTTGGTCCAGTATAATTCCAGCCATGGCCGAGCAAGGGCTGCGCGAGCGCAAGAAGCAGGCGACCCGGCGGATGATCTCCGACGTCGCCACCGGGCTGTTCGTGCGGCGCGGGTTCGACGCCGTCACCGTCGCGGAGATCGCCGACGCGGCCGGGGTGTCCAAGATGACGGTCTTCAACTACTTCCCGCGCAAGGAAGACCTGTTCCTGGACCGGCACGACGACCGCCTGCGTGAGCTCGAGGCCGTCGTCCGAGACCGCCCGGCCGGTGAGCCCGTCGCGGTCGCGATGCGCCGGTACCAGCACGAACTACTGGCCGCGCGCCATCCCCTGTCGGGCGCGATCGAGGGGGTGCGCGGCTTCTGGAGCGTGCTCGAGTCCAGCCCCGCGCTGGTCAGTCGCAGCATCGAGCAGGAGCACGAGATCGCCGCCATGCTGGCCGGCGTCCTGGCCGAGGAGACCGGCGACGAGCTCGGCGCCCGCCTGGTCGCGAATCTGCTGACGGCGACGCTCACCACGATCTACCACACCTCGGTCGCACGGATCATCGCCGGCGACGACCTCGCGCGGGTGCAGGCCGACCAGGTCGCCGTGATCGACCGCGCGTTCGACGTCCTGGAGCAGGGAATCGGTCCTGGGAGGGACCGGGTTCACTCCGACGGGTGAGGTAGCGACCTACCGGTCCGGCGGATGCTCGGGGCGTGAGCACAACAGAGCGTCCCGTCCCGCGCTGGGCCTACCGCCTCGCGCACGCGATCCCCTTCCTCACCCTGCCGTCCGGCCTGTGGCGACTCGGGCTGGTGTTCGGCTCGTCGATGGGCATGCTCGACGACGCCGGCCGGCCGGCCCACCTGATCGGGTTCGGGCAGAAGCTGTACGTCGTCTCGCTGACGATCTTCTCCGAGCTCGTCGCGCTCACCGCGCTCGGCCTGGTCAGCCGGTGGGGCGAGGTCGCGCCGCGCTGGATCCCGGTCATCGGCGGCCGCCGCGTCGCGCCGTACGCCGCGATCGTCCCCGCGGTCCTCGGGGCGCTCAGCCTGATCGCGATCTGGACCTACGGCTTCCGCGACGTGTTCTCGAAGGAGTTCATCCCCTTCTCCAGCACGCCGTGGGCGGCGCTGATGATCGCGTGCTACGCGCCGTTGCAGCTGTGGGGCCCGTCGCTGCTGGTCGTCACCTGGGCCTACTACCGCCGCCGGGTCAGCGCGCCCGCGGTCGCGGTCTGAGGGTGGTCGCGGGCAGCGGCGGCGCCGGCAGCGGATCGCCGTCGTAGCCGGGCACCATCCCGAACCGGTCGTTGCCTGCAGCATCGATGGCGGCCTGCCAGGCGTCCCGGGCGGCGACGATCTCCTCGTGGCTGCGGCCGATGAAGTTCCACCACATCACCAGCTCCTCCTCGAACGGCTCACCGCCGAGCAGCAGGAACCGCACACCGCCCTCGGCGGCGGCGAGCTCGATCGCGTCCCGTCCGGCGCCCAGATAGGTCATCTCACCGAAGCCCGGGGTCAAGTTCCCGACCGTCAGGGATCCGTCGACCACGAGCACGGCGTACTCGTTGGACGCCGTCAGCGGGAGCGTCACGGAGCGCCCCGGCTCGATCGTGACGTCGGCGCCGACCAGCGGGGTGTACGCCGGTGCGGGCGACGTGACCCCGGCGACGGTCCCGATCATCACCGTCGCGTGCGCGCCGTCGAGATCCAGCCGCGGCAGGTCGGCGTACGCATTGAAGGCGGGCGGGGTCGTCGTCCGCACAGCATCCGGGAGCGCAACCCACAACTGGGCGCCGTGCAGCTTCGGCGGCGCGTCCGGGGTGGACACCTCGGAGTGGGCGATCCCGTTGCCGGCGGTCATGATGTTCAGCTCGCCCGGACGGACGAACGCGTGCGACCCGACGCTGTCGCGGTGCTCGATCTCGCCCTCGAACAGCCAGCTCACCGTCTGCAGGCTGGTGTGCGGATGCGGCGGGACCTGCATGCCGCGCTCCCCCGGCACGTCGTAGGAGTCGACGCGCCGGGTCAGGTCGTCCGGCCCGTAGTGGTCCACGAAGCACCACGCGCCGACCATCCGCCGGTTCTTGTTCGGCAGCAACCGCCGCACCGTGGTGGACCGCCCCAGCACGACCTCCCGGCCCTCGAGCATCTCCAGCGCGGGCCCCTCACAGTCCGCGAATCCGACGACCTCGGCCGGGTCCTTCTCCAGATCACTCATCCACGTCCTCGCTTCGCTCCGGGCGCGGATGAGGCACGATCGCGCTGTGTTGTTTGATTCGCTCGCTTCGCTCGCTCATGACGCCGTCCATTCCAGAAGTTGTTGCTGGTCCCAGGTGTTGATGACGCGGTCGGAGGTGACGCCGCAGTCCTCGGCGCGCTCGCAGCCGTACACCTGCCAGTCGAGCTGGCCGGGCGCGTGCGCGTCGGTGTCGATCGAGAACACACAGTCCGTCTCGACGGCCATCGAGAGCAGCCGCTTCGGCGGGTCGAGCCGCTCGGGGCGGGAGTTGATCTCGACCGCGGTCCCGAACTGGCGGCACGCCTCGAACACCACCTCGGCGTCGAACTCCGACTCCGGACGGGTCCCGCGGCCGCCGGTGATCAGCCGGCCGGTGCAGTGCCCGAGCACGTCGACGTGCGGGTTCGCGATCGCGCGGACCATCCGCTCGGTCATCGGCTCGGACGCCATCCGCAGCTTGGAGTGCACACTCGCGACCACCACGTCGAGCCGGGCCAGGATCTCCGTGTCGCAGTCCAGCGAACCGTCGTCGAGGATGTCGACCTCGATACCGTTCAGGATCGTGAAGCCGTCCAGTTCGTCCTGCAGCTTCTTGTTGAGCTCGGCAACGACCTCGAGCTGCTGCAGGCGCCGCTCGCGGGACAGCCCGTTGGCGACCGTCAGCCGCGGCGAGTGATCGGTGAGCGCCATGTACGAGTGGCCCAGGCGGTGCGCGGTCCGGGCCATCTCCTCGATCGGGCTGCCGCCGTCGGACCACTCCGAGTGCAGGTGCAGGTCCGCCTTCAGCCCGGCGCGCAGGCCCTTGCCGGCCGTGGTCAGCTCGCCCGCGGCCTCCTCCAGTTTGACCAGGTACGACGGGGTGGCGCCGTCCATCGCCTCGACGATCACGGCCTCGGTCTTCGGGCCGATCCCCGGCAGCTCGGTCAGCGTCCCGGCCCGGCGCCGCGCCCGGACCTCGGTGGCCGGCAACGCGGCGATCGTGTCGGCGGCCCGCCGGTACGCCTTCACCCGGTGCGTCGGCTGCCGGTCGCGCTCGAGGTAGTACCCGATCGCCCGCAACGCCTCGATCGCGTCCGCCACACCCGCCTTGTCCGTCATACGCCCATCATGGCAGTGCGCGTATGGTCTGGGCGTGGTGACGAAGGCACATCTGGCGCGGGCGGAGCGTTTGCAGAACGCGACCGGTGCGCTGGCCACCGCCGCGATGGCGGCGATGGACGCGAACCTGCCATGGTTCGCGACGCTGTCCGCGCAGGACCGGTCCTGGATCGGGCTGGTCGCGCAGTCCGGGATCTCCGCGTTCGTCGAGTGGTTCCGCGACCCCGAGGCGCACTCCTCGATGCCGACCCGGATCTTCGGGTCCGCGCCGCGCGAGTTCACCCGGGTGATCTCGCTGCACCAGACCGTCGACCTGGTCCGCACCACGATCGAGACCATCGAGAACACCATCGGCACGCTGCTGCCGCCCGACGACGTACCGGTCGTCCACGAGGCCATGCAGCGGTACGCCCGCGAGGTCGCGTTCGCCGCCGCGACCGTCTACGCGCAGGCCGCGGAGATGCGCGGCGCCTGGGACGCCCGGCTCGAGGCCCTGCTCGTCGACTCGGTGATCCGCGGCGAGGCCGACGAGTCCGTCCGCTCCCGCGCCTCGGCCCTCGGCTGGACCGGCGCCGCCGGTACGACAGGATCGGCCGAGGTCGCCGTCGTGGTCGGCCGGGCCCCGGTCGCCGAGACGCCGCCGGCCGGCAACACCGGCTCGAACGTCGCGGACATGGTCCGGCACGCGGCGCGCGAGGCGGGTGCTGACGCACTGTGTGCGATCCAGGGCGACCGGCTGGTCGTGGTACTCGGCGGTACGAGCAATCCTGTCGAGACCGTACAAAAACTCGCCCGCTGGTTTGGACCCGGCCCGATCGTCGTCGGACCGGTGGTGAAGGACCTGATGTCGGCCGTGACCTCGGCACGGGCCGCCGTCGCCGGCCTGCGCGCCGCGGCGGCCTGGCCGGGTGCCCCGCGACCGGTGCCGGCCGACGACCTGCTCCCGGAACGGTCACTCTCCGGAGACGGCCATGCCCGCCGGCAGCTCGCCACCGAGGTCTACGGCCCGCTCACCGTGGGCGACGGCGTGCTCCTCGACACCGTCTCGGCGTACCTGGACTCCGGCGGCTCGATCGAGGCGACGGCCCGGGCGATGTTCATCCACGCCAACACCGTGCGGTACCGGCTGAAGCGTGTGGCGGACCTCACGGGCTACAACCCGCTGAATCCCCGCGACAGTTTCACACTGCGTGTCGCACTGACCTTGGGTCGCCTGCTGCATCCCGAGCCCGGAAGCACGGTTTTGTAGGATCTCCACAAAAGCGGCCCGGTAGAATTCGTGCTCGCCGTGCGGCTCGCGGCGGGCCCGGCTGAGGGAGAGTTGTCACGTGCTCGTCATCGTCGCGCCCGGTCAGGGTGCCCAGACCCCAGGTTTCCTCGAGCCGTGGCTGGCCGATCCCGTGTTCGAGAGCCGGCTGAACTGGCTCTCCGCGGTCGCCGGTCTCGACCTCGCCCACTACGGCACCGAAGCCGACGCGGACACGATCCGGGACACCGCGATCGCGCAGCCGCTGCTGGTCGCGTCCAGCATGCTGGCCGCGCTGGCGGTCTTCCCGCACCCCGCCGACGCCTTCGCGAAGGTCGGCGCGGTCGCCGGTCACAGCGTCGGTGAGCTCGCCGCCGCGGCAGGCACCGGAGTCCTGACCGCCGAGCAGGCGATGGTCCTGGTCCGCGAGCGCGGCAAGGCGATGGCCGCCGCGGCCGCGCTGACGCCGACCTCGATGACCGCGGTGCTGGGCGGCGACCGCGACGAGGTCCTGGCCAAGCTCGCCGAGCACGGCCTGACCCCGGCCAACGACAACGGCCCCGGCCAGATCGTTGCCGCGGGCACCGTCGAGGAGCTGGCGGCGCTCGCCGCCGACCCGCCCGCGAAGGCCCGCCTGATCCCGCTGTCGGTCGCCGGGGCCTTCCACACCCGGCACATGGAGCCGGCCGTCCAGACGCTGGCCAAGTACGCGACAGCGATCAGCACCCACGACCCGCGGACCCGGCTCATCTCGAACCGCGACGGCCATGTCGTCCACGACGGCCAGGACGTCCTGCAGCGGCTCGTCACCCAGGTGAACGCACCGGTCCGCTGGGACCTGTGCATGCAGACGATGGCCGACCTCGAGGTGACCGGCATCCTCGAGCTGCCGCCGGCGGGCACGCTGACCGGGATCGCGCGCCGCGCCCTCAAGGGTGTCGAGACGTTCGCGCTGAAGACCCCGGACCAGCTCGACGACGCCCGCGCGTTCGCCGAGAAGCACGGCAGCCCGTCCGAGATCGACGCCACGCCGACCTGGCGTCTGCTGGTCGCCCCGATCAAGGGCACCTTCAGCCGCTCCGCGCAGGCCGGTCGCGAGGCCGGTGACCAGGTCGGGGCCGGCGAGGTCGTCGCCAAGGTCAGCAGCCTGCGCGACGAGGTCGACGTGACCGCGCCGCACGGCGGCATCGTGGTCGAGTGGCTCGTCGAGGAAGGCGACCCGGTCTCCCCCGGCCAGCCCCTGGTCCGCCTGCACCCCGCCGGGAGCCCGGCGTGATCACCGCGTCCACCGGCGCGACGTACGCCGGCATCCTCGGCATCGGGTCCTACCGGCCGCGCCGCGTCGTCCCGAACTCGGAGATCCTCGAGCACATCGACTCCAGCGACGAGTGGATCCAGACCCGCTCCGGGATCAAGGAGCGGCGCTGGGCCGAGGACGACGAGACCGTGCTGATGATGTCGGTGAACGCGGCCAAGGACGCGATCGCCGAGTCCGGCGTCGACCCGGCCGACATCGGCTGCGTGATCGTCTCGACCGTCACCCACCTCTACCAGACGCCGGCGATCGCGACCCGGATCGCGGTCGAGGTCGGCGCCCCGACGGCCGCCGCCTTCGACGTCTCGGCCGCCTGCGCGGGCTTCTGCTACGGGATCGCCCTGGCGAACGACCTGGTCCGCGGCGGCAGCGCGAAGTACGTGCTGGCGATCGGCGTCGAGCGGCTGAGCGACCTCACCGACCGCACCGACCGCAGTACGGCGTTCATCTTCGCCGACGGCGCCGGCGCCGCGGTCGTCGGTCCGGCCGACGAGCCGGGTATCGGCCCGGTGGTGTGGGGCTCCGACGGCACGCAGCACCAGGTGATCAGCCAGAAGGAGTCCTGGCAGGAGGCGGCCGGCAGCTACAACTGGCCGCACCTGCGGATGGACGGGAACCCGGTGTTCCGCTGGGCCTCGTTCGAGATGGCCAAGACCGCGCAGCAGGCGCTGGACGTCGCCGGGGTCAAGGCCGAGCAGCTCGACCTGTTCGTCCCGCACCAGGCGAACATGCGGATCACCGACGCGATGCGCCGGACGCTGAAGCTGCCCGAGCACGTCAAGGTCGCGCGCGACATCGAGCGCCAGGGCAACACCTCGGCCGCCTCGATCCCGCTCGCGATCACCGCGATGCGCGAGGCCGGCGAGGCGAAGAGCGGCGACCTGGCGCTGATCATCGGCTTCGGCGCGGGCCTGGTGTACGCCGCCCAAGTGATCCGCCTGCCGTAGTTCATAGTTGTCCGGGGCAGCTCAGGTGGCTGCACCGGCGGTAAGTCAGCAGAAATCCGAAAGGGAACCCAAGAAGATGGCCAGCACCGAAGAGATCCGTTCCAGCCTCGCCGAGATCGTGAACGAGATCGCCGGCATCCCGGTCGAGGACGTCCAGCTGGACAAGTCCTTCACCGACGACCTCGACGTCGACTCGCTCTCCATGGTGGAGGTCGTGGTGGCCGCCGAGGAGAAGTTCGACGTGAAGATCCCCGACGACGAGGTCAAGAACCTGAAGACCGTCGGCGACGCCGTCGCGTTCATCGAGCGCGCCCAGAACGGCTGACCTCCGCGTCACCCGTGCTGGCCGGTGCTCATCGGGTCAGCCCGATGAGCACCACGCAGTACATCGGCGGCACTCCCGCAACACCCCGCACCACCACCCCTCGCTCCCAACCGCAGATCTCTCATGTGAAGGATGAGGTAACCATGTCGAAGACCCGGGTCGTCATCACTGGGCTCG
The DNA here is from genome assembly GCF_040610805.1 of Kribbella sp. NPDC003557. Classification (NCBI taxonomy): domain Bacteria; kingdom Bacillati; phylum Actinomycetota; class Actinomycetes; order Propionibacteriales; family Kribbellaceae; genus Kribbella; species Kribbella sp. NPDC003557. The sequence continues at coordinate 184,517 of NZ_JBEXMY010000010.1, forward strand.
GTGCCACGACCCCGCTCGGGGGCGACGTGACCAGCACCTGGGAAGGGTTGCTGGCGGGCCGCTCCGGCGCCCGGCGGCTGACCGACGAGTGGGTGCAGAACCTGGCGGTGCAGATCGCCGCACCGGCCGCGGTCGACCCGACCGAGGTCATCGAGCGGGTCAAGGCCCGCCGCCTCGACCGCACCGCGCAGCTCGCCGTGGTCGCCGCCCGCGAGGCCTGGGCCGACTCCGGCCTGGCGGACTCCGGGCTCGACAAGGAGCGGCTCGGCGTGGCGGTCGCGTCCGGGATCGGCGGCCTGCACACCACCCTGGCGAACTACGACGCCCTGCAGTCCAACCCGCGCCGGGTGTCGCCGCTGGCGATCCCGATGCTGATGCCGAACTCGTCGGCGGCCTACGTCAGCCTGGAGTTCGGCGCGCAGGCCGGTGTGCACACCCCCGTCTCGGCCTGCGCCTCCGGTAACGAGGCCATCTGGCTGGGGCTGGACCAGATCCGGCTCGGCCGCGCGGACGTGGTGATCGCCGGTGGCGCCGAGGGCGCGATCATGGCGCTGCCGCTGGCCGCGTTCGGGATGATGCAGGCGCTCAGCAAGCGCAACGACGAGCCGGAGCGGGCGTCGCGCCCGTGGGACGTGGACCGCGACGGGTTCCTGCTCGGTGAGGGCGCCGGCATCCTGATCCTGGAGTCGTACGAGCACGCGAAGGCGCGTGGCGCGAAGATCTACGCCGAGCTCGCCGGCGCGGGGATCTCCGCCGACGGCCACGACATCGCGCAGCCCGACCCGACCGGCTCCGGTGCGCGGCGGGCGATGGAGCGGGCGCTGTCCGAGGGCGACCTGACCCCGGCCGACATCTTCCACATCAACGCGCACGCCACGTCGACCCCGCAGGGCGATATCGCCGAGTCGATCGCGATCCGGCAGGCGCTCGGCAAGGAGGCCGACCACGCGGTCGCCACCGCGCCGAAGTCGATGATCGGCCACCTGCTCGGCGGCGCCGGCGCGGTCGAGTCGGTCGCCACCGTGCTCGCCCTGCAGAACCGGGTGTCGCCGCCGACCATCAACATCGACAAGCTCGACGACCAGATCGAGCTGGACGTCGCGACCGAGCAGCGCAAGCTGCCCGACGGCGACATCGCCGCGCTGAACAACTCGTTCGGCTTCGGCGGGCACAACGCCGCCATCGCCTTCAAGTCGGTCTAGCACGCCGTCCGCCGCCCGGCGGAACCCGCCGGGCGGCAGCTGAGTTCCGCACCCCCTCGGAGGGCCGCATGACCACGACCGCGCCGGCGAAGCCGGCCAAGCTCCCCCGGGAACTCGACCCCCGCAACCCTGTCACCCGGCTGACCAACCTGCTCGATCCCGGCAGCCTGGAACTGCTCACGCCGGACAACCTGTCCGGGATGGTCGCCGCCCGCGGCACCGTCGAGGGTGCTCCGGTGGTCGCGTTCTGCTCGGACGCGACCGTGATGGGCGGCGCGATGGGCGACGAGGGCTGCGAGGTCGTCGTCGAGGCGTACGCCGTGGCCCGCGCGGAGCAGGTGCCGATCATCGGCCTGTGGCACTCCGGCGGCGCCCGGCTGGCCGAGGGTGTGCTCAGCCTGCACGCCGTCGGCAAGATCTTCTACGCGATGACGCAGGCGTCCGGGAAGATCCCGCAGATCTCCGTCGTCCTCGGCCCGGCCGCGGGCGGCGCGGCGTACGGACCGGCGCTGACCGACGTCGTCGTGCTGGGTCCGGAGGGCCGGATCTTCGTGACCGGCCCGGACGTGGTCCGCTCGGTCACCGGCGAGGACGTCGACATGCTGCGCCTCGGCGGCCCCGAGCCGCACGGCCGGCGCTCGGGCGTCGTCCACATCACCACCGACTCGGAGGCCGAGGCCCTGGGGCAGGCCCGTCGCCTGACCGACCTGTTGGCCAACCAGGGGTCCATGGCCACGGACATACCGGACATCGACCTGTCCGGGTTCCTGCCCGAGTCGGCGAAGCGCGCGTACGACGTCCATCCGCTGGTCGGAGGGGTGCTCGACGAAGGGACCGGCGTCGAGCTCCACCAGCGGTGGGCGCCGAACATCGTCACCACGCTCGGCCGCCTCGGCGGACGCACGGTCGGCGTGATCGCCAACAACCCGCTCCGGCTCGGTGGTTGCCTCGACGCCCTGTCCGCGGAGAAGGCGTCCCGGTTCGTGCGGATGTGCGACGCGTTCGGCGTACCGCTCGTCGTCCTGGTCGACGTCCCGGGGTACCTGCCCGGTGTCGGTCAGGAGTGGGACGGCGTCGTCCGGCGCGGCGCCAAGCTGCTGCACGCGTTCGCCGAGGCCGTCGTACCGCGGGTGACGTTGGTGACCCGCAAGACGTACGGCGGGGCGTACATCGCGATGAACGCGCGCTCGCTGGGCGCGACCCGGGTGTTCGCCTGGCCGCGCGCCGAGGTGGCCGTGATGGGCGCGGTCGCGGCGGTCCGCGTCCTGCACCGGCGCAAGCTCGCCGAGGTGGATCCCGAGCTCCGGCCGCAGGTCGAGGCCGAGCTCGCCGCGGAGCACGAGAAGATTGCCGGGGGCATCGACCGGGCCCGCGAGATCGGCGTGGTCGACGAGGTCGTCGAGCCCACCCGGACCCGCACCGCGCTCGCCACCGCACTGGCCACCGCCCTCGCGAAGGCCGAGGCCGGCGGTCGCACCCGCGGCCTGCACGGCAACATCCCGCTCTAGACAGCCGAAGGGCACGAACCCTGAGGTTCGTGCCCTTCACATGGTGCGGCCGCTGTTGTTAGACAACCACCGGGGGTGTCCCGACACCCGGTGGCCCAGCGGCCACGGCCCCTCCCACCCTTGTGCAACGTCAGATGCTCAGTCTCATCGAAAAGTTCGGCGAAGTCGCCGGCTCTCATCGGTTTCTTCTGAAGTTCTCAGGAACCCTTCAGACCACCCTCAGACCACCTGGTGCAGCCAGCGCACCGGGGCGCCGTCGCCGGCGTAGCGGAACGGCTCCAGTTCGTCGTCCCAGGGGCGACCGAGCAAACGCTCGACCTCCTCGGTCAGGTCGGCCTCGCCACTGGCAGCCTTCAGCATCGCGGCCTTCAGCCGCTCCTCGGGCACCATGATGTCGCCGTGCACACCGGTGGTCGCGTGGAAGACGCCGAGCTCGGGCGTGAACGAGTAGCGCTCGCCCTCGGCGCCGTTGCTGGGCTCCTCGGTGACCTCGAACCGCAGCTTCTGCCAGCCGCGCAGGGCGGACGCCAGCTTGGCCGCGGTACCGGCCTCGGCCTGCCAGGACAGCTCGGCCCGGTACGTGCCCTGGGCCGCCGGCTGCGGTGTCCAATCCAGTTTCACGGGCACGCCAAGGATGCCGCCCGCGGCCCACTCGACATGCGGGCACAACGCTGACGGCACCGTGTGGACGTACAGAACGCCACGAGTCGTCGCCACCGGGACCTCCTGTGCTCGAGGGGCGCCTTCCCCAGCGTTCTCGAACACCCTGTGTAGATCCCGGCGGATCAGTTGCTTAATACAGTTCTACAAGGCACCACAAGATACCCCGCGAAACTTCTGTACATCTTGCACCACCACCCCCTGGAACACCAGTAACCTCGCCGTGTCAACCACATCACCGTCGTGTCGCGAACCTCAACCGGTCAGCAGACCCGCGGCCAGGGTCCGGCGAGCCTCGTCGACCCACCAGTCGAGATCTGCCCGCTCGCGGGCACGAATCGCCGGATCCTCGTGCTCGGCGGCGTCGAGGGCCTTGTTCCAGCCCAGCCAGAGCAGGCCGGCGAGCAGGGCCAGCCGGAGGGCAGCCTCGTCACCGCCGGCGAGGACGAGGTCACGGAAGTCCTCGATCACCTGCTCGCGGGACGCGTCGATCACCGACGCGCAGCCGGCCAGGAACCTCGCCAGGTCGAGCGCGGCCGGCGCCTCGGCCGGCATGCTCCAGTCGAGCAACGTCAGTCGCTCACCCTCGAACGCCATGTTGACCGTTGCCAGATCGCCGTGCACCAGCGTGCAGGGCCGGGCCCGCAGCGCGTCCACCAGCGGTTCCGGGCGGGCGAGCAACCGCTGCACCGGTTCGGCGACGTCCGGCGGCACCATGCCGGGGAACAGCTCCCACCCGCGCAGGACCAGGTCCGGCAACGGGTTCTCACCGCCGGCATGCGGCCGAATGCGATCCGGCGTGAACATGCCGACCAGCGTCACCAACGGGGTGAGGCTCGACGGGACGCGGTCCAGGAAGCCGTCGTACATCGAACCGACCGCGGCGAACACCCGGCGGCACTGTTCGCGGCTGAGCCGGTCGTCCCAGGTGAGCACGGCGTCACCCAGGTCGCGCATCACCAGCACGGTGACGTCCTCCTCCTGCCAGCCGTCGACGATCGCATGCCCGATCGCGGGCGGGAGCTGGTCGAGTACTCCGCTCGACCACATCAGGTACTCGCGCCCGAACGAGTCGCCCGACAGTGCCATCAGCAGGTCGGTGCCGGGCGACGACCGCTTCACGACGAGTCGCCGGCCGTCCTCCAGTACGAGCCGCTCCAGCGTGGCGCCCGACTTCCCGACGTGACCCGACATCGGCGTCCGCTCGATCGCCGTCTCCAGATACTTGCGAGGTTCCACGCGTCCAGCGTCCGCCTGAACGGCCTGCCCCGCCAGGGTCAGGTCGAAGAGCGCGGAACCAGGCGAGTGGGGAGGATCAGCGGTGTCGGAGTCTCGCCGGACATGACGGCGAGCAGCATGCGGGCCATCTCGCGGCCGAGCGCCTGGATCGGCTGGCTGACCGTGGTCAGCGGCGGACTGGTGTGGCGGGCAGTGGTGATGTCGTTGAACCCGACGAGCGCGACATCGTCCGGTACTGACCTGCCGGCGTCTCGCAGGACCCGCAGGGCGCCGATGGCCATCTGGTCGGACGCGACGAACACGCCGTCGAGATCCGGGTGCGCGGCGAGCAGCTCCTGCATCGCGCGGGTGCCGCCCTCCTCGGAGAAATCGGCGTGGGCGACGCGGTTCGCGTCCAGGCCGGCCACCGCGAGGGCGTCCTGATATCCCTTGTACCGCGCGGTGCCCGCGCCCTCGTCCATCCGCCCGGTGATCGTCGCGATCCGCCGCCGGCCGGTCGCGACCAGGTGCTCGGTCGCCAGCCGGGCGCCACCGCGGTTGTCGGCGTCGACGTAGTACCGCGGCTCGAAGTTCACCGGCGAGCCGCCGAACACCACCGGCACGTCGGCCTTCTCCGCGAGATGCGCCAGTGGATCGTCGCCGTGCATCGACATCAGCATCACGCCGTCGGCCTGCCGGGTCCGCAGCAGCTGCTCGAGTCGCGTCTGCCCGCGGCTCGAGGTGGCCATCATCAGCATCAGCTCCAGGTCGGTGTCCTCGAGCACCGAGCTGATCCCGATCACCACCTCCGCGAAGAACGGATCCGCGAACACCTGGGCGTTGTCGCTGGAGATCGCGAGCACGACGGCGCCGGCCTGCTGGGTCGCGAGCGCGCGGGCGGTGGCGTTCGGCACGTAGCCGAGGTCGCTGATCGCGCGCTGCACGGCCTCCCGCTTGGCCTTGCTGACGTGCGGGGCGTTGTTGATCACCCGGGACGCCGCCGACCGGGACACACCGGCCCGCTCGGCGACTTCGTCGAGCGTCACTTGGCGTTTCGGGAGGTCGGCCACCGGATCGTCCTTAACGATTGAGTGGGTCGAGGGTAAACCATCGGGACGCGGGGTTCGAGCTGGAAGCGCTCCCGAGTTCGCGCTCGATGCCGGAAAGCGCTGGATTCAAGGGCTCTGCGCCCTTGACGCCGGGCGGTGCGGTCGGCACGATTCGGAGGCGAACTGGAAGCGCTCCCGGTCCCGATGGAGGCACGGCCCATGCCCACCGCCCGACAACGCGCCGCCGTCACCGTACTTGTCGCCGCAGTCGTCACCGCCCTACCGGTCACAGCCCTGCCCGTTGCAGCTCGGCCGGTTACGGCTTTGCCCGTTGCGGCTCGGCCGGTTGCTGTGCCTGGTGCGGCGGTCGCCGCGGACCCGTCGTACGAACGGCTGCTCAACGGGACCTTCGACGCCGGGAAGGAGCCCTGGTGGTCGAGCGGCAACACGCCGACCGCCGTCACCGACGGACGGCTCTGCGCCCAGGTCCCGGGCGGCACGGTCAACCCGTGGGACTCGATGATCGGCCAGGACGACCTGCCGATCGAGCAGGGACAGCCGTACACGCTGCGGTTCGACGCGTCGGCGAGCCGTCCGGTCCAGTTCCGTGCCGTGCTCCAGCAGGCGGCCGCGCCGCATGCGACGGTGCTGAACAAGACCGTCGAGGCCGCGACGATCCCCCAGACCTACACGTTCGCCGGGATCTCGCCGGTCACGGACACGCACGGCCAGATCTCGTTCCAGGCCGGCGGCGCGACCGAGCCGTACACGCTCTGCCTGGACAACATCTCCGTGATCGGCGGCATCGTCCCACCGGGCGGCGTCCGCGACTTCGGGCCGGCGGTGCGCGTGAACCAACTCGGGTACGTCGCCGACGGCCCGAAGCGCGCCACCTACGTCACGACCGCGACCACACCCCTCGACTGGCGACTTATTGCCGCCGGCAACCAGGTCGTCGCGAGCGGGCATACCGAACCGTATGGTCCGGACGCCCTGTCCGGAGACGCTGTGCAGCTGATCGACTTCGGCCGCTATCACGGCACCGGCACGGGGTTCAGGCTGGCGGTCGGCGACGACGTGAGCAAGCCGTTCGACATCGGGAGCCACGTGTACGCCGGGCTGCGACGCGACGCGCTCGCGTACTTCTACAACAACCGCAGCGGCATCGCGATCGAGGCGCAGTACGTCGGCGCCGAGTACGCCCGGGCCGCCGGCCACCTCGGCGTCGCACCCAACCAGGGCGACACGTCGGTCCCCTGCTACCCCGGTACCTGCGACTACAGCCTGGACGTGCGCGGCGGCTGGTACGACGCGGGCGACCACGGCAAGTATGTCGTCAACGGCGCGCTCGCGGCCTGGCAACTGCTCGACCTGTACGAAGAGACCGGTGCCGGCGTGAGCCTGAAGATCCCGGAGGGCGGCAACCGGGTCCCCGACGTGCTGGACGAGGCCCGGTGGGAGCTCGAGTTCCTCCTCCGCATGCAGGCGCCGAGCGGCCTGGTCCACCACAAGGTGCACGACGAGAAGTGGACCGCGCTCGGGACTCCCCCGGCGGCCGATCCGCAGCCGCGATACCTCTACCCGGTGTCGACCGCGGCCACGCTCAACCTCGCGGCCGTCGGCGCCCGGTGCGCGCGGGTCTACGCACGCTGGGACCACCGGTTCGCGGCCCGCTGCCTGTCGGCGGCCGAGAAGGCGTGGACCGCCGCGCGGCAGAACCCCGCGATCTACGCCCCGCCCGGCGGTGAAGGCGGCGGCGCGTACGACGACACCAAGGTGACGGACGAGTTCTCCTGGGCAGCCGCCGAGTTGTTCGGGGCAACGGGCAGGACGTCGTACAAACGCTTCATCACGACGACGCTGCAGGCGGCCGACGGGTTCTCCTGGCAGGAGACCGGCGGCCTGGCCGATCTGGCGCTGGCACGCGTGGCGTATCGGTTGCCGCTCCTCGACCGGCTCCGGTTACGGCAGCGGATCGCGTCGGTGGCCGACAGCTACCTCGCCGGCCTCAGGTCGCAGGGCTACGCCAATCCGTACAAGCCGGCCGACGGGCAGTACGTCTGGGGCTCGAACTCCGGTACGGCGAACAACGCGATGATCCTCGCGATCGCGGCGGACCTCACCGGCAGGCCGGCGTACCGCTCCGCGGCGCTCGAGTCGCTCGACTACCTGCTCGGCCGGAACGCGATCGGCCAGTCGTACGTGACCGGCTACGGCGAGCGGTCGAGCCACCACCAGCACCACCGTTTCTGGGCGCACTCGCTGAACCCGGCGCTGCCGTCGCCGTACCCGGGCTCGCTCGCCGGCGGGCCGAACTCGCACCTCCAGGACCCCGTTGCCCAACGCAACCTCCAGGGCTGTGCCCCGGCCACCTGCTACCTCGACGAGATCGGCTCCTACTCGACCAACGAGGTCGCCGTGAACTGGAACTCCGCGCTCGCCTGGCTGACCGCGTACGCGGACACGAGATGACCCGTTGGTAGGTCTTTCTCAGCCCTGCGATGAGGCCTATGGTCGAGCTGAGCCTGGGGGAACTCTGTGACGGCATGGGCTCATGGCAACGGTCGCGGTAGGTGGGGCGGCACCGATCGACCTCGGTGATCGGCGTACGACGGTCCGTGCCAACGCCCGCGCACCGCCGGTGGCGCGGTGATCGCCGAGCGAGTTCAGGACGTCGCACGGTCAGGAACCGTGCACGCCGCGTTCACGATCGCTGCGCTCCGCCCCGCAGCCGCACTGCTCGCATCCTCCGAAGGAGGAAGCCTCATGCGCAGGTTCGTACTCATGCTGCTCGCGGCCATCGCCGCTTCCGTGTTCTTCCTGCCGACCGCGTCGGCCGGCAGCCCGCACTTCGTCGGCACCCCGACCGTCACCCGGTCGGGCAGCTCGTTGACCGTCTCCGGTAAGGAAGCGGGGCTCGGCAACGAGGATCAGGTGCACATCGTCATCTCGGCCGAGGCCGCCTGCCTCAACCCTGGCCAGAACTTCCCGTCCGCGGCGAACAAGCAGACGTTCAGCGCGGCCGGCGACTTCCCGGTCCAGAACGGCAAGGCGAACTTCTCGCTGACCCTGACGGCCACCTTCCAGCCCAAGTGCAGCCCGCCGATGACGGTGGTCTTCGGTGATGTGACCGTCACCGACACGACCAACGGCATCTCGGTCACGCTGCCCGGCACCTTCTGATCGCCTCCACAACGCCCGCGCCAGGACTTCGCGCGGGCGTTCCTCCCGGTCTCTCCGGGCCTACGGGAAGCGGGTGGCCAGGGCGATGCAGGCGCCGGCGGCGGCCAGGGTGAAGAGCATCGCGATACCGGCGTACCGGGCGGTGATCTCCTTGTCGACCTCGTCGTAGCCGACCGAGGAGCCGATGTCCTTGTAGACGTCCTCGAGCTCGCCGGCCGACTCCGCGGTGTAGGCCTCGCCGCCGCTGATCTCGGCGACGGTGCGCAGCTCGGCGCGGTCCGGTGGCACCCGCTGCCGGATGCCGTCCATCTCGATGAAGCCGGAGTCGGTGCCGAAGCAGATCGTGTAGACGGGGGTGTTCTTCGCCTTCGCCGCCTGCGCGCCCTCCTGGGCGGTGCGGCCGACCGTCCGCTTGCCGTCGGACAGCAGCACGATCCGCGCCGGGGCCGGGTCGTTCGGGTGCTCGGGGTCCGGCGGGACCTGGGTGAGCGCCTGCAGCGAGGTGAAGATGCCCTCACCGGTCGCGGTCGACTCGGCCAGCTCGAGCCCGTCGATCGAGCGCAGCACGGTGGCCCGGTCGGTGGTCGGCGGCACGATGATGGACGCCGTACCGGCGAAGTTCACCAGCGCGACGTTGAACTTGCCCGGCAGCTGGTTGACGAAGTTCTTCGCCGACTTCTTCGCCGCCTCGAGCCGGTTCGGGTCGATGTCGGTGGCCATCATCGACAGCGAGACGTCGATCGCGACCACGATCGTGGCCCGCTCGCGCGGCACCTTGACCTTGTCCTTCGGCTGCGCGAACGCCACGATGCACATCAGCGCGGCCAGCAGCGCCAGCCCGACGGCCAGGTGCCGGCGCCACTGCGGGCGCCGCGGCGCGACCCGGTCCAGCAGCGCGATGTTGGTGAAGCGCAGCGCGTACTGCGAGCGACGGTGCTGGAGAAAGATGTACCCCGCGATGATCAGCGGGATCAGGAGCAGGAACCACAACCGCCCCGGAGACAGGAACTCCATCAGCGAGCCACTCCCTTCGGCGGTTGGTGCAGGCGGGGCGCGACCCGCCGGTAGGCGAGCACGAACCGCACGGTGTCGGCGACCCAGTCGCGATCGGTACGCAGCACGAGATGCCCGGCACCTACCCTACGCAGGGCGGCGCGGGTTCGTTCCCGTTGTGCCAGTGCGGCCGTCGCGAACGCCTCCCGGACCTTGCGCCGCCGGGTGTCGATCTCACGCACCTCGCCGGTCTCCGGGTCACCGATCGTGACCACTCCGATGTTCGGCAGCTCCAGCTCCCGCGGGTCGACGATCTCGACCGCGAGCACCTGGTGCTGCGCGGTCAGCTTGCGCATCGCGCGCTCCCAGGAGGGCTCGATCTGGGTGGCGATCTCGCCGTCCTGCGGGGTGAGGAAGTCGGACACGATCACGCGCAGTCCGCGCTTACGCTGGGTGCGCGCCATCGACTCGAGCGCCGCCGCCAGGTCGCTGCGGTGCACCTCGTCGTCGGTGCTGAACTGCTCGGCCAGCAGCGCGCGCAGCAGGCCGTAGAGCGCGAGCCGCCCGGACCGCGCCGGCCAGCGCCGCAGCGCCGAGTCGCGCAGCATCAGCCCACCGAACCGGTCGCCGAGCCGGTGGGTCAGGAACCCGACGGTGGCGACGGCCGCGACCGCGAGCTCGCGCTTCTCCAGCGTCGACGTCCCGAAGTCCATCGAGCCGGACAGGTCCACCAGCGCCCAGGTCTCCAGCTCACGGTCCGCGATCAGGTCGCGGACGTGCGGGACCGTGGTGCGCGCGGTGACGGCCCAGTCCATCCGCCGTACGTCGTCACCGACCTGGTACTCACGCGCCTCGGCGAGCTCGGTGCCCGGCCCGGGCAGCAGGCCGAGATGCTCGCCGTGCAGATAGCCCTCGAGCCGCCGGACGACGGTCAGCTCCAGCCGCCGCAGCGCACGCTCGGGAGCGAGCTGCGAGATCGTCATCGCAGCTCGTGGATCGGGGCGGTTGGGCACTACACGAACTCCGGACGGCCGGTGCCGTCGGCGCCGTCGCGCCAGACCGGCTGCGGCGGCGGGACGGTGGCCAGGATCCGCTCGATCACCGCGCGCGGGTCGATGTTGTCCGCGACCGCGTCGAAGGTCAGGCCGAGCCGGTGGCCCATCACGTCCAGCGCGACGGTCTGGATGTCGCTCGGCAGCAGGTAGTCGCGCCCGTGGATCAGCGCCAGCGCCCGGCCGGCCGCGATCAGGCCCAGGGTCGCGCGCGGGCTGACGCCGAGCTCGATGATCGGCTCCAGGTCGGGCAGGTGGAAGTCGGTCGGCGTCCGGGTCGCCATCACCAGGCGGACGGCGTACTCCGCGACCAGGTTGTGCACGAACACCTGCTCCGCGGACCGCTGCAGCTCGAGGATCGTCTCCGGCTGCAGCACCTGCCGGGGCTCCGGCGGGTCGACGCTCATCCGGCGGAGGATCTCGAACTCCTCGTGGCCGCGCGGATGCGGGACGTCGATCTTCACCAGGAAGCGGTCACGCTGCGCCTCGGGCAGCGGGTACACACCCTCGGACTCGATCGGGTTCTGGGTCGCGATCACGATGAACGGCTTCGGCATCGGGAAGGTCTGGCCGCCGATCGACACCTGCCGCTCGGCCATCAGCTCCAGCATCGCCGACTGCACCTTGGCCGGCGCGCGGTTGACCTCGTCGGCCAGCACGAAGTTCACGAACGTCGGGCCGAGCTCGATGTCGAAGGTCTCCCGGGTCTGCCGGTAGATCCGGGTGCCGACGATGTCGGACGGGACCAGGTCCGGGGTGAACTGGATCCGGGCGAACGTGCCGCCGACGACACTCGCGAAGGTCCGCACGGCCAGCGTCTTGGCGACGCCCGGCACACCCTCGAGCAGGCAGTGACCCTTGGCCAGCAGCGACACCATCAGGGTCTCGACCATGTGCTCCTGGCCGACGATCACCCGCTTGACCTCGCTGACCGCCTCGCCGATCAGCCGGGACTGCTGGGCAACCGAACCTGTCGGCACCGTGGTTTCGGTCATGCCTGTCCTTCCGGGGTCCGCGCGCGGACCTTGTCATTCACCGTCGTTCCCCACTTCGCAACACCGGCCATTCCATCAGATCACCGGGGCCAGCAGCCGCAGGGCCTGCCAGAGTCCCTCCCCATCCTCCCCCTCCGCCCCAAATCCCGCCCCTCGACGCCGCCCCGCCTCCCCCGATCGCACTTTGTGCACCAGGTCCGTACGCCGGCCGCGTCGCCGTACGGACCTGGTGCACAGAGTCGGCTCGGAGGAGCGGCGGCGACAGTGCTACCAGGGATGTGGTGGGATTGGGGGTGATGACTGCGACCGAATCCCAGCCCGAGGTGCAGCCGGCGGACACCCCGGCCGTGCTGGAGATTCCGGACGCCCTCCCGCTGCAGCCGGAGGACCCGCCCCGGGTCGGCGAGTTCTGGCTCCGCGGCCGTCTCGGCGCGAACGCGGCCGGTTACCTGTACGCGGTCAGTGCCGAGGACGGCCGGGAGGCCGTCGTCGCGATGATGACCGAGGGTTCGGCCGACGACGCCGCCGCCCGCGAGCGGTTCGTGTACGCCGTGGACGAGTTGCCCGAGGACGTCGTGCTCGCGCACAACGACTCCGACGACGACGATCTGGCGTTGTGGGTCGCGATCGGGCCGATCCGGGCCGACGACGGGTCCAGCGCGGCGTCCGACGAGCGGCTGATCGCGGAGCGTCGCGGCGAGGAGATCCTGTCCGCGGTGCTGATGGACCGGATCCCGCAGCCCGGCAAGCTCCGCGGCCCCGACTTCCGGCACTACTGGGAGAACCGGCGGCGCCCCGGCCTGTTCCGGATCTGGCCGCTGCCGTGGCCGAACGCGCTCCGTCCGCCGTCGTGGTGGGCGCTCGGGTTCGCGCTGCTGACGATGGCTGTGATCATGGCGCTCGCGGTCTTCCTCGCGTGGCTGCTGTTCCGGCACGCCGAGCCGCTGGAGCCGGAGCCCGTGATCCCGACGCCGACCGGCACCACGACGGTCACGGTCACGCCGACCACGCCGCCGCCCGGCAGTGGCTCCGGCTCGGTCACACCGCCGACGACCGGCCCGCCGTCCAGCACGTCGACCACCGGCGGTGTCCCGACCGACGCGCCGACGGGTTCGCCCGGTACGGCGACCAACCCCGGCGACAAGTTCTAGGCCGTCTGCTCGCGCCGTCCCTGCTCGCGCCGTCCCAGGTTCAGCAGGCCGATCAGGCTGATCACGGCCCAGCTGCCCTCGAGGAGCAGGAAGCCCCACGACGACTGCACCGCGGCGATCGTTGCCAGCACACCTGATCCGAGCAGGTTCAGGAGCTGGTACGTGACCGTGCGCTGTTGCAGCCGGCCGGCCTGGGCGGCCGCGAAGGCGACCAGAATGGTGAGCGCACCAACGATTTCGACGACATCGAGAACGTGCATGGGACGACCCCCTCCTGCGGGGTGAGGCGTCGTCTTGACAGACCGGGTACGGCGCCGCTCGTCCGGGGAGCCGCGGGAACGCGGACTCCTAGTTCGACGATAGCAAACGCAGCAACTCCGGATCCTTCCAGAGCTTCTCCGGCACCGGCTGCCGGACGAGGGCGGCGTCGGCCCGGATCTCCGCCGGGGAGGACGCCGCGATCATTACCGAGGTGACCGCGGCATGCCTGGTCGGGAAGGCGAGCGCGGCCTGCGGCAGCGAGACGCCGTACCGCTCGCAGACCGCCGAGATCCGGCGGGCCTGGATGGTCTGCACCTGGAGGACCTGCGGCGTGAGGACACCGGCCACGATCACGGACACCGCACGCGCCACGCACCGGTCGAGCAGCGGCTTGGCCGACTGGTCGAGCAGCCCGTACCGGCCGGTCAGCAGCACGCAGTCCAGCTCGACGTCGCGCACCAGCCGGTCGAGCTCGCGCCAGTCGTCCGAGGCCGCGCCGACCGCCTTGATCACGCCGTCGCGCCGCAACCGGTCGAGGGCCGGGTACGCCGACTCGTCCTGCGCGAACACCAGGTCGACCGCGAGACCGAGCCGCTCGCTGCTGGCCCGGACCGATTCCTCCGGATCGGCGCCGGTGACCTTCGTCGACACCAGGAACTCACCCCGCGGGCGGCGCCGCAACGCCGTACCGAGGCGCCGCTCCGAGGCGCCGTACGCCGGGGACGTGTCGAAGAACCTGATCCCGGCCTGGTACGCCGCGTCGACGGTCGCGACGGCCCTCTCGTCGGCTCTGTCGTCCGCTGCCTCGTCCGCTGTCGCGCCGGGCAGGTCGTTGCCGAGGTGGGAGCCGCCGAGGCCGAACCGTGGTGGCCGGAACCGGGCCGTGTCGCGGGGAGCGAGTACCTGGCTGGGTGCGGCCATCGCACTCACCTCCGCTGGTCGGTTACCTACCAGGATCGGGGCTCGGCGGCTTCTGCGCATCTCGAACTAGCGACCGGATTCGTACAGCGTCCGCACCTCCGCGTCGGTCAGCGCCCGGTCGTACAGGTGGACCTGGTCGACGGTCCCGTCCAGGAAGTCGACCGGGTTGCCGCCGAACCTCGCCCGTCCGATGACCGTGTTGCCGGTCGAGCTCGAGTCCAGGGAACAGGCGCTCTTCGCCGCGACCAGCTGCCCGTCGACGTACAGCCTCAGCTGGCCCTTCACGACGTCGCGGACGCCGGTGACGTGGTACCACTGCCCCGGGTTCGGCTTCGTGGGCGACAGTGCCCGGATCCCGGGGAAGCTCATCGCGAAGCGCTGGTCCTGCCCGGAGTACTGCAGGAAGAACGCGCTGTCGCGATCGCCGTCCTGGCTGACGAACGTCTGGAACGCGCCGTCGGCCTTGTTGAGCTTGACCCAGGCGCTCGCGGTGTAGTTCTTACTGGTGTCGAGCAGCGTGGCGCCGGTATCGGCGTACTGGCCGGACCCGTTGAGCACGAGGGCTTCGCCGTTCTTGCCGGGTCCGTAGACCGCGCCGCCCTGGAGCGTCGCGTCGTTGTTGCCGACGGCATCTTCACCCGATCCGTCCAGCGGGTAGAAGTGGATGCCTTCGGCCCCTGGCGTGCCCGGACCGGGATCAGGGACCCCGCTCCCGCTGCCGTCAGCATTGTCGACAATCTGCTCGTTGACTTTCCGCACCTGGGCGAAGTCCATCTTCGGCACCCGCCGGTCGTAGGTGAAGAAGCCGTTCAGCTCCCCCTCGACGTCGGTGATCTGGGTGTAGACCGAGCCGCTGATGCCGCACTGCGCGGCCGACCTCAGCACGTCGGTCTGGTTCTCCACGTACCTACGGGTGAGCGTGGCCGAGTCCGGCTCCATCTCGTACGCCGACCCGTCGCCGAACCACATGTGGCCGGGCACCTTCAGGCCGAAACCGCCGTGCTCGCCGTCGACCGCGGCCCGGTCGCCCGTCGGCGCGGTGGTCGCCGGGCCGAGGTACGCGTGATAGTCGAGCAGGTCTCCGCGGCCGGAGTCGCCGTGCGAGTTGCAGCAGTTCACACCGCTGTGCGCGTTGACCAGCCGGGACGGGTCCTGCGCCTTCACAGAGTCCGCGATCTGGCCCGTCTCCACCCGGTCCCACTCGCCCCAGCCCTCGTTGAACGGGACCCAGACGGTGATCGAGGTGAAGCTCTTGTGCTCCTCGATCAGCTGCTGCAGCTCGGACTTCCACTGCGTCCGCCACGGCTCGGGCATCGCGTCGGTCTTCGACGCCGGCATGTCCTGCCAGACCATCAGTCCGAGCTTGTCGGCCCAGTAGTACCAGCGGTCCGGCTCGACCTTGATGTGCTTGCGGACGGTGTTGAAGCCGAGCCGCTTGTGCTGCTCGAGGTCGAAGCGGAGCGCGGCGTCGGTCGGCGCGGTGTTCAGTCCGTCCGGCCAGAAGCCCTGGTCGAGGGTGGACAGGTTGAACAGGATCTTCCCGTTGAGCGCCATCCGAAGCTTGCCGTCAGCCCCTTTCTGCAGGCCGACCGAGCGCATCCCGGCGTACGAACCGACCTGGTCCACCAGCCGGCCGCGGTCGAACAGCTTGACCTTCAGGTCGTAGAGGAACGGGGTGCTCGGCGACCAGGTCTTCGGGTTCGGGATCGGCACCCGCAGTTCGGCGTTGGCCTTGCCCGTCGCCCTCCCGACCTGCCGGCGCCCGTCGTACGCCGTGACCTCGACGTCGAGGTTCGCGGGACCGGTGCTGGTGTCGGCGGTGACCTTCAGTGTCTGGTTCGGCAGGTCCGGCGTGAGCTGGAGGCGGCCGATCGAGGCGGCGTTCACCGGCTCCATCCAGACGGTCCGCCAGATGCCGGAGCTGCCCTGGTAGAAGATGCCGCGGTCGCCGACCTCGCGCTGCTTGCCGATCGGCTGGTACGTCTCGTCGGTCAGGTCCTCCGCCCAGACGATCAGCTCCTGCGGGCCCTTGGCGTGCAGCGCGTCGGTGACGTCGACGTCGAAGCCGTCGTACCCACCGCGATGCGTGGCGACCTGACGGCCGTTGACCCACACCTTCGCGTCGTAGTCGACCGCGCCGAAGTGCAGCAGCAGCCGCCGGCCCTTCCAGTTGTCGGGCACCTGGAAGGTGCGGCGGTACCACATCCGGTCCTCGTGCTTCTGCAGGCCGGACAGCGCGGACTCGATCGGGTACGGGACGAGGACCTTCTCGGCGAGCGTGCGGCCGAACGGCGGCTGCTCGTCCGGCGCGGCGGCGGACCACTCCCACAGGCCGTTGAGGTTGCGCCACTCCGGGCGGGTCAGCTGCGGCCTCGGGTACTCCGGGAGCGCGTTCGTGGGCGAGACATCGTCGGTCCACGGCGTCGTGAGCGGCGGCACACCGGCCTGCCACTCGGGCGCGGCCTGGGCCGTCGGAACCAGGACGGCTGACGCCACGAGGACTGCTGCGGTCAAGACCTTGAGCATGGGCGGTCCTTTCAGGGGCGGAGAAAGGCGATCCCATGGAAACGTTCTCACGACAAAAGCGCAAGAGGTCGCGCACGATCAAACATTCACGCAAACCGGAGTCGGGGTGCTGAAGTCACTCGCCTGCGTCAGCCTGCCGGTGGCCGTGTCCACCGTGCGGGCCGGTTCGCGGGCGGCGTGGTGGACCGGTACGAGGGCGGCGGTCAGGCCGAGGAAGGCCCGGCGGCTGACCTTCACGCCGCGACCGGGATGCTGACCCACGACGGGTCGCCCGCCGGCGAGCTGAACGTCACGGTCGACCCGATCACACTCCGGCCGAGGTACCGCGGGTCGACCGTGTCCACCACCAGGACGAGGTGATGCCCGGCCGGCACCTCCCAGCTCGTCGCCTCCAGCCGGACGTCGAGCGGGACCGCCTTCCCCGGCGTCGCGCCGCGCAGCATGTACGGCTTGTGCGCGATCAGCGAGCCCACGCCGAGCGCGTCCACGTCGTACAGGTAGGCGAACAGCGACGTACTCGCCGCCGACGGCCTCACGGTCAGATGCGCCTTCGGCGACCCGTTGACGACGGTCGCCCGATCGAACGCCGGGCCCGACCACACGCCCGCGAACGTCCTGTCCACCAAGGGAGTCACGACCCCGGTCGGGATCGACAGCAGGCCCTGCAACGCGCCGGACAACAGCGCGACCCCACTGTCGGCAACGGTCGGCACGCCTGCGCCGATCGCCCGGCTCCAGCCGGTCGACTCCTTCGTCTGCAGCGCACCCGCCTTGGTCAGGTACGACGTCCGCTCCTGCCCGACCGCCGACCAGCTCGGATACCCACGCCACACGCCGCGCTGCGACTTCAGCTGCACCGGCGCCTCGGCGTCGGCCCCGTTGTCCGCGCCGGTCAGGTAATGCCGCAGCCAGCCGGCCAGCTCGTCCCACGTCTCATTGGGCAGGCCAACGGCGCCGCTCGCCTCCGGCGTGGCGTGATCGCCGTGCGCCAGCAGCAGCCGCTTCGGGCCGGTCAGGGCGGTGAAGAAGTCCGTGTACTGCGTGGGCGGGAAGATCGAGTCCTCGAACGCGTTCGCGAGGAACACGGCCGGGCCGCGGGCGTTGAGTTGGTCCACCATGGTCGCCGCCGACCGCACCGGCGCCAGTTGTTTCGCCTCCGCGATCGCGCCGTCGAAGTCGCCGGTGACGAACTTCGCCTGCAACGACGCCATCGCCGGCCCCGGCCGCCCGGTGACATTGCCCAGGGCAAGCAGACCGGCGACCGCCTGGAGCGAGACCGTCTCGTTCGGATTCAGCGACCGGATCAGATCCGCCCAGCCGCTGAGCGCGCCGACCGCCTTGATCCGCGGGTCCTGCGCGGCGGCGAGCAGCGACGTCCCCGCGCCGTACGAGATCCCGACCGCGGCGACCCGGCCGGTGTCCGCGGGCGTGTGCTCGTCCGCCCAGTCGATCACCTTGCTCACGTCGGCCACGGTCGGCGGGCCGGCGATGTCGATCCCGCCACCGGTGTCCCAGAAGCCGCGGCTCGAGTACGAGATCACCTGGAACCCGGCGGTGGCCAGCTTCGCGCCCTGACCGACGTACTCGACGTTCGGCACGCCCCAGCTCGACGGCATCACCACGAGCGGGAACGGTCCGTCACCCTGCCCGGTCGGCGTGAGCACGACGGCGCCGATCGTGATCCCGCCGGCGCCGGGGATGCGCTGGTACGACGTACTGAACCCCGGCGCGGCCTGACTCGCCTCCGCGCGCGGGCCGATCGCGATCAGAGTCAGGGCGACTGCGAGTGCGGCGGCAAGTCTGCGCACGGGGACCTCCGGCAGTTGGAATTACCGGAGGGTAACCAAAACGGTGCCGCTGTGTCACTACCTCGGCACAGTGAGTTCCGGATCGACGCCGGTCGCCTCCACCGACCACGCCCAGAGCCGCTCGGCCAGCTCGGGGTCCTGGGCGGTGCGGGTCGGCAGCACGACCTTCGGCGTCCCGCGATACTCGAAGAAGCCCGGCCCGACGAACGATCCAGGACGCAGGTCCGGGTACGTCCCGGCGTACAGGCTCGGCCAGGCGCCGGCCGCAGCGGACTGCGCGACCAGGCGTGTCCCGGCGGCCCACAACCGTGCCTGCCGGGCGCGGCCGGCGAGCTCGGGACCGGCGGCCTGCAGATGGGTGGATGCGTACCCGGGATGCGCGCCGACGCTCAGCAGATCGGCCCCGGCCGCGCGAGCGCGCCGATCGAGCTCCAGCATGAAGAGCAGATTGGCGAGCTTCGACTTCCCGTACGCCTCCCACTTGCGGTAGCTGCCCGCCGGGCGGCGCAGGTCGGCCTCGCTGATGCCACGCACGGTCTTGTGCATGAACGAGCTGACCGTGACCACGCGGCTGCCGCCGAGGAGCAACGGAAGCAGCCTGCCGGTCAGCGCGAAGTGCCCGAGATGGTTCGTGCCGAGCTGGAGTTCGAACCCGTCGACGGTCTGCCGGTACGGCGGGGCCATCACGCCGGCGTTGTTGACCAGCAGATCGAGCTTGTCGTACGACTTCACGACCTCGCCCGCGGCCCGCTCGACACTCGCGAGATCGGCGAGGTCCAGCTCGAGGACCGTCGGCGCTCTCCCGGCCTTCTGGGTCAGCGTTTCCGCCGCCTGCGCGGCCTTCTCCGGATTGCGCGCCGCGACCAGCACGTCCGCGCCATGGCGGAGCAGCTGGAGCGCGGTCTCGTACCCGATCCCACTCGTGGCACCCGTCACGAGCGCCAGTCGTCCGGTCAGGTCAGGAATGTCCGCCGTGGTCCAGGTCATGCGCCCACACTAGTAGTGGGCGCATGACCTGATACCGCTAGAGGATCTTGCGGGCCTTGAAGGCGTCGGTCACCGTCTGCGCGGCGGCCTTGCCGTAGAGCAGCCGGGCCGCCTGGACGGTGTCCTGGGCCGCGGCGGCGAACGAGGTGTCGGGGTCGTAGAAGAACGTCGCCTCGAGGATCAGCTTGTTCGCCTTCGTCCGGCCGAGCGCCTGGTGGATGTCCCACAGCGCGTTCGACCAGATCTCACCGTCGTCGTGCACCTCACCGGTCTTGTCGTCGATCGTCTTGCCGGTGTCCGTACGGCGCAGGCAGTGCGGCTCGGTCGAGGTGTACGACGTGGCGTCCCAGTCCATCACGCACGGCAGCTCGAAGCCCTTGCTGACCGGGACCGACATCGTCACCGCCCAGTAGTCGCCGAAGCCCTCGCCCATCGCGCCGGCCTCCTCCGACTCGCCGAAGCCCGGCACCACGTCGTCCTGCATGGCGTGGCCGTACTCGTGCCAGATCACCTCGGCGTCCTCGGCGTCGTCGACACCGCCCTCGCCCATCGTGATCATGTCCGTGGACGGGTCGTAGAACGAGTTGTCACCGGAGAAGGTGTCGATCGAGAAGTCCTGCGACTCGTTGTTCACCTCGGTGAAGCCGAGCTGGTGGATGTACTCCTGCGTCTGGTTGACGTGGTAGTACGCCATCACCTGCTCGAACTTGTCGTTCTGCCGCTGGTAGACGAACGTGTTGGTCTTGCTCTGCGCGAGCCCGCCCTTGGCTTCCTTGATGTTGACGTAGGTGCCGTTGAGCTTGCCCGACCCGTCCAGGTTGCGCAGGATCACGTTCTTCTGCGCGAGGAACAGCGCGTCCTGGTTCTTGTCGTTCTGGTCGGTGAGCTTCTCGTTCTGCTCGCTGACCACCGGGTTCGGGTCGAAGACCGAGCCGCGGCCGTCGATGTTGTCGCTGATCACCTTCGACTCGACGATGCTGCCGGTGTCCGCGTCGACGAGCGAACGGCTGACACCCTCGGCCGAACGGCTGGTCACGTTCCAGACCAGGCGCGCGTTCGGCCCGCCGATCACCGCGAGCTGCGCGGCGCCGCTGGTCGCGCCCGGCTGCTTCACGGCGTCCTTGTTCGGCCCGGCGATCCGCGCCCGGTTGGCGCGGGCGGTGACCGCGGCGTTCGCGCTCTGGGTCGCGGACGCGGGCGCCACCTTCGCACTGACGTCCAGATCCGCCGGTACGGCGTCCCGCCCGTCGGCGATCTGCACCGCGCCGTCCTTGGTCACGTGCTTCGCGTAGTACCCGTTGATGACCGGCAGGCCCTTGAAGGTCTGCTGGTACCAGTAGTGCTTGCCGAGCAGCGACGTCTTGGTCTTGATCAGCTTCAGCCCGTCCGGGTTCGCCGTCCCTGCCTGCGACGCAGCCCCCGCGGCACTGGTGAACGACAACCCGAGCGAAACACTGACCAGCCCGGCGGCCACGGCCAGCAGCGCCTTGCGGCGTTTCCTCATCCGATTCCCTCCCACGTTCCTGTTGCGTTACGCAACCACTACGGTCCGTAGAACCCTAGATCGACAAACCACACCCTGGGAAGGGAACCGGCGCGCCGCCGAACACCCGCAAGGGAAACCCCGCTCACCCCAGGTCTCCCGCTTTACGCCGGGCCTCCCGCTGTACCCCGGGCCTCCCGCACCCCAGGCCTCGCTTACCCCGCGCCTCCCTCTTACCTCGGGCCTCCCGCTTACCCGGGCCTCCCGCGAGGAGGCGGATCACTCCTGGGAGCACCGCCACGCCGACCTCCGGGTCGGTCGCCCGCTGCACGCCGAGACCAACGCCGAGGCTCAGCAACGCCGTGGCACAGTTCTCGGCCGGCATCGGCAACTCGATACCGAAGGCGTTCGCATGCTCGGTCAGCAGAGCCGTCACCGCGTCCCGGATCCGGGCGTTCCGCTCCGCAAGGCCCCGCCGAACCTGCTCGTCCTGCCGCGCACGAGTCGCGAACTCGACCTCGAACACAGTCCACGCCACATCGCCGATCGTCGCGTCGGCCCAACGCTGGAAGGCTTCCAGCCTCTCGTCGGGCGTGCATGCCGACGTACTCGAGGTGGCAGAGCCCGCGTTGCGCTGAAGGGAAGTGGTTGAACGAGTGCCCCGGCCACGAGGAGACCGATCAGCACGAGCTGAGCAGCGCCGCGACCGGAGTACGATCGACGGGGTCGATGGAGGTGCAGCAACACCGTTGATGTCGATCGGACCGCGGCGCATCTGGATCCGACTCCGTGCGCCGCGGTCTGCTGTCAGCGACGCTGCAGATATACCTCGAGAGCACTGATCCGTTCCGCCACCGATGGCTGGCCGGTGAGCCAGTCAGGTTGCGTGAATCCCCCGTGACGCTGCTCGCCCTCGTGCTGTGCTTGCCATCCGTAGAGCACCTCGAGGAACTTGCGGCCGTAGCCGAGGTCGCTTGTCGCATGATCAGCCATCCGTTCCGCGAGCTTGTTCGCACCGATGAAGAGCAACGGTGAGAACAACGGCGCGAGAAAGGCCAAGGGCACCGCAAGGCTGTCATAGAAGATCAGCGCGCCGACGATGAGTCCCAGGTATGCAACCAGCAGGAAGCCGATGATTGTGCACCCCACCGCCGGGATCGTACGACTGAGTTTCAGCAGCTGCCACACCACGAAGCCGACGATCCGCGCCGGCGCCGAGTACCAATGCAGCACGCGGCTCAGCCACTGGTAACCATGACGACGCACGGAGAGGTTATGGGCGATCGCCGCCTCCAAATGACTCGGCGGCAAGGTGTAGAGCGCCCAGCTCGTGACGGAGACCGTGTTACCCCCGGTTCCCGAACCAGTGGGAGTCTCTGCTCTTTCGATCCACAGGGTGAACCTGCTCGGGTCGACTCCGGATCTGTTCGCCACCGCGTACCAGATGGGGGCCAGGCGCTGGTTCTCCACCATCGTCGGCCGGCGTAGCCCGAGAAGAAATCGCGCGATGAGGGCGTCCGACCCCGGCCACAACACGATCAGCCCGGTCAGGAGCCATGCGCCAACGACAACAGCCCAGCTCCAGTCGAATGTTCCTGAGAGCCAGTAGATGATGACGAAGCTTGCGGCTGCCCAGAGCAGCATGGACACGAACTCGGCAGCGACCATGCCTCCGCCACCGGGAGCGCCCGTTGGCGGGGTGCCACCGATCGCGCGCTGCTCGCGTCCAGGCCCGCCGTCGAACGGAACCTGCGGCACCGCGCTGTCCCCACCAGGTGTGTTCGGCGTCGAGTCGCGAGAACCATGCTCCCGGGAGCCATCATCGGGACGATCGCCCGGGTTCTGCGAGTTGTTCATGTACCGCCCCGGTCGTCGACGTCAGTAGAGGGACACGTGAACGTGATCGTAGTGGCCACCTGTCGCATCGCTCGGATTGTAGACGCCACCACCGTTGTACGGCTTCCACTGCCCGGTGCGCGCACTCCAGATCTTTCCGTACCAGATGACGTAGTGCATGCCGGTAGTTCCCGCGGTTTGAATCGCCCAGTTCGCGATGCGGTCGCCTTTGGCTCTTGCTGCAACGGACCGCCGTGAATCACCGCCGACGAAGACGTCACAGGCCTTTCCCTTCGGATGGTCGCTCGTCGGGTTCCAGACGTGAGCGTCCCAGCAACTCATCGGCGGATTGGCGAGCGCCGCACGGGCTTGGGCGACCCACGCTGCGGTGCGTTGGGTCACGAGCCCGCCGGTACCCGTAGGATCCGTCACGGTTGCGACCTGCGGCGGCCACACGCCGTTGATGGGCCGCCCCTCGACCAGGCCGCCTCCGCCGCAATTGTCGTCGACGTCGGCGGGCTGCGCCGGCCCGGCAGTGGGCTTCGGTCCAGAACGTCCAGCGTAAGGGTCTCCCGCGCGTTCGAGGTCGATACCGGCCTCCGCGGCGATCTGGCGCGCTGTGCGCTCGTGACGCGCGTACGCATCAGGGAAAGCCGAAACCTGAACCGCCTGAGCCGCCTCGGTGAACGACATCGAGGGCCAGTCGTTGATGTCGACGAGACCCGGCGGACTCGGAGGATTCGGACCACCGAAGAAGGCCTCGGCCGCATACGTCGGATCCATGATCTGCTGCACGGTTCCCCATCCGGCGCTCGGACGCTGCTGAAACAGACCGACCGAGTCACGATCGCCGTAGTCGATGTTCTCAAGCCCGGATTCCTGCAGCGCCGTCATGAGCGCGATCAGCGTCGCCCTCCCAGGAAGGCCCCGCGCCACGGCGACACCGTCGATGATCTTGGCGAATGCGACTTGCCGCGCCCGAGTCGGCGCATCCGCGGGCGGATCATCGGCGCGGGAACCGCCGCTCCCCGGCGGGCAACTCGCGAGGAACTGATCACCACCGGCACCGAACGGAACGATCACGATGAGGCTCATCAGTCCGACCACGACCAGGACGCCGAGCGCCTTCAGACCCAGCAGCTTGCTTGCGCCCGCGCCGAGCACACTCGTACCACGATCCATGAACATCAGAGTCCCCGTTCGCTCATGGACCGGTCCCCCCGTTCAGGTCACTGATCACCCAGCCGGTGCCCTCCGGAACGAAGGTCACCAGGAGTGGCAAGACCATTCGGTTGGGTCGCTTACCTGTGACATCGATCGTGACAGAGACGAGACGACTGATGCGTGTCGGCGTGTCGACGGGGGCCGTGTCCGGTCTGGGCATCTCGACCTTGACGTTGGCCACTGTGGACCGCCCACCGTCGGACTTGAGTGCGTCGTACGTCGAATCGCCCTCGGACTGCAGCTCGTCTCCGAGTTCGGCGGTGATGTAGGCAGCGGTCTTGTCGACGAGGTCCGCATAGGTCTCCCGGGACGGATCACGCGTGTAGAAAACTCGCGCCCAAGCGTTCACGGTCGCCGTCGCAGCGGTTGTCGCCGTCGGGGCCGGACGCTCGGTCAAGATCGGCGGAGTGGAGTTCTGCAGGGTCGCCGGCCCGGTGGGCGTGGTCGTCGACTGTGGCGCATTCGGAGTCTGCACCTGGTCGGGTGGCGGTGATGGAGTCAGCACTCCGACGCCCCCAGATGTCGGTTCGTCGCCTCGCAGCAGCCTGGGCAGTCCTCCGCCCAGACCGAGAACGACGATCGCCAGAATCACCACAGCGACAATGACCGTCACCGGGCTCGTAGGCTCGGCCTGCCGCTGCTGACGCAGCCATGCCACTCGTTGTGCGTGATCGTCGCGACGCCAGGTCCGCTTCGCCCGCCGACGCTCCTTCCGGCTCAGCTCGTCGATCTCGTCCGGGTACTCGTAGTCCGCCCGAACGATGTCCCGCCAGTTCGTCGGCCCATCGGGCCTGGACCTGTCGGAGAAGTCGTCGCGCTCACGACGCGAGGAGTCGCCGCCTCTCTTCATCGTCCGGTCACCTGCGGGTAGGCACCATGACCGTCACGCCGTCCTTCGTGACGCTCGAGTACTCGCGGTATCGTCGGCCCGAGCTGACCGGTGCCTTTCGGCGGTCGCGAACCGCCTTAGGAGGTCCGTCGCGCAGGCTCGCGGAGTGTGTGTGAACCCTCGGCTCGAACCGACTGTGGGACGCGGGGCGGCTGTCGTTCCTGATGGCCTTCGCGTGCCGGGCCGGCCTGGCTTCGGCATTCGAAGACCCGCCGCCCCCGACTCCCGATGAAGATCCTCCGGTCCCCTTGCCAGGCCGGACTGACGGCGCGCCGGACAAGCCGACCGTGATCGTCCGTCGCCGCCCGAAGGGCGACGCCGCACCAAGGGAGGCGGATTGGGCTGAGGTCGCGCCGTTGGTCGCCCCTGCTTGATCCTTGATCCGCGCGAGCTTCGATTCCTGGCTACCTCCCGAGCCCGACCGCGTCGCGGACGCCCCTGCGGGCTCGATCGCTCGACGTTCTGGTGCAGTCATCGCATGAGCCGGCGCCTGTCGTGCAGTCATCGTGCGATAGCTCGTTCCGAGCGCCGGTGCTTGCCGGAAGACGCGGACGGAGGACGTTCGCTGGACCTGCGTGTCGTATGCCGACTTCGAGGCGCGCTCTCCGACGGCCGGGCTCGCAGCACGGCTGCCCACGACGCCCATCAGTCGGCGGACCGCGGTCATAGCGCCTCTGCGAGCAAGACCTCCCATGACCAGGCTCCCCATTCCTGGGCGCATCATCGAACTCATGCTCTCGAAGAGTCGCCGGAGCCTGAATCCCGCGATGAGAACCGCGATCGCAAGACCGCTCACCGGGAGCCATCCAAGTGTGTCGGTCAAGCTGAAGACTGCCGTCACCAGCGCCAACGTCGTCGAGAACACGAGGAGGGCGAGGATCGACTGGAGGACCAGGCCGAGCAGAGCCTCGAACCAGTTCATCCCCCATTGTCTTGTTCGGCCGGGGACAGCCCACAGACAGGTGAACAGCACACCGACCACCAAGAGGATCATGCAGCCGATGAACGCCATGAGGGCTGTGAATGCGAGTGAAATCGTCAAGAACGCGAAAAGAGTTGCAGCTATGGCTCCCAAGGTCAGCACACCGACGCGACCGAACGGATTGTCGCCCTTCGCCCACTTCACTGTAGGTGCATCGCCGCCGCCCTCGGCCTTGCTGATGTCTTTGTCGATGTAGTCCTTACGCGCGTCGCCGTCCGTGCCCTTGTCAAGAATTGCCTTGCCGTAACGCTGACATGCTTGGAGAGAACCGAACTCCGCAACGCACCAGGGTGTCGCCGCGAAGGCACGCCAGGTCGCATCACCGGACTTACGCAGCAAGGTGTCACGTTTCGAGCCCGCAAAACTGGGTTCAGTCCAGTCGAGTGGCACCTTCGTCGTCGAGCCCAGCACCTCGGTAGACGTCCCGACAACCGCGTCGGAACCGATCTGCCGCGCGCCGTCCACACCGTGCAACCAGGTTGCCGGAGCGACGGCGAAACTCGTGGCCAGGAGGCCGGCTGCAAAAACCCAGACCAGCTGACTCATCGAGCTGCCGCTGGCCCGACGCTGTGCATACGCCGCGATCGCTCCGAACGCCAGAGCGGATGGCAGCAACCACTCGGCGAGTTGGGTGTTCACCAGGCCGATGGCCGACGAAGCCGTGTCAGTCAGCGGCTTCATGTCCGTGAAGGAGAACAGCCACCATCCCACTGAGATCGCCGCGCGAGTGATCGCAACGATGTACAGCATGACCATGTGCGCGTAGCCGTTGAACACGGCTTCCATGGGGTCACGGAAGCTCGTCTCGAAGTCCAGCCCGTAGACCGTTGGGCTGTACTCCTCGAAGAGCGTCTTCGAGTCGCCGTGAGTCAGGTCCGGCGTAGGCAGGAGATCACCGAACCCGGTGGGGTTGGTGGGGCCTTGGTTGGGGTCGGCGGCCAGGGCTAGTTGGGAGGTGAGGATCAGGGAGATGGAGAGGACGGTGAGCGCCGTGCGGGTGCGGCGCTGCCATCTCATGCGACGTGCTCCTTGCCGCTGGGGGAATTTTGGTCGGAGCCGTTGGGGGGTGGCTCTTTGGGGTCGTAGGCGGGGTACATGGCCTCGTTGTAGGCCGCCTCGTCTGCCTCCTGGTCGTAGACCTCGTCGGGGCCTATGGGGGACTCGTAGCGGAGGGGGTGGCGGTGGCTGTGGTCCTCGGAGTGGTCCTGGCCGTTGGGGGTGGGGGGATGGCCGTTTTGCTGGGCTACGGCGGCAGGAACTGGGGTCGGCGTTTGCGAGGGGGTGTGCTGCGGTGTGTCGGCGCCTGTGGGCATTGGGGTGGGCGCGGGCTCGCGTGCGGGTGCGGGCGTCTCCGAGGGTGCGGAGGTTGCTGAAGGTGCGGGCGTGGCCGAGGGTGCGGGCGTCGCCGAGGGCGTCGGGGCGGCAGTCGGCATCGGGGCGCTTGGGGTGGGAGGCGTGGCCGGCGGTGCCGGTTGGGTGAGGGCGTCTTGGGGTGGGGTCTGGAGGTGCGCGGCCCCGACCTGTGCGTGGCTGGCCCCAGCCTGGGTGTGAGCCGCCCCGGCCTGTGCGTGTGTGGCCCCAGCCTGTGTGGGGCTGGCTCCGGCCTGGGTGTGAGCCGCCTCGGCTTGGGTGTGGGCCGCGCCGGCTTGGGCGTGAGCCGCCCCGCTCTGGGTGTGAGCTGCCCCGGCCTGTGTGTGAGCTGCCCCGGGCTGGGTGTGAGCCGTCCCGGGCTGGGTGTGAGCCGTCCCGGGCTGGGTGTGAGCCGTCCCGGGCTGGGTGTGAGCCGTCCCGGGCTGGGTGTGAGCCGCCCCGGCATGGGTGTGGGACGCGCCGGCTTGGGCGTGGGCGGAGGAGGCTGGCTCGAAGAGGTCCTCGTCGTCGGCGAAGGGGTCTTCCGGCTCGTAGTCGGGGATGACCGGGGTCGTGTCGACCTTGTGCTCGGATTCGGGGGTGGTGCGGAGCAGGGCTGCTACGCGTTGGCTGGGGATGTCGATCTGGACTGTGGCTACTTCGTCCCAGCGGTCTCGCATGATGCAGTGGCCGTGGCGGATGGATTTGCCGTTGGCGGCGGTGTTGATGCCTCGAACCAGGGTTTGGTACGGCGGGGTCTGCGGGCGGCCGAGCAGTTCCAGGAGGGAGTCGACCTGTTCGCGGGAGCGGAGGCTGAAGGCGAACAGGGTGGTGATCTGCTCGACGAGGCCGGGGAGTTT
This sequence comes from Kribbella sp. NPDC003557, assembly GCF_040610805.1. Taxonomy (NCBI): domain Bacteria; kingdom Bacillati; phylum Actinomycetota; class Actinomycetes; order Propionibacteriales; family Kribbellaceae; genus Kribbella; species Kribbella sp. NPDC003557. The sequence continues at coordinate 212,655 of NZ_JBEXMY010000010.1, forward strand.
GAGGATCGACGCGGGGTCCTGGGTGTCCAGGACCAGGGAAGCGCCGAGGGCCCGGCCTACGCGGGCGATGTAGTCCAGGAAGGACGCGCCGTCGGGGGTCTTCGTCAGGAGGTGGACCTCGGGGACGATGACGACCTTCGAGCGGCCGCGGAACTCGCGGCGGCCCGTCGTGCGGATCATCCAGGCCAGGCAGCCGCGGAGACAGGCCATGCCGACGCGTTCGATCGGGGACCAGGACTCCGGCGCCGACTCGGGGGACGGCAGGGTCAGGCCGGGCATCTGGACGACCCAGAGGCCTGGGTTCGTCGTCAGTGAGGACAGGCCTGACGGCGGTCCGGCGACGACAGAACCAAGGCCTGTCTCGACCAGGTCGCGCAGTGCGAAGCCAACCGTGCGTACGGTCTCCTCATTGGAATTGCAGAGCCGCTGGATGACGCCCCATGAGGAGGGGTCGGGCGACTGGATCTCGGCACGCGTCGCCGCGACGACTGGCGCCTCAGCAGCGCCACGCAGGTGCGGCGGCAGCAGCAGCATCAGCTGGGACGGCGCCTGCAGCAGCGCGTCGTCGACAGGCAGCACGCGCAGCAGGTCTGCGGCACCGGAGAACTGCGCGGTGATCTCGATGACAGCAGTCGGTACGCCGTACTCCGCGGCAACCGCTGACACACCTGCGGCGTCACCTTTCAGGTCCAGCAACGGCACCCACGCACCGGCGAACGCAGAGTCCAGGCCGCCCATCATCGCGGCAGTCGTCTTCCCTCGACCCGACCGGCCAAGGAACAGCGTCGTGGTCGCGTCACCGAGCGCAGAGCCGGCCGCGGCGTCAAAACGCACCAGGCCGGGAGTAGAGCCCGTCAGGTAGCCAATAGCCGGGCCCGTGGCGTCACCGATCGACGCACCGCCCCAGAACCAGGACCCGAAGAACGCGGTCGACTCACGCACGTGCCCGAGGTCAGGGACGCGCAACTGGTCGCCTGGCAAGGACTCCAGCCACAGGTCGCGCTGCTCGTCGGCCCCCGCCGCAACAGTGATGCCCCGATCGGCGTAGTGCGCGATGACCGCATCGACGTAGGCCTCGAGGTCTTCACGGGTGTCCGCGCTGACCAGCAGGCGTGGGTGATCTTCGACAAGGGTCAGACCGCTCCGGTTGATGTCGCGCTTGACCTCGCGCATCACGCGCTCGGTCTCCACGATCTCGTCGGCGGTCTCCTCCGCGGTGCCCTTGGCGGCCGAGCGGCGTTGCTCCTTCGCGCTCTTCCGGGTCTCGTCGACCAGGTTGCGCGCGGTCTTCTTCGTCAGGACGCGGAACCGGACCGAGGCCTCGACGGTGACGTCGATCTCCTCGCCGTCGTCGTCGATCGCCTTGATCTCGGACAGCGTCCGCAGCCACTCCCCCGCGCCCGGTGTCTCGAGCTCCTCGGGGAAGTCGGTCATCGCCAGGACCGACGTGTACGCCGCGATCTGGCCGCGGGTGTCGTAGATCCTGAGGTGGTCGGTGTACGGCACGACGCGGCCGGACGTCAGCCGGGCCAGCGAGGCGCCGGTGATCAGACCGCGTCGGGGGGCCGCGACCGCACCGCGGTGCATCTCGCGGCTGATCAGCCAGGAGATCACCTCGGCCGGCGCGGTGTGCGCCCGCCAGACGGTCGAGCCGAGCTGACGAGCGAGCTTGCGCACCCGCTCGTCGAGGTGTGCGAGCTCCCGCGCGCTGACCCGCCACGACGTCGTACCGAGGGCGTCGCTGATCGAGCCGCGGACCTGGGCCGTTGCCCTCGGGTCACGGTCGGACAGGTGGACGCCGAGCGCGACGTACCGCTCGGGCATCCGCATCTCGTCGATCCGGTCGGCCCGGGTCTGCGCCCACGCCTCGTGGTCGCCGAGCCGGTAGTGGCCGCCGACCGAGTCGATGTAGTCCTGGCCGGTCGAACGGCCCCACACCACCTTCAGGTGGCTGAGCCGGTCGCCGAGGATGGTCGCCGCGGCGCTGACCGCGGCGTCCAGGGCGGCGTCCTGCTCGGCCTCGGTGGCCAGGTCGGTGTTGGCCACCGAGATCAGGAACCACGCCTCGGCGCTGCGCTCGGTCACCAGCAGACCGTCGGCAATAGCAACAAGACGAGGTGGCGGTAAGCCGCGCTCGCGGCCGACCCCCACCAGGTTCAAGAGCTTGTCAGCGATCTTCATTCGCGGCCCTTTCCTGACGACGTCCTTCGACTCACCCGTTGTACGTAATCAGAACCCAGCAGGCGGGCCCGCTGGTTGACGGTGATGTCCGCGCCCGCGCGGACCCTCGGGTCGACCTCCACCACGACCTCGCGCTCCCACTCCGGCGTGACCCGGGCCTTGGCCAGGTCGGCCACCTTCCGGGTCGAGATGCGTTCCCGCCAGGGCAGGTACTCCGACTTGTCGGCGGCGCGGGCGCCGAGGCCGATGATCGGGCGGTGCGCCCGTAACGCGTACCGGACCGACAACGCCCACTCGGTCACGCGGCGGCGCCGTTCGTGGAACTTGCCGGAGCGCCAGCCGAACGCGGTGATCACGAACGGCGGCACGATGTACAGACTCACGGTGGGTTTCTGCGGTACGCCGATGAACGGGAACAGCAGTGCGACCCAGAGCACGATGACCACCGCACCGAAGATGATCATCCGGCGCCGGGCGCCTTCTCCGAGGTCGATCCCGAGCAGGTCGTACTGCCGGGTCTCGATCTCGAAGTGGTGGGTAAGGGTACGGCCGACGCGCATCAATTGCCTCCGGAGAGCAATCCCCAAAAGCCCTTGAGCACGTTGATCGTCTGGTTGTTGGCGTAGATCAGCCCGCCGACCAGCACCCCGGCCGCGATGTGGCCGAACAGTTCGCCCCACTCGCGCTTGAAGTAGTGACCGATGGCGCGCAGCACGAGGATGGCGATGAAGATGTTCCCCGCGATGACCAGGACCCAGTCCTTGAAGTCCGCGCCCGTAGGTACGTTGCTGTCGGCCATGGGCACGGCAAGCTGAACCACGCTCGCAGCCAGTTCGTGCGTCATCATTGCGGTGTCTCCCTTGTTGCCTCGGTCATCCGATGGCCAGTCGCTGGATTCATCCGACGGCAGCCACTTGCCATCGCTGTGCTCCGTCCGTGGCGACAGTGCGCCGCAGCGTGAGCGTGTAGGTCTGGTCGAGCGTGGTGTCGCCCACGCCGTTCCAGGTGACGGCGGCGGTCGCCCGCCGCTCGTCGTCGTTGCCGGCGTACACCTGCCAGTCCTTCAGTTCGCCGAACTTCACCGCACCGTTCAGGCTGCGGATGGTCGAGCCCGGCGCGGTCACCGCGGACACCTTGTTGTCGGACTCCGCGTAGGCCGAGAAGAAGGCTTCCGCGTCCTTCTCGGTCGCCGTCGTGAGGTCCTCGTCGGGCTTGCCGGCGTCCGGCATGTTGCTGGGCAGCGGCGCCCGCTCGTCCGGGACGAACGTCGGCGGCCCGCTGACCACCACCCGGGACGCGGTCCGCGCGACCGGCACCGAGATGCGCTCCCAGGTGATCGGTCCGGCGGCCCAGTTCTTGCCCTGCCGGGTGAACGTGTAGACGCGGACGCGGACGTCGACCACGGCCGTGACGCCGTTGGAGTCGGCCTTGACCTCTCCCGGGTACGCCACGTCGGCGGTCTGCTTGCCGCGACCGTTCCAGCCCGCGCGGCTGTCCAGGCCGGAGGCCAGGTCGAGACCGATCTGCGCCGGACGGGCGTCCGGGTTGTTCTCGTCCCAGGTCAGGTACGAGATCGCGTAGCGCGTCGCGACCGCGCTCGCGTCGGCCGCCGGGAAGCTGCTCTGTCCGCTGACCACCGTCTCGGCGGGCTTGTTCGGAGCGATCCACGAGCGGATGCCGCTGATGGCGGCCAGCAGCAGCACGACGACCACGAGGCCGCGGAAGAACCGCCGGGCCCACGTGGAGAACGAGGACTCCGGCTCGGTCGACCACGGTGTCTGCCCGGGCTCGAGCACCTCGCGGGCCGGTCCGGGCGCCGCGTGCGATCCATGCGGCGAACGCTGTTTCAGACGCTCGGGTGTACGGCGGCCCGGCTCCTGCGGCGGGGTCTCGGACGGACGCTGCGGACCCGGACGGCGGGGCGGGGCCATCACGCCACCGGGCGGCGGACCCTGGGCCGGCGGGGTCTGGCTCTGCGGAGCGGCGTACTGCGCCGCTACCCCCTGCGCCTGGCGAGGGGTAGGTGACACCGGCCCGCCGGGGTGGGCCCACCACTCCGGCGCGGTGCTCTGCGGGCGTCCTTTACCCGGCTTCCTGGTCCGGCGCTGGTCCGACCAATGCTCACCTTTTGGCGGCAGATTCAGTAACGTTCGCCACCAACTCATCCCTACCCGCCCCTCAGACAGCAGTTACGCGGACAGTAGCCGGGAGGATACGGCAAGCAACCGCCCTCCGGGAGACCTGAAGCCAGGATCCCGATGGTCCATCGCTCCCCGCAGCCATACTGTTACCCCGCTCGCGGGCAGTGCCACCCTTACCGTCACAGTTCCCGGCCAAGAGTGACACCTTCGGTACCGTCGTCATAGCTCCTCTCTCATGCCCGCTCGGGTCGGCCGGGCAGCGCACACCATGCCACACGCCGCGGACAGGTTCGAAAATCCGTGCGAAGGACATGGTAAAAGACCGCACCACTGATCACGCATAGTAACCGATCCGATGGTCACCCTGTGGAAAACTCTCCCGCGCGGACGGGGTCAAATTCGGCTGTGGACAACCGCTTGCCGACGGCGGTCACGGGCATAAGGTCGGAGTGACCCCTGCTACCCCTGGAGGACCAGGATGGAAACTCGCCGACTGGGCAGGCTCGGCCACCAGAGCTCGGTACTGATCTACGGCGCCGCGTCGCTCGGCGGCGTCGACCAGGACCGCGCCGACGCGTCGATCCAGGAAGCCCTCGACGCCGGCATCAACCACTTCGACGTCGCCGCCGACTACGGCGACGCCGAGCTGCGCCTCGGGCCGCGGATGCCGGAGATCCGGGACCGGATCTTCCTCGCCACCAAGACCGGCCGCCGGACGTTCGAGGAGGCCTGGAGCGAGATCAACCGCTCGCTCGAGCGATTGCAGACCGACCACGTCGATCTGATCCAGATGCACGCTGTCTGCGACTTGGAGAACCTCGATCTCGTCACGGGCAAGGGCGGATCGCTCGAAGCGGCGATCCGGGCCAAGGACGAGGGGATGGTCCGCGCGATCGGGATCACCGGCCACACCGCCCAGGCGCCGTCGGTGCACACCGAGGGACTGCGCCGGTTCGACTTCGACAGCGTGCTCACGCCGCTCAACTACAAGCTGTCCACGGATCCGCAGTACGCCGCCGACTACGCCGCGCTCGTGGACGCCGTCAAGGCGTCGGACGCCGCGCTGATGACGATCAAGATGATCGCCCGGCGGAACTGGGCCGAGGGCGAGCAGAAGGCGTACGACACGTGGTACCGGCCGTTCGACGAGCAGCGCTACATCACCGCGGCGACCGCGTGGCTGCTCAACGGGCATCCGGAGATCACCGGTCTGGCTACGGCGGGTGAGACCCGGCTGCTGCAGCAGATGATCGTCGCAGAGCGCGAGCGGGCCGAGCTCACCCCCGAGGCCGCCGCGTCGATCCTCGACGAGGTGCGGGACTACGCGTCACCCTTCGTGGACATGCCCATCTGAGAACGTGGCCCAGGTCACATACGAGACTCCGCATTCCGGTCATGCCGTACGGCCTACGAGATCGCCGTACGGCGGCCGCCGGGGTGCGGGAACAAGTCCGGGGGCGGTCGGTGTTGACTACGGCGTACTCATCTACTTTCGGAGGTCGTAGTGGCAACGGTCGAGCTGACCCAGGAGAACTTCAACGAGGTGGTCGGTAGCGACGGCCTGGTGCTGGTGGATTTCTGGGCCGAGTGGTGTGGCCCGTGCAAGATGTTCGGGCCGGTGTTCGAGAAGTCGTCCGAGACGCACGGTGACATCACCTTCGGCAAGGTCGACACCGAGGCTCAGGTCGAGCTGGCGCAGGCCTTCCAGATCCGGTCCATCCCGACCCTGATGGCGGTCCGCGACGGCGTCGTCCTGTACTCGCAGGCCGGTGCGCTGCCGGCGGCCAGCCTGGAGGACCTGATCGGCCAGCTGCGCGCGGTCGACATGGAAGAGGTCAAGTCCCAGATCGCCGCCCACGAGGCAGAGCACGGCACCGAGCCGCACACCCACTGATCCACCCCAACCGATCCGGGAGCCACTGAGCTCCCGGATTTGTTGTGTCAGGCCTGGGCGCGCAGGCGGGGGTCGGTGGTGCGGCGCATCAGGTGGGACGTACCGACCTCGGTCGTGAAGCCCCAGCGGGCGTAGAACGGGATCAGCTCGGGCTGGCAGACCAGCTCGAGACTGCGGACGTCCGCGAGTGCTGGGTGGGTCACGACGGCGTCCAGGAGCGCGGCGCCGACGCCGGAGCCGCGGTGCGGCTCGGCGACGATGACGTCGAGGAGCAGGGCGACGTGCCCGTAGTCGGTCAGGACCCGGGCGAAGCCGGCCAGCTCGCCCGTCGGGTCGTGGGTGACGGCGAAGAGCAGGTCCGAGTGGTCCAGCAGGTGAGCGACGTCGGCCGTAGTGCGATCCGTCATCCACCAGGCCGTGCGCATCAGGGCAGTCAGCTCGGGGATGTGGTTCGGCGAGACGACGGATTCGATTGCGAGCATAGGGCTCAGTAGTCGCGGGAGCTGAGGACGCAGAACTCGTTGCCTTCTGGGTCGGCGAGGACTGTCCAGGTGGAATCGTCCGACTGGCCGACTTCCACGCGTCGGGCGCCCAGGGCTTCGAGGCGGGCGATCTCGGCGTCGCGGTCCTGACTGGTGTGCGGGGCGAAGTCGAGGTGCAGACGGTTCTTGACCGTTTTGCCCTCGGGCACCGGGACGAACACCATCCCGGGGCCGATCCGCTCCCACGGGATGTCCCGGACGGTGTCCGGCTCGACCCAGCCCGGCACGTTCACACATTCGTCATCGGTTTCGATGATCGTCTTCCAGCCGAACGCCTCGGCCCACCAGGCCGCCTGCTTGCGGACGTCGTGGCAGTCGATCACGACCGTGTACCACCTGAGCACCATGGCAGCACCGTCCCACAGCCCACCGACAGAAAAGAGCGGGCCCTGGGCAGGAGAAAGATCGCCAGGGCCCGCTCTCGAGGCTGACCGGAGCGGCGTCGTGGTGGCCGGTGGTGGCGCGGGCAGATGAGGTGCTGCCCGAGGAGGGTCACCGAAGGGGCTGCTCGAGGTGACGGTCAGCGGGGACGGAGGGGCCACGTCGTCGGGGCCCCTCCTGGCCGAAAATCAGCGGAGCGGGTTGAAGGGACGCAGCTCCTCCGGGGTACGGCCGGTGGTGATGGTCTCGGCCAGCAACTGCCCGGTGATCGGGCCGAGCGTGATGCCCCACATACCGTGCCCGCCGGCGGCGAACACCCGCGGCGACGCGGTGGCGCCGATCAGCGGCAGGCCGTCCGGAGTGCAGGGCCGCGGCCCGACCCACTCGAAGGTCCGCGCGTCCAGGTCGGCGTCCCGCAGCAGCGGCCGGGCGGCATCGACGATCGCGTCGATCCGGCGCGGGTCGAGCTTCGCGTCGGGCTTGCGGAACTCCATCATCCCGGCGACCCGGAGCCGGTCCCCGAGCGGCGTGCAGGCGATCCGCTGCGCCGGGAAGTACACCGGGCCGGCCGGTACGTGGGCCATCGGCACGCTGAAGCTGTATCCGCGGCCCGCCTGGACCACGGTGCGCACGCCGTACTGCCGGGCCAGGTCGCCCAGCCAGGCGCCGGTCGCCATCACGACCGCGTCGAACGGATCGGTCTCGCCGTCGCCGGTGACCAGCCGGACGCCGCGGATCTCGTCGACGATGTCGTGCACGTCGACGCCGCTGATGATCTGCCCGCCGCGGGCGCGGACCGAGTCGGCCAGCAGCGCGACGTACTCGCCGGGGTTGATGAAGCGCTGTCCGTGCAGCCGGATCGCGGCGCCGATCTCGTCGGACAGCGACGGCTCGATCTCGCGGGCGTCGTCACCGGTGATCGCCTCGAACTCGATGCCCTGCCCGGAGGCGTGGATCTGCTCGATCTCCTCGAGCAGCACCTTGCGCTCCTCGACGGTCCGGTAGGCGGCCAGGAACGACTTGGCCTCGTACGTCTGGGCCTCGACGCCGGCCTTGGCCAGGAAGTCGAACGCGGGCAGGGCCTGCCGGTTGATCGGCACCAGCGCGTCCATCGCGGTCTTCCAGCGTCCGGCGGTGCTGTTGCGAGCGAAGCGGGTGAGGAATTTGAGGAGCCGCGGGCTCGCGGTCGGTGGAACGTACACCGGTGAGGAGGGGCTCAGCACCGCGCGGACGCCGTACTTGAGAACAGCCGGTTCGGGCAGCGGGGTGGCCAGGCCGGGGGTCAGCCAGCCGGCGTTGCCCCAGGACGCGCCCGCGGCGACACCTTCACGGTCGAGCACGGTGACCTCGACGCCGGCCTCCTGGAGGAACCAGGCGGTGGCCAGGCCGACCATGCCCGCGCCGACGACGGCGACGCGGTCGGGAACGATGTGCCTCTCGGCAGGAACGGAACCAGCTGTGGTCATGTATCGATGGTGGGGCCGCCGCGCGCACCTGTCATGGTGCGATCACACCATTGCCAGGGTGAATGACTGTGCTCATCGCACAATAACCCGCACAATGGCCGCATGATCTCCTCGTCCGATCTGATCGTCGCCGTCGGTCCAGCGCTGTTCGAGGTCGTGGTGCCCGGCAAGGGCGACCGTGAGGTCCGGGACGTCTTCCTGGCCGACCCGCAGGAGCCCGCGACCGGTCAGCCGGGCGATCTGGTGCTGGGACTCGGTCTACGCGACGCAGAGGACGCCGTAGAGCTGGTCGAACGCTGCGCGGCCGGTAGCGCCTCAGGAGTGGTTCTCCGTACGACGCTGGCGCACGAGGCGGCCGTGGCGGCTGCTGCCGAGCGAGAGCTCATGACCCTCGTCGCACTGCAGCCGAGCGTCACGTGGGCGCACGTGGTCTGGCTCCTGCGCGGCGTACTCGACAGAGCGGCCGCACCCGACTCCCCCGCCGCCGGAGACGCCGGCGTGCACCAGGAGCTGTTCGCACTGGCGGATGCCGCCGCTGCCATCGTCGACGCGCCCGTAACGATCGAGGACAACCAGTCCAGGGTCCTGGCGTACTCGTCCGGCCAGGACTTCACCGACCCGACCCGGGTCTCCACCATCGTCGGACGCCGGGTGCCGCCTGAGGTGATCGCGCATTTCCGGGCCCGAGGGATCTTCCGGCGGCTGGCACGGTCCAGTGAGCCGTTCCTGGTGCCGGACGGACCGAACGGCATCCGGCCGCGGCTCGTCGTACCGGTCCGGGCCGGCGGTGAGTGGCTGGGCTCCATCTGGGCTGTTGTCGACGGCCCGGTCAGTGATGCGGTCACGACGGAGCTCAGCAACGCCGCGTCCGTTCTCGCCTTGCACCTGCTGCGGCTGCGGGCCCAGGCCGACGTGGCGCGGCGCAGTGCGATCGACCGGTTGCGGACCATCCTGCGGCAGTTCTCCCCGGACAACCCGATCGACGTACGGCTCCCGCCGCAGCCCTGGCGGGTCGTCGCGCTGGGGTCGCCCGACGGGTACGACGTACCGCAGCAGCTCGACCTGTGGGAGTCGACCGGCCGTCGGCACGGGTGGAGCGAGCCGCAGTTGGCTGACCTCGACGGGACGGTGCTGGCTGTCGTCACGGACGCCGACGGGCCAGGGTCGTGGAACTGGCTGCAGAAGCTCGTCCTTGAACAAGCGCCCGGCACGTACGCCGCAGCGGGCGGCCCTGCGCGCGGCCCGGCCGATCTGCCGAGCTCACGCGCTGAGGCGGTCGAGCTGCTGGGCCTGGTACGGCGGGGTGTCGCGCCCGGGCCGGCGTTGCGGGTCGAGGAGGCGTGGCACGTGCTGACGGTGCACCGGGCGGTGACGTCGCTCGATATCACCAAGATGGATGGTCCGCTCGCGACGTTGCTGCGGCACGACATCGAGCACGACACCGGCTACGTGGAAACGTTGCAGGCGTGGCTGGACTTTCCGGGGCAGCCGCAGCGGGCGGCGCGCGCACTGCATCTGCACACCAACACCTTGCGGCACCGGATGAAACGGATCGGGGAGATCGCGGCGCTCGATCTGTCGGATCCGCGGGAGCGGCTGGCCTTGCAGTTGCAGATCGCCGCGGTGCGCACCGAGCACTGAGAAAGGGCACTGAGATCTACGCCACAGGTCCATGTAACAAGGCTTCATATTCCGGCAACTGTTGGGCAACATCCGCCTGACAGAGTCTTCCTTGTCAGCAGGTCCGACCTTTCACCAGGAGGCCGGAAAGGCTGCGGGTCCGAGCTTTTCACCAGGAAGCTCGGGCCACCCGTGGGCCCGGCGGTTGTCTGAGCGATCGCCGGGCCCCGCGGTATTTCCCGGCCGTTGCCTAGGACAACCTGTTCACGATGGTCCGGTAGACGCCGGGCAGCGCGGCCGCCGCGGGGACTATGCGCGGCGCGAGCAGCGGGCGGTTGCGGGCCCACAGCAACGACGCCGTCAGCAGGCGGCACTCCCAGGAGACGCGGCGCCAGGCCACCTCGTAGTCCTGCGGGCGGTCGGCGCGCAGGCAGTCGACCAGTTCGGCGGAGGTTCGCAGCGCGACGGCGATGCCCTCGCCGGTGAGCGCGTCGACGTACCCGGCGGCATCGCCGACGAGCAGGACGCGGCCGGCGGTGCGCGCGCGGACGCGTTGGCGGAGCGGGCCGGCGCCCATCACGGCGCTGGCCGGGGATGCGCCGTGCAGGCGCCGCTTCAGGGCCGGGAAGGCGTCGAGGTGCGAATCGAAGGTGCCGCGGGCCGAGGTCAGGACGGCGACACCGACGAGGTCGTCGGCTACAGGGGTCACGTAGGCCTCGCCCAGCTGAGACCAGTAGACCTCGACAAGGTCGGTCCAGGGTGCGACATGGAAGTGCTGCCGCAGTCCACGCCGTACCTCTCCAGAACTTTCACCACACAGTTCCAGCTGGCGGCGGATGGGTGAGTGGAGGCCGTCGGCGGCGGCCAGGTAGCTGGCCGTGAGGCCGGCGGCGCTGACCGAGGTGGGGGTTTGTGTGATGGGGCCTACCCGGGTCTGGATGACGGGGATGTCGAGGGACGCCAGGCGGGACATGAGGGCGGCGTGCAGGGTGGTACGGCGTACTCCGAGGCCGGGGCCGGCGGTGAACCGGGCGTCGACAGAGTGGGTGTCGTCGAGGTAGCGAATTCCGTGGAACGGCCGGCCGGAAAGTTCCACGCCCAGGCGGGACAGGTACGAGACCGCGCTGTGGGCGATACCTTCGCCGCACGCTTTGTCGATCGGGGCCGTACGCGGCTCGACAACGACGACCGACAGCCCGGCGAGGGCCGCGCGGATCGCGGTGGCTGCCCCGGCCGGGCCGGCACCCGCCACGATCAGATCGACCTCCGGCCGCGGAGATCCAACTCGGCCCTCCGGACTCACGTCACCAGCGCAGACTTCAAAGCGGCCTCCTCGGCCCGGATGCGGACCGCGAGCAACGGGATGTTCAGGACCGTGAACACCAGCGCCGTCACCCACGCGGTGTGTACCAGTGGGAGCGCGATGCCCTCCAGCACGACCGCCACGTAGTTCGGGTGCCGCAGCCAGCGGTACGGGCCGCGGGCCACCAGCCGGAGGCCGGGTACGACGATCACGCGCGTGTTCCACTGATGCCCGAGCACCGCGATGCACCACCACCGCAACCCCTGCGCCAGCAGCACCACCACGAACATCGTCCAGCCCAGCCACGGGATGAACGGCCGGTGCGCCGCCTCCACGATGCACGCCGCCAGCAACAACGTGTGCAGAGCGACCATGAACGGGTAGTGCCCGCGCCCCGACTCGACACCGCCCTGCGCGAAGCTCCATCGCGCGTTCCGCAGCGAGACCACCAGTTCCGCCACCCGCTCGGCAGCGACCAGCAGCACCAGACCCAAGTACCAGCCGTACATCACCACTCCAGCAGCACGAGTTCGGAACAGAAACCCGGGCCCATCGCCAGCAACAGTCCGGGACCAGCAGGATCCAGCCTCATGGTGTCACCGAGGACGTGCAGTACCGACGACGACGACAGGTTGCCGACCGCATCGAGCGACTTCCAGGTCATGTCGAGCGCGCCCGGCCGCAGCGACAGCGTCTCCGCGACCGCCTCGAGCACCTTCGGCCCGCCCGGATGACTCACCCAGGTCCCGATCTCCGGCACGGTCAGCCCGGCCGAGCCGAGGAACTCCCGGACGTCCCCGCCCAGATAGGTCCGCACCACCTCGGGCACGTCCGCCCCGAGCACGATCCGGAACCCGCCCGCGCCGACGTCCCAGCCCATCACCCGCTCCGAGTCCGGATACAGCCGCGAACGCGTCGCCAGGACCGACGGGCCGGACGCCGCCGGATGCTCCGAGCCCGTCATCACCACCGCCGCCGCACCGTCGCCGAACAACGCCCCGCCGACGAGATTCGGCAGCGACGAGTCGTCGCGCTGCAACGTCAGCGAGCACAACTCCACCGACAGCAGTACGGCGACGTGCGAAGGCCAGGCCGTCAGGTAGTCGTGCAGCCGTGCGATACCCGCCGCTCCCCCGACGCATCCGAGCCCGAACAGCGGCAGCCGCTTCACGTCCTCACGCAGCCCCAGCCGCAACGCGACCCGCGCGTCGATCGACGGCGCCGCCACCCCGGTCACCGTCGTGAACATCAGGACGTCGACGTCGTCGAGCGTCAGCCCGGCGTCCTTGACCGCCCCCGCGACCGCCTCGGCGCCGAGGTCCACGGCGGCCGCGATCCACGCGTCGTTCGCGGCCCCGAAGTCGTCGAGCGCGGCGTACTGCTCCAGCGGCAGCGCGAGATGCCGGTGCGACACCCCGGCGTTCGCGTGCAGCCGGCGGAGCAACGCCGTACCGCGGCCGTCGGGCAGGCAGATCGAGGCGAACGCGTCGGTCAGCGCCGACTGGGGATAGCGGTACGGCGGGAGCGCGGGCCGGACCGCTGCGATCCGCGTCATCGTGGCATCGTTACGTCGGTGAGAGCACTGCGGACCGTCGAGGGTCTGGCTCTGGCGTGCCATCCCGGCCCGACCGTCGCCGTCACCGCCCTCGTCACGGCCGTCGCGTGGTCGGCCGGGCGAAGTCCGGCCGGGTGTCTCCTCGTCGCAGCAACGATCCTCACCGGCCACCTCTCGATCGGCTGGAGCAATGACGCGATAGATGCCGCCCGCGACACCATTGTGAACCGCCGGGACAAGCCTGTGGTGCGTGGACTGGTGAGTCGCCGGACGCTCGCGGTGGGCGCCGGCGTCATGCTGGTCGTCACCGTTCCGGTCTCCCTCGCCAACGGCATCGCGTCCGGATCCATGCACCTGCTGTTCGTGGCGTGCGCCTGGGCGTACAACCTGGGGCTCAAGTCGACCGTGATCTCCTGGCTCCCGTACGCCGTGGCGTTCGGCGCACTGCCGTCCTTCGTGACGCTGGGGACCGCGCAGGTCTGGGCGCCGTGGTGGGCGACCGCGGCGGGCGCACTTCTAGGGGTGGGTGCCCATCTGGCAAACGTCGTACCCGATCTGGCCGACGATCTCGCGACCGGCGTCCGTGGCTGGCCGCAACGCCTCGGCTCCTACGCCCGGCTGCTCGCGCCACTCCCGCTCGCGGCGGCGACCGGCCTGCTGGTGATCGCCCCGGCCGGCCCCATCGGCGTCATCGGCTGGATCGCCCTGGCGCTGGTCGCAGCCCTGCTCGCCACCATCCTGCTCTGGCGCGACGCACCCTTCCTGGTCACGATCGCGATCGCCGCGGTCAGCATCATCTCGCTGGTACTCCGCGGCGACGCCCTCGTCTGACCGGCAGCTCGACAGTACGTATACGTCCACTGAGGCGCCGCAGGCGGCCGGCTGAGCGTGGCCGCGGCCCGGCTGGCCGGACACCTCCTGTCGAGCTGCCGGTCTCAGCCTGCGTCCGGCTTGAGGGGGGCGTTGCTGCCGAGGATGGCGGCGGTGAGGGCCTCGGCCGGCTCTTTGGCGGCGCGTGGGTTGGTGATCAGGACCAGGTCGATCGGCGGGAGTTCCGGGAGGCCTGCGCTGGGCGGGGGCTCGACGAGGTCCGCGGGCATCAGGGAGCGGGCGAAGATCGCGATGCCGAGCCCGGCCCGCACGGCGGCGAGGACGCCGTTGACGCCGCGGACGATGCACGTGATCCGGCAGGTCCGGCCGGCCTGCTCGAGGGACTGCACGCCGAGCGACCGGCTCAGCGATGGTGCCTGGTACGCGACCAGTGGCACCGGACCGTCCGGCGCGATCCGGGTCCCGGAGATCCCGGCCCAGACCAGCGGGTCGCGGCGCACGAGACGGCCGTTCGGCTCGTAGCCGCCGCCGACGCCGTGCTTCACGTAGGCGAGATCCAGGTGGCCCGACTCGACCCGTCGGAGCAGGTTCGGACTCTGGGCGACGGTCAGCTCGAGGTCGATCCGCGGGTACAGCTGGCGGAAGTCGCGCAGGATCTTCGGCAGCGGCGTCAGAGCCAGGTCGTCGGTCACGCCGAACCGCAGCCGGCCGCGCAGCTCCGAGCCGGTGAAGTACCCGGCGGCCTCCTCGTGCGCCGCCAGGATGGTCCGCGCGAACCCGGCCATCGCCTCCCCGTCCGCGGTCAGCGTGACGGTGCGGGTGTCCCGGACGAACAGCGGCCGCCCGACGGCCGTCTCGAGCTTGCGGACGTGCTGGCTCACGGTCGGCTGCCGGATGCCCAGCCGCTCGGCTGCCTGGGTGAAGCTGAGCGACTGCGCCACCGCCAGGAACGTGCGCAACTGGTCCGGGTCGTACATCGATAGACCTCCCATTACGTGACGCAATAAGACTAATAGGAGTAATTCGCTGGGGGAATCCAGCACTCACCCCTGAGGATGGACCTGTCCTCCCCTGACCAGTTCACTCGCGTAGGGATCGCTCTTGACCTCCCGGGCCACCGGTACCGTCCCGTCCACCGACTTCCATCTGCACCGCCCCACCGATTCGACCAAGCTCGCGGAGCAGCGCCGCCCGGGCTTCAAGGACACCTTCAGCGCGCTGCGGGTCCGCAACTTCCGCCTCCTGGTCAGCGGCCTGCTGGTCAGTTCGACCGGCGGCTGGATCCAGCGCATCGCCCAGGACTGGCTGGTGCTCACGCTCACCGGCAGTGCCACCGCGGTCGGCATCACGACCGCCCTGCAGTTCCTCCCCACCCTCGTGCTCGGCCTGTACGGCGGCGTGATCGCGGACCGCTTCCCGAAGCGGAAGATCCTGCTGGTCACCCAGATCACGATGGGTACCTGTGCCGGCGTCCTCGCGCTGACCGCCTTCACCGGTCACGTCCAGGTCTGGCACGTCTACACGATGGCCTTCGTCCTCGGTCTGGCGACCGCGGTCGACAACCCGACCCGGCAGTCGTTCGTCACCGAGCTCGTCCCGCGGGACACGGTCCGGAACGCGATCAGCATGGTGTCGTCGACGTTCCAGCTCGGCAGCCTGATCGGCCCGGCGCTCGGCGGCGTCCTGCTCGGCACGATCGGCGCGGGCTGGTCGTTCGCGCTCAACGGGCTGACGTTCTTCGCGTCGATCACCGCACTGCTGCGGATGCGCGAGAGCGAGATGCCCGGGTTCCACGCCGCACGCAAGGCCAGCGCGGGCATGCGGATCCGGGACGGGCTGCGCGACGGCGTCCGGTACGCGTTCCACGAGCCTGCCGTCCGGTGGGCGATCGCGCTGGTCGGCATCTACGGGATGTTCTGCATCAGCCTGCCGGTGACGCTGACCGCGTTCGCCGACCGGGTCTTCCAGACCGGCGCCTCGGGGTACGGCGTGCTGAACTCGGTCGTCGCGTTCGGCGCCCTCGGCGGCGCGCTGCTCTCCGCCCGCCGGGTCCGGCCGAGCCGGCTGCGCAACCTGATCGGGATCGCCTGCCTGCTCACGGTCACCGAGGTGCTGGCCGCGATCCAGCCGTCACTGTGGACGTTCATCCCGGTGCTGGCGTCGATGGGTATGGCGACGCTGATGTTCCTGACCGCGGCCCAGTCGATGGTCCAGCTGACCACCCCGGACGGGCTGCGCGGCCGGGTGTCCGGGATCTACAACCTGGTCTTCATCGGGGGCGGCGCGATCGGCGGCCCGCTGGTCGGCTACCTGGCCCAGCACTTCGGCGCCCGCGCGGCGCTGATGATCGCCGGTCTGGTCCCGGCGGTTGCGACGGTCCTGATCGGCCTCCGGCTACGGCGCGACGGCCGGCTCCGGCTGGTCCTGGTCCGGACCCGGTCCCCGTGGCACCAGGTCCCGATCCGGCTCAACCTCCAGCAGACCGAGATCCAGCTGGCCGCACCGACCAGCACCCCGATCACCCGCACCTCCCGCCCCTTCGTCCTCGGCCGCCGGCAGCACGCGCGCATGGACTCGCACCTCCGTCCGGCACGCACCCGCCGCCGTCCACAGCACCACTAGAACACCTTGTGAACTCCTGGGGCAGGCGCCGGGCGGCTGCCTTCCACCTCGGCCCTGCCCCAGGTATCCCCTTACCGCGGCACCAGTGAGACGTTGTCCAGGCGTAGCCAGGTACCCGCGTCGACACCCCAGTAGCCCGCGAAGACGGTCGTCACCGTATTAGGGCCGGAACTGAAGTCGACGATGAGCTGCTTCCGCATGCCAGGCTCGTGGACCCACGACGGTCAAGACCTTGAACCCGTGGTGGAAAGGCTCGCGCCCCCGGCTGGATCATGGCCGGGGGCGCGAGTGCCGGCGGGCGGGCCGGCGTGGCGGCATCAGGGAGCGGTGATGACGCCGACCGGGAGCACCTTGACGGTGCGGTGGTGCTTGGTGCCGCCGAGGACGACCTGACGCAGCGCCACGTTGTTCTTCGTGCTCGACTCGAACAGGCGGCGCTCCGGGTTGGCGGTCACCTGGACGTAGTACGTGCCGTTCGCCAGATTGGTGATGTCGAAGGACTGGCCCGGCAGGGTCTGCTCGTAGGTGTCGCCGGAGCCGACGTCCAGCACCTCACGGACCGACAGCGACCCGTGGTCGCCGCACGCGGTGTGCAGGTCGGTGTTGTCCGGGTGCCAGTTCGCGTTCTTCACTGTGTAGTCGATGGAGTCCGTCGCGGCGAGACAGAACGCCTCCTTCTGACTGCGCACGACCTCGGTCTGCTTGGCGTTCAGCAGGCTGTAACGCGCGAAATCGGTGAAGTGCCAGTGGTTGTGACCGTCGCGGCCGTCCCACTCCATCGTCCCGGTCGTCTGATAGCCGACCTGCTTGCCCTGCGCGTTGTAGAAGTACTGGTACGCGTCCATCAGATCCTTGCCCTGCCGACGGAAGCCGTCCAGCACCAGGGGCGACGGGCCCGCGTTCCAGACGGTCGCGGAGAACTGCAGGAAGTCCTTGTTCGCATCCGGCGTACCCGCGTCGCCGGTCGCGACCTGGATCCCCCAGGCCGGCACCGCCCGCAGGTCCGGCTTCGGGCCGCGCGGCACGCCGGCCTTACCGGTCGGACGTGTCGCGTTCGGCGTCGGCGCTGCCCGGCCCGCCATCGCCTGCTTGGCTCCGGAACCTTCGGACTTCTGCACCGTCACATTCAGGGTCACCGCCGACTCCTTGGCGGGAATCTTGAAGAAGTCCCGGTAGGCCTTATTCACGGTGACCGTCGCCTTGTACTTGCCGACAGCAAGCTGTACCGGGTCGCCGCCGCCGTACGTCCGCGCGGACCAGCCGGTCTGCAGTCCCCAGACGGCCCCCTGCGTGAACGGATTCGCCGTACAGCTGTCCGGGTACGGCGAGGTCGCCGGCGCGTCCGGGCGGGTCCGCGAGCCGTCGCCGTTCAGGCAGATCCCCTGGTCCTGGTCGAGCACCTTCTTGCCCGCGGCGTTCGTCAGCGTGATGTGCAGGAACTTCCCGAGACCCGAGAAGTCCGTGACGAGCCCCTTCGGCAGCTTCCGGACCGGCATGCCGTGCACGTACTGCGTCGCGACCACCGGCGAGCTGTACGACGCCCGCGTCGCACGCACCTCGACCGGCGCGTTACCGGCCACCAGGTGGGTGCCGAGGTCCAGGTCGACACCGTAGTCCTCGGCGTTCTCCAGCGTGACATTGGTGCTTCCAGCAACCAGCTTCACCGGCGGCCGGTCAGCTGATGGTGCAGATGACGCCGCTGACGCACCGGCGGCCGCGAGTGCGACCAGTCCGGTCGCCCCGGCCGCGGCGACCGCCGTCCGGCCGAGTTTCCTTGCGTTCACGATGACGGAACCCCCTCCTCCTTCGGCCGGCATCCTCACGATTCGGCCTGTTGCTGGTACGACGACGCGGCGGCGGAGCGAAGTTGATGAAGGTTCCATGGCAGTCCTGTCACAGGAAGTGACCGGGCCTCAATACTTGACTGTGTAAATTAAGCCGTCCTAGGCTCGACGCCGTCCGCTCACGCCTCCCCCGGAGGACGTTCACATGTCCTTGAGACGCCGTACCGCAATCGTCCTGGCTGCCGTCGCCCTGGTGTCGACAGCAACCTTGACGACAACCGCCACCGCCCCCGCCGACGCTGTCCAGGAGCAGAAGCCGTCCTACCCCCAGATCGCCGCGAAGCCCTACATGGGCTGGAGCAGCTGGAGTCTGCAGTCGACCAACTACCCGGGCGTCAACCCCGACGGCCCCGGCAGCTTCATCAGCGAGAAAAACATCCTCACCCAGGCGAACGCCCTGGCGACCAAGCTCAAGCCGTACGGCTACGAGTACATCAACGTCGACGCCGGCTGGCAGGACGGCGGTGACGAGTACGGCCGCCCGGTCGCCAACCTCAAGCGGTTCCCGCGCGGCATGAAGGCCGTCGGCGACGACATCCACAAACTCGGGCTGAAGTTCGGCATCTACACCGTCGTCGGTCTCGGCAAGGACGTGTACCGCGACGGCAACACGCCGATCTACGACGCGCCCGGCTGCTTCACCCGCGACATCGTCTACCCGGACCTGCGCACCACCAACGGCTGGGACGCGGCCTACAAGATCGACTACGCGAGCCCGTGCGCGCAGAAGTACGCCGACTCGATCGCGAAGCTGTTCGCATCCTGGGGCGTGGACTTCATCAAGATGGACGGTGTCGGGCCCGGCTCCTGGAAGGGCGCGCCGGACGACCCGAACCACAACAACACCGAGGACGTCGAGGCCTGGTGGCGCGCGGTGCAGAACGCCGGCCGGCCGATGATGTACACGCTGTCCTGGTCGCTCAGCCACCGGTACGCCGACGTCTGGAAGCAGAACTCGAACGGCTGGCGGATCGACACCGACGTCGAGTGCTACTGCGACACGATCGTGACGTGGAACAGCTCGGTCAAGGCCCGCTGGTGGGACCTGCCGCAATGGATCGACGACGCCGGGCCGGGGCACTGGAACAACCTGGACGCGATCAACGTCGGCGTCGGCGCGATGGACGGCCTGACCGACGCCGAGCGCCAGTCCTACATGACGTTCTGGGCGATCAACTCGGCGCCGCTGTTCGCCGGTGACGACCTGACCAAGCTGGACGCGTACGGCCTGAAGCTGCTGACGAACCGCGAGGTCATCGCGATCAACCAGTCCGGCAATCCGGCGCGTCCGCTGGACCAGGACCAGCTGCAGCAGGTCTGGTACGCGCAGAACGCCGACGGCAGCACGACGGTCGCGCTGTTCAACCTGGCCGACTCGCCCGCGACGGTGACCGGCGACTTCGGCCGGCTCGGCCTCACCGGCAAGGCGACCGTTCGCGACATCTGGGCCGCTCAGAACACCCGCAACGTCGCCGGGTCGGTCAGCGCGAACCTGCCGGCGCACGGGTCGAAGCTCTACAAGATCACGCCGAACAACCTCGGCGCCGTCGGCAAGCCGGCCGATGTGACCGCGACCGATGTCAGCCGCACCACGGCCTCCCTCGCGTGGCGGCCGAGCGCCGGTGCGACGTCGTACCAGGTGTTTGCCAACGGCAAGCAGGTGGCGACCGCGTCGGGTATGAGCGCGGTGGTGTCCGGGCTGCAGCCGCAGACGCAGTACACCTTCACGGTGAAGGGTGTGCGAGGCAGCGCGACGTCCGAGGCGAGTGCGCCGATCACCCTGTCCACCTCGGCGTCCGGAGGGCCGGTGCGCTACGAGGCGGAGGCGCCGACCAGCACGCTGACCGGCGACGCGAGTGTCTCCGGCTGCACGTCGTGCTCGGGCGGCTCGAAGATCGGCAACATCGGCTACTCGTCGACGGTGACGCTGAACGGGATCACCGTGCCGGCCACGGGCACGTACTTGGTGAAGATCGCCTACACGGACGGTGACACCAGCCGGCAGAGCATGCTGACGGTGAACGGCACCGACAGCTACTGGGTGAACTACCACGGCCTCGGCGACAACGACTGGGGTACGCCGCAGGTCACCTACCTGCCGATGAAGCTGACGGCGGGCAGCAACTCCCTCAAGGTGAGCAACCCGAACGGCTACATCGCCGACATCGACTGGATCACGGTCTAGTCGTCCAGATCCGCGGGGCCGGCACCACCAGGGCCGGCCCCGCGCCCTCATCAGCGCGGCTCAGCGCTGCTCAGCGCGGCTCGACCGTGTAGCGGATCGTCTGGGCGACGATCTTCCCGTTCTCGATCAGGTACGAGTCGACGCCGTCGCGGACCCGGACCTGCGAGTCCTGGTAGCTCCACTCGAGCAGCCCCATCCGGCCGTCGACGGCGACATAGGTGTAGTCGAACGCCTTGTGCTCCGGCAGCTCACCGGCCAGCATCAGCGCCAGCTCCCGGACGCCGGCATGGCCCCGGAACGTGCCGCGGCTCATCAGGATCACGATGTCCTCGGACACGTTCCGGCGCAGATCCTCGGCCAGCACGTCCTCGAACGACGGGATCCCCACCCAGTTGTTCGCGATGTTCAGATGGTCGTCCAGCACCTCACGTGCCGAACGCCGACTCAGGTCCCCCACAATCCCTCCCCTGGCTCGCGGTAGGACTTCATGCTGCGACCGCCGGCCCCGGCCGCACAAGCTTTACTGGAACCATGAGCGCCTACCCCGAACCTCTGGTCCCGCCCGGCGGCACCGCGCCGGTTCCGCGACGGATCCGCGCGATGCTCGACGACCGCGTCGTCCTCGACACGACCGACGCGATCTACCTGTGGGAGTTCCCGCCGTACCCGCAGTACTACGTCCCGGTCGCGGACGTCGCCGCCGGCGTCCTCACCGACACCGGTGAGACGAAGGAGTTCAGCCACGGTGTGGCGCGCGTGCACACCGCCGGCTCCGGGCACGCCTGGGTGTACGACGAGGGCGTCGCGAAGGACCGCGTCCGGTTCCAATGGGACGCGCTGGACAGCTGGTTCGAGGAAGACGAGGAAGTCTTCGTCCATCCCAGGAACCCGTACGCCCGGGTGGACGCCGTCGTGTCGACGAGGCACATCCAGGTCGCCGCGGACAACCAGGTCCTCGCCGACTCGACCGCCGCGGTGATCGTGTTCGAGACCGGGCTACCGCCGAGGTACTACTTCCCGCGGACCTCCGTGAACTTCGAGCACCTGACGCCGACCGGCACCGTCACCGCCTGCCCGTACAAGGGCCGTACGTCGGCGTACTGGTCGACAGGGTCGGTTCCTGACGTGGCCTGGTCCTACGACTTCCCGACCGCGCCCCTGCTCCCGATCGCGAACCACGTCGCGTTCTTCAACGAGAACGTCGACATCACCATCGACGGCGTGCCGCAGGACCGTCCGATCACCCCGTTCTCGAACCCAGCTCAGCGACCAGCCGATGGAAATGTGAACACTCGGTGAAATCCGGAGCCGCACAGCTCAACGCGTGCTCGACCAGACGCTTCGACTCCTGAGCACGGCGGATCTGCTCGTCGAGCAGAGCGCTCTGCTCATCCAGCACCGCGCGACGTTCACTCCCGCTGGGAGCGTCGAGCATGCGGCGGATCTGCGCGAGTCCCAGGCCCGCGGCCTTCCCGCGCTGGATCACCACCACCCGCGCGATGTGCGAGTCGTCGTACTGCCGGCGACCCGCACGCCGTGCCGGACTGAGCAGGCCCTCGTCCTCCCAGTGGCGCAGGACGTGGGTGGCGAGCCCGAACCGGGCGGCGAGCTCGCCGATGGTCAGCATCAGATGCCCGCGGTGGTCGCGCCGTCCATGGTGATGATCGAGGCGGTCACGTAGCTGGCCCGCGGCGAGGCGAGGAAGACGGCGACGTCCGCGACCTCGGCCGGCTCGCCGGCGCGGCCCATCGGGATCTCACTCGTCATCTCGGCCAGCAGCTCGTCCTTCGGCCGGCCGGTGGCCCGGACCGCGGCCTCCAGACCTTCGTCGACACGCCCGGTGCGCGTCATGCCCGGGTTGATCACGTTCACCCGGACGCCCTGGCCCGCGTACGCCTTCGCGTAGCCGACCGACGCCAGCATCAGCGCCGCGTTGGCCGCGCCGCCGCCGATGTGCAACGGGTTCGCCGCGCGGCCGCCCTGGCCGACGATGTTCACGACCGCGCCGCTGCCCCGCTCGGCCATCCCGCGGATGACGGCCTCGGTCGCGTGCATGTACGTGAAGTACTTCGCGTCCATCGCCGCGTGCAGCGCCGCACTGTCCAGCTCGTCGACCGGCGTCCGCCGGGCCGCACCCGCGCAGTTGACCAGGATGTCCGGTACGCCGATCCGCTCGAACGCTTCCCGTGTCGCGCCGGGGTCGGTGAGATCGGCCGCCTCCGCCCGGAAGCTCAGCCCCTTGGCGGCGAGCTCCTCCTGCGCCTTCGCCAGGTTGCCGGCATCCCGCGAGATGCCGACGACCGTTGCTCCTTCACGTGCCAGCGCCTCGACACACGCCAGACCGATGCCCTTGCTCGCACCGGTGACCACCGCGGTCTTGCCCGAGAGTTGCAGGTCCACTCACTTCTCCTCGTACATCGATGTGCTGAGCAACAAATTGGCAGCTTCGCTTTTGTGGCCTTGATTCGTTCAGTACGATCGGTGACCAGATCGACACTCTTAGTTTCGACGCCTGATGCCCGAGCTGTTGCCCTGAGCACCGACGCCGGAGGACCACGTGCCGACCACGTCCCATTCCCCACCGACTTCCAGCGAACGCCTGTCCTGGAAGAACATTCTCCACCATGACCTCCCGGCCTCGCTGGTGGTCTTCCTGATCGCGATACCGCTGTCCCTGGGGATCGCCGCCGCGTCCGGCGCCCCACTCATCGCCGGCCTGGTGGCCGCCGTCGTCGGCGGCGTCGTCGCCGGCGCGCTCGGCGGCTCCCCACTCCAGGTCAGCGGCCCGGCCGCCGGCCTGACCGTGGTCGTCGCCGGCCTGATCGGCCAGTTCGGCTGGGCCGCGACCGCCGCCATCACCTGTGCGGCCGGTCTGCTGCAGATCGTTCTGGGCGTCACCCGCATCGGGCGGCTGGCGCTCTCCCTCTCCCCCGCCGTCGTGCACGGCATGCTCGCCGGGATCGGCGTCACGATCGCCGTCCAGCAGCTGCACGTCGTGCTCGGCGGCAGAGCGCAGAGCTCGTTGATCTCCAACGTGACCGCGCTTCCCGCGCAGCTGATCGCACACCACGGCCACTCGGTCGTGGCCGGCGTCCTCACGGTCGCGATCGTGCTCGCCTGGCCGCGCATCCCCAGGGTGAAAGTGATTCCGGCGCCACTCGTCGCGGTCGTCGCGGTCACCGCGCTGGCGGCCGTCGCGATGCCCGACGTGACCCGGGTCGACCTGCCGGACAACCCGTTGCAGAGTCTGGTGCTGCCCGCGATGCCGGCAGGTACGCCGCTCGAGATCGTCACGGCCGTGCTCACCGTCGCGCTGGTCGCCAGTGTCGAGTCGTTGCTGTCGGCCGTTGCCGTCGACAAGCTTCATCGCGGCCGGCGCAGCAACCTCGACCGCGAACTCATCGGCCAGGGCGCCGCGAACGCGGTGTCGGGCGCCCTCGGCGGGATGCCGGTGACCGGCGTGATCGTGCGCTCGTCGACCAACGTCGCGGCCGGCGCCCAGACCCGCGCGTCCGCGATCATGCACGGCCTGTGGATCGCGGCGTTCGTGCTCGCGGCGGGGTCGATGCTCGAACTGATCCCGATGGCCGCGCTCGCCGGCGTACTGCTCGTCACGGGCCTGCGCCTGGTGCAGCTGGCCCACATCCGCACGCTGCGCCGCCACGACGAACTCCTCGTGTACGTCGTGACAGCGCTCGGCGTAGGCATACTGGGGCTGGCCGAGGGCGTGCTGCTCGGACTGGTGCTCGCGCTCGCGCGGGTGCTGTACCGGCTCGCCCGCGCGACGGTGACCGCGACCGAGGCGGACGGCGTGTGGACCGTCCGGATCCGTGGCGCGCTGGTGTTCCTCGGCGTCGCGTCGCTGGTGCGGACCTTGCGGTCGATCCCGACCGGGGCGACGGTCCGGGTCGATCTCACGGTCGACCACCTGGACCACGCGGCGTCCGAGGCGATCGAGGACTGGCGGCGCGGGCACATCGCGCGCGGCGGCTCGGTCGAGGTGCACCGCGGCGGCGTCGCCCAGCAGCTGGACGACGTCCCGATCCGGGCGCTGCTGGCGAAGCTCGCGGCCGAGGGACAGCAGCCGGCGCATCTGTTCATCACCTGCGCCGACTCGCGGATCGTGCCGACGATGATCACGACCAGCGGCCCGGGAGACCAGTTCTGCGTACGGAACATCGGGAATCTCGTGCCGCCGAAGGGATCGAACAGCAGCTCCGTCGACGCCGCGATCGAGTACGCCGTCGACGTGCTCGGGGTGAAGTCGATCGTCGTCTGCGGCCACTCCTCCTGCGGCGCCGCGGCCGCCGCGCTCGCGGCCGACGTCCCCGAAGGGTCCGGGCTGCAGAACTGGTTGCGGCACCTGGAGCCGTCGGTCCGGCGGGCGCTCGTACTGCCGGAGATCGCGGACCCGGCGAGCGGCGTGAAGTTGTCGGCCGCGGACAAGCTGTCGGTGGCGAACGTCGCCGTCCAGCTGGAGAATCTGCGCAGCTTCGAGTGTGTCCGCCGGGCCGAGGCTCAGGGCCGGCTCGAGCTGATCGGGCTCTGGTTCGACATCGGCGCGGCGACGGCCCGGTCGGTGGTCGACCGCGCGCCGTTCCTCGTCCGCGCCGACGAGGAGCTGTCGAAGATCAGGAGCAGCGGGACGGCGAGCGCGATCGCCACCAACCCGTCCAGCCAGTAGTGGTTCGCGGTCACCACCACGACCGTGAACGTGAGCACCGGATGTGCGATCCACAGCCGGCGCCACCGTGACCGGGTCGTCCTGATCAGGAACACCGCCACCATGAACGCCCAGCCGACGTGCAGGCTCGGCATCGCGGCGAACTGGTTCGCCACCCCGGAGTGCGTGCTCGGTCCGTACACCGACTGACCGAGCAGAACACCCGTGTCCACCCAGCCCGGCATCATCCGCGGCGGGGCCAGCGGGAAGACCAGGTGACCGATCAGAGCCAGCCCGGTCAGCGACGCGAGCGCCCAGCGCGCCTTCCCGTACGCGGCCGGGCGGCGGATCATCAGCCACAGCAGCACCGCGGCGGTGAGCGGGAAGTGGACGCTCGCGTAGAACACGTTCGCGGCCCGGGCGAGGCCGTCGATCTCCAGCGCGTGGTGCTGGAGCGACGCCTCGCTCGGGAGGCCGAGCCACGCCTCCCAGCGGATCAGCTCCCGCGCGTGCCCGAACGCCGAGCCCGAGTGCTCGGCCGACAGGAACCGGCCGAGGTTGTAGACCCCGAAGAGGACGGCGAGCAGCCCGATCTCCCGCACGATCCGCCGGAGCCCGCCGTGCCGCCGATCCAGCTCCGGCAGTCCCGGTTGCCCGACCCGCTCCAGAGTCACCTGCGCCATGCCCGACCCCCAGCTCAAACCGAACGCTCATTCTCGATCCAAATTATCGCAAACTCCTGATAGTTACGAACAATATGAAGCAACTCACATCCGAGGGGAAATCCGATGGCGGGCGGCCGGTCGTGCGCGGAAGGATCGGCGGAATGGTGACCGTCTACCTTCGCTGGACCTGGCTGCGGGCGGTCCTGCACAACGGGTGGTGGTTGGTCACCAGCGTTTATCTGGTCGTCGACGCCGGGCTCTCCCCGGCCCAGCTGGTGCTGATCGGCTCCGTGCAGAGTGCGTTCGCGCTCCTCCTCGAGGTGCCGGCCGGCGTCGTCGCCGACACCATCAGCCGCAAGTGGTCCCTCGTCATCTCCCAGGTGCTGATGGGTACGGCGATGCTCGCGACCGGCCTGTCCGAGTCGTTCCCCGCGCTGCTCGCGACGCAGGTGCTGTGGGGAATCTCGTGGACGTTCGCCAGCGGGTCCGACGTCGCGCTGATCACCGACGAACTGGACGACCCGGGCCGCATCAACCTCGTCCTCGCACGGGCGGCCCGAGCCCAGCTGACCGGCGCGGCGACCGGGCTCGTCGGGCTCGGCCTGCTCGCCTGGGCGACCCGGCGGGACGTGACGATCGTGATCGCGGGCGCGGCGATGATGGCGCTGGCCCTGTACGTCGGCTTGCGTTTCACCGAGCACAACTTCGTCCCGACCCGGACCGCGCGCTGGTCGGCGTCCTGGGGCACGTTCCGCCGCGGCGTCACGCTGGTACGCCGAAGCCGTGCGATCCTGCTGATCTTCGCCGCGACCTTCCTCGTCAACGGCGCCTCCGATGCCGCCGGACGCCTGACCCAGAAGCAGCTTCTCGACCTGGGCATGCCGACCGCGCCGGACCCGGTCATCTGGTTCACCGCACTCGGCGTGGCCGGCCTGGTGGTCGGCGCCGTCGTCCTCCGGCTCGTCGCGAGGCGGCTCAACGGCACCCACGCGGGGATCGATTACGCACTGGCCGCCGTCGTCGGGGTGTTCGCGATGCTGCTGCTCGCGTTCGCCTGGGATCCGCTCGTCGGCGCAGTCGCCGTCGTTCTGCTGAACGGCATCGTCACACCGCTCACCCGGGTGATCAGCACGATCTGGGTCAACGCCCGTACGACCGCGGACGTCCGCGCCACCACGCACTCGTTCCTGGCCCAGCTCGAGTACCTGGGCGAGATCGTCTGCGGTCTCGCCGTCTCCGCGATCGCCGGGCTGACCACGCTCCCGCTCGCGCTCACCGCGTGCGCGGTCCTATTCGCCGCCACTGCCGTCCTGATGCGATCACCAGGTGATCGCCGCCTGGCCCGGGGTCGCGGACACGTGCAGTAGGACGTCGTCGGGTACGGCGTCGTACGGCGCGACGACGACGGGCAGGTCGAGGTCGTACAGCTCGGCGGCGACGAGGGCTCCGAGCGGGATGATTGGGTCCGGGCGCGCCAGGACGATCGCCGCAGGGGCGGTCCGGGCGCGGATCTGCTCGGCCAGCACGCTGGACGCGGAGCTGGAGCCGCGGCCGGACTCCATCAGCAGAATCCGGCCGGTGAGCACGGCGCCGCACTGCGGGTGATGCGCGTCGACGATGCGGCCCTGCTCGTCCGTGCCACCCCAGAAGGACAGCGGCGCGGTGAGGCGGATCGGCGTACCGGTCGCGCTGCCGGGGTGCAGGGTTCGGCCGTGGATCATCATGCGTCGAGCACCACGTGGCCGGCGCGGGCCGACGCCACACACTCGCTGAGCGAGCCTAGGATCGCGCGGACGTTGATGTTGCCGGGCGCGTAGTGCGCCCACTTGCCCGAGTTCGTCATCACGGTCTTCCAGGCGGGCGACAGGATCGCAGTGACATACGTGCAGGTGTCGACGACGACCGACACGCCCGCCGCCTCCAGCACCCGCAGTACGCCGTCCTCGGCCAGTCGGTTCCGTGTCGAGCGAGCGGTCGACACGTAGAACGGCAGCTTCAAAGGCAGGCCCACGACGAGATCGGCGAGGCGGACGCACTCGGCGTACGACGCGTGCGGCGTACCGACGCTCACCGCATCGAGCTCAGCGATGTCCGCCGACAGCTCCCGCCGGACACGTCGCAGTGTCTCCACGTCGACCACCCGGACCGGCAGGCCGTCGACCGAGGTCGGTGCCTCAGGAGTGACGCCGACCGCGTGGAACAACGCGACTCCCCCGGCCGACGCGGCCGCCGCGCCGAGAGCCTTCAGGTCGTCCTCACTCGCCTCGGGCGGAATCCCAAGCAGAACAGGGATCCCGGCTCCGACCACCGATCCGATGTGATGCCCCAGCAGCGGGTACGTCAGCTCGGTGAACTCACCCAGCGAGCGGCAGTCGAACACCACGGTTCCCCGCCGCGCCTCAGGCGTCTGCAACCCGGCGTACGGCGCTCGTCCGGTGATCGCCGCGCAGATGTCCAGGAAATCGCCGTACCGATCCGTCCGCGCGCCGAGCACCGAGTTCGCGAACACGATCGCGTTCGACTCCGCCCACGCGATGTGCTCGCCCGGTCCGGGCCGCTGCGGAAGCTGGTACGGCGCACAGGTGAAGCTCGGCGTACACCCGAGCTCGACGTACGCCGCCATCAGCTCCCGCCCCGTCGACGCGAGCGCCTGGTCGCGGACCAGGCCCGGATGGATGAGGTCCGTCGAGCCGACGTTCAGCGTGGTCGGGACGCGCACGCGGGCGCCCAGCTCGACCAGTCGATGCGCGAAGTCGAGGCTGACCTGACCGTGGTACAGGCACGAGTCGACGTGCGCCGACGTGATGCCGACCAGCCGCGGCGCGTCCGAGATCCGCGCCTGCCCGACGATCACCCGCATCGCCAGCGCGACGCCCTCCCCGACCCGGCCGCCGAGCATCGCTCGCTCCTCAGCGGTCAAGCGGAGAGTCGGCATACGTCGAACCTAGCGGACGCCCACCACTCACCAACCCGCCCGAAGCGGGCTGCGCCACGCTCGTCCAGGCGGGCGGGGCGCCGTTGGCGGGAGGTTGGTGAGTGCCCGACGTCCGCCTCCTAGACGGTCCGTCGGCGCGACGCCACAAGCTGGCCGGCGTCGTAGCCGTCCGCGCGGAGCAGCTGGCCGTGGTTCACCTCGAGGATGTCGATGCTCACCGGGCCGGTCAGGTCCTCGGAGCTGATCGGCCGGTCGTCGACGTACAGGTCGACCCGGTCGATGCCCTGGGCATCGATCGCGACGGTGAGCGTCGTGCCGCTGAACGAGGTCTCCAGGTCCAGCCGCCGGACCGGCTGCGCGGCGAGCAGCTCACCGGCCCGGTTCAGCAGGTCGACGTTGCCCTCGAGCAGGTCGTCCCGGGTCATCTTGTGGGTCTCCTGCGGCTTGACGCCGAGGTCCTCGACCGGCGTTCCGGCCAGCTTGCCGACCCGCAGGGTGCGCCGGATCGCGACCCGCAGGTTCGCGCCGTTCGGCAGCGCGACGTACGGCGAGGTCTCGTCGGGCGGTGGCGGCTCGTTCAGCAGCGTGGCGAGCAGGCCGTGCGTCCAGACGTTCGCGCCGCCGGCGCCGGTGTTGTCGTCGACGCCGAGGATGGTGCCGATCTCGTGGTCGGCGAACCCGGCCGCGAAGATGTCGGTGGCCGAGTAGACCCGGGCGTCGGTGATCAGCACCACCGGCCCGAGATAGGTCTGCCCGATGTCGTTCGCGCCGTCCTCGGGGGTGATCGGCTTCGCCGCCGAGAACTGCGCGCCGGTCTCGATCGCCAGGTCGAGCGAGTCGAACCACGGGCCGAGGTCGATGCCCGCCGGGTTGTCCCGGTGCCGGCGGCAGAGCCGCAGGTTCAGCGGCGTGCTGACGAACTGCACCGGCTCCGGCGCGATCCGCCGCGGCGTCATCGTCTGCAGGGTGAACTCGCTGGCGAAGATGTGCCCGCCGCCGTTGTCCCGGACGTCCACGATCAGGCCGTTCTGCGGCAGCGCCGCGGCCAGCCGGACGAACTCGTCGCGGAACGCCACCGGATCCTGGACGCTGAACGTGAAGATCCGCAGGTGCCCGAAGGTCCCGGACGGCGTGACCACCTCGCGGGCCCGGAACACCCCGGGCATCGTGGTCGGCACGTCCGCACCGGCGACCGCCGCCGGGGCGGCCAGCTCGGCCGAACTGCGGCCGCGTTCGAGCTCGACGACCTCGCGGACGTACAGCGCCTTCTTCGCGCGGGCCTTCTCGTCGGAGTCGAGGTCGAGCCCCATCGACGCCGACGCCACGCTGATCGCGTCCAGGTCGGTCATCGGCGGCAGGTTCGTGGCGACCTTCCACTGCTCGCGCAGTTCCTGCTTCGACCCGTCGAGGCCGAGGTAGGTCAGTGTCACCCAGTCCTCGTCCGGCGGCGATTGGATGACGAGCGGCCGCAGCGTCAGCGACTCCAGTCCGCGGGCCAGGTTCGCGGCGTCGTTGCTCCCGGCGAAGACGGCGCCGTTCAGCGCGACGGCGCGCGCGATCGGCGTACCGTTCCAGTGCGTCACCTCGGCGCCGGGGCCGAACTGCGGCGCCTGGTAGCCGGTGACGGTCCGGGTGATCAGGTAGTGCTCGTCACCGGCGGCGTCGTAGCACTTCTCGATCATGAATGGCAGGAACGCGATCTTCCCGGCGAACGGGACCGGCAGCAGGTAGTTGGTGTGCAGGTCGCGGACCGAGTGGAAGATGCTCGACATCTCGCGATGGAACAACCACTCCTCCCCCATCGTGTCCGGCGTCAGCCGCGCCATCCGGGCGCGCATCACGCGCAGCCGCTGCAGCGGGTTCACGGCGTGCATCGCGACCTTCAGCGGCAGGTGGACGTAGTTCTCGCTCAGCAGCAGAAGGGCCTGGTCCACGAGGAGTCTGCGCTGGTCGAGTGTCAGGGTGCCGGCCGAGTCGAGGAAGTCGCCGAGCGGAACGGCGGCCGCCGCGGCTGCCTGCGCACCTTGGGTCTTCGCTGCCTGGGTCTTCGCTGCCCGGGTCTTCGCTGCCATGCCTTTGGCTGTAGTGGTCTTGGCGGCGGTGGCTCTCGCTGCAGTTGATTTGGTGGCGGTGGTTTTCGCGGCAGTGGTGGTCGCGGCCGTGGTCTTGACTGCGGTGGTCTTGCCGGCGGTCGTCCTGGTGGTTGTGGCGGCGGTGCGGCGGCGTGCGGTCGTTCGCTTGGCCGTGGTCGGCTTCGGTGTGCTCTTGATCGTGCGTGGCTGAGACATCTTCCCCCCAATGCGGCGGCACCTCCCCGGGCCGCGATCCTTCCACCGTGGTCCGCGGACCAGGCGATGTCAACGCCACGCCGTCCCGCCGGGCAGGCCACCGACTTGTCAATCATTATCGAGACATGCGGATCAGCCGTTTGTTCTTGACGGCCGCCCTCCTGATCGGCGTGTGTGTCCCCTCGCCGGCGCAGGCGGCGGCGACCTTTCCACGCATCGACGCGAGCGGATTCCAGCTCGTCTCGGGCGACACGTTCGCGACGTACGCCGCGCGCATCGCCCAACTCGAGACCAAGCCGCAGCTCGCGCCGGTCGGCGTCACCGAGGTGCTCGCCGCGTCCAACCGCACCGGCCGCCAACTATGCCATCCGACGTACCTGAACGCGTCCCTCGACCCGCAAGGCTTCTGCTGGCAGGACGGCGAGGACGACGACGAGAACGTCTGGATCCCCCAGGGCGTGAGCGGATCCGGCGACGCGCAACCGGCCGGCGGGGCGCGCCGGGTCGTCGTCGCGACCTGGCACAACAGCGACGACTCGGCGATCCGGGTGTCGTTCCTGGACCTGGCGACGCTCAAGTACCGGCATGTGCTGCTGGTCGAGCCGACGGCGGACGGGAACTTCCAGGCGATCGCCGGGCACGGACACGGGCTGTTCTGGTCCGGCACCATGCTCGTCGTGGCGACCGGCGGATCGGTCCTGCGGGTGTTCGACCTGCGGCACATCTGGCGGACCGACACCGGCACCGGCGAGGTCGGACTAGGTGCCGACGGCAAGTATCACGCGCGCTGGCACGCGTTCGCGCTGCCGCAGACCGGCGCCTACTGGTACGCCGGCGGCGGCTGCGCGAACACGACCGGGACCAAGCCGTGCTTCGCGTCGCTCGGGATCGACCACGGCGGGAGCGGATCGTTCGTCGCGGTCGAGCACACCGAGCGCGGCGGCGGCCGGATCGTGCGCTGGCCGCTCGACGAGTCGTCCGGGCTGCCGCGGGCGGGATCGGACGGCGCCGTCCACGCGGTCGAGGCCTTCAACTCGCCGGTGTGGGGTATGCAGGGCGCGACGTCGTACGACAACAACTTCGTGATCACCGGCGTGTGCCCGGAGTACGCCGGGAACATCGGGGACGGGATCGACTACCCGAGCTGCCTGCATCGCGGCGTCGGCGGGGACTCGACAACGGTCTGGACCAAAGCGCCGAAGAACACCGAGAACCTGTCGTACTGGCCGGCGACCGGTGAGCTGTGGCTGATCAGCGAGCAACTGCGGGAACGCGTGACGGTGCACATCCCCTTTCCCTAGCGGTCGACCACCCGCCTGCAAGGATGGGCGGGTGAAGGAGTTCTGGGACAACATCACGTCGGTTCAGCCGGAGCCGTCACTGCGACTGGTCATCGGTACGGGCGTCGTCGCGCTGCTGCTGATCGCGTGGCGCCCGATCTGGAAGTACACGCGGCAGGTCGTCACGATCGCGCACGAGGGCGCCCACGGACTGATCGCCGCGCTGGTCGGTCGCAAGCTGTCCGGGATCCGCCTGCACTCGGACACGTCCGGGGTCACGGTGTCGCGCGGCAAGCCGACCGGCGGCGGCATGATCGCCGTACTGCTGGCCGGCTACCCCGGCCCCGCGCTCTTCGGTCTGGCCGCGGCGTTCGTCCTCAGCCGCGGGTACGCCGTCGCC
Organism: Kribbella sp. NPDC003557; assembly: GCF_040610805.1. Lineage (NCBI taxonomy): Bacteria > Bacillati > Actinomycetota > Actinomycetes > Propionibacteriales > Kribbellaceae > Kribbella > Kribbella sp. NPDC003557. The sequence goes on from NZ_JBEXMY010000010.1 coordinate 245,451, forward strand.
CTGCTGTGGGGACTGCTGGCGGCGCTGGTGATCCTGCTGCTCCAGATCCGCAACCTGTTCGGGTTGTGGTCGGTGCTGGTGTTCGGCGGCTTGGTGTTCAGCGTGTCGTGGTGGGGCTCGCCGTCGGTGCAGTCCGCGTTCGCGCATCTGCTCACCTGGTTCCTGCTGCTGGCCGCGCCGCGTGCCGTGCTGGAGTTGCAGTACTCGCGGCGACGCGGCCAGGGGCGCAGCTCCGACGCGGATCAGCTCCGGCGCCTCACCGGCGTACCGGCGTTGATGTGGGTCGGAGTCTTCGGGCTGGTCACGCTGGCGTGTCTGGCGCTCGGCGTGGTCTGGTCCGGGGTGCTCCCGAGCTAGACCGGCGGCAGGGTGACGCCGAAGCCGGTCACGGCCAGCCGCAGGAGTACCTGACCCGGCCGGAGCAGATCGGCAACCTTCGCCGCGCTCAGCACCTCCAGCTCACCCAACCGTGTCTCGTAGGTTCCTTGGACGCGAGCGTGCTGCAGCTCGACCGTGTTGTGCCAGACCTTCTGGCGGGACTCGCGCAGGAAACGTCGTGACGCGAGCCGGTTGAGCGGTGTGAGGACCCGGTCGACCAGACTGCGCGGCCCGGTCGCCGCGAGTTCGCCGTCCTCCGCCGCGACCCGCTCGGCGAGGACTCCGTCGATCCGCTCGTGATCACGCCGGCGCCGGTCCATCAACCGCGGATCCAGGAAGTCGTCGTCGCTGATCACCGCGAGCAGTGCCTGCGGCAGGTCGTAGTTCACGTGCGCGTTGATGCCGAGCAGCACGTGCGCCAGCGCCGGCAGATCAGGCGGCGCGTCGAAGGCCAGGCGCCAGGGTCGCGGCACGCTGACGGTCCCGCCATCCGCCCGGACAGCCAGGTCGGCGTCGTGCGCCTGCAGGTACAGCTCGGCGAACCGGACGTCCCAGACCTCGACCCATTCAGGGTCTTCGAACCGCGCCTGATCGATCGCCCGGCCCACCGCCTCGGTCGTCCGCAGGTACGTTCCGAGGAAGTGCCGGCGAGCGGCCGGCTCGTCCGGCAACGCGTCGAGCCGCTGCCGCATCCGCGCCACGACGTCGGCGATCGGACTAGCATCGGTCATCGGATGTCCTCAGGGGGGAACATGCGCACCAGTCCACTGTCCTTTGATCCGGTGGTGGTCGGCAACCGCGAGACGGACGCCTGGGCCGCGTACTACCGGCACGAGTGGGGCCGGTTCCTGGTGGCCGCGGTCGGCATGGTGGCCGCCGGGTTCGGCATGCCGCCGCTGCGGACACTCGCCGCAGCCTGGTATGTACTGCGCGCCAACCAGGTGTGGTCGCCGTACCCGGACAACCAGCCGGACGCGGCCCGCGCGTACATGCGCCGCTTCTACGAACTCGTTGCCCTGTCCGGCACGCTGTCGCTGGAGCCGGTCGAGGCCGCGCGCCTGGAAGTCGAGTGGTGGCGCGTGCATCGCGCGCACCAGCACGACCAGAACGTCACCCGGGAGCAGATCGTCGACGCCCTCGCCGAGCTGTACGCCTACGTGTTCTGCGTCGAGCGGGACACCGTGCGGCACGCGGCGCGGAAGCGGGTCGAGGCGATGGCCCTGTCGGACCAGTGGGTCCGGGCCGGGCGTCATCGCGACGACCCGCTGCTCGCGAGCGAGCGGCGTGCGCTGGTCGCCTCGTACTCCGCGCTGCGTGCCGCGGTCGAGCGCTAGGCGCGTCCGCCGCCGATCGGGCGGTCGCGTTGTGCGACGCCGGGGCCGCCGTACGGATAGTCCGCCGCGCCCGGGTCGCTGGCCTCGTCGAGCTTCGCGGTCTCCTCCGCGGTCAGGTGCAGGTCCGCGGCCGCGAGGTTGTCGTCGAGCTGGTCCATGGTGCGGGCGCCGAGGATCACCGACGTGACCGCGGGCCGGTCGACCAGCCAGGCGAGAGCGACCTGCGCCATCGAGATACCGCGGGCCCCGGCGATCTCGCGGACCGCGTCGACCACGTCGCGGACCCGCTGGTTGCGGCTGCGCCGGTACCAGGACTCGACGCCGCGGTCCGGGTTCTCGCCGAGTCGCGTCGCGCCGGCCGGCTCCTCGTCGAACGAGTACTTCCCGGTCAGCCAGCCGCCGCCGAGCGGCGACCACGGCAGCAGGCCGAGCCCGTTGTCCTGCGCGGCCGGCACGATCTCCCACTCGATCTCGCGGACCAGCAGGTTGTACTGCGGCTGCAGCGTGACGAGCCGCGACCACCCGCGATGCGCGATCAGGTCGCACGCCTTCTGCAGCTGCCATCCGGTGAAGTTCGACAGACCGCCGTACGAGATCTTGCCCGCCCGGACGGCGTCCTCGAGGAAGCTGAGCGTCTCGTCGAGCGGCGTGATCGGGTCCCACGCGTGCAGCTGGTACAGGTCGACGTGGTCGACACCGAGCCTGCGCAGCGACGCCTCCAGCGCCTGGCGGAGGTGCCGGCGGGACGTACCGACGTCGTTCGGCCCGTCACCGGTCGGGAACCGGCCCTTCGTCGCGAGCACGACGTCGCCGCTCTTCTTCGCCAGCCAGCGGCCGATGATCTCCTCGGAGACCCCCGCGTTGTACACGTCGGCGGTGTCGACGAAGTTGCCGCCCGCCCCGACGTACCGGTCCAGCTGCGCGTGCGCCCCGGTCTCGTCGGTCTCGTTGCCGAACGTCATGGTGCCGAGCGCATACGTCGAAACGACGGCGCCGCTGGTGCCGAGAGTGCGATATTCCACGATTGCTCCCTCTCATCGAACTGTCTGAGGCGAAGACTACGGTGGCGGGTATGAAGACAAGTGAACTACTCCTCGACGCACACAGCCGGGTGCAGGAGGTGCTGCACGACGTCGTGGGTGGGCTGGACGACAAGACGCTCGCGACGCGGCCGGGTGACTCGGCGAACTCGATCGCCTGGCTGGTCTGGCATCTGACCCGGGTGCAGGACGACCACCTGGCGGACGCGGGTGGGTATGAGCAGGTCTACACCGCCGACGGGTGGTTCGAGCGGCTCGGATTGCCGTTCGACGCGGCCGACACCGGGTACGGGCACGGCTCCGAGCAGGTCGGGCTGGTGCAGCTCTCGGCGGACCAGCTGCTCGGGTACTACGACGCCGTGCACGCGCGGACCGCGGAGTTCCTGCGCACCGTCACCGACGAAGGTCTGGACCGGATCGTCGACCGCCGGTGGAATCCGCCGGTCACGCTCGGCGTGCGACTGGTCAGCGTCATCGACGACTGCGCGCAGCACTCGGGTCAGGCGGCGTACGTGAAGGGTCTGCTCAGCTGAGAGTGGTCTGCCACAACGAGGCGCCGGCGATCAGATAGAGCTTGTGGTCCGGCATCAGCACGGCGTCGGTCACCAGACCCTGCGGTCCCTGCGTCTCCTGGACGGTCCACTGCCCGTCCTGGCCGGTGAGCACCTTGACCTTGTTGTCCTGAGCAACGACCTGGACGACCTTGCCGCCGTCGACGATCGGCGGCGGCAGCTTGTCCTTGTCCCCCACCGGCACCGACGGCACGCCCTGCAGCCGCTTCGCCGTCCCGGAGGCGTCCAGCTGCCAGATCGCGAGCTTGCCGTCGACGTACCCGGAGATGACGCAGTCCTTCGCGCAGGTCGCGGTGCTGGCCTGGCTGCGGTTGCCGGGCCCGGGCAGCGGGATCCGGGTCCAGCCCTGGTTGAACTTGGTGGACCGCCACACGGCGGCCTCCTGCGCGACGGTGTTGGGCGCGAGCCGGACCTGCGAGCCGACGAGCACGATGCTGTCGCCGAGCGTCGTACCGAAGCCGGGGCCGACCAGGAGCGACGACGTACTCTGCAGGGCCGTCTTCGTCGGGTCCTGCCGGGTCCACTTGCCGTCCTTCTGCGGCAGCCAGACCATCGCGTCGTTGCCGGTCTCGACGCCGCCCCAGGTGCCGAGGAGCGCGCCGCCACTCGGGGTCAGGACGGCGCTGAACAGGTCGCCGGCGGTCTGGCCGCCGAACGTCCAGAAGTTCTGCGGATGCTCGACGAGCCCGGTCTGCGGTGTGCCGGTCCAGACCGTCCAGCGGGTGTTGGAGTGCGCACCACCGGAGGCACCACCGAGGGCGAGGAGCTGCTTGCCGTCGTACGCGATCGAGTACCAGATCGCCTCGAACGCATACGGGCTGGCCGGATTCGGCTTCACCGGGATCGACGTCCACTGGCCGTTCCGGAGGATGCGTGCTTCGGGCACGACCTTCGCTCCGCGATGCCGCAAACCCACCAACAGCTCGGTGCCGTGCGCAGCCAGGACGACGGGCTCCGCCTGGCCCACCTCCACCTTGGACAACGCCATCGGCGGCGGCGCCGCCGACTTCTCGTCCTTGCAGGCAGCTCCTGCCGCCATCAGCACTCCGGCCAGGATCGCGACCGCAGCGAGGCGCCGCATGTCAGCGGCTCTGCGGAAGCTTGGTGGTCCTCTTCCGCGCGATCCGCGGCGCGGACGGCGGTGGCACGACCGGGCCGATGTCGCCGTCCGGCGCGGTGTCCAGGTCGACGATCACCGGGGCGTGGTCGCTCGGGCCGGTGCCCTTGCGCGCCTTGCGGTCGATCCACGCGGCCTTGACCCGCTCAGCGACCGGAACGGTGGCCAGCATCAGGTCGATCCGCATGCCGAGGTCCTGGTGGAACATGCCGGCGCGGTAATCCCAGTAGCTGAAGATGCGGTTGTCCGGCCACCGGTCGCGGACGACGTCGTGCAGGTCCTTCGCGGCCATCAGGTCCGCGAGCGCCTGTCGCTCGGGCGCGGTCACGTGCGTCTCGCCGACATACGCCGCCGGGTCGAACACGTCGGCGTCGGTCGGCGCGATGTTCATGTCACCGCAGACGATCTGATCGGCCGGACCGCCGGCGACGACCTCGGTCAGCGCCGCGAGCCAGGCGAGTTTGTACTGGTAGTGGTCGGAGTCCACCACGCGGCCGTTGGGAACGTAGAGCGAGTGGATGCGGACACCGCCGCACGTCGCCGCGACCGCGCGGGCCTCGGGGTTCGGGAAGCCGGGCGCGCCGGCGACGCCGGTCACCACGTCCTCGAGGCCGACCTTGGACAGCAGGGCGACACCGTTCCACTGGAGCTCGCCGTACAGGCCGATCTCGTAGCCGCGGCCGGTCAGCTCGTCACCGAGCAGCTTCGTGAATGCGTCGTCCGCGAGCTTCGTCTCCTGCAGGCACACGACGTCCGGCTGCCGCTCGTCGAGCCAGTCCAGCAGCCGCGGCATCCGCTGCTTGACCGAGTTCACATTCCACGTGGCGACTCGCATCCGACCAAGGTAGCGCCCGCCGGGGACAACGTCAGCCGAGCTTCGGCGCCCTCCAGACGAGAGTGTTCAGCAGGTCGGTCCCGGGACGTTCGACGCTGTTGTTGTGGCGTGGCTTGTCCTTGCGTCCCCACGCGTCGTCGCCGAGCCACGGCGGTACGCCGAACGGCAGGTCCCGCGGCGGGATCGGCCTGTAGTCGGACTCGCTGAACTTCGGGCCGTAGTTGGGTACGCCGTTGTCGCCGTCCGGGTCCGGAGTGACGATCACGCGCAGGTCCGAGACAGCCTCACGCCAGCTGTCGACCAGCGCCTTGGCGTTGCGGCTCGACGGATGCGGCACCTGGAACGCCGGGACGTCCGGCTTGTCGTCCCACAGTTGCACCGCCGCGCGGGCCTGGGTGCCGAACGCGACGATCGCCTGCAGTTGCGGGCCGATGATCAGATCCAGCAGCGTGTTGCGCCAGCCGAGCTGGTCAGGCCGTGACAGCAACGGTGCCGCCTGCTGGGCGCGGGACGGCCTCAACGCGTACGCATACGCGTTGACGAGCGCGTAGCTGTGGGTCAGGCCGAGCTTGTGCAGGAAGCCCTGCACGCGTTGCCCGGCGTCGCCGACCAGCGTGCGGCCGGCGATCCGTTCGGTCGGCCCGGGATCGGACGCGATCGCGAGCAGCCGGGCCGTGCGGTTCAGCCGGCCGCGGTAGAAGACGGGCCCCCAGTCGTACCAGAACAATTCCCGGAAATCGGCGTAGCTCGGCAGTTTCGCCAGGTGCCGCGCCACGGTGGCCGGCGGACCCGGATCGAATTCCCCCATCGAACAAACCTCCCCCTCGGCGATACGCTCATGTTCAGGGGCGGCACGGGGAATTCTACGGGAGGGTGGGCGATGTTCGTACTGCGTGGAACCGTGGTGACGATGCGACCGGACGGGACAGTTCTTTCCGGCGGCGCGGTGTACGTCGGGGACGACGGCCTGATCGCGGCGGTCACGCCGTCGGACCCGGAGCCGGCCGGTTTCGGGAATGCGCCGCGGATCACCGCGGGCGGATTGATCTGCCCGGGGTTGATCGATCTGCACAATCACTTGATGTACAACAGTCTGCCCTTGTGGACGGAGCCTTCGCGCACCGTTCCGTGGACCTCGCACAACCAGTGGGGCCGCGCACCGACGTACAGCGCTCAGATCAGCCAGCCGGCCAGGTTGCTCGGCGCCACCGCGGGCCGGGCGCTGCTCCGGTACGTCGAGACGCGGGCGATCGTCGGCGGTACGACGTCGATCCAGGGGAACCCGCGCGGCGCCGTACCGCCGGACAACGACCTGATCCGCAACATCGACTCCGAGAAACTCGGCACCCACGACGATTTCATCCGGGTCAGCACCCTGGTCGCCGACGACGCGGCCGCGCTGGCGCCGTATGTCGCCGCGGTGGCGGCGGGCCGCGGATTCATCGCGCATTCGGCCGAGGGATCGGATCCGAAACTCCGCTCGGAGTTCCGGCTGCTGGCCGATGCCGGGGTGGTGAAACCGCAACTGGTCGCGATTCACGGGGCTGCGCTGAATGCCGACGACTTCGCCGCGATGAAGGCCGGGAATTCGAGTCTGGTGTGGTCGCCGTTCTCGAACCTGTGGTTGTACGGGGCAACGGCGGACGTGAAAACTGCTCACTCCGCCGGGGTGCGATTGTGCCTGGGGTCGGACTGGGGTCCGTCCGGGACGCGAAATGTCCTGTGGGAGCTGAAGGTCGCGGACCTGTGGAACAAGAAACACCCGGTCTTCACCGACGAGGAACTGGTCCGGATGGTCACGTCGAATCCCGGTGACGCGTTGTCCGGGGTCTGGCCGCGCCCGATCGGCCGGCTCGAACGCGGCGCGCTCGCCGACCTGGTCGTCGTACGCCGGGCTGCCGGCGGCACGTACCGCAGCATCATCGAGGCGACCGAGCCCGACATCAGGCTGGTCGTTGTCGGCGGCCGTGCGCGCTACGGCCTCCGGTCTTTGATGACCCCGCTCGCCCCGACGGCGACGCCGATCCGGGTCGGACGGCTGTCCCGCGCGATCGACTACGGCGATCCGGCCGTGACCTGGAAGACCGTCGTCGCGGACCTGGAGAAGATCCGCAGCGACCCCGCCGGGGCCTCCGCGCGGGCCGCCGTCACCTTCGCTGCGCTCGCTGCAGACGGGGACGGCACGGCGCTGGCCGACTCGTTCGTGCTGTTGCCCGACATGCCGGCGCCCGAGGTCGGTGACGAGTTCAACCGCGCCGGCCCGCCGGAGCCGGTCACCATTCCGCCGCTGGAGCCGCTGACCACCGGCCCGGACTGGTTCGACACGGTCGACGCCAACCCGTTCCACGAGGGTCTGCTCAGCGGTCTGCGCGCCTATACATGAGACAAGAGGTCGGATCACTCGCCGGTTCGGGGTAGCGTCCCGCCAGGAATTCCGTGCGCGCGGGAGGGTGGGGCGAGGATGTTGCAGGGGCTGGGAATCGGTCAGCAGGAGGAAGCCGTCTACGTGGAGCTGCTCCGGCGGCGCCGGGCCACGGCCGCCGACCTGAGCTCCGCGGCGCAGCTGCCGTGCGAGAGCGTCGCCAGCGCGCTGACCCGGCTGTCCGAGCTCGGACTCGTGACCGGCGACGAGTCCGGCCTCTTCAACGCCGTACCGCCGGACGTCGGGCTCGGAACCCTCGTCGTCCAGCACCAGAGCACGCTGCAGCTGGTGCAACGCCGGCTGTCCGAGCTCGTCGACGTGTACCGCACCGGCGCCGCGTCGACGATGAGCGAGGTCGAGGCGCTGACCACGCCGGAGGAGCTGGCGACGTGGGTGGACAACATCGAGCGGGGCGCGAAACACGAGCTGCTCGCGTTCTTCCGCCCGCCGTACGTGCTGGACGGCGACCTCGAGGTCACGACGGACGTCCCGTCGTACCGCTACGTCTACGAGCGGGCCGCGCTCGACGACCCGCGGACGCCGGCGGAGATCGGACGATTCCTGGACGGCGGGTACCAGATCCGGATCGTCAACGAGCTGCCGAGCAAGATGATCATCATGGACCGGAGGATCGTGCTGCTACCGATGCTGCCGGACCAGGCAGGGATCGAGCCGGGCTTCCTGCTGGTTCGCGGGCAGTCCCTGGTCCGGCTGCTGGTGGACCTGTTCGAACGGGTCTGGCAGCTGGCGACCCCGCTGCGTCTCAGCGCCGCCAACCTCGTCGAAGGCGGCCCGGCGTGGGACGACTTCGACATCAGGCTGCTCACCTACCTGCTGTCCGGGATGCCGGACAAGTCGGCGGCCGGCAAGCTCGGCACCAGCGAGCGGACGGTGCAGCGGCGGATCAAGCGGCTGATGGAGCTGTCCGGCACCGACAGCCGCATGCAACTGGCCTGGTACGCCGCCCGCTCGGGACTGATCGCGCCGTGACCGCGGGGGTGCCCCACCCTGTCCTGGGTAGGGGCACCCGTCGCAGTCAGCGCAGCCGGTACGCCCGGGTCACGGTCTGCTCGACGGCAGTGCCGTCGACGTCCGTGGCCTGGACCCGCAGCGTGACGAACCCGTTGGTGTTCCGCGGGCTCGTGAGGACACCCTGTGCGGTTGCGGTCCCGGTAGCGGTTACCGGCACCTGGGTCCAGGTAACGCCGTCGTCGTACGAGGCCGACAGCTTGACCTCCCGCAGCTTCGGAGCTGCGAGCCCCTTCGGGTACCGGAAGCCGAGGCCCAGGGTGACCGCCCGACCGGCCTGCACGCTGTTGTCGAGCGCGACGTCCAGGTCGTAGTCGATCGACATGACCGGCAGCAGGCTCCGGTCGGTGTGCTCCGACCGGAACGTCCAGGCGGTGCTGGCCTTGGTCGACGTCGTCCACCAGGGCTGGTTCTTGGTGACGTCGAGGACGAGCTTGTACGTCGCCGCCTGCGGCACCATCGGGAACGCCACCGAGCTGGCCGGTGCCGAGCCGAGCAACTGGCCGTCGCGGTAGACCGTGGTCACCGACTTGTCCAGGTTGCTCGGCAGCGTGAACCACTGCCCGGCCCCGGTGTCCAGGAGCGAGGCGACGTCCGTACCGCCGAGGTCACCGATGCGGACGGCGCCGTCCGGGTGGTTCGGGGTGATCGCCGAGCGGACCACGGCCTTGTTCCAGGCCCGGCTGGTCTTCTGGCCGGCCTGCAGGACCGTCGGCACGGTCTGGTACGACCCGCCCATCGGCTCCCAGATGCCGGCCGCCGACACGAACTCCCAGGTCCGCACGCCGCCGGTGACGTACTCGGTCGTCTTGCGCGGCATCGTCGACCGCTTCAGCGTCATCACGACGAAGGTCTGCTTGTCCGAGATCAGGTACCGCGCGTAGCCGCCCAGCGTGGGCGTCGACGCGTGGAAGCTGCTGTCGACCGTTGCCAGCTCCCTCGGATCGGCCTGGTACTGCTGGGTCGCCTGGATACCCACCTGGGACTTCAGGACCTCGTAGCTGTACGGCGATACGGCCGTACCGCGGAACAGCAGCATGGCGTCACCGCGAGCGGCCCTGGCGGCCAGCTTGACACCCTGCTCGTTGGACAGCGAGAGCGCGGGAATCGCGGTCGGGGCCGTCCGGTAGATCGCAGTGCCCCAGTCGCCCGGTGTGTCGTTGTAGATGATCACTACGGCCGCACCAGCGGCAGCCGCGTTCGCAATGACCTGGCCGATGCTGACTGCGTCGCTCCGCTTCACCAGCGCCACCGCTCCGCGGACCGCCGAGCCGGTGAGGTCCTCGAGGCGACCGGTGCCCGCCTCGACCACACGGAGCAGCTTGATGCCGTTGATCCGGGCAGAGCCGGCCCAGCCGTCGATGTACTCCGGCGTGAGCGCGAAGGAGTCGTGGCCGACGACCTGTGTGTCCAACTCAGGGGCGCTTGCCGAGAACTGCAGCCTGTGTTCGATGAGCTCCTTCTTGCCAGTGGACGGGATCGCCCACATCTTCGTGTAGCCGGGGGCGTCCGACTGCAGCTCGTACCGCAGTGTGGTGTTGTCGCTCATCAAGGACACGCTCATGCGGACCTGGCTGGTCTGACTCGGCAGCGGCGTCTGCAGCCGTACCTGGTGCGACTTGGTGCCGTCGAACGTGAGCGTGCGGTCTGTGTCGAGCACTACACCGGACTCCGCGCCGTACACGACCTGGCGGACCTGACCGTAGTCGGGCGTGAACCGGTAGGTGGACGACTCGAAGGCGTACTCACCCCGCGGCAGGCTGAGCGTCATCGTGCCCGCCGTGCCCAGGAAGTAGTACATGTCGGCCGGCTTGGCGTGCTTGAGGTCGAACACGAACACCATGCCGTACGCCGAGGGGGCCGGCGTCGTCTCCCGGTCCTTCACAGTGATCGTGACGTCGAAGCGCTCCACGTCCTGCACGAACCCGAGGGCGGTCGTGACAACAGCCTTGCCGTCGGCAGACGTTGCGACGACGTGTTCGCCGTACGAGCCGGTGGCCATGGTGCCGCCCGTCAGCGTGACCGGTACGTCGGCCGAGCCGTGTGCCGGCACCGTCACCGAGTCCGCGCCGAGCTGGAAGGTTCCGGCCGGGACCGCGGTACCGGCTGCCTTCTGGACCAGCGACAGTGTGATCGGCTCGTCGCCGTTGTTGGTGTAGGTGAGCTGCTTGACGACCGGAGCGGTCGAGCCGAACGGCCGCATCCCGAAGTCCACGACACCCGACGCAGACACCTCCTGGCGGAACGCGCGGCTGACGTCGACGCGTCCGGCGCCCTGCAGATAGACCGACGTCTCGGCGGTGGTCTTCGCCGTACTGACCAGCTGGTTCTTCAGCTGGGCGGGGGTCCAGTCCGGGTGCTCCTCGGCGAGGATCGCGGCCGCTCCGGCGACGTGCGGGGTCGCCATCGACGTACCGCTGGCCGTCGTGTAGTTGGCGTCCACCGGGGTGCCCATGCTGGTACCGGCCGCGCGGGCGGCGACGATCGCCGAGCCGGGGGCGGTGATCTCGGGCTTCAGGGCGCCCTCGGCGAGCGGGCCGCGGCTGGAGAAGTACGTGACCGCGTCGTTCTGGTCCACAGCGCCGACCGTCAGGGCCGAGGCCGCGTTGCCGGGCGAGCCGACAGTCGAGTCGGCCGGGCCCGAGTTACCCGCGGCGATGGTGAACAGGACACCTGTCTGCGCCGTGAGCGTGTCGACCGCAGCCACGAGCGGGTCCTCGTCGCGTGACCCCGCGGGTCCGCCCAGGCTCATCGAGACGACCTTGGCACCGGAGTGCGCGGCCCAGTCCATGCCGGCCAGGATGTCGGACTGCGCGCCGGAGCCCGCGTCCGACAGCACCTTGCCGATCACGAGCTCCGCGCCCGGCGCGACACCGCGGTACTTGCCGCCGGAAGCGGCGCCGCTCCCGGCGACCGTCGAGGCGACATGGGTGCCGTGGCCGTGACCGTCCTGGACCGACTCGCCCGGCACGAAGCTCTGGCTGGCGACGACCTTGCCGGTCAGGTCCGGGTGGTTCAGGTCGACGCCGGTGTCCAGGATCGCGACCTTGACGCCGGTACCGTCGTACCCTGCCTGCCAGGCGTCCGGAGCGCCGATCTGCGGCACGCTCTTGTCCAGCAGCGCGTGCATCTTGCTGTCCAGCCAGATATGGTCCAGGCCCCCGGACAGCCGCGGCCCGGCGTCGTCGACCGAGTCCCAGAACGTGGCCGTCTTCGCCTTCGCCGTGGTGACCGCTGCGCCGCGGATACTCGGCAGGTTGCGCTTGACCGTCGCCCCCGACGGCGCGAGGGTCTTCGGGGCGGTCCGGCCGGAGTACTTGACGATCAGCGGGATCGATCCGCTGCGCGCGTCGTCGTACCCCTGGGCGATCAGGCCGGTGACGTTGAACAGCTTCTGGTCCAGCTTGCCGGACGCGATCAGCGGCTGCGCCTCGGGCGGGATCACGTACACGTCGTCGCCGACCGCGTAGCTGCGGAAGTTGGCCGCGGAGCCGGCGTGCGGGGTGATCGCGATCGCGGGCTTGCCGGCGGACGTCGTCACGGTGACCACGTCGCCGGTGACCAAGGTGACCTTGGCCGCGGGCTTCTGGGACACGCCGGCGGTCGTGGCGGCCTTGGCCGGGGTGACGGCGTCGGCGGCGTTGGCCGGGGTGACGGCGTCGGCGGCGTCGGCGGCGGTTGCGGCGGTTGCGGCCGTGGCGGTGGCCGGGGGCGGCGACGGCTCGGCGGAGGCGATCGCGCTGCCGGGCACCACGAGGGTGGCGGTGAGCGCGACGCCGAGCAGCATCGATCTTCTGGTTGCCATGGGGGGTGGCCCTCCTTCTTCCGGATTCCGTTCCGGTGCCGCACAGCCTCGTCAAGGCGGCCGGAGTGCCGCTACGGATCCGGCTGGCGATCACCCGACATGTCAGGTCGCCGCCGATCCGCCACTACTTCGCGTAGTTGTCCACATACTCGAAGTCACCGGTCCACGGGCAGGCGAATCGCGGCACTCTCTTGGGCAAGGAGATTCGGCGGCGAAGGGCGCGGGATGGGAGATCTGGACTGTGAACCGGCGGACGTGACCGCCCTGGTGGCATACCTGCGCGACATCGGGCAGCACGAGCTACTGACCCTGGAGGAGGTGAACGAGCACTCGTACTGGATCGAGGCCGGCGTGCTCGCGGCGGCCCGACTGAGCGGCGACCCGGGCCGGCACGATCCGCGCGACCTGCGCCAGGTCGTCGCGCTCGGGCAGCACTCGTGGCGCCGCATGATCGAGGGCAACCTGCGCCTGGTCGTATCCCTCGCCCGGCGGTACGGCGGGAAGGGCATCTCGCTGCTCGACCTGATCCAGGAGGGCAACATCGGACTGATGCGCGCGGTCGAGCGGTTCGACCACCGGCTCGGCCACCGGTTCTCGACGTACGCGATCTGGTGGATCCGCCAGTCGATCGGCCGCGCGATCTCGGACCGTTCCCGCCTGGTCCGGATGCCGGCCCAGGCGTACGCCGACGCGTCCCGGGTGGCGTCCGCCCGCCAGGAGCTGACCCAGGCCCTCGGCCGCGAACCAGCCGCACCGGAGCTTGCGCGAGCGACCGGCCTGAGCATCGCGCGGATCGAGCGGGCGCAGGCGTGGCGGATGCAGCCCGAGACCCTCGACCTCGACGACACCGACCCGGTGATCGACGACGACCCGATCGTGCTCCGCGCCGCCCTCCGTCGCGACCTCGCCCACCACCTGCAGTTTCTCGACGACCTGCACCAGACCGTGCTGCACCGGCGGTACGGGCTGCACGGCCACATCCCGTCCACACCCGAGGAGATCGCGTCACAGTTAGGCCTGACCACGGCGAAGGTTCGCGCGCTGGAACGCGAAGCCCTCCGGCAACTCCGTCGTCGCGCCCTGCCCCAGCTCCGCGACTACGTCGCCTGACCGAGTCTTTGGAGCGACTGGAATGATGTGGGTGTGAGACTCCTGCGTACCCCCTGGCCGCGCGAGCTGGGCGAGGCCGTGTCGGCCGCCGCCCGCCAGTCGACCGGCAGGAAGGAAGACGTCCTCGCCGCCGTGCAGCTGACCAACGGCCGCTGGGTGGCCGGCACGCGCGCCGCGGTGTACCTGCCGTCGGACTCCGCGGACGCGGATCGCCGGGTCGGTTGGGAGAAGATCGAGCGCGCCGGCTGGGACTCCGAGGCGTCGGTGCTGCACGTCTACGAGACCACCGACTTCGGCACCCCGCTGCGCGCTACCGAGCTCAAGGTCGACGACCCGGGCCGCTTCGGCCAGCTCCTCCGCGAGCGCGTGGACGCGAGCATCGTCGTCCAGCGCCACGTCCCACTGGCCGGCAAGCGCGGCGTACGCATCGTCGCGCGCCGCAACCCGGCCACCACCGACGCCGCCGTCACCTGGAACTTCGTTCTGGACAAGGGATTGGAACCTACCCAGCCCGGCGTCGTCGACGCCGCCGAGGCCGCCCTCCGGCAGGTCCGCGACGAGTTCGGAATCTGACCCGGCAGCGTCCAGAATCCCGTTTTTGTAGTTCGCCCCCCGCCTGCTAACCTACTCAGGTCCTCGGGGATCGAGGACAAGGCAAGACCCCGATCCCGCGTAGCTCAATTGGCAGAGCAGCCGGCTGTTAACCGGCAGGTTACTGGTTCGAGTCCAGTCGCGGGAGCAACAACCAGCCGGGCCTCCAATTCAGGAGCCCGGCTTCGTCATGTCACCGCCCCTCCGGACGGCTAGGTTCAAGGGCATGAAGCGGTGGGGATGGGCAGGCTTGGCCTGCGTACTGCTGATCTCAGGCGGATGCGGCACCGAGACCGCGGCAACCGTCGGAGGAGGACCGCCGACGGCGAGCCCACGGCTCCCGACCGTGGCGCGCACACCGACTCCACTTCCCCCACCCGCCTGCCCACCCTCAGGCGCCTCGATCACCGTGGGCCCGGTAGAACCGGCACTCGGCCACCGAGCCGTAGTCCTGAAACTGACCAACTGCCGAGCGGCCCCCATCACCGTCAACGGCTACCCCGAGGTCACCGTCCTCAACGCCCGCCGCCGAACGATGAACGTAACAATCACCCACGGCACGTCATACATGGCCAGAGACCCCGGCCCAACCCGAATCCGCCTACACAAAGGCGAATCCGCCCTAGCCGCAGTCTCCTGGTCCAACACCGTAGAGATCGCCGAGAACAAAGCCTCAGGCACCTACCTAGCCGTCGCCCGCCACCCCGGCGACCGCCCCACCATCTGGCCGGTCGACACCGACCTGGGCACCACAGCCAAGCTCACCCTCACCGCCTGGTGCCTGAAATTCCCCAACTAGCCTGCCCCAACATATTGGCCTAGACCGTAGAGCTGGGCCTGACTGGCCGTCGGTGTGCAAGCAAGCCCGAGCAACCCACGTGAGCAGAAGGCCCTGACCACATCCCGCGGTCAGGGCCTCACCACGTCCACAAGCCCGATCCCGTCGCACCGCCTACCCCGGCAGCACACAGGACCCGGCCTCACGCCTCAGGAGGAAGTCCTACTTCCCCTTCTTCCGGTCGATCGCCCGCTGGATACGGTGCTGCGGCTGACCGGTAATCTTCGCGAGCAGCGGCACGCGGTACTTGTACGCCGCGATCGCACCCACCACGAGCACCAGGAAAATGAACCAGCCCATCGGTGTTCCCTTCGTCCGGACCTGCCTCCATCATGCCCGGTCCACCCCACCCACCCCTCAGTCAAACCCCTGACCCACCCCTGGTTTCACACCCCACCCCCACCCACCAGATACGATCTGCCGCACACGGGGCGGTAGCTCAGCTGGTTAGAGCAGGGGACTCATAATCCCTGGGTCACGGGTTCGAGTCCCGTCCGCCCTACCCCACGACCGCGGGTCGGAGGCGTGGCCTGGCCCTGACCCGCGGTGGACCAACAAGCACAGGACACGCGACTCGCTTGAGGCACAGGCAGTCCGGGTGCGGATCGGCGCCGGTCAGTCGTCTGGGCCTTGCAGGTGTCGCTCGCGTGGTGGCTGGCGGCGTTTAGGTCACTCTCCGAAGAGGAGTGGGGCGGTGCCGGGTTCTGTTGTGTCTCGGAAGTAGAGGGGGTCGGTGAAGGTGGTAGGGAGTTTGCCTAGGCCTTGGATGACTGTGGCGGTGCCGTTGGCGTGGCCTATCGCGTATAGGTAGGCGGATTGGGTGTCCCTGTCGATGGCTAGGAGGACGGTGCCGTATTGGCCGCACTTCTCGGCGATCAAGGTGTCGAAGGACTGCCAGGTGGACGTGCGGACGATCTTGACGATCGGCTTCATGGGGGACGTTAGGGGGAGGCGGACTGTGTAGAGGGCGCCGCCTCGGGTTGTGGCTAGGAAGGTGTCGTACGTTGCGGTTTGGCTGATCAGGGCCATCGTCTTGACGGCTGAGAAGCCGCCTGCGGACTGGGGGTTGGTCCAGCCGAAGCCGCCCTTGCTGTCCCAGCGGGTGAGTGTGCCGTTGGAGCGCAGCGCGTAGTGGTTGACCAGGGCCCACGGGTTCGTGTCGTGCGGGTAGCTTGTCTCGAGGAACGTGGCGTCGCCCCAGCCGCCACCGACCCGGAAGTTGTGTGCCTGCGTCCGGTCGACCTCGCCGGACTCAGTGAGGAAGTACGTGCTGTCGTACAGCCCCGAGCCGATCACCACATGGCCGGCGTACGCGCCGCCGAAGCCGGTGACGACGGGGTCGTTGAAGAACACGGTGCTCAACCGGGGCAGGCCCTCGGGGAAGAGGTCGGTGTAGCGCGCCTTCTGCTGCACCGTTGGCGGTGAGCCGGCCGTGACGACCTTGTGCACGTGATCGCCGCCGGCGGTCACCGACCCGAACTCGATCTTGCACGCCGCGGCGACAGCGGTGTCAGCTGCCAGTGCCTCGCCCGCGGTCGCCGACAGCATCCCCGTCACCAGCGCAGCGGCAGCAGCCATCCGCCCGGCAGTCCTGAGTCGTTTCGACATGTCGACCATCACTCCCCCACCCGGCCTCAGGCCGCAGTACGAAGTAGCACTCCTGCCTACTTGATACTCACCGGGCTCGAAAAGTTACCTAGCCCGAGGCCAGAGGCGGTCGCGAGCTCGCGGAAGCATGCCGTCGCACTGGGGCTCGCCGACAGCGGCGAGCCCTCCTCGCCGCGACGCTAGCTAATCGAGCGAATCTCGCCTTCCTGACCATGCGTCGCAGATTGGCCGGGAATCCTAGAACCGACTGGTTAGACGCTTCTGGGCCCTCGCCAAACTCCCCGCGTCCAAGTCGTGGCGGAGTTACCCAGAGCGCGAGTTGGCGGCGATCGCAGACAGGCCATTGGGCCGAGGTCAGCGCGCAGGACGACTGCTCTGGGGTCGCCAACCCGCCAATCGAGGCACTAAGTTGTCCGATGGAGTGCTCGAACGGACAACCCAACAATCCAGGGAATCTACCCAGCGGGCAAGCTCGCCGGTGCGCCCGTGCAAACCACCATCGAGGTCAAGTCCTGTGAAGTGGTGTACGAGGTCTGGTGATTCGTCGTTGTCTGGTTAGGCGCTGATCGCGCTGGCGGCCTGGGGGTTGTCCTGGGAG